>JBDXGZ010000017.1:0-154659 GCA_039989855.1 Maricaulaceae bacterium | reverse complement strand
CTGACCCTTCCGAATAAACGAAAAGTCCTTCGCAACGGTTGGCTTTTTCAAAGGCCCTAGACAACGGTCTGGTCTAGGTCATCACAGCTCTCACCTTACTTTGAGTATCTCTCTCGCAGTTACAGGGCGTTCGGCTATTCTAGCAGGCTCGTTAGGCTTGCTGATTATAGCACCAACCGTCCAACCACAATGAAGTTAACGTGCACATCACCGTCCGTGTGATCGGAACGAGATTAAGATAACGCATGTTTTAAGGGCGTGGATATATCTTGGTGATTTTAAATATCCGTGCATTCCCGCGACCTCTTCTCCATCCATTCCCGCAACGGCGGGAATCTATAGCTAAGATAGGCTTGCCCCCGCCCTTCAGCGGGGTGAGCGGCTTTGGGCCATATATTTTCCCTACAAACAGGACTTAGGATCAACGCTTTCAATTCCGTGGGCTTCACCGACGGCGGCGTAGGTCAGCTTCCCGCCACAAACGTTTAATCCGTTCAGCAAGTGAGGATCACGGCGGAGGGCCTCTTTCCAGCCAAAACGCGCAATGTTTTTCGCGTGACCAATCGTGGCCGCATTAAGTGCATAAGTTGACGTACGGGCCACAGCGCCCGGCATGTTGGCGACGCAATAATGCACCACACCGTCAACCACATAGGTTGGGTCGGCGTGAGTAGTGGCTTTAGACGTTTCAAAGCAGCCGCCTTGATCAATCGCAACATCCACAAGAACAGATCCGTCCATCATGGAGGGTAACATATCACGCGTAATGAGCTTCGGCGCTGCGGCACCCGGAATTAAAACCGCTCCAACAACCATATCGGCTGTGGTGATAAGGTCGGCAAGGACAGCAGGGGTTGAGCGGACGACTTTGGCACGCGCTCCAAAATAATGCGACAAGCGCTCCATCACAAGGGCGCTACGGTCAAGGATTGTGACATCGGCCTGCAGGCCAACGGCCATTTGCGCGGCGTTAAAACCAACATCACCGCCGCCAATAATCACAACTTTCGCAGGGGCTACACCCGGAACACCACCGAGGAGCATACCGCGTCCACCGTTGGTCTTTTGTAAAGCCGTGGCCCCGACTTGCACCGCAAGGCGGCCCGCCACTTGGCTCATGGGTTTAAGAAGCGGGAGTTCACCCGAATCGTCCGTTACCGTTTCATAGGCAATACAAACCGCTTTGGATTTAATCAGCGCCTCTGTTTGCGGCAAGTCTGGCGCGAGGTGGAGGTATGTATAAAGGATTTGCCCTTCGCGTAACATGGCGCATTCATTGGCTTGTGGTTCTTTGACTTTCACAATCATATCCGTTGTCGCGAAAATTTCCGCCGCCGTATCAATAATTGTTGCACCTGCGGCGCGGTACTCGTCATCAGACGCGCCGATACCTGCACCTGCACTGGCTTCGACACTGACAGTCTGTCCGACATGGACGAGCTCCGCAACGCTTTCGGGGGTTAAACCAACCCGAAATTCATTATTCTTAATTTCTTTAGGCACGCCAATATGCATGAGAGACTCCATAAATTGCTTTGCGTCATGTCTACCAAACTTCGCATTGGAGAGGTTTGCAATTTTCGTTGAAAATGTTCATAAAACAGGACAATATACGATTTATATTAAAATATTCGGAAAAATTCTCATGATTGACGATATAGACAGAAAAATACTGACGCTCCTGCAAAGTAATTGCCGAGTCCCTATTGCGGAAACGGCCGAAAAGGTCGGACTATCTCTCTCTGCCTGTCATCGACGTATTGGTCAGCTCGAAAAAGCAGGCCTCATCGAATATTATGCCGCCCGCCTCAACGGAACGGCTCTCGGCTATGCGATGACCTTTTATCTTGAGGTTTCTCTTGAGAGCCAATCTGATGCTGCTCTCGCTGAATTTGAAGCGGCGGCTCTCGCCAGTGACAAGGTCCTCGAATGCCACCTCATGACGGGTGACGCAGATTATCTCCTCAAGGTCGCGTCTCAAGATACGCAAGATTATGAGCAGCTTTACAGACGCACAATTGCTGCCCTGCCCCATGTGGTAAAAATTAAAAGCTCACTCGTGATGAAAACGGTTAAACGCTGGAAAGGCTATCCACCGTTACCCGTGCGCTAATGAGGGGTAATTTGTTGCTTTTTTGCAGCTATCCCTCCTATTCTTAACAAAAATTATCATCTTGGATATGGACATAGATAATTTAATAGACCACGACACATCCATTAGCTATTACAAGTCCAATCGAGTCAGGGGGCCGAACCGTGAGAATATCATTTGTCCATTTAAAACTAGCGACTATGTCAGCTTTTTTATTAAACGGACTGAGCTTGCCGACTTTAGCATCGGCTCAAGCCACATTACAAAACACGGCCACTGGAACTACTCGCGCGCTTGATCTCGCGGAAAACAGCCCCTTTCGTGACCCTAACATCATCTATCTTGACGCCGATGAACTCATCAATGATGAAGAAGGACAGGTAATAACCGTCAAGGGTGACGTTGAAGGTCGCTATCAGGACCGCACATTACGGGCCGACAAAGTTGTTTACAACCTAGATACAGGCCGCGTTGTTGCTCTTGGCAACGTCGTATTAATAGATGCAGATGGATCCGTTCAATATGCAGAAAAGCTAGAGCTTTCCAATGAACTTGAAGCAGGAACAGCCACAGACTTTACAGCTCGTCTGGCGAATGGTGGCATTACAGGCGCCGCGCTCGCGACACGAACATCAGAAGACGAAATAGAACTCTATAACGCTTACTACACAGCCTGCGAACCTTGCCTGGAAAACGGCGAAACCAAACGCCCAACATGGCAGCTTAAAGCCCGCAAAGTTAGGCAAGACAAAAGTAAGAACGCGATCATTTACAACAATGCCGTCTTTGAGCTTCTCGGCATACCCGTGTTTTACACGCCGTATCTTGCCCATCCAGACCCAAGCGTCGATAGAGCTAGCGGTTGGCTCAACCCGTTCGTCGGGCTATCTGGCTCACGGGGTGTTGAAACAATAACGCCTTATTATTGGGCCATTGATGATCACTCTGAACTCACCCTAAGCCCCCGTATTTTCACGAAGGTCAACCCACTCTTAGAATATCGTTACAGACGCAAATTCTATAGCGGCGAAATTAATATTGAAGGTAGCGCCGCCTATGGTAGCATATTTGATAATGATGGACAAAATTTCAATGACCCCACCCTCTTTACAAACCCTGAAGAAGCCCCTCTCGGCAGGAGACTAAGATCGCATACCTTCGCCAACGCCGCCTTCAATATTAATGAAAATTGGAATTGGGGTGCTGGCTTCCAAGCTGCGACCGATGATTTCCATCTCGACATATATGATCTCGACGAGCGCCCCGATAAATTTGGTTTATATGAAGCCAGTAGTCGTCGGTTAATTTCTCAAGCCTTCTTAATCGGTCAAGGCGAGAATTTCCGTTTCTCAACATCAACTTATGGGTTTCAAGACCTGAGAAGCTCAATTTTAGAAAATGACGATGGGACTTTCACCGCTAACAACATCGATGACGGAACCTTGCCTATTGTCGCGCCTCAGGTTCAAGCTGAGTACCACATAAAAGATCCAATTGTTGGAGGAAATCTGAAAGCGTCTGGTGACTTCACCATGCTCACGCGGCAAGTTGGAACCGACTATACCCGCGGGTCAGCTGGCCTCGAATGGAGCCGCAACTTCATCGCACCCGGAGGTGTAGAGGTAAAACCATTCGGCTTTGCCCGTTATGATATCTTTGATTTTGAAGCCGAGAATGATGACGGTAGTGCAATTGACGTTGATAGCTTTTCGCGTGAACTTGGACAAGTTGGTGTCGACATTCGTTATCCGTTTATAAAACATGGCAATGGGGTCAACTTTATTATTGAACCGCGTGTACAGATCACTGAGAGTTTCGGTGATGGACGGCAAGAAGATTTCACGATCATCAACAATGATGGAGATGAAATTTCACTCATTCAAGATGGTTTTGATGTAGATTTCGACCACACACTTCTCTTTGCGAACAATAAGTCGACGGGATTTGATTTCTGGCGCGAGGGGTTTCGGGCCGATGCGGGCGCGTCATTTATCGCTGATTGGAATCACAGTCGTGCGAAGCTATTTGTCGGGCAAAGCTACGCTGATAATGTTGCAACCGAAGAAGATTTTGAATTGGGATCAGGCTTGAATGGAGACACGTCCGACCTTGTGGGCTTGTTTGAACTTGATTTACATGGACGGCTTAAGTCCACAACTCGTTTACGCTATGATGATGATGATAATGCCTTACGCCGTATTGACTCTAGCCTAAGCTATAGCGGTGAACGCATATCTTTAAGTGGCCGTTATTTCAGAGTCGACTCCGCAACCCGCCTCCTGTCATCAGACCCTGACGCGCCAGAAGAAGAGATACAAGGCGTGGCAACGGTAAACCTCACTGACAATTGGAGCGTCAGAGGAGGTCTGACCTATGACCTCGACGGAAATAGTGTTCGCCGCCAGATCTACGGCCTTATTTATGATGATGATTGTACGCGTATCGAATTTAACTACAATGCTACAAATTTGACGAATGACGTAACGCGCGGGTCATCAGGCTTTTCAATAAAAGTATCGCTCTTGTCCCTCGGAGATTTCGGTCAAAACTAAATAATAAAAAAGCCGATGGAAACTCCACCGGCTTGACTTAAACAAATCACGCTAATACCTAGCCGACAAATGACTTTTCGACCACAAGTTCAGCAGGTTGAGAGTTTGACCCTTCACGTAAACCAAAAGTCTCACAAATAGCTTTTGTATCATTGATCATATCCATAGATCCACAAATCATAACTCGATCAGTTTCTGGGTTCATTTTCGGAACACCTGCTTTCTCGAATAAATCACCACTTTCAATCAAACTCGTGATGCGTCCCTTAAGCGGATATTCTTCGCGCGTCAGACTTGTGATATGAAGCAACTTCCCCCCCATCATTTCACCGACTAGCGGGTCATTTTTACACTCTTCTACAAGTTTTAACCCATAAGATAACTCAGCCTTCTGACGGCAAGTATGTGTTAGGATAACTTCATCGTAACGCTCATACGTTTCAGGATCACGAATAAGGCTCGCGAACGGCGCAATGCCTGTTCCCGTCGAAAACATATACAATCGCTTACCGGGAAGTAGCGCATCCAATACCAAAGTGCCCACAGGCTTTTTACTTAGGAGGATAGTATCCCCTTCTTTGATCTTTTGTAGGCGAGAGGTTAAAGGCCCATCTGGAACTTTAATGGAATAAAACTCTAACTTATCATCCCACGCAGGGCTTGCGATAGAGTAAGCTCGCATAATTGGGCGTTTCTGCCCCTCTTCAACGGGAAGTCCAATCATAACAAATTCACCAGAGCGAAACCGGAAACTCGATGGACGGGTGATAGTAAAAGAAAAAAGGCGATCCGTATAATGCTCAACCGATAAGACCGTCTCCTCTGTCGGAGCATTAGGGTTGACCTTTTTTACAGGTGCGGCGGTAGTACTCATAGGAACTCTCATAATAGCGTCAGTGTGGCAGGAGCCACAGCATTCTTCGAAAGTGACATAATCACTCTCATGCCAAAATTCAATAGACTATATAACAAACAATCGTTCTATATACAGAACAATCGGTCGTATATCAGGTGTTCGAACATTTATACAGCTCAACTCAATCCACTATTTACAAGACTAAAAAACTCAGCCCGTTGTTCGGCATTATGGAATTGACCATTTAGAGCTGATGAAATCATACGATGAGGGGTTCTAATACCACGAGCTGTCATACATAAATGCTCACCCTTTGCCATAACTGCGACATCATCCGTACCTAAAATATCAATTAATTCATCCGCAATGCCTGACACGAGCTGTTCTTGAAGGGTCAGCTTGTGTGCATGTTTATGTGCAATACGAGCAAATTTTGAGAGGCCTAGAACTTTATCATCAGCGATATAAGCAATCGAAACATCACACCAGAACGGTAGCATATGATGTTCGCACATAGACCAAACACGCATCCCAGTTACACAGACCATTTGATCGTGCTTTACCGCAGCAAAAGTCGTATCTAGCTTTCCAGGTTCATATTCGAGAAATTCTTGCCAATAATCAGCAATACGTCGAGGTGTATCAAGCAGTCCCTCTCGCTTAGGATCTTCGCCTAACGCAACGAGAAGTTCCGAGACGAGAGATTTAACCTTCGCATGATCAACCTTACCTAAAGCCATATGAAACCCTTTCAAATCTATTCTTAAGCCGTTTATGGCTCATACTGTAATATTTATGCCACTTATACTTTGTTTTAGTTGGTCACTTTGTTTAATTTGGCTACGAACTTACGCAGAAATTTTCACAGAAAGGGCGTCTCGAATAGCTTTAACACGTTTTCTGTTGACGCCTCTATCTGAAAACCCAACGCGCGAGGATGACCGGACATGAATAACTCCTGCCCCCGTATCACGGACTTCAAAATCATCAACGAATTTAAACAATTTAGACATATATGTCGCGGAAATATAGCCATCTTGTTCCCGCGTAATTGTGCCCCCTGTTGTAATGATAGCGGCGCGCACCTCACGTAAATTAGCCTTAAACGGAGGCACCTCTTTTTCGGGCTGCGTATCAGCTTCACTCGACACACAATTAGGAGCGGAACCGCAATCAGAAAGTCGCCCTTTTAAAAGCCCTTTCGCCTCACCTTTTTGAGACTTTAGACCCAGTAAGAACAATAAACCAACAATCAGCAACCCAAGCCCTACCACCATTTTAAACATACTCATGAGCAATATCCGTCCAATATTTGTCCCAATACAACATCATAGCCTGTAGGTCCCGTCAAGCTATGAAAAAATCCATTATGGCCGCCATGGTCCCACATATAAAGATGCGCTTTATCGTTTAAGTTTAAGCTTTCACAAAAGCGCATGGGAACAACAGGGTCGTCCTTAGCCGCTATAATCCTCAGGGCCGTCGGGCAATCCTTTAAATCATCAGGCGCAATACTGTAGCTGGCAAAATAGGTCATCGCGTCAGGATAATCCGTAAAGCGTGTGATTGTAATATCCGTCATCTTCATAATATCCGTCATGCCTAAAACATCAGAGAAGTCATAAATATCAGGGAAAGCCGCTTGTTTTAACCGCATAGAGCGTTTCCACTTTCTCAAAAAATATGACCGAATGAGCTTGTTATCATCAAGCGACGGATTTGACGACGCGGGATCAATCACAGGGCTTACGGCGAGTATATGGTCTAGATTCCCAATACCGACCTTGGCCAGCCTCCGCGCGACACGCAGCACATAATTCCCACCCAGTGAAAAGCCCACCAATATCACAGGGCGCTTTTCATAACGCTCGCAGATCATTTTAACACTATCAAAAACCTCATCAAATAAGGTCGCGTAAAAGGCCCCTTCATTCAGGTTATGAGTGTTTCCATGATCGCGCAAATTAAGGCGTACAACCCCGACTCCGCGCCCATAGACTCGCCGCGCGGCTGAGATCACATAAGTACTATCCGAGCTTCCTTCCCAACCGTGAATGAAAATCACAATCGGGCTCGTGTCTGACGTCGGTTCACTGATGACCGCTTTAAGCTTTACCCCTTCTGGCGTGCAAAGAATGTCCTCACGGCTCGCGGCCTCTAACGCTGTGCGGCCCTTTTTGCGAAACTTTAGACTAGCCAAGCCGGTTTGAACCATCGACGGACGCATCCAAAGTGGGGGCATAAAGGTGATGTTTTCAGGCATTATGTAGGAACTCTCCATCTAGACCTGCAAGCCTTATCAATTTTCATATGACTAATATAGAGTAAGAGATTGAAAAAAAACACTCCAACCGAAACTGCATGGCTTACATGCGAAAAACCGACTATTTATTCATCTATGAATAAACTATATCGCTGCTATATACTGATAGTAGATACGAACGATTCAAGACAGATGTAAGAAACTCATGAAGATTACGCGTTCACAAATCATTGCTTTAGCGGCCAGCATCTTGCTTGTGCTATGGTTTGTTTTCAATAATATTTCAGATGGGCCTATAGCCTCAACTGTCTCTTCACCCAAGCCGTCAAAAGACGCCGCCTTACCGACGGTTCTGGTTGCACAAAGAACCGCGTCGCAACGACAGCCTGTTTTAGAGCTTTTCGGACAAACCGAAGCTAATCGACAGGTCAGAGTCAAGGCCAACACAGCGAGTGTCGTAACCCACACGCCTCTGCGCGAAGGTCAGATTGTCAACAAGCGGGACGTAATGTGCGTTCAAAGCGTAAATGAGCGAGACGCTCGCGTTGAACAAGCGAAAGCCCAATTGACCCGTGCAGATTTGGAATATCAAGCGGCGGTCAAACTTGCGGAACGTGGCTTTCGTTCAGAAACACAGGTCGCGAGCCTTAAAGCAAACGTTGACGCTGCAACGGCGTCTTTGAAGGCAGCAGAGGTCGAGCGTAGCAATGTTAACATGCTCGTCCCCTTTAGAGGCATCTTTGAACATCAGGACGCCCATGTGGGTGATTTCCTGTCCGCGGGTCAAGCCTGCGGACTCGTTGTGGAGCTTGACCCATTAATCGTCGCTGTGCAGCTCACTGAAAATCAGGTCGGAAGTGTAAAGACGGGTCAAACCGCAAATATCACCCTTGCAACAGGTGAAACTGTCACCGGCACACTCAGACGTATCGAAGCTTTAGCCTCAGCTAACACTCGAAGCTTCCGAAGTGAAGTCACCGTACCCAATCCAAAGATGGCCTTAAAGGCTGGGGTTACGGCCAATGTACGATTATCAAGTAAAGATACGCTACTAGCGCAGCATATCCCTGCGGGTATCCTCGCCCTTAATGACGCAGGAGATATAGGTGTTCGTTATGTAGATGATAATGACTATGTTCACTTTGCCGTAACAACGACGATTGACGAAGATGAAACTGGCGTGTGGGTGACAGGACTACCTGAATACACCCGCATCATTATTAAAGGTCAAGATTTTGTCTCTAGCGGCACGAAAGTTAGCACCACAATAGACAGTTCACTGGGCCAATAGTCATGACGAGCATAGTCGACTTTGCGGTAAAAAACTGGCGTATCACCATCGGCATTATGATCTTTATGGTGCTCGGCGGAATTGTTGCCATGAAGCAATTAGCGCTCGATGCCGAACCCGACATTCCCGTTCCTTTTATCAATGTGCAAGTCGTTCTTCCGGGCGTCTCCCCAGAGGATAGTGAGCGACTCCTTATCCGTCCCATGGAAACAGAATTGAAATCTGTTGAGGGCTTAAAACAAATGAACGCAATAGCCGCAACGTCTGTCGGAGCGGTCGTGCTGGAATTCAACGCGTCTTTTGATGCCGATCAAACCATCAGCAATGTCTTAGAAAAAGTTGATCGTGCGAGAGCAGATTTTCCCAGCGAAGCCCGCGAGCCTATTGTTGAAGAGCTTAATACAGCGACGTTTCCTATTATCATCGTCAATCTTTACGGAGATGCTCCCGACCGAGAATTACAACGTAGAGCCAAGGACTTACAGCAAAAACTTGAATCTATTTCGTCCATTCTTGAAGCCAATATATCTGGTGAAAGAGAGCGCGTTCTCGAAGCTGTTCTCGACCCCGCGTTACTTGACAGCTCTGGTGTTTCTTTTGGTGAGATTGCCCAAACTGTCGCAACAAACAATGCTTTGATAACAGCGGGTAGCCTTGAAACCAACTCGGGAAAATTTAATGTAAAACTCCCTGGCTTAATTGATAATGCGGCCGCTCTATCAGAGCTTGTTGTGCGAACAAACCAGAATGGCAGCGTCATTCGCATTAAGGATTTAGGCGTCATTCGCGAAGGGTTTAAAGATATAGAAACCTACGCACAATTTAACGGAAAAAGTTCCGTTTCAATCGAGGTCACTAAACGACAAGGTGAAAACGTTATTAAAACCATCGAAAAAGTTCGAGCCCTTATTGACGGCGAGACCTCTCAAGCCAATTGGCCAGAAACAATCAATGTAACTCTCAGTCAAGACTCCTCAGAGCAGATTTATGAAATGGTCACCTCACTCTTTTCATCAATCGTCAATGCCGTCGTCTTAGTCTTTATCGTTTGCATTGCCGCGCTGGGCTTAAGGTCAGCATTATTCGTCGGGTGGGCGATACCAGCAAGCTTCATGATGGCGCTATTTTTATTCTTAATTCAAGGCGAAACATTAAACATGATGATCATGTTCGGCCTCATCCTTTCCGTCGGTGTCCTTGTCGATAGCGCTATTGTTATTGTCGAATATGCCGACCGAAAACTCGCTGAAGGCCTAGACCGCCGCGCCGCCTATACGCTCGCAGGCAAGCGGATGTTTTGGCCAATTGTATCGTCCACAGCCACGACCCTCGCCGCCTTCATACCGTTTTTATTTTGGGATGACGTTACAGGTAAATATATGGCCTTCTTCCCGAAAACGATGATTTTTGTCCTGTCATCTTCCCTAGTTATGGCCCTTATATTTCTTCCAACGATGGGAGCATTTATCGGCCCAAGAACGATTACAAAAGACGTTGATAAAATGAAAGCTCTCTCTGGTGCTGATGGTGACCCCGCGAAAATTGGCGGGCTAACAGGCCTGTATATTCGCTTGATAAAATTCCTAGTCACGGTTCCGTCCCTCGTTATTGCGGCGACGGCTATAATGTCGACCCTTATTATTATGGCCTTTTCGGCCTCCCTCAGTGGTGACACGCCTAAACCCGTTGAATTTTTCAACAATGACCCAGGCTTCGAAGTTTATGTCATCGCCCGAGCGCGTGGAAACGGAACCGCTGATCAAGACTTGGCACTTGCACAAGAGATAGAACGCCGCATTGACGGGATTGAAGGCATCCGCTCCTTTTATACTATCGCAGGGGTTGGAGCAGTCGGCTCCAGTGAGGGCGGAGCGGCTATAACTGGCCCATCAAACATTCCGGGCGACGCGGTTGTTAGAATTTTCACAGAACTCTTACCTTTTGTCGAACGCCCCTCCGCTAAAATCATTATGGACGATATTAGAGACGCCGTAAAAAACATACCGGGCGTTTATACCGAAGTCACGTCCGTCTCCTTCGGCCCGCCTGTGGGTAAAGACCTAGAAATACAGCTCTCATCTGATGATGCCGTAACGCTAGCGGCAGCAACCGAAAGCGTGCGGCAAAGACTTAATCAAACGGATGGTCTCATTGATATAGAAGACACGCGCGCTGTTCCGGGCATTGAATGGGAGTTGCAAATTGATCGTGAGGAAGCGGGGCGACTTGGCTTAGACATATCAACCATTGGGGCTGCTATACAATTTGTTACAGACGGCGCCCTCGTGGGCCAATACCGCCCATTAGATGCGGATGAGGAAGTCGATATTCGCATACGCTACCCGTCAAGCTCTCGAAATTTAAAACTGTTGGAGACTCTGCGCATTATAACGCCCCAAGGCGCTATTCCCCTTTCTACTGTTGTTAAGCGCAAGGCCAAACCTCGAAAAGACAAGATTACACGGCGCGACCAAAAACTCATCTACGATCTAAAAGCTAATACTCTACCCGATTATGCGACTAATATTATTGTCGACGACCTAAGAACATGGTTCGAAAATACGGATGTCCTCCCTCTTGGAGTTGAGTATAAATTCTTAGGCCAAGATGAAGAAAATGCGTCCGCAGCCGTTTTCTTTCAAACCGCCGCCATTGCTATTTTGTTTATGATGGCTGTGATTTTGCTTTTACAATTTAACAGCTTTTACCATGTCTTTTTAACATTACTGGCCGTCATTTTATCTCTACTCGGTGTTATACTCGGGCTAACATTCTACCATTATGTCAGCGTGATTTTATGTGGCACGGGTGTCTTTGCTCTCGCAGGCATAGTCGTAAATAATAATATTGTCTTGATTGATACCTACCAACGCCTCATCGCAAATGATTACAGCCCAGCAGATGCCGCCGTTCGCACAGCGGCGCAGAGACTTCGTCCTGTCCTCTTAACCACCATCACAACTGTCGTCGGACTCATGCCTCTAGTGTTAGGGTGGCAAGCTGATATTTTTCACGGAACCTTTTCAACGAAAGGTACATCCACATCATCAATTTGGGCCCCTATTTCATATGTTATTGTCTGCGGCTTAAGCTTTGCGACGATCCTAACCTTGATTATCACGCCTGTCTTACTCGCCGCTCCCTCTATTTGGGGAGAACGCCTCAAACGCGTCGTTAGCAAACAGAAAAGCAGCTCCGCAGCAGCCCTATCGATTGGCGAATAAGTCGCCTCAAAAGCCCTCTCTATTGAAGAGCCTCCTCAGCAGTCGTTTCTGTGTTAACAGCATCAGGTGAGAATATAGCCGTATATTGCACACCACCGCCGACAAGGTTTCGCCGAACGTGCCAAACATCCTCGCTAAAAAGTACATAAGGTGAAACGTCAGACTTTCGATTAGGTGGTAGCCGCTGAAAACCGACTCTAATATCAGATAAGTTTCCATCTGGTTCTTGCAGTTCCACACGAATCTTATACGGGGTTAGAGGTAGCGTCTCACCTGCAATTAGGAACCACCGCCCATCCGCGGAGACTCGGCTTTCTCCAATCAACTCGCCGTCGCCAAACACGCGCACACGTCCAACGCGGGTTGCAAAACCAGAAAATATTACGCCTCCAAGATCATCATATTCAATGGGGCCAAGGGTTAAAGCTTGATTACTTGGCAGACGCCCAAAGGGCGTAAGAATGACACGCGATGGGCCGCCGGGAGCTGTCAAAAGAATGAGTGGAGATTGGCTTTCAATTGGCTCATTTAGCGATGTGTCAGGTGTTTTATTAGGCGGCATAATGCGAAGTAATAATTCATCCCCATTTACGCGCTGGCTTCCTTCTAAAAACATCGTCAATGAGAGGCCTAAAACAGGGTCGTTTGAAACATCAATTTCCGCCTCCCATACACCGTCATCGTCTACACGAATTTGTTGCAGGCGTTCATTATTTCCCAAAATGGACAAAACAACGCCAGCCTCTGCAATACCGCGAACATTGAGAAGGTTATTTCGTTCGGAAATAATACGGAAAATCGCGGGGCTGACAGATTGGTTCAGCGCATTGGATAGCTCACTCGCCCCAGACGCCTCCGATGACGCAAGAGTCTCACTGTCCCTATCAGGAACCAACCTTTCAACCGCCATGCGCCCAGCTGTGAAAACAAAATACATCCCAACCGCAAGGCTTAAGAGCAACAAAGGAATAACAGAATATTTAAGCTTCACGATAACATCAATTTAAATTATATTTAGACAATCAAAATTACTATAGGGCTTACAGCATTTGTAAATGTATAATCAGCAGATTGTTATAAGGCAGATATTATGACACGTAGCAAAACAGTATCACCTCAACATAGCTTATGTGTGTTTTGCGGGTCTAGCTCAGGTAATGATCCAAGATATTTGCAACTCGCCTCTGAGATGGGACGTGAGGTTGCCGCGAACAAATACCGGTTAGTTTATGGCGGCGGGGGCCTTGGACTTATGGGAGCTGTTGCAAAGGCCTGTCATGAAAACGACGGGAATGTTCTTGGCATTATTCCTGAATTTCTTGAAGATATTGAAGGCGTTTATAAGGATGTCCCGCACCGTATCGTTCCCGATATGCATACGCGAAAACGACAGATGTATGATGAAGCCGATGGTTTCATTACCTTACCGGGCGGGATTGGTACGCTTGAAGAAGTCGTAGAAGTAATTTCATGGATGCGGCTCGACCTCCATCAAAAACCAATCGTCTTTCTTGATAATGATGAATATTGGCAACCCATGCTCTCACTCATCCACCATATCGTTGAGAAAGAGTTTTCACCTGATTGGATCAAGACACGAATTTTCAGAGTTACAACACCACGTGCGGCCATCGAATGTGTCAGAGACCACCTCAATGATCCAAGCCGTAGCTCTTAACAGCAAGATTAAAAGCCGTATATTCTAAGTTAGGCCTGAGTGGCGCCCTTCAGAAGATTGGCACATATCTGTTCCAGATATTTTTGATCTACAGTATCAAAAGTCGAAATTCGCGTCGAGTCCACATCCAACACAGAGGCTAACTGACCATCCTCATCAAAAACAGGGACGACAATTTCGGAATTTGTCGCACTATCACAGGCTATGTGCCCCGGAAAACTATGCACATCTTCAACAATCTGTGTGACTTTAGACACAGCAGCAGCCCCACAAACACCTCGGTTAAACGGAATGCGCAGACAGCCTAAAGTCCCTTGATAAGGGCCAACCACAAGTTCTTGTGACTTATGTGGATCAACCACATAAAACCCCGTCCAGAAGAAATCATCAAAGGCTTGGGACAAAAGGCAAGCCACGGTTGCGTAGCGTGCCGTGCGAGACGGCTCTCCGTCAATGACTGCCATTATCTCAGGCAATACATCTTCATAAACTTGGCTTTTATCCATTGGAATAACCTTTTAACATGTGTACATAACTCATAACTTTGAAATAAGCACAAAAGTAATAAAGTCGAGAGCCAAAGTAAAAATAACTACCTGCGACATCTGATTAGAAAAATTCAATCGCAACAGTATTGCCACTTGCATAATGACAGCGCTGTCATTATATGCAGTTCAGATTATCTACACAATATTTATATGAATGAATGAGGACAAAATGACGACACGCCTTGCAATTAACGGCTTTGGACGCATTGGACGCAATATTTTACGTGCGCTTTACGAAAGTGGTCGTAAAGATCTTGAAATCGTTGCTATAAATGATTTGGCTCCAACCGCTAATCTTGCGCATCTGTTAAAATATGACTCTGTTCATGGGCGATTTCCTGGAAAAATCACTCATACTGAAAATTCAATTGATATTGGCAATGGCCCTATCCAAGTCACAGCTATACGCAATTTGGATGAACAAGACTGGTCAGATAATAAGGTTGATATTGTTCTAGAATGTACGGGCATCTTTACTGCCCGCGAAAAAGCCGCCGCTCACCTGAAAGCTGGCGCTAAACGCGTTTTGATTTCGGCCCCAGGTGCGAATGCGGATAAAACTATCGTTTATGGCGTGAATCATGACACCCTAACTAAAGATGATGTCATTGTTTCAAATGCGTCTTGCACAACAAATGCTCTCGCCCCTGTTGTTAAAGTGCTGCATGATAATTTTGGCATTGAGACAGGCTTCATGACAACGATTCACGCTTACACAGGCGATCAGCCAACACTTGACGGTGTTCACAAGAATTTAAACCGTGGCCGTGCCGCCGCCATGTCTATGATCCCAACGTCGACAGGCGCCGCCAAAGCAATTGGACTTGTTTTGCCTGAACTCGCGGGCAAGCTCGACGGTAAAGCTATCCGTGTTCCAACGCCAAATGTCTCTGTCGTCGACCTTGTGGTTAACCTCAAGAAAGACGCTGACGTCGAATCAATTAACGCAGCGTTTAAATCCGCAGAAGCAAATGAGCTGAAGGGTGTTTTCCAAACCATTGAAGACCCGACTGTGTCTATTGATTTCAATCATGATTCACACTCATCAAGCCTTGTGCTGGAAGAAACAGTTGTTATGAATACACGCCTAGTAAGAGTCCTATCATGGTATGATAATGAATGGGGGTTCTCAAACCGGATGCTTGATACCGCCGCTAAAATGGCGACATTCTTATAAGAAAGAGGCTTATGCGCCGTTTAACACATGAAGCTCTCACAGATTTTCTTAATACACAATTAGAAGATCATCTATCACTGACGAGTCAAGACCCTCAAACCAACCCCATTAAGTTGCTAGCTTATGATATTTCACGTAAAGTCGAAGACCGTGAAATTGCGTTTAGAGATATTGAAAAATTTGTCAAACACACCTCTGATACAGCCGCTCTAGAACGGGCGGAACGCTTAGGTCAACGTGCAGGAATAGATAAATATAGCAATGATTTAGACGATATTGTTAATCTCGCAAAATTACGTGCAAAAGACGGGTTTGATTCCTTTAAATCATGGATCGAATCTGCGGGACAAGGCATCGTCTTGACAGCGCATCCAACTTTTTCCCTCTCGCGCGATATTCGGGAATGTTTGGGTCAAATCGCAACACACCCCGATAGCGACACCTCGGCACATGAAGACCGCCTAAAGACCTTACCATATCTACCTAAACGCGCACCGACATTGCAAGAAGAGCATGAAGATGCCCAAGCCGCCATCCACCGCATCCAAGTCGCTATACAAGACGTTTACACCACAGTACTTGATGTTGCGTTTGAGGCCTTTCCAGACCGTTGGACGGAACTAACCCCTCTCCTCATCCATGTATATAGTTGGGTTGGATATGATATTGACGGACGCACAGATATTAGCTGGGCCGACGCCATACGGTTACGCCTACAAGAAAAATTTCAGCAACTGCAACGCTACTTTGATACGAGCGAAACAATTGCAGCTAACAATCCAAATGCACAGCCAGAAAGCCTCACCACTTTAATTGAAAAATTAAAAGACGCTCGTGTAAGTGCGGCGCGTGACTTGGCTCTTTTCAATGAGGATTTAAACAATCCCACAAATCTTGTTGCAGCTGCGAACAACCTCACCCGCGCCTCGACGCGCCGCTTCTTAAACCTCGACGCCGCGACAGACCTAATCACAGCCGCGGTTACAGACACATCTGACAAAGACACCCAAATTGCCCTTGTAAGCTTAAGAGGGCAAATGCAAGCTCTCGGCCTTGGCACATCACGAATTCATTTCCGTCTTAACTCTCGCCATGTTGTCAGCGCGCTAAAATCCGTCTTTGAAATTTCAGGCGAAGCAACCGATAGCCGCACTTTATTATTGCGCGCATCAAAGCTTACCCAAGATATTGAGCCACAACCCGTAAACTTCGCCTCACTTGCACTTGAAAAATCAACTGCCCATCAGCAGATGATCTTAACAGCGCAAATTCATAAATATATTGATGATACAACACCTATTCGCTTCTTGATTGCCGAATGCGAAGACAGTCTCATCCCGCTTGGTATGCTTTACCTCGCCCGTCTTTACGGCGTTGATAAGCATATGGATATTTCACCTTTGTTTGAGACTGCATCAGCCCTCAATAATGGCGGACGCATTATCGAGAAAATGCTCTCAAACGATGTATACCGTGATTACATAAACAAGCGCGGCGTCTTTGCTATTCAGACCGGTTTCTCAGATGCAGGCCGTTTCATGGGTCAAATCCCTGCCACCCTTGCTATTGAGCGCCTTCATTCGCATTTTGCCCGCGCAATGGACAAATTCGGCATGAAGAATGTCACCAGCTTGATCTTCAACACCCACGGCGAAGGTCTGGGGCGCGGCGGACATCCCGGCGACATGAAAGACCGCGTAGATTACGTCATGAGCCCGTGGGCTGTCCGTCAATTTGAAAAGCGCGACTTACATGTCTGCCACGAAACAAGTTTCCAAGGCGGCGACGGCTACATGTGGTTCCAAACCCCCGAACTGGCCAAAGCCAGTGTCGCCTCGCTTATCCTCGCCCGTGATGCCGACCGCTCTGACGCTGAAGACGATATTTTCTATACAGAGAAAGACTTTTCTTGGGATGTCTTCCGTACCCTCACGGCGGAACAAGAAAGCCTGTATGATGACCCTAACTATGTCGCCCTCTTAGGCGGGTTGGGTCAAAATATGCTCATCCCCACGGGGTCACGCGCGGCAAAACGCGCTAAATCAGGCGCAGGAACATTTAACCCGCGCCAACTCCGCGCTATTCCGCATAATGCGATCTTGCAGCAATTCGGCGCAACCGCCAATATCTTCTACGGCGTAGGACGCGCGGCGACCATTGACCCTGAAAAGTTTGAAACGCTCCTCAAAACATCCGCGCGTGCACGCTCTATTTTTAAACTTGTGCAAGTGACTATGGAACGAGCCAACCTCTCTATCCTAACAGGCTATGGCCGTCTTTACGACCCAGGCTTCTGGGCTAGCCGCGCTCTTAGCGGTAATGAGCCGTTCCTTGCAGAGCGCTGCTTACACATCGCACAGACATTAAAACCTTTGCCGTGGGTGTCGCAAATTATCAACCTGACCACACGCATTCGAATGGATGTCTTCAACAGTATAAAAGCTTTCAAAAGTGCAGACCCTGACGCTTCATTCAAAGACATCGAAACGTTGCAAATCTTGCATGCGCTTCGCCTCGCAGTCATCATGAAGATGATGATTATTGCAACGGAACTCCCCGTCGCAAGCGACGACAGCACCTCACAGCTGAATACGCTTAAGCGTCTGCAAGTGATGGATATTGATAGCATCTTGGCAGACCTAAAGGAGCAATATCCTGAAACACGCGAAGCCTTAGAGTGGACGGAAAACCTCGCAGAAAAAACGGATCAACCTGTCTCTATGGCAGGCGGCCATCCGCATATCACCGAAGCGGTTGTTAAACCCCTCCAACGCGCATCCGACCTCGTGCGGCAAATAACGGTTGCGATCACGCACCATTACGATGCGTTTGGGTAATACACTCTATTAAACTAAAATGGTTTGCCACTGCCGTGCCCTTCTGCGTCTAAAATCGGCTCAAAGAGCCGGTTTTAGGGTGTCGATTTTTGGGCTGCGCCACCGCCTACGAAGCCTGTCCCTTATCGGTCTTACAGACATAATCCCAGAAGCGGAAATATAGGCCGTAGTTGCCCGTGAATTTCGTATGGTGGAGATTATGATGGGCCGCCGTAATAATGTGCTTTCCGAAACGTCCTTTAACCCACTTATCAGGATAGACCTCCCAGCCCGCATGGTTAAACACGGCGTTGATGGTCATGATCATCAGGAGCGCCAAAGCGGCTCCCACATGCAGCGGTACGAACAGCGCCATGACGGGCAAGAGCCACGCTGAAATCACCGCCTCGAACGGGTCAAAAGAGAAGCTCGCCCACGGGGTGGGTTGCACAGATTTATGATGGCCTGCATGGGCCCAGCTAAAGATTTTCTTGTGGTGCATGACGCGGTGCGTCCAGTAAAAATATGTATCTTGAACGAAGAGATAGGCCAACATGCTAAGCCCCACATAGCCCCATCCAGAGAGCCCTTGCGGCAGACCGCTATAGAGCGCCGTACCGCCCGCTTTCCACATCTCTATGACAATTGCTGCAGGAGCGGCATAGATAAAGGCCGAGATAGTGCTGAGGACAATTTCATGGCGAATAGTCTGAGCCGTCGGTTCACGTTTTGACAATCGCCGCGCTTTGACTTTCGACGGGTCACGGTTCCAAAGCATGTGATGGATCGGCCAGACGATGGCAAAATACCGCACAATGATAATCACCACAAACCCAATATAGGTCATGAGCGTTTGTCCGAGGGGTATAGGCCAGCCTTCCATAAGCCTGCTTTGACGCATTTTGGCGCAATGTGCAATTTGAAATATTGAGGTATAAAGCGACAATAATTCCCACAGTTTAAAATGACGATAAAAATCATCCCCAGAAATTAGACAAGACGCCCTAGTAATTTCCGCATCTGCACTTAAAGTTTCAAAAAATCACTAGATTCGACTCAGGGGAAGATATGTTAACGCCAAAAACTCAACCAGAGCTATCGCCCTCTGTTGTTCGCAGAGATGATATTGTTAAACTTTTTCTAGCCCTCGCTTTTCTTGCGGCTGTCTATTTCTTCGTCAACGGTAGTATTATCGGTGGCGTTGCAAGTCCGTCTGGGAGTGTATACTTACTCATCGCCGCCGTTGTTGGCGGTTATATGGCCCTGAATATTGGCGCGAATGACGTCGCCAACAATATTGGCCCCGCTGTGGGGTCAGGGGCGTTAACGCTGAGTACAGCCATAGTCCTCGCCTTTATATTTGAAAGCTCGGGCGCGTTGATTGCCGGTGGAGATGTGGTCAATACCGTTAAAAAGGGCATTATTGACCCCTCTCAGATAGCAGATACGCAAACCTTTGTCTGGGCTATGCTCGCAGCCCTAATGGCGGCAGCCGTTTGGCTAAATATCGCGACGGCGATTGGCGCACCTGTCTCCACAACCCATTCCATCGTCGGCGGCGTCCTCGGTGCGGGTATAGCCGCTGGCGGTTGGGGCATTGCTGATTGGGGTAAAGTTCAGCAAATCGTCGCCAGTTGGATTATTTCACCGGCCATGGGCGGCCTGATTGCCGCAACATTCCTCTACGGTATTAAACGTAGCATTATGGACAAAGAAAACATGCTTACCGCAGGGCAACGCTTTGTTCCCCTCTACCTCGGCATTATGGCATGGGCTTTCACGACCTATATTATACTTAAGGGTATCAAAAAGATCATCAAAATCGAAATGCCCATCGCGCTTGCTATTGGGTTTGCTGCGGCTGTCGTCACTGTCTTAGTGACACGGCCCATAATTACCAAAGCCTCGAAAAGCCTTAAAAACAATAGCCAAAGTATTGACGGACTGTTCGTCATTCCGCTGATTGTCGGCGCGTGTTTCCTTAGCTTTGCCCACGGCGCGAATGACGTAGCCAACGCGATTGGGCCTTTAGCCGCGATTAACGAGGCGGTTCGCTCTGCGGAGATTGCCGCCAAAGCCGCTATCCCGCTTTGGGTCATGGCTATTGGTGCCCTTGGTATTGCCGTCGGTCTCGCCGTTTACGGGCCGAAGCTCGTGCGGACTGTTGGCTCAGAGATTACAGAGCTTGATATGACACGGGCCTTCTGTGTCTCGCTCGCCGCCGCGATTACAGTTATCATTGCGACGCATTTTGGCTTGCCTGTCAGTTCAACACATATTGCTGTTGGAGCCATCTTTGGGGTCGGCTTCCTACGCGAGTCACTCAACCACCGCTATAATCAAAAGCTAGAATTGGTTCGCGACTATATGTCCGCCAAGAAAAGCCAGACGGAAGAAACAGCCGCCGCCTTTGTTCAAGCTTTCGATGAGGCCTCTATCGCCGAGAAAAAGCGTATTCTTGATGAATTGAAATCCGAAGACAAACGCCATGGCCGCCGCAAAAAACTAAAGCGTGCCTACCGTGAGCAACTGGTTCAGCGTTCGCTGTTAATCAAGATCGTCGTGGCTTGGGTCGTGACGGTGCCTCTCTCGGCTATATTCTCAGCGGCTTTATTTTACATGATACGCGGCTATATGGTCGGTGTAGCCTAGAATTTCACGGCTCGAGACTGGCCGCGACCTTACTGCGAATTTATATCGCGACGGCGTGTATATTTGCTATAGAATGAGAATAGATGAGGTCTAAGCGGAGAATTATTATGCGTCATGGTTTGATTTTAATGGCCCTACCCTTTGTGATGACGGGGAGTTTACTCTCATCTTGCGCCACAGCGCCCGACCCTGCCGAAGTCTGCACCGCCGAGTGGATTAAACCCCGCACGACCCGCGCCGTAGACGACATCACTAAAAGCTCCAGCTCCGCGCTTAAATCTCTTAGGAAAGTTGGCGAGACCTACGCCGCAGGGAAGACACCAGGGCCGATACAATTACTCTTATTCGCTAACTCCATGAAAAGCCTTGAACGCCAAGTCAAAAACGGACGCGGTATTCGTGACCTTAAAACTCTCGCTAACACCTGTAATGATCCAAAGATCGTGACGGATACGCTGACAGGCTTTATGCGTGACCAAGGCCTGCCAGATAACATGATTGATTTTGTTACGCGCACACCCGCCTATCAATCGATCATTGCAGATATCGCCACAACCGATGGAACCCCGCAAAGTTAATCAGCCCCCGCCGCAATATCGCCGTTGAAACATCCCTCATAAGCGACTACATGGTCCTGAGAGCCTTACGGCGTAAACAGGATTAGCAGGCCCCATCATGACTTTTTGCGTTGCTGCGCTTTACCATTTTGCTCCCCTGCCAGATTATAAAAATCTGCGGGAGCCGCTCCAAGCCATGTGCGATATGCTCGGCCTGACGGGGACGCTCTTGATCGCGGCTGAAGGCGTCAACGGCACGATTGCGGGAACCGACGCGGCGATAGCGGACATCCTCGCCTTTCTGCGGGCTGACCCTCGGCTTTCGGGGCTAGACCATAAGGAAAGCCGCGCGGCGGAAAATCCGTTCTACCGCATGAAAGTCCGTCTCAAGAAAGAGATCGTCACCATGGGCGTCGACGGTATCGACCCCAATGAGATTGTCGGCACTTATGTGGAGCCGCAAGATTGGAACGACCTTATCAGTGACCCTGACGTTATCCTGATTGATACGCGCAATGATTATGAGGTTGAGATCGGCACGTTCAAAGGCGCGGTTAATCCCGACACGCAGACCTTCCGCGAGTTCCCGCAATGGGTCGAAGATAACCGCGAAACCCTCAATAAGCCCAAAGTCGCCATGTTCTGCACAGGCGGCATCCGCTGCGAAAAGGCCAGTGCCTTTATGAAGAAAAACGGTTTTGATGATGTCTACCACCTCAAAGGCGGCATCTTAAAATATCTCGAAACCCAACCCGAGCAATCAAGCCTGTGGGAAGGCGATTGCTTCGTCTTCGACCAACGGGTCGCCGTGGGTCATAACCTCGCCGAGAGCGATTATGACCAATGCTACGCCTGCCGCTACCCGATCACAGAAGAGGTCAAACAAGACCCGCTCTACGTCAAAGGCGTCTCCTGCCCCCGCTGCCACAGCACCATGTCTGATGACCGCCGCGCTCGGTTTGCTGAACGACAAAAACAAATCGACCTCGCCAAACAGCGGGGTGAGGATCATATTGGGCGGAAGGTCAGTTAGTGACCGCCCTGCTCTATTCCTTTCGGCGCTGCCCCTATGCCATGCGAGGGCGAATGGCTTTGGCCATGTCGGGACTGCCGTTTGAGCACCGCGAGATTATCCTGCGCGATAAGCCTGCCTCTATGTTAGGCTACTCCCCAAAGGGAACGGTTCCCGTCTTCGTCACGGAGCAAGGTGAGGTGATTGAGGAGAGTATTGATCTTGTCCATTACGCCCTTGGCCAAAATGACCCTGAGGGTTGGCTGAAAGGCCTCGACGCGGCGAGCCAGCAAATGATCGCCGATAATGACGGCCCGTTTAAACACCACCTCGACCGTTATAAATATGCCAGCCGCTACTCGGAAGATGCCAAGCGGGGCGATTTTGACCCCAGCCACCGCGCCGCCGCCGAAGAATATATTGCAAAACTGGAAACCCGCCTCAGCAGTTCGCTATTTTTAGCCGGCGAGACGCGCGGCCTCGCCGATATGACCATCTTCCCTTTTATACGCCAATTCGCCAACACAGACCGCGCATGGTGGGACGGGCCAAAGGTCAGTACCGTAGACGGCGACACAGTGAACACACCGCCGTACCCAAAGACACATAAATGGCTCGAAGGTCACCTCGCGAGTGATCTGTTTAAATCCATCATGAGCAAACATCCGCTTTGGGTTGATAAGGTTTCATGATCTAGGGCACTGTGTTCACAGTTATAGTTCGCGGCCTATTCTCAGCACTTTTTTGTAGATTAATCATCTGATTGATGAATGCCATGGTATTATAAATATTTTTATTTCCTGCACCATTGGAATAGTCCTTTGGGTTACAGGATAGGGTTAGCACTGTTGGACTATTGTTAGCCTTATATGCAGGAATATACACCTTCTCATCACCCAATTCAGCAGATATAAAATTATTTTTTACTCGTTGTTTTGATGTTTGGAACAAACAGAGGTTATTGATGGCATAGGGTCCAGTTTTATTCATTGAACCATCCGCTTCAAATTCATCTAATTGTCTTAGATATTCCCCAATGAAATATATCATACTTTGCGTAGACCGTAGACGAAATTGCGGTATGACTCGATATTTAAGATCACCACTAAGTTTATTAACACGGCCTTTAAAACCTGCATTAATCATATTTTCAAACATTCCATCAATCTCTGAAAAATCAATTTCTTTATCGGTTCTTACCAATGGTTGAGTGGTTAAATATTCAAAAGTTTTACAGCTATCGTCTGCTTCTTTATACTCCAAACGAATTGTTTTTGAGCTACTGCTAGTATGTTTTATTTTCTGGCTTTTAATTTCCCAATTTCCGCTAGACAAACCTGACAGCCCTTCAAATGAATTAAAGTCTGCAGGCAAGTTAACGTCGATATTTGTTGTGCCTGAGTTTGTGGTAGGTGATAGTTGAGTACACTTTATCAAATGACCAAAACCTTTTTCACTTATGTCGGATGAGTTATTTGTCAAATCTTTAACAACAATCTCTAAATTTCCAACATTATCTTCTTTAACCACATATGAACCATTCGAGTTCATCTCAACCACTTGAAAGTTGAAAGTCACATTCTCAATTAAAAGCGCCGCTAGTAATTGATCACCCCATCCTTGTTCAAGATAATTTGCAACAATTTCGGTAGGAATAGAAGTTGTGATGCCTCTGTAAAACTCCTGAGTGTCGAGAATTTCATAATTAAAGCTAGGATTGCTTGAAACATTTATTGCCGCGTTAGGCGTAAATACATCTAGCCCACGGGATGTAGTCTCCGTAATAGTGTCCGCAATATTAGGACGTGAAAACTGAGCTGCTGAGCTTGATAAGCCTTGCGAATTAAGTGTTGAACCAACACCAACACTACCACCATAGCTTAGCACGCCTCGCAATTCAGATATTGTTGAATAATAAAGCGGCTGTCTATTCTTAGCTCGCAAGATATTCAGTAAAATGAGCTCGTTATTAGTATCCGAGGCTACCTTATTAAAATGAACCGCTGTATGTTGAAAATGCGGTTGTATATTTGGTATGGTACCGCAGGCGGTCATGCACACAGCAGAAGTAAAAACAACAGACCTTTTCATAAAGCTACCTTTCAAGTACTTCAGGGTGATTGAAGTGGGATTATCCACACCCTTGAAAGGTAACCTTTTTTATTCTTGCTCCACGTGATTGTGGTCACGATAGGCGTATTTTCATTACAAAAAGTCAATTCACCTGAACGCCAGATAAAAGCTGCATTCAGGCCGAGTTCAATCCCAATGTCTACAAGGACATATGCGTGCGTTCCCTCTGTGTGCCGTCCTGCCAGACACCTAATTGGTCTGACAGGAATTACAAATCACAGAATCACGCAGCAGGAGCCTGTGTCCTTACGTCTCTCTCCGTAACGACCGGCTCCTGTCTTTTGGGAACCGCTCTACGCCGTTTTAATATCGGGAATGCGCAGCACTTGCCCCGGATAGATTTTATCAGGGTCGCTTAGCATTGGTTTATTGGCTTCGAAGATTTCTGGATAGAGTTTCCATGTGCCGTAATAGGTTTTGGAAATCGCGGACAAGCTATCGCCCGACGCAACCGTATGGAAACGCGACTCGCGGCCGCCAACACCCGCAGCGGCTTTATCTTCGACGCCGCCGACACCTTCGACATTGCCCACCGCGAGAATGATCTTCTCTTTCATTTCCTGCGAAACCGCTTCGCCTGACACTGTCACTTTGCCCTCGTCGTCTACGTCAATATCAACGCCTGTCTTATCAAGGCCAAGGTCATCGACTTCTTTTTCAAGCGCTTCTTTCGCTTCACGACCTTTAAATATTTTTCCTAAGCCACGACCTGCAGCTTTCGCAAATGGAATTAAACCAAAAATATTCTCTCCTTTTTATATCGACTCACGTGAGACGTTTTCATATCTTTTCTTGCCATAACTCTATCTTAAGTCCAGCAGGATCAATAAACCACCCAAATATTTTGTTCGCACTCATCATGCCTAAATGTCTGGCCATATGTAAAACAAAGATTGAAACTTGTGTTAAACGCTTGGCCTGCCCGTTTTTCCCCTATATAGATCAAAAAAAAACACTTAAAGCCAGCGACTCATCGGCTGGTAGCATAGAGGTTATTATGTTCGGTATTATCGCATCTGGTGGATTCGCTGTTTTTGGTGTCCCAATCAACCCTGCACTTTTTGCATTCTTACTCATCGCGGTTATCTTTGGCGGGTTGAATTATCTCGACTTTAAACGCTTCGACTAAGTCTTTATTTAAGTGGCTATAAGCGCATTGTTACTCCTTGTTGGGATCATTATCCTGATAATAGCTGGCGACTGGATGGTTCGCGGTGCAGCAGCGCTTGCGCGTCATTGGGGCATACCAGCTCTTATTGTCGGCCTCACGATTGTTGCCTTCGGAACATCCGCACCCGAGCTTTTTGTCTCTATCCAAGCTGTGATGAACGGTACCAGTGAACTCGCCGCGGGTAACATTATCGGCTCTAACATTGCCAATGTGTTCCTCGCCCTTGGCGCACCTGCATTGATCATGGCGGTTCCGACAAATATGGCGGGTGTTGGCCGTAACGCTTTTGTCGCTCTATTCGCGACCGCCCTTTTTATTGGCCTCGCACTTTTACACACGCCGCTTGAGACGTGGCAGGGCGCAATTCTTTTTGCAGGTATCTTAATCTATCTCATTTGGATGTTCCGTCTTGCTAAATCTGGTATCGAAGACCCTATCCTTAGCGAGATGACAGAAATAGAAGAAGGTGAAGACGGACTACCAACGCAAGTGTGGAAGTCTGCGGCCTTTATGATCGTTGGGTTTGTTGGCCTTGCTGTCGGCGGCAACATGATTGTCGAACATGCTAGTGCGATTGCTGTCGGTTTTGGCGTCTCAGAAACTATCATTGGTCTAACGATTGTCGCTATTGGGACATCCCTCCCAGAAGTCACCACTGTTGTCATATCCGCTTACCGTGGCCAAACCGAAGTCGCGATTGGCAATGTACTTGGCTCCAACGTGTTTAATATTTTCGCTGTGGGCGGTGCTGCCGCGCTAACAGGCCCTGTGGTTATTGAAAGCCAGCTTCTTGTGTTTGATATTTGGATTATGTTGGCGGCGATGATCGCTTTATTTGTGATCATTCTACGCCGTATGCCGATTGGTAAGAAAACGGGCATTATATTTGTGTCCCTTTATGTACTTTACCTTGCCGCGCTTGTACGAGGCGTCATTTAGGTCTACACAGCGCCACCATGATTATCGAAATTGAAAAAGACTTCCAGTTTGAAGCCGCTCACCATTTTGGGCATGCGGACGCCAATGATTTGTTCAAACAAGTCCATGGCCATTCGTTCAAAGGAACTGTGCGCATTGAAGGTGACCCCCAAGAAGAAAAGGGGTGGATTCGTGACCTTTGGAAGATTGACCTCATCATAAAAGAGGTCATAACGCCGCTTGACCATGTTCTGTTAAATGACGTGGAGGGTCTTTCTGCACCTGCGCTAGAACAAATCGCCATGTGGATTTTTGAACGGCTTGAGCCACGCCTCCCCGGTCTTGTCTGCGTTGAAGTCGGACGTCCGTCCTGCGGGGAGCGCGCGCGCGCTAAATTGAAACCTCATAAGACATCATCATGACAACAAAAACGATTCTTATAACAGGCGGAGCCGCGCGTATAGGCGCCGTATTCGCACGAGGTCTTGCACAGGATGGTTGGACAGTCTGTGTCCATTACAACCAATCACAATCCCCAGCTGAGGCGCTTTGCAACGAGATCATAGACGCAGGTGGTAAAGCCGTTAATGTCCAAGGTAACCTCACGTCTCAGGCTGATGTGGGAGCCCTGATAGCGAAAGCGACCAAAGTATTGGGCTGCTCTTTAACCGCCCTAATCAACAATGCCTCGACCTTTTCACCCGACACAGCCCAAAGCGTGACGGACGCGATGTTTGATCACCATATGGACGTTAATCTACGTGCGCCTGTGATGCTGTCACGGGATTTTGCTGCGCAGTGCCCGAAAGATACAGACGGTGTGATTATCAATATGATCGACCAAAGGGTGCTAAAACCAAACCCGACCTATTTCAGCTATACCCTCGCGAAAGCTGCTCTTTATAGCAGCACGAAAACCCTCGCTCAAGCTTTTGCACCGCATGTCAGGGTTAACGGTATTGGTCCCGGGCCAACGCTTAAAAATACGGGGCAAGATGAAGAGATGTTCCTAAAAGAAGCGCAGCATACCTTACTGGAGCGTCCCTCACCGCCTGAGGATATTCTAGCAGGCGTTCGTTATCTCCTCGGCGCGAAGAGCGTCACCGGGCAAATGATCGCGGTTGATAGCGGACAGCACTTAAATTGGCAGACGCAAGACATTCTCTCTGCGACAGCGAAGGGAGCCATCTAAATGGCTAAGAAATCTATTTTCCGTCTCTTTCGTGGCGAAACGCCCTCTCAACCGGATATGCGGATATTTGTCCGAGGGCTAAAGATCGAAGCGTTCATCGGCGTTCACCCACATGAATATGAGCGCCGACAGCCGATCATAATAGATATCGAACTTGATATGGGAAATATGGCCCCGCCGAAAGATGACCGCTTGCATGAAACGCTTGATTACGGGCTGGTCGCAGAAACGGCCACCTCCATCGCGCTTGAAACCCATGTTCAGCTCGTTGAAACCTTAGCAGACCGAATTGCCACATGGGCGCTCTCCGCTGACCCCCGCGTGCAGGCTTGCGCCGTTCGCATCGCCAAACCGCAAGCCCTCGATACGGCTGACCTAGCGGGTGTTGAAATCATCAGACGCCGCGACGCCTAAGCCAAAGTTACGTGACTAAAGAAACCCGCCCTTGATCTCTAGGCTCAACCGCCTAGAGTCTGCCCGTGTCAACGAGTCAGAAAAATACCCCTCCCGATGCGGCCCAAAATAAAGATAGTGCCGCTGAAGCCCCTGTCATATCAGGGCCAGAGCGTATAGCCGAATATGTAAAGACCTTGCCCGACGCACCAGGTGTTTACCGCATGATCGACGATCAAGACACCGTGCTTTATGTGGGCAAAGCCAAAAGCCTCGTCAAACGCGTCTCTGCTTATAAGAGTTATAAGCGTCACCCCATTCGTATCCAGCGTATGATCCGCGCCACCCATAAGATGGAATTTGTTACCACCGCGTCAGAAGCCGAAGCGTTGTTACTTGAAGCAACCCTGATTAAGCGCTTGAAACCACGATATAATATCTTGCTGCGGGATGATAAAAGCTTTCCCTATATTCTCGTGCGGCGTACCCACGAGGCCGCGCAAATTACCAAGCACCGCGGGGCACGAAAAATCAAAGGTGACTATTACGGCCCCTTCGCCTCTGCAGGCGCAGTGAACAGAACGCTTGATACGTTACAGCGGGCCTTTCGGCTGAGAACCTGTACAGACTCGATTTATGACGCGCGCACGCGTCCCTGTATGCTTCATCAAATCAAGCGCTGCGCTGCACCTTGTACAAGTGAAATATCAATTGAAGATTATAATAAGCTCATTGATGAAGCCTCTGACTTCCTCAATGGACGCTCCAACGATCTGCGTAAAAATCTGCAAGGCCAAATGATGGAGGCCTCCAAAGCGTTGAACTTTGAGAAAGCCGCCGAGGTTAGAGACCGCCTACAAGCCCTAGCGAAAGTTAGCACCCACGCCGACACCAATCCGCAGACCTTCACGGAAGCCGATGTTCTCGCACTTCATGCGTCGGGCGGACAGAGTTGTGTTCAGGCGTTTTTTTTCCGTGCTGGACAAAACTGGGGCACACGTGCCTTTTTCCCTCGGCACAGCAAAGACGATGAACAAGAGGACATCCTCGATAGCTTTATCGCGCAATTTTACTTGCATAACCCCATCCCAAAGCAAATCATCATTAGTCATGACGTCCCAAGCCACGGCTTGTTAGAACTAGCTCTATCGGAACGTGCAGACCGTAAGGTCACTGTACTTAAGCCGCAACGGGGTGAAAAAGCGCGCATCATTGAGATGGCACTTAAAAACGCGACAGATGCTTTAGAACGTAAACGCGCCGAGACCGCCTCACAGGCCAAACTCCTCCTTGGGGTTGCCAAAGCCTTCGACCTTGAAAGCCCGCCTGAGCGCATAGAGGTCTACGATAATAGCCATATTCAAGGTACAAATGCGATTGGGGCCTTTATCGTTGGCGGTTCAAACGGCTTTAGCAAGCGCGATTACCGTACGTTTAATATCAAGGACGTCGATACCGAGCCTGGGGATGATTACGCCATGATGCGAGAAGTTTTTCGTAGGCGGTTTTCCCGTCTCCTCAAGGACCAACAGCTCATTTGGCCTGACCTTATCTTAATTGACGGCGGCAAAGGACAGCTATCGGCCGTAACAGAAACTCTCGAAGAGCTCGGCGCTTTGGGTCGTGTTACTCTTGTAGCTATTGCCAAAGGGCCCGACCGTAATGCAGGTCGTGAGATGTTTTTTATGAACGACCGCCCGTCCTTTATGCTCCCGCCCCGTGACCCTGTACTCTACTACCTACAAAGGCTTCGTGACGAGGCTCATCGTTTTGCTATTGGAACACACGTGGCGCGGCGAAAAAAACAGATGAAATCAAATCCTTTGGATGGTATCGCGGGTATAGGTACAAAGCGAAAACGCGAATTACTCGCGCATTTTGGTTCTGCAAAGGGGGTTAAATCAGCCAGTCAGGATGATTTAGCTCGCGTAGAGGGAATAAGCGAAAAGCTGGCGGAGGTGATATATGACTACTTCAACACCGAATGATAATAAAAACGACGCAGACGGTGCGCCAATAAGCGGCGGTATTGCCGATATTTTAACGCTCATGCGCGTGCTGCTAACGCCTGTGATCATGTTTGTCATAATCATGGGATGGCCGCTAAACGGCTATGCTGCCCTCGCATCTGGCCTTTTCATCTTCGCGGCCATTACAGATTTTTTAGATGATTATTTCGGTGGAACCGAAACCGCACCACAAAGACGATTCGGGTGGTTTGATGATATTGCCGACATTATTTTAGTCGTTGGAACCTTACTCGCCATGGCATGGGTAATTTATAAATCAGGCTGGATGGACTGGTTGATTTTCGTACCTATGGCTATTTTCATTGGAAAAGAACTTTTTATCGGACTCACTAAAGGTTTTGAATTGTCAAACCTCAACCCGATTGAAGACAAATTAGCAACTGCAAAAAATGCTTTGTCTATGCTCGCTATATCGGTTCTACTTGCATCTCCTTGGCTCACAACATGGTTCGATACCCTACGCGCCGCAGAAGATCCTTTCGCTATTTACAATGAAGCGTCACCTTTTTTCTGGCTGATTGGTACAGGACTATTGTGGCTTGCAGCCCTTGTAGGATTACTTCACGGCTTTCGGATTTTGCAAGCCACAGCTCACGTAAAAGATGGTGGCAAATAATGACTAAACAACAACCACATTTAGCGTGGGTTCCTAATGCACTAACTTTAGGGCGCATCGCTTTCATACCGGTTTTAATCGCGGCTATCTTGACTTACGGAACAGATAAAGCCTTTCTCGGCACGAGCGTTCTCTTTGGACTTTTCATTATCCTCGTTCTCACAGATTTCCTTGATGGGTTCCTCGCTAGAAGATGGAACGTCACATCAGACTTCGGTCGCATGCTTGATCCTATAGCGGACAAACTTTTCGTCGCAGGATTATTGATTTGTTTTACAATTCTGACCAATGGTACATGGTGGATATTAGCACCAACTCTTATCATCATTGGACGCGATATTTTCATTAGCGGGCTGCGCGAACATGCGGCTCATGAGGGCATCGTTATGGCCCCGACGCGCCTAGCGAAATGGAAGACAGCTACAGAGATGCTAGCCATAGCCATACTCCTCATATGGGTTTTAGCAGGTCAATGGTTGCCGATCTCAGAGACAATAGGAATGGTCGTCGACAACGCCCGAAAAACCGGCGTTGTCTTACTATGGATAGCGGCATTCCTATCTGCTTACACAGGGTTTTTCTACGCGAAAAACGCCTTAAAAAAGGCGTAATAACAGATAGTTACAGCTATACTTTAAGCTTACCTCGAACAGCCTTGTCGTAATCCTCTACCATGGCAGCACATATATCTGCAGGGGGATAATGATACTCAGCAAGTTGACGTACCGGTGTCACTTCTGCGGCAGTTCCAACAACAAAACATTCTGAGAAATGCGGCAATTCTGATGGATAAATATCCCGCTTATAAACTTTAATGCCTCGCTTTTCGGCCAAACGACAGACAGTATCATGGGTGATACCTTCAAGCAGGATATCATTGGTCGGCGTGTGAAGCTCACCGTCCCGCGCAAAGAAAATATGCGCGCCCGTACATTCGGCAATCCGTCCCTTATAATCGAGCATAAGCGCTTCGTCCCAGCCCTTGGCTTTTGCCGCATCCTTAGACATTGTGCAAATCATATAAAGGCCTGCCGCTTTCGCTTTGGACGGTATCGTATCTGGCGCAGGACGCTTCCAATCGGACATGCCGATTTTAATGCCCTTCATTTTATTTTCGAAATAACTGCCCCAATGCCAACAGGCCACAGCCAGATGGATTTGGTTGTTCGCAGAGGCCACGCCCATTTGATTAGAGCCACGCCACGCCACGGGCCGAAGATAGGCATCGCCCAATCCAGATTTCGCAAGAGTCTCCGTACAGGCTTGGTTAATTTGCTCAACCGTGTAGGGGATTTCATAGCCTAAGAGCTGAGCTGATTTATAAAGACGCTCACTATGATCATTAAGCCTAAAGATTTCACCACCATATGCGCGGTCTCCTTCAAAGACAGACGATCCATAGTGTAGAGAGTGAGTCAAAAGGTGGACTTTCGTATCACGCCATTCGTGAAATTCCCCATCCATCCAAATATAACCATCGCGGTCATGAAAGGGTTTATCGGTCATAGGTCATCTCTCTTATCGAACAGCTATTGCCGTAATGAATATTTTTCGCCATTCTGATAGTTTATTATGCGAATACAACAAGAGAATTTAGTTACTTAAGGAATTTTTTAGTGGCAAACCATCAAACTTTAGATCGTACAGGCATACATTTGCTTGTCGTCGATGATGACGATAGAATTCGTGATCTTTTAAAAACCTTCCTATCGAAAAAAGGATTTCGCGTTTCTATCGCAGAAAGTGCAGAAACCGCGAGACGCTTGATGAAAACCTTAGCCTTTGATCTTATAATATTGGACGTCATGATGCCCGGAGAAAGCGGGTTTGAGTTCACTCAATCGCTCCGTAAATCGCATGAAGTCCCAATTATACTCCTTACCGCAAAAATAGAGAGCGAAGATCGCATTGAAGGCCTCACGCAAGGCGCTGACGATTACCTCACAAAGCCTTTTGAGCCTGAAGAGCTCGTCCTACGTATCGAATCAATTTTACGCCGCGTAGGCGTTAATCTGCCCGCAGCGCAAATCACCTTTGGCCCATGGCTATATGATGTCGAACGACGTCTTCTAACTAAAGCGGGTGAAAGAACCCACCTAACGACAGGGGAAGAAGCGCTTTTGACGATGTTAGCACGACGCGGCGGCGCGGCGGTCAGCCGTCATGCCCTTGCTGAGCAGATTAAAGCTAAATCAGAACGCGCTGTTGATGTGCAAATGACACGACTTCGCCGTAAAATCGAGGGTGAAACCAAAGAACCGCAATGGTTGTTAACCGTTCGAGGGGTCGGGTATAGGCTATTAACAGAAACATCCGTTACTTAAACGTGCCCATCAAACGTTTCATACCAAAGAACATTTATGGTCGCGTAGCCATGATTATCATATTGCCTATCATATTGATGCAATTAGCCGTGGCCTATATTTTCTTCAATGCTCACTGGTCGCGCGTCACAGCAAGCCTATCGAATAGTATTGCCGCTGAAATCGCTTTTGCCGTAGAGCTCTATGAGCAAGACCCTAGCTCTGATCGTGTGGCTCAACTTGATAAATTAATGCGCCCAAACATGGAACTTTCTATCGACTTTATTTCCTTGGACGACCTTCCAGAGGCGGAACGAAAATCCTTCTTTTCAAACCTTGACCGCACACTTCGACAAGCGATGAATAACTCCATCACAGACCCTTTTTGGTTTGATACTACACGCTACCCAAATCATATTGATATTCGCATCAAAGTCGACGGCGGCGTCTTGAGGTTTATCACAACGCGTGACCGTGTCTTTGCCCCAACAGGCTTCATGTTCATTTTCTGGCTCTTAACAACGACGATATTACTCACGGGGATTTCAATTCTATTTGCCAAAAACCAAGCCCGCCCCATCATTGAGTTGGCCCGTGCAGCTGACGCCTTTGGCCGTGGACAAAATATTGACAAATTCAAACCGAGCGGCGCGACGGAAGTACGACTCGCTGGACACTCATTTTTAAAGATGAGGCAAAGATTACAACGCCAAATCGAGCAACGTACAGCCTTCCTCGCCGGCGTTAGTCATGACCTTCGTACACCGATAACACGGTTAAAACTGCACTTTGCAATCGATGAAAGTTCAGATCATAACGCTAAGAATGATCTTGTTGAAATGGAACAAATGCTAGAAGGCTATTTAGATTTCGCAAGAGGGAATACGTCTGAAAAAAGAGAGCCGCAAAGGCTTGATATAATTATTTCAAACACTTTAAAAAAATACAGTCAAGACATTGAATTTAAATGTGATTTTTCCCCCATCATGAAAGTTCAAACGATATCTTTCACACGGGCTATTAATAATCTTGTTTCAAATGGATTAAAATATGGAACAAATGTTTGCGTCAACTTGGTGCAAACAGATGAAGCTATATTAATAGACATCGAAGATGATGGGCCTGGTATTCCCGAAGATCAACGCAATGATGCCTTCCAAGCGTTTCACCGCCTTGACGATGCCCGAAATCAAAATATTGAAGGGGTCGGCCTAGGCCTAGCTATTGCCCGAGATATTATACAAAGTTACGGCGGAAACCTTATATTAGGCGACAGTCGTATGGGCGGGCTGAAAGCACAGATACGCTTACCTTTACGCTCAAAGATCACGCCAACAGATTAGAGATAATTAATTCGCTTAAGACAACTCTTTAGCACGTTTAAGCGCCGCTCGAACGGTCGCCGTCATCAAAGGCGCAAGTCCCGTTTCACTCATAAGCCTATCAAGCGCGGCTTGAGTTGTTCCGCCCGGCGAGGTCACAGCAATCCGTAACGCTTCAGCACTTTGGTCCGTTTTTTTCAAAAGCGCAGCCGATCCGATAATTGTTTCACGCGCAAATATTGAGGCTAACTCTCCAGGCATCCCTGCATTAATCGCAGCCCCTTCGAGAGCCTCAACCATATAGAAAATATAAGCTGGCCCAGACCCAGAAACAGCCGTGACAATATCGATCATATTTTCTGTTTCGACCTCTTGCACACGACCACAAGCGGTCAAGAGCTTTGCAATTATTTTCTTTTGATCCTTGCTCACAGATTCGGTCGTCGTGAAGGCTGTAATTCCCGCGCCAATCGCAGCAGGCGTATTGGGCATACAGCGAACTAAGGGACGCTGCGGAAAGGCTAGGCTCAACCGCTGCAAACTAACACCCGCCATAATCGATACAATAACGCAAGTCTTAGGGATATAGGCTTCGAGACTCGGAGCTATCGCGTCAAACATTTGTGGTTTAATCGCCAAAATAACATGCGTTAAGCTCTTCATCGACGCGGAGATCCTTGTGACATGGCTCGCGCCTGCCTCTAAGACCTGTTGCGCCGCCTCACCTGGTGTCGGATCTAAAATCACAATATTCTCGGCCAGAACCGTCGGACGCCGCCCTTTAATCCAACCTTGCATTAAAGCTCCGCCCATACGGCCAGCTCCAATAATTAAATGTGTATGTTTGGTCATTCGTCCTACTATGTTTGCAAGTCTTTACTTAGCTTAGGCTGTCAACGCCGTCTCATGCAAAGCTTTATCGAGCGCATTCTCTGGCGTTTCGCCCGCCCAAATCACATATTGTGAGGCTGGAAAGCCGCATTCTGCCGCCTTAATGGCTGTTGCCAAACTATCCATAGCTTGCTCAACGCTTAGCTTCGCCCCGCCGCAAAGTGAAATATTATGACGATAAACCATTGAAGAACTTCGTTCCCAATAATCAAAATGCCCTGCCGCCAAGCGTTCATTTAGCAGTGACATTAAACGGCAGATTATATCTGTGCGCCCATTAGGTGATCGGCTTTCCAGAACTAAGAAAATTTGAAGCTGTTCACTCGACGCATTCCAACGCAGGGTCAAATCATGCCCTCCCCATCGGCCGGGTAGCGTTATATGTACTTCACCGACACTCATGCGCTCATAGTCATAGTGTTCGGCAATCGCGATACGTTCAAAAAGATCAATCGGATTTGCACGATTAGGCAACATCGTTGCCAGTCGTGGAGACGGCCTAATACCGCTATCATTGGGGCTATTGTCCCGAATTAAAGTCATAATCGTCTTTCGCGATTCTTTATACCATTCGAGATAAATGTAGCTAACTCATCACATAATACAATATGTGGAGAAAATAGCCTGTTGATAACTATATATAGTAATTACAAAATTTATGTGGCTTTCTTAGCGCGAGATTTCCGTGGCTTAGGCTTTAAAGCCGCAATTTCGGCCTTTATAGCTTCGTTCTCAGTCTGTAAGCTATCAAGCCGCGCTTTCAGCACTTCAAACTCATCACGGCTAACAAGATCCATTTCAGCAATGATTTTCTCCGCCTGAGCGCGGGCCACGGCTTTGACTTCATCCCCGACACCTTTTACGGCTCCCACCGCATTAGTCAGTAGATTGCTAATATCATCAAGCGGACGAGATTTACTTTGCATGGCTAGCTCCATTTTTTGCCGTTTAGGGCTTTCCTTAAAGATAGGAGCGGTTTAACAGAATTTCTAGAGCTAGACTCGCGAAATTACGCCGCAGGCCAAACATTGGGAACAAATGACCATGATCGAGTTGATAAATGCAATTCCATTTCCAGACTGGCTAGACCCGATCATTATGAAAGTCGGCCCCCTACAGCTCGGATGGTATGGCCTTGGATATGTCGTCGGTGTGGGTTTGGCGTTTTACTATGCAACACGTCTCGTGAAAAACTCAACATATTGGATTCCCAACAAGCCTGCTCACAGTCCGCTAAAACGTCCTGACCCTAAAATGCTCGAAGATTTCGCCTTTTACTGCATGGTCGGCATCATGGTCGGCGGTCGCCTCGGTTCAATATTACTTTACAATACAGCAGATTATATTGCGAACCCCATTGAGATCTTCAAAGTGTGGAAAGGCGGCATGGCCTTCCACGGCGGCTTCCTCGGCGTTTGCGTCGCCACGCTCTATGTAGCGAAACGCTATAAGATCAGCCTTTGGCGCTGGGCGGACATGGCCGCCGTTGGCGCACCGATCGGTATATTTCTGGTGCGTATTGCCAATTTCATCAATCAAGAACTTTGGGGACGCCCGACAGATGTCGCGTGGGCTTTCATCTTTGAAACTGACCCTCTCTCTTTGCCTCGCCACCCGAGCCAGCTATATGAGGCGTTCCTCGAAGGGATTATGGTGTTCTTGATCATACGTTTACTTGTGACGCGGTTTAAAGCCCTCAGCTATCCGGGGATGTGCGCTGGGGCTTTCATGTTGTTTTACGGTATTTTCCGTTTCAGCGTCGAATTTGTCCGTGAGCCAGACCGTATTCCGCAAATTAGTGAATATTTCACGCGCGGCATGGCCTATAGCCTCCCGATGATTATCATCGGCGCTTTCATCATGATGCGGAGCTATAAAAAAGGGCCCTTCGCCCCCGCCCCCATCAAAGCTGCTAAGTCAGAAGCACCAACCGAAACATGAACCAAACTGAAACAGAACTGTCGACGCGGATAAAGTCTTACATTCGCGACACAGGGCCAATTCCTGTCTCTGAATATATGAGCCTGTGCTTGCTTGATCCGACCCACGGTTTTTATCCGACCCGAGACCCGCTTGGCAGCGATGGTGATTTCATCACAGCCCCAGAGATTTCGCAAATGTTCGGCGAAGTGCTTGGTCTCTGGGTCATTCAAAGCTGGATGGACATCGGCAAGCCGAGACGGTTTAATCTCGTCGAGATGGGCCCTGGTCGCGGAATCATGATGGCCGACATGATGCGGACTATATTGCTCGACCCAGAATGTATCAGCGCCGTGCGCGTTCACCTGATCGAAGTCAGCGCGGCGCTTGAGGCCGTTCAAGGCGAAAGCCTCGCCGATACGCCGGCGTCTATATCGTGGGTAAAATCACTATCTGACCTGCCTGATGACCCGACGATTATTATCGGCAATGAATTTCTTGATTGCCTCCCCATTCGCCAAGCGGTGCAGCGCGACCCCTTTGCCAAAGAAAAAGGCTGGCATGAGCGCCTTGTTGGTCTTGATGACGACGGCCACTTCCGTTTTCAAATTGATGCTGTGCCTCTCAGCCCGACCCTACAGGCGTTACTCCCAGAGGGCCATGAAGACGCGCGTAAGGATGATCTGGTTGAGCTTTGCCCTCCAGTTTACCAAATCATGGATGAGATTAAGCCGCTGTTTTCCAATCATCCAGGACGGGCGCTGTTTATAGACTACGGCCCCGAAGGAACAGAATTTGGCGATACGCTGCAAGCCCTCAAACGACACGAGAAAATCGGCGTGTTTGATCAACCAGGGGATTCGGACTTAACAGCCCGTGTGAATTTTGGAGCACTTGTGTCAGCAGCCCAACAGGTAGAGCTGTCCCCTTCGACCATTGTTACGCAAGCGGAAATACTCTCCAAGCTCGGGATTGAGATGCGCGCTGTGACGTTAACGCGCCACAAATCTACTGCAAAACCCAAAATCTTGCGTCAACTTCACCGCCTCATGGACGCGCAGGAAATGGGGCAATTATTCAAAGCCCTTTGCATTAGCGCGAACGGCCTGCCCACGCCTCTTGGGTTTCGCGAATGAATTTGCCATTTAAAACCCATGACCTACTGACCCTTAAAGGTGTCACGCACGGTTTTTTTGGACGCTGTGGCGGCGTCTCAAGCGGGCAATATAACAGCTTGAACGTCGGGCGAGGCTCTGATGATGACCCGCAGAACGTCAGCGAGAACCGTCGCCGCGTGGCCGCTGCTCTTGGAACCTCACGTGATAATCTTCTAAGCCTCTACCAAGTCCACAGCCCTGATGTCATGATCGTAGAAAATGGATGGGATTATGATCACCGCCCCAAAGCCGACGGCCTTGTCACGCAGCAAGTTGGCCTCGCTATATCGGCTCTCGCAGCGGATTGCGGCCCTGTTCTTTTTTGCGACCCTAACGCCCGTGTCATCGGCGCCTGCCATGCGGGATGGCGCGGCGCGGTAAGCGGCGTCACCGATAGCACGATCGACGCCATGGAAAGTTGCGGCGCGACACGCGAAAATATACGCGCCGTTTTAGGCCCCTGCATTAGCGCACAGAATTACGAAGTCGGGCAAGGCTTTAAAGACACCGTCCTTGAACAAGACGCGAAGGCTGAAAGCTGTTTTCATACGCCAAATGATGGCGTCCCTCACTTTGACCTTAAAGCCTATATTTTAAACCGTCTTAAAAATGCAGGCTTACAACACACGTCGGCTCTACCAGATTGCACTTACGCCGCAGCAGATAACTATTTTAGTTACCGTTATAACACACATCACAAAGTTTCTGACTATGGACGGCAAATTTCGGCAATTTGTCTCACGGAATGATAGTTTTACAATTGCCTTTATTTAAACAGGCGTTAAAGACGTAAAAAATACAAAATATCTTATCCTTGGTGGATATATTACAGGTGGTTAGGGTTATGAAGCTAATTAGCGGTACGTCTAATGTTGAACTCGCGCGCGGTATTGCCGATGTGCTTGATGTCCCCCTCACCTCCGTCGATATCGAACGGTTCCGTGATCAAGAAATTTTCGTCAAGATCAATGAAAATGTTCGCGGTGAAGATATCTTCCTCATCCAACCCACCTCAGCCCCCGCCAATGACCATTTGATGGAACTGCTGGTCATGATCGACGCATTGGTACGTGCCTCTGCACAACGGATAACAGCCGTCATCCCTTATTACGGCTATGCACGGCAAGACCGTAAAACAGGCGGCCGCACACCCATCTCAGCCAAACTTGTTGCGAACCTTATCTCTAAGGCCGGCGCTCACCGCGTGCTGACAATCGACTTACATGCAGGTCAAATTCAAGGCTTCTTTGACATTCCAACAGACAATCTCTTTGGGCAGCCTGTCTTTGAAACAGATATTAAAGATAATTTCTCTTCTGCTGACCGTAAGAACCTGATGTTCGTCTCCCCTGATACAGGCGGTGTTGTACGAACACGCAGCCTTGCCAAACGCTTTGGTGCTGATATCGCCATTGTCGATAAGCGCCGCCCAAAAGCAGGCGAAGCAGAAGTCATGAATATTATCGGTGACGTCGCGGGACGTAATTGCATCCTACTTGATGACATCATCGATTCAGGCGGCACACTATGTAACGCTGCCAAAGCCCTTAAAGACCAAGGTGCAAACACTGTCAGTGCCTATATTACGCACGGCGTATTGTCTGACCCTGCTGTTGCGCGTATCTCAAAATCAGAGCTTAAAGAAGTCGTCATAACAGACACAATTTCTCAGCCGGACAAAGTGAAGTCGTGTGAACAGATTCGCGAAGTCTCTGTGGCTAAACTTCTTGGAGAAGCCATCCGTCGTATTGCAAATGACGAAAGTGTCTCCAAGCTATTTGGCTAGCATCGTAAAAGGGCATAATCTGTGCAATTTGCTGGATTTGTCCCCTTGCCTTTTTAGACGTGCGCCGCTATAGACGCGCGAAATTTATGGATTCATGACAGGCCGCCCTTTGGCGGCTGATTTTTTCGCGGGCTAGACTGTTATTTTGCAGCCCCGCATTGATAAGGAATAAACCCATGGCCGATGCCGTATTGGACGTTGTTGTACGTGAAGAAACAGGAACAGGAAACGCACGCGCTGCACGCCGTGATGGTTTCGTCCCTGGCGTACTTTACGGAGGCGGACAAGATCCAGTCTCTATTCAACTAAAGCATAATGAAGTGATCCGCGTCATGAATAAGGGCAACCTTCTTCAGAGCATGGTTGAGCTTTCACATGATGGTAAAAAACAAAAAGCTTTGACGAAAGATGTTCAATTTCATCCTGTCTCAGACCTGCCTGTTCACATTGACTTCTTCCGTGTGACAAATGACACGATCATTGATGTTGTTGTTCCTGCTGTATTTGTTGGCGACGAAGTGTCTCCAGGCATCAAGCGCGGCGGTATCTTGAATGTTGTCCGTTATAACATCGAAGTTAAGTGTCCTGCTGGATCTATCCCTGATAGCCTAACTGTTGATATTTCAAACATGGACATTGGCGATGCCATTCACATTTCTGAAGTTAATCTTCCAGACGGTGTGAAACAAGGCCTAGAGCGCGACTTCACAATCGCAACTATCGTCTCATCACGTGCGTCTAAAGAAGCTGATGACGGCACAGCGGGCGGCGAAGACGCGGCTGAAGGCGATGCAGCAGCTACTGAAGGTGGCGACGCCTAATTTAATATCCCGCCTTCGTGGCCTACTGGGTCTCGAAGGCGCTACACTTACGCCAAGTAAAGAGGAGCCGATTGTGCAGATTTGGGTCGGCCTCGGGAATCCTGGCGCAAAATACGTAGGACACCGTCACAATATCGGCTTTATGGCCATTGACGCGGTTGGTGACGACTATAACTTTTCCCCAGAGAAAAAAGACTTCAAAAGCCTAACCCGCACGGGAACTATTACGGCTGAGGGTCGTCCTGTTAAAGTCTTGCTACTGAAACCTCAAACTTTCATGAATGAGAGCGGCCACGCGGTTCGCGCGGCGATGAATTTCTACAAAGTTCCTTTGGATAAGGTCATCGTCTTTCATGACGAGCTAGATATTATTCCCGGTAAGTTTCGCATGAAATTTGGCGGCGGCATTGCCGGGCATAATGGGCTACGCTCTATTCGCCAACATTGCGGCGGAGCAGACTATTGGCGCGTTCGCATGGGAATCGGCCACCCCGGCCACAAAGATAAAGTCGCAAGCTATGTGCTGTCTAATTTCGCCAAGGCGGAAGAAGCGGTGCGCGACGACATGGCCAACGGAGCCGCCCGTTTTGCAGATATACTTGCGAGCGGCAACACAGAACTTTACCAAACCCGCGTCTCTGAATATGTACGCGGTTAAGCTTTAAGGTAACGGAGACAATCATGGGATTTAAATGCGGTATTGTTGGTCTTCCCAATGTTGGAAAATCGACGCTTTTCAATGCGTTAACACAGACGGCGAATGCACAAGCGGCCAATTATCCTTTCTGTACGATTGAGCCCAATGTCGGCGACGTTGCCGTGCCTGAGAGCCGCCTTGATAAGATCGCAGAGATAGGCGGCAGCGCGCAGAAAATCCCTGCCCGTATGAATTTCGTCGATATCGCAGGCCTCGTCAAAGGTGCGTCCCAAGGCGAAGGTCTCGGCAATCAATTCCTTGCTAACATTCGCGAAACCGACGCCGTGATCTATGTGCTACGCTGTTTTGAGGATGATGACATCACCCACGTTGATGGTAAAATTGATCCGATGGCCGATTTTGAAACCGTTGAGACAGAGTTGATGCTCGCGGATCTTGAAAGTCTTGAGAAACGCAAAAGCGGACTTGAGAAAAAGCTCAAGCAAAATGATAAAGAGGCTCTACAAACCATGCGCCTCATAGAGGCTGCTATTGCCGTCTTAGAGGACGGTAAACCCGCCCGCACGGTAGAAGTTGATGAAGACGATGCCAAAGCTTGGAAGATGCTACAGCTCCTATCGTCTAAACCTGTTTTATACGTCGCTAATGTCGACGAAGAGAGCGCCGCAGAGGGTAATGATTACTCCGCTAAAGTCTTCGCCCACGCCGCCAGTGAAGGCGCACAGGCCGTCGCTATATCAGCACAAATCGAGTCTGAAATGGCGCTTCTTGATGCAGAAGAACAAGCCGAATATCTGGGCGCCATTGGACTCGAAGAACCAGGCCTCAACCGCCTCATCCAAGCGGGTTACGCCCTGTTAGGATTAAAAACCTATTTCACCGTCGGCCCGAAAGAAGCGCGCGCGTGGACATTCCGTGACGGGTGGAGCGCTCCGAAATGCGCTGGCGTTATCCACGGCGACTTCGAAAAAGGCTTCATCCGCGCCGAAACCACCGCTTATGACGACTATGTTGCCAATAATGGTGAGCAAGGGGCGAAAGAAGCTGGCAAAGTCCGCCAAGAAGGCAAAGACTATATCGTCAAAGACGGCGACATCATGCTGTTTAAGTTTAACGTCTAAGTCGCGCTTTCCATAGCTTTATCAGCGCCAATATTGCGATCACAATCGCACCTACAAACAAGATAAGCTTGAGCGGCGTGACGTAGGATTTCAGCCATAAGCCGCTCATATCCCCGTTTAAGGCCATGACCTGAACCACGCCTTCCGTAAGGTCGACGGGCACGACCAAAAGGCTCGGCACGGTGAAAGTAGGCCGAAAAACTTTCAGCGCGACCCCCGCAAATAAGGCTCCGTAGGTCAGTGGATAGGCGACATCCAGCGTCCCCGTCATCACAGCATGAACAGCGCGCTGCCCCTCGCTCATCGCCTCAATATGGGCTTTGATCAGCGTCGGGTCACTCATTTCATCAATGATCTGAAAATCCCACACAGCCATAACCACAGCGAACGCGAGGCTCTCAAGCACGAACAGGATGAATAACACCCAGAGCACCCGCGTTGATGTTAAAGCTTTGATCATATGATGAAAGTGGCGTGTATAGTTGGTTTTGTAAAGGTCGCTAACCGCTCCCTATTTTAGTAAAAAACTGACAGCTCCCACGCCCTCCATTCGTCACCCTAGGCCCATCATGGTTTTTTTAGCCGAGGATCCATCACGCGTCTTAGGATGGACCCTCGGGTCAAACCCGAGGGTGACGCGTAAAGTAAGTATAGAATCAAGAAAAGCATCTAGATATATCCACGGTGTGTTTAATTCGCATATATTACCTTCATCACCTTTTGGGACAGGCAAGTGTACATTGGCTTTCTGTAAAGGTGCTGGCACAGGTGGTAAACGCAGGGGATTAATGTCCGCTGGCTGTACCGCCGTACTTCGGTTCGATGGCCTAGATCCACCGCTGTCCCGGACTGTGAAAAACTGTGTCGTCGCGAAGCGCCTGCGCTGCGAAACATTTATATAATAGGTATCCTGTAGCGTTTGCGCTTCGCGGTTGTCCAATAAGTCTGCAACAACTCGGCCTAAAGAGGGTACGGGGGTTTACGCGTGGGCCGCGATCTCTTCCCCGCCCTTCAAACACACCCTCACCATGAGGCGCGGAGTGAAGCCTAGAAGGGTGGGCTACAAAGACAATAATCCTTCGAGACGCCCTTCGGTCTCCTCAGGATGAGGGAATAGGTAAATTCAAACACATCCTCACCCTGAGGCGCAGCGTAAGCTGCGCGACTCGAAGGGAAAGCTTAAAGCTCATTCCAATCGAGGATGACTTTTCCGGCCTTGGCGGTTTCCATCAGATCAAAGGCTTGCTGGAAATCACGGGCGGCAAAGCGGTGGGTGATCATCGGGCTCATGTCGAGGCCACTATCAAGGAGGGCTAACATTTTATACCATGTGTCATACATTTCACGGCCGTACACACCTTTTAGGGTCAGCGCTTTTCCGACTAATTTACCGAAATCAATGGGAAAGGGTTTGGACGGAATACCCAGCATAGCGATATTCCCGCCCATAAGCATCACATCGAGCATTTGGTTAAACGCAGGCTCGGCCCCGCTCATTTCAAGCCCCACATCAAAACCTTCGCTCATACCAATGCGGGTCATGACCTCTTTTAAATTCTCGTTCATTGTGTTGACCATATGGGTTTGCGGCGCGATTTTACGCGCAAAGTCAAGACGCCAGTCATTGATATCGGTCAAAACCACGCGGCGTGCGCCTGCTTTTTGCGCGACGGCGGCTGCCATAATCCCAATCGGGCCAGCCCCCGTAATCAGGACATCTTCACCGACAAGGTTAAATGACAAAGCCGTATGCACCGCATTGCCAAGGGGGTCCATAATCGCGGCAATCTCGAGCGGGAAATCATCTGGTAAGGGAATGACGTTAAATTCAGGGAGCGTTAAATATTGCGCGAAAGCACCAGGCAAATTGACACCAATGCCCTTTGTATCTGGGTCGAGATGAAAACGGCCAGCGCGGGCATTACGGGAGCGGTTGCCAACGACATGGCCCTCACCTGTCACGCGGTCACCGACTTTCACACGGCGAACGGTGGAGCCAACGGCCGCAACAACACCGCCGTATTCATGACCGACAACCAAAGGAACAGGAACATTGGCTTGCGCCCATTCATCCCATTTATAAATGTGCATATCCGTGCCGCAGATCGCCGTCTTTTCGATCTTGATCAGAACTTCATTGGGCGCAACTTTAGGAATTTCGACCTCTTGCATCCAAAGGCCTTTTTCGGGGTGGGCCTTAACCAAGGCTTTCATAAGGTTGCTCATGATATAACTCCAAGCTCACGGCCAACTTTCGTGAAAGCAGCCACCGCACGGTCAATATGGTCAAAATTATGGGCCGCACTCATTTGCGTGCGAATACGGGACTTCCCATGCGGCACAACAGGGAAGAAAAAACCCATGACGTAAATCCCTTCATCCAGCAGGCGCGCGGCCATTTCCTGCGCGATATGAGCCTCACCAAGCATCACAGGAATGATCGGGTGCTCTCCTTCAGGGAGCGTAAAACCTGCGGCGCTCATGCCCGTTCGAAAGCGCTCTGCATTGGCAAAAATTTTCGCCCTTAGGTCATCGCCCTTACGGGCCAACTCGATAGCCTTCAAACTACCGCCGACAAGTGACGGGGCGAGGCTATTGGAAAAAAGATAAGGTCGGGAGCGCTGACGCAGCATGTCGATCACAGATTGCTTGGCGCAGGTGAACCCGCCCATCGCCCCGCCGAGCGCCTTACCTAGCGTGCCCGTTAGAATATCAATGCGGCCTTCAACCCCGCGGTAAGCCGCAGAGCCGCGGCCTTCAGGACCTAAAAATCCTGTGGCGTGGCAATCATCGACCATGACAAGGGCGTCATATTTATCCGCCAAGTCACAAATTTGATCAAGCTTGGCAATGAAGCCGTCCATTGAGAAAACACCGTCTGTGGCAATCATAATATTACGCACACCGTCGGCGCGGGCTTGCTTTAATTGACGCTCCAGATCATCCATATCTGACGTCGCGTAACGGTAGCGTTTCGCCTTACAGAGGCGGATACCGTCAATGATAGAGGCATGATTAAGCGCGTCGGAGATAATCGCATCCTCAGCCGTTAGCAGCGGCTCAAACACACCTCCGTTGGCATCAAAGCAAGCAGCATAAAGAATAGAGTCCTCAAAGCCGAGCCAATCAGCAATGGAGGTCTCTAACTCACGGTGCAGCGCCTGCGTGCCGCAAATGAAACGGACAGAGGCCATACCATAACCGTGGGTCTCAAGTGCATTTTGGCTCGCTTGTATAATCTCAGGATGATCGGCAAGGCCAAGGTAATTATTCGCACAGAAGTTGATGACCTCTTGCGTACCATCGTTAGAGGTAACTTTAATATCAGCCGTTTGTTTTGAGACGATCAAGCGCTCTTGCTTATAAAGACCCTTCTTCTTAATATCGGACAATTCAGTTTCAATACGATTGTAAAACAGAGTTCCCATAATATTCATCCATGAAGTTGTTGACCTAATGCAGTCTTATAGACGAGGGTCTTACATGACTATCCACTCACAAACTATACAGAGTTAGTCACGATTTTTGGAATAAGATTCTAAAACAACCCAAATTTAAGTCGTAAATGCAGGGCTTTTACCTACAATGACTCCAGACGAAAATGTCGTTTCAACCGTGCCTCTAATTGATCGCGAACCGCGCGGTAATTATTCATCATGGTGCGGACGTCGAGGGCACCTGCCGTAGGGTCAGGTGTGCGCCATGTTAAGACCTCAACATCCTGCCCTTCAAATACGGCCTTTACTGAGGCTGCCGCATTTTCCGTAAAAGCAATGACCATATCAAAAGACCCATCTTGAATATCTGTGAGGGTTTGAGGATCATGGCCCGACATATCAATGCCCTTTTCCTTCATGACCGCAACCATAAGACTATCAAGATCGCCTTTTGATTCGCCGCAAGACCTAACATAAACGCGGTCCCCACCAAGGCGCTTCATGAGACCTTCAGCCATTGGCGAGCGAATAGAGTTTAAGTAGCACACAAATAATATTGATGAAGGCAAATCTGATGTGTTCATGTAGGAGCCCGTCTATGTAAAGCACAAATTAAAGTGAAAAAACGACGTGACGTCTTAAAATCCATTTCCAACTGATTTCGCATACAATCAGTTAAGAGCCTTGACCCTTCATTATGAAGCCCCCGCCGCCCCATATCAATGGCTTCAATTTGCGCCGAGGTGGCTGTCCTAATAGCATTATGATAGCTTTCACAGATCATAAAATAATCTTTTATAATCCGTCTAAAAGGCGTCAAAGATAGGGTCACATCTGCACGATGTGTTCCATTACTCCGTGATATTTTGAAAACTAATTTATTTGACCCTTGCAGCTTCAAATCAACAACATAAGGGCCAATCTCACTCTCAAGTGGGCGAAAACCATTGTCTTCAAGAAGGTCAAATATTGCAACACGGCGCTCATGTTGCATTTCTGGACTTGTCGCAGGCAAACTATCTGGATCAATATTCAGCTCGGCAATGTAATGATCACCATCTTGAAAATAGGTTTCAGATCTGTCTATCTCAGTCATCAGAAAATTCCGGATGAATTGGTACTTTATCCGTTTTTTTAGGCTCGGATACATCGGAAAGTATAACTTCAATCGCCTCTACAGACAATTGCAACTCTCCACCGCCAGCAAATTGGAGTAAAATCTCTCCACCAGGGGCCACTTTCCCTTTGGTAAATTTCGCATCTAAAAATACAAGCAAAGCTTCCGGGTCAGAGCGCTCAATGTCACGCACCTTAACGTCCATGATATCATCAAAGCGTAAAGCCGTTAAAACACGCTCTTGTTCTATCCCCTCATTGCGGTAACGCCATAATCTAAGAGATAGGCTACGCGAGGTTTTATTATAAGAGATATCGGCGATACGTAAGATTGAATCTTGCAGGGCAGCAGCAACGATCCCAAGATCATCCGAGTCTTTGGCTAGCAATTTTAGAGCAGTCATAGACGTTTCCTAAGTTTTAATTCAGCGCTAAATGTCGGGTTCACGACGGATTTTAGCTCCGCAATTTCCAAGCTTAATCTCTATATGTTCAAAGCCGCGGTCAAGGTGATAAACGCGTCCAACGCGTGTTTCTCCTTTTGCCACAAGGCCTGCCGCAATTAATGATGCAGACGCTCGCAAATCCGTCGCCATCACAGGAGCTCCCGTCAAGCTCGGAACACCGCGAACAATGGCTTCGCGGCCGCGTACCGTAATGTTTGCCCCCATACGGCTAAGTTCAGGGCAATGCATAAACCGATTCTCAAATATATTTTCTCTTATGAGCGACACGCCATTCGCGCGCGTCATGAAAGTCATAAACTGGGCTTGCAGATCAGTAGGAAAGCCTGGATAGGCTTGTGTGTCCATATCAACAGGCGCAATAGGCTGTGATGGGTCGCGTTCAATCACAACACTAGTTTGGTCTAGCTCAACTTTTGCCCCGGCCTGCGCAATCAATGGCCAAAGGGAGCCAAGATGATCTGACCGAATGTCCACAAGCCTTACACGGCCACCTGCTGTCGCGGCGGCAAGGGCGTAAGTTCCCGCCTCAATACGGTCAGGTACAACTGAATGGGTAACACCCGAGAGTTTAGAGACACCTTGAATATGAATAACAGATCGTCCTGCTCCTGTAATCCGAGCGCCCATCGCGTTCAAACAATTAGCGAGATCTACAATCTCAGGTTCTCTAGCAGAATTTGAAAGTGTTGTTTCACCTTTCGCTAAAACAGCCGCCAACATAGCATGTTCTGTCGCGCCCACACTGATGAAAGGAAATGTAATCTCGGCCCCTATCAACCCCTTCTTAGCTTTCGCTTCCACATAGCCTTCGTTCAAAACAATTTCAGCGCCAAGGGCTTCTAGTGCCTTTAAGTGTAAATCGACAGGACGAGCACCAATAGCGCACCCCCCCGGCAGGGAGACTTTCGCCTGCCCTTCCCGTGCGAGCGTTGGCCCTAAAACATTAAATGTGGCCCGCATTTTACGCACAAGATCATACGGCGCGGTCAAATTGGTCAGTTTTTTGGCATGAAGTCGCATCTTCGCGCCGGGGCCTTCTTCGACCTCCACACCCATGTGAGCCAGTAATTGGCCCATAAAGCGCGTATCGCGCAATCGCGGCATATTCAAAAGTAAGATAGGCTCGTCCGTCAGCAAGCTAACGGCCATCAATTTAATCGCAGAGTTCTTAGCTCCGCTAATCTTGATTTCGCCCTCTAACGGGGTTCCACCCTCAATAACAATACGGTCCATATTTCACACCTAATAATTGTTGAAATTCGACCATGATTCGTGCCGGATATCTTTGATGAAAATAAGACGCAATTATGGCAATTTCAATCGCTCTTATCTGTCTTTTTATCCGCAAACGCATGTTTACGCTTTACGGCTTTACGACGTCGTAAATTTTCCCGCAATTGCTCTGCGAGCCGCGCGTCGCGTTCAGAAATTTCAGATTTAGATTTAGGCGTCTTCATTGAACGTGTTGTATCAGATAAATTCAAAATGAAAAGGCAGCATTAATCAGGATGCAGCTTAGGCTGAAATCCGTCTATCAATCAATTGCGTCTGAGTGTCTTCATTCAATGTCGTAAAGCGCCACGCCTCTGGGTCAGCCGTTAACGCCATTAATAGATCATGATTAAGGCCGTGACCACCTTTATAGGTTGTAACGCGCCCTAAAATAGGCCCTGCCATATAAAGATCACCCAATAAGTCTAAGGCTTTGTGGCGGACAAATTCATCAGCAAATCGCAATCCCCCCGGGTTAAGAACCTTATCGCCGTCAACGATGACTGCATTATCAAGAGACCCACCCTTCGACAGTCCGGCTTGTTGTAAAGCTGCAACTTCATGCTTACGCGCAAAGGTGCGCGCCGACGCAAGCCTATCCCTGAACGCGCGTACGTCAGGCTCAATAACTAATGATTGCTCACCGATAGCAGCATCATCAAAATCAATCGTGACGTCTAATATTAACCGATCATGAGGCTCTATTGTTGCACGACTGTCCCCCCGTGTAACCGATACGGTCTTTAAGATTTCAATATAGCGTCGTGGCGCCGACTGTTTCTCAATCCCAACCTTCTCAATCAAGGTTAAGAACGGCTCACTACTACCGTCTAGAGCTGGAAGCTCATCACCATCAATATCGATGTAAAGATTATCAACACCAACCGCGGCTAAAGCAGCTAAAAGATGCTCTACAGTAGAGACACAAACATTCGCAGCATTGCCAATCGTTGAACAGTTTACAACTTTCTGAACAGCATCTGGTCGCACGAATATGCGATTATCACGATCTGTGACGTCCGTACGTATAAAGCAGATACCTGTCCCCACTGGTGCAGGGCGCAGCACAATACGTGTGTGATTGCCCCCATGCAATTCAACCCCAGCGAACACGGCAACTGACTTTAACGTTGATTGTCGTTTCACTAAAAACATAAAAGCCTTATGGAGCAATAAAAAAAGCGGCTCAAGCCGAACCGCCTTACGTTATGTTACTGTTTGTTACTTTTTACAGTATTTTGGATTAAATAGCAGTTAGCTTGGTGATTTCACCTTAATCAACTCGCCTTAGGAGCGAGCTTTTAGTAAAAAGGCTGGAATCTCAAGTTCGTCGTCAACACCAGCTCCAAACAAATCACCCGTGTTTTCAGTCTTTATTTGTTGCTCAGGGCGTGGCTGATACTCACGTGCAATGGAAACCGATTTCTTCTTACGAAAGAACTCACCAAAAGGACGTTTGATAACTTTCTGCACGTCATGTGTTGACCTTGGAGTTGGGGCAATCGCCGCAGGTTGAGATGCAACGGGAGTTTTTTGAACAACTGGTTGTGCAGCAGGCTGTTTCATTGGCGGTGAAGATAAAGGTAAAGGTTGAACAAATTCGGCTGCAGGCATTGGAGGGATTTGCGCTGACGGAGACCGTTCTCCTGATATCGTTGCCCCTAACTCAGAAGACGTCAAAACATCTTCCTCAACAGCAGGTATCGTTACTTGAGGGGCAGCCTTGTGAGACGGCTGAGCGGACTCGGCAGTCTCAACCACAGGGCGTGACACATAATTCGGTGTCGGTCGTAAGGGAGCCTGCTGCGCACCGGCTTCAACACCTGTAGCAACGACCGAAACTCTAATAATTCCATCCAGGTCAGGGTCCAGTGCTGACCCAACAATTATATTGGCATCTTCGTCAACTTGTGACCGAATGAGCGTTGCGGCTTCGTGCACTTCATAAAGCGTAAGGTCTTGGCCACCTGTAATATTAATCAGGACGCCTTTTGCCCCTCTAAGCGACACATCATCAAGAAGAGGGTTCGAAATAGCGCCTTCAGCAGCATCAACGGCGCGGTTATCACCTGTCGCCTCACCCGTACCCATCATGGCTTTACCCATTTCGTCCATCACAGTCCGAACATCGTTAAAATCAAGATTTATCAGCCCCGGAACAACCATCAAATCTGTGACTCCTTTAACACCCGAATGTAAAACTTCGTCGGCTAAGGCAAAAGCACTCGACATAGTTGTTTGGTCTGTGGCAACGCGGAAAAGGTTCTGATTAGGAATCGTAATGAGCGTATCAACAGAATTATAAAGCTTCTCAACGCCTTCATTGGCAAGCTTCATGCGGCGTGACCCTTCAAACTCAAACGGCTTCGTTACAATAGCAACCGTCAAAATACCTCTTTCACGAGCCGCTTGTGCAATCACAGGCGCAGCACCAGTACCCGTTCCGCCGCCCATACCTGCGGCCACAAATAACATATGCGTACCTTCAAGGTGCTCCATGATTTCGGCAAGGCTTTCTTCAGCGGAATCTTCACCAAGATCAGGACGCATTCCTGCGCCTAATCCTTGGGTAATACTTGTTCCCATTTGAACACGTTTCGAAGCACTCGACATCTCTAGGGCTTGCGCGTCCGTATTCGCGACAATGAATTCAACCCCATCAAGTCCTGATGCAATCATATTATTCACAGCGTTACCGCCAGCCCCACCAACACCAATGACGACGATACGAGGCTTTAATTCTACAGACTTCGGAAGGGAAATATTGATACTCATGGACTGGACTCAACTCTACCGTTAAAATTATAATTAACAATCTGTGTGATTTCAGTTAATGTCGCGTTAACTCTACTCAGAATTAATCAAAAATTATCACGTAACCACTGCCAGAACTGCCCTAAGCCCCCTCCAGCATAGCGGCGAGTGCGAAATTGACGTCCTGATAAGTCTGGTGGACCAACAATAGCTTCATCACGATCTAGGAAATCAAGCTTCATCAATCCAGATGCCACAGCAAAATCAGGCTCACTCTGAATCTCTTCCAGCCCTAAAACACTATGTGCACGTCCAATACGAACCGGCATATTAAAGGTTCCCGTCGCAAATTCTGCAACTCCTGTCAAAAGGGCTCCCCCGCCTGTGAGGACAATTTTTCTGCCCATATAAGCCTCAAAACCGCTCTCTTCTATTTGCGCCATAATCTTTGACAAAATAAGCTCAAGCTGCGCACGGACAATTTCGGCGACAAAGGCCTTCAAATGATGCGCTAATTGATCTTGCGCCCCAATGGGAGGGCAAGGAATGAGCTGATTATCGTCCAGACCAAAAAGAGCAGACCCATAAATTCGTTTGATACGTTCAGCTGCCTCTAGCGGTGTCGATAAACCAATCGCTAAATCTTGCGTTATATTGTTTCCTCCGCGCCCTATCGCGCCCAGATGCAAGAGTTGGTTGCGCCTGTATATGGCATATGACGTAACGCCAGCGCCTAAATCAATCACCGTTGCGCCCAGATCTTTTTCATCATCCGTAAGGACAGCTTCCGCCGCAGCCAGTGGGGCTGCATGGGCCGCGCCAATTTGAACATGACTGCGCTCTATACAGTGCGCGAGGTTTCGTAATGGCCCAATATCGGCCTTCACAAAGTGCATATGAACGCTCAATTTTGATCCATACATACCCATTGGGTCTTTAATGCCGCGCTCTTCGTCGACTTTCCAATCTAAGGGGATAGCGTGAAGAATGACCGTTTCTGGCCCCGCTTGCTTGGCAAGGGATTCCTGTTTCAGTCGCCGCAAATTACGTTCCGCAACTGCGCCGCTAGCAAAAGCCGTCTCAACTTCCATCTGATGTGAACTTAAAGACCGGCTGGATACATTCACAGACACGGAACGAACAGCAACACCAGACATTCTTTCCGCTCGCCTCACGGCATTGGATATGCCCTGCTCAGCGCGCTCAAGGTCAATAACAGCCCCCGCCTTAACCCCGTCAATCGGCGCTTGGCCTGATCCTAAAATTCGCACCCCTAATCCGGGTTCTTTACATCCGATCAAGCACACAGCCTTAGACGTGCCAATATCGAGTACTGCACGAATATCTCTTTCATCTGAGGGGGGGCCAAAAATAGAAAACATGGAGACTAACTCTGCGTCTTTTCCAAAGGTCGGACAGATATTCGCCCTGCAACGCGCATATCAATAATTGAAATTTGACGATCAAGCCACTGTGTCTCTTGATGATAGCGCGTTAAATAATTCAGCGACGGCTTAATATCGCCGACAGGGAGTTTCACGACCATATTCGCATCCGTATCAATGAGGTCCCAGCGGCGCTCACCGACACGCCGAAAGGTTGTGAAGCGCTGCGAAAGGACAGGGTATTGAGACAGCTCAGCTAAAAGCACGCGGCCTTCAGCTCCAATATTCTCGCCTATAAAATGCGGGAGCTGTGTAAAATTATTAAGAACAGCATCTTCAATGATAGCCCCTGACGCATCAATAAGAGAAAGCTGTTGATTATGCTGCAGGACGGCAAAAACATCTCGTTCTATGATTTCAACAACAATCCTGTTCGGCCAAAGACGGCGAACCACGACCGTATCAACCCAGTTCAGACCTTTAATACGCTCTTGCGCCCCTTTCAGGTCAGCCTCGAAGAAATATTGACCTTCATGAACACCTAAAACAGCACGAACATCACGTTCTCTAATTCGTCCTTCCCCAACAACATCTATATCTTTAACAACAAAGCCCATAGACATAAGGCGGTTTTGCGTAAAACTGTTAATATTGCTTTTTACGGTAGGGAGGTGTCCTCCCATCCAAAGAGCTACATAAATCAAGGCGGATAAGATCAGCACAATAGATAAAACTAAACGTTTCATCGCTTTGCGCGAATAGCTCGCGGCTCTTAATTGCGCACGCGTCCAGTTTCCCGCTCCCCGCAGGGAAGGTTTAATCGGGCTTACCCGTTGGTATTGTCCGCGCTTTGTCTCGGCCATGAAGCATCCTCAACCATCCATCGACACAAACCGTCAAACTCGATACCGCAATGAGCGGCTTGTTCAGGAGCTAGTGACGTCGGTGTCATTCCAGGCTGAGTATTCACCTCAAGCATTACCATTTTGTTTACAATGTCTGTTAAATTTTCAGTAACATCATCAAATCTGAAATCTGCACGGCTAACGCCGCGGCATCCGAGGGCATTATGAGCCTTTAAAGCCCACTCTAGGCACAGTTTCGTCGCCTCCACAGGAATTTCAGCTGGAACAACATGATAGGAGCCACCGTCAGAATATTTGGCGTTAAAATCATACCAGTCCGTGTTGGGGACAATTTCTGTCACCGCCAAAGCGCGCTCACCCATGACCGTCACCGTTAATTCACGGCCCGGCACATATTTTTCGACAATGACAAAATCGCCCATATCTGTTTCGTCAACGAGCGTCGCTAAGGGCGCGTCACCTGATTTAATGATAAAGACGCCGACACTGGAGCCTTGCCCATTGGGTTTGACCACATAGGGCGGCGCGAATGGATGAGCTTTGGCTACATCAAGCCTGCGCCTCATGCCGCCTTCGGGGACGGTAATGCCCGCATCTCGCAGAACGGATTTCGCGCGGTGCTTATCCATCGCCAAAGCCGACGCCATGACGCCGCTGTGGGTATAGGGTTTGCCGAACATATCGAGGACGCCTTGCACGCGGCCATCTTCACCCCAATCGCCGTGCAGCGCATTAAACACTACATCGGGTTTTACCTGCGTGAGTTGCTCCCAAAGATTATAGCCCACATCAATTTCACTCACGCGGTAACCTTCGCGCCGCAGCGCCTCAACGCAAGCTTTACCGCTTACAAGTGACACATCACGTTCTGAGGATACCCCGCCCAGAAGGACGGCCACATGAAGCTTATCCGTCATAATGTTCGCCCTATGCGTTTAACTTCCCAATGAAGATCAACGCCTTCATTATCTTTAACCATAGCGCGGATTGTATCACCAAGACCTTCTAGGTCAGCCGCGCTCGCATCGCCCATATTGATCATGAAGTTACAATGTTTTTCGCTCATTTGTGCGCCGCCCACCTTAAAGCCGCGCCCCCCGGCGGCGTCAATCACTTGCCAGGCACCGCGTCCACCCGATTGGGTTTGATCTGGATTTTTAAAGGTCGACCCGCCCGTCTTTTCTCGAATGGGTTGGCTCTCTTCGCGGCGGCTTGTAATTTCAGTAATCCGAGAGGTTACAATCGACGGCTCATCAATATGGCCTTCAAATTCTGCCGCAACGAAAATAAGATCATCCTCCGCGCCGCAATGACGATAGGCATAGCCCATCTCTGAAGCGTCCATCACTCGCAACCGCCCCGTGCGGTCAAGCGCATGGATGGTCTTTACAACGTCTTTGGTTTCGCCGCCGTAGCACCCTGCATTCATACGCAGCGCACCGCCAATCGTTCCCGGAATGCCGGCGAAAAACTCAAGCCCGCCTATGCCTTGCTTGGCCGCATGGTTGGCAAGTTTTTTATCAAGCACAGCCGCCCCTGCTTTAAGGCGCGTTGGAGATAGCTTTTCAATCGTTCCAAACGCAGGCCCAAGCCGAATAACGACGCCTTCAACGCCGCCGTCACGCACAAGCGTGTTAGACGCCGCGCCGAGAATATGCACAGGAATTTCGTCTGGCGTCGAGCTGAGGAAATGCGCCAAATCCGCTTCGTCTTTCGGCATGAAAAACACATCCGCCGCGCCGCCAACCCGCAACCACGTATAGGGCGCAAGCGGAACGTTCTCTTTTAAAACGCCGCGAATAGATGGCAAATCGGATATCTTAATCTGTGTCACTGTTATATTTTCGCCAATTGATCAGCCAAGTCAGCCGCCCAATAGGTAATATCCCCTGCCCCGAGAAAGACGACGAGGTCATCAGGCTCAAGGTTTGCTTTTAAATCAGCGGCGAGCGTGTCTTTTGAAGTATCTTCCACATTGCGGTGACCATGGGCCCGAATACCTGCGTTTAGTGCAGGCCCATCGATATTTTCAATCGGCGCTTCCCCTGCTGCGTAAACATCCGTGACATAGACGAAATCCGCATCATTGAAACATTGGCAGAACCCGTCAAATAAATCTTTTAGGCGGCTATATCTGTGCGGTTGAACCACCGCGTGAACACGGCCCTTAGCGACTTGACGCGCGGCTTGAAGTACTGCCGCAATTTCCACAGGGTGATGACCATAGTCGTCAATAATATCGACACCGTTCCAATGGCCAACATGGGTGAAGCGGCGCTTAACCCCTTCGAAATTTCTGAGGCTCTCGCGGACATTATCTTCACCAAGACCTAACTCCCGCGCGACCGCAATGGCCGAGAGCATGTTTTGCGTATTATGCTTGCCCGCCATCGGGAGGAACATGTTTTCCCAAATCGTTTCATCGCCAGCAGCCGTGCGGAAGACCACGTCAAAGCGTGACCCTGCGGGTTCGAGCTTAAGGTTCTCCGCGCGAACATCTGCTTGCGGATTAAAGCCGTAGGTAATCAGGCGGCGATCTGTCACGCGGCTAACGAGGGCTTGCACTTCGGGGTGGTCAATACACAGCACGGCAAAACCGTAAAACGGTAAGTTCTCAACGAAAGTATCAAAGGCCGCACGGAGCGTGTCAAAATCTCCGTAATGCTCCATATGCTCTGGGTCGATATTTGTGACGACTGCCACGGTCGGAAATAGCTTTAGGAAGGTTCCGTCGCTTTCATCCGCTTCAACGACCATCCAATCCCCAAGGCCCATTTTGGCATTGGAGCCGTAAGCATTGATTATGCCACCGTTAATCACAGTTGGGTCAAGGGAGCCGCCTTCAAGGAGTGCTGAGATCATCGTCGTGGTCGTCGTCTTGCCGTGGGTTCCCGCAACGCCTACCGCCCATTTGAGGCGCATCAATTCTGCGAGCATTTCCGCGCGGCGCACAATCGGAATTTGCAGTCGCTTACCTTCGACGATTTCAACATTATCAAGCGGTATAGCGGTAGACATAACAATCGCCCCCGAACCCGTCACTTGCTCGGCCTTTTGCCCGATGAAGATTTTAGCGCCTGCCTTGCGAAGCCGAACCACATTCGGGTTCTCACGCATATCAGAGCCTTGCACCTCATAGCCCAAATTGAGCAGAACCTCAGCAATACCGCTCATACCGATGCCGCCAATACCAACAAAGTGAATTGGGCCGATATCAAACGGAACCTTGGTGGCCAGGGCCGTATTGGAATGAGGCGAGCTTTTACGCGACACGGTATCATTCGTCATAAGTGACGCCTTATCAGTTTTACGCCAACTCTTTGACCAGTTGGGCGAGATGGGCGGCAGCATTCGGTTTTGCGGCGCGCCTTGCGGCGTTTGCTGCCTGTTTAAGCCAGTGAGAATCATTTAGCCTCGCATTTAAAATATGGGCGATAGCCTCTGGCGTAAACTGTGTTTCTGGCAAAATATCGGCAGCATCAAGGTCTTTCAATGATTGAGCGTTCATTGTCTGGTGGTCATCCATCGCAATTCCGAGCGGAACAAATAAGGACGGCTTGCCCATCATCGCAATTTCCGAGACCGAAGACGCCCCTGCCCGACCAATAATGTAGTGCGCTTTGGCCAGTTCTGTTTCGATATTATAAAAGAATGTTTCGCAGTGGGCGTTTATGCCTGCCTCAGAATATATCCTTGTCGCCAATTCAAGACTGTCTTTGCGCGTTTGCTGCACAACGTACAAGCGCGCACGAATATCTTGCGGCAGTTGCGCTAAGGCTAAAGGCACGGTTTCGCTAATCAATTTCGCCCCTAGAGAGCCGCCAACAATCAGAATATTGATCTTACCTGACGGCACGGCGTAATCGCTCGGAACCGCGTCCGTAATTTGTTGCCGCAGCGGATTACCCGTCACGATCAACTTATCGCGAACAGAGCATTTCTCTAATCTTTCAAACCCACAGGCCAGAACATTCGCGCCTTTGGATAGGGCACGGTTCACACGGCCAAGGACGGCATTTTGCTCATGGAGTAATGTTGGTATATTTTGGCCCTGCGCGACTTTCACCGCAGGAAAAGCAGGGTAGCCACCAAAGCCTGCAACCACGTCGGGCTGCCAGTCTTTGATAAAGACTTTGGATTGACGCATGCCTTTTAAAATTGTCAGTACGCCCTTCACCGCCACAAGGGGCCGTTTCGGATTTATACTGGCCGCAGCAATCGTCAAACGTGGCCCCTTCGGAAATTTTCCCGCTAGTTTCTCTCCGCGCACGTCCGTAATCAGCGCGGTCTCCCACCCGGCTTTGAGCATCTCTTCAGCAAGGGCTTGCGCGGGGAACATATGTCCTCCCGTGCCCCCTGCCGCCAGAAGCAATCTTTTCGGATTAGACGCCATATGCGTAAGCTCCCGGGCGTCGACGGGTGAAAGCTAAGATCAATCCAACTGTAAAACACAGTGCAAGAATAGACGAACCGCCATTGGAAATAAACGGTAATGTCATGCCTTTAGGCGGAATCATATTTAAATTTACAGCGAGGTTAATCAGCATTTGCACCCCAATCATAGTAGACAGTCCCGCAACCGCTAATTGGCAGAACGCATCATTTAACCGTAAGGCTTGGCGAAAGGCGCGAAAGATAAAGGCGGCTAAAATCATAACAATGACCGCCGAAATCAAAAACCCAAATTCTTCGACAACCGCCGCAAAAACAAAGTCTGTATTGACATCCGGAACCTTGTGCAGAAACACGCCTTCGCCAGGCCCTTGACCTAGGAGACCACCGTTACTTATAGCTTCAAGGCTTTTATCTGTTTGGTGAGTATCGTTACTATTTGCACTCCCGAAGCGTTGAATACGGTCCCTGAAATGCGGCATAGTAAGATAAGCTCCCATCCCTCCAACTGAGGTGAAAGCAAAGAAGAAAACCATCCATCCCAAAGGTAGACCTGAGAAGAAAAATACCGCTGCAAAACATACTGTCAGCAAAAAAGATTGCCCCATATCAGGCTGTTTAACAAGTAAAAATAATAGCAAACCATAAATGGCAAAGACAATTATTTTTCCCGCGATACGAGGGTCACGACGGGTCGACGTAAACATCCACGCCGCAAAAACAATAAAAGCAGGCTTTATGAATTCTGACGGCTGTAAAGATAAAGGCCCAACGCGTAGCCAACGTGTCGCCCCTTTAATGTCATAGCCCTTGGTTAATACGAGAATTAGCGCAAATATGCCACCAACAAGCGCGATCAGTCCAATACGCCTTGCATTCTCTGGTGAGAAAAAAGAGAGAAAAACGGCTCCGCTTAGCCCCATGATAACAAATATCATATGTCGGAAAAAGAAAAAGAAAGGATCGTCATGGTCAATACGGGCTGCCGCGACAGGTGATGTTGCCATCGACAAAATGAGACCGATTGACAGAATAATCAAAAATAAGGCTAAATTAATTCGGTCTATACTGCGCCACCATTGCTGTATAAATTGAGGAATAACCGAGGATGAAACAGGGTCGTCTTCAAGGTTTTCAAGGTCAAAATCGATATCAAAATCGGCCTCATTCATGCAGCCTGACCTTCTGTTGATTGCCTTTTAGCCGTTTCAAACATATTTACGATCTCGTCTACATAGGCGCGGAAAGCATCACCACGAACTTCGAAATTTTTAAACTGATCAAAACTCGCACAGGCTGGAGACAAAAGAATTACAGGATTAGACTTCCTTGACTTTAGAGCGTCTTTTGTCGCGCAAAGAACAGCTTGCTTAAGGGTTCCTGACGTTTTGTGAGAAATCTTTTCGCGTGATAAACTCTTAGAGAAATCATCCGCAGCGTCCCCAATAAGATAGGCCCGTTTTACACGGTCCATATCGGCAACAAGGTCTTCAAGACCGCCCTCTTTCGCCACACCGCCCGCAATCCAATAAATATTATCATAAGCCTTAAGAGCTTGTCGTGTCGCATCTACATTCGTGCCCTTACTATCATTGATAAAGCGAACACCTGCGACAGTACCAACATCTTCCATACGGTGAGCGAGGCCTGGAAAACTCAATAGACCTTCGGTAATATCTTTATTCGATACGCCAACAGATTTTGTTGCCGCATAGGCCGCAGCAGCATTTTGCCAATTATGCGTACCTTCTAACGTCCGCGCCAAGGTTAAATCTGCAATCTCATCGACGTTACGCCCCATAACACAGTAAAGCTTGCTCTTAATGGCGCAAACCCCACGCCCCAACGACCGCAATCCCGAAACAGGAATAATGCTGCGACCGTTCTGCGCCATAAGCTCCGTGCAAATACGCTTGCCGTGGCGATCATCGACACCAATGACAATAGTGTCGGCGTCTGTTTGATTATGGAAGATACGGCGCTTGGCCGTCTCATAGCCTGCCATATCACCATGGCGGTCAAGGTGATCAGGCGATAAGTTCAGCAAAACAGCTACGTCTGCTTTTAAGCTATGGGTTCGTTCAAGCTGATAGGACGACAGCTCAAGCACATAATAGCCCCCACGGTGAATGGGGTTGAGGTCTAAGATACCTCGGCCAATATTTCCGCCAACTTGCGCATCTTTACCCGCTTTTTCGAGAATATGCCCAATCAGACTTGTGGTAGTTGATTTTCCATTTGTGCCTGTGATGGCAATAATCTTTGGCCGTTGATCAGATGCGCGCGACGCAACTTCTTGAGCAAAAATCTCAATATCGCAGATAATCCGAACGCCTGCGTCCTTAGCCTTTTGCGCTGACCAATGGGCCGTTGGTTTATCATGTGGAATTCCCGGAGAGAGGAGCAAACCGTCAATCTCGTTCCAGTCCGCATGTGTTAAATCTGTGACGGCCACACCCGCAGCTACAGCCGCTGTTCGAGTGGCTTCATTATCGTCCCACGCCCAGACGCGCGCCCCGCCTTGTGTGAGACTTTTAGCGGCACTTAAGCCCGTTCGCCCAAGGCCAAAAATGGCGATGGTTTGTCCTTTATAACTATGCGCGACAATCATGGTGCTACCTAAGCTTCAGAGTTGATAATCCAATCAAAGCAAGGATAATTGCAATGATCCAGAAACGAATAACAATAGTGGGTTCGGCCCACCCTTTTTTCTCAAAGTGATGATGTATAGGGGCCATACGAAAAACGCGTTTTCCTGTGAGTTTGAAAGAGGCGACTTGAACAATTACGGAGACAGCTTCAAGTACGAATAAACCACCTATAATTGCGAGAACGATTTCATGTTTGATAGCCACAGCCGTTACGCCTAACGCTCCACCAAGAGCGAGCGATCCTGTATCACCCATAAAAACCATAGCGGGCGGGGCATTATACCAAAGAAAACCAAGACTCGCCCCAATAATCGCGCCAAGGAAAATCGTAATTTCAGCGCTGCCTGGAATGTAAGGCACACCGAGGTAATCTGAGAACACAGCATTCCCGACCAAATAGGCAATCAACGCCAAACTCATACAAGCTATCATCACTGGAACAATGGCGAGCCCATCGAGCCCGTCCGTCAAATTCACCGCATTAGATGAACCAACAATCACAAAACAGCCAAAAGGAATGAAAAACACGCCGAGGTTAAGGGTGTAATTCTTGAAAAATGGAAGCGCGAGGCCCGTCTCAAACCCATCGGGTGTTTGCGGAAACGCTGTCGTTAAAATGTAAACGGCTGCGGCCGCAATCGCAAACTCCAAAACAAGTTTAATTTTACCACTAAAGCCTTTCGGATTTTGCCGCGAGACTTTGAGATAATCATCATAAAATCCAATCAAACCATAACCGACTGTAACAAGAATAACCGTCCATAAAAACGGACTCCTCAGATCACCCCACAACAGGACAGAGACAATAACGGACAAAAGAATAAGGATACCGCCCATTGTCGGCGTTCCTGCTTTTTTAATAATATGACCTTCGGGGCCATCTTCGCGAATAGGTTGCCCCTTGCCTTGTTTCGCCCGTAAGAGTCTGATCACTTTGGGGCCTAACACAAAGGCGATAATCATCGACGTCATCAAGGCCGCGCCGACACGGAAACTAATATAATTGAGCAAATTAAACAGTTGAAAATCTTCTGAATATTGCGTGAGCCATTCATATAACATTAGGTCTCATCCTCATCTTTGTAAGATTGTATCAAATGAATGAGATCCCCAAGTCCGGACGCATTTGACCCTTTTATAAGCACTGTATCTCCCGATACAATTTCATCACGTAAAGCGTCAAATGCTAACTCCGCATTTGCCACCCATAAGCCCCGTATATCGCGGCGCAAAGCACCCCGTAAAGCCCGCATACATTCGCCTGTAACGATCACGCGGCTAATATTTGCCGCCTCAATATTAGGTGCTAAAGCTGCGTGAAGCTCAAGCTCATCTTTACCAAGCTCGAACATGTCCCCTAAGACCGCAATCGTGCGCCCTTCGGCCTGTTGAGACGCGGAGGTAATTGCTGCGCGCATGGAAGTCGGGTTCGCATTATAACTTTCATCCAACACCGTGATGTCTTTACCGTCGATCACCGTTTTGAAGCTAACGCCGCGCCCTGCGGGTATGGTGTAAGTCGCGAGCGACGTAATGGCTGACGCCATATCAATTCCTGACGCAACCGCAACCGCCAAAGCCGCCGCCGCATTCATGAGCCAATGCTCACCAACGGCGGGGATGATAAGATCATAGGCTTGGTCTAAGTAATTGACTTGAGCTGTACTCTTATCTGTAGCCACACGGAGCTTACTGAGTGAAACATCCGCTTCAGGGCTTTGACCGAAGGTGATAATTATAGCCTGCCGCGCAGAGGCGGAGGCTTCAAATTTTCCAAAATATATATCGTCTTTGTTCAAGACCGCAACGCCGCCCATAGTCAACCCGTCGAAGATTTCAGCTTTCGCGGTGGCTATATCATCGACAGACGCGAAATGCACGAGATGCGCTGGCGCAATCAGGGAAACAAGCGCAATGTCAGGCTGTAAGAGTGTTGATAATTCCGATAATTCACCCGCATGGTTCATGCCCATTTCAAACACAGCGCGTTGCGTCTCGCGCGGCATCCGCGCCATAGTCAGCGGAACGCCCCAGTGATTATTAAAAGAGCGAACAGATTTATGAGACTCACCGTGGGCCTCGAAAATCGTCGCAATCATTTCTTTTATCGAGGTTTTACCGACGCTTCCCGTGACGCCGACGCGAATAGCTTTGGAGCGGCGCCGCGCCGCGAACGCCATATCTTGCATCGCCTTAAAACTATCACCCACGCGCACATGTGGTTGATCTATATTAACTTCAGATAAGCTCGCTGAGGCTCCTGCTTTTAAGGCCGCAGGAATAAAGTCATGACCATCGCGCTTATCTTTAAGCGGGATGAATAAATCACCGAGAAAGGCCTCACGGCTATCAATAACGAGACCTGTTATATCGGCCGCGCCGTAAGCAGTACCGCCCGTCGCAGCCGCAATTTCCGCCAAAGTCCAGAGAGGAGAATTAGACATGATCGCTCTCTCCTAGAATCTGCCGAACAACACCCGCGTCATTAAATGGTATAGTTTTTGTGCCGATAATCTGACCACTTTCGTGCCCTTTACCCGCCACAACAAGACAGTCTCCGTCTTGCAGTTGAGTTATGCCTTCACTTATGGCCTGCGCGCGGTCACCTATGACCTGTGCTTTGGGACACCCTTCTAAGACAGCACGGCGAATAAGGTCAGGGTCTTCTGTACGCGGGTTATCATCCGTCACGATCACGACATCCGCAAGCTTCGCCGCAACAGCGCCCATCTTCGGGCGCTTATTCGGATCACGGTCACCGCCGCAGCCAAAGACGATAATAGTTCGCCCTTTTGTGTGAGGCCGCACGCCGCGAAGCAGCTTATCAAGCCCGTCCTCCGTATGAGCAAAATCCACATAAATCGGCGCACCTGTTTTTGAAAAACCCACGCGTTCCATACGACCTGCAACACCGTGAAGCTTTGACAAGGCTTGTGTTGCCACCTCTTGCTTCACGCCCGTCACCAAAGCCAGCCCTAGAGCTTGAACCGCGTTTAAGACTTGGAACTCACCTGCAAGCGGCAAGGTCAGCTTTACACGTTGCCCTAACACATTTAAGTCCAAAGCTTGGCCAGAGGCTTTGGGCATAATTTCATTGATATGAATATCGGCGCCCGTCCAACCGACACTTAAAGTGGGCTGCCCACGCTCTTTACATAGAGCCAATATGCGTTGGCCGTATCCATCATTTACATTGACGACAACAGGCGTTTTCGCCCCCGACAATTCCGTAAACAAACGTGCCTTCGCGGAGAAATAATCCTCCGCGTCAGGATGATAATCAAAATGGTCTTGCGTGAGGTTGGTAAAACATGACGCGGAAATCTCAACCCCGTCGAGACGGTATTGTTTTAAGCCGTGGCTAGAGGCCTCCATCCCTACATGGGTAACAGATTCATCCGCAAGATCAGACAAGGTTTGATGTAAAGCCACCGCGTCAGGCGTTGTATGCGTCAAGGGTCTGTAGCCTTGCGGGGATGTCACACCGAGCGTCCCTAAAGACGCACCCGACATTCCAGCTTGCACCCAAATTTGTCGCAAGAATTCCACCGTCGAACTTTTACCGTTCGTTCCCGTCACTGCCACGAGACACTTAGGCTGTTGCGGATAAAGCTGCTTGGCTAATCGGCTGTAGGCCAGACGGACATTTTCATGCTCTATCACAGGGACGGATAAAGGCGGTAAAGCGGGTTGTGATAAGATCGCCGCCGCACCGCTTTTAATCGCTTGCGGAATATAATCACGCCCGTCAAATTGCGTCCCAGGTATAGCGGCGAAGATCATACCCGCTTTCACCTGCCGACTATCGCTTGTCAAACCTGCCACGGTTATAGACTTTGCTGTAGGGATTACGTCAGACAATTTCATTGTAGCGCCTCCCTGTCCACAAAGGAGCTGGCTGATTGAATCGGCTTTACGGGAACGTCAACCATCGGCGCAATGCGAGACATGACCCGCCCCGCCGTAGGAGCCGCGTTCCACCCTGCCGTGGCAAAACCATGTGTCTCCTCCAGAGCCTTTGGTTCATCCAAGGTAATCATAACCACATATTTAGGGTCCCATACGGGGAAAGCCCCGACGAAAGACGTTACAAGGCGGCGCGTATCATATCCACCAACAGAGGGCTTATCTGCCGTCCCTGTTTTCCCCATGACACCTAGACCAGGCACTTCTGCACTTCGCCCCGTTCCGTCCGTTACGACAAAGCGCATCAACTCAGCCACATCCTTAGAGGTTCGCGAAGAAATCACACGGCGTGTCGCTGGTTTATGAGCGCTATCAACTTTGGCTAAGGTCGGCGCGACATAGACGCCATCGTTTAATATCGCTCCAATCGCAGACGCCAAATGCAAGGGCGTCACGGAAATCCCGTGACCATAAGATGTTGTGACAATGGAAATATCTTGCCACTCTTTATGATACTGTGGCCGTGCAAGCCCGTTAAGTTCAATCGGCGATCTGTCAAAAAGCCCGACCGCTTTAAAGAAATCCTGTTGCATATCGGCTCCTGCACGAAGGGCCATTAAAGCCGTGCCGCGATTAGAGCTTTCAGATAGTATATGCGCAGCATCATATGGAACCTTACTCTCATGATCGTCTCGAATAAGTTTTTTTTGAACAGTAAACGGCTTATGCACAGGGAACGCCTCATCAAGAGTGGTGACCCCTCGATCAAGCGCCATAGCAACGGTCAAGGGTTTAAAGACTGAACCCAAATCATAAGTAGCATTTGTGGCCGTATTTTTTTCCTTCTGAGGCGAAATTGTGTCCCGCTGATTAGGGTCATATTCGGGTAAAGATGCCATCGCTAAGACTTCACCCGTTTTAATATCAAGAACAATTCCCGCCCCTGTATCCGCTGAAAACTTCGTGACCGTTTTAAAAAGTTCATCTTCAAGAACGGATTGAACGCGAAGATCAATGGAAAGAGCCTTAGGGGGCGCGTCTTCCGCGACAATATCTTCGTTAAAACTATATTCAATGCCGCTCATGGGGTTAAGGTCAATATCCACGAGCCCTAACACATGAGACGCCGCCGCACCGTTCGGATAACTCCGCATAAATTGAGCCTTCGTAAACAAGCCCGGCAAACCACTTGCAATCACTTCATTTTTTTGCGTAGGCGTTAAACCTCGCGCTAGACGAACCTCATCACGAGGAAGCCTTACACGGCGATCCAAATCAGCCTCATCTAAATGCGGAAACAATGACAAAACGCCCGAGACAGCTTCGCGCTTGTTCAAAATTTTGCTTGGTTTTGCATAAAGAGCATAATTATTAATCGTCGTCGCTAATAGTTGACCATTACGGTCTTCAATGTCAGCGCGGAAAACAACGTCTTCCTCTGAAGATGCACCAAGACCTGGCGGCTGAGTGAACAATGCGACTTCAGCCAAACGCAGAACAATTAATAAAAGTGCTACTGAAAAAACAACCAATCCGATCCAAATGCGGATACGGCCTTCCGCCACCATACGGAATTCAAGATCATCAACCTCATAGCGAGAAGGAATAGGCCCTGTCGTCACGGCGCAGCTCCTTCAATCTTGCCTTCACGCAACGGAATCGCCTTCACGCGCATGAGCATATCCGCAGATTTATAACCCAACGGCTCTGCGACAATTGTCACCTGACTAAACTCGACCAACCTGTCTGGCCGTTCAAGATAAGCAACATCCGCTTTCAACAATTGAATATTACGCTCTTCACTTTCAATCTGAACTTCAAGATGACGCACATCTTTTCGCGCCGATTGAGCCATCGTCTTAAAACTATAAAGAACACCTAAAAGACTGATCCCAATAAGGATCATAGCGCCCCAGATAATGCGTTTCGCAACGTCTGCGCGGCTTTGATAGACAACCGCACTCATAGCCTCGCCCCCAACTCACTTAGAGATGTTACCTGCGGTAAGAACCCATCATAAGATTCTGATTTTGCTGCAATTTTTGTCCTATACGCATAACGTAACTTCGCAGAACGAGAGCGTGGGTTTTCAGCTACCTCGGTCGTAGACGGCTTGATCACTCCGCGCTTAACTGTCGTAAATTGCGCGGGGTTCGCCTCAACAGGCGCTTCAGGCATATGCCGAGAGCCACCAACAACTTCGCCAGTACGGCCACGTAAAAACTGTTTGACCATACGGTCTTCTAGGGAGTGGAATGTCACAACCACCAAGCGCCCTTCTGGCTTTAAAACGGTCTCTGCTGCTCGCAGCCCACGGTAAAGCTCCCCCAGCTCATCATTGATATAAATGCGCAAGGCTTGAAACACCCGTGTCGCAGGATGAATTTTACCACGCCGCCCGACGGTCTTTTCAATCAGCTCTGCCAATTGATCGGTTGTCGCAATCACTTCGCTTTCGCGTAGCTCGACAATCGCGTGGGCAATACGTTTGGCCTGCCGCTCTTCGCCGTAAATTTTAAAAATAGAGATTAAGTCATCTATTGATAAATGCTGCACCGCATCCGCTGCACTGACGCCGTTTTGCGACATGCGCATATCTAGCGGCCCAGAGCGCATAAAGGAAAAGCCTCGCTCCGCTTGGTCAAGCTGCATACTGGAGACGCCAATATCAAAGATCACGGCATCAACACCTTGCGTGGCATCGAACTGATCAAGCCCTGAGAAGGATGTTTCAATTAGGGAAAACCGCTCATTATAAGCCGCCGCAAGACTGTTTGCGCGTGGCCCAACATTCGGGTCTCGGTCAAGCCCAATGACCGCGCAACTGGCTGACTTTAGTAAGGCTTCAGAATAACCACCATTACCAAAGGTCGCATCAATATAAGTCTCACCAGCCTGCGGACTAACAGCCGCCAACACCTCCGGTAACATAACCGGATAATGCGGCCCCCTCACTCGGAAACTCCCTGTAGCGGATCACCGCTAAGGTAGTGAAGATGCTGCATGACGTCAGACTGAATATTAGGCACATAACTCGCACGTGTCGCGGGGTTCCAAATCTGGAAACTATCCCCCTGCCCAACAAATGCCACTTCGCCCTCAACCTTCAGCGCATCTAAAACATCTCTAGGTACGGTGACTCGACCATTACTATCAAAATTAAGTTTCCGCGCCTCGCCAAACAGCGCATTTTGCAACGAGTCCCGCCCCTTGGAGTAAGGCGGTAAGTTACGCACAACAGATTGCATGTGTAAGATATAGCCGTAACCTGCACCCTCGAAAAAAGGACCGCCGTTCAAAGCTGGCCATAGCACAATACCTTTAAACGCTTCATGCTCTGCCGCCGCCCGAAAATCAGCAGGCACAGAGACGCGACCCTTCGCATCCAGTTTATTTATGACCGTCGCCAAAAACATGGTTATTCTCGAAACCCTCCAAGGTATAATATGGGATAGCATGGGATAGAGTGGGTTTCAATAGATTTTCATACTTTATAAACCATAACTTCGCCCATAAAAGCGCAGTTTTTTAGCACAAATGAGAACAAAAAGTGATCAAACAAGGGACTTCACCCTGTTTCATTAACTGTGCTGAAAAATACATTCCCCAAAGTCAAAAGCGAGACAACGCACCATGTGCCCTCGAGCACGACGAAGGGCATGAAATCAATAGCCCATGAGGCATAAGCGGCCATCCCTGCCCCGACGGCATTCAACAGCAAATATGGCTTTGATTTCGAGGACATCCACCCCACGAGATTGGCGAAAAATGCGACCAAGAGTATGGCGACACCTATAGAAGCCAGTAAGTCCATATTCATTGCAAGTCTCGCTTTTCATTTTAACAACAACAAAGCTACACGAAATAAATTACCTAAAAATGAAATGTCAGAGGGTCTATAAGCCGGGTTCTGTCCTTATTACTAAGGGACCATCATTCATCTGGGACGATAGTTACCTACCGCCTCTCGCGACCGACCCGGATGACAGCGTTGAAACACGCCGCGCGCCATCCCTATTTGGTCTTGCTCTGGATGGGGTTTACCTTGCCGCGTCAGTTACCATCCGCGCGGTGCGCTCTTACCGCACCCTTTCACCCTGACCTCACATGTGAGGCGGTTTGCTTTCTGTGGCACTTTCCCTCAGCTCACGCTGGCCGGACGTTATCCGGCATCCTGTTCCAATAGAGCCCGGACTTTCCTCGATTGTTACCAACCGCGATGGCCCGACCCTCTGACGCACCGCTTAAAGCCCAGCCTTATCGGGTATGTCAAGTGAGGTCAGAGTTTTAAAGTTGCTCCACCCACCATTTCACAAGCTCCATGGTTTCAATATCCACGAGGCCGTCGACTTGGTCGGGGCGGAAGCGTCTTTGCAGAGCGGTGATGATCTCCTGCGTCAGCTCATCATAAACACCCGTCACCCGCGCCCCGTAGCCTATCCGCGCGAGGCCTGACTGCAAAGCCGCAACGCCGCGGTCGCGTGTGCCGTGCTCAAACAAGATACGGCGGTCTGGCTCATGATCACTCGTACTAACATCAGGCCAAAGCCCAAGCCCTGCTGCGGCTAAGCCTCGCCACGGGAAATGCTCACCAGGGTCAATTTTGCGCGCAGGAGCAATGTCCGAATGGCCTAAAACATTCACGGCGGGAATATTATGACGCCCCATAATATCCTTGCACAGGACAATCACAGCATTGATTTGCACGTCAGAGTAAGGCGGTAAGTCGCCACTTGGTAGCGGCCAATCATGGCCGCCATTGACGACCTCTACGCCAATGGAGCTCGAATTAATATTAGTCTCGCCGGCCCACTCGGACACGCCCGCATGCCATGCGCGCTTATCTTCGGCCACGAGGCGGTAAATACGCCCGTCTTCTTCGACCATATAATGGGCGCTGACTTTGGCCGCGGCGTCGCACATACGTTCAAGGGCCGCCGCTCCGCTCTCCATGCCCGTATAATGCAACACTAAGAGCGAGACAGGCAATGTCCGCTCATCGAAATTGGGCGACGGCGTCTCTATGATATCGATCTTAGCTTTAAGCATTTAATCCTCTTGCGTGGGCGCCGTAGCTCCGCGTGTACTGATCACATAAACACAGGGCAATATAAGTAGCGCCCCAAACAGATAGCGCATATGTAACTCATCTTTTAAGAAAATCACGCCGAGCACAGTTGCAAACACGGGGATCATCAGGGTGAGCGGCACGACAACGGACACATCATATTTTTTGATCAAATCGAAATATTGCCCGTGCGCAATAATTGTCACCCCAATTGCGGCATATATAGCGGCGATCAGCAAAGGAACACGAGACGTCTGCCATACCTCAGATTGACCTTGCTCAAACATCAAAGAGGCTGCCCCCATACAAATCAGAACGACAATAGCCATCCACACGACATATTGTTGCCATGCAATATCACCAACAAATTTCATCACAATCGATGCTACCGCGAGAGCAAGATAAGCCAATAAAACATAAACTAATCCGAAATCTAAGCTTAGATTAGAGCGGTCATAAATCATAATTATCACCCCTATAAAGGCCCCAACAATAGCGGCAGTTCGAACCCAGCCGACTTTCTCCTTTAAGAAAATAACAGAGAGTATTGTACTCATGGGAATAAAGAACTGCGCTACGATGGAGCTACCTGTGGCGCTTGCCGTTTGTAGCCCTGTATAAAGGAATCCTAAATGCACAGGCCCGACGAGGGCGCAAACGATCAACAGTAATCCAAATTTCTTGGGCAAAGGCTTAAACAAAAAATAGCCCATCAACAAGATGACGAAAGCTGCACGCGTCGCTGCCAGCATAAAGGGCGGTATGGGATGACTTGCCAAGGCCCAAGCTGAGACCACAAAGTTCGCACCCCAGCCTAAGCAACAGATCATCAAGATTATAAAATCACGTAGTTTCATATCGCGTCACTAACGGACGGAGGCCGAAAAAGTAACCCTAAATCAACGCAAGAAAAGTGTTACCCGTCAACGCTCCAACCATCAGGCGTTTCATTAGCGTCAATAATCGGGCCGTGCTTGGCGGAGGCCGTTTCCGTATCAGGCCGACCACGATCTGCGTTCGCACTTTGCTTGGCCGCGTCAAAGTCAAAACCTTGAGGAAACCCTTGTGTTTTAAAATAGGCTTTCGGGCCAAAAGGTCGCCCTGTAATTTTCGCCCGTGCCCATAGGAAGGCGACAACGATTGCGACTAGAATGACCAATCCGATAATTAAGAAAAAAGCGACGGCTGCCGATGCGGCCATAAAAAACAATCCGCCAACCAAAGCTGCGCCTGCGATAAACATGCGTAGAATTGAGCGAATCGCCCCGCCTGGGCCACCAATATTATATGTTTGAGTCATAATGCACCTCTAACCTGTAAGATTGGATGGATTCAGCCAAAGGTCAAGCCCCCTAACATGACATTTCAGTTAAGGCCGGCTGTGCGCGACCTAATGTTCTTTGCTTTTCCGTATCTCACGGATTTCCGCATAGGCGCGATTAATCATCGCCATTTTATGGTTCGCAAGCCCCATCAACTCAGGCGGAACCCCCTTAGCCATCATAACATCAGGATGATTTGCCCCTGCACTACGTCGATATGCGCGTTTCAAGTCCGAATCGCTAATATCCTTATCGACCCCTAAAATCAGGTAAGGGTCATCAGACGCCAAACCCAAATGCGCATTCTTAAGCCGCTTAAACTCCCGCTCCGAGAACCCAAAAATCTCGGCGACACGCGCTAGAAAATCACTTTCCTCGTCTGTAATCACACGGTCCGCCAAGGCAATGTGAAACAGACCATCCATAATATCTTCAAGGGCCGAGGGCCGCGCGCGAAAATGTTTCGCAATGATCGTCGCGTAACGCTCAAATCCCAAAGTCGTCTGCCGCGCCAAATCAAAGAAACGTCCGATGATAACTTCATTTTCGGGACTAGCGCGGAACACACGTTTGAAGGCGATGACTTCTTCAGCACTGACCCGCCCGTCGGCCTTGGCCATTTTAGCGCCCAAAGCCACAAGCGCCGCAACCACACTGGCTTGATCAATCTCGCCAGACGTGCCGCGTCCATCAAGACTTGCGGGCGGTCCAAAAAGACGCGCGCCAGCCCCCAATATGCGTTGCCATAAACTCATCCATGCCCTTTGCCGCGACTCCGAATAAAAGGCAATGGCGAAGGCCAATTTGCTCCAAAGGAAATGGTGTGGTTTTGGCACGCCAAAATTTCTCGCACCTCTCGGAGCAAGTTAGGACAGTTTGCGAAGGTCTCCACTACGATGGCTACCAAATCTATGTTTAATTTACGCAATGGATATCAGACGCACTTTGAGCCTGACCTCTCCGCAAGGCGGAAAGTCCTTCGCAACGATTAGCTTTTTCACAGCCCCCGGACAGTGATTAGGTCTAGACCATCTCGGCGTGAACCTTCCTATCCGACTGAATGGATAGAAACAGGGGGTGCGGCGGGACATGTGGAGCGTTACTCCGCGTGCTATCCGCGCCAACCGTCCTCATTCAAACAAACTAACGCGCGATTGTCCGTCCGCGAACAAGGAACGAGTTTAGTTTACCCGCATAAAAAGACCCGTGGATTTAATTAATCGTTTTATTTTCTAGCCGTCATTAGCCCCCTTGTGGGGGTAATCCATGGGATGTCGAAAATAGAGTATGGATTACCGCCACAGGAGCCTGCCCCTGTGAAAACAGGGGGCGGTAATGACAGTATAAGGGTTGGCGTCACCCTCGGGCCTGATCCAAGGGTCTATTATGCGTTGTGGGTGGCTCCTAAGGTTTTAATGAACGACGTGAATAAGGAAGGCGGGATGTTTTATCCTCTTAATTCACTTTTCCAACGCGCTACCTGCTTCGCCACTTCGCTAGGCGCCGTGCCGCCGTAGCTGACGCGGGAGCTGGCCGAGGCGAGCGGTGTTAGCACGGAATAAACATCGTCGGTGATTTTCGGCTCAACGCTTTGCATATCTTTGAGCGAAAGCGCATCAAGCGTTTTGCCTTGCTTTTCGGCCATAGCCACTATCGTTCCCGTGACGTGATGGGCATCGCGGAACGGCATGTTCAGCGCCCGTACAAGCCAATCGGCGAGGTCTGTCGCGGTAGAGAACGCATGTCCCGCAGCGTCTGCGAGGCGCGGCTTATTCGGGGTCATATCGGAGACCATTCCCGCCATCGCAGCAAGGCCTAAATCAAGCGCTTCGAACGCGTCAAACACGGGCTCTTTATCTTCTTGCATATCTTTAGAATAGGCGAGCGGGAGGCCTTTCATCACGATCATCAAGCTTGTGAGAGCGCCCATAATTCGTCCAACTTTGGCGCGTACAAGTTCCGCCGCATCGGGGTTACGTTTTTGCGGCATGATCGAGCTGCCCGTGGTGAAGGCATCGCTAAGGGAGATGAAACTAAATTGCGCGCTCGTCCAAATCACGATTTCCTCAGATAAGCGCGACAGGTGTGTGGCACAAATCGCGCAAGCTGAGAGCGCTTCGAGGGCGAAATCCCGCGCCGATACGGCGTCGAGTGAGTTAGCCATAGGTCTATCAAAACCAAGCGCGGCCGCAGTCATATCGCGGTCAATTGGGTACGGCGTCCCTGCGAGAGCCGCGGCTCCGAGTGGGCTTTCGTTCATCCGCTTACGGGCGTCTTGTATGCGGCCTCGGTCACGTGCGAACATCTCAAGATAGGCGAGCATATGGTGGCCAAAGGTCACAGGCTGCGCGGTTTGCAAATGGGTGAACCCGGGCATGATTGTATCTGTGTTCGCGTCTGCTTGCATGAGGAGTGCGCTCATCAAAGCCGAAAGCTGCCCTTCGAAATGGTCGAGATAATCGCGCACCCAAAGACGGAAGTCCGTTGCGACTTGGTCATTACGTGAGCGCCCCGTATGAAGCCGCCCTGCGGCGTCGCCAATCATCTCCCGCAAGCGGCCTTCGATGTTCAAGTGAATATCTTCAAGCTCATCACGGAAATTAAATGTCCCCGCTTCAATCTCAGCCGCGATCTCGCCGAGGCCTTTATGGATAGCATCGCGATCTTCTGGCGTGATAATCCCTTTCGCCGCGAGCATGTCGGAATGGGCGAGCGATCCGCGAATATCTTGCGCCGCGAGCTTTTGGTCAAAGCCGATAGAAACATTGATCGCCTGCATCAATGCGCCGGGTTCTGCGCTAAATCGTCCCCCCCACATTTTTTGGCCCTGACCAGACTCGCTTTTATTATTTTTATCGTTAGAAGATGAGGACATGATAAATTCCAAATTAGTGACGCTCGGCAATGCTATTCGCCTGATGGTGTTGACCGGCTGTGTAGCCTTTTTCGTGGTGGTTGTGCAATCCTGCCAGCCTATAAAAACTGATATCGATCTTTACGCGCAAAAGACTTTAAAACGGTTAACCCAACTTGAGGCTCCACCTCCCCAACCCACGACAACCTTCGAGACCTTTGACGGTCAAACGATGCAGCTGTCAGATTACCGCGGTAAAGTAGTTTTGCTCAATGTGTGGGCCACATGGTGCGCGCCGTGCCTCAAGGAAATGCCAAGTCTATCGGACTTGCAGACCTTGCGCGGGAGTGATCAGTTTGAGGTCGTGACGATCAGTCTTGACCGTACCGCCGTAGAGGCCGCAGATTGGCTTGCAGACAAAGACATCACCAACCTCACCCCGTGGCATGATAAGAGCTACAGCCTCAACACCGCTGTGGAAGCCCCCGGCTTGCCCATAACGATTATCTATAACCCACAGGGCCGAGAAATCGCCCGCCTCGCAGGTGACGCCGAGTGGAACGGTAAAGAAGCACTCGCTTTGGTTGATTATTTAATGTTAAAGTAATCCTATGACCCAGAGTAAAAACATTCCGCCCAATACAATTCGCGCACATGTCGTCGACGGTGTAAATATTAATGTGGAAGAGCATATAAGACCCTCATCCACCAAACGAGATTGGATGGATGCTGTACCAAGTGGATATATTTATAGATGCATTCCAATTCTCGCAGCCAATACAATGGGGTGGGAATTACTCAACCCATCAGATACGGCTATAGTTTGGGACGGCGGAGAGCGCATAGAAAATTTGAAAGTCGCCTGCCAACAACGCGGTTTATTTACTGCTAGCTCGCATTTTGGCAGTGGCATAGCCACATGGTATGTTCCGTTTTTATTTAAGACGTCACCGGATTTAGGCCTATATATTTGTAGCCCCGCCAATCATGAGAAGAAAAACGCGCAAGCGATTGAAGCTTTTGTCCGCACAGATTGGCTCCCCTTCCCGTTCACAGTCAATTGGCAAATAAATAAAGCTAATACAGAAACTCGCTTTGCAAAAGGCGAACCTATTGCTCGCATTATGCCCTTTCCTCTCAGCTTGATTGATGAGACCACATTAGAAATTGCCGCATTGTCTTCGGACCCTGGCTTTAAAACTGAAGTAGAAGAATTTGGCAAAGCGCGCGCGGCAAATGTAGCCGCACAGCGTGCCAATATTGCAAAAGCAAAAGCGGAAGGCCATACACCAAGCCAAGACGGCGTTTATAATGCCCAATATGTAAAATCTAAAGGCGCAGGTGGTAAAGTGCCTCATCAAACGATCTTCAGGCCCAGCAAACCTATTGATACACGGTAACTACCTTTGTGCAGACATTCGCGGCTATACTTCACGGCGCTGTCGGAGAGTGGCCGCGACCTCACAACCGTCAGCCACGTCTTGGGCTATTCTATTGATGCGGGTTGAGTGCCCCCTTATAATGTTTCGAATATCGGGTTACCATTCATTGTCCTATTCACCATTAGGTCAAAATCAGTAACCGCATACGACATGGCATCACCATACTCCGTGCGGTTCAAAGGCTGAATTACCGCGCAGTTGCTATCTCTTTCCACGGCGCCAGGTATATATTGCAATGCCTGATCACCCCCAGGAATTTGAATAGTGTCCTTATTAGGGTCCATAGGGTTTGTTTGAACCCCAGCTTCATAAGTATTATTGAGAGAAAATGCTGTTTCAGGTGATAGAGGTGTATAAATTTGACCCGCCCCATTATCCGAAAGCACATTCATACACTCCACATTCATACCTTGGCTATTCGCCGTTGCATCGCCATAGAACAAACCAGATTCAAAACCTGCAGGTCCCCTATTTGGGGCGTTTCTCGGGGTAATCCGTGTAAGAGAGGAATTCCCTAAACGGTTGGCCCAGAACATAACCCATTTAGGCTTACGTTGCGCGACTAAACCTCCTACAGTGTCATGAAAAAAGTTTTTAGGTTCTCCATACCACGGGTTGATACCTCCATGTTGACCGTACATCTTACCTGTACCCGCTGTTCGCATACCCACCTCAGTTAAAGCATGCTCCATTCCTAAATCATTGGCCCGATTAAATATAAGGTCATATTGCAGGCCTAACTCACCGCTGTAATCAGGGCCATCATCTTGGTAATAATCAAGCCCTAAAATATCTATACTGGCCGCGAATTTTTCTTGCTCCGTCGTCGCTTGACTTGGTAAGCTTTGTGGTAAGTACTGATTAATTACTGTATCAAGTGCCTTATAGTCAGTTTCAGCATTTAACGAAAAGACAAACTTTAACCGCGCTCGTTTTTGCCCAACCAATATTGAATTACCTGTCAATTCGCACGTAATTTCATTAATCGCAAATTTCCATAATTTATAAAAATTTGTCAGGTAATTTGAGCTTGGCGCTTGGGTAGCTCCACCGTTCTTTGGCTGTCCCCACCAAAAAAATCCAATATTGGGTTCATGAAACGGACGTATGTGAATGTTACAATTTGGGTCAATCCTTGTATCACCTAAAATTTCATCAAGCATTTTCCCAAGATGATTAAAACGAACCCTCAAATAAGACGATGAAACAGAGTGAGTTGTCATATCGACTTGAGCTAAACTCTCAGGGATGTTCGAATCTTTATTATTAAACGTAAAATAATCACCAAGATTAGACTCATCAACAACACCATGCTCCTGTTGTAAAAATGGATTGAACATATGGTAAGATATGCAGACCTCACCGTGTTGGTGCAACGTTGATGAAATTAAATCTTTCATCATAGTTCGCTCCCCCTTGGAGAACTCATAAACATCATTCCGTTTAGGTGCATATAACTCTGCCATGGTTTTAATGATACCATTAGCATCATCCCAAACTTCGGTAATCCTTGAAAAGTCAAAGCCGTATAATTTAGGAGGACTCTCAACGGCAAGTTCAATATCTGTTACCCAACCCCCAACAAATCCTTCAATGTCAACCTTCGCAATCGATGAAGTTGGTACATTCACATGTGCGTGCCCCGGAAAAACAATCTTCCCATTCGCGGGATCAAATTGTGATATTTGATTGTGATATGGTACATTTAAGTGCCACCTAAGCCCAGAGTATAAAGCCTCTTGATGACCAAGCCACGATACTATCGACGTCGAAGGCGGCCCACTTCTATTTAAAGACTCTAATTCCTTTGCAATCTTTGGGTCTTTTAACGACTCTGAGCTCTTTGAAGCGACAGATTTATTTAAAGACCGCTTTAACGGTTTTTTTGAAGATTGAACGGATGTCTTTGAGAATTTACGAGAAGATAACATATATTTGCCCCATATTTCTTTCGTTTATACACACCCTCTCTAAACCGAGCGTGATGCAAAACACGGGAATGACAATTCATGTAAATTCTGCGTAGGTCCTCTTTTCTCTATATCATTGGCATTCGGTCAGGAGGATTACCTACTGAAGCGCCGCCAACACATCCGCCGTAAATTTAGGGCCGTCGAAATAATTACCGCGGTAATCATAGCCGCGGCGGACGATGACAATGTTACGGCTTGGGACGATGATGACAAATTGGCCACGGTTTCCAAGGGCCGCGTAAGTATCATTGGGTACGCCTTCGTAATTTTTATAGAGCCAAAACTGCGCCCCATATGCGCGCCCGGGCGCCTCAGGATTGTTCTCATAGCCGTTCGGTTGATCAGTGGCTAAGGTACTCACATAATCTGACCAATTTTCGGGCAGGATTTTCTTGCCGTCCCACTCACCGTCATTGAGATATAATAACCCCAACCGCGCAAGATCTCTTCCCGTTGTCCAAACTTGGGAGGACATAACATAATCCCCGTTCCAATCCATCTCGAGGTATGTGTGGTGCATACCGATCTTATGCAAAAGCTTCTTGAAAGGGTATTCCCAATAACGCTTATCGTGGCCCATATGTTCGCGTAGCGTCCGCATTGCCAACATCGTATCATTATTAGAATAATTCCACCGCTTACCTGGCGGGGCTTCGAGCGGGTTGCGGGTTGCATGGTGGCTGACAAGGCCGCCACCGAGATAAATTTGATCCGTACGATTTCCCGCAATCGGCGTATGAAGCCCGCTATTCATATGGAGTAAATTTTCAAGCGTGATAGACTGCCGTGGATCGCCTCTTCGCGACCAAGCCGCAAGGCCTGTCTTTTCATCAAGCTTAATCAGCTTATCCTTAACAGCGACACCAATCACAGAGGCGGCGATAGACTTCGCCACAGACCATGTGCGTTGAGGTGTATATTTCGTATGGCCATGCTTATAATGTTCAGCGATTAATTGCCCATCCTTGACGATGACGACCGCTGAGGTTCGCCCCATGTATTCGCCGCCAAAGGCCGCGTCTACGACGGGGTCAAGCGCGGCTGAAGGCTGAGACAATAGCTCTCCCGTATCAGGTAACGCATCCCCTATCGGCCACGGTTTGGCTCGCGCCTCTGCGGCATCGCCGCTTAAGGCTATTCTTGGAAGCTTTTTAATGAAGCTTTCATCCGCACCTTGCGGTAAAGCCGTGCAACCAAGATGCTCTCGCCACGCCGATATGCGCGGCGGCATGTCGGCGGCAAAAGAAACTGAAACGGTCTTTTTCTTACGGTCAATATCAGCCTCGCCGACATCATCCAAAAGCGGCTCATAGGCGGAATAAATATGTTTCAGTTCATCAACTAAAATATCAGCTTGAGCTTTTCCGCCGTTAAAGGTCGCGGAGCAGGTAAACATAGATTTATAACCTGCCACAAGTGATAGCTCTTGACGCGAGGGCGGATTATTGTCCTGCGCACTCGCCATAATCGGTGACACGCCAAACCCTGCGCAAATCATGAAGAGGTATGAGTATTTCGCTAATTTTAGCATTAAAACCAGTCCTTATTTGTCCGTGGTAGCAGGGTATAATTTTAATATACTGTCCTAATTCAATATACTGACTCAAGGCGATGTCAATCGCAGCTAATCTGGCCCCTGTGTCAAATCCGTATGTCCCGTCTCAATATCCTCAATAATAAGCCTCCATTAAAACGGTCCGTATTCTTTTCTTGTATTTTTCAGCCCCTCAGCGTAATCCCGCCCACATGAAAAAGAACATTCCTAACGCTTTTGAAACCGTCAGCGGCCTTGGCCCTATAGCAGATAATTATGATGCGCTTTTTTGTGACATTTGGGGCGTCATTCATAATGGTCAAATCCCCTTTCATGAAGCTTGCGATGCGCTTGAACGGTTTCGCCAAGAACGCGGCCCTGTTATTTTAATTTCAAATTCCCCACGCCCATCTGTGGCCATACCCGAGCAATTTAGACAGATCGGTGTGCCAGGTGAATTGTGGGACGTTATTGTTACCTCAGGCGATGCCACCATAGACGAATTAGCACGCCGCGCACCGGGGCCAGTCTTCAAGCTTGGACCAGAACGCGATGATCCCCTCTACGCAGGACTTGAGTTGAACTTTAGCGATCTCGAAGATGCGGCTTTTATTTCCTGCACAGGGCTTTTTGAGGATGACCACGAAACACCCGATGATTATACAGACCTTCTCTCCCAAGCCCGAGAGCAAGGACTACCGCTTGTCTGCGCTAACCCTGACATCAAAGTTCGACGTGGCGATGTTGAAATTTACTGCGGCGGGGCGTTAGCGCAAAAATATGAAGATATGGGCGGCGAAGTTATTTATGCGGGCAAACCCCATAAACCGATTTACCGTCTGTGCCGCGCGTGGCTTGATAATATCATGAGCTACCAAGTCCCGAATGACCGCGTTTTATGTATTGGCGACAATGTCCATACAGACCTCGCAGGCGCGCAAAATGAGGACTATGATTGTTACTTCATTCAAGATGGGTTACATGGTGAAATGACCGACGCCTTCACAAAACTATTGAAACAACACAATATTTCGGCAAGATACCTCGGCGACCGCTTACGCTGGTAGGAAAACTATATGACAAATAACGTAAAATATTATCTCGAAGACTTAGAAGTCGGCATGAAAGCCACGACGAGCATGGAGATCACGGGCGAGAAAATAGATATTTTCGCTGAGCTAACAGGCGATAAAAATCCGATCCATGTGGATGAAGAGTTCGCCAAGACTACCATGTTCGGACAACGCATTGCCCACGGCGCTTTGTCAGCATCTCTGATTTCCGCCGTTTTAGGCAATGACCTCCCTGGACCTGGCGCTGTTTTTGTTGAGCTTAACCTCCGCTTTCGCCGCCCTGCTTTCATTGGCGACGAAGTGATTGCTGTGGCTGAAGTCGCAGAGATCAATGAGCGTAATGGCCGCGTGAAAATGAAATGTTATTGCGAAGTCAATGGCAAGCAAATCTGTCGCGGCGATGCAGGCGTCGTTGTTAAGAAACGCCCAACTGAATAATCCCAACTGAACTCACCCCAATTGAATAATAGAGCGTAGTGAAAACCCTCACCGACTATAGAGACCTCGCAGAAAGTGACAAAGGCGCCGTTATTGCGCTTGGGAATTTCGACGGTCTACACCGTGGGCATCAAGCGGTCATAGAGCAAGCGCGCGCGATTGCGACATCACTCAACGCCCCGCTTGGCATTGGCCTGTTTCGCCCTCACCCTTACCGGTTTTTCAAATCCGACGCCCCGCCCTTTCGGCTTATGACTGCCACGGTTCGCGCCGAGGTCATGGCTGAACTGAAGATTGATAAGCTTTACGAAATCCCTTTTGATCATGAATTACGAGACATGGACGACACGCAATTTGTCGATACCGTCCTGCATAAAGGGCTCGGTATTCGTCACGTCATTGTGGGCACAGATTACGGCTTTGGTAAAAACCGCTGCGGTAATGTGGAGAGTCTGACACGCCTCTGTGCAGAGCGCGACATTGGCGTCACAGCTCTAGAGCCTATCGGTTTGCACAAACTTTACGGCAAATATGGATCAACTGAAATCCGCAAGGCCTTAAAGGACGGAGATGTCTTTCTTGCCGCGCATCAACTCTCCCGCCCATGGCAGGTAAACGGTATCGTGCAAAAAGGCGCGCAACGCGGCCGCACGATTAATTTCCCAACGGCAAATTTAAACTTTGGCGATTTAGTTCGCCCCAAATTCGGCGTCTATGCCGTTGAAGTGCGTCTTGACAGCGAAACGACGTGGCGGCCTGCTATCGCCAATACGGGCAACCGCCCTACTGTTGGCGGCGAAGAGGCCCGACTCGAAGTTCATATTTTTGACTTCGACCAAGATATATACGGCCAACGGCTTGATGTGCGCTTCCGCAGTTTCATTCGACCTGAGAAAAAGTTCGAGAGCTTTGACGCTCTCAAAGAACAAATCATCCGCGACGCGAATGGCGCGCGCGTGCTGTTTGGACTCAGGCTTTAAAACTTTTCCTTTAAAAATCTTCCAAATATTTTTGAAACTCAACCGGCAACTTTTTACGGGTTTTCAACTCTTCTTTTGTGCATCCACGTAGTTCATGCGGGAAGACGAGCCATTCGTCTGTTTCGTGTAGATAAAAGTCAGGGACCCGCTCCGTCTGATTTAGCGTGGGTTTAAAATATACGGTCGCAATCCGAACGTCTTTCGGCATGTTTAAGCGGCACCGCATTTTTAGGGTGTCGATAATAGCAGCAACGCTTCGCCCACTATCAAAAGTATCATCGACAATCAAAAGCTTATCATCGTGATTAATGTGGTCAATTAAATGTTCAACTCCGTAAACCTTGACCGTCTTATCTTGAACGGTTCCACCCCCATAAGATGATGTGCGAATAGCGATATGATCTGTCGGACAGTCGAGGGCTTCAAGAATTTCTTGCACCGCAATACCGATAGGCGCGCCGCCCCGCCAAACACCTACGATAAACGTTGGGCGGTAACCACTTTCAAATATTTTCAAAGCCAAGCGAAAACTATCTTGAAGAAGTTCATCCGCAGATATGAAAATTTTTCCCATGGGGCTCCATTCTTCTATTTAATGAAACATTTAACGTGGTGACACTCTATGATCAAACATAATCATGCCTCATGAATGAGCCACAAAAAAAACCCGCTCTGTTGCCAGAACGGGTCTCTATCAAAAGTTGCGAAACTTACTTCTTCAGCAAATCACGAATTTCAGCAAGAAGCACTTCGTTTGCAGGCGGAGCTGCTGGAGCCGCTTCTTCTTCTTCTTTCATAGCTGTCATCGCTTTATTCATGCCCTTGATGATCATGAACATAACAAAAGCTACGATGATGAATGAAATCAAAGCTGTTAAGAAGTCACCAATGTTAACAACAACTGCTTCTTTAACGACTTTGTCGCCTTCTTTCACAGCAGCGGCCATTGTGTATTTCATGCTGGCTAAGTCGACACCACCCATGATTGGGCTGATAAGCGGCATGAACACGCCGTCAATAAAAGATTTAACGACTGTACCAAATGCGGCACCCATAACGACACCAACAGCCATATCGACCAAGTTGCCCTTCATGGCAAACGCTTTAAATTCGGAAACCATTCCCATAGTGTAATCCCTCCAGATTATGTTTTAATAAAGTATAGGGAATATGCACGACTTTTTAACCACGTCAACTGGTTTAAACGGTTGGATCAAATGGATTTATCGACAGCGAGGCGGATTTAAATTTTTATTTAGATGCATCAACGCGTAATTTAAGCTCTTTCCCCGCGCGGAAAAAAGGAACATGCTTTTCAGGCACATTAACGGCCTCACCGGTTCGAGGATTACGCCCAACTCTTGCGTCCCGCTTACGTGTTGAAAAAGTTCCAAAGCCACGAAGTTCAACACGCGCCCCTTTTTCCAAGGTTTGCGTCACACTTTCAAAAACAACAGCCACAACACGCTCAACCTCGGTACGGTTTAGGTGTGGATTCTCTTCGTGAAGCTTATCAATAAGTTCTGAACGTAACATAATTGTTATATGAGCGAATTTTCCCCCTCAGGTCAATATGAATCCAGTCTAATATTACAAAAATAACATTTTCAGTTTAATCGCTAAATCGTTGCACCTTTTTGACGTGATGGATGCGCTGCCATAAAAGCAGGTACCGCGCGGCAGGCTTCATCAAGCGCATTTAATCTTGGAAATTGGGCCATATCTACCCCGTAGCGGCGCGCATTAAAGACTTGCGGAACAAGACAAACATCAACAAGGCTTGGCGTATCTGTCATGAAAAACTCTGTATCATAAGCCTGCGCCGTCACCTCTAGGGCTTTAAAGCCTTTTATAATCCAATACTGCATCCACGTCTTCGCCTCATCGGTCTCGTCGCCATATTCCGCGCGCACATGTTTAAAAACGGACGGATTTTGTAGCGGATGAATATCGGCGGCAATCACCAAGGCGGCGGCTTTGATTTTGGCGTCCAATAGCGCCTCACCTGACAAAAGCTTTGGTTCAGGGTAGACCGCATCTAGATAATCCAAAATAGCCAAAGACTGGGTGAGCTGCGTTCCGTCGCTAAGTTCGAGCACAGGCACAAAGCCTTGCGGGTTGCGCGATATATGGGCGATATTTTTATGCTCACCGTTTAAAAGGTTCACGGCAATATTTTCGGCCTCAATCCCTTTAAGGGCCAGAGCTATCCGCACACGGTAGCTGGCAGAACTACGCCAATATCCATAAAGCTTCATCATAGTGTTAGCTTACGCGCTCGCATCATATTTCTCGACCACGTTTTCAATACGGCCAAAAATAGACGAGCCTTTAGCATCGTTCATTTCAATGCCAACCGTATCGCCAAAGCGCATGAAGGGGGTTTTGAACTCACCTGTTTGAATTTTCTCAATCATGCGAATTTCGGCAATGCAGCTATAACCAACGCCGCCGTCCTCAATTTTTTTGCCTTCGCCGCCTTCGAATTTATTCGATACCGTGCCCGAGCCAATGATTGACCCCGCGCAGAGCTCCCGCGTCTTGGCGGCGTGCGCCACAAGCTCGGCCATGTTAAAAGTCATGTCGGTTTTGACATTGGCTTTACCGAAGGGCGCGCCGTTATAATCCACCAACAAAGGCAGGTCGATAGTCGCCCCGCCCCACGCGCCGCCCAATTCATCAGGCGTCACCGCCACAGGGGAAAAAGCGCTTGAGGCTTTGCCGTGAACAAAACCAAATCCTTTACGTATTTCATTGGGGATAAGCCCGCGTAAGGACACGTCATTAACGAGCATGAGCAGTTTAATATGATCTTCAGCTTGCGCGGCACTGACGCCCATGGGGACGTCATCGGTGATGATGGTGAGTTCCGCTTCCATATCAATCCCGTAGGCTTCGTCAGCGGCGACAATCGCATCGCGTGGGCCAATGAATGTGTCAGAGCCGCCTTGGTACATCAGCGGATCAGAATAGAAACTCTCTGGCACTTCGGCCCCGCGTGCCTTACGCACAAGCTCCACATGATTGAGATAAGCCGAGCCGTCCATCCACGTATAGGCACGTGGCAATGGCGACGCGCAAGCCGCTTGATCAAAGGCAAAGCTTTCAATCTGTCCTGCTTGCAACAGCTCAAACCGAGCCTCCAGTTGCGGAGCCATTAAGTCCCACTCGTCTAGAGCTGCTTGCAGGGTCGGCGCTATATCACCTGCTTCAACTGCACGGCTTAAGTCTCTGGAAACAATGACTAATCGGCCATCACGACCATCTTTTAATGTAGCAAGTTTCATAGTCTAGCTTTCTGTTTTAATTTTTTCATGCAGCCATGCCGCGTGGCGCGGGGCTTTCTTTGTCTCTGACCATTCTTTGAGCATATCGGGCGCAACGGTTTTAAGCTGCGTCATTTGCTCTGCCGTGTGAATATCCGCCGCTAATTCCAAGCGGTGCCCATTGGGATCAAAGAAATAAATAGATTTAAAAATACCATGATGGGTCGGGCCAATCACATCAAGCCCTGCCGCTTCTAGGCGCATTTTGGCCGCGAGTAATTCATCCAAACTCCCGACGCGCAGGGCAATATGTTGCACCCATTCGGGCGTGTTTTCATCTCGTCCCATATCTGGCTGTTCGGGCAATTCAAAGAACGCCAAGACGTTATTATTTCCTGCATCCAGAAAGATGTGCATATAGGGATCATAGGCCCCCGTTGAGGGCACATGGTCTTCGGCAATAGCGAGTTGGAAATCCATCCCGAGGTGAGTTTGGTAAAACTCCACCGTCTCTTTGGCATCCTTGCAGCGGTAGGCCACATGGTGAAAGCCGTCGGTTTTAATCGTCATTATGCCCTCGCCTTCGGGTGCGGCACGGCGTCGAGAACGCCGCGGTTAATCTGGTCGCGCTCGATAGACTTAAACAAAGCTTTGAAATTACCCTCGCCAAAACCTTCATCGCCCTTGCGCTGAATAAATTCAAAGAACACAGGGCCAATTTTTGGCACGGCAAAAATTTGGAGGAGCAAGCGTGGGTCATTATCTTCAGTGCTTCCGTCGAGCAAGATACCGCGCGTCTTGAGCGCCGCTTCGTCTTCGCCGTGGTTTGGGAGGCGCTCTGATAACATCTCATAATAGGTGTCCGGCGGTGCTGTCATCAGCTCCACACCCGACGCGCGGAGCTTGTCCACAGCCCCGTAAAGATCATCACAGATCAAGGCGATATGCTGTATGCCCTCGCCGCGGTGCTCAAGTAAATATTCTTCGATTTGGCCTTTGCCGTCCTCGCCTTCTTCGTTCAGAGGAATACGGATTTTCCCGTCAGGCGCAGACAAAGCGCGGGACTTGAGGCCCGTATATTCGCCCTTAATATCAAAGAATCGAATTTCACGGAAGTTAAACAAGCGCTCATAATATTCGGCCCAATAATCCATCCGCCCACGGTAAACATTATGGGTCAAATGATCGACCACTTGAAAGCCAAAGCCTTCGGGGTTTTTATCAACGCCCTCGAGATATTCAAAATCAATATCATAGATCGACAAATCATCGCCGTAACGGTCGATGAAATAAATCAATCCGCCACCAATGCCGCGTATCGCGGGAATAGATAGTTCCATCGGGCCAACGTCCATCTCAACCGTTTCCGCGCCGAGTTCAACCGCGCGTTCATAAGCGAGTTTGGCGTTTTTAACTCGAAAACCCATGCCGCAAGCGGACGGCCCATGTTCACGGCTAAAATGTCCAGCAGGAGATTTATCTTCATAATTGGTGATTAGATTAATACCGCCCTGCCGCCAAAGCTCCACATCTTTCGAGCGGTGTTTGGCGACCTTAGTGAAGCCCATCAACGTAAAGGTCTTTTCTAGGCTTCCGCGTTCAGGCGCGGAAAATTCAACAAATTCAAATCCGTCGAGCCCCATAGGATTCTCAAATAAATCGCTCATAAAAACACCCGCTTTATAGTTGCGATCACAACTAACAATATTTTGTTGCAATTGCAACTATATTTTGCAAATCATACCCTATGAGCATTGACCCATTCGATAAAATCCACCTTGATGACTTTTGGCCTTATCAAGTCGCCTTCTTGGCCGATCAAGTCATGCGCCACACGCTCAGCATTGTGAAAGCAGAAAGTGACCTCAACACAAGCCAATGGCGGGTCTTGGCGGCGGTGATCGACAAACCGCACTGTAGCGCCGCAGATGTCACCGCCATAACACCCATGGATAAGACCATCGTCAGCCGCGCCGTGAAATCTCTGATTAAAGACGGCATTATTGAGAAAAACGCCTCGCCGCAAGATAAGCGAGTTTCGCAATTAACCGCAACACAGGATGGCGTCGACATTTATACTCGGATTGCCACTCGTCTGAAGGAATCCGTTAGCGGTACAGATAGGTCAGGTAAATTTATAGCGGAGCTAAAAAGCTACATTCAAATGATGGATAGCAAAGTGGATTAACGCCGCCCGAAGAGGCGTTCAATATCGGCGAGTTTAAGCTCTACATAAGTCGGGCGGCCATGATTACATTGTCCGCTATGAGGCGTGGCTTCCATTTGCCGAAGCAGCGCGTTCATCTCTTCCCCCGTGAGGCGACGTCCTGCCCGAACAGAGCCGTGGCAGGCCATCGTTCCGCACACATGCTCGAACCGCTCTTTCAGCGATAAAGCCTCATCATATTCGGATAGATCATCCGCGAGGTCGCGCAAGAGACCCTGCACATCCATCTCTCCGAGGAGCGCGGGCGTTTCGCGAACGGCCACAGCGCCCGTCCCGAATGGTTCAACAATTAGGCCCATCTCGGCCAGTTCATCTGTGCGCGACAAAACCCGCGCCGCGTCATCTTCCCCGAGGTCTACAATATCGGGAATGAGCAGCGTTTGGCGTGGAACGCCTTTACCCTTCATCTCTTCTTTCATGCGCTCATACACAAGCCGCTCATGGGCGGCATGTTGGTCAACAATTACGATGCCGTCGCCCGTTTGCGCCACGACATATGTTTCGTGCAGTTGCGCCCGCGCCATGCCTAAAGGATAATGGGCGGCGTCCGCTGGTGCTGTAGAATAAGGAGTGACGCCGTCACCTTGCCCCTCGCCTTGTAAGGGCGCGTAGCCCATAGGGGCTTCTTCGACCTTTGCCGACATGCCGTCGATCAAGGGCTGTAAGGCAGGGTCAGATTGATGGGGTGCGCGGTAAGCCCCGCCGTAACCTGCTCCGCCTCTAAATGGTGCGGTCACACCCAGCCCTGCGCCGCCTTGTTGAATACGCCCTAAGGCATAATCAGAGACGGTCGTACTCGCGCGGTGACCTGCGGCGGCGAGCGCATGACGGAGGGCTGAGACGATTAAGCCGCGCACCATTCCAGGGTCACGAAAGCGCACTTCGGTCTTCGCGGGATGCACATTCACATCAACGAAATCCATCGGTAAATCCACATAGAGCGCCACCACAGGGTAGCGGTCCCGCGCGAGGAAATCTTGATAGGCCCCGCGCACGGCTCCAAAGAGCAATTTATCTCGCACGGAACGGCCATTGATAAATAGATATTGGTGTTGGGCATTACCGCGTGAATAGGTCGGGAGGCCAGCAAATCCTGTGAGGTGTATCCCCTCACGTTCGGCGTCAATCTCGACGGCATTATCACCAAAGTCACGGCCCAAGATCGCGGAGAGCCTCGCAAGGCGGCCCGTGGCATCAGCGGTACCTTCGACCACGTTGAGGGATTTGCGCTCACCGTTCCGCAAACTAATACCCACCGCAGGATTGGCCATCGCGAGGCGTTTGACCATATCACTAATCGCCATCATTTCGCTGCGCTCTGGTTTTAAAAACTTAAGCCGCGCAGGGGTGGCGAAGAACAAATCTTTGACCTCGACGCGCGTCCCCGACAGACCAAAGCGCGGCGCAGGTTTCGGGGGCGTTAGTTTGCCGCCTTCAACCTTTAGTTCCCACGCGGAGTCTGCATTTAACGTCTGTGACGTCAGCGTCAGCCGCGCAATCGAGCCTATCGAAGGCAGGGCTTCGCCGCGAAAACCCATGGTCGAGATATTTAAAAGATCCCACTCCCCCGCCTCACTCGGCTTCAGCTTAGAGGTTGCATGGCGTTCCACCGCGAGTTTTAAATCACCGGGAGTCATGCCGCGGCCATTATCGGAAACACTAATCAGTGTGCGTCCACCGTCGGCGACGACAATATCAACTTGGCTTGACCCCGCATCAATGGCGTTTTCGACAAGCTCTTTAATCACACTCGCAGGGCGCTCAATCACCTCACCCGCCGCAATGCGGTTAATGGTATCAGGCGGTAAGCGCTGGATTTCAGGCGCGCGAATCATATCAGCAGGATTAGACATAATCTTACCGTAACCCTGTAAGGTAGGCTTTGTCACATAAAGTTGCCTTTTGCTGCGCCTTATAAATGATCATACACATCTATAATTTCGGCCAAGACTGATACGGCTAAATATGACGCGTTTCGCACAGAGGCGACAAGACCAATAGGGCCGCGAATACGCGCAATATCGCTCTCACTGACTCCTGCATTTCGTAAAACGTTGCAACGGCTTACATGTGTCTTTTTACCCCCAAGAGCGCCAATATAAAACGTCTCAAACACGACCGCTTGTTTAAGCATCTCGACCTCCCAATCATGATCATGGAACATCATGACAAAGGCCGTATGAAAATCATCATCACAATCAGGCGGTTGGTTGATATCAAACAAATGTTGCCCCGCATAACCCAGAGCTGTTGCCGCATTAAGAAGAGCTTCATCAGGGGATTGCAAGATCACATCAAAATCAAGCGCATGAGCGGCGCGCATAAGGGCAATCGGTTCGGTTCCGCGCCCTGCAATCCGCAGCCGTAATTTCGGCGCGCAGTGAACAATGAACTTGCCGCCTTGCCATTCGCTAACGCCACGCGGTTCCGACGCATATTCCAAGCCTTTATCAATTGAACCTTGAAACGAAACAGAGTGTCGGCTGTTAAGTTGTTCTTGAAGGGCCGTGATAATATCAAAGTCTGGGTTGGGAAGGATCATAAGGTCTACCGCCCCACCACACGGTAAACGCATATCTATAAAAGGCGACCCTGCCCCGTAACGAACGGATCTGGCTTTGTCATCATTGATCGCCTCGACCGCTTGAGCAAACATATCCGCATCAACGCAACCATTGGAAATATAGCCTGCACACTCCCCCTTTTGTGAAACAGCGGCAAGCGCACCGGGGGCTCTCACCCCGCCTCCATCTGTGCCTGTGACAACAATGAGCGCGCAAGCTTTACCCTCTTGCATTTGTTGATGCAGAAAATTGATAACATCCGTTGGATGAGCAAAATTCGTCCGAAGTTGAGGCATAAGTGGGTCACTATTTTTTGACATATTTAAACCCATACCATGAAGAAAAAGCACCCTTATAGTAAGTCAAGATCATCACCTGTGTCTATATCTGTGATGAAAGCCTCCGTTGGGGCTTTATATTTATGGACATGGTATGGGTTATCGCGAATATATTTTCGGCCATTTATCGGATTAGGCCCCTGCCTCATCCCTTGTAATACCGTTCGCGGGAAAATCACAGGATTACCGCGCTCCAACTTATAAAAAGGAATATAAATTTTTGATCTACCGCTGGCTAAAAAATCTTGCGCAAAATCCGAAACATTGGAGCGGGTTAAAAACGGCTGATCAGCGAGTGCGATCATCACAGCTTTACGGGACTCATTATCCTTCATTACCGCATAATGGACGGAACTCTGCTGACCTGTTTCGAAGTTGGGGTTAAAACAAACCGTTACATCAAGTCCCATAAGGGAGGTCTCTATCCGTTCTGCCTCGAACCCTGTCACGACGGTTACAGTAGAAAATAAAGACCGATAGAGTTCAGCCGCACGGCGAACCATAGGCACCCCGTCTATCTCTATAAGTAGCTTATTCACATCGCCCATGCGCCGCGACAGCCCAGCCGCTAAGATAATAACTTTTATATCGTCAATCATAGAGCCTTATTAGACACATATTTTACTGTTTTAACCAAGAAAAAACCCATGCTCCGAATAGGAACATGGGTACAAAATTTGAAAATCATTTAAAGCCTGCGGTCTATAATCCTGGAAGCTTGGCGCGTGACGGGCGCTTTGTGATCGTCACAGCTTGGTCGCCTGTTGCTGTGCTAATCGATCGCAGACGGCGCTCTTCATTTTCAGGATCAAGAGGTTGACCTTCTTTGGTGACTGCTTTGCCGTCACGCCAAAATAAGACTTGATCCGTGAAACCTTTGGATTTGCGTTCAACTGCATTCTCACCGTCAATCACAATGCGAATTTCTTGGTCAGCTTTTCCTGCTCCCGCTTTTGATAGAAGCACGATTTCACCTTGGGACGGCTCTGCATCGTCAATATTACCAATCAAAGCCTCACGAGCCGCTTTTTGGGTATAATTATTTTCTGACGAGGACTCGCCTATTTTTGGTGGGCGAAGATTATATTCTGGCGGCACAACAAGTGGCGCTTTCGTCAGAATGTTAAACTCATTTGGGGTAGATTTGGTCAAGCCCAAAGCTTTTGAGGTACTTGTACAGCCCACAAGAGCAAGTCCTAAACCCGCAACAGCGGTCATCTTCAAAGCTGTTTTCAACGATAATGTCATATGCGACTCCGTAAATTCATTCCTGTTTAGCCAATCAAAGGCTAAACGCCAAGTGAAGAACTGTTTAACTATGCTTTTTTTGACTCGAACACTTATGAGGTCTCTTTTTTGGCTTTCTTTTCCACATAATCCGCCCAAAACCCTCCGATCAACAGACCAATAACACCGCATGTGATGGCACTATCGGCAATATTGAACACCCACGGGAAGAACGGGATAAGCTGCTCGACGCTAATAAAGTCGGTCACGGCCCCGTAAAGCGCACGGTCAATGCCGTTACCAATCGCGCCGCCGATGATTAATCCAATTGAGAGCCGCGTTAGTGTATCCTTGGTACGAGACAAAGCAAAAAGCAAAAATACACACATAACCGCTGCAAAAATCGTTAGCGCCCAGCGTTTTAATGAGGAATCCCCTGACAGCATCCCGAAGCTCACCCCTTGATTACAGACAAGCGCCCAATCAATGACAGGGGAAATATCTTTGAACAGCCCCGGAAATGGGTTTATCTCGCAAATATTATGCGGAACTTTAAACATATCGAGGATGGCATATTTACTCCACTGATCGAGCAATATCGTTATAAGCGGCACAACCCCCGCAAAAACCCAAAATTTCGGATATGGTTTTGTCAAAAGCGTCATTGAGGCCTATCCTGCGTCAAAGGCCGCAACAGCCGCCGCGTCGCGCGGGGTTACGTCCCCCTCACCTTGGAAATACTTCCAAGAGCGTTCACACTTCGTCCATCCAGCTGTGGCTTTCAAATCGACCACCTCGATGGCGTCAACTTTAGAACTGAGTGAGCACTCACTTATAATCAAGAGATCCGCAAGCGTATCGTTCGGATTGGCAGGGTCAGCGTAGACCTCTTGGCGGCTAATGCCCATCGCGGTCAGGGCTTTTACCAGTGCGTCATTACTCGGCGCGGTAATCCCCGCCTCAAGGCTTTTGCCGATGACGTCAGCTTTGCGTAGCGGTTCAATCGCCTCTGACACATCAGAGCGGAACGCACGCACGGCTTCCATATGGGTAGCCAAACTGTCATTGAGCCACTCTTTCGGCGCGGCGCGGTAAAGCTCCATGTGCACGGAAGTGTCTTCACTTGGGAAGCGGGCTTGCCAGACTTCTTCCATGGTAAAGCACATTATCGGCGCAAGCCATGTTGTCAGGCGCTGGAAGATCGCGTCCATCACCGTGCGGCAAGCGCGGCGGCGGGTCGAACTTAGCGGATCACAATAGAGCGCGTCTTTACGGATATCAAAATAGAAGGCCGACAGATCAACCGTACAGAAATTAAACAAGCTGCTGAAAATCTTTTTATGGTCATGACCGCGAACGGCTTGCTCATGCTCTGCCGTGATTTCCGCTAAGCGGTGAAGCACCCATTTTTCAAGCACAGGCATGTCGGCATATTCAACCGCCTCGGATTCGTCATAGCCGTCGAGCGCACCAATCATATAGCGCAACGTGTTACGGAGCTTACGATAAGCATCGACATTCGTCTGAATGATCTCGCGGCCAATTTTCAAATCATTCGCCCAATCAGAAGAGGCCGTCCAAATGCGCATAACTTCCGCGCCGTACTGTTTGGAAATATCTTCGGGGCTCATGGTATTGCCGAGAGACTTGGACATTTTCAGCCCCTTATTATCGACAACAAAACCGTGGGTCAGAACGCCGTCATAAGGCGCTTCGCCGTAAATGGCGCAAGAGGCCAAGAGCGAGCTCTGGAACCATCCACGGTGTTGATCAGACCCTTCAAGGTACAGATCAGCGCGGTCTTTCAAATCGTCACGACGCTTCAAGCAGAACGCATGGGTCGAGCCACTATCAAACCAGACGTCAAGAATATCTGTGACCTTTTCCCACCCGTCATTATCGTTAGGCATAAACTCTTCGAGCGGCGTTTCAAACCATCCGTCAACACCGACTTTTTCAACCGCAGCGAGGATACGGGCGTTAATCTCGTCCGCGTCACCGCGTTCTGTATGCAGCTCTCCGTTAGGGCCAACAATGAGCGTGATCGGCACACCCCAATTACGTTGGCGAGAAATCAACCAGTCAGGACGGTCGGCAACCATCGTGCCAATTCTATTACGGCCGCGGTCTGGCCAGAACGTCGTCTTATCAATCGCCGTTTGCGCTTTACCGCGCAGCCCGTCTTTGGACATAGAGATAAACCATTGCGGCGTAGCGCGGCGAATGACAGGCGCTTTAGAGCGCCAGCTATGGGCGTCACGAAGCATCATCACACCGCGCGCCAGCAAATTACCACATTCCACAAGCGCCTTAAGCACTTCGCCGTTAGCTTTACCGTCCTGCCCGCGTTTCTTAGCAGGGGACGTTCGGATCACATCAAGCCCTTGGAAACGGCTCGGCATCACATCCGTATAACAACCCGCATCATCGAGGGTCATCGGCACAACAGGGTCAATCCCGAGGGCCTCAAGCTTTGTCTGATTAGAAATCCAAACCACATAGTCATCCTCACCATGGCTCGGCGCGGTATGGACAAAGCCCGTACCCGCATCGGCGGTAACGTGAGAGCCTTCGAGAAGCGGCACTGGGAAGCTATATTTATCTTCTGCACCTTCCATTTTTTTGAGGGGGTGATCGAGGACCATGCCTTCGGGGTTAACATCCGAAAGACGGTTAGAGGCTTTAATCAATCCTGCTTTAGCTACAGCCTCCCATAAATCATCAGCCACGATGAGCTTATCGCCGGGCTTTGACCACGGCTCAAACTCACTCTCTTCCATCTCGACGACTTCATAGAGACCGTACTTAATTTTTCCTGAAAAGCTAACGGCACGGTTCGCAGGAATCGTCCAAGGAGTTGTTGTCCAAATGACAATAGATGCTTTTTCAAGATCTTTATACCCTTCTATAACCTCTAAAGCGTCTGATTGATTTGTTGAAAACTCACGTAAACTTGTCGGAGTTTTGGTCTTGTACCCTCGCACAGGAAACTTCACATAAATCTGTGTCGCTTTCTTATCCTTATATTCCACTTCCGCTTCGGCGAGGGCTGTTTGTTCGACAGGGCTCCACATGATCGGTTTTGAGCCGCGGTAAAGCTGCCCTGTTTTGGCGATTTTCAAAAGCTCGCCGCAGATGTCAGCCTCGCTTTGGAAGTTCATGGTCTTATAGGGATTATCCCAATCACCGACCACGCCGAGGCGCTTAAACTCTTCGCGCTGCGTGTCGAGCCACTGCCCTGCATATTCGCGGCAGCGTTTGCGAAACTCTGGCCCGCTGACTTCGTCTTTGGTGCGGCCCTTAGAGCGGAACTCTTCTTCGACTTTCCACTCGATTGGCAATCCGTGGCAATCCCACCCTGGAACATAATGGGCATCAAGCCCGAGCATTTGGTGAGAGCGGTTAATAACGTCTTTGAGGATTTTATTCAGCGCCGTGCCCATATGGATATGACCATTGGCATAAGGAGGGCCATCATGCAGGATATATTGCTCGCGCCCTTTGGATTGTTCGCGCAATTTTTCAAACAAGCCGATCTCGTTCCACCGCTTGAGCCACTCGGGTTCTTTTTTGGGTAGGCCCGCCCGCATAGGGAAGTCAGTTTTAGGAAGGAAAATCGTCTCGCTATAATCGCGTTTAGCTGCAGCGTCACTCATAGGAATCTCGGATATTTAAAAGGGTGGATAAGGGTCAATAAGGGGGATGGTCGTCCCGGCACGCCTAGCCGCGCACCGGGCCAATAATTCGAGATGGTATCATCCGTATATGGGCCTTAATCAACATAAGTCCCGACTAACACAGACCGCCGCTATGTCAAAGTGTTTCAGCGGGGTTAATTATGATGGTTTATTCGCCCCGTAATTCAGCGGCGCGTTCACGAATATTATCAATCCGCTTCTGGCTGAGCGGATGGGTTGATATCCATTCTGTATTCGCTTTCGGCGCGTCCGACGTCGCAGGTTCTGCTGTGTCTTCGGTCAAGACACTATCAATTTTCACCTGACAGTCTTTATCCGCGGCTTCACCCTCACCTTCAGGCGTCACAATCGGGTCGTCACCCTCTATTAGTGCTTCATCGTCACAGAAAGGCCGATCATCCTTATCACCATCAAAGGGGCTGTAAGTCTCTATCTTTTCAAAGAAGGACGCCATAGCTTCGGGGTCGCGGCCAATGTCATGCATCAAATCAACAGCGAAATTATCTGACTCTGTTTCCTGCTTTCGTGAGAAAGAGAGTGAAAGCAACGCTGATCCTTCGAGTAAAATATCTTCGACCATCGGCCCTGCGTCACCCGCCATAAGCGTCACCATTGTCGCTATGCCAACGGCGCGGTAAATGCGGCGCAAAGAATGCTCCATCTCGACATGACCAATTTCATGGCCCAACACACCTGCCAGCGCATCTTCATTATCAGGGAACATTTCAACAAGGTCATCCGTGATGACAACTGTTCCCCCAGGAAGGGCAAAGGCATTGGGCCCCATTTTCCCACCGCGAAACAATAATCTATATTTCGGCGGACGCGCTTGACGCTCTCCCGCCCCCGCGCTGACTAATTCATCAAACACATTGGTAAGTCTGATTTGCGTCTCTTCAGGTAAGTCACTTTCATCGGTGAAAAACTTATCCAGTGTCGCCATAGTCGACTTATCCATTTGGTGAACCATCGCCGTTGGGGTCAACCCCAAGGCCATATTCACCAACAACGGCATCATCAGGCGGTAAACACCATAAGCGACAAAGGGGGTTGCAATTGCAATGGGCAGCAAATGCACGCCAAATTTCTCAATCGTCGATAGAAAGCCCCACCCTGTTTTGGGGAGCATATCCGCTATGGCCTCTCGTTCATCCGTTTGAAAGAGATGGCCTTCGGGAAGATATATCTTACGCGGTTGCGACCCCAGCGGCGGCTCTATGTTCAGGACTGATAAAGGCCCTGAATATTCCTCGCCGTCTGCCACTATGACAAATTCATCCGTATCAGGGTCGACGGTAAACTGAACTAAGACAGACCGCCCTGACCCTGCTAGGAAAAATTCACCTAAAACCTCGTCTGTCATATTGGGTCCTTAGAATCCAATTCCGATATCAAAACCTTCCATATCGAAATATTCGCTCGACACAACACCGACTTCATCGCCGACTTCGCCTGTATACACATCAAGCGGGCCGCCTGCGATAAGCGTTGTTTTAGAGGCGAGGTAACGGGCCATACGAACACGCGCCCACGGCATCATGAGACCGAGGGTAAAGATAACAACGACGGCGTTAGATAAAGCGATACCAATATAGTCACGCGCACGAACTTCAGAGCGAAAACGGTGACGCTCATCAAGCACCATATTATTATAAGCTAAGTTACGAATACGCGCGCCGTAAAAGAGAAATGCAGGAACTGCGCCAATAAAAAAGGCTAAATAAACAGCAACTAAGACTAACGAAATCATGGTCATGGCGACAGGATCATCAACATCAACAGACGCAAGGTTAGCTAAAGCTTCACCACCTGCCATAGCACCAAATACAATCGTGGCCATTCCAAAAAAGAGAGCAATTCCCATCCCAAGCGCAATCAAATAGGCCGCAAAATAAGGCCCCACATCCGCTTTAAAACGAAACGAACGATTACCATATTTATGATTATTTATCGTAAAATCTTGCTGATTTTGTGTCGCGACTGGAGACAGAAAATAAAGCGTAAAAACGGAAACAATTGGTAAGACAATATAAGCTAATAGAGCCCCTACATATTTTCCTTCAAAATTAAAGCGTACATTTCGGTAGCTCGTGACCCGCGCATTAAACATAAGAGCGCGACACACCAACCACGGAAGGCCAGCTAAAAATACCAATAATAATGTTAAATAAAGGCCTAAGGAAACAACTTGCGAGGCACTCAAGGCGACAAGTATAACGAAAACAATCGCCCGTCCGATAAAAATCTGAAGACCACGGGCATGATAAGCAAAGTTTTGCTCGTCAACAAATGTGTTGCCGTAAAAATATTTACGGTCACGGACCTTCGCCCATGCCCCGTATACACCAAGTGTCACAATGCTAAGAAGTACATTTACAATCCAGATGCCAAAATATTCTTTTGCTGACCCGTGAAATTCGATCGGATGCTCTGTTACTAATGTATCTTCATGTGTTTCTAATAGCTCACTCATGGAAATCCCTCATATGTTTTCTTTTACTTAAGCAGAAAAAAACTATCTAGAGAAGGCTTAAAATTGAGCATTAAGCATTTTAAAACTATAGGTAGCTAGCCGTCAGGCTTATCCGTGATCAGGATATGGCGCGGATGTTCCGCCATGCGCGCGAGCCAATTTTGCACAAATGGGTAACTCGACAGATCAAACCCGCCCTCTTCTGCCACATGCGTATAGCCGTAGAGAGAAATATCAGCGATCGTCGGGCCCGGACCGATGAAAAAAGAATGGTCTTTCAGGTGGGTTTCCATCACATCAAGCGCCTGATAACCGCGTGTAGTTAAAACTGGAAGTTCCGCTTTACGGGCGTCCATTGCGTAATGATGAATAAACCGTGCTACGGCGATATTTGGTTCATGCTTATATTGTTCGAAAAACATCCATTGCAGCGCCTTGGCTTGATCAAAGGCAGACGTTGGAAAATAAGGCGTGCCTTCTGCGAGGAAATAAAGAATCGCATTGCTCTCTGCTATGCGGCGGCCATCCGCGAGTTCCAATAAAGGTATCTGCCCGACAGGGTTTTTAGCTTTATAATTTTCCGTCTGAGTATCACCCTTGATAATATCAAGACTGACCCATTCATAATCGAGGCCAAGATAAGCCAGCAACAAACGGATTTTATAGGAATTTCCAGAGGGTAAATAATCGTAAAGTTTCATAGCCTCGTTATAAAGTGATTTAAGCGGCCCGTCGAGCTTGGGCTTTAACGGGGGCTAACATGTCGCTCCAATTGGGATTATCCCGCTCAACAAGCGCATCAACCCACTCGCGAGAGGCTGACTTTAAAGCCACCTTACGCGCATCAGCCTCCATTGAGCTGTCAAATTGCTCAATATGGACAAGCTGATCTATCCGAAAGCTGTTTTCGGATAAATGTCCCACACGGTGCGCCTTCATTCGGCCCATCAAGTCAGATGTGGTTTCAATAAATACAGGCCCGTAAGTTTGACCCGATAATATATACACATAATATTTCTTCATGTCTTGTACCTAATCAGTTAGTGTGAACAAAAAGTGAACACTTATATTTTCCCCTAACTTATTTTCTAAATAACTACAGAGACTGTGAGCTACATGTGAACAAAGGTGCCAATAAGGTTAACAAAAGGTTAATCACGCTATCACCCCTCTGTGTGCAAATATTTGCTTTTAGGCCACAATAAGCTAGGCGCATTAAGACATATGAAGCGCAAGAAAATAAAAGCTTTAGAATCAATTAATTAGATTGGTGTGAATTATAACATACACCTCACGGTATTGTAATCTTAGATCACATTACAATAACTTTAACAATTCAAACTTCCTGCAATTTCCTCTTTAAGTATCAAATTATAACAGAATCGAATCCTATTCGTTAAACTTATCCACAGGACTGGAACTCATTTTAAAAAATCAACAAACTTATTCACAGGGTCAGGTTTTTATCAAATGAATATGTGTTGCTTGGACAAAACAGCCTGCCTTTCATGTCAACATTATACTTCCTGCTGAAAATAACGAGAAGTTTACTAGGCGTAAATCATTAGAATGAATATAAGCTCTTGGAGAGAGTTATATTTTGAATCAACCAGTGTGTTAATGGAGTTACCTATGAAAAATTTAAAAAAGACACTTATTATCGGCGCTGTGGCAGCCGCATTTACAATTGTGCCTGCTGTGACAGCTCAAATTACTGATACGCTTAAGGACACAGCTGTTGATGCAGCAAAAGATAAAGCTAAAGCCTACGGTAGCGACAAAAAAGACGCCATCGTCGAAAAAGCTAAAGACAAAGCAAAAGCTTACGGTAGCGACAAAAAAGACGGTGCTGTCGAAAAAGCTAAAGCCTACGGTAGCGATAAGAAAGACGGAGCCGTCGAAAAAGCTAAAGCTTATGGTAGCGATAAAAAAGACGGAGCCGCTGAAAAAGCTAAATCTTACGGTAGCGATAAGAAAGACGGAGCTGTCGAAAAAGCTAAAGCCTACGGTAGCGATAAGAAAGACGGAGCTGTCGAAAAAGCTAAAGCCTACGGTAGCGACAAAAAGCAAACAGCCACAACATACGGTAGTGGACATACGGCAACGACCACAACCGCTCCCGCAATTTCATGCCCAGCTGGCACAACATCACAGCCAAACGGTACATGCATGATCACTGGTAATTACCAAGGCGGAAGCTAAACCGCGCTAAACAGCCAAAAGCTGTTAAGATATATAAACCCCGCTTAATTTATACTTAGGCGGGGTTTTTTATTTGAAACAAACAGCAATGAATAATTCAACACATTATATTATAGACCTCTTGCACTCGCTCCATGATACGCCTACCTAATGCCTCCCGAAATGGTATAAATTGAGCGGAGTCCTACCAATGGCTAAATACGTCAATGACGTCGTCAATGAATTCACCCCACGAATGGGTAATAGTTTCAGCCGTTGGATTGGTAGTTCAATCCTGAGTGTCATTGGATGGAAACTCGTCGGCGAATTTCCTAGAGAGAAAAAATTAATTTTCATTGGTGCACCCCACACATCAAATTGGGACCTTATTATCGCCCTTGCTGCTATGATGTCCATTGGACTGAAATGCTCATGGATGATGAAAAAGGAAGCGTTCTTTTGGCCACTTGACGGTCTATGGAGATCTTTAGGCGGCGTCCCAATTGATCGGTCTTCTAAGAGTGACATCACAACACAAATGGCTCAATGGTTTAATGATAATGAGCTGGCGTGGCTCGGATTAACACCCGAGGGAACACGAAGCAAAGTGGATAAATTTAAAAAAGGCTACCTCAGAATGGCTTACGCCGCGGGTGTTCCTGTCTTTATTATCGCGATAAACGGACCAACAAAGGAAGTCGTTCTCGATAAGGTTTGGGACTTAACCTACGATACAGAAGTCGATAACCGAAAGATAAAAGACTATTACGATAAAAACTACACAGGTATACGAGCCGAAAAAAGTTAGGCTATGCTAACCACAACTCATACGTTAATGGCCTTCGCCGCTTTATCTAAAACAGAAAATATAAAGCAAAATTGGGCTATCTTTATTGGGTCACTCATTCCCGATGCATTTATATATCTGGCTTGGGCGTGGTTGACTTTTTTTAAAGGGGAAAGCCAAAGACGAATTTGGGATGAAATATATTTCGACGCGCCCATTCAATTCATGTCTTCGGTTTTCAACTCCACCCCCATATATGCAACGCTCGCACTTTTGGGCTACATCTTCAGAAAGGCCCTTTGGGCCAAAACCATGATCGGTTTTTCTCTCGCAGCTCTCATACATATTGCCTTTGACCTCCCTTTTCATAATGATGATGCCCATGCACATTTTTGGCCTATAACGGATTGGCGGTTTTTCTCGCCCCTATCCTATTGGGACCCAAATCACCATTCGCACATTGTGAGTATAGTTGAGGTCTTAATAAGCTTCGGGCTTATATTCATATTATGGAAACGGTTTCCGAAAAAGTGGGTCCAAGGCACACTTCTTGTCCTTATATTGCTCTACGCAGCTCGCATCATAAAAGGTTTCGCAGGATAAAATGGCGATTATTACACTCGACGAGGCGAAAGCTTTAAACGGCCCGCTTTTGGGCGTTGACCCCGGCACGAAAACCTTCGGCCTCGCGGTCAGTGACCGTACGCGCCTCATAGCCACCCCAATAAAGACAATTAAACGCGTGAAATTCAACCTCGACGCGGCGGAGCTGCTTAAAGTTTATGACGAGCGAGAGGCCGTTGCGGTCGTCGTTGGTAATCCTATTAATATGGACGGCTCCAAGGGGCCACGCGCCCAATCGGTTAAAGACTTCTGCCATAATCTGTTGAAAATTCGCGACCTGCCGATTTGTATGTGGGATGAGCGCCTCTCGACAATGGCCGTCACCCGCACCATGCTCGAAGCCGATATGAGCCGCAAAAAGCGCAAAGAAAATGTCGATAAGCTCGCCGCCAGCTATATTCTGCAAGGCTTCTTAGACCGCCTCCGGACATAAGAGTTTGGTCACAAACTCAATATTTCTTTGACTCCGCATTTGACTCTCGGCAAGCCACAGACTACATCGGCAAAAATCATAGAGAGGTAACTATGAGTGCGCCGACACATGTTGTTGATGGCTATCCCTTCGAGAAGCTACATTGCCTATCCATTTCTGATTTCCACCGTGCAGATATAGAGAACCTCCTCGCTATTGGTGAATATTATCTCGACCTTTCCGTGCAGAAATCCACTGACCACATGCCGCTCAAAGGCAAGACGCTGATCAATCTGTTTTTTGAGAACTCTACACGGACAGAAAAAAGCTTCGAGCTGGCAGGCCGCCGCCTCGGCGCTGATGTCATTTCCATGAATGTAGGCTCAAGCTCTGTGAAAAAGGGCGAGACCCTGCTTGATACAGCCACGACCCTTAACGCCATGAACCCTGATCTGCTCGTGGTGCGTCACGGTTCTTCTGGTGCGCCTGCGCTGCTCTCCCAGAAAGTGTCTTGTTCCGTGATTAACGCGGGGGACGGTATGCACGCCCACCCCACACAAGCGCTGCTCGACGCCCTCACCTTACGCCAAGCTTTTGACGGGCAGATTGACGGGCTACGCGTCGCCATTTGCGGCGATGTTCTCCATAGCCGCGTTGCACGCTCTAACGCTATGCTGCTGAATATGCTCGGATGTGAAGTCCGCCTTGTTGGGCCTCCCACCCTCATTCCGAGTGACGCCGACCGTTGGGGCGTTAGCGTCTTCCACGATATGGAAACAGGCCTAGAGGGTTGCGACGTGGTTATGATGCTGCGGTTACAACTTGAGCGTATGAACGGCGCCTTCGTCCCTTCAAAGCGAGAATATTTCCATTTCTACGGCCTCGACCGCAAAACTCTCGCCTTTGCAAAACCAGGAGCGCTTGTCATGCACCCCGGCCCGATGAATCGAGGTGTCGAGATCAGCTCTGATATTGCCGACGACCCAGATGTCAGCCTCATCACGCAGCAAGTAGAAACAGGTGTCGCTATGCGCATGGGCATATTACACGCCCTCTCTAACGCCCGAGACTTACAATATGCTCAATTAGGATTACCCGCATGAAAGATATCCTAATCACCAATGTCCGCTTGATGGACCCCGCCTCAAACCGCGATGAAATTACAGACATATATATATCAGACGGCAAGATCGCCAATATCGGCGAGCACCTCGCCGCCACTCTGACGATTGACGGTACAGGCCTGATAGCCGCTCCTGGCTTAGTCGATATGCGCGTCACCACAGGCGAACCGGGGCAAGAGCACCGCGAAACCATCATGAGCGCGGCAGCCGCCGCTATGGCTGGCGGCATAACGTCAATGGTCGTCATGCCTGATACGAATCCTGTGATTGACGATATTTCCCTTATCCATTTCATCGAGCGCCAAGGCGCCGAAGCCCCCGTCAATATTCACGCCGCAGGTGCCATTACCAAAGGCCTCGACGGGACAAGCCTGACGGAAATCGGCCTAATGAGCGATGCAGGCGCAGTTATGTTTTCCAATGGCGACACGCCGATCACGGACGCACAGATCATGCGCCGCATTCTCTCTTATAGCGCGGCCTTTAACGCGCTCATCGCCCACCGCCCCGTCGAGCCATCCCTCGCCGCAGGCGGCGTTATGCATGAAGGTGACCTTTCGGCCCGCCTCGGGCTCACGGGCATCCCGTCCGCCAGTGAGCGGATCATGGTTGACCGCGATATTGCTCTGGCTGAACTCACAGGCGGGCGCTTGCTGATTGATTTGATTTCATCAAAAGACGCGGTGGATGTTATACGCACAGCGAAATCCCGCGACCTCGACCTTGCCTGCTCTGTCAGTTTTAACAATCTCTGCCTCAACAGTCTTGATATTGGTGACTACCGCAGCTTCGCCAAGCTTGACCCGCCTCTGCGCGAAGAGACTGACCGACAAGCTTTAATCGACGCTGTGAATGACGGAACCATCGACGTGATTGTATCAGCCCATAATCCGCAGGGAGCAGGACAAAAACGCCTTCCCTTCGCCGAAGCCGCTGCAGGCGCAGTTGGGCTTGAGGTGATGCTGTCAGCCGCCTTGACTCTGACCCATGACGACGGGCTTGATCTCATGGCTTTATTGCGGGCCATGACCATCACGCCAGCGCAAATGTTAGGGATCAACGCGGGGCAAATTGCAGAAGGCGCAACTGCAGACCTCATCCTTATTGACCCGAACCGACCCTGGTTTGTGGATAATCAAGCGCTCGTTTCAAAGTCTAAAAACACGCCTTTTGACCGCCGCCGCTTAACAGGCCGTGCGGTTAAAACTATTATTGACGGCGAAATCGTCTTTGACTTAGACGCATAACCCCGTCACAATAACGTAATGCCAGACGCTATAAGTTTAACACTCATCTACTCTCTCATCACAGGTTATGCCCTTGGGTCTATCCCATTTGGCCTCATCATTGCGCGGTTCACAGGGCAAGGTGACATCAGAAACATTGGTAGCGGCAATATCGGCGCAACCAATGTGCTGAGGACAGGCCGTAAAGATCTTGCTTTCATCACTTTGCTTTTAGACGCAGGCAAAGCAGGTTTTGCCTTTTTCCTCGTTCACAAACTGCTTGGATTTGGACATCCTTACGGTATTTATGCAGGCGGCATGGCCCTAATCGGTCATTGTTTTCCAGTTTGGCTCGGCTTTAAAGGCGGTAAGGGCGTCGCAACCTACCTAGGCTTTTTGCTCACCGCCGCATGGCCGATTGGACTTATCGCTTGCGGGACCTGGCTGATAACCGCCTTTCTATCGCGCATGTCATCCTTTTCTGCCCTGATGGCGGCTATCGTAGCCCCTATTGCGGCTCATATATTCACAAGCCGAGAGTTAGCAATCGTCAGCGCTCTTTTAACATTGGTTATTTTCATTCGCCACCGCGCCAATATTAGGCGCATCTTGAAAGGCGAAGAACCTAAAATCGGTAAAAAATCCAAACCCGAGACGCGCTAATGGAATTATCTTGGGGGGAGAAACGCGACTGGCTGCGGCTTTACCGAACGTCTACCGTTGGGCCCGTTACCTTTCGCGATCTCCTCATACGTTATAAAACGGCTGACGCAGCGCTCAAAGCCCTCCCGCAAATCATCAGAAAAAAATCTATACGCATCCCATCCCTGCAAGAGATAGAAGCGGAAATGGACGCGGCCGATCAAATGGGCGCAACCTTTCTCATGTCCTGCGAAGACGCTTATCCTGATTATCTAAAAATGGTCGACCCTGCACCGCCTGTTATATGCTGCCTTGGGCGTACAGATATTTTCAACACAGCAGGCCTTGCAATTATTGGCTCGCGCAATGCCTCAGCTATGGGACTACGATTCGCGCGGCAGCTTGCTCATGAGCTGGGAGAGATGGGGCATAATATCATCTCGGGCCTTGCGCGCGGTATAGATGCTAGTGCCCACGCCGCGAGTTTAGAAACGGGTACGGTTGCCGTGCTTGGCGGCGGTGTTGATCATATTTATCCAAGGCAAAACACGGAGCTTTACCACGCGATCCGTGAAAAGGGCTGCCTCGTATCTGAAAGCCCCCTTGGATATAGAGCCACCGCCCGGGACTTCCCGCGCCGCAACCGTATTATCTCAGGCCTCTCCAAAGGCGTCATCGTCATTGAAGCCGCTGAGCGGTCTGGCACGCTAATCACCGCGCGCTACGCACTTGAGCAAAACCGTGAAGTTATGGCCGTGCCAGGCTCCCCGCTCGACCCGCGCACCAAAGGCTGTAATCGCCTCATCCAACAAGGAGCAGCGTTAGTCGAATCATCAGAAGATGTGCAACGCGTCATTGAACAATTATCACCGCTTCATGTCATGGAACCCTCAAGTGATGATTATGAAAACGAACCTTTTGACTGGCAAGCGGCAAGCCAGTCAATTGAGACCGCTAAAAGTCACCTGTTGCAATTACTCTCCCCGAGCCTCGCGCCGCGTGACGAGATCATACGTGCCTCTAAAATACCTGTTCAAATCGCTAGCGCCGCCCTGCTTGAACTAGAACTCAACGGTGATATCACAAGTGATATTGATGGTCGGATTGGTCTTATCTTCGATCTATAGGGGCAACACGATCCTTCGAAATAGCTAAGCCGGTCGCATATAATAATACGGCTTCATGTTCCAATCCCGCACATTGGGCAATTTCGTGTAGTTGTGAAACCATATCGGCAATGTAGTTCTTAGCCGAGTTAGGATCAATATCAAGTTTGCTTTTTTGCACTACATCAACTTTTACCATAATAATAAGCCCGTTTTAAAATATCTGCAATACAACCTTAACATGCAGTTATTATCATAGCAACCTTATAAAGGTAACCCTATAATTCGACGTAATTATATAAATCTACATTTGGGTGCATTGACATTTATAATGTCCTGCTCCAAATGGCGGCGTTTCATGCAGTGGAATCTCCGCAGCACTCGGTATCCGGACTTTATTATGAACCTCGTCATTGTCGAATCCCCAGCGAAAGCCAAAACAATCGAGAAATATCTCGGTAAAGACTATAAAGTCTTAGCCAGTTTTGGCCATGTGCGCGACTTGCCGTCCAAGAACGGCTCGGTTGACCCTGAGACGGATTTTGCTATGACGTGGAATGTGGACACCAAATCTAAGAGCCGAATCAAAGACATTGAGACGGCGCTTAAAGCCTCTGACAAACTTATTCTCGCGACTGACCCGGACCGCGAAGGTGAAGCAATTTCGTGGCATTTGCTCGAAGTTCTCTCAAAAAAACGCGGTGGCCTCTTAAAAGATAAGCCTATTGAGCGCGTCGTGTTTAACGCCATTACCAAGAAATCTGTTACCACGGCGATAGCAAACCCACGCGAACTCGACATGGAGTTAGTCGAAGCTTACCTCGCGCGCCGAGCGCTCGATTACCTTGTAGGCTTTAATCTCTCCCCTGTTTTATGGCGAAAACTGCCCGGCGCACGCTCTGCTGGACGTGTTCAATCCGTTTCTCTTCGCCTCGTCTGTGAACGCGAAAATGAAATCGAACAATTTAAACCGCGCGAGTATTGGTCCCTAACATCAGAAATCAACACAAGCGCTAAGTCAAGCTTCACCTCACGCCTTGTCAGCCTAAATGGTGACAAGCTTGATAAGTTTTCTCTTGAAAACGAAACCCACGCTAAGGCTGCAGAAGCGGCTGTAAAAGCGGCAACCCTTTCCATTAAGTCTGTTGTGGCCAAACCCGTGCAGCGTAAACCTTACGCGCCCTTTACAACATCCACCTTGCAACAAGACGCCTCCCGTAAGCTTGGCTTTAGCGCGACCCGCACCATGCAAACCGCGCAGCGTCTTTATGAGGGTATAGATATTGGCGGCGAAACCGTCGGTCTCATCACCTATATGCGAACCGATGGTATCTCTATGGTCGGCGAGGCTGTGGCTGATGCTCGTAGCGCCGTAACGAAAGAATTTGGCGATAGTTACCTGCCAAAATCTCCGCGCATGTTCAAAAACAAAGCCAAGAATGCGCAAGAGGCCCATGAAGCCATCCGTCCGACAAGTTTCCACCGTCACCCTGACCGTCTGCCATTATCTGGCGACCAGAAAAAACTTTATGAGCTGATTTGGAAACGGGCTATGGCCAGCCAAATGGAAAATGCGCAAATGGAGCGTACAACGATCGAGATTGGCGACGACGCCAATACGGTCGGCCTTAGAACAACGGGATCTGTTGTTCGCTTTGACGGTTTCCTAAAGCTCTATGAAGTTGCCACGCCGAAGGCTGAGGAAAACGAGGATGATAGCGGACTTCTCCCGCCCGTCACCGAAGGCGAAGACGCCACCGCTAAAACGATTGAAACCGAACAGCATTTCACACAGCCTCCGCCGCGCTTCTCAGAAGCCAGCCTTGTGAAGCGTATGGAAGAGCTCGGCATTGGCCGCCCGTCAACCTACGCCTCTATCCTTAAAGTCCTCCAAGACCGTGATTATGTCACCCTCGATAAGCGACGCTTTACCCCGTCCGATAAAGGACGTTTGGTCACGGCCTTTTTGGAAAACTTCTTCGCGAAATATGTTCAATATGATTACACCGCTGATCTTGAAGAACGGCTCGATAAAGTCTCCGCAGGGGACCTCAACTGGAAAGCCCTCCTAAGAGATTTCTGGACGCAGTTCTCCTCCCATATCGATGAGACCAAAGAGCTCCGCGTGACCAATGTTCTGGACGCGTTGAACGTAGCGCTCGCCCCGCTCGCTTTCCCAGAGCGCGAAGACGGCTCTGCCCCGCGCTCATGCCAGACCTGCGAAGATGGGGAGCATTCTTTAAAGCTAGGGCGTTACGGCGCGTTTGTCGGCTGTTCCAACTATCCTGAATGTAAGTTTACCCGTCCCTTCGGACAGAGCGGTCAGGCGGCAGCTGGTAACGGCGAAGATAAAATGCTCGGACAACATCCTGATACGGGCGAAGATATCTTCCTAAAGAATGGCCGATTCGGTCCTTATGTGCAGCTCGGTGAAGAAGCCAAGCCAAAGCGGACAGGTCTGCCGAAAGGCTGGGCGTTCGATAGTATCGACCTTGAGAAAGCGCTGAAGCTTCTGACCTTACCGCGCGAAATTGGTAACCATCCAGAAGACGGCGTCATGATCTCGGCCAATATCGGTCGTTATGGGCCATTTATTGTGCACAATAGAACCTTTGTGAACTTACCCGATGCCAATGATTTGTTTGAAGTCGGCATTAACCGCGCGGTTGATCTGATCGCCGAAAAAATTGCCAAAGGCGGTGGGCGCACAAGGGGTGGCACTGTCCTTAAAGACCTTGGCAAACATCCAACAACCGAAAAGCCTATCCAAATCATGGATGGTCGCTACGGCCCTTATATTAAATATGAGAAAATCAATGCAACGATTCCAAAAGGCACAACGCCTGAAGATGTTAACATTGATATGGCGCTAGAATATATTGCGGAAAAAGAAGCAAAGTCAGGCAAGAAAAAAGCCGCAAAGAAAAAAGCTCCTGCCAAAAAGAAAACAGCGGCTAAAAAGAAGCCAGCGGCTAAAAAGAAAACTGCCGCAAAAAAGAAACCTGCAGCCAAGAAAAAACCTGCTGCTGAGGAATAGGACACACCGCGCATGATCCCGAGCCGCGAACAAATAATGGAAGCGGTTCGTGCTGAACCAGACCGCCTCGCCCGTCGTGACTTAGCGCGTGAATTTGGCGTCAAAGGTGATGACCGCAGAGAGCTACGCGCAACCCTGCGCGAGATGGTCGATGACGGCACGTTGATCTTATCGAAAAAGAAAACCTACCGCGAAGCCAGTGCCCTGCCGCGAGTTATGGTCATGCGAATTACTCATATTGACGATATGGGCGATATGCGCGCCGTCCCTGACCAATGGGAAGGTGATAGCGCCCCGCCTGAATTTATCGTCCATGAGGGCAAAACCTCGAAAAAAGCCAAGGGCCACGGAAGCTCTACCACGCTTGGCGTCGGTGGACGCGCGCTCTGCCGCATTAAAGACGGCGAGGCCACCCCACGCACGGCGCAAGTCCTCAAGAAGCTCTCACGCGGCCCCTCTCGCCATATGGGACTGTTGATGAAAGATGGGCGCGGCTGGATAATTAAACCGATAGATAAACGCCAACGCGATGAGCTGCGGGTCAAGAACCTGCCCAAAGACGCGAAAGAGCGAACGCTGGTTCTCTATGAAGCTCTGCGCTCAAAATCTAAATATGAAAAGATCGGGCAAATTGTTGAATTGCTCGCGGATATGAATGATCCGAAAGCGCCGACACTGATGTCACTCGCCGCGCATAACATCCCTGTTGGCTTTGACCCTGAAGTGATTAATGACGCCAAAGCCGCCAAAGCCCCTGTCCTGACCAAGGGCCGCGAAGACTTGCGCGAGGTCGGTCTTTTGACCATTGACCCTGTGGACGCCAAAGATTTCGATGATGCGATCTTTGCTGAGCCTGACACAAACGATACCAACCAAGGTGGGCATATTCTCTGGGTTGCGATTGCTGATGTCGCCCATTACGTCCGCCCTGAAAGTGCGCTTGATAAATCTGCGGTGAAACGCGGGAATTCGGTTTACCTCCCTGACCGTGTTGAGCCGATGCTGCCCGAGGAACTCTCTAATAACCTTTGTTCTTTGCGGCCACATGAAGACCGCTACTGCATGGCCGTTCGGATGCGTATCCGCAAAGACGGCACGAAGATTGAGCATAAGTTTACGCGGGGGCTTATGCGCTCCCATGCGCGTTTGACTTACGCTCAAGCACAGGAAACGTTTGACGGCAATCCCCCCGAGGTGGCTGTGCCCGTGTTAGAATCGCTCGGCAACATTCGCGCCGCCTATGAAAGCTTAAAGCGCGCACGCACTGACCGTGAGCCTCTCGCCATTGACCTCCCCGAACGACGAATCCATATTAATGATGACGGCACGATTGCCAAAATCACCGTCAAAGAACGCTATGACGCCCATAAGCTAATTGAAGAATTTATGGTGCAAGCCAATGTCGCGGCGGCGGAAAGCCTCGCGGAAAAAGGCATCAAATCGATTGTGCGCGTGCATGAGCCGCCAAGCTTAGAAAAACTAGACGGCCTCGCAGACTTCCTCCCCGCGATTGGGATGAAGTGGGCCAAAGGTGGGCGACCTTCAACCAAACGGCTCAACGGGCTTTTGGCAGACGCGGGAGACAATGATCTTTCCGAAACTGTCGGCATGGCCGTGCTGCGTTCTCAGTCCCAAGCCTATTACGGCCTAGACGCCAAGGGTCACTTCGGACTTAACCTCACTCACTATGCCCATTTCACCTCCCCAATTCGCCGTTATGCGGATTTAGCCATTCACCGTGCGCTTATCAAGATGCACGGCTTTGGCGATGACGGGACGTCTAAGACCGAGGAAAGCCGCTTAAGCGAAACAGCTCAGCATATATCCGATACGGAACGCCGCGCCATGGCCGCAGAGCGTGACGCCAAAGACCGCTATATTGCGCAATTTCTTGAAGGCCAGATTGGTGCTGAATTCGGTGCGCGTATTTCAGGTGTCACCAAGCACGGCTTGTTTATTACGCTCGACGAAACAGGTGCGGACGGGTTAATCCCTGCCCATACATTGGGCCGCGAGTATTACGTTTTCGATGATAAGCTTAAATGCCTTATCGGCGAAGAGAGCGGTAACCGTTATAAGTTTGGACGGCGTGTGCAAGTTCGCTTGAAAGAAGCCAACCCGATTACGGGCGGCATGATTTTCGAAATCCTCACACCCCCTGAAAAAGGCAAGCGCCCCCCTAAACGACATAACCGCGGCGGTTACCGTGGCAAAGGCGGCCCACGTAAAGGAGGATCTGGCGGTTCTAAATCCCGAGGTCGCCGCAGATGAGTATCCTTGTCTTATGAGTTCGACCAAATTCGATAAGTTCAAAATGACCAAGGCTCTGACCTTGACCGACAAGGACAAGGAGATGAGAGCAAAGCTGGGCCGCGCGCCGCGTCCGCGTCTCGCCTCTACGATTGTGCTGTACCGGGGCACAAAAGACAATCCGCAAATCCTAATGGGACAGCGCGCTCGTGCCCATGATTTCATGCCTTCAGTCTATGTCTTCCCTGGGGGACGTGTTGACCGCGCCGATAGCTTTGCGCCGCATACAGGCAAAATGCTGCCGAAGACGAAACGGATCCTGTCTAAACATTATAATGATGCCCGTGCGCGCGCGGTTGTCCTCGCGGCGATTCGCGAAACGTTTGAAGAAACGGGCCTCTGCCTGACGCAAAAAACTGACAGACCTATCAAAAACATAAACCATCCAAGTTGGGACGCTCTGCGTCAACAAAGTTTACTGGCTGATATGAGTGAAATTGAAATCTTTGGGCGTGCCGTAACGCCGCCTTATCGTCATAAACGCTTTGATACATGGTTCTTACTCCGTCATGTGGACGAGACGACCTTGAAAGGGCAAATGGTCGATAGTGCAGAGCTGCTAAACCTCGGCTGGTATAGTCTGGACGAAATTAAATCCCTTAAAACGGCGCGCGCTACAGAGATGATGCTACATGTGCTTGGTGATTATTTAAACGGTAAACAGCCTGCGAACGCTGTGTTTTACTCACGCTGGGAGCGTAATGATTACGCCATGACTTATGAGCCTATTTAAGGCAAATAGACATGCATTTACGCGGACGAATAACTCATTAAATTGCTTTGAATTCTGCTCTGATAAGTCAGCGAAAAAATCGTGTTGACTTTGATGTTTTGCGGACTATGTTGCGCGCTTCGAATTTAAATGTGAGCTACGGCTCCGAAGGATTGGTAAAATGGCGAAACCTGCTACAATTAAAATCCGCCTCAACTCGACGGCAGATACCGGATATTTCTATGTTACAAAGAAAAATGCCCGGACAATGACAGAAAAAATGGTCAAGCGTAAGTATGACCCCGTTGTACGTAAACACGTCGACTTTAAAGAAGGTAAAATCAAATAACCCAACTGGTTATATGATAATCAAATGGCCGCGTTATCGTGGCCTTTTTTTTGGACTGGATTTAAGCGGCCTGCCCTAAATCTTCAGCGCTCATGACCTTGTTACGGCCCATTTGCTTGGCTTTGTAAAGTGCAGCATCGGCGCGTTTGAAAACGTCACGTAGCTTCTCGCCCGGTTGTACTTCAGCCACCCCAACGCTTGTCGTAATAATATGCGCTTGACCATCCACATAGACAGGTGTCCCGCCAACTAAGCCACGGACACGTTCCGCCGCATGAAGCGCATCTTGACACTTAGTTTTTGGCATCGCAATAATGAATTCTTCACCGCCGTAACGACTGACAATATCCATCGCTCGCATATTCGAGACAAGTCGCGCTGCGACCTCCTTCAAAATCGTATCCCCCATATCATGACCCAAAATATCATTGACCCGTTTAAAGTGGTCAATATCGAATACCATAATCGAGAAGGCTTCACCTTCATTCTCTAAGAGTTCAAATAGAGTTGCTATTTGACGATCAAAATATCGGCGATTGCCCAGACCTGTCAAAGGATCAGAGATGACCATTTCAAGGTTTTCATTAAAGTTTTCACGCAGAGAATCAGTGAAGAATTTTCGGCGCAATTGGCTATTCACTCGCGCTTGAATTTCCTCGGCCTCAATCGGTCGGAGTAACAAATCATTCACGCCTAAATCATAAGCACGGATGAGTCGCGACTCATCTTGAAGGTCACCCAAAGCTAATATGGGCAAATCCTTTGTTTTCTCATCAAAACGAAGAGAGGCGCAGACTCGTAGTCCATCAAACCCGTTAGAGACAAGACTGACAATAACCAGATCCGTTCCAGCCTTAGCCGCTTGTATAGCAACGCGAGGATCACTTTCCGTCCGTATAATATGCCGCCCCTCGAAAGGAACCGAGAGCTTTGCCGCGCGTCGCTCACTATCTTCAACAATTAATAGTCGCGCTTGTTGGGCCCCAATTTGTTCCAGTACGGATTGTGAATTCGCAATTGAATAACCCGTATGGCTTAAAAGCTGGTCTGTGATCATTTTTAATCTTAGCTGTGCTCGTACGCGAGCCATAAGAATAAGATCGTTAATCGGTTTCGTAATAAAGTCATCAGCCCCCGCTTCAAGACCACGAACACGTGTTCGACTCTCTTCTAAGGCCGTTAGCATAATCACAGGAATATGAGCTAAATTGGGATCAGATTTCAATCGCCGACACACCTCAAAGCCGTCCATATCTGGCATCATGGCATCGAGCAAAATCAGATCAAGCTTTTCAGTTTTTGCTATGTCTATAGCATCAAGGCCATTCGTTGCCGACACCACATCATAGTATTCCGCAACCAACTTAACTTCAAGTAAGCGTAAATTGGGAACTAGATCATCTACAATTAAAATACGAGCGCTCATACCGGCACCCCTATGCTGCTGCGTCTAAAAACTTTCGGACAGTAGATAAAAAGGACGCAACAGATATGGGTTTGGAGATATAAGCAGCACATCCACCGTCGCGAATACGCTTCTCGTCTCCCTTCATTGCAAATGCTGTAACTGCAATGACTGGAATTTCCGCTAGATTATTATCATTTTTGATCCACTTAGTCACCTCAAGGCCTGAAACCTCTGGTAATTGAATATCCATCAAAATCAAATCTGGCTTAAATTTTCGTGCTAAAGATATCGCTTTTAACCCTTCGCGAGTTTGAGCAGTCTCATATCCATGCGCATCAAGAAGATCAGAAAAGAGCTTCATATTAAGCTCATTGTCTTCAACGATTAGGATTTTCTTTGGCATTTTTTGTAGCATTTTCCCAATTCACCTGTTTACGTCAAGTCTTATTCAACTTTGTCCGTATCTCTAATTACAACAATATTGTTAAGTAACCGTTGTCTTCATGTTAGCATTACATTAGTAAAAGAACATAAAATGAACACACTAAGGATTTGTAAAGATGGCCTCAACTGGCCAAGAAAATCAGCCCACCACGTCTGAAACGCTTTGCCGAGATTGCGCGGATTATATCCAGCCTGCCTCACAGGTACACCCTTGCCCCAACTGTAATAGTTACCGACATATTTCCCACCCGACCCTTTCAAAGCTCTCCATCGCCCATGTCGACTGTGACGCCTTTTATTGCTCCGTCGAGAAACGTGACAATCCAGAGCTGAAACATAAGCCCGTTGTTGTGGGGGGCGGCACGCGCGGCGTGGTGTCTGCGGCCTGTTATAAAGCCCGCCTCTACGGCGTACATTCCGCCATGCCGATGTTCAAAGCCCATAAAGCCTGCCCAGAGTTAACCGTCATTCGTCCCAATATGCGTAAATACGCCCAAGAAGGACGGCGCATCAAAAATATGATGAGAGACCTTACGCCGCTTGTAGAGCCTCTCTCCATTGATGAGGCCTTTCTCGACCTAACAGGGACCAAACGTCTACACGGCCTTAGCCCCGCACAAAGCCTGATAAAATTGCAAAACCGAATTTTAGACGAAGTTGGCGTAACCGTCTCCGTTGGACTTTCCTATAATAAGTTTCTCGCCAAAACCGCCTCTGACCTCGACAAGCCCAACGGGTTCGCGGTTTTAGGTCACTCCGATGCTCTTGGATTTTTAGCTCCAAAGCCCGTAGGGTTTATTTACGGTGTCGGCCCTGCCTTTGCGCGCAAGCTTAACAAGGTCGGTATTCAGACCATTGCTGATGTACGTAAACGCTCTGATAGCGAGATGGCTAAACAATTCGGGGACATGGGCCTGCATCTAGCGCGTCTGGCACGCGCGGAAGATCCTCGCCGCGTTTCCCCTGAAAGCCAACGTAAATCTGTCTCAGCGGAAATCACCTTTGATGAAGACATATCAGATGCCGAGCAACTTAAAGACCGTTTGTGGCAAGTCTGCGTCAAAGCCTCTGATCATGCCAAGGCCCTTGATACGGCGGGGCGCGTTGTCACCTTGAAACTTAAAACCAAGCAATTTGAAAGCCTAACGCGCAGGCGCACCCTGCCTCAAGCCGTACAGCTGGCGGATCAATTATTTCATCAGCTCGAGCCGCTACTTGAGGCGGAAGCCAATGGCCGCAAGTTTCGCCTTATCGGCGCAGGGTTCTCCGGCCTCAGCCCCCATGCATTTGACGCCGGCGGCGACCTGCTCGACCCTATGGCCGAAAAACGCGGCCAAGCCGAACGCGCCAGCGACGAAGCTCGCGCAAAATTTGGCAAAACTGCCGTCATGACAGGCCGTGAACTTAGGCGTCACCTCGCGCGTGCAGAGAAGTTCCCAAAACCTAATGATGATAAATAACCCCACATCTAATCAACCGTGAATAATGGCGATAGCCACAATGAATTACAATTACTTGGCAACTCTCCAAGTATACAAGGCTCAAAGTCTCCAAGGCTCACAAGGATAAAGTGGCACAATAATTGTATATTAACCCTGAATTGGACCAATTTGACACATTGAGGCCAAGAGGGCGAATATTATGGTTAATTTTTTACAACCGTCATTAGACACAACGCTGTCAGAGCGCGCGCAATATGGTTACATCCAGGGACTAGACGGCATGCGTGCCATAGCTGTTTTGATTGTTATTATCGCCCATATGGGACTTGTATCAATTATTCCCGGCGGTTTTGGCGTGACCGTATTTTTCTTTATTTCAGGTTTTCTGATCACCCGGTTGCTTCTCGCGGAGCAAGAAAAAAAAGGACAGGTACAACTCCTTAACTTCTACACACGCCGCTTTTTAAGACTTTTTCCCGCTCTTCTTTTCATGATTGTTATAACGACTGCAATCATGACAGCGCTTGGTGACGCGCCCAAAATACGTGACCTTATCTCCTCATTTATATATATGATGAATTATAACAATATCGCTTTGGGTTTTGCTGGAGAGGTTCAAACAGGGCCGTGGGGACATTTATGGTCCCTCGCCGTTGAAGAACATTTTTATCTTTTTTTCCCGCTCTTGATTGTCATGTTTAGAAATCGCTTTGACAAGATCATAGGTCTTTGTCTCTTATTATGCGGTGCAGCCCTCGTGTGGCGCTGCGTTAATTATTACGGAACAAATTTCCCACGTAACTATAACTATTTTGCCACAGAAACGCGTATCGATTCCATTCTTTATGGGTGTCTCTTATCGCTCTTGCTTCATTTCAAGCCTCACGGTGCATGGCGGCACTGGCTGACGGGATGGGCTCCACTCGGACTCGCGGCACTCACGTTTGGCGCTTGCTTCATCATCCGTGACGACGGTTTCCGTGAAACCTTTCGTTATAGCTTTCAAGGCATGGCGCTCTTCATCGCCATTTTGAATCTATATTATTTCAAGCCAATACAATTCTGTTTCCGTATTTTAGATTTAACCATCTTACGTTGGATTGGACGCATAAGTTACGGACTTTACCTCTGGCATATTCCTGCACTTTATTTTGCCAATAATTACTATGGGCTTACTGAAGGTACAGTCTTATACGCCGCCACAGCCATGGCGATAACACTAAGCTACACCTATGTTTCTTATCATGGGTTTGAGCAGCCCATTATAGAGCTGCGCAAGAGATACGGCGCGCATATTGTTAAAGCTCCAACATCTATTGTGACCTCCTAGGTCTATATTCATAAACATTTCCTCTAGCCCCTTTGGCATACGCGCTGTATGAGAGCGCGTAACAAAGGGAACCATCGTGTCACATAATTCATTCGGACATTTATTTCGCTTCACCACATGGGGAGAGAGCCACGGGCCAGCCATTGGTTGCGTTGTTGATGGCTGTCCGCCTTTGATTGAACTGTCTGAGGCCGATATTCAGCCCTTCCTTGATAAGCGCCGTCCGGGAACAAGCAAATATGTCACCCAGCGCCAAGAGCTTGACCAAGTCAAAATCCTCTCAGGGGTGTTTGAAGGCCAGACCACTGGCACGCCAATTAGCTTGATGATCGAGAATGTCGATCAACGCAGTAAAGACTATTCAGAAATTAAGCGGCGCTACCGTCCTGGTCATGCCGATATGACCTATGACGCGAAATACGGTATTCGCGACTACCGCGGCGGCGGACGGTCATCCGCGCGCGAAACCGCAAACCGTGTGGCCGCAGGTGCGATTGCTCGCAAAATACTTGGCAGCAATATTGAGATCGTTGGCGGCGTTGTGCAAATCGGCCCTCATAAGCTTGACCCCGAGCAACGGGACTGGGCGGCGGCTTTAGACAATCCGCTCTGGTGTCCTGATGCAAAGACAGCTGAAAATTGGAAAGATTATCTCGACGAAATTCGTAAGGCGGGTAATTCCGTCGGCGCGGTTATCGAAGTGCGCGCCAAAGGCGTCCCCGCAGGATGGGGTGCGCCTGTCTACGGTAAACTCGATAGCGACCTTGGATCAGCCATGATGTCAATTAACGCAGCCAAAGGCGTGGAGATCGGCACAGGCTTTAACGCAGCCGCCTTTACGGGCGTTGAGAATGCTGATGAAATTCGCATGGACGGCGACGCACCTCGCTTCCTTAAAAATCACGCAGGCGGAATCCTCGGGGGCATCTCTAACGGCGACGAGATTATCGTGCGGGTCGCGATTAAACCGACCTCCTCTATCCTCACAGAACTACGCTCTATTGATGCGGACGGTAAAGAGCTGATGGTACGTACCAAAGGTCGCCACGACCCCTGTGTGGGCATTCGCGGCGTCCCTGTGGCCGAAGCCATGCTCGCCTGCGTCCTCGCCGATCATAAGTTGCGCCACAGAGGGCAAATGGGCTAACAAATAGGCTAACCGCTCTATGCTCCCTCTCCTCCCCCTTGTGCCCATTGCAGCCGTAGCCGCTGTCACCAAGTTCAAACTCTCGGGTGAAAAGCTGACGAAATATGACGTGCCGCATGATGTGACGTTTAACGTCGACCCTGAGAGCGAGGGCGTGCAAGCGGTGAATGATTTTCTCTTAAAGAATTTCATGAACTCTGCCCCAACACGCTCGCTGAAATCAGGGGCGTTCAAAGAGGTGTTCAAAACGAACTTACCCAAGAGGCGCTCGAAATTTGATCAAATGAGTCAAGGTCGTGATTTTGACTGCGAACATCGACCTGACCTCATTCGGCTAGACGAGCGCTCTATTCCCGGTGAATGGGTATTAGTGGCGGGGGCAGATCCCGGGCGGCGTATTCTTTACCTCCACGGCGGGGCCTTCATGGTTGGGAGTGCTATCAGCCACCGCGCCATCACTTATAATCTCGCCAAGCGAACAAAAGCGGCCGTCTTTGCGCCTGACTACCGCCTCATGCCTGAACATAGCCGCCAAGACATTACCGAAGACGCGCAAGCCGCCTATGACTGGATTTTAAACACTGGCCCTAACGGGCCGCGTAAAGCCCAACGTCTGGCCATTGGAGGCGACTCCGCAGGGGCAAGCCTCACCCTCGCCTTACTTGCGTGGGCTCGCAGTACCAAGCGCCGCACCGCGAACGCCGCCTTTGTTTTCTCTGCGCCAGTAGACACGACCTTTCAAAGCCCAAGCCTACGCGAGAATTACAAAACCGACCTGATGTTACAATCATTCGCCAGCTCGTTTCTGAAACTCCCACGCAGTGCGCGGCTATGGGTGTGTTGGAAAATACTGGGCCTATCCCCCGCACACCCGAGTGTCTCTCCTATTATGGGGAGCCTACATAAACTCCCACCGCTGCTCATGCAGGTCAGTCGCCACGAAATGCTCTTTGATGATAGTGTGCGCTACGCAGAGAAATCCACGCGCGCAGGAAATGACGTGACCTTGCAAAGCTGGTCACATGTGCCGCACACCTTTCAATTTTTCGATAAGATGCTTCCTGAAGCTACCCGCGCGATGGATGAGGTTGCGGCCTTCTTAAGCGGGAAACTCTAACTGCAATTCACATGAACAGCCCCTAAACACAGCATGAACTGAATCTGAACTTCACGCTCAGGGTCGGTTCAAACATGATTCCCTATAACACAATCATGCGATGGACATCCCTCCAGCGCGTGTTGTAAAAAAGGAGCTAATCATGGCTAAATTAAACAAGACACGGACAATTGCGGCGGCCCTTCTCGGGACAGCAGTTTTGGGAGCCCCAATCACATCCTTTGCACAGGATTTCCGTACAACTTCAAACTCTTATTCAGAGTGTAAAACCGCTGACCGAAACAATCAGGTCGTTGGTGGATTAATTGGCGCCGTAGCTGGTGGTGTCTTCGGATCGCAAGTTTCAGGTAATGGCGCTCGCACTGAAGGGTCTATTATTGGTGCAGCACTCGGCGCTGCCGCTGGAGCGGGTATCGCTGATGGTAGTCGGAACTGTTCAACTGAGGCTCGCCGCGTCCAAACTGGATTTAACAGCAACGTACCACGTACTATTGGTACAACACGTGTTGCAACCAACCGTATCGTGACGACAGGTGTTAACAACCGTGGTTTTAACAACCGTGGCTTTAATAACCGGAGTGTTGGAACGCAGACTGTTTCTTACCGCAACAATAGTCGGCGGGTCGAGCAACGTCTCTATGAGATTGAGCGCGACATCAAAACCGCCAATATCAAGATCGAAAAGCTTGAGTATGAAGAAAGACTTTTGAAGAAGAAGCTTCGTAATGCTCGTAATACGCGTCAGATCAGATTTCGTTTGAAGGAAATAGATGACAAAATCTGTTACCTAAAAGATGAAAAGCGTGATCTGAAACGTGAAGCTAACAAGATTACAAGCAGACGTTATTAATCAATAGAAATTCCTCCCTAAAAGCCCGGCTCTTGCCGGGCTTTTTCTTTGTCAGACAAAACCAAGACACCTCACATCCTCTCATTTCTGACTTCAATCCTATAAATGGCGCAGAAGTTGCATTATTCACTGATAAATCTGTGGTTCAGGTCAAACTGATACAGTTTGTAAAGAATTTATCCATTGAGGAGAATGGTATGAAATATTTTAAAACAACGGTAGCCGCTTTGACCTTAACCTTAGCCCTGTCAACAACAGCAAATGCCCAGCTTTTTGGTGGCTTTGATAATAATACAGTTTTAGCGGGTGGGGCTGGCGCTGGATTAGGCGCCGTTATTGGCCGTCAAATTGCACCACGTGGAAACCGAACCGAAGGTGCCGCCATTGGCGCTCTTGTCGGCGGTTTAGGCGGCGCAGCTTACGGCAATCAAAAAAGTCGATATGGCGGCAACCCTTATGCGGGTCAATTTAACCCAGGTTTTAACGGCCGCAACCTTATCGGTACAGGCGCTGGCGCGGCACTTGGCGGCGTGATTGGTTCTAACATTGCGGGACGCGGTCAACGTCAAGAAGGGACAGCTATTGGCGCGGTCCTTGGAGGCGCAGCAGGTTACGCATTAGCTAACCGAGGACAAAACCAACAACAATTTAGTAGGCAACAATTTGGTGGGCGACAATTTGGTGGGCAAACCATCGGTTTGAGACCACAGGCTGTTTACAGTGGTCAAACAGTGACACAATATTACCCAGGGCCATCACGGCAATATATTCAGCAGGTTCCAACCTACCCGGCCCCAGCTCAGCAATATGTTGCTCCTCCTGCTTCAGCAACTCCAACACGGATCGTCTCTCAACCGCCTGCGCGCCCTGCCGTTCAAAATAGAGTTGTTCAGGCTCCCCCTGTCATTCAACGCACAATCGTACAGGCGCCTGTCATTCACCGTACAATCATTCAGCGTACAATCGTTCAAGAAGCGCCTATTATTCAGGAGCGTACAATCGCTCAGGAAACTCCTGCTGTTCAGGAAGCACCTTATGTTCAAGACGCTCCTTATGCTCAGCCGGTTGCTGCGCAACACACGGAATCAAAATTTCTGTGCTACGGCGGTAAAAACTCTAAGCGTTACGATAGTTGGGGACAAGAAATCAAAGGTCCATCTTGCTCAAAGTAACGCCAGAGTAAAAACACTGTGATTTAGGGGCGTTTTTTACAGCGTCCCTTTGCTATTTGCCCCAACATATGCTATATAATAATTGCGGCACTTTGAGAGAGGTGTGCTGCTCAACACGAATTGCATGTGAAGGAGCAACCGCAATGAAAGTAACACAAATAGTCGGATATTTAGCCGGCGCATTTTTAATGGTAACCCCAGCCATCGCCTCAGCGCACGGCACGGGTTTCAATCATCGACATAATGGATCGAATGGTGGCAATCAGCTTGCCGGAGCCGTTGTTGGCGCCGTCGCAGGTGGCGTTATTGGATCGCAATTTAATGGCAGACGATCAGGCAACCAAGGAACTGTTATAGGCGCTATTGTTGGCGGCGTTGCAGGTGCTGCAATTGCTGGAAACAACTCGCGTGGCGGATTTAGCTCTGGGCGATCTTATAACACGGGTTATGTCCAACCCTATAGAACAGGTATTGTTTACGCCTCTAGCCCGTACTACTCTGGCTATCGTGCTCCATATTATAGTGGATCGAGCGTAAGCATTAACATTAACAACCGCAATCGTGGATTTAGTTCACGCAGTCGAAGTAGTGGTAGTCGTGGCTTTAGCTCTAACCGTCGCTTTAGTTCTAATCGTGGTTTTAGCTCTAACCGTAGAGGTTCTGTTAATAGCCGCCGCGGTACGAATAGCCGTAGAGGTAACACGAATAACCGCCGCGGTAGCAACAACCGTAGAGGTCGTTAGATCCAAAACACATATTAGCGGTGTATCACTCCCCTGACAGGCCGCTTTTATAACCTTAAGGTTTTTTACATATTATGTTAAAAACCTTTCGGTCTTTCTTTACTCAATCTTAAGCGCGTAGAGCAGGAATTCAGCATTGCCCGACCCACCTTTAATCGGTGAGTCCAATGTTTCTAAAACCTGCCATCCTTTCATGCTGACCCATGCACTGACATCCGACAAAGCTTGATCAGCGAGCGCTTTACTTTTGACCAGTCCCCCGCGTCCAATCCCTTCACGCCCAACTTCAAATTGAGGCTTCACAAGGGTAATGAGTTTCGTCCCGGTAACAGCTATATCAAGAGCGACATCCAAAACTTTCGTCGCTGAAATAAAGCTCGCGTCGCAGACAATAATATCAGGTGGAGTTGGGAACATATCTTTAGTGATTTTCCGTGCGTCTTGCCCTTCAAGTGACAGGACACGAGGATCGTTCTTTAACTTATCATGCAGTTGATCATGGCCGACATCGACGGCGTAAACGGCCCCCGCCCCGCGTGTTAAAAGCACGTCCGTAAAGCCGCCTGTGGACGCGCCAACGTCGAGCGCAGTGAGGCCTTCTACATTGACTTTGAAGCTTTTGAGGGCATGATCAAGCTTGATACCGCCCCGCGACGCCCACGGATGAACCCGCCCCGCTTTGATGTCGTCAGTGGCGCTCAACGGCGTAGAGGCTTTCTTCAGCACCCGCCCATTAACGCGCACCTTGCCTGCTTTAATCGCCGCCTGCGCTTGGGTACGCGTATCGAAATAGCCTTGGGCAACAAGGAATTTATCGGCGCGTAGTCCCGTTGTGTCCTCGCTCATAAGACCGCTTAAGCGCGGTTCATTTGCGAGGCGATATCGCGGCCTAAAATTTGGAACACGTTTTCAACGATAGACTTCGCGTCAAGTCCCGCTTGCTCATACATTTTAGCCGGTGTGTCTTGATCGATATAGATATCTGGCAAGGTCATGGTGCGAATTTTTAAGCCGCGATCAAGCCGTCCCATTTTTGCTAGGGCTTGCAGGGTGAACGCACCAAAGCCGCCCATAGAGCCTTCTTCTATCGTAATCAGGACTTCATGGTTATCGGCTAACTGACTGATCAAATCCATATCGAGGGGCTTGGCAAAACGCGCATCCGCAACCGTGGTTGAGAGGCCGAGACGGTCAAGGTCGTTCGCCGCTTGCAAGGCTTCACCAAGGCGCGTACCGTAAGATAAAATCGCCACGCGCGTACCTTCTTTGACAATACGCCCTTTGCCGATTTCAAGAATGCTTGGAACCTTTGGAATCGGCAAGCCTGTCGCCTCGCCGCGCGCATAGCGAAAACCCATCGGCCCTTCATCATAGGCCGTCGCCGTGGCGACCATATTTGTCAGCTCAACTTCATCTGCCGCTGCCATCAGAACAAATCCAGGTAAGCAACCGAGGTAAGAAATATCGAACGATCCCGCATGTGTCGGCCCGTCGGCCCCGACAAGTCCAGCGCGGTCCATAGCAAAGCGTACAGGCAGCCCTTGGATGGCCACATCGTGCACAACTTGGTCATAGCCGCGTTGCAAGAAAGTCGAGTAAATCGCGCAAAACGGCTTATAACCGTCCGCCGCCATCCCTGCCGCAAATGTCACCGCATGTTGCTCGGCAATGCCAACATCAAACATGCGTTTTGGATAAGCTTCACCGAAAGCTTTAAGGCCCGTACCCCCTGGCATCGCCGCCGTAATACCTACGACTTTATCATCTTTCGCCGCTTCATTCATCAGCGCGTCAGAGAAAACTTTGGTGTAGCTCGGAGCGTTGGGAATAGATTTAGCCTGCTCGCCTGTGACCACATTAAATTTAGATACACCGTGATATTTATCGGCAGACTTTTCAGCGGGGCCGTAGCCCTTACCCTTTTGCGTTACCACATGAATAAGGACAGGGCCGTTTTTCATTTTCTTGACGTTCTCAAGCACAGGAATCAGCGCATCAAGATCATGCCCGTCCACAGGCCCGACATAGTAAAAGCCCAGCTCTTCAAACCATGTACCGCCCATAAACATGCCGCGCGTATATTCTTCGGCTTTACGAGCGGTGGATTTAATCGGGCGCGGCGCGTCTTTGACCACCGCTTTCGCGACGCCGCGCAAAGCTTGATATCCAGAGGAGCTAACCGTGCGAGAGAGCAAATGGCTCATAGCGCCAACAGGTGGTGCAATGGACATATCATTGTCATTTAAAATCACAATTTGACGGCTATCCGTCGCGCCTGCATTATTCATGGCTTCATAAGCCATGCCAGCTGTAATCGAGCCATCGCCAATCACGGAAATCACATGATTTTCGCGCCCATCAAGGTCGCGCGCCGTGGCAAACCCCATCCCAGCAGAAATCGATGTTGAGCTATGCGCAGCACCGAACGGGTCATATTCACTCTCGGCACGTTTGGTAAAGCCAGACAACCCTCCGCCCTTGCGGATCGTACGCATACGGTCACGGCGTCCTGTCAGAACCTTATGCGGGTAGCATTGATGCCCCACATCCCAGATCAGCTTATCATCTGGTGTATCAAAAACATGATGGATCGCTACGGTTAGTTCAACGACACCCAAGCCAGCGCCCAAATGACCGCCCGTTACCGAGACAGCATCAATCACTTCAGCCCGAAGTTCATTCGCAAGCTGTTTTATCTCATCACGCGAAAAATCCCGCATATCCGCAGGTATTTTAACTTTATCCAAAATAGGTGTGTTGACCATAAGTGTCTCTTTCACGCCCCTAGCTTTGTCGATTTAAAATAAAGTCGACAGTTTCAATGAGTATATCCGCTTTAGCGCCAAAATCGAGTAAATTGTTCTTAGCATATTGTCCTATATCGTGGGCCTTAACTTTGGCCGCATCAAGGCCCAATATGGATACAAATGTGACTTTTCCCTTATCGGTGTCTTTTTGTACAGCCTTTCCAACCAAGGCCGCATCGCCTTCAACGTCGAGGATATCATCTTTAATCTGAAAGGCGAGGCCAATGGCGTCCGCGTATGATATAAGACTTTCCATTTGCGCGGCTGTTGCGCCGCCCATAATTGCCCCCGCCTCAACGGCGTAGCGAATAAGCGCACCCGTTTTCATATCCTGCAATTGCGTAATCAGCGCCTCATCTCGCTCTGATTCGTTGACGGTTATATCAACAACCTGTCCGCCAATCATGCCGTGCATACCGCCTGCTTTACCAAGCTTGCTTATCAGCGAGACTTTGACCGCGTCAGGAAAATCAGCCTCTGCGATAATTTGAAACGCATGTGTCAGTAGCGCATCCCCTGCGAGAACAGCCAGAGCCTCATCATAGGCTTTATGGACTGTTGGCTTCCCGCGTCTTAGGTCATCATCATCCATACACGGCAAATCATCATGAACGAGCGAATAGACATGTAGACATTCTAGCGCCGCCGCAACGTCCCAAATAGCGTCATTCTCGTGGCCGAGCATACGCGCCGTCTCAACCATCAAGAACGGGCGCAACCGCTTCCCACCACCAAGAGCCGCGTAGCGAGCGGCTTCCATAACGGTTTGCTGCGGGCCGGTTGGCTGTGGCAAGACGGAGTCTAAAACCGTTTCCATTCGGTCGGCAACAAAGCTTAGTCGAGATTTGAAATCGTTGGTCAAAACGACTTACCCCGCGTCAAACGGCTCGGTCGACGCCTCTCCTGAGCTTTTAAGGACGATTTTCTCGACCTTAAGCTGCGCCGCTTTCAACTGGCTCTCGCAATGAACTTTTAAGGCTGCACCGCGCTGGTAAATCTCAATGCTTTCTTCCAAAGGCGCATCACCGCGCTCTAACTTTTGCACGATCGTTTCAAGCTCTTTAATCGCTTGTTCAAAACTTAACGTCTTAATATCTTCACTCATGAGACCCTCATTCATTTTAAGTCTTTTTCTTAGAGTTTGACTCTAACTTATCACTTAATCTTTCATAGCGCCGATGACACCAATGTCTATCGCCAAAGCTTGCAACTAACGTCCATCCTCTGCGGCGAAGAGGCTGCTTTAGCATACGGTTGTACCAGCCATGAGCCGCAACAAACACCAGTTTTCCGTCAGAGGCCACATCTGTTAACATTTCCGCTGTTAACTCAGCACGTTTTTCCGCTTGGCGGCGCGTTTCTTGCCCGCCTGAAAACCCAAGCCACCAACTAATTCGCGCAATAGTACCCCACCGCCTTGGGCCTGTCATGTACCATCCAAAATCAGGAGGTGGTAGCGCGGCTTCAATAAGTTCAGGCCACTGCTCGTCTGGTTCACGGCCTGCGGCTAAGGTAGCCGACTCAACCGCGCGAAGGAGTGTACTTGATATAACAACATCCGCTTCCGTCGCGAGCTTTATCACGCGTTTGGGGATTTTTTGCTTCTTATCGAGACCGCCCTCATCATACTTTTTCCACCAGTCTATATAGCCCAACCAATTCAAGCGGACTTTTTTAGAAAGGGCCGGTTTCCCGTGCCGACAAATAATAAGAACTTCGCGTGCCATACAGCTCTTTGATATGATTTTTGCTCAGAGTCGAGTCTCTTTAAGCAGCGCTATAGCCCTTTAAAGAACCGACGAGATGGGCAACGGAACCCCTCTTCTTTCACGCATTTTTTAAAAGAAAACATCATCGAATCGGCCCGTCCAATCAAGTGGTCTACCGGAACCATACCAGGGCCACTTGTTGCCCGACTATCTACGGAATTGTCACGGTTATCACCCATAAAGAAAACATGCCCTTTCGGAATAGTAAACGGCCCGCGATTATCCTGCGTTCCCTCATCCGTAACCTCATATATTAAGTGACTGTTTTTCTCACCCGGCAAAGACTCCTTAAACTGTGTTACGTGTGCAATCTGACCACGGTGAGGTCGATAAGTAAAATTGTCAGTTTCTGTACGGTCTATCAATTGATTATTGACATAAAGGCGTCCACCACGGGTTTCAATTGTATCGCCTGGCAATCCAGTCAGGCGCTTAATCATAATAATTTTGCTAACGGGATTACGGAAGACGACCACGTCACCACGCTTAGGCAATCGAGACAACATCTGTTTTCCATCTGCGATCGGTAAGCGGTGCAGACCAAAGGGTAAAGAATGACGTGAATAGCCATAGGCAAATTTCGAGACATAAACATGGTCCCCAACTTCAAGAGTTGGTAACATGCTTTCACTTGGAATTTTATAATGGCCCCATACCGTCGTGAAGAAAAATACAATGAAGACAATCAAACCCGCGAAAAACTTTATTTCACTAATAATGCGGTCTTTTATAGTCAAATCTGCATCAGAGCTTTCTGTCGTTGCTGCTGTATTTGCGTTTTCAGTCATGTTAACCCTAAAATTTATCACAGGTAAGTGATTGACATATTGATATTCTACGGCTTTGCAAGTGCCCATGACCTTAGTTATACTTAAATACATGTTTAAACCCTTTATAAAACCCGTCTCCGTAATAACCGTCTGTATAAGCCTCGCGGCCTGTTACACCCCGCCTGACACGAGCGTCTCCGAACTTAAAGCAGGGAATTATGTCCTCGACCCCACCCATGCGAGCGTTGTGTGGTCCCTCAGCCATGCGGGGCTGTCCAATTATCAAGCCCGTTTTGATAGTATTGAAGGCACGCTAAATTTTGACCCGAGCGCACCGACCACTAGCCAGCTTGATATTCGTATTGACCCGAACAGCGTCAGTACGGGCCTCCCCGATTTTGATGAAACCATCGCCACCGATAACCGTTATTTCAACGCAGAGGTACATCCTGATATTCGTTTCACCTCGACTCAAATTAACGTCAACGGCGACGCTCGCGGTACGGTCACAGGCGATCTCACCTTTCGCGGTGTCACAAACCCCGTCACACTCGATGTGACCTTTAACGGCGCGGGGAAATCCTTTGGTCACGCAGGTGATACGCTCGGTTTTTCAGCGACGGCGACACTTGACCGTACAGAGTTCGGCCTGACCTACCTTAGCAATTTTGGTATTGGCAAAGAGGTCAAACTCCGCATTGAAGCTGAATTTAATGAGGCCGAATAAAATTACATGACAGGCCCGTCCGACATTCAGCCTGTCAACTCTGCCTTGAGGCGCGGCGAGGTCGTGCTACTGCCGACTGAAACCGTTTACGGACTGGCCGCCGACGCGCAAAACAACGCGGCCGTTGATGCGCTGTATAAACTTAAAGGCCGCGACTTTAACAAGCCCATCGCCATTTGTGTCAGCACAGCTACCGCCGCTCAGCGCCTTGTGCAATGGTCGCCCACCGCCCAAGCTTTGAGTGATCTTTTCTGGCCCGGCCCGCTTTCGCTCGTCCTGCCTGCTAAAGAAAACCTCGGCCTCGACCCGCGTCTCTTTGGCCGTTTCGCCAACGGAACCCCGAGCCTGTCTTTACGCGTCCCCGAAACGCAGTGGAGCGGTCAGATCACAACTGACTACCTCGCCCTGACAAGCGCCAACCGTTCTGGCGAAACGGACAGCACAACCCATAGTGACGCCCTTGATATATTCGGCGCTGATATTGGCGCGAGCTATGACGGCGGCCCTAGCACACTCGGAACACCCTCGACCATTTTAGCCCTTGAAAAAGGCGGTATGCGTTTGCTACGCACAGGTGCTTTAAAGGCGGAGCATTTTGCCCCGCTTGAGCTAAACTGGATATCATAATGCACTCTGGCATTGAAGCTCTACGCGCGGCCCTCCCGCCCCAAAGCTGGACGCAAGACCCAGATATTATCGCCCCTCACCTCACCGAGTGGCGCGATAAATATTTCGGCCAAACCCCGATTTTGCTCACACCGCGTAGCACGAAAGAGGTCGTCATAGCTGTCAATATTTGCCGCGAACATGGCCTGAAGATCGTCCCACAAGGGGGAAATACGGGCCTCGTCGGGGGGCAGACCCCGCAAGGTGAAGTGCTCTTGTCGCTGAAGAAAATGACCGCCGTGCGCGACGTCAACCCAACGACCAACGCCCTCATCATAGAAGCAGGCGCGACCCTGCAAGCCGCCCAAGAGCAAGCGGAAAAAGCCCAACGGAAATTCCCACTCACCCTCTCGTCCGAAGGTTCTTGCACCGTGGGCGGCGTGCTCTCGACAAATGCAGGGGGCAATCATGTCTTAAAATACGGTACAACCAAAGACCTTGTTTTCGGGGTCGAAGCTGTGCTCGCGAGCGGCGAGATTTGGAACGGCTTAACATCGCTCCGCAAAGATAACCGCGGCTATGATCTCAACCGCCTATTTCTCGGCGCAGAAGGCACGCTCGGGATTATCACCGCCGCAAGCCTTAAGCTCTTCCCGCGCCCTAACTATGTGCAACGCGCCCTCGTCACCTTGGATAGCCCCGCCCAAGCCGTGGCGTTTTTGGATCATTGCCGCAGCGCGGATAAGCTCGCCATGTTCGAAGTCATGCCTGCGATTGGCTACCGCGCCGTGGTTGATAATTTCGACCACATTCAAGACCCACTCACCAAACACGCCCCGTGGTACGCGCTGATTGATTGGGAATGCGGCAGCGAAGCGGATGGACAGGCGACAGCTGAGGACAAATTAGGCACAGCCCTTGAGCGCGGCCTGATTACTGATGCTATTATCGCTCAAAACGAAACCCAAGCCGCAAAACTACTTGCCATTCGTGAACATATGAGCGCGGGGCAGAAATTCCTCGGCGGGTCAATCAAGCAAGATATTAGCCTCCCGATTAGCGACATCCCCGCCTTTTTCGAACAAGCGGACGCCGCCATGCAAAGGCTTATTCCCAACTGCCGCCCCGTAGGGTTCGGCCATTTCGGCGATGGGAATATCCACTATAATATAGCCCAACCCGAAGCCATGAATAAAGACTACTTCCTCGCCCTATGGGAGCAAGTCTCTGAAACTATCTTTGATATTGTCGATCATTTCGGCGGCTCTATCTCTGCCGAACACGGCATTGGCATTATGAAAAAACAAACCCTCGCCGCGCGCTACCCCACTAAAGTCGCGCTTATGAAATCAATTAAACACGCTCTCGATCCTGACAATATGTTCAACCCGCGATGTCTTCTTTGAAGGTGCCTCCTCTAAGGGCTTTACCATAAAAGAATGTCTACACGCCTGTAAGCTCTCTCCCCCCCACGGTGTAATTGTTTGTGCCAGAATGTGATTTCTTAAATTTCGCAGCTCAGCTTACTCATGCTACTATGAGAGAGATATTAAACTTTATATTCAAAATTATGATAGTTCTGTTCTGCGGGTTACTCGCCGCCTGCCAAGCCGAGTCTGTACGGCCCTTGCAGTCCGATGCCTCGACAGCCAATACGAACCTACAAACTGCACCTTTAGTACGCATAAATTTTGACGGCTTTAATGCCGAGACAACGGTTTTACGCTTTAGCGAAGGACAAACAGTTACCTTTTCAATATCTTCAACCGACACGACAATCACCAACGCCTCGCTCCGGCAGACGGGTGGCCCGACGGTTAATTTCGGTGAAATAAGCTCGGGCAGTATAAGCTCAGATGGTGACCTGATGGTGGGGACGGGCATTGATGACGTACGCTTTGTCCTGCAGGACGTTGAGGGGCAGCGTATCGCTGTGTACCCAAAGATACGAGGGCTTAGTGTAGAATTTGTCGTCCCGAGCGTCACGCAACGCACAGATATAACATTCCAATTTCAATCCTCTAACGCAACGCAAACGCGCACACGCTCTATCCCTATTATCATCGAAGACGATTCTGCTGCCATAACGTTAACGGGGCAGGTTTCGAAAGGATTGGTCAGCAATACAAGAGTTGAACTCGTTTCAGTTGACGGATTTCTTGATGATTTCTTGAGCGAACGCGAAGTGGTTGATCCCGTACAGATTGACGAGACAGGAACCTATACGTTCACCTTGTTACCTGCGACAGATTTTGAAGAACTATTGCTCTATGAAATTGAGGGTGACGGCGCGGATATGGTTTGTGATGCCCCGCAAGGTTGTAATGAATATCAGTTTGGAGACACCTTTGAGGTTGAAGACGATCTTGACCTGCGCGCCTACATTCCTATCCCGCAACTCGGCTCTACTCAAACCGTTAATGTCAATATATTAACGACCTTAACGGCCCGAAGCGCCCAACAACTCGCAGAAGGATTTGAGCGCGTTGACCCCGAAGATGTTTCAAGAGCGCAAACAGAAACAGCAAACCTATTTGGGTTCCCCAACCAAGACTTCACGCGTATTCCGTTTGTCGATGTTACTCGCCCGATTACGTCTAACAATGAAACCGCGATCAGAGCCGCGATGATTGGCGCGGGCGTCTTAGGCGCAGCCTTTGCCCATAGTGACCCTGAAGATGATGATGAATATCTTGATCAGCTAGAAGATTTTATTGATGATTACGAAGACGGTTTAACGCCTTGCCGCGATACGCCGTCGCAACCTACCCTTAGCTTTGAAGACATTATGATTTACGCCTTAGACGCCGCGCAAATCAATGGCAGCCAGACGACGCAAAACTTTTTCGCCGCGCGACTTGCGGGCATAAGAAGCGGCAGCATACGCTGCACCTTCATGCCAAGGCCTGGCACTGAACAATAACCATAATTGGGCGATTTTATCCTGCTCATAGCCCCCGCCAATCAGCCCTATTGATAAAAGCCGCTTGAGCTTACCCGCCTGACTTGATAGATATGAGTCGTCAAAACCCACGCATACATATTCGGATAGGCCGAATAGATGTTAGGAGGAAAGGATAAAACCATGCTGACACTACTCTCCCCTGCTAAGAAATTAAATATGGAACCACCCGCGACGAGCTTGCACGCGACGCAGCCGCGCCTTGGAACCGATATGAAGGCCATTGCGAAAGTGGCCAAACAGCAAAGCGCCGACGATTTGAAACGGTTGATGCACATTAGTGACAATCTCGCGACCCTAAATTATGAGCGCTTCAAAGCCTTTAACCTCGACAATCAAAGCAATAGCGCCAAAGCCGCAGGCCTCGCATTTGACGGAAATGTCTATTGGGGTCTGTCGGCGGATACGATGGATGATCCAACCCTCAGCTACGCACAAGATCACTTACGTATTCTCTCGGGTCTTTACGGTCTGTTGCGCCCGATGGATTCGATACAGCCCTACCGCCTCGAGATGGGAACCAAGCTGCAAAACCCGCGCGGGAAATCGCTCTATGCTTTTTGGGGGCGCATCCTCTCAGATCAACTTAACGATGATCTTTCAGGCCATAGTGACCACACCATCGTCAACCTCGCCTCGAACGAATATTTCAAAGCGGTTGACCAAACAGCGCTAAACCGCACCGTCATTAACGCGAAGTTTTTAAACGTAAAAGACGGGCAAGCTCGCGCCCTGATGTATTACGCCAAACATGCGCGCGGCGCGATGGCCCGCTGGATTATGGAAAACCGCGTCGACAGCGCCGAGGGCCTTAAGGACTTCGATGCCGACGGATATACCCTAGACGCCGAAGCTTCGAGCGAGACCGAGCTTGTGTTTACGCGAGCGCAACCGCCGAAGAAAACATAAACCGCTCATGGATTTTACATGTAAGGCCGCTTCGCCGCTAGAATTTAACCGCAAAGACATTTGGCATATCGCCAAAAGTTCTTATGGCGAAGTGAGCCGTGATAATGTTAGCATTGTCGCCGCAGGCGTAGCGTTTTTTGCATTACTCGCATTATTTCCGCTCATAACTGGATGCCTGTCTATCTACGGTTACCTTGCAGATCCCGCAAGCGCGCAAGACCATTTAAGTCTGGTTTCAGGCCTATTGCCAGCAGAAGTTTGGACTCTGATTAACGATCAAGTACAAAGCGTCGCCCGCGCACCCAAGGCTGACTTAGGCCTACGGATTATCTGTAGCTTGATACTCGCTCTTTGGGCCGCAGGCGCCGGCATACGGGCGATGATGCGCGCCCTTAACATTGCCCTCGACGAGACCGAAACGCGTAACCCGATCAAATTTTACGGCACGGCTTTTATTTTCACCATCTCTATGACGATATTTATTTCAACGTCATTAGTTGTTCTTGTGGGCGTTCCAACCGTACTAAATTTCTTCAAATTAGATGACATCAGCGGTGTATTAACCAAGTGGCTACCGTGGGGATTGTTGATCATGATATTCGCTTTGACGAATATGATTTTATATCGTTACGGTCCGAGCCGCCGTCCCGCTAAACTTCGATGGATATTCCCCGGTGTCTTATTTGCAACGATAACATGGCTAATTATCTCCGCTGGCTTTTCATATTTTGTCAGTCACTTTAGCACATATAATGCAACTTATGGCAGCCTCTCCGCCGTGATTATATTGCTGATATGGTTGTGGCTCACCGCCTTTGTCGTCATAATGGGCGCAGAGATAAACGGCGAAATGGAGCGCCATACCTGTGTTGACACCACACGTGGCCCCGACCGCCCAATAGGACAACGCGGAGCCGCCATGGCCGATTTCATGCCGCAAGGTTAGTGTTTAAGAACGTCAATGCCGACGGCTACAGACTCGGCTCCGAGGCTTCGAACTAACAAGGTGTGATAATTACAGAGTAATAGAGAGAACGTTATGAAAATTTTTATAGGTAGCATTTTAATAATTTCAGCGGCACTCATTTATCTTGCGGTTTATTATGTTGGGAAAAAAAACTTTAAACCAAATAGCGATACCAAGAAAGGTCAAGCCTCAGAGCTTGGGCCTGATAATAGATTAAAAAAAACTGTAGATATTGATATCATCGATGCTGTTAAAGAACTTCTAGAAAGAGATAAGTCGACGGCAATCATGCTATACCGTCCTTACCCTCCCAGTCCGCCACATAAAGAGGAAAGCTACCTTGGTGGCTTACCTAAATTACCTCCGAATGTGAAATGGCCTGAAATGAAGAAAACGTATGATAACGTTGAACGAACAACTTCCATGCATTTTCTAGCGCAAATCAATTTAAGTGAGATAAAGTCCTCATCGGATTTACCTCAACAGGGTGCGCTTTACTTTTTTGCAGACTTAAGCGGGCCTGCCTATGAGTCAAATGAGGGAACAACAGTAATTTATAGTCCGAATTATTCCTCCGATTGGCCTCAGCGAGCACTACCTGAGAATATCAGTGAACATCACTCAATATGGTCAGTGTCTACATTAGGGCCCCAAAAAGCTCCCTTCCCCCGTTGGCCTGTACGTTTTTTCAAACAACATAGTTTTAAAACCGAAGGTTATTCAGATGAATTCCTCCACCAGAGGTATAATAAATATCAACCCATCAATGACCCTGACAATATCTATCATATGCAAAGTTTTTGGGAAATACATGAGGCGGAAATTTTAAAACGTTCCCAACTTCCAGCAAACGTCCTGACAGACATAGGCGCAAAAACAACAGATACCTCTCAATGGTTGACGTATATTCGCAAAGAAAATGAATTAAATATTCCCAAGGGCGACTTCCCGCACTTCGGAGGTTTAATGTACGAAATTTCCACATATATTTTGCGGACAACAACCCATACTATTAATAGCCATGCCCGTTTAGCTATTAGCTGGAAAATAAGCTTCGAAAGCCAAATGAAACAATATGAAAAGAGAATAGCTAATGGCGAAGAAGGACTTAGGAAGCCAAAATACATCCAACAAAAACCACTCTATGGTAAAGAGAGCCTTGAAATTCTTAAGACGCAATCTGAAAACTGGCAAAAAATTTCACAAGAAATTGGGTATAAAAATGAGCTAACAGCCAAGCAAAGAGAGGATTTTATTACATGGCTTAAAAATGTTGGTCAAATGAGAGGGCCAAAAACAAAAACAAAAACCCATCAAGGTGAAAAATATTCTACACTTATTTTCAGCAACTCCGACATACAAAAATCCTTCCTCGAAAGTTTGCAAACTCTCTTTCACAAATCCATTGAAGATGCTGAGCTAAAAGATATGATTCCTGATCATTATTTTTCTGATCTTACAGCAAAAAATTTATACGATAGGCATTTGACTATTTCCCACCAACTTTTGGGAAATCCCCCTCGTCGAACAAATTCCATAGACATAAGACAAAATGATGTTTTACTTTTGAGCTTATTTTCAGATTACGGTGTCAATTTTCTTTTTGGGGATGCTGATCAAATGCAATTTTATATCGACAAAGACGATCTTGCAGCAAGACGTTTTGATAAGGCTTGGGGGCGTGGCGGTTAACTAAACCCGCCTCACCAATCCCTCACCCACCGCGCGGCCTGAGTTGACTTGTGTGGAGACCTCGAAGAAGTCGAGGTCGTCGCCTGTCTTCATAAATCACGGAACATAAATTAAGCTAGGTTTAAACTTAAATCCTCCGTCATACTCTTTCACTCTCAAGTGAAGAACAAGGTCAGTCGTCTGCCCATTTACGTCTGATAAATCGAGCATAATAGACCAATAAGTTTCTTCCCACTGATAGATAGATGTTTCCCATGTGCTCGCGTGCAAGGGGCCTAATTTATCAGGATAATCATCTATGTTTCCGTAGTTAATAGACAAAATATCTTCATCCCATTCGTCAAGATCATGGCTTATTTCAGGATGTGGGAAATTTCTTGCTACGAATGCATTAGCTATCTTAGCTAAAGGTTCCCTCCACAAGGTCGGGATTGGAAGTTCATCTTCCATGTTCTTTTCAACTTTAATATCTGACATAATCTAAACCCGCCTCACCAATCCCTCACCCACCGCACGGCCTGAGTTGACCTGTGTGGAGACCTCGAAGAAGTCGAGGTCGTCGCCTGTCTTCATTTGCCGAATAAGCTTATCAGGGTTGGCGTCCCAGTCGAGCCAGTCGTTCCATAGGCTTTTGGGTAGGCGTACGGGCATGCGGTGGTGGAGGTGTTTGACGGGGCCAGTCGCCGCCGTTGTTAGGATTGTGCAAGACAGAAGCGATATGCCTTCGTCGACGCGCCATTGATCCCATAGGGCAGCAAAGGCGAACATTTCTGGTTCTGGTTCCTGAATAAGGAACGGCGTCTTGGGTTTCTCTATCCCTTCCCATTCATACCACCCTGTTGCGGGGATTAACGCGCGGCGGCGCCTGAACGGTGTGCGAAAGCTCGGCTTTTCATGGGCTGTCTCAACACGCGCATTAAACATAGGGCGGCCTTCGGGGGGAGTCTTTTTCCAGTGCGGGTGCAAGCCCCACCGCATGGGTACAATCTTTCGTTTCCGCCGTCCGTCAAAGGCAATCACAGGAATGACCGTGCCCGGGGCGACATTATAGTGCGGCTCCCAATCCCAGAGCTTGCCACCATCCGAGCCGCTTTCGCCAACTTTAGCCTTAAAGTAGGCCGCAATTTGGTCTAAGTTCTTTGCCAATGTGAATCGTCCGCACATAGGCTCCCTATAGCATAAGACGGCACGAACAGGACGAAAAATACATGGCAGATCAGGATAAAATCAACTGGACCGATTGTGTCGGCGTGCTCTGTTACAAAGACGGTTATGTGCTGATGATACAGCGCGGCCAAGCGCCTCGCAAAGGCGAATGGTCTATCCCCGGCGGGCGCATCGAAGCGGGCGAGAGCGAACAGGTCGCAGCTCTGCGGGAGTTGATGGAAGAAACGGGCGTCACCGCTGATCTCGGCGAAAAAATCGCCACCATCCCTGCTATCTTTGAGGGTTATCATTACATGCTGCATGATTATATCGCCACATGGACGGGCGGCGAACCCCGCGCAGGAGACGACGCGGCGGACTGCGCCTTTGTCCCGATTGAAGCGGTGAGCGGCATGGAACTTTGGGAGAAAACGCGCGAGGTAATTCTTGAAGGCTATGATCTCTGGCAAGATACAAAAATTTCACAGGATCAATCTGCAAAAGGGCATAGGCAAAACCGATAATCCGCGGTAAACACCCTTATGTTTTACAAACAGCTCATATCATTCTTTATGGCTTTTGCATGCGTTGGGGTCATGGCAGCGCCGATCAGCGCCGCACAGACAACACCTCAGCAAACAAAAGCCGAAAAAGAAGCCGCAGCCCTCAAAGCTCGCGAAGCCGCCGAAGCGCGTATTGACGCCGATATGGTGCAAATGTCAGACGTGGTCGAAGCTCTGTCTAAAAATCTGGGGCAGCTGCATTTTCTGCGCCGCTTGTGCTTTGGTGATAAGGATCAATATTGGCGCGATTTTGCGGCAAAAATGCTCAATATAGAAGCGGAGGATAACCCCGGACGGCAGGAATATTTAACCCGTGCCTTTAATGCCGGTTACACACAGGAGCAAGAACGGTTTACAACCTGCACGCCCAATGTCTCTGTTGACGCCGCCGCTTTAGCGGAAAATGGCCGCCACCTTGCCAGTATGCTCGGCGACCCTAATAGAGACTTTTAGGTCGCCCTATTGTCCGATAAGCTGTGCCACGCGCGCGGCAAAGCGGTTCAAATCATCTTCCGATGCCCCTTCGAGTTTCATCTGCGCAAATAAAACGCCCGTACCAAAAATAATTTGCGCATCAATACCGCTCTCCTCACGCTTCGGAAGGCTTTGGGAAACTTGGGATATAATTTCACCCTTAAGCGCTAAAAAAGAGCTGCGGTAAGGCTCGCTAAACGCATGTGACCAATTAAGAAAAATCTTAAGCAAGTTAGGGTTCTTCACCACTAAAGCCAAAAGCCTTTCACCGTAAATCAAAACAGGCGATGAGGAATCGGGCGGGATATCATCTGCAAAAATACTGAGTGTCTCGCGGCTCACCTCCTTCATTACAACCGCATTGAGACCTTCAATTGTCGGAAAATAATTAAACACGGTTCCCGTCGAGACGTGAGCGGCTTTGGCAATATCTCCGTGACCAACACGGCCCACCCCCTTTTTCGCGAAAAGTTCGAGGGCCGTATCCAACAATTGTGACGCCCGTTGATCTGGACTGAGGCGTGTTCTTTGACGGCGGCCATCTGGTATCGGTTTGATTTTGGTATTTGGCACATCACCCTCATTTTATCTCATATTGGCATAAGCCTTATGGCCATTGACGCAAGATAAATTAATCACTATTGATAACATTATCAATAAGGAAAGCCCTATGAATTTCGCGGCCTATTTCGCAGACAACCCAAAAAGCAAACGCCATTTGTGGCTGGTCTCCCTTACCTATCCGCTGACCCCGCTTTGGGGTATTGGTATGATTGCTGCGACAGGGAATTCGCTCTGGGCATGGTCTCCGCTTTTTCTGTTTTACGTCATAATGCCGATCGCTGATAAATATTTCGGCGAAGACACGCATGACATTTTAGGGCAGTTCGAAAGCGCGGTTGAGCTATCGGGGTTTTATAAATATATGGTGCACGCCCTGATGCCCGTCCTTTATTTTACGTGGCTATTGGGGGCTTGGTTCGTGGTCACCCATCCGCTGCCGTGGCCGTCATATGTTGCGCTCGGTATCGCCCACGGCTGGGGCCTCGCTTTTGCCATTAACGCGGGGCATGAGGTCGGGCACAAGACCGACAAGTTCAGCAAATGGATGGCGCTCGTTATGCTCGCCCCGAGCTTTTACGGCCATTTCAGAATAGAACATAATATGGGCCACCATAGTGATGTAGCCACGCCGCGTGATAGTGCGACAGCGCGGTTCGGCGAAGGATTTTGGGCCTTTATGCTGCGCGAATATAGCGGCGCATGGAAGCGCGCTTGGCGGCTCGAGAGCAAACGTGCGGCGCGCAAGGGTTACTCAAAATGGTCGCCTAAAAACGAAGTGGTGGTGAGTGTTATCATGCAAACCGCCCTCTACGGGGCGATTATCCTGTGGCTCGGCGCGGCGGTTCTGCCCTATTTGGCCCTCACATGGTTATTCTCTTGCATGGCTTTGAGCTTGCAAAATTACATCGCCCATTACGGCATGTTGCGCGACAAACGGGCCGACGGAAAATACCTCCCCTGTCAGCCGTACCATAGTTGGAACTGTAACCTATTGGTCACTAATATTACGAGCTATAATCTCGCGCGCCATTCCGACCATCACGCCTACCCCGCGCGGCACTATCAACATTTACGCAAATTCGAAGACGCGCCGCAACTACCTTACGGATATATGACGATGTTCACCTTGGCCTATATCCCGCCCCTCTTTCGCCGCGTCATGAACCCGTGCGTCATCGCCAATGTCAACGGCGATATGAGTAAGGTGCTAACCAAAGAATTAGTGGCACGTGAGGCGATGGGGGCGTAGGTAACTATCCCTAATATGAGGTTGCCGTTCGAAAGACTTAATCCAACTCAAGGACAGGAACGCCCTCAGCTGTTATAATGAAAGGTTTCAAAACGCCATCACGGCGGACGAAATAGGTGACTTTGCTGCCCACAGGGGCGTAAACATGTTGATCATTATAATTAAAAAGTGTGTGGTCAAATTTGGTTATGACGTTTCCATCAGCGAGAATTATCTTTTCAATCTGGTCCCCTTCCTTAAGGCCAGCTTTAGTCGCCGCGGAATCGAACACCAAGTTTTTTATAAATAAAAGAGAAAAGTCTGCGGATGAATAAACACCCTTAAGTCCCAATGTATTTTCTTTTTTAAACGGGCAATTATTATTTGGAAAATCAATGCCCCCACCTTCTTTAAAATCAATAGTAAAATCTTCATTAGATATAATGTTCCACCCGACGATGCCAGTTAATTCGCTAAATAGAGGGCTGGCATCCATTGGATTTCTGATAATTATATCCGCAGAACAGTCTTTATTATTATAGGTAAAGTCATTTGTCCGAAATGTCTTTAAGGGTAAATTTGATATACCTTTCAGATTTAAAAGTTGTATGTCATCTGGATATTGATTCCAAATGTTATTCGTCTCATGGCTTTTAAACATAACGAGGTTCGTGTGGCCTGAATATCCTGTATCAATGAGGAGTACTCCGTTATGACTCCCTAAGGAGAAATTTATCGTCTTCGTTTTTTTAAAAGCCCCATAACAAAATGAAAGTTCATTTTCTGAGTCGCAAATTGGGTTTGTTAGAGGAAGAGAGAGAATAAGTTTTTTTTGCGTCGGAACATTAACCAATGTTCCCCCTAACATCTCTGAAACACCCAAAATTCCAACTGCTTTTGTTAAAAGTTCATGTTCAAAATCGGCTATGTGAAGGCGGGTCTTTCGATGAACTTTCTTGTCCGATATATATATGTCAACTTGGTTCGTAATCTCTATGGAAGACACGTCTTTCACAGTAAGTATTTTTGTTGGGGGTTCTACATATTGCAGCCCTATTTCATCAGCTAATTGTTTGGTGATAGATGAAGAAGATGCGCCTGTATCTACAGCAAATATATAAGGCCCCTTATCACCGATATAAACGTCGACCACGGGTGTAGCATTAAAGTCATTGTGCGGGATGGTGATATCCACGAATGTGTCTTGAGCGTAGGCCACATGAAAACATGCGAAAGCCGCGATAAGATAAATAAATTTCAGAACATTTTTCATATTAAGTTCCATATGTATCAAGCCTATTAGATAGAAATGAAACTTTACCCTAAGTTTTAAACATTACGTTTGCAATTTAATTAGATTTAATCTGAAATTTTACACCAAGACTAAAAGTAGAGATAACTATTTTTCAAATAAGCCCCATCTAAACCAACAGTCCAATCCCGACGCCTGATAAAACCACAAGCCAGACGGGAACCCATTTCTTATAGACCACAACTGCAAGCACGATCACAATGCCCGCTTCTAACGGGCTACTAATCACGCCCATGCGGAGCATGTGTATTAAGGCGGCTAATATCAGGCCGACGACCGCTGCGCTTGCGCCTTTAAGGGCGGCCCGAATAGGACCAATATGTTTATAGGCATTCCAAATCGGCATGCCGATACTAAGTAAAATCATGCCGGGTAAGAATATCAATATCACCCCAACAAGTCCGCCGACCCAAGGATTTCCGCCCAGTCCCACGAGCCCGCCGACATAGGCGCCAAAGCTAAACATCGGCCCTGGCATAGCCTGTGCAAATCCATAGCCTGCCAAAAATTCGTCGCGGCTCATGACGCCTTTGGCCACCGTTTCAGCTTCGAGCAAAGGCAGTACAACATGGCCGCCGCCGAAGACCATCGCGCCCGTTTTCGTCAAACCAACGGCCGTTGTCATACCGTCCGTATTGGGCTGCAGTGATGACAAGACCGCTACCCCTAAGATAAAGCAAAGTAGGACCGTCAAAGCGCCAATGGGATGGTTTAGCTTTTGCGGGGGCGCTGACGCCGCCTCCAACTGGTCTTGGCGAAAAAGAAATACACCTAAAATACCGCCAACGATAATCAAGACAGGCTGCAAGCTCGGAGATTGAAAAACAAAGAGTACTGCCGCGACTAATCCCGCAATGAACATGCCTTTCGCATCGGGGCAGAGCTTTCTGCGCATGCCTATGACCGCATTGGCGACCACGGCAACGGCGACAAGCGTTAAGCCTTGAATAGCACCGCTCAGGGCCCAACTATTTAGCACACCTAAGGTCGTCACGAACAAGATCATTAAAAGCGCGGACGGCAAGGTGAACCCCATCCACGCCCCAAGCGCCCCAAACCAACCGCCTTTTTCATAACCGACCGCCGCCCCTAGCTGACTACTAGCAGGGCCGGGAATAAATTGGCAGAGCGCTAATAATTCGGCGAATTTTTCATCACTGAGCCATTTCAACCGCTCTACATAGGCCTCTCTGAAATAGGCCAAATGTGCCACAGGTCCACCAAATGAGGTCAAGCCCAATTTGAGCGATTCTTTGAAACACGTTAGAAAATCCATAGGTAAAAAGGCCACAATTTATCTCTAAAATCAAAGGGAAAATATAGTCTTGCTTATCCTAAGTCTTCCTATTCAAGGAGATTGCAAAGGCTAACCTATTTATCGTGTTCATATCTATAATTGCACCGCTCAATAATTAGTTTCTTTTTTCTCAAGCAATCCTATAGTCATTTAAATTGACTAAAATATATTAGCGGGAGCTTTAATGTTTAACCTAAGTGGAAAAACGGCGCTCGTAACAGGCGCGAATACAGGCCTTGGGCAAGGCATGGCTGTGGCTCTGGCAACGGCAGGAGCCGACATTGCGCTCATCGGACGGACGCCGCCAACTGAGACAATAAAAATCATAAAAGCTCTCGGCGTAAAATCTTACGCGGTAAGCGCTGACCTTAGTTCCGCCGACAATGTAGCGGACATCATAGCGGAGGCCGCTTCAGAACTTGGGCGCGCCGATATTCTCGTCAATAATGCCGGCATCATCAAACGCAATGAAGCCATCGATTTCGCTGTGGATGAATGGGACGCGGTGATGAACGTCAATTTGCGAACTTTGTTCTTTCTTTCTCAAGCTTTTGCCCGTCACCTCGTTAGCGAAAATAAACGCGGAAAGATTATCAATATCGCCTCCATGTTAACATTTCAGGGGGGCATTCGCGTGCCGTCATATACGGCGTCAAAAAGCGCCGTGGGCGGATTAACCAAAGCCTTAGCCAATGAATGGGCCCGGCACGGTATAAATGTCAACGCAATAGCACCCGGCTATTTCGCAACAAACAATACCGCAGCTTTACAAGCAGACGAAAAACGTAACGCCGAAATATTAAGCCGTATTCCAAGCGGGCGTTGGGGGCGGCCGTCCGATATGGGCGGAGCTGTCGTCTTCCTCGCCTCAACCGCCTCGGACTATGTCCAAGGCATAACGCTGCCCGTTGATGGAGGTTGGTTATCTCGTTAGTTGATCTCATATCAAGGACTTAAATTTATGACTGTGATAGACGGAGGCTTGTAATCACAGGCAACGTCGCAGTCTTGTTGGCCTTCAAAGCTAAATCAACAAACTATCGCTCGTTACGAAGAACCTCTAAAAAGCTAGGGCCAAATTTTTCATATTTTACATTCCCAACGCCTAAGACATCGAGCATAGATTCTGGGGTGTCAGGGCGCTTTTGGGCCATGTCGATGAGTGTGGCATCCGAAAAGACAATATAGGCGGGTTTGCCGAGGCCACGAGCAATTTCCATACGCTTGGCTTTGAGACGTGATAAAAGTTCTTGGTCGCGCTCTGATAAGGCACTTTGACGCTCGGATTTTCTACGTTTGCTCTCCGTGCGTTTACTGGCTTTTGTGGTCGTAATTTTTTTACATTCATAACTCTCTGAGCCGTTCAAAACCGCGCGGCCTTTGTCGGTGATTTTTAGCGCGCCAAAGCGTTCAATATCCATGCCGATATGACCACTGGCGAGGGCTTGTCTGATCAGGCCTTGCAAATAAGGCGACCCCATAGCTTTGGCTTTGCCATAGCCTTTGGTTTTTTGATGCTCGAACTGGCGTACCCGTTCTGTGTCGGCCCCGCGCGCAACGGCAATGATATGAGCTTGTCCAAAGCGCGCGCCTGTATCATCTATAGTTGTCAACACATGTTTCAAAGGTTCGGTGGCATCTACCATGACGGGGGGATTTTCGCAATTATCGCAATTCCCGCAGGGGGCGGCCTCCTCGCCAAAATAGGCAAGCATGACTTGGCGGCGACAGGTCGAGGCTTCGCAATAGGACAATAGGGCATCGAGCCGCCTTAGTTCTCTGATTTGGTGATCTGAATCTGAACCATCATCCATGATGAATTGACGGCGCATACGCACATCATCAAGACCGTAACAGAGTGCAGTTAAGGCGGGAGCGCCGTCCCGCCCTGCGCGGCCAATTTCTTGATAGTAAGCTTCGAGCGACCCGGGTAGATTTGTGTGATAAACAAAGCGTATGTCAGGTTTGTCGATGCCCATGCCAAAAGCAATTGTAGCAACGATGACAATCCCCTCCTCGGCCATGAAACGCTCTTGTGTGTCAAAACGAAGCTGCGCATCTAGACCCGCGTGATAGGGCAAAGCTTTATGTCCTGCGGCGCTCAAATGAGCGGCAAACTCTTCGGTATTTTTACGTGAAAGCGCATAGATAATGCCAGATTGCCCGCGCACATTTTCCATAAAACGAGTGAGCTGTAACTTACGGTCCGTTTTAGCATTAATCGTAAGAGATAAATTAGGCCGGTCAAAACCCTGCACAATAATCTGTCCGCGACTATCAAATAAGGTCTTTGCAATATCCGCGCGTGTGGCCCCGTCTGCCGTTGCTGTAAATGCGGCAATGACGGCGTCGGGAAATTCAGTTTTAAGCTCTGAGAGCTGAGCATATTCAGGGCGGAAAGCTGGCCCCCATTTGGAGACGCAGTGGGCCTCGTCAATCACAAACATAGACGGAGACAGGCGCTTTATAGCTGTAATCATACGCGGTGTCATTAAGCGTTCGGGCGAAAGATAAAGCAGCTTAGCTTGACCAGAGGCAGCGCGGCGCCACTGCGCGACATTGGTATCTCGAGATTGTCCTGAATGGATGCAGGCCACCTCAACGCCGTTCGCGCGTAAACCTGCGACTTGGTTATCCATTAAGGCCACTAATGGAGAGATCACGATGCTAAGACCATCAAATAAGAGAGCGGGCACTTGATAGCACAGTGACTTCCCTGCGCCTGTTGGCATGACGGCCAAGACGTTGCGACCTTCAATGATTTCCGTGATGACCCCGTCTTGGCCAGGGCGAAATTCATCAAAGCCAAAGGTTGAATTAAGAATGGAATGCGCTGCTGTCATGACGCAGGAGATGGCGCAGTGCACAGCTGATGTAAAGCCGTCTTGGCGTTATTATCACATTAAGTGAACTTAAAAATAATATCCCATATCACTGTGTCATTTAAGTCAGACAAATTCACTTAGGTTTGCACCCTGAATTTTATCAGCAACGCGTAGGCTGTTTGCAATGCAGGTTAAGGCGGGATTGACGGCAGAACTTGTGACAAAAACACTGGTATCCACAACATAAAGATTATCCACCTCATGCGCGCGACAATCGGCGTTCACCACAGATGTGGCAGGATCATCCCCCATTCGTAATGTGCCGCATTGATGGGCTGTCCCGTAAAGCGGTAATATACTATCGAGCGACTTACGGTACCCCCGCAAACATTTACAAATACGCCCAGCCTTCTTCATAAGACCATGGAATTTTTTAATCAGCCGAGAATGAGCTTCAATATTATTATGCCAATATTCGATACGGATTTGCCCGTTGGGTTCAAGCAAAACACGGTTACGCGCTTCAGGAAGGTCTTCACTCATTACGAGAAACGGAATGACGCGGTCTCCGATAAAATCAGCGAGCCGCTTTGGAAACAACCAACTTGGAATTATGTTACTGACTTGGCCGCGAATAACATCGCCGTCCAAATATTCCAGTAATTGAATATGGCCCATAGGATAATCAAACTTTCCGTCTGGGTCTCTCCAGTAGAAATCATTAATCGCCATCGTTTTTGGGAAATTCGTTTCTATCTTGGGCCATGCGAATGACAAAGAGGCCGAGGCCGTATGAAACATATAATTGCGGCCCACTTGATCCGATCCATTGGCTAACCCTTTGGGGTGTTGCTTGCTTTTCGAGGCCAGTAAGAGCACAGCAGAATTTACGGCTCCCGCAGCAAGGACCACCGTGTCCCCACTAACATGCTTTACCCCCTCTGGGCTTTCATACTGTACGGACTCTATCTGTCGCCCCGTTTCATCTGTTATCAGTTGCGTTACCTTAGCGTCAGTTAGCAACGTCACATTCCCGTAAGCCAAAGCTCGCTTGACCATTTTCCGCCCATCTGATTTCGCGAGTTTTTGGCAAGGAAAGCCCCCACATGTACGGCAGCGAATACAGGCTTGGTTTTCAGGCTCCTCGTCATCGCGTTCAACGGCAACAGGCATGTCGAACGGGGTCACGCCGATTAAGTTTAACTGGCTTTTGAGACGTGATATTTCTGGGTCATGGCGCAAAGCAGGCCAAGGGTAAGGCGGTGCGTCCGCATCGTCCGTAGGGTCAGAACCGCGCGTTCCGTGAACATTCCATAATGTCTCTGCTTGCGTATAATAAGGCGCAAGCTCCTCATAACGAATGGGCCAAGCGGGTGAGATTTTGCCACCGTAATGCTCAACACGTTCAAAATCATTTTTACGAAACCTATAGAGGGCCGCGCCGTAAAAAATAGTATTTCCACCGACCCAATAATGGGTTTTAGGCGTAAAGGTTTTTCCCTTTCGGTCGAGCCATTTTTCGTTCGTTCCGTATCGGTTGTTAATGAAGACTTCTTTGGGGTCCCAATTTTCTTCCTCAACAGGCAAATACTGGCCACGTTCCAAGATCAAAATAGATTTCCCTGAGGGAGCTAACCGCTGGGCCAGTGTCGCCCCGCCTGCACCAGAACCGATAACGATAATGTCGTAATGTTGCGTCATTGATTATCCTCATAATATTTAGCCGCGACGGGGCGCGTGAGTAAGCGCATGAGCCGCTCTGGCGTATAACGTAAAAAAGCTGCACCTATTTTTGCGGACAGACCCGGGACGATGATTTCGACGCCGCGCTCATTACGACGCCAAGCCTCTTCCGCAACCTGTTGCGCTGTTTGTGAAAACCTAGACGGCGCAACGGGCTTACCGCCATTTGTCACTTGAAAGTCCGTCGAGACAACGCCCGGCAGAACCGCGCTAATATGGATGTTTTTAGATCCCATCTCGGCGTTCATAGATTGTGACATCTTCAGCAAGAAAGACTTTCCCGCAGGATAAAGCGTGTGGCCTTTACCGCCTGATGAGAGCGCCATGATGGAACTTATATTGATAATGCGTCCCCAGTCTCTTTGCATCATATAAGGCAAGACGCCGTGACTTAGGGTTACAGGCGTTGAAACAGTCAGCTCTAAAAAAGCCTTTTGGCGCTCAATATCTGTGTGCGAGAAAACTGGCGCAACAGAGGCTCCTGCATTATTAACCAAGACATCTACACTGCGGCCCAAATCCTCGACACGCTTCAGTAAGTTAGCCGCAGCTCCAACTTTAGATAAATCCGTAACAAAGACATCCGCCTGAACGTGATATTGCGTTTTTAGCTCATGTGCAATGGACTCAAGCCGTTCAACACGGCGCGCACATAGCCCCACATTAAAACCTTCCTGCGCTGCGTAACGCGCCATAGCTTCACCAATTCCTGATGATGCACCCGTTATAAGGGCGTAAGGTAAGTTATTTTCAGCTTTAGATTCCACATCTTTAACTTGAGGCTTTTATATCCATAAATCCAGTCAAAATTACTTCAAGACTTTCATGTAGCTAACTCCAAACGCCAGAGCTTTACCTTAACGCTCGCCATAAGGTGCAACAAAAGAATTGGCATAAAAAAAACCCCACCGAAGCGGGGTTTTCTATTTAAGTCTAAAGCGCTCTAGAACGTGTAGCGTGTCCGAACATACCACTGTCCGCCGTTAAAGCCGAACGGAGCTGTAGATGGGAACTCAGCACCGGCAACAGCGCCGACTGATGTAAATCCATCAAGAGGAATGTCAGCCAATGAATCAGGCGTGTTGTCAAAGATATTTGACGCGCCAACACTGATTTCAGCACCTTCTAGGATTGGAAGAGCATAAGTGATTTCAGCATCAAAGTTTATCTCGCTACCCAAATCAATTGGGAAGCCATTTGTACCAAGATGATCTTCAAAGAAGCTAGAGTGATAATTCGCACGAATTAACCCTCTCAAAGGACCTTGCTCATGGTTAAAGGTTAGGTTGCCTTTAAAGGACGGGATGTTTTCTTCGAGTGAACGTGTACGAAGATCGCCAATCGGCTCAATTTCACCACGGTTTGTCACATCTGTATCTGTCCAGTTACCTGCAAAGGTGACCGAGCTGCTACCTTGACCTAAGTCAAATGGCATGCTGGCAACAACATCAATACCTTGTGTACGTGTATCAAAGTTATTGGCAAACACAGCGAAGGCTGCCAAGTCTTCAGACCCAGCAAAGTCAGACGCATTAAAGCCTGCAACGCCGTCAAGTACATTGATAAGTTGGCTTGTTCCAGAGACACCTGTCAGATCAACCCCGTTCGCAGCAGCAAAACCTTCAAGAGCAGCACCAAAGTCCTGATTATCCGTCAAAGAAATACGGCCTTCAAGGTCAATATTGAAGTAATCAACTGTTAAGCTGAGGTCGCCGAATTGTGTGGCAAAACCAACAGAGACGTTTGTACTATCTTCTGCATCGAGTGTGAAGGGCTGGTCACCATCTGCAACACGTTGTGCATTTAGGAATTCACCCGCAGCACTCGTAAGCGGCAATGTCGCCACATCTTGCAAGACACCGCCAACGAAGGCTGTTGTGATGTTAACAACATTCGCTTGACCGGCTGTTGGCGCATGGAAGCCTGTTGAAACAGTACCACGAAGCGTCAAATTATCATTGACGGTATATTTACCACCAACTTTCCAGTTAAGCGTATCACCAAATGAGCTAAAGTCTTCATAGCGAAGGGCGCCTTGTAGGGAGAGTTGCTCCGTAACGTCAGCTTCCAAGTCACCATAAACGGCAATATTGTCTTGCGAGAATGATCCTGCAGCCGCTGGAACAAATCCAGGAAAACCGTTAGAACTAGAGGCAAAACCTTGTCCTGCTGGAAATCCATCAGTTGGTACCGTGAGTGGTCCGAGTGCAAAGGACGCATCGTCACCTTGATTAATCGTGAAGGTCTCTTCGCGGTACTCAAAACCCGTCGCAATGTTTAGATCTGACGCCCAACCTGAAATCGGAAGACCGTAATTTAGATCAAAGTTAAAGTTGATGTCTTCTTGCTCATATCCACCAGGCTGGAAATCACGAGGTGTATCAGGGCCGAGTGAGGCATTGATTGTATTATTAATGAAGAAGTCCGTTATGTTTTCACCATAACTAAAGCTGAGATCATAACCAAGGCCTGTCCCCAGATCGATATCACCACGAGCGCCAACAACAAAGGCTATATCTTGGTTATCACCACCAAAACGTGGAACAAATCCACCAGGAAGGGTCTCAATGAAAGAGAAGCAATTTTCATCAGCAACAACTTGAGCCAAGACAGTTGCATCAGGAATAACGCCACCGGCACCTGTCAAAGGAATGCCGGCTGGGCATGCTGTGGCATCCAAACCATTTAGGTTACCAACACTTACAGATGCGACAGCATTATCTGCATCACTTGCTGCGCCCGTAATTGGGTCAACTGTTGGGCCTTCAAAAACACCGCCACGGTTTGTTGGGTTACGGAAGAAGAAGCCACCTTCAACTTGACGTTCAGCATAGTTACCCCATGCATAGAGTTCTAGGCTGTCAGAAATGTCAAAGCCTGTGTTGACGAATAATTTTATGTCGTCATTTACATTTGGTTGACCCCAAATTTGCACAGAATCAATATCTGTCGTTAATGTGTTAACAGAGATATCAAGAACATCCAGATTGCCAGCTGCGACGAGAGCTGTCACATCATCACGGGCGATTGAACGATTTGTGTCGTTCACTTCAGCATATTCACCTGTGATATTAATAAATCCATTGTCACCGAGAGGGAAGCCGATATTACCAGCGATACGGTAATTTTCGCCGTCGCCTTCATATGTTTCACCGTAACGGGCTTCGAATACGCCGCCTTCAGCAGCGTCTTTAAGTTCAAAGTTGATCACACCCGCAATAGCGTCGGAACCATACTGTGATGACGCGCCATCACGAAGAACTTGAACATTTTTCAGGGCAAGCGCTGGGAAGACAGAAATGTCTGGTCCGTGAGCACCATCAGCAATACCACCACCAAGGAATGAGATAACAGATGCACGGTGACGACGCTTACCGTTTAAAAGAACAAGCGTATTATCTGGTGATAAGCCGCGCAAGTTAGCTGGACGAACAATCGTCGCCGCATCAGAAATTGGCTGCGTGTTAACGTTAAATGATGGTACAGCAATACGAAGAGCATCTGCGATGTCGTTCGGAGCTTGGTTAAGAAGCTCTTGTGCTGGAATTACGTCTACAGGCGCAATGACGTCGGACGCTGAGCGCGCTTTACGGCGTGTACCAATTGTAATAATTTCGTCAGCTACAACGCTCGTATCACTCGATTGAGCGAAAGCTGGCGTCGACAACATCGTCGCTAATATGGCAGCTGACGTTGTGACTGCCAGCGTTTTTTTGAAAGAAAAAATTTGCATGTATTACCCTTTAATTAACACTAAGTCGTAAATGACTTACCACTGACTTAGAGTTATAATCGCCATGTTCAAATTCTTTTTACTCAGACACTCTATTATTAATTATTACGTGACATTTATGATACTGTAATGCTGCATTAATAACACAAACAGTAAATTTCTACCTTAAATTGCTTTTTATTGTCTCAAGTAAACTTAAAAACAGTAAGCAATGCTTTAATTTCAATGACCGCCTCCACTCTAATATCATCAAAATAAGCGATTTTGGTGTGTATCAGAGCTCTACAGTATACGTAATTACGTAGTCCGATCTTAAAATGTGAAACCTTTTTTCCGCGAGGACACCCTCACTCTATATCAATAATTGGAGCTCTGCACGACGATGAAGATGAGTGATGTTACCTATACGCTAAGCATAGCTCTTCAAGCTTCCGGTTGTTATCAGGCGAATGTCGTCCACAAAACTGGAGCCAGTTATATCCCTGGAGGCTTGAAGCATTACATCAAAGACAATGGTATGCGCCATGTTCGCGGCGGGCCGTATCACCCGTAAACTAGGTTAAGGCCGAAAGAAAGGATTAAACAAAAGACAATCGAACAAAGGCGCCTTCAATACTGCAAAGCTGTCACTTAATATCAATGCAAGATGTGAGCAAACCCTCGCTCAGTTCAGACTTAAATCTGCTCTCAAAAGTGACAGAGTTTAAACTTTTCTATTTAAAGCTTAAAACCACACCTTGGTGCAACAAAAGCTATAGTATAAATACAGAATGCATGTCACCAAACTCGCTTTACATACGCCCTGCCCCAAACGCATTAAACTCGCCCTTGAGCGAGTTTAATTGATTAAGTTCAAGTTTTATATTCCCGTTAGAACCGAGAGATATCAAATTTTCTAGTTAGACTTAGACCCACAGTTAAGCCGTTCGTAGATCCGTCCTCAGCTTGAATGATTGGACTATCTTCGGCGTCATCAAAAAACTCTTTGTAGCTTGCAAATGCGCCTAGCTGATAATTTTCAAGAATTTGGTACCATGCAATAACATTAAATGAGTAGCTATTAAAGCCAGACCCAATATCAAAAGCACTAAGGCCTGACGCAGTGCTTTGCTCGTCTGTTATACCAAAAAAGCTTTCATTATAATTGCCATTACCCCAACTCAACGTAGCTGAGGGTTGAATTCCAAACTTGCCTCCGTCATAGCTTGTTCCGATTGACGCATCGACTGATAATCCATCATGCCCGCCAATGACATCTTGGCCTGCATCTACTCTAAACCCAACGGGGCCAAACGTGCTTCTAATGTAACCACCAATAGGAAGGCTTCCATCAACATCTTCTAAGCCCGTTAGAGTATCGCTATCGTCCGAATCTCTGCCTCTTTGATACGTGACGCTTGGGCCAGCACGCAGGGACCATTTCCCAATACCTTGGCCCGTCCCCGCTTCAAGGAGACGATATGAAAGCTGGGTTCCAAAAAAATCAAAGCCTTTATAGTCTGAAACTTCCAGATAAGGGATAATCAAAACTTCGTCATCATCTGCCCCTAAATATTCAGGTGTGGATACAACAGCCGCACCGAAATATATTATATCGGACTCGCGTTCCGTGTTATCAACAGTTTGGCCATAGGCCGCGGAGGAGACACAAACCGCTAGCGCAGCGACCGATAAGGTTTCCAATATTTTTTTATTCCGCATAACTTTAATTCCATTCTTATTACGGTAATCACCGATTATATATAAGTAAAAATTACAATGCTATTTAAAGAATCGTAATCAATTTCAAAAAATAAATCATAGAGGATCAAAACATACTAACTCATTATATTGCATCCCTGTCTCAAGGAACTTTGAGATAGTGGTCAATTGCTAGGCAATTGCGTAGTCATCAACATTCCAATCTAAGTTGAAAACAATTTTATTTAAAACTCCATGAACACACTGACATTGAATTACATGACAAGGTTGTCATGTCAATTTATATAACCGTCCTTTAAAACAAAAAAATAAGCCAAAGGCTCGTATTTAAAATGATCGTTATAAGGTGATATAAATTATACTTGGACGAAGAAAGATTAGCTCTGCTTACGATTTTTATGGGTCTATAGTCCAGATAGATTACCAGCGGGACTACGGGTGAAGACTACGCTACAGCTGGAAGCCCTCAACCGCGCGATAGCACTACGTCAGTCAGCATCGGTTTACTAAATGATTCAGACGAAAGAAAATTATAATGCAATATGCTCACTCAAAGGTTTTTTAAGGCATCAAAGTCTGAACTAGTGTGTCGCATGACGCTCCATACACGTCCCAACACTTGTATGGCGGTAGACCATATATCTATGGGTTTCAAAATCCGATTAACCGCATCACTGCGTGCAAATATACAAGCTCGATAATATATAAGATAATGAAAACTTAAATCCAAACACTCTCCATTTAGTGAAGCCACCCCAAAGTCGCTATTAATAGACAACAGGAACTTTGAATTTAAGAATTGGGAAATACACAAAAAATAAACCTGATATGACGGGTTACCCATTATCCAGAATGGTATATAGTCAAAAAAATTAAATTTATAAGCAAGGTCATTATGGGCTTAAAGCCGTTATCATATGATATTAAACGTTTCGGTAGCGAACAAGAACCCGTTATTGTCATAGACAATTACACCGAAAGTATAGAGCGGTTAAAACGAAGAGCCTACCGTGCAAAATATAAAGTTGGCCAAGCCTTTTACCCAGGAATTCAAGCTCATGAAGACCCTAATTATCTAGGTGTTCGGGGGGAGGAACTCACTGAATTAATGTCCAATATATTTGGCGTTACTGGAAAAATTGAACTAGAGAGTTGCAATTACTCACTTGTATGTCGCCCAAGAGATAAACTCGCCATGGCTCAATGTCTTCCTCATTATGACGCACATGATCCTTCGCTTTTTGCTATTGTTCACTACATCCAAGCCCCAGAAAATTCAGGTACAGCCTTTTACAAACATAAACGAACAGGATTCGAAACCATCACTGAAGACCGAACAGATATTTACAATCGTGCCCTTCAAGATGACTTGGCAGATTACGGCCCTCCTGCCAGAGATTATTTCTACGACACCAATGAAAGTTATGAGATGATCGGTGAAATAAAAGCACAACCAGATCAATTAATTATATACCGTGGTTACACCTTACATTCGGGCTGCATTCCAAGCGCTGTAGAGCTAACAACTAATCCGCTCAAAGCACGCATTACCTTAAACAGCTTTTTATGGGCGCGATATATTTCGCATTATAACGGATAGTTACCGCAAAGAATACCTTTTCAATATTATAGATAAGCATGGTTCAATAAATACAAAATCATCTAGCTTTATAATATAATAAGCTATGTATTTCACAAGAACAGTGGTAAAGAATTCTAACGTATTTATGTTATACGGTCTGATATTGAGGGTATCTAATGGTAAAGATGGTTGATGTGGCAAAATCGGCCGGTGTGTCGACTAAAACCGTCTCACGCGTCTTGAATAATGAGCCGCATGTCCGAGATAATATTCGTGAAAAAGTCCTCAAAGCCGTAAAAGAACTGGGCTATATTCCCAGTGCTTCGGCACGACACCTCAGAAGCAATCGTAGCTATGCGCTGCACATTATTTCCCATACATTAAATAGTAATTTTGTTAATGCCATTCAATCCGGGGCATTGTTTACTAGCCAAAAACACGGCTATAAATTAGTTTTATCTTTGCTGGAAACATCTGAAAACACAGCAGAACAAACGATTGAATGGTGTGAAAACTTAGTAGCAAAAAATAAGCCCGACGGGTTTATTTTGATACCTCCTTATAATAATGATAAAATAATAAATAACACACTCGCAGAACTAAAGATTCCCATCATTCGAATCGGGCCTAATAATATCTCTGATAATAATGAAACTATATTGATTGACGATTTTGCTGCGGCAAGAGACATCGTCAATCATTTAATTAGCTTAGGGCATAAACGCATTGCATTTGTTCGCGGATTAGAAGATCAAGACTCAACGCATAAGCGGTTCCAAGGTTATAAGCGCGCTCTTGAAGACGCAAATATAAAATTTGATGATAAACTGGTGTTTTGTGGAGAGTTTGATTTTGTTAGCGGCATGATTGCTGGTGAAAAAATGCTCGACCTCTCAAATCCACCAAGCTCAGTTTTTGCAGCAAATGATGATATGGCGGCAGGGGTTCTCGTTTCAGCTTTAAAAAGGAATATAAAAATTCCAGAGCAATTATCCATAGCAGGTTTCGATGATTCTGAACTTGCAGAAAAAATGTGGCCCCAAATCACAACGGTACGACAGCCCATCTTTGAGTTTGGGAAGCGGGCCGCAGAAATTTTAATTTCCAAGAATTCAAGCAATCAGGAACCAACGCCAGATAAGTCAAAAATTGAAAGACTCAATTACAAGCTTATACTACGAAATTCTACAAGCAAGCTCGTCGCAAACTAAGTTCAAATTTCCTTATTAATCGCTCAATATAAAAT
>JBDXGZ010000016.1:0-66808 GCA_039989855.1 Maricaulaceae bacterium | reverse complement strand
CTTTGAAAAAGCCAGTCGCAGACGGCGTGGTTAGGCTCTGCCTAGCCAGCCGCAGGCAATGTGTTCTGCGGCGTAGGTCATGTAAAATAATCGCAAAGTTTGGTAACCATCATGGCCTGCCGCCTCTGCTGTCCACCTCGCTCTAGCTTGCATTGAAAGGTGCGGGAAATTTTCGTGTGGGCGAAACACTATAATCCGTCTATCCCGACGAAAGTCGGGATCTCGCGAGGCAAAGCGCCAGACGCATGAGACCCCGTCCTTCGACGGGGTGAGCGGGAAAGATTTAGGCAGGAATGACGGATTGAGAGGGATAAGCCTGAGACCCCGACGTTCGTCGGGGTAGGCGGGGGGGAGGTATTTGGGTGATGAAAGCGACCTAACACCTTCCGTTCATCCCTGCGAAGGCAGGGATCTCCCTCACGAATGGACAACGAGCATCAGGCCACATCCACGCCTATTCCGCTTTTCTTTTGACAAATTAAAATCTCGGGCGTAAGGCCGATACATCTTTTAACAGTCGGACATAATGAAATGTGCGGCACGGAGGGAAAAATGAACATACGACCTTGCGGACTCTGTCTCTAATCAGCGCCCCTTTCGTGTTGGGTGATGTTTCGCCTCCTCATTTTTCTACATTCATTTTTAAAAGATATACCTCATGACCGATATTCAAACAGCTCCCGTTGGCCAAATACCGCCTGAAGATATTTCAAGCTTTCGCGCAGAGCTTTGGGCTTTGTTCAAACTTGGTTGGCCTATGGCCCTCGCGCAACTCGCGCAAATGTCGATCTATACAATTGACGTGATTATGATTGGCCGCTTGGGGCCGTATGACCTCGCCGCCGCTTCTCTTGGGTTAATTGTTTATTTCGCTATGTGGATGCTCGGTTTTGGACCGGCTATGGCCGTGTCGCCCATGGTCAGCCAAGCTTTAGGCGCAAATAAAACTAATTACCGTGACGCACGGCGATCCGTTCGCGCGGCACTTTGGTTGGTAATATTTTTCACGCCATTTGTGTTCCTCGTCAGTTGGAATGCTGACCATGTATTAATAGCTTTCGGGCAAGACCAAGAGTTAGCACAAAAGGCAGGGCATTACGTTAAAGCCGTCATGCTCGGCTGGCCCTTTGCCCTCGGCATTATGGTCTTGCGTAATTATCTTGCGGTGCTTGGGAAAACTACCGTGCCGCTTGTGCTCGTCCTCATCGCTATCGCTTTAAATGCGCTGTTAAATTGGCTGTTTATTTTCGGCGCTTTAGGCTTTCCTGCGTGGGGACTTGTCGGCGCGGGGATCGCATCAACAATTGCTACGATCATATCGTTCTTGACGTTCATGGCTTATGTATATCGGGATAAGACATCGCGCCCGTTTCAAATTTTCACCAATTTTCACAAGCTTGATCCCGCGCGCCTCAAGGAAGTTTTCGCCCTCGGGTGGCCCATCAGCATCACGACCTTTTTCGAGGGCATGTTATTTAATGCCTGTATCTTAATAGTCGGCTTGATTGGAGCCCTCGAAGTGGCCGCCTATCATATCGCCTTAAATGTGTCCTCCCTCGCCTTCATGTTGCCGTGGGGGTTTGCGATGGCGGGAGCCGCGCGTATGGGCTTGGCGGTAGGCGCGGGGTCGAAACCCGCCGTGCAACGTGTCAGCAAGGCGACATTCGTTCTAGCTATATGTTCCATCAGCTTGATCGGGATTCCTGTTGCTATATGGCCAGAGGCCGTCGCCGCGATTTATATAACAGAGCATGTAAACGACGCAGCCGCTGTTATGGCTTTAGTGGTGAGTTTCCTGCCCATCGCCGTTGGCTTTATGTTATTTGACGCCACGCAGGTCGCGGCCAATCAATTGCTACGCGGCATGAAAGATGTGCGCTGGCCGATGATGCTGACCTGCATAAGCTATTGGGTCGTGGGTTTTAGCGCCGCTTATTATTTCGGACTGCACACAGAGCTTGGCGCAAAAGGCGTTTGGTACGGCTTACTGCTCGGGCTTGTGTGTTCAGCTATTCTTTTAAGTTTACGCCTCAGGTGGATGTTCAAGACTTATAACGAGGCGAGCTAACTATGCGAGCTTTCGCTGTTTAGTTAGGCAAGCTTCCGCTCAATCGCATCCCATGACAGGGCTGCTGCATCAATGCCGCTAAAGCGTTTCAGTTCCTGCACACCCGTTGGGGAGGTAATATTAATCTCGGTCATTTTGTCACCGATCACATCAATCCCCACAAGGATTTGTCCGCGCGCTTTCAGCATAGGGCCAATGGCGTCGCAAATTTTACGGTCGCCTGAGGTCAAGTCTGTCGGAACCGCCTCACCGCCGACATGCATATTAGAGCGCGTTTCGCCTTTTTGTGGGACGCGGTTAATTGCGCCCACCGCCTCACCGTCAATGATGATAATACGCTTATCGCCTTTGACCACGTCCTTGAGGAAAGCTTGGGCAATAATCGGCTCGCGGGAGCCTTCAAAGAACATTTCCAAAATGGAGGAATAATTACCATCGCCTTGTTTGACCAAGAACACGCCTGCTCCGCCATTACCAAACAGCGGCTTAAGGATGATGTCTTTATGCACCGCGCGAAATTCATCAATCGCCAGCTTACTGCGCGTAATCAGCGTTTCTGGCATCAGCTCAGGATAATCCAGTGGCAGGATTTTTTCGGGGCAAGAGCGCACCCACTCTGGGTCATTCACAACGAGGGTTTTTCCCTTGAGCCGCTCGAGTATATGCGCCGCCGTAATATAGGCCATATCAAACGGCGGGTCTTGGCGCATCCAAACGACGTCTATGTCCTCGACCAAATCAATCATGCGGCGGTCTTCAAAGGTGACATGATTACCCATCTCACGGCGAACCGTCATCGGACGCGCGTGCGCTTTAATTCTGCCTTGATCATAAATCAAATGTTCAGGGCCATACTCAAATAAGCTCATGCCGCGCGCTTGGGCCACCTCGGCCAGAGCAAAGGTAGTGTCGCCGTTAATATCAACGGTTTCCATCGGGTCCATTTGAAAGGCAATTCGAAGGTTTTGCGGGCGAGGGGTCATAGGGAGCTCCTGAAATTCCTAGCGTTGACATGCCGCAGATGGATTGTTTTTTCAAGCCAACACTCAATCGGGCCTATATTTAATCGGGGGTTTCCTGTAACATTCTCGTCAGAAAACAAGAAAGCTAACCTATGAGTGATGTTATCCTGACGAATCTTGAGCACATCCCTGGTAAACAGGTCACAACACATCTGGGTCTGGTTCAAGGTAATACGGTACGAGCCAAACATATTGGCCGTGATATTGCTTCTAGCCTTAAAAATATCGTCGGCGGCGAGCTTCATGCTTATACAGAACTCTTAACGGATTCGCGCCAACAGGCCGTTGACCGCATGGTCGAGGCCGCCGAAGAAATGGGGGCCAATGCCGTGGTCAATATTCGGTTTTCGACATCCTCCGTGAGCGCAGGCGCGTCAGAGCTTTATGTCTACGGTACAGCCGTGATTGTCGACTAATATGATGTCATTTTTACTTTCCGTCGGATGGCCAATTCTTCTTCTACTCATTGGATGGATGTTTGGCCGTATCAAAATTCGCAATCACCGTACGCGGTTGGACCGCTTCGAAACAGACCTAAAGCAAATAAGACTACATAATGTAAAATATAAGGGTACAAATAATGACGCAAACATGACGGCTCATATGCTAAATGCATCGCTTGTTTTATCTATTGATGTCTTCCAACGATTTTTAGCCACATTAACACAGCTAACGGGTGGTGAGCATTGTAATTATACAGATTTACTTGACCGAGGGCGGCGCGATGCCCTAATTCGCCTTAAAACCCAAGCTAAAAACTTAGGGGCTAACGACATATATAATATTAAAATTCAATCCGCCAGCATAGGTGCAGGTAAGGGAATTGAAATATTAGCTTATGGGACGGCTATAAAATCCACATAAGGGCGCAAGATGGATCAATATAAAATAGACAGTTTAACGGACGGGCTTCGTCTTAACGGACGGGTGTTTTGTCCTAATTTCGCGCCGCAAGATTGCCGTGCAGTTATTAGTCTTGTGCATGGTTTTTCAGAGCATAGCGGACGATACGCCCATATCGCTAAAACCTTGAACGAAACAGGCATAGCCCTGAACGCTATCGACCTTCGAGGACATGGATTGTCAGAGGGGAAGCGCGGTCATATATCAAATTTTTCTGATTTTTACGGAGATGTTGACGCCTTAGTTAAAGACACACGGCAACGCTTTCCTGATATTCCTCATTTCGTTATGGGTCACTCCATGGGTGGCAGTATCGTATTGAATTATAAACTGACCCGCGATCTTCCTCAAATTATGGGATATATTGCAACAGGACCGCTGCTGCGTTTAGCAAAGCCAGCGCCTGAAATATTACGGCCCTTAATGATGGCGCTTCGAACTTTTATGCCTAACCTCACCTTCGGAAAGAAAGTTAGCGGAAAAGATATATCAACCCTGCCGTCAGAAGCTAAGGCCTATGAAGATGATCCGCTCATACACGGAAAATTATCACCCGCTCTAGCTCTTGATATGATTGATTACGGCGCGAGCGCTCTTGCGCGTGCCGATCAATGGAAGGCGCCCTTGCTCTTGATGCATGGTGAAGCTGACGCTGTAACCGATTGCGCCGCGACAATAGAGTTTAAATCCCGTAGTGGCCCCGACACGTCATTGCGGACATTTGAAAAGGCTTATCATGAAATTCATAATGATATTTGCCGCAAAGACGTCTATAATGATATTATAAATTTCGTCACCACAGAGATTAATTCGCGTGACCTCGCTAACACTTATATCTAGAATTTAATATGTCCATCACTGTCTATCATTTGAAGGCTTGCGATAGCTGCCGAAAAGTCCTCAAACAATTCACCGCCGCAAACCTTGATGTTACAGCGGTTGATGTGCGCGAAACGCCGCTTGACGCAAAAACTTTATCGTATTTTCTCGATGCTTTTGGCTGGGATAAGTTAATTAACCGTCGCTCAACCACATGGCGCGGCCTAAGTGATGATGAAAAAAATAATGCCGAGCACACAGCCCTAGAGCTGTTGCAAGCTCATCCTACGCTCATGAAAAGGCCTGTTGTAGAGGGGCCGAACGGCTTAACTTTGGGAACCGGTAAAGATGATCTCGCCCGCCACCTCGGCGGCGCGACCTAACGGACCCAGTTTACAGGAATTTGTTTGCCCGTAACGGGGTCAATATAATATGGCGCACTTTCAATGACGGATACAGCTTCACCGGGGGTCCCAACGCGGTAACGGCCAAGTTCATCATCACTCGGAAATTCCGTTGGCGCTTGCAGACCTGGAGCGATTTTCGCAATAGCGCTCGCTTGCGGAGCTTGGAAAGGTATCGTTCCTGTTGTTGGGTCTAAGTCTATACGCTCCCCCGTTAAAGGGTCGCGGTAGTAAGGCGCTAAAGGGTCAATCGTCGGTGCAGTTGCAGCGGCTAAACCCTGTGTTGCTAAACCATCTACTGCTAAACCTTGGGGCGTTTCAGATAAAAAGTCTGGTAAGGCTCTCTGTGGCGCAATAGTTGTGTTAACGTCTGGTGCATAAGGAATTGCATTGGCTCCTGCATAGTCTTGCGGCGGCGCGGCGCTAACCCCGTCATGTATTTTAATATACGAAACAACTTCACGAGTTCCGCGTGTTGTGCTGGCAATATATGCGATACGTTCAAGCTCTTCAGGGCTTCGCGCTACGCCCAGCAAATAAACAATGCCGTTTCGCGCTTCTATATTAATATTTCTGGCTTTCACTGTTTTATCTGCAATCAAACGCGTCCTGACAGAAGAGCCTAAAACACCATCCTTCGTCCCGCGGAGAATACTACGGCCTTCAGCCCCAACCATAATCTCATTGCCAATTTCATCCACATGAGGAGCTGACCAAGCAATACGTTCTGCTTCAATGCTGTCTTCAGGTGTCGGAACCCGACCTGCTAAAACCACAATGCCTTCAGCGACTTCAACATCAACCTTGCTAAGGTCATATCCATCTGCACGTTTCAGGCGAGCCTCAATCACGCGCTCGATACTAATATCATTTATAGATCGGCTGAGATTTCGTTCATCCCCTGGTTTTACGCCTGCCGTTGTGACGGCACAGGCAGAAAGTGAAAGCGATATAGCGAGCGCTGATATTAAGGTTAATTTTTTCATAAACGCATATATGGCTAAAAATGGTTATCACCGTCTTAATAAACTCAAAACTTAACAGGCTTTAATATGCTCGCCACGCATCAACCATATGCCGAAAATTCCCGTAAGGAAAAACGCCCCATGGACTCATCATAATCAGGTCAAATCTTTGAGCTAAGGCTTGATAGCGTGTGTTTCGGCTCACATAATAAGATGCAGCCTTCGTAATACGGGCTTGAGCGTTCGGCGTGAAGCTTGCCAATAAAGATTTCGGATTTTGTCTATATTTAATCTCAATGAAAACCAAGGTACGGCCCTTACGCGCGATAATATCTATTTCGCCATGAGGCGTTTTTACGCGGCTGGCTATAATAGAATAGCCTTTAAACCGTAAAAGAACCGCAGCCCAACGCTCGGCGCGACGTCCTGAAGCCTCTGCCTGTGTTTTCCGACTTTTACTCATCCTTCATACGCAAAGCGAGCGCGTAAACATCACGTTTTTTCCATCCACAGTTTTGCGCCACCGCCGTCGCGGCCCGCTTAACGCCGAGCTCATCAATGACCTCCGTCAGGGCGGCAATAACTTGCGCCTCATCCCAAACGCCCGATTCTGTTGAGGGACCAATACAAATCACGAGCTCTCCGCGCGGTGGGTCATCTTTCACCGTTTGCATAAGCTCTGTCACAGACCCATAGCGCGCCTCCTCATAACGCTTTGTCAATTCACGCGTTAGCGCAACAGGGCGGTTGCCCAAAACCGTTTCAATATCAGACAGACTTGCCAGTAAACGTGGGCCTGTTTCGAAAAAAATCAAAGTGCCCGGCGTGGTAAGATAGGTCTCAAGCCACCGTTTGCGTGCGGTTATTTTAGGGGGCAGAAATCCGCCAAAGCTAAATCTTTCACTTGGGCAGCCCGATAAAGTTAAAGCTGCGAGTACCGCCGATGCGCCCGGAATAGGGCTAATATGGATACCCGCTTCAATCGCCGCACTAACAAGTTTATACCCCGGATCTGAGACAAGCGGTGTCCCCGCGTCACTAACAAGGGCCATGATGGCCCCCTCTTGTAGGGATTCAACAAGTTTTGGTACACGTTTCGCCGCATTATGGTCATGATAGGCTGATAGAGGAGTTTTGATTTTATAATGAGCGAGTAATTTAGCCGTTTGGCGCGTATCTTCGGCTAATATATGATCGACATTCGCCAAAATATCGAGGGCACGCAAAGTAATATCGCGCAAATTTCCAATTGGCGTTGAGACAATATAAAGTCCCGCCGCTAATTTCGCGTCTTCAGCGAAAGGGCTGTGATCAAATCCACTTTGTAATTGCCTTGTGGTTGCAGGGCTTATAATAGGGTCAGGTGACGTCATAATGTATGTCGCAAGTTATAAAAGAGGTTTAAACTATGACGCGTTTTGATCGTCAGAATCAATGGCTTTCCGCGAGTTATTTCAAACCGCTGCTTTTTGCCCTATCCATGATCGGGCTTATAGCTTGCGAAACGACACCAGAACCCAATCCAAACCCAAATCAACCAAGGCCTGTGATTGAGCGCCCTGTTGCTCCGCAAGATACCCCGAAAGAGGTCAACGTCCCAACCCAAACGGATGAAGTCGAAGATGACGTTAAAGTAGAAACCGTTGAACCTAGCTTTCGCGAGGGATTAACCCCGCCTCATATGGCGGGTCGTGACATTAAACGTATCGCCATCATTTTACCCTTCTCGTCAAGTCGGGCTCAGCTTCGTGCCGAATCTGATAGCTTACTTAAAGCCGCACAAATGGCTGTCTTCAACCAGAAAAATGCTGACACATTGCTTGTGCCTTTTGATACAAAAGGCAATAGTTCTGGAACACGAGACGCTGTAAAGAAAGCTATCGAAGCTGGCGTGGACGTTATTGTCGGCCCCATTTTATCAGCCTCTGTACGAGAGGCGAAAACTACAGCCGCCCGTGCCGGCATTCCAGTCATTGGCTTTTCTACGGACCAACGCGCGGCAGGTAATGGCGCTTATTTACTAAGCTTTCCACCCGAAGCCGAAATTGAACGAATTGTTGCCCATGCCCGTGAAACGGGGGTCACGCGTTTTGCCTATCTTGGACCAAACAGTGCCTATGCACGACGCGTTAAAGCCGCTTACGAGCGCGCTGTAACGGCGAGTGGAGCAGAAATTACAGCATCTGAAACCTATCAGGGCAGTGATATATCCGCCATGCAAGCCCCAGCGCAAAGCTTGGCACGATATTTTGCCGAGATCGAAGAAACCCGCGAAGAGACAGACCCGATGGCGTTTGAAGCTATCATATTGCCAGAAAGCGGAATTGCCCTGCGGACTCTGGCCCCGCTGCTGACCTTCTATGAAGACGATCTTCGCAAGGTTCAATTTTTGGGGACAGGTCAATGGCAAGATAAAGATTCGGCCCAAGAGCCTGCCCTTAACGGCGGTATCTTTGCCGGCCCTGACATTGAAGAGCGTCAAAAGTTCCAAACCCGTTATGATCAACTTTACGGTCAAGACGCAGGACGTCTTGCAAGCCTTGCCTATGACGCCGTAAATATTGCCCATTTTGTTGCCAATGGTGATCCAAAAACACGGCACAATCGTGTGCAAGATCAAAACGGGTTTTACGGTATCGATGGGCTTGTTCGCTTCCGCGCGAACGGAACGCCTGATCGCGGTCTCGCCATTTATGAAATTCAAAATGGCCGTATTCGCACCCTCGTTCCTGCCCCGCGCAGCGTAACAGACCCCTCTTAATCAAGCCCTTAACCCGCTAAGAGTTTTTCCGTAATACGGTTTAACAGAGGGCGGCGATGCGGCGGCACGATCAGTCGGTCTTGAGCACAGGTGAGGTAACCTTGATTGCATAAATCTTTAACACGCTCATTAAAAATAGGGTCGTCATAGATATTTTGAGCACGCGCGTAAGATATACCCTCAGATATTCTCAGCCCCATCAACACATATTCATCGCGGTGCGCCTCGGGGCTTAGGCTCTCTTTCGTCTCAAGTCCGATTCCTTGTCCTACGCGCTCTTGGTAGTCACGCGGGCGCATAGCGCTAATTGTGGCAAAGCGCGTACCGTCAACACTTAACCGTCCGTGTGCACCCGGCCCGACGCCGACATAATCATAACCGCGCCAATAGGCGAGATTATGTGCGGAGCGGTGATCAGGCTTGGCGAAATTAGACACTTCATAATGATCAAAGCCGCCCTCGATTAAACGCTCACGAATAAGATCAAAGAAGTCCGCGCTACGGTCATCGTCAACAGCCTTAACCTCGCCGCGCGCTTCGGCCTTGGCAAAGGCCGTCCCGTCTTCGATGGTTAATTGATAAGTCGACATATGGGTAAGGCCGAGATCCAGACATTGCTCAAGGTCACGAGACAGTAAGCTTTCCGTTTGCCCGTGCCAGCCAAATATTAAATCAGCAGAAACGGACGGGAAAATAGCCGCCGCTTGGGTGAGCGCAGCGGTAGCGGTTTGACCATCATGGTCACGGCCTAATTGTTTGAGCGCGGGATCGTAAAAACTCTGTACGCCAAATGATACGCGGGTCACGCCCGCCGCTTTAAACGCATCCAACTTACTCAAAGCCGCATTATTGGGATTGAGTTCTAAGCCTATTTCAACGGCATTGCCTAATCCCCAAAGGCGGTCGATAGTTGTTACGATTTTATCCAAATCAGGGCCCGCCATCAGCGACGGTGTTCCCCCGCCAAAGTGAACCGAGCTTACATTTCGCTCTCCGCTCCACGCGCGCCACGCGGTCAAATCGTCACAAATCGACTGCACTAAATGATCATCATCTCGGTCTTTATAGACGTTGAAGTCACAATAGGGGCAGATGCGCGCACAATAAGGCCAGTGCACATAAATAGCGAGCGGTTGGCTATTCATTCGGAAATTGAGCCTTAAGGAACTTTGCAAAAGCATCGGCGCGGTGGCTCTTGGCATGTTTTTCAGCAGGATCAATTTCAGCAAAAGTCAGGCTGTCACCCACCGCTTGGAAGGTCGGGTCATAGCCAAAGCCTTTATCGCCGCGCGGAGGCCATACCATATTTCCCTCAACCGTACCTTCATAAACGTAGCTCGACCCGTCCGGATAAGCCAGACACAACGCGCAAATAAAGCGAGCCGTCGTCGGGCCGCCTTTCGCGCTAATTTGATCTTGCACATGCCACATGGCCATATGAAAATCACGACCACCACCTTCTCGTTTCGGCTTTTGTGCCCAACGGGCGGCGTAAATACCGGGCGCGCCGTCCAGTGCGTCCACAGCCAAACCGCTATCATCTGATAGAGCTGGAAGGCCTGACGCTTGCGCCGCCGCCACGGCCTTAAGCTTTGCATTGCCTGCAAAGGTGGTTTCCGTCTCTTCGGGTTCGGGCAAGTTCAACTCAGCTGCACTGATCGTTTGCACGCCGAGAGGAAGTAGAAGATCACGAATTTCACGCACCTTGCCCTCATTATGAGAGGCGACAACAAGTTGGCTCAAGCTAGTATTAGGCATAGTCTTCTTCCACGGGTTTGAATATGCAGCTATCATGAGTGCATTGCATTTTAAATGATAAACTCTCTGTGTTTCATTCATTCAGCTCTTGCCATCGCGCTTATTATTGTTTATCGATAACTTAAGTGAAAGGGTGAGAAATGGTTGACGAAATTATCGTACCGACAAAGCAAAGTAATACAGTCCGTATTTTCAGTGTGCTTCTAAGCGCGCTGATGATTATGATGATTGTAAGTTCTATTAGCGCCTTACTCTTGGGCCTTGGGTTCTCATTCTCCGATAATTTTTTCAATACTATGAAAGACAGCGCAAGCTTTAAGGGCCTTGACGGTAATCAGACATCTGAATTGAGTCGTCAAACACTGATTCTATCCACTTTTAGCGGGGCCCTAATCGCAGGCGCTTTCATTGTTATAGCCTACCTCCTCAAACGGCTTTTAGTCACACTTATAACCGGCGATCCCTTTGTCCCAGAAAACATAAATCGGCTGCGTAAAATCTGGATCATCCTTGCACTCACCGAAGCTTTCCGTATGGTAGCAAGCACGATGATTACTGTAATGGAACCTTCTGATGCGATGACGCTTGATCTGGATATCCGCTTTACAAGCTGGTTCCTTGTCTTTGTTATTGCCACTGTCGCGGAAGTCTTCCGCCACGGCGCGGCGCTGCGTCAAGAACAGCAGCTGACAATCTAATGGCGATCCGTGTTAATCTCGACAAGGTCTTAGTAGACCGACGTATATCGCTCACCGAACTGGCGCAGCGTGTGGGTATCACACTCGCTAATCTATCTATTTTAAAAACAGGCAAGGCGCGCGCAGTCAGATTTTCTACACTCTCCGCCCTATGTCGTGAGCTTAATTGTCAGCCTGCCGACATTTTAGTCTATGAGCCCGACGCCGAAGATGATTTCACAGAAAACAAGATCGCCGCCGAATAGATTTTTTATTGAGTAATCTGCCTAAAGTCCAAGAACTGACTTTTGCAGGGCACAAATCTCGCCAATCCCTTTGCTAGCAAGCCGCATAAGCTCTGCCATTTGCTCAGGGCTAAACGGTGTATCTTCCGCGCTGGCTTGCACTTCGATCATGCCGCCTGTTTCTGTCAGCACGAAATTCGCGTCCGCTTGCGCCGCGCTATCTTCGGTATATTCCAAATCAAGACGGCAGGTTCCGTCAACAATCCCGCAAGACACAGCAGCCATGCAATCTGTGACGGGGTTTTCTTTTAGAAGTCCTTGATCAACCAGACCTTGGCAGGCTTGGTAAAGTGCGACCCATGCGCCTGTGATAGACGTTGTGCGTGTGCCGCCGTCCGCTTGCATCACGTCGCAGTCAACAATAATTTGGCGCTCGCCGAGTTTTTTAAGATCAATCGCCGCCCGTAAGCTCCGCCCAATCAGGCGTTGAATTTCAACGGTGCGTCCGCCTTGTTTGCCGCGTGCCGCCTCGCGGTTATTACGCGTATGGGTCGAGCGCGGGAGCATACCATATTCAGCCGTCACCCATCCCTTACCAGACCCGCGCATCCAACGCGGGACATTCTCATCAACCGAGGCCGTACATAGAACATGAGTATCGCCAAATTTAGCGAGGCATGATCCTTCTGCATATTTGGCCGCACTTGGCGTGAGGCTCACATTACGGAGCGCATCTAGAGCGCGGTCATTTGGGCGTGTTGGCTGTGTCATAGAAAGCTCCGATCAGGAATTAAGTGCCGCAGCTTTGCCACGCCGTCTCGATAAGTAAAAGAGAAATTATCAAAAATATATGTCTTGATTCTTTGCCCCTCACTCCCCACATCCCGAGCATGACGCGTATTCCGCCACATTTTAGTCTTTCCGATATGGATAGTCGCGCTCGGGACGTGTTCCGGGACATTGTTGAGGCGTTTCTCTCGACGGGACAGCCTGTGGGGTCACGCACGCTAGCGCTCGAAAGTGGGCTGTTTTTATCTCCCGCGACCATCCGTAATACTATGTCGGATTTAACGCGCATGGGACTGCTCGCATCGCCCCACGTCAGTGCAGGCCGCATCCCAACTCACCGCGGTCTTCGCCTGTTTGTTGACGGGCTATTGCAAGTTGGCAATCTGGAGCCAGAACAACAAGCTCTTAGTGCGCGGTTAAGCCAACGCCTCCAAGATAATGATACGCTACTTACGCAAGCCTCAACCCTCTTAGCAGGATTAGCTGGCGGTGCGGGGCTCGTCCTAACACCGAGCAAAAAGACCACCCCGCAAAGCCCAATCACACATGTGGAATTTATCGCCCTTGATGACGGACAAGCCCTTGTGGTTTTAGTTTACGGCGATGGGCGCGTGGAAAATCGCTTGATGCCCCGCCTCCAAGGCCTCCCTGCAGCGAGCTTAGAGCGCGCAGGTGATTTCCTTTCGGCACGCCTTAAAGGGCGGCAACTGGATGAAGCACGTACAGACATTCTCGCAGATATTGAGACGGGCCGCGCCGCGCTCGACGCCGCAGCGAGTAAGCTTATCGAGCAAGGGCTCGCTGACTGGACAGGGTCGGCTAATAACCAAAAGGCCGAGCGCCGCCTAATCATTCGTGGCCAATCTCAGCTCTTGGGCAACCTTGAAGCGCAAGCTGATATTGAACGCATACAGATGTTATTTGATGATTTGGAACGCAAAGAAGGCTTGATTGATCTGCTTGATCAAACCCAAACGGCGGACGGGGTTAAAATTTTTATTGGGTCAGAAAACCCTCTTTTCTCATTATCTGATCATAGTGTTGTGATTGCCCCCTATCGCAACACGAAACAACAGATTATAGGCGCGGTTGGCGTCATTGGGCCGACACGGATTAACTATGCAAAAGTTATCCCCATGGTAGATTACACTGCGCAGTTGATTGGCAAATTGATAGACCCTAAATAGGGACAAACATAAGGAATAAGGGCCATGACAGACCCAAAGAATGAAACAGATATAGATCCAATCAGCGATAAAGAATTGGATGCGTTACAAGCCGAAATCGACAAGGTGAAATCCGACGCCATGGACGCCGCAAAAGCCGCTATCCTTGAAGAGGCCGGTGACCTGCCTGAAGACACTAGCGACAAAGCCGAAATTGAGCGCCTAACGACTGAACTGGCCACGCTAAAAGATCAAGCTTTACGGGCTATGGCTGACGCCGAAAATGTCAAAAAACGCGCAGAACGTGAAGTTCAAGCGGCAAAAACCTACGGTGTCGAAAGATTTGCCCAAGATGTTTTATCGGTTTCTGACAATCTCGCTCGCGCCCTCATGACGATTGACGATAGTGCTCGAGATTCTTTAGGCGACAATGCCAAAAACTTACTTGATGGCCTGGAACTCACTGAGAAAAACCTCATGGCCGTCCTGGCTCGACACGGTATCACCGCTGTCCCTGGCGTGGGGAGTAAATTTGACCCAAACGTTCATCAAGCAGTGGCACAAATCCCGTCTAATGAAGACAAAGGATACGTAGCAACAGTTATGCAAACTGGCTTTAAGCTCGGCGATAGGACGCTCCGTGCTGCGATGGTGGCTGTTTCTACAGGCCCCGCGAAAATCTAAATCTCCCACCGCCTTATTTTACCAGCGCGGCGTTATTTCACTAGCGCCGCTTTATTGTCTGCTGACACATCAATAGGCGGCGACTCATAAGATGGGGTTGTTAAAGGCTGGGATACTTCCATCGCTTGCGGCCCATAAGCAGACGGCTTACCTTTTAAAAAGTGATCTGTATCCACTTTAAACGCTTTAACAAGATAATCAAAAACAGTCCTTATGCGGCGGCTTTTGCGCAAATCTTCATGGGCGACAAGCCAAAGCTCTTCGCATTGAGTGACATCAGGTAATATTTGACGCAAACCGCTAGTTTCGGTTGCCAAATGCGAGCTGAGGGGCAGAACACCAATGCCGTATCCCATTGTCAGCGCATTGGTAAACGCCCAGACATTATCCGTGCGAAACGTCACGCGCGGCGGCAACGGCGTATCGCCCTTGCCTTCGTTCAGCCATATAGGAAAATCATCTTTCATCATCACAACCGCGACATCATGATCTTGGAGCTCCGCAACGGATTTCGGCTCACCCTTTGCTGCAAGATAAGTTTCTGACGCAAAAAGGCCAAAGTTAACAGACGCGACCTTACGGCCATAAAGACTATTTTGATGACCCGGCCCACGCCAACGCAGCGCAATGTCGGCTTCTCTTTGGGCAAGATTAAAATCCCGAAACCCGATGCCAAGCTCGATAAACACATCAGGATTTGTATCTCTAAATTTATGCAAAACGGATGGGAGCCAAATCGTTCCCAATCCTTCAGAAGATGACAAACGCACTACACCCGACGGTGAGCGGTCAAGAGACGCCCGAGAACGGTCAATCGCATCGACCTCATCTTGCATACGGTTGATATTATCGAGAACTTTAATGCCAAATTCTGTTACGACAAGCGCGCCATCTTTTTTTGTAATCAAAGCTGTCCCGAAATGCTCTTCGAGGGCGCGCAACCGCCGGCCTACTGTCGGTTGCGATAGACCTAATTTACGGCCCGCCGCTGTAAGGCTGCCTGACTTTGCAACAGCGAGGAAAATAGGATAGTCTGACCAATTGTTCATATAATTTTGAATATACCTTCAAATTGAAACGCACAAGCTATTCATATTTGAATAGAACTTGGCGGGTTAACTTTCGCGCTTAAATGTAAGCCCTGCATGTTCCATCAGCCGCGCGATCAGCTTATTGCCCATCGCAGGAGCAGGGGTTAGAACACCACCACCTGTCTCAGATCGGTCTACATCCCGTGCGAGACAAATCGCTGATTCCGCAATCATCTTACAGGTCGAGCCATAACCCGGATCTTTATCGCCTGAGACACTCGTCATAATTGTCTGTCCGTCTGCGGTCTGTCCTACATATAGAACATCATAAAACCCTGTTTCGCGCTCTTCTTTTGACGGGCCTTCCCCGGGTTTAGGCGGGTTCTTTGCCATAGAATCATCCGTAGCAACGTGGTTGGCGACCGCCTCACCTTGCTCCCCATCACCTGTTAAGATCATTTCAGAATAAAGGAAGTCCTCTCCGTAAGCATGACCCATAAGCGCATTTGAGCGGTGAATGTTTTTCGTATTGATAGCCGCCATGATGAACGGCGCAGCCCATGATTTCAGATCATCCTCATAGGTCACCTTATGGCCTGCGGGTTGGTGCGGCCCATTAAACTCACCTGACAGAGAAAAGGGATCTTTAAGCGCCGCAAGCTGTGAGGGGTCCTTCATGACACGTACCATTGTTTCTTTGAAGCTTGCCGCGGTTCCACCAGAAAATGTACCTTTCATCTTGCGCACTCGACCTCGAATTTCACGGCACGGTGCGCCGAATTCGATTTTAGCGGCCTCTTGTGTATAGAAAACACCTAGATCAAAGGGCACGGAGTCAAATCCGCAAGAATGGACAATACGCGCACCGCTTTCTTTTGCAGGCGCGTCATATTTGACGATCATATCTTTCATCCATAATGGCTCGCCAGATAAATCAACATAATCCGTCCCGGCCACAACGCACGCTTTCACCAAAGGCTCTCCGTAAGTTTGGTAAGGGCCTACGGTGGTGATAATAACCTTCGCCTGCTGTGCCATCGCCGCGAGCGAGTCCGCATCCGTCGCGTCAGCTGCGATAATCGGAATATCGTTAGAGATACCCATTTCATCTCTCACCATTGCAAGCTTTTTAGCAGAGCGCCCTGCCATCGCCCACTTTAAATCCGAACCTCCATATTCTGCCTGTAAATACTCAGCCACTAGGCGACCCGTGAATCCACTCGCGCCGTAAATAATAAGGTCAAAGTCTCTTTTGTTCATGAGGGTGCTCCGTTTTAATGGAATTTACTATATATGCACATTGTTGCATATGTAAAGATTTGATTGTTTTCTGTTAGTGATTTGCAAGATAGATTTACGATCTCCAGCCATTCTACCTATATAGTCAAGACAAACTAACTAAGCCACAAATCTGGCGCGAAACTTGCGTTGATAGCATGATTTGCAATGTGAAAAATAATATGTTAATGTATTAAGTCTTATGGTGTAAAAAACCAAAAGAGAGCTTGGGGCTTCAGTGATTAGATTAATAAAATATATGCTAGTGTGTCTAACGGCATCTCTGCTTTTGCATTTCAATGCAAATGCTCAAACGGGATGGGTTAAGGTAAATTATGCCGAAAAGATTGAAACAATCCGTCTCGCGAAAGCAGGAGATGCGGATGCATTATTTAAATTAGGCTTATCACACTTCAACAATTCACATTCAGCGCAAGGTCAAGTCATTGCAGAGCGTTTCTTTTATTACGCCTCTAAGAAAGGGCATAGCCAAGCGAAGCAATATTTAATTGCCTTACAGAATATCAACGGCGTAAACTCTACGATAAAACCTGCGCACAAAGAGCCTGTTAAATCTAGGGGCGTAAAGCCTGAAAGCAAGATTCAAACAAACAAATATATAAATGAACAAGTGGTCGCCGCTGCCATTATAAATACTCCCAAAGGTAAACGAGAAAAAAACAAGGTTGGATTAAATAAATATATAGATGAACAAGTTGGTGTACGCAGATATGATCGTTTAAATGATCAGACAGATCTTACATTAGCTATTGAAGCGACTATTCCACCCGTAGAGACACCATATGTTAAAGTCGCCGCGAATATTGATCAAAATAAGCTCATTAAATCGGACGTCCAAGCCAACAATTTATATCACCCTAAAAAAGAGTTGGGCAAACAACCTATCTATAAAACTATTTGGGTTAACCTTATTAAACTGCTGTTTTTTATGACTATATTGTTAGCTTTTATCGCTGTTGTATTGGTTTTTGCAAAATTTAGTTTACGTTCAATATCTTACATTAAGGGGAAAAAAGCGCTTCCAAAAGATTTCGACAACAAGGTATATTTAATCCTTAACCCAGACGTAAAGTTAGCAGGCGTTAAGGCCACGACCCATTATATTCTCCACGGAGAGCGAGAAGGTCGCCGGTATAAATACTGATTTCAGCTTTCAGTCCGCTTTACTTTTAAGTTCAAGCCCTATTTTATAAGCCATGATTGTCTCTTTAGCGTAAACTCTCGAAAACGGCGCGGCTCCCGAATTTTAATTCTTAATCCCATATCTAAATCATGGCAAACCGTCGCTCGCTTTATGCCCGGCGACAAAGACTTGACTTTAAGCGCTAAGGGGATTGTAAAGCCATCATGAACCAGATGACTGACATTACGCCTGAAAGCGTGGCGCAAAAAAGAACCTCGCATCATGATAACGCACACGTGAGCTATAAGAAAATAGCGCAAAACCTGTTTGCCCGCGCACCGCAATCGACTAATTTCAATCGCTTACGTAAACGCCTGCGTCGCCAAGCAGGGAATAGCATCTCGCGTTTTGGCATGGTCACTAAGAATACAGACACGCCGCAAAAATGGTTGATCTGCCTATCAGGCGGCAAAGATAGCCATGCCTTGCTAGGGATATTACTCGACCTAAAAGCGCACGGCGACCTGCCTGTAGAGCTTATCGCCTGTAATCTTGACCAAAAGCAACCCGGCTTTCCTGATCACATACTGCCTGATTATTTTAAAAGTCTTGGCGTGACGTTTCATATTGAAACACAAGACACTTATTCCATCGTTATGGATAAAGTCCCTGAAGGGAAAACCTTTTGTTCTCTGTGTTCACGTTTGCGGCGTGGTATTCTCTACCGTGTGGCGCGAGAGCAAGGCTGCAACGCGGTTGTTCTTGGTCATCATATGGATGATAGCCTCGCGACCTTTATGATGAACCTCACGCGCGGCGGGCGTCTCGCGGCGATGCCGGGGAAATTGCTCAATGATGCGGGGGACGTAACAGTGTTGCGGCCGCTGATTGAAACGTCAGAGTCGGACCTCGCAAGGTATGCAGCGGCACTTGAGTGTCCGATTATTCCTTGCAATCTGTGTGGGTCGCAAGACGGGCTGGAGCGCCAACGTATTGCCGCTGAGCTGCGCCAATGGGAACATGACCGCCCCGGAACTAAGGCCAGCATGCTCCGCGCTTTAGGCCACGTCAGGCCGTCGCATCTGCTCGATACAGAGAAATTTGATTTTCAAAACATATCGCCAAAGGGTGATGACCCAGATTTACCTTAAGGGTACGCTACATCTTTAAAGTAGCATAACTTTTATCAAATCCTATTTGAGAAACTACTGCTTCAAGGTGTTTTGTGAGTAATTCTAAGGTCTGTTCCTCTGAATGCGGTAAAATCAGGGGTTGGTTTTTTAAGTATCTCAGCTCATGTGAACGATATGGCGGGCCTAGAATTTCTATAAGAGGCTTTATATCCTCCGAATGTGGCTTGAACCCATTGTCAATCGTTGCGTCTAAACCCTTCATCAAATCATGGCCGATTTTATGTTTCATTGTATTAGGGTCAAAACCAGAATGTGCTAAAAAGCATTTCAAGGAAAGCTCGAACGATAAACAAATATTGTAATAATAAGCGTTCCAAAAAAAACATCCTCCAACATCTGCTCTATCAGCATTCAAAAATGCTTTTGCTGCTATCTTAAAAGCAACAGCTCCTGAAATAAATAACTGTACATCGTTCATTTAAAATCACTCCCCAAAGGCCGCACACGGCGCATCGTGAGGTTAATCCGCCCCCCGCGCGGGACGAGCGCACTTTGGCCGTAGAAAATCTTAGATACGCTATGATAACAAAAGCGGCTCTCCCCTCCCATAACAACCACATCGCCTGAGAATAATTTAAGCCCCTTGGTCGAGCCGCCTCGCGTGGGGCCGCCAATACGAAACAAAGCGGGGTCCCCGAGCGACACGGATACAATCGGCGCACGCGCTTCTCGCTCGTCATTATCAATATGCGCGCCCATCTTATTCCCCTCTCTGTACCAATTAATCAGACAAGCTTCGGGACTGTCAGGGAAATCTGTCACGTCCCGCCACAAATCCAACAGCGCGGGCGGTATCTCGGGCCACGCCGCTTTGGTTTTAGGGTGAACAGGATCATAGCGGTAACCCCTTTTATCTGTGACCCAGCCGAGCGTTCCGAAATTACTCATCGCCACAGACAGGGGCTGGCCTGTACCCGGCATACGCGGAATATAAAAGGGGGCCACGTCAACACCCTCTTTAACCGCCGTAATTAAAGCCTGTTGCTCTGCGGGTGAAAAATAGCCCGGATAATGGGCAAAGCCTTGGGGAAACGTGTCCATAGATGGGTGAAACCTTACAAACAATTATAGTGCTGCACATAAGAATAGACTCACAATATCCTCCATGCTTAAATCTCTTTTAATATAGCCTTATTAGAACCACAAATGAGATTAAACACCATTTTTGCCAATAAAGACTATCAACGGGGACGAAAAACATGCGGCGCATTATAAGCCTATCACTGCTCGCAAGCCTATTGTGTTTTGCCCCTGCCTCTTTTGCGGGTAACGGCGCAGGGTTTCAGCCCCTCCCCGAAAAGCTTGTCGACACAGCGCAGGCGCGGACTTTGTTGGATATTCGCTATGACCCGAAATATGTAAAACTGTCTTATCCTGGCGGAGACGTCTCTGCTGATACGGGCGTTTGCACAGATGTCATCATTCGCACCTTCCGCGATGGGCTGCGCTTTGATTTCCAAAAAGCGGTTCATGAAGATATGAAAGTTAATTTCTCTGAGTATCCCAAAAACTGGGGCCTTACGCGTGCAGATAAAAATATAGACCACCGTCGCGTACCGAACCTTGAAGCTTACCTCAAGCGCCAAGGGGCAAGCTTGCCTGTGACGAAAAATGCAGAAGATTATAGACCCGGCGATATTGTCAGCTGGCGTCTCGGCGGACGATTACCGCATATTGGCATTGTCTCTGACAAGACATCACAATGGGGCACGCCGCTCATCATTCATAATGTCGGGCAAGGAGTCGTCGAAGATGATCTGTTATTTAATACGGATATTGAAGGCCATTATAGATTTCTACCCCGCCCGAATATGAACCGTTCTAATCAAAGTGTGAGTAAAGCCCCATAATATTTAAGGCGACAGTATTTTTATATCTAGGCTGGCGACAGCAGGCTCTCGGCCCTCGGGCGTAAAACAAGGTAGCTCCCAAAACAAAACGCGGTAACCGCCAATATTGGCCCCGTCCACAGTCCCCGCACCGTTCCATACAGTCACATGACCCGTGTATGAGCCGTCGGGATAATCCATTAGCACAATACCTGGGCGCGGCGGAAGATCGAAACTATTGGCTGTCCCATCATCAATATTGATCTCAGCAGGGCCAAAGGTCTCGTTCAGATAAGTTTCCATATCTAAAACACGGTAATAATATTGATCTTTATTGCCGCCGCTCACCGTTTTATTATCATCGGCGCGAGGGATTTTATGCCCCGCTTTATTAAGCATGTGCGACAGGCGCACCGTGCAGGCATTCGTCCACCGCCCTTGATCGAGCGGTAGATTGCCATTGATCTCAACATAGCCGCCAATTTCTCCCCAAATCCCTTCGGGGCGATCATAGAGATAGTTCTCCCACATGACCTGTAAATTTGGGCGGTCTGCGACCTTACCTTCAGCGGGAAATTCAGTCGTGCAAACGAGCGGCTTCTGCGTGCCGTAAACGAGCGTTTCATATTTTGTCGCTTGGGCTACCTCTGATGCAGGCACTTTCGGTGTCGTTTGGCACGCCGTCAACAAAGTCGCGCTTATAATAAGGGCAGCAAACCTTCCTTGATTATGCTTTATCATTTTACACCCCATCTCATATAACTTTTCTATAAGAGTCCTGATCGTTTTTAGCCTCTCATCTTTAGTCTGACACCTAAGGCTATGCAAGTAGGCAAGCTAGAAGCGGCAAAAGTTGCAAAAAACATCAAATTTATTCACCCCTAGCCCTTGCACCTTTTCACGTGACCCCCATATCGCTCGGGAAGGGTGAAATAACCCAAAACAACAGGGGATGTGACGTAATCAAAAACGCGCACCTCATTAAATGATAAAACGGAGCCAAACATGTCAAAAGTGATTGGAATTGACCTCGGAACCACCAACTCATGTGTTGCCGTCATGGACGGTGATAAGCCGCGCGTGATTGAAAATGCCGAAGGTCAACGCACAACCCCATCAGTCGTCGCCTTTACGGAAGACGGCGAACGCCTTATCGGACAAACGGCTCGACGTCAGTCGGTCACAAATCCAGATCATACTTATTATGCTGTGAAGCGTTTGATTGGCCGCAAGATTAAGGATCCTGCGGTTAAAAAGGACTCTAAATTGGTTCCTTACGATATTGTCGAAGGCAAAGGCGGCGACGCCTATGTTCAAGGCCATGATAAAGCTTACGCACCGGCTGAAATTTCAGCGATGGTTCTAACGAAAATGAAAGAAACCGCTGAGGCTTTCCTAGGTTCAGAGGTAACACAAGCTGTTATTACGGTTCCCGCTTACTTTAATGACGCACAGCGCCAAGCAACAAAAGATGCGGGCAAGGTTGCAGGTCTCGAAGTTCTTCGTATTATTAACGAGCCAACAGCGGCCGCACTTGCTTACGGCATGGACAAAAATGATGGTAAAACAATTGCTGTTTATGACCTAGGCGGTGGTACATTTGATGTCTCAATTCTTGAAATCGGCGACGGTGTCTTCGAAGTGAAAGCCACAAACGGGGATACATTCCTCGGTGGTGAAGATTTCGATATGCGTATCGTTGAGTATTTCAATTCTGAATTCAAAAAAGATACAGGCATTGATTTAAGATCAGACAAGATGGCTCTACAACGTCTTCGTGAAGAAGCAGAAAAAGCCAAGAAAGAGCTGTCTTCAGCCACATCTTTCGAAGTTAACTTGCCATTTATTACGGCTGACGCATCTGGCCCGAAACATTTGAACATGAAGCTCACGCGCGCCAAGCTTGAGAGCCTTGTTGAAGATCTTATCAAACGTACAATTGCCCCGTGTAAAAAAGCACTTGCAGATGCGGGCCTAAAAGCTGGCGGAATTGATGATGTTGTTCTTGTTGGCGGTATGACTCGTATGCCCGCCGTTCAAAAAGCTGTTTCAAGCTTCTTTGGTAAAGAACCGCACAAAGGTGTTAACCCTGACGAAGTTGTGGCCATGGGCGCAGCTATTCAAGCGGGTGTCTTGCAAGGTGACGTTAAAGACGTTCTTCTTTTGGACGTAACGCCTCTATCTTTGGGTATTGAAACGGAAGGCGGCGTGTTCACACGCATGATTGACCGTAACACGACGATCCCAACCAAGAAATCACAAGTCTATTCAACAGCGGCAGATAATCAATCGGCTGTGACCATCCGCGTCTCCCAAGGGGAGCGTGAAATGGCGGCCGATAATAAACTCCTCGGTCAATTTGATTTGGTCGGTATCCCACCTGCACCGCGCGGCATGCCGCAAATCGAAGTCACCTTTGATATTGATGCCAACGGCATCGTTAATGTGTCGGCGAAAGACAATGCAACAGGCAAGGAACAGCAAATTCGCATCCAAGCCTCAGGCGGTCTGTCTGACGCCGATATTGACGCTATGGTAGCTGACGCCGAAGCCAATGCCGATGAGGATAAAGCTCGCCGTGAACTGGCCGAAGCCAAGAACCAGGCGGAAGCCCTCACCCATAAGGCTGAAGGCGACCTTAAGGAGCACGGCGATAAAATCGGTGAAGAGGAAAAAACCGCTATCGAAGAAGCTATTGTTGCCGTTAATGAAGTCAAAGACGGTGAGGACGCTGAGGTCATCAACGCTAAGATTGCTGAATTAACCGCCGCCGTCATGAAGATGGGCGAAGCCATTTATGCTAATGCAGGCGACGAAGCCGGCGCAACAGACACAGGTGACGCGGAAGATGATATTGTCGATGCTGAATTTGAAGACGTTGACGATGAAGACGACGCTAAAGCCTAAGTCTTAGCTCATTTCTGCGAATGAAATTCCCCCTAAGCGTTCTTAATTTTTGCGCTTAGGGGTTTTTTATATCTGATGATTAAACCGCTTCATATCCAAGCAAATGCTGCTTTGACACCTCCCTTCGGATCCCACAGCTTAGCCGCACCTAGGGAGGCATGGCGGCTGCGCGCCGCTAAGGCAGGGGCTCACCAAATCGGGCGTTGGTATATATCCTTTTGCCGAAAGCGCGCACTCAAAGAATTATCATCCCCTTTTGATGTTGATATTACCCCCGAAATAAAAGCTCGACTTTACCCCGAAGATAACCGCTGTGAAAAACGCGCCCTTGCAGGCGTTCAAATCTGGGACTTTGAAGAACGCAACTTTATGAAGGCCGCCATATCTGATGGTGCCAAATCAAATGAAATAACACCATTTGTCTTTCTCGATGTCGGCGCGAATGTTGGTCTTTATAGTCTCTTTGCGGCTCATTACGCAAAACAGGCCCAACGGCCTATCAACATCCTCGCGGTTGAGCCTGATCCTGAAAATAGACGACGACTGATAGACAATGCGCGCGTCAATAAACTGTCACTAACTGTGTGGCCTGTCGCTGTTTCAGACAAATCAGAGCGATCGTCTTTACAAAACCACGCCAATAACCGCGGAGAAATAAAACTCGGACAGGATAGTGACGGCGAAACAGTATCTGTCACAACGCTCACCGAGATCATCACGCGCAGTGAATTGACCTATATTGACCTCATGAAGTTAGATATAGAAGGACACGACCTGCGAGCTTTAAAACACCTCTTTGAAAATCTGAAACCTTCCCTATATCCAAAACAACTGATTATTGAAACGGGCACGCCTAATGATATACCTCTAACCACCCTTTGCTATAATCGTGGTTATGTGGTCAAAGGGCGAGGCCGGTTAAACCTGATGTTAGAACGAAACGAATAAACCATGGCAAAACGTGATTACTATGACATTTTAGGTGTCGATAAAGGCGCCGACGAAAAGACGATGAAAAGCGCTTTTCGTAAAAAAGCGATGGGCTGTCACCCTGATCGACATCCCGATGACCCCGAAGCCGAAGCGCGCTTTAAAGAGCTGAACGAAGCTTACGGCATCCTCTCGGATGGAGATAAAAGATCTGCCTATGACCGTATGGGCCACCGTGCTTTTGAACAAGGCGGAATGGGCGGCGGAGGCGGCTTCCAAGACTTTGGTGATATTTTCTCACAGATTTTTGGCGGCTTTGGCGGCGGCGCGTCAGCGGGCGGTGGACGTCGGCAACAAGTCGCGCGCGGATCTGACCTGCGCTTTGAAATGGAAATTAGCTTAGAGGACGCCTTCAAAGGTAAAGACTCAGAGGTTCAAATTCCTATCGCCGAAGATTGCGAACGCTGCGACGGCCTCGGGGCTGAACCTGGCGCCAGCATAGATACATGTTCCACCTGCGGCGGGGCGGGTAATGTGCGAACACAACAAGGATTTTTCACCATGGAACGCACCTGCCCAACCTGCGGCGGTCAAGGCGAATATGTCTCAGACCCGTGCCGACAATGTGACGGGCAAGGCCAAGCGCGTGTGGACACAGAGCTAAATGTCAATATCCCCGCAGGCGTTGAAGACGGCACACGTATTCGCCTCACGGGGCAAGGGGACGCCGCCCCGAGACGCGCAGGCGGTGGGCAACGCGGTGATCTTTATATTTTTGTATCCGTCAAACCCCATGATATTTTCGAACGCGAAGGGCCAAACTTATTTTGCCGCGCCCCCGTTCCTATGACGGTAGCAACGCTTGGCGGCGACGTTGAAATTCCGACGATTGACGGCGGCCGCAGTAAAATTAAAATTCCAGACGGCTCCCAAACAGGGCGGCGTATGCGTCTACGCGGAAAAGGCATGAGTGTCCTACGCCAACAAGGTCGCGGCGATATGTATGTCGAGCTTGCGGTTGAAACGCCGAAGAACCTAAGCGCCAGACAAAAAGAGCTCCTCAAAGAATTTGCCGAAGAAGGTGGAGATATGATTTCTCCTGAAAGCCAGGGCTTCCTTGATAAGGCGAAAAAGTTTTGGGATGATCTCGTTGACTAAGCCAAGCGGCTCATCTGAGCCGTTGCTACGCAAACGCTTTGTCTTAACACTCTCTATGACCGCCTCTGTTTACGGGGCCATATGGGCCTACCGCTTGATTGGCTACCAGACAGACTCTGTGACAGACATATTAAAGTTCTGCGCGCTGATATTCCTAAGCTGTCTATTTTTTTCTTATATTTGGTGGCGGCTTATACGAACCAAATTAACAGGTTTGAAAAGCGGCGCCCTCGCGGGCGGCCTAACCGCCATATCAATCATCCCCTTGCCGACCTTTTTAGGGGCGTTTAAATCGCATTATACGGATAATCATGATTTTCTGTTGTCTATAAAATCGGCAGCCAGCTATTCTTTCTCAACCTTTTCGCTGGCTGAATTTGTCGCTATCCCTATGAGCATCGCTGTCGGAATATGGGCTGCAAAAAATTAAACCCCAATAATTCCCAACACCAAATATATTACCGCTGTCGCTGCGCCAGCCATCATAGCATAAGGGAGCTGCGTTCGCACATGATCAATATGGTCATTTGCGGTCGCCATAGAGGTGATGATTGACGTATCAGATGTCGGGCTACAATGATCGCCAAACACACCGCCACCGAGGACGGCCGCCACGGCTAAAGTCACATTTGTGTCGAGCCCTTGGGCGAGCGGAACTGAAATCGCAATCATAATCGCAAAGGTTCCCCAACTCGTTCCCGTAGCAAAAGCGATGAATCCGCTAATCATAAAAACGAGGACGGGAACCAGCATAGGTGATAAAAAGGGCTTCGCGCTTTCAGAGACATAAAGCCCCGTACCCAGCCCGTCTTTGCCGCAAAGATCACCCAGAGCAAAGGCAAGAACCATCAATAAGGCCAAAGGCAACATGCCCGACATGCCCTTGAGAATAATATCCGCCATTTCGCGAATGCCCATGAGGCCTTGGGCTTTACTAAGGATCATCGATACCATGATGGCTCCGCAAACCGCATAGAGAACGGATTTAGACCCAGACGCCCGGTCAATAAGATTGTAAAAATCGTTCGAACCGTCAGCAGACCAGCCTGTATAAATCAAGAAAATTGGCATAAGTACGACAAGAACCATAAGTGGGATAATCATATTACGCGCGCGCGGTGTGGCTCCATCCTTGGCTTTCATCATGGTGATTTCACCCGCGATCATCGGCACAGCCCCATCGCGTAAAAGCTTACCTTCTTTAGCAGCACGGTCTTCTGCTCTCTTCATATCCCCAACATCTCGCCCTGATAAAATAACAAAGATCACCAAAAGAATCGCAAGAATTGGATAGATATTAAACATCACGGCCCCTGCAAGCATCGATACAGGCGCCTCTATATTTTGCTCAGAGAGTAAGCCCATGACGTAAGCCCCCCACGCATTGAGCGGAATCAGAATACAAATCGGCGCACAGGTACTATCGGCGATATAGGCAAGCTTCTCTCTTGGGATACCGAGCTTATCGGTCACAGGTCGGTAAAGCGTTCCCACTGTCAGAGTTGAAATATTGCTTTCAACAAAGATCAACACGCCCGTCAAAACCGCCAACAGTTCAACCCGCTTACGTTGACCCTTAACGTCCGCCGTAGCCGCTTTGCTTTGCATCCAGCTCAGCACACGGTTTACGAACCCTTCGACACCGCCGCCGCGTTGTATGAGCGCGATCAAAGCACCGATAAGTAAAGTGAAGATGATGATTTCCGTATTATAATTACTTTCAAAAACACCGACGAAACCCGATATAGTATTGATCGCCCCGTGCAGCGGATTACCACCCGCTATAATCAAAAAGCCTGAAGCAATCCCGACAAAGAGGGCAATAAAAACTTGCCGCGTCCAGAGGGCGAGCCCAATCGCTAGAAGTGGCGGCACAAGGGAGAGAAAACCGTAAGCTGAAATATCCATATAGAACTTATGGCAATCATCACCGCATCTGTCTATCTGCGTCTTTAGACAACCTTTAAATTCGCCCTCTAAATTCAACCGCAGACTCTAGAAGACGTAAATTAAGATTGCCAATCCGCGCCGCGCCTTTTACACCGCGACCATGACAGATAAAATTAACATCGGACTATTAGGCGCTGACGGACGTATGGGCGGGGCCATATTGCGTGTACTGGATGCAGAGCCTCGCGCACAATTGACCTCTGCGCTCACAGCACCAACATCGCCTCATATTGGAAAAGACGCAGCGGAACATGCAGGTCTGAAACCTGTCGGCATAACCTTAACATCGGATATAAAAGCAAGCCTAGAGCAATGCGATGTCTTGATAGATTTCTCTCATCCTCAAGCCGCGATTGATGCAGCTTTAGCCATGCATACTACGCGCTGTCATACCTTTGTGACGGGCACGACCGGCTATAACGACGTTGAAGAAAAAGCGCTTTTAGCCGCCGCCGATAATATTACACTTTTAAGGTCAGGCAATTTTTCTCTCGGCGTGAATATGCTTGAGGCGCTTGTCGAAATGGCTACGGCGCAACTCGCGGCTAAAGACTGGGACGTTGAAATTTTAGAAACGCACCACCGCCATAAGATTGACGCCCCGTCAGGGACGGCGCTTATGCTTGGAGACGCAGCCGCAAAAGGCCGAGGGGTAAATCTTTCAGACGTACAAGTTCTATCCCGCGAAGGTCGAGGTGACCCGCGCCGCGTTGGACAAATCGGCTTTGCCGCCCTCAGAGGCGGCGGTGTCATCGGCGAACATGAAGTCAGCCTGACCAGTGAGCTTGAGCAAATTCGTCTCGCCCACACAGCTTTTGATCGGTCAGTTTTTGCTCACGGCGCTGTCACAGCCGCCCTATGGGCCGCGAAACAATCCAAAGGGCTTTACGATATGAAAGACGTGTTAGGCCTTAAAGGCTAATACCTTTTTCAGCGGCGAGAGCTTTAACTGAAACCTCTGGGCGCGCACCGTAATGACTAATCACTTCGGCGGCACAAAGGCTGCCAAGCTGCCCTGCTTTATCCCAACCCAAACCTAATTGATAACCTGTCAGAACACCTGCCGCATATTGGTCGCCTGCGCCAGTTGTATCAACCACACGCGAAACAGGGTCCGCCGCAATATCAAATCGTTGGTGACCGTCGAGGATAACTGATCCTGCCGCCCCGCGCGTGATGCACGCCACGGTTCCAAATTTAGCTACATCAGATAACGCCGCTTCAAAATCTGTACGCTCATAGAGACTTAAGAGTTCATCTTCATTGGCAAATAAAATATCCACATGGTTTTCGACCAAATGGCGAAAGCTTGTGCGGTGACGGTCGACACAAAAACTATCAGAGAGTGTCAAAGATACTTTCGCCCCAGCCGCTTTGGCCAGCTCAGAGGCTCTCACGTAGGCCGATTTCGCTGAGTCTTTATCAAATAAATAGCCTTCCATATAAAGCAGCTTTGCCGTTCCAATAAGGTCAGCGTCTATATCGTCAGAAGAAAAGTCCGTCGATATGCCAAGGAAGGTATTCATTGACCGATCGCCATTGGGCGTCACGACAATTAAACTCCGCGCAGTCGCAGGGCTTTGAGTGTCAGCGATACCATCAAATATAACGCCGCTACTGTTCATTCCAGCTTTGAAGCGCAGGCCAAGCTCATCATTAGCAACCTTTCCAAGATAGGCCGTTTTGAGACCTAATTCAGCTATACCCGCGATCGTGTTCGCCGCTGAACCCCCAGATATTTCTTGAGGCTGACTATGGGTTTCAAATGCCTGTGTCAGCTCAAGAGCGCGAGGCTCATCAATCAATTGCATGGCATTACGTTCAATCGAAAAATCGCTTAAAAATTCATCATTAACAGGCGCAATAACGTCCATAATCGCATTCCCAATTCCGACGATATTTATTTCTGCTGTCATGGCTTGACCTTTCTTTGAATTCGGCTAGGCCGTTAGCCTATCTTAAGATGGGATGCAACATACCATATTTATCACATGGACAACAATTCAATGAAAAAAATCGCCTTGCTTATGTCAGCCAATTTGCTGCCAGACAGTGATGATCAACGTGAAGACGCCTTTGAGTTCACTGAGCAAATGGAAAAACTAATTCCCGTTTTTGCTGAGCACGGCATGATCCTCGATACTGTTCTATGGGAAGAGGCCCCTGATAAAGCGGCAGACTATGATGTAATGATGCCTCTGATGGTCTGGGATTACGCCGAAGGAAAACGCCGTAAGTTTCTAACGGCAATGGGTAAAGTCGCAGCGAAGACACGCCTGATGAATTCTTACGAAACCCTCGCGTGGAGTAGCGATAAACATTATCTTGATGACCTCGCAAAAAAAGGCGCCCCTGTCATTTCAACTCTATCTGTTGACCGCGTTACAGAGGCCGCTATCAAGCGTGCTTATACACAATTAAAGACCGATCATATTGTGATTAAACCGCGTATTGGCGCGGGGGCATGGCGTCAAATTAGCTTAAAGCAAGGCGAGCCTCTCCCGCCGCGGTCCGAGTGGCCGCCGGATGAGGCCTTAATACAAGCGTTTCAATCCGCCGTTCAAACAGAAGGCGAATATTCTTTGCTCTATTTCAACGGACGTTTTTCCCATGCGGTTCTAAAGCAGCCCAAAGAAGGTGAGTACCGTATTCAATCGCTTTACGGCGGGACAGAAGAAACCTTCACGCCAACATCTGAGCATTTAACAGCCGCGAAACGTATCTTAAATGTTCTTGATTTTACCCCGCTCTATGCACGCATTGATCTGCTACGAGGACGGGACGGAAAATTAAAACTCATTGAGCTAGAACTTGTGGAACCTTATCTATACCTCCCTCACTCAGACGGAGAAGGGTCGGAAAATAAGGGCGCTCAAATGTTGGCGAAAGCTGTGCGCCGCCGAATAGATCGAGACAAAGCCTAATCATCGACACCTTTGGTCTTTGGTCGGTACTTGCAAATATCCGATATAGCACAATTATAGCATTTCGGCGTCCGCGCGACACAGGTGTAACGCCCGTGCAAAATAAGCCAATGATGGGCATGAAGCGCAAATTCGTCGGGTGTTACCCGTAGTAAATTAAACTCAACCTCTAACACGTCTTTACCGGGGGCCATGCCTGTGCGATTTGAGACGCGGAAAATATGAGTATCCACTGCCATCGTTGGCTGCCCAAAAGCTTCGTTTAAAACCACATTGGCTGTTTTGCGCCCAACTCCTGGCAGGCGAATAAGGTCCTCACGGTTATCAGGTACAATAGAGCCATAATCATCAATCAACATCTGACTGAGCGCCAGAACATTTTTTGCTTTTGTGCGAAACAGGCCAATCGTCTTTACATAATCGCGTATTTTATCTTCCCCGAGGGCGACCATTTTTTCAGGCGTATCGGCTAGCTCAAACAAAGCCTTTGTTGCTTTGTTGACCCCCACATCTGTTGCCTGAGCCGACAAAGCCACGGCGACCACAAGCGTAAACGGGTTCGAATAATGTAACTCCGTTCGCGGCGCAGGGTCGAGGCTTTGAAGGTGGCGGTAAATATCAGCAATTTGCGCCCGTGTTAGTTTGGGGCGCGGGAGTTTTTTCTTTGACTTCTTTTTAACGGGTTTCTTGATTGGAGAGGCCTTCACCATAATTTATCTCTTAAGGCTATTACGACGTAGCTATGCGCGCTAAAAGCTTCGCTATCATTTGATCGGCCATATCAGACGAGGGTTGAGCCTTTAAAGCACCGTCCACGTCAAAGGCGTTGTCTGCATTACCAACACCCACATGCGGCGTGACAACATCGGCTCCAATACGGGTCAGGATATAATTTAGCTCCCGAAGCACCATGATCCCGCTCAGGGGCCCCGGCGTACAGGCAGCAATTCCGTAAATTTGGTCAGTGAAGGAATCCATGCCTTTTGTAGTGACCCAATCAATGGCGTTCTTTAGTAAAGCGGGCAGGCTGCCATTATATTCAGGCGTCACAATGATAAGCCCATCGCATGACAACAAATCGGATTTAAGCTGTGTCAAACCCGCAGGGCTTTCTAAATCACCATGGAATATAGGAAGGTCATAGGCCCCAAGGTCGAGATGGCGAACCTCAATTCCCGCCGCCTCCACACGCGCGCAAAGAGCTGACGTCAGTTGAGCATTAATCGAACCTTTGCGGAGTGAACCACATATAAATCCAATGACAGGAAGCGCCATAATGTTATCCTTCACTCTTTACCCTGAGGCTTAGGGATTGTTTGTGCGAGATTCAAGCATTTGCTTCGTTTCAAGGGGTGATAACCGCCTGCTAAAGAAAATTACTGAAAGGTTAGACTGATTTATGCACTTTTCTCTTGTGACGAGGCCGCGGACATACAATATGTAACCTATGTCGAGTTTAACCCTATTTTTAACGCTTATTTTGCTACTGGCAATCATATTTGCTGTGCGCGCCTATGTAAATTATAAGGCTGTAAAGCAAGATGCGCAGGATGATTATGCCTATAAGAATAGCCGAGGAATGATAGACGAGCGCCTGAGCGAAACTGGCTATAGGCGCGCTTATATGAGGTTTTATAGCCCCCGAAAATATATTTTTATGACGGGCGCTTTCGCAACCGTTGCCTGCCTCACGGTTCCCATGTTGGGTCTTATTCGTTTTGTCTTGATTTTCATATGGGAAAGCTCAGGTAGACCCGATGATATTCAACCCGATTTCCTTGTTTTTAATCTTCTTATTATGATTAGTTTACTTATATTTTGGTCTCTTGTTTTTTTCATTTTTGCTCGCTTTTATTACCGCGGAGCACCTGTGTCTTTAAGAAACGAAATGATAAAAGAAATGAATTAAAAATATAGGTTTTTTATGGAATATCTTCATACAATGGTCCGTGTCGAAGACATAGACGCGTCGCTTAAGTTTTTCTCAGTTGGCCTTGGCCTGAAAGAATTTCGCCGTGTTGATAATGAAAAAGGACGGTTTACCCTCGTCTTTCTCGCAACCGAAGCCGACATAAAGGCCGCGGGTGGATCAAGCGAAAACCCGCTTGAAACCAATATTCCTATGATTGAGCTAACCTATAATTGGCCCGCAGAAGACGGTAGCTTTGAGCGATATACGGGCGGCCGAAGCTTTGGCCACCTTGCCTACCGAGTCGATGATATTTATGCAACCTGCCAACATTTATCCGATATGGGCTATGATATTAACCGTCCACCGCGTGATGGGCGCATGGCGTTTGTTAAAAGCCCTGATAATATTTCAGTCGAGCTTTTGCAAAAAGGAACACCGCTCGCATCGCAAGAGCCGTGGGCCAGTGCTGAAAATATTGGATCGTGGTAGGCGTCTTGTTGTCTTGACGGTCATTAACCAATCTGTCGAAATATTAATCTATATGAGCCATATGTTCAGCTTGCGTTAGGGTCAGTTTTGCTAAGCCGTCACTATAAATTAAACAGGACGTTATTATGCGTAAGATAATTGCTTTATCCGCAGCCCTCCTTTTTACGGGCGCTGCTGTTGCTCAAGTAGGAACACAACCCTTACAGGCACAACCGCAAATCCCTGCAAATTTAGCCTTCACAGATCCATCTAACGTCCCGCGAGATCTCGCACGCATTGATGCGGCTCTTAACAATACGCTGAGTTTTCAAGGCCGTTTCGCGCAATATGGAGCCGATGGTAGTTTCTCCCAGGGTCAGATATATTTACAACGCCCTGGAAAGCTACGGTTTGAATATGATGCGCCAGAAACCCTCTTGATTGTTTCTGACGGCGTCACGCTCACGGAACATGATAAAGCGCTGCAAACCATGGACCGCGTTCCCCTCAGCGCAACACCGCTTAATTTCTTCCTCAAGGAAAATGTGGAGCTGTCTAGGGATACAGAAATTGTGGGACTCACAAAGACACCGACTGACGTCACTGTCACAGCTCGTGACGGGTCTGGTCAAATGGACGGTGAAATTACGATGGTATTTGACGCGGGAGACCTTGCTTTAAGAGAATGGATTATCCGTTCAAGCTTCGGTGGGGGTACACGCGTTGTCTTGTCGGATTTACGTTATAATCAACGGATCAACCCTCGCCTGTTTATACTCAGAGATGAAAGCCGCAGAGAGCGTCGCCGTTAAGCTCCTCATTGCCGAAGAGATAGGGCTTGCAAAACATTGCAAGCCAATTAGACAGGCAATATGTCAAATCATACTGCGCCCAACACCGTTAAAGTCTGCACATGGAACATTAATTCTATTCGCTTGCGACTTCCCTCTATTGAACGTTTCCTAAAAGAACAGCAGCCTGACGTCTTAGGTTTACAGGAAATTAAGTGTCAAAATGAACAGTTTCCTTATGACGCCTTTAAAGCGCTAGGATATGAACATATTCATGTGGCGGGACAAAAATCCTATCACGGCGCAGCCACCATATCGAAACTTCCAATGGAGCGCCTCGAAACGCAATTTTGCCCTCTCGGTCACGCGCGCCATGTGAGCTCCCGCATAAAGGTTGAAAACTCATCTTTCGAATTTCATAATTTCTACGTCCCCGCAGGCGGCGATGTCGCTGACCCTGTGGTCAATGATAAGTTCCAACATAAGCTCGATTTTCTCAAAAACATGACGGAATATTTTTCCGCGCGCGCCGCCAATGGGGATGATCGCTTAGTCCTCGTCGGCGATCTTAATATTGCGCCAGGCGAACATGATGTATGGAACCATAAACAGCTTTTACGCGTCGTCAGCCATACACCTCTAGAGGTGGAAAAGCTGACAACCTTGCAAAACACACACGATTTTATTGATTGTTCTCGTCGGCATATTGATGACAGTGAGAAGCTTTATAGCTGGTGGTCTTACCGCGCGAAAGATGTATTTGCTAGCAATCGAGGCCGGCGACTTGATCATATTTGGGTGACACCCGCACTCGCCGCAGGCATTGACGCGGCAGGTAAAGACGGTCACGAAATTCATCTACCGTGCCGTATATGGGAAAAGCCATCGGATCATGTTCCGATGACTCAAATTATTGCTATCTAAAATTATAAATACATCAGCGCTCTAAGCGCTGAAATAATTTATGATAAATCGAGGCGGTAGCCACCCGGCTCTGTCATAAGTATTTGCGTCACGCCTTTTTCAGGCTCAATTTTTTGACGTAAGCGATAAATATGTGTCTCAAGCGTATGAGTCGTCACACCAGAATTATATCCCCACACCTCATGCAGCAGCTCATCGCGGCCCACAGGCTTGCCGCCTGCGCGGTAAAGATATTTCAAAATATTGGTTTCTTTCTCAGTCAGGCGAATATCGCGCTGCGGCGTCTCACCTTCAACCTTAGCAAAAGCTAAGCGCTTGGACGCAGGCTTAAATTCATAAGGCCCAATTTGGAAAACAGCATCTTCGCTTTGCTCAAAGCTACGAAGATGTGCCCGTAGGCGTGCTAAAAGCACGGCGAAGCGAAAAGGCTTTGTCACATAATCATTCGCGCCTGAATTAAGGCCCAAAATTTCGTTCATATCACCATCATTTGCCGTCAGCATAACAATAGGTGACGCAACACCCGCAGCCCGCATGAGGTTACAGGCTTCTGTACCCAACATGTCTGGTAAATCCACGTCCAGCAAGATCAAATCAAAAGTTGTCTCTTTAGCGAGCTTAATGCCTTCTGTCGCCGTTCCAGCATCAACAGTTTCAAACTCATTATATAAGCCAAATTGATCTACAAGCTCTTCGCGAAGATCATCATCATCGTCGATTAATAATATTCTTTTCTTAACGGCCATTATGTAACCCCATAATTGTTAAATGTTGAGCTGTTCATACCTATATGGCATTGATTTATTAAATCGCAATATATCACAAATAAGGGATACAGAATGAGTCTTTTTGTGACATTATGTGAGAATCGTCTACACCTAAATGGGTTTACCGCGCCAATACGCAGTGGCATGGGCGGTTTTGCTTCTTTTGAAAAAGGACGAGAGGGCGATAAAAAAACACCGTTAGGTCAGTATCACCTTCGGTTTGGCCTTTACCGTGCGGACAGATTGCCCGCCCCTCCGCCAACGCATGCTATTCGGCCGCTTAATTTCCGCCCGCTTCGCCCTGATGATGGCTGGTGCGATGCCTCTGGTGATGCTGCCTATAATAGATTTATTAAGCTCCCCTACGCTGCAAGTCATGAAGCTTTGTGGCGTGAAGACGGGGCTTACGATATTATTTTAGTCATGAGCCATAATGACAGCCCCCCAGCGCAAGGCCTTGGCAGCGCCGTGTTTTTCCATGTCACCCAAAGCGATGACAGAAAGACCCTTGGTTGTCTTGCCCTTACCCCAAATGATATGGTGAGGCTGCTCCCCCGGTTACAGCGGGATATGCTTGTTACGATTCAAGAGTGACTCACTCCGCCCCCTTGACGCATAGGCTGATGTTACCCATCTCATAACATAAGAAAAACCACAGGAGCCACCATGAACCCTCATTATGATTATGCTGACGCGAGCCAGTGGCGCGGCACGACGATTTTATCTGTTCGTAAAAACGGCAAAGTTGTTGTTGTCGGTGACGGTCAAGTCAGCGCAGGGAATACGGTGATGAAGTCCCACGCACGAAAAGTGCGGACCCTCGCAGGCGGGAAAGTCATAACGGGGTTTGCAGGGGCCACCGCCGACGCTTTCGCTCTGATGGAGCGGCTTGAGAGTAAACTTGAGCAATATCCAACGCAGCTCGCGCGGGCCTGTGTTGAGCTAGCCAAAGATTGGCGCACGGATAAATATCTACGGCAACTCCAAGCCATGATGATCGTTGCCGATAAAGATAATACATTTGTCCTGACGGGTAATGGCGATGTGGTTGAGCCTGATAGCGGTATTACAGCCATAGGCAGCGGCGGAAATTACGCCCTATCTGCGGCCCTCGCCATGGATGATTATGAAAAAGACGCCGAGACCCTCGCCCGTAAAGCGATGGCCATCGCCGACAAAATTTGCGTCTTTACCAATAGCAACCTAACGATTGAAAGTCTTGATACGAAATAAGGTGAGGCATCTAATCCTCTAAATATTCCACGGGATTGACCAAGATAATATCATCACGCTTACGGAGCTGCTCAAGGAACCAATATTTGTGTCCCGCGCCGTAAGTGATGAGCATCGTCGCGCCCTCACCCGCATGATTTTCAAGAGCCGCTTCGATGAGTTTATAATGAGCAGCGTTAATTCGTTCCCAATCACCGCGGCCCACATCATCGGCAAAAGCGGTGGCGTAGACTGAATAGCGTTTCTTAGTTAGCGCGTCATATTCATCAGAATGGATAAACCGTGGGTCATCGCCGCGCTCGCCAATCATCGCACCTACGGCTTGACTTGACGTAACATAAGCATCCCAATCATCTTTGCGGCTTGCGTCATCTTGAATAGCATTAAGAGCCGCGCGGCGATAATCGGCCATACCGCGTGACCATGCGGCGGTTGGTATAATTTTAAAATCCATCTCTTTCGTCAGTGGAAACAAAACGTCTTTATATTCAGGGAAAACTTTCACACGCGGTTCGGTCACTTCGCCCGTCTCCGCAAAACCTTTCACCGCACCCGCGAGCCGGTCAGGAGGAATTTCGGTCAACACATAATCAGGGTCAATTTTACGAATTAAGCCCTCCACAACGGGGAGGCCATAACGCTCACTGTCCACATGACCACGGTGGATCATGCCCAGCATTATAACTGTATTTTTATGGGTGACATAACCTTCAGGCGGGTCAAGCCGAGTGCCTTTTGTTGACACGACTGCAGAAGGCTCTGCCGCTGGAATCGCTTGATTAGTAGAGCTTTGCTCTGCCCCTGAACAGGCTACAAGGCTCATAAGGCTTAAACTTATCCACGCCGTATTAAATATACGCATCATTATCCCTCACCCAATTTTATGTGGCCTGATCATGACAGGCAGCATTTACTATGTTAATCAGACCTATGGCACAAATGACATCAGAGCAAATCACAGCCGCGTTAAACGCTGGCATCATTTCTAACGCCCAAGCGAAGGCGATGCTGGCGCAACTTACACCTGACGCCCAAAATGAGGCGACAATAGGAAATGAAGAAAACTTACGCTTTATTCGTGGCTTTTCGGATGTTTTTATCGCCATTGGTATCGGGATTCTAATGCTTGGACTCGCCAGCCTGTCCTTTTTGTTTGGTAGCGGCATTTACCTTATAGCTATCGCGCTTTTTGCGGCTGTAATGGCGGAGTATTTTGGGCGAAAAAAACGCGCCCACCTTCCAACCCTTATCACGGCTCTCGCATTTTTATTCTATACGCTTAAGGGAACATCTCATTTTCTAAGTGGCAGTCCCGTCCTCGCCGCCGCGATAGTCCTCATTGCTATGAGCCTGTTTTATTGGCGTGTTCGCCTCCCCTTTTGTATTGCGCTCATCACAGTCTCAGCGCTTTATTTAGGCTTGGCCGTCCTCAAACATATCGCCCCTGATTTTGTTAGACATCAATTTGGTTGGGTCATGGCGCTAGGTGGTCTTATAACTTTAATCGGCGGCATTTATTATGACAGTAAAGACCTCCATCGTAGTACACGCTTTTCGGATAATGCTTTTTGGCTCCACTTAACGGCTGCGCCGCTACTGATACACGGCAGCGTTTTAGAGTTAGTAAAAACACAAACCACGCAGGTTTTAGGGCTCGTACCCGTTATTGATGTCAGCCAAGGTGACGCAGTACTGATGCTTGTGATTGTCGCTATCGTTACAGTCATTGGCCTTGTTCTTAATCGCCGCGCGCTGATCGTCTCCTCACTGTTTTACGCGCTGATTGCTGTCGGTTACCTTTTAACCAAATCAGGGGTCAGTTTGACCATGGCTCTCACCCTCACATTAATCTTGATTGGGGCAGCCATCGTGCTACTCGGGATTGGGTGGCATCCCGTTCGTAATGCAATAATTAAAGCCGTACCTAAAAGTCGTTTTATTCCCATTCCCTACGACTCTAATTTTAAATGATACGCAGCCTATCCCTTGATCATTTTTTGGCCGTTCCTATCTGTGGAGCATGACAGATTTTTCGCCCCGTGAGATAGTTTCAGAACTCGACCGCCATATTGTTGGCCAAAAAGACGCCAAGCGCGCTGTTGCGATTGCCCTGCGCAATCGGTGGAGACGGCAACGTGTTGAAGGTGATTTGAAAGATGAAATCACACCCAAAAACATCTTAATGATAGGCCCCACGGGTGTCGGTAAAACGGAAATTTCACGCCGCCTCGCCACATTGGCCCAAGCGCCCTTCATTAAGATTGAAGCGACGAAATTTACTGAAGTCGGCTATGTTGGCCGCGACGTCGAACAAATTATTCGTGACCTTGTCGAAGCCTCGATCTCTTTACTTAAAGAAAGCCGCCGTAAAACAGTCCGCGCGCAAGCTGACCTCGCGGCTGAAGATAGAATTTTAAACGCTCTCGTTGGGGAAAATGCCAGTGACGCCACACGTAATAAGTTTCGCGATAAACTCCGCACCGGTGAACTTGACGATAAAGAAATTGATCTTGAGTTGACCGATACAAGCTCACCTTTCCAAGGGTTTGAAATTCCGGGGCAACCTGGGGCCAATATGGGGATGCTCGACCTCTCCTCTATGTTTGGCAAAGGCGGTGGGCGAACGAAGTCTGTAAAAATGAATATTGGGGACGCCCATGCGCCGCTTTTATCAGAAGAAGCCGACCGCCTGATTGATGACGAGTCTATTACGCGCGAAGCGTTGGAGCGTGCGGAAAATAGCGGCATTGTCTTCCTTGATGAAATTGACAAAATATCAGCACGGTCTGATGCGCGCGGCGCGGGCGTCTCCCGCGAAGGCGTGCAGCGCGACTTACTTCCCCTGATTGAAGGCACAACCGTCTCAACAAAGTACGGCCCTGTGAAAACCGATCATATTCTCTTTATCGCCAGCGGCGCGTTCCATGTAGCTAAGCCGTCAGACCTGCTTCCCGAACTTCAAGGACGTTTGCCGATACGAGTTGAGCTTCGCGCTCTCACAGAAGAGGACTTCGTCCGCATCCTGACAGAGCCGCAAGCGAGCCTAATTAAACAATATACAGCCCTGCTCGAAACCGAGAATGTCAGCCTTGATTTCACAAATGACGCGATCATAGAGATTGCTCATATTGCCGCTCATGTGAACGGAACGGTTGAAAACATCGGCGCCCGCCGACTGCAAACTGTTATGGAACGATTGCTCGATGAAATTAGTTTTGAGGCCACAGATAAATCTGGCGAAAACCTAATGGTTGACGCGGACTATGTTCGTAAACATGTCGGCGAGCTGTCGAAGAACCAAGATCTAAGTAAATTTATTTTGTAGCGGTTTTTCGCTTCAAAAATACATACCACGCGCCGGTTCCGCCGTGGCGAATATGGGATTGCGCGTAGGACGCAATCATTGGGCGTATCTCGTCGGCATTAATCCAATTTGGAAATGTTTGACGTAGCACCCCATTGAGACGCAGCCCTTTTCCTGTAATCACCAATAGACATTTTTCACCCCGCGCATAGGCGGCGCGCACGGCATTAAACAAAGCGGGTCTGGCTTGGTCGCGGGTCATATCATGCAGATCAATGCGCCGCTCTATGTCGACACGCCCGCGCCGAACACGCTTGTCTTGCGCCTCTTCAACAGTTTTGTATCTTTGTGATTTCACCGAGCTAGCTTGCGGTGTAACCCGCATATAAGGCCCTCTTGCTTGGAGCATTTTGGCAAAATCTACGCTCTCTTGTTTTTGAGCATAATCTGGTTTCGGCGTAACCGTCCGCGTTACGCGCTTCCAAATGGCGCGGTCTTCAGCCGTTAATTCGCGCCCGCCCTTTTTCACTTTTGAACACCCAGCTCAGCTAAAACTAAATGGCGCGGTAAAAGATGGGTCATCGTAACGTCATGTTTCATAACGCCAGCTAACTCACCTGCTTCGTCACCAGAACCAAAGAACAAATCCCCACGGGCCTTACCTTTAATCGCAGTGCCAGAATCTTGAGCGATAACTAGCAAGCTTTGCGGCGACCCAACAAAATCACCTGAATGCTGCGGAAGAGTTGTTTGAAGCCAAACGGGAACCCCATAAGGTCTTGCTTTTGGGTCGATCGCCATAGAGGCCATCGATGTTAAAGGAACAGTAAAAGAGCCTTTGGGGCCTTCATCTGAATCAACCTCTTCAAGGCCAAAATAAATATAGCGCTCATTTTCTTCCATCAATTCCCGCGATGCTATGCTGCCAGCATTCGCCATCCAATTTTCGATAGATTGTTTAGAGGCCTCATCACGCGTCATCTCTCTGCGTCTGATTAATACGCTGCCGATGGATTTATATTTATGTCCATTATGGCCGCCATATGCAGCCCGTTGTATTTCGCCGTCCTTAAAACGAAGGCGACCTGATCCTTGAACCTGCATGAAAAATACATCTATAGGTCGGCCGTAGGCTAGAACCTTGTAATCAATTTGGTTTTTATAAATATCCGCGCGCGACATATTTTTAAGGTCATCATCTTCAGGTCTTTGTAAAATTGGTTCTGAAAATTCACCGTCTATCCTCGATCGAACTTCAATTTCTGGTTCATAATACCCCGTCAAAAGCCCCTCTAACTTATCATTCGACAATAGGTTCGCCGGTAAAAAGTAGCTTTCAAAAAACTCTTTTGCCGTCTCTGCATCATTCGGAACAGACGGCATAACGGCGCAAAGAATTTGCCAATCTTTATATTGACCAAATTCAGGCATGGTTTTCATTAAAACCTTATCGGAATCGCGCTTATCCCAAACAGAGCAATTTCGGGAAAATGATATTAACGTCGCACGAAAATCAGCATCATCCCAACCTGGTAGATAGTCTGAAAAAGTGACCTCGAAATTTGTATCTGGTGACGACTCTATGGTCGAGCGATCGAAGACAATTCTGTCTCTTTCTTCATATATCGGCTCAGAGCGATCAGGCGTTTCTGTTTGAGGTGCAAAGACTCGGTCCTCAGTATTTTCCGTCAAGCCGTCTTCTGTTTGAACCACTATCGGTCGCGACCTACCCTCGGTCGGCTGCGGAGTGGTCTGACACGCAGACAGCAAAAATCCCAAGCAAACAGCGCCCAAATATTGAGGTCTAAGACCAGCCATAAATAATCTTTATTTTTGTGTATCTGGTGTTGGGTCTGCGGCAAGGTCATCCCCGGTCGACGGAGCGACATCGACCAAACGCCATGTGGGATCAGATGACTTTAAATCTTTTTCAAACATCCAGATTTCTTTGACACGCGCCAACATATCTGGATCGCCTAATATAGTTTCTCCTGCTTCATTTAAAACAGCTGACGCAATATCGGCTTCATATTCAACAGAGAGAAGTGCTTTGTTTTTTTCAACCTCACATGCAACAAGACGCGTATCGACCAAACGCCCTAAATCAGTAATTTGTTTTTGGTTCGCCTCTTCGCGCTCTGATATGGTTTGCTCATAAAGCTCATAGACGTCTGACGATAATAATGAGTTCAACACGTCGCGGTCACCATCTGCGAAAGCCTCTAAAATCATCGGGTAAGCTGTACGCGCGCCTTCAACGAAATCACGCTTAGAAAAGTTTGGGTCGCGCTTCAAAAGCGGTGACAACATAGAGGGCGACATATCCTCATTGATGGGCTCTACAAACGCTGGGCGGTCTTGGGGTTTAACTTTATTCATGAAATCGTCTGGGTTAATGGCTGAGTCAGATCCCTTGCCAACATCTTTACCTAAAACAGAATAAAGCATAACGCAGATTATAGTTGCGATCGCTGCGTATAATATAACCTCGAACATGCAATTTCCTTAAAGACTAAAGTGAGTCGACACTCTATATACTCAGCTAATTCGCTGGGGGAAGTAAAAATAACAACATACCCTTGATGAAAGATTTATACTCACCATCTTGTGCCTAAGCTGCTGTCATGTTAGCCGCAGATAAAATATAATATGCCATACCTTAAAGGGAGATCTCATGGCTGAAGATACACCAGAAAAAGCAAACGGCGAAGCCGCCGACCATGAACAAGGTCCAATGCTTCAAATTCTTGCTCAATATACAAAAGATGCAAGTTTTGAAAACCCGAATGCACCAGAAAGCCTCCGCACAGGACTAGACGCGCCAGCGATAAACATAAATATTGAAATCGGCCGTCAAATGTTGACAGATGATACGGTCGAAGTTGTTCTTATGCTTCGCGCGAATGCCAAACGTGGCGATCAAATCGCCTTTATTGCTGAATTAGAATATGCAGGGCTGTTTGCATTCAAAGGCGCTAATGTTGAAGAAATTCAACCTCTTATTCTAATTGAGTGCCCTCGCCTACTCTTCCCATTTGCGCGGCAAATCATGGCTGAAATGACTCAAAATGGCGGCTTCCCACCTATCATGCTTGAGCCGCCGGATTTTGTGGGCATGTTCCGTGAAGAACTTCGTCGTCGTGCAGAAGAAGAAACTGACAACGCTTAGTTACACGTAAACATTCATTGGCTGAGTAACCATCAGCCTTTACGACATAAAATATTGCAACAATGAATAAATCTTTGTTGTTGCAATATAATTGAAGTGTTGGGTTTTAGCTTTGGTTTTGCCGAGACCAGTGTTTGTTCCACATCATATCATCACCAAGATCAGCAATAAATTTTTCATGTTGCTCTTTTTCAAGCTCAGTTAGGCGCGGTTCTAATTTATTAGGCCGAGACCGAGCAACGCTCTTTAAAACCGTTTCAACTTGTTTTGTATTGTTTGCGTTTAACCCCAAACTCCGTGCTCGCCCGCCGTTAAGTTCAAGATAGACTTGCGCCAATAATTCTGAATCGATAATCGCCCCATGCTTATCACGACTTGTCAGTGAAATATCAAACCGCTTACATAAAGCATCCAATGAAGCTGGAGAGCCTGGAAATTTTGCCCGAGCCATACGTAAAGTATCTTTAAACCGCGGTGTTGGAATTGGATCATATCCCGCGCGTATTAGGGATGCATTGACAAAACCACGGTCAAAGTCTGCATTATGGGCAATAAGTGTGCTATCACCTATAAAGTTGAGAAAGTCTCGCGCGACATCTTTAAATAGAGGTTTCCCATCGAGAAACTCTCGCGTCAGCCCCGTAATCTCTGTAACTCTTTCAGGAATATCTCTTTGCGGATCAAGATAAGCATGAAAGCTTTCACCTGTTGGCAAGAGATCAATAATTTCAATACAACCAATCTCTGTTATGCGGTCGTCGCCCTTTGCATCAAAGCCCGTCGTTTCCGTATCAAAAACAATTTCGCGTACGCCGCTCACAAAAGTCTCACTTATTTACTTGAATAGTTGTAAGTATTTTTTGTACCTGTTCGCGTGCAAAATCCAGTCCCTTATCTGTATAAATTAGGTAATCTGCGCGGCGACGTTTTTCTTGATCTGGCATTTGCCGCAATAATAGTTTTTCAAACAGCGCCTCATTTATGCCCGCGCGCGATAAGACACGCTCTCTCTGAATATCAGCAGGCGCCGTGACAACAACGACAATATCAACATTTTTATCACCGCCTGTTTCAAATAAAAGTGGCACATCAAAAACAATAATAGAATTATTATTATCTCGCGCTTTTTGTATAAACTCTTTCCGGTCCTCGGCCACCATCGGATGAATAAAGCTTTCTAATACTTGCAAATTTAGTGGGTCACGCCTCATGTGTTGGCCTAAAACGGATCGGTCAATAGCTCCGTCTTTAACCGCATCAGGAAATACAGCTTTAATCAAAGGTACGGCCCGTCCACCCGCACTATATAAATTATGAACAACCGCGTCCGCGTCAAATACGGGACAGCCTAACTCTCTAAACATATGGGCGGTTGTCGTTTTTCCCATTCCAATAGAGCCTGTTAAGCCAATAATTATCACACCTCTTCACCAAGCTGAGCCATTAATAAAGCTCTAGGGTTATAATCAACTTTGGGGCGTTCATTAAAAAATATCTCAAACGAAGGCCTTGCTTGTTCAATTAACATATCAAGCCCTCCCAAATAAGAACGATTATGTATCATTGCTTGTTCAATCAATGGCGTCACCATCGGGGTATAAACAAGGTCATAAATAAAAGCGTCTAAGCGACTAACAGATAAATCGATATCTAAAGCTGAGCGGCCGTGCATACCTGCCGTTGTTGCATTAATAATAAGGCCTGCTGTTTTTATGCTATTGTGGCGATGATCCCAATTAACATTATAGACGTTGGGTAAATTAATTGTCTCAACAATTTTAGCTGATGGTATATTCTTTCGTGAGCATAGTCTTATTTCTGGAACGCCTAAATCCAACAAAGCGCCGAGACAAGCTTTTGCGGCTCCACCTGCTCCAAATATTATGGCTGGATTTGTTTTTATGAATGTCTCATCGAGGTTTTTTAATAAAGGTGATATAAAGCCTTCAAGGTCAGTATTATGCGCAATCAATTGACCTTTTCTTTTATAAAGACAATTCGCAACACCCAGTTTTCTTGCGGCTGACGTATGGTCATCAGCTGCCATAAAAGCTTTCAACTTCAAGGGCGCTGTTACGTTAACCCCTTGAATGCTCATTGATTTGAGTGATTGGAAAGCATCAATCGCTTCATCTGGATGAACGGCAAAAGGAATGTATCCACCTTTGATGTTCATTTTATTTAACCAAAACTGATGAAGTACAGGTGATAGTGAATGATGAATTGGCCAACCACAAACACCTGCAATTTTATGAACTGGAGTGCTCATTTTTCCAAAACACCTCTTACTCTCAAATAATCCAAAACAGGTAGTAAGGATAAACCTAATATAGAAAAGAAGTCACCCTCTACTTTAGAAAAAAGCTGAGCTCCTCGTCCCTCAAATTTATAAGCCCCAACAGTGGATAAAATATCTTCACCCTCTTGGTTTAAGTAATCATCAAGAAAATTTTCTGAGAAATCACGGACATGAAGTGTCGTTTTAGAAGCATGACGCCAGACAGCTTGCCCCGCGTCACATATAACGACCGCCCCTATCAGATAATGAGGCTTGCCGCGCATAGACAAAAGCCGGGCGCGGGCCTCTGCCATAGTTTTCGGTTTATCATAAATGAGGTTGTCCATAACCATAATTTGGTCTGCGCCTATCACGAGGCCTTCTTTATCGCGACTGACTTTAATCGCTTTAGCCTCAGCAAGAGCGTCAGCAATATCGCGTGGCGGGGCGCCCATTTCTATCATAGATTTTTTAATTGTGGTTTCGTCCACCAATGATGTCTTGACGTCATAAGTCAGCCCCGCCCCATCTAATATCTGTCGTCGTATTTGACTACCAGAGGCTAAGGTAATGGCTAAGGTCATATCTTTTTTCTTTGCATATATAATTTGATGATTTTAGCCGCCGTTTCTTCAATAGAACGCCGTGTTACATCAACCACAGGATAGCCTTGTTTAATAAACATGCGCTTCGCTAATTGCATTTCAGAGCGCACGTCTGCCTGATTTGTATATGATGTTGATCCTTGTAATAAGTTTTCTAGTCTCTTTTCTCGAATTTCAACAATTCGAGACGGAGAGGCCGTTAATCCCACAATAAAAGGTTTTGTGAAGCTCTTTAAAAAATCTGGCAGAGGTGCTCCAGGCACCAAAGGGATGTTTCCGGCTTTATAGCCACGATTTGCTAGATATATACATGTTGGTGTTTTTGAGGTTCGACTAATACCCAAGAGCACAATATCAGCTTTTTCTAATCCCTGCATATTTTGTCCATCATCATGGGCCATCGCATAATCTAAAGCATCAATGCGTTTATAATAATCCTGATTTAGCGTTCTTTGAGCACCAATTTCACTTGTAATAGACGCTCCAAGATATCGACCCAGCATAGCTAAAGAGGGATCAAGAATTGATATAGCTGGTACACCTAATTTAGTGCAGTGGTCTTCAAGCATTTTGCGACGGTCTATATTTAACAAGGTATAAAGTACAACACCCGGTTTATTTTCTATTATGTTTAAGACACGGTCCATATCTGTTTTAGAACGGATCAAAGAATGTAAGTGTTCTAGCGGTGTTGCATTAGCAAATTGTGCGCAAGCCGCCTTCATTGTTCCAACGAGTGTATCTCCCGTAGAATCTGAGACTAAATGCACATGAAAATATATAGATATAGGTCTTGTCATATAATTTTCTTATGCCGCACTTATCCACATTCATCCACATATAATCAGATAAATTTTAGCTCGGTCGTATTATAAAAAACAACCCATGAGTTATTAGTGCTTTATACACGACAGTAACGTTAAAATTTTTTATTATAGTATCAATGGGGATTAAATTTTATTCTATTTCTATCCACACGTTTTAACGTGTAAAAAAACTAATGAGATAAGTATCTTAATATCTTTATTCACAATCCGTTAATAAATAAAACAGTTTAGCTCAATAATTATAAAACTGTATATATTCACTCTTTTTTAATATATCTTAAAATAATATTAATTTTACACATGACTCACAAGACCTACTAACACATCCACTTTTTATAAATAAATTGACTAAATCTATGCCTCAAGATCACTCACAACCTATCCTTCAAGCCTTATCAGGAAAAACGAGTCAAAATCCTCCAATCTGGATGATGAGGCAAGCTGGGCGACATCTTCCTGAATATATGGAGGTTCGACAGACAACTAAAAATTTCGTTGATTTTTGTTTATCGCCTGAAAAAGCTTCTAAAGTAACACTTCAGCCTATCGAGCGTTATGGTATGGACGGGGCTATTTTATTCGCTGATATTTTACTGATTCCATTAGCTCTCGGACGACACGTTGACTTTATCAAAGGCAAAGGCCCTCAATTGGATCCAATAGAGGTGACTGATATTGCTAAATTAGAATTATCAGGGTCTAGTGATAGGCTGTCTCCGATTTATGAAACAGTTAGACGTGTCCGCGAGAATATGCCTGATGAGACGACACTTGTTGGCTTTTGCGGCGGTGCTTGGACGGTTGCGACTTATATGATTGAAGGGCAAGGCAGCCCCAAGAAAGAGATAGCTAAACGGTTTGCTTATGAAAATCCGGAAGATATGGATAGGCTGTTAGAGATTTTAGCACGATCTAGTGCTGATTATATGATTGCGCAAGCGCGCGCTGGGGCGCAAGTTTTAAAGATATTTGAAAGTTGGGCTGAGAATTTATCCCCTTTTATGTTTGAACGTCTTGTGATTAAGCCAACTCAGCTTATGATTAAACTGATCCGTGAGGCAGGCATTAATGTTCCGATTATAGCCTTTCCGCGTGGATGTGGGTTAAATCTTAAAAGCTTTGCGCAGCAAATTGATAGTCAAGCGCTCGCCTTGGGAACGGATGTCTCCATTAGTGAAGCGCGTCAGATGATTGGGGATAATCGCTGTCTTCAAGGTAATCTTGATCCATTGGCACTCCGTATAGGTGGAGATGTATTACGGCAAGCTGTTGACCGCGTCTTGGTTGATATCAAAGGACCGCATATTTTTAATCTAGGACATGGGGTGACGCCAGATGTGAAGATAGCGAATGTTCACGCGGTAATTAATCATGTGAGAACAGGGCATGGTGACTATGTTTGATTTATATTTATGGCTTAAAGCTTTTCATCTGATTGCTGTTATCTTTTGGGTAGCTGGATTATTTATGCTCCCGCGTTTCTTTGCTTATCATAGCGGCGCAGAAAAGGGCGGCGAGTTGGAAGCTAAAATGCTTGTGGCTGAAAAGCGCCTTTCAAAAATCATATTAGGACCAGCGATGATCGCAGCGGTTATATTTGGTTTGATATTGATCGGTTATAATATTGAGATACTTAAATCATCAGTTTGGCTTTATATTAAGCTCATCGCTGTTTTTGGGCTTGTAATTTATCATAGTTATTTGGGGAAAATGCGAAAATTATTTGCGATTGGCGAGCGACCAAAGAGTGAAAAATTTTTTCGTATGATCAATGAAGTTCCAGCTATTGTGACGATAATTGTTGTTATAATGGTGATAGTACGCCCATTTTAAAGACTTGACCTAATATTCTCGACGGTTTAAGTTAATCCAATTAGCACGTCCTGTGCGATGTGATCCTGGCGCGATCTATTTATCTTTTCATGGTAAAAAATATGTCTGATATAGACCTCAATGATACAAATGACTTACCCGAAGGTGTTGGTAAAGCTTATAGTCTTGATGATCTTAAAGTTAAGAAACCAGCTGAACTCATTAAATTTGCTGAAGCTGTTGGCGTTGAAAATGCAAGCTCTATGCGTAAGCAGGAGATTTTCTTCTCAGTTCTTAAAGATTTAGCCGAGCGTGATGTTGAAATAACAGGGAGCGGCGTTCTTGAGGTTCTTCAAGATGGGTTTGGTTTTTTACGAGCACCAGAAGCTAACTACCTTCCGGGTCCAGATGATATATATGTTAGTCCAAATCATATTCGCCGTTTTGGCTTACGGACAGGTGATTCAATTTCTGGTGAAATTAGAAGTCCCCGTGATGGTGAACGTTATTTTGCTTTAACCCGTGTGGATAATATTAATTTTGAAACAACTGAAGCTGCGCGCAATAAAGCTCACTTTGATAATTTAACGCCCTTATATCCAGATGAACGTTTTGCGATGGAAATTGAAGACCCAACCCGCAAGGATATGTCAGGCCGCGTAATTGATATTGTTGCGCCATTAGGTAAAGGTCAACGTGCTTTGATCGTCGCTCCGCCGCGAACAGGTAAAACGGTTCTTTTGCAAAATATCGCTCATTCTATCGAAGCTAATCATCCTGAATGCTATGTTATTGTTCTTTTGATTGATGAACGTCCTGAAGAAGTGACAGATATGCAGCGTTCGGTTAAAGGCGAAGTCGTTAGTTCGACTTTTGATGAACCTGCGACGCGCCATGTTCAAGTAGCAGAAATGGTCATTCAAAAAGCAAAACGTCTGACAGAGCATGGTAAAGACGTTGTCATTTTGCTAGATTCTATCACACGTTTGGGCCGTGCTTATAATACAGTCGTTCCAAGTTCAGGTAAGGTCTTAACGGGGGGTGTCGACGCGAATGCACTTCAACGTCCGAAGCGCTTCTTTGGTGCAGCACGGAATATTGAAGAGGGTGGGTCTCTGACAATTATAGCGACAGCTTTGATCGATACGGGATCTCGTATGGACGAAGTTATCTTTGAAGAATTCAAAGGAACTGGCAATAGTGAAATCGTTCTCGACCGTAAAGTTGCTGATAAGCGTATTTTCCCAGCCATTGACGTCACAAAGTCTGGTACACGGAAAGAAGAATTATTGATTACGCCTGTGGACTTACAGAAAACTTACGTACTTCGTCGCATCTTGAATCCTATGGGAACAATGGATGCGATTGAGTTCTTGCTCTCGAAGCTTAAAGATACAAAGTCAAACGCTGGATTCTTTGATAGTATGAATACTTAAAATATTGATTTAATTAGTTTTTTAAGCATTTTTCATAATCGCTCTTTTTGTATTTGCCAATTATGGGCCCATGATTAAGGGCATAATCGGTAACGATTATATCACTATATTTAATTGAGCGCCGCACATTATCTTGTGATGGATAAACGAGTGCGGGAATTGATTTCTCTCTTAAGGTTTGGCTTAGGTTATGACTCGGCCCATTTCGTCCTGTCCAGGCTGTTATGTTATCAAGCTTCACCCCTTGTTTTGCATAACGGTTAATATCTTGGGATTTATTGACGCTAACTGAGATTAACATGTCTGGCGCGAGCTGCGCTAATTTTCTTGCTTGGCCGTCACTATAAGAAATTAGAATGACTTTATCAGTCATATTAGCTTTGCGGATCGTCTTAATCACAGTGCGGTAATCGGCAGAAGATTTGAAATCAATCTCAAGGTAAATTCTATCTTTAGCGATATTAAGATAGTCTTCAAAGCGGATAGGTGTTTCAGATGTTAATTTTCCGGTCGTATCATTAAGCAAGAACGTTTGTGCTTTGTCCCATGTGGTTGAGGCAATTGCCCCGCGCCCTGTACTGTCATTCTCCCAAACGCCATCATGAAATAGGATATGTGTTTCGTCCTTGGTTTTCGCGATATCAATCTCGGCTAGTAAAGTTCCGTTTTTAATCAGGGCTTCGAGACCAAGCTTGGCATTTTCAGCGAGGCCATGCCCGCGCGCGGTCCCGCGGTGAGCGGCTAAGAGAGCCGCTGTTTCGGGCAAGCAGTTAAAATGGTTTCGTAGGGGATAGCTTGCGAGGGACGTGTGAGTCTCGGTTGAATTATCTGAAGAGCGCTTTGTCTCACTGGCAGAGCAGGCCAATAGGCTGAGAGCTAAGGCCGCTGCGGCTGAATATTTAAAATATAGATACATATTAAAATCTGGCCCTTGTTATTTGAAAGCAAAAACGCTCTAAGCTGACATATATGAGCCACCAACAAAAAGAAATGATCTTTAGCTTATCGTCTGGCGCGGGCCGCGCTGGGGTCTCGTTGTTTCGACTTAGCGGTGAGGGGGCTTATGACGCGGGTTTGAAGCTTAGTGGTAAGACAAAACTTAAACCGCGTTATGCTTATTTCGTGAAAATTAAAAACCCTATAGGTGATGTGATAGATGAGGGGTTGGTTATCTATTTCCCAGCGCCGCACAGTTTTACCGGTGAAGACGTTATTGAATGTCATTGCCACGGAAGCTTGGCTGTTGTTAAAGCCATGTCTGATGGTTTAACGGAGTTTGGCGCGAGGCAGGCAGAGGCTGGGGAGTTTACTCGCCGGGCGGTTTTAAATGGTCAGATGGATCTGACGGAAGCCGAAGGGCTTGCGGATTTGATAGATTCTGAAACCGACGCTCAAAGACAGCAGGCCTTACGGCAGATGCAAGGCGGCTTAAGCGACATTTATAGTTACTGGAAAGAACGGCTGCTTGACTCGCTGGCACAAATTGAAGGTGAAATTGACTTCCCAACAGAGGCTGATATTCCTGATAATCTCTCGCATCAAGCTTATCCAATCTTGAAAGTGATTCACGAGCAGATGACTTCTTTGCTGGAAGATTCAGGTCGAGGGCAAATAATTCGCGACGGAGTTTATATAACGCTCATAGGCGCCCCAAATTCAGGAAAATCTAGTATTATCAATAGGTTAGCTAGGCGTGACGTGGCCATTGTGACCAATGAAGCCGGTACAACGCGGGATGTGTTGAGTGTTGATATGATCATGGCAGGCCTGCCTGTGACCTTGTCGGATACGGCGGGCCTGCGAGTCACGAATAACCATATTGAAAAAGAAGGTATTGATCGCGCCGAACGGCGTGCCGTAGAAAGTGATTTGCGCCTTTGGGTCTTAGACGGATCAAAAGGCGGGTCAGTCAAACGTCCTAAACAGATTGTTTCAGGTGATCTGGTATTAATTAATAAGGATGACCTAATTCAAGAAGTTGGCGAACTGGATGACACAGCTCTCGAGGTTTTAAAGATTAGCGCCTCGACGGGCGCAGGTTTTAATCACCTTGAATCGCGACTTGAGAACTTAATCAAAACGCGTTTTGGCATGTTACCCCAAGCGGGTCTTACACGGGAACGTCACAAAGACTGTGTTAAACGGGCACAGGCGGCCTGCGCTCGGGCGATGGACGGCCTGTCAGTTGCGCCTGAATTGGTCAGCGAAGACATCCGCGTGGCGTTACAGGCTTTGCGTGAGTTGGCAGGGGATGCCGACATAGAATCTGTTTTTGACCGTATTTTCTCTAGGTTTTGTGTCGGGAAATAATGTTTCACGTGAAACATTGAGGTGTGATCTTTAATATGTTTCACGTGGAACAGTTTAGCTTATGAGTCTAACGCCTTATAATTTGTGAGAAAAACAAATAAACAGCGGTGACTCTTTGCGGTATCTTTGCTATCGGGCGCATCTTGTAGGAGAGCTTAAGTGACAGACTTGGTCGCGAATCACAGGAAAAACTGGGACGTTATCATTATTGGTGGCGGCCATGCAGGTTGCGAAGCCGCGACGGCCTCTGCACGTTTGGGCGCGAAGACGCTTTTACTGACCCATAAAATTGAGACACTCGGTGAAATGTCATGCAACCCAGCCATAGGAGGCTTGGGCAAAGGCCACCTCGTAAGAGAGGTTGATGCGCTCGACGGCATTATGGGGAAGGTCGCTGATGCGTCTGGTATTCAATTTCGTCTGTTAAACCGATCAAAAGGGCCTGCCGTACGCGGCCCACGGACACAAAGTGACCGTTCGCTCTATAAAGAGGCCATGCGGGAGCTACTGCTTTCTTATGAGAACTTGACAATTATAGCTCAGGCGGTTGAAGACCTTGTCGTTAAAGAGGGTCAAGTTTGTGGTGTTGTCACCCAAAGCGGAGAAACATATAAATCTGAACGGGTTGTTTTAACTACAGGGACCTTCCTGAAGGGCCTTATCCATATTGGCGATGAACGGACACCAGCGGGCCGAATAGGCGAAGCCCCGTCCATAGGGCTATCAGACCGGCTTTATAATCTAGGTTTGAATATGGGCCGATTAAAGACAGGAACGCCCGCCCGTTTACGTAAGTCCTCGATCAAGTGGGACGCGTTAGAACAACAAGCAGCTGACGCTGAGCCTGTACCCTTTTCCTTTATGACGGATAAGATTACGGTTTCTCAAGTAAGTTGCGGCATTACCCACACGAATGAAGACACACACCGTATTATTTCAGAAAATATTGAAAAATCAGCCGTTTACAGTGGTCAAATCGCAGGTCGTGGGCCGCGCTATTGCCCGTCTATAGAAGATAAGGTCGTACGCTTTGCTGACCGCAACCGTCATCAGATATTTTTAGAGCCTGAAGGCCTACCCGGAACTGAATATGGAGATATTGTCTATCCGAACGGCATTTCCACCTCACTGCCTATAGATGTGCAAGAGGCGTTTATTCGCTCGATTGTAGGGTTAGAGGATTGCGAAATACTTCGCTGCGGTTACGCGATCGAATATGATTATGTTGACCCGCGTGAGTTACACGCGACATTAGAGACAAAGAAACTCAGTGGGCTTTACCTCGCGGGACAAATCAACGGGACAACAGGTTATGAGGAGGCAGCGGCCCAAGGCTTGATGGCTGGTTTTAACGCTGCTCTTGCTGCGGGCGGATCAAAGCCGTTTATTTTAGACCGAAGCCAAGCGTATATTGGCGTGATGATTGATGACCTTTTAACCAAGGGCGTCACAGAGCCTTACCGTATGTTTACCTCTCGGGCCGAGTACCGCTTGTTGCTACGAGCTGATAATGCTGACCAACGCTTAACGCCTTTGGGCGAAGACATTGGGGCCGTTTCGACCAATCGCGCTGAGATGTTTCACGTGAAACAAAAATCACTTGAGAGCGCTGTAAAGCTGTCTAAATCTTTGAAAGAGACGCCAAATGTCCTTAATAAACAAGGGCTTAAGGTAAATTTGGATGGTATTGAACGCTCCGTCTTAGATCTGTTAGCCTATCCGAAAATGAAAGTGTCTGACCTCTGTTCCGTTTGGCCACAACTTAAAGAGCTTAATCGTGACCAAGTTGAGCATATTGAAACGGAGGCGGTTTACGCGGGTTATATTGAACGCCAAGCGCGCGACATTGCAGCCTTTCGCAGAGACGAAGGCCTGCGCCTTCCGAAAGATTTTGATTACCGTGCTGTGGGCGGTATTTCTAATGAAGTTAAAGAGAAGTTGATTAAGGCTCGCCCTGACACGCTCGGCCAAGCAGCGCGTATTGAAGGCGTGACACCTGGGGCTTTAACCTCTTTGCTCGCCTTTGTGAAAAAATATAGCTCAGATAAAAAGACCGTTCCAGATAAAACTATGGCCTCAGATAAAACAGTAGCCTCAGTGAAAAAAGCAGGCTGAGAATGGAATTTACGCAGCAAGACTTTAAGCGGGAAACAGGGCTAGACGCTGAAACAATCGCGGATTATGCGCGGTGGGAAGCTTTATTAGTAAAGTGGAATGCGAGAATAAATTTGGTTGCGCCTTTAAGCTTACCAGATTTCTGGCATCGTCATGCTTATGATAGTTGGCAAATTGTTCCGCATGTGCCTGAAACTGCCGAAAACATATTGGATATGGGCTCTGGCGCAGGTTTTCCAGGCTTAGCGATTGCGATTGAACTTAAGCGGCGGCGCCGTGGTCACGTGACATTGGTGGAATCGGCTGGGAAAAAAGTGAATTTTCTACGGGCGGTTATTCGCGAGCTGTCTCTTCCTGCCAGTGTGTATGGTAGCCGCGTAGAGAATATGGATGAAGATAAAGTTGATTTGATTACGGCACGTGCTTTTGCACCACTGCCAAGGTTGCTGAATTATTCACATCCTTTTTGGGGACCGCAGACACAAAGCCTCTTTTTAAAGGGTCAAGGGCTTGCAGGAGAGAGGCGTTCGGCGCAAAAAGATTGGGAATTTGATGAAACCCTCATTCCAAGCTTAACAGATGAAGGGGCGGTTATTCTTCAACTGTCTAATTTAAAACCGCGCCAAAAAAATATGGATGTAATGTGACTCAACGAATTCTAGCCATAGTCAATCAAAAAGGCGGTGTTGGGAAAACAACGACGACGATTAATCTCGCGGCGTCCTTAGCGGCGAGGGGTCAATTGGTTTTGATGATTGACCTTGACCCGCAAGGTAACGCGTCTACGGGATTGGGTGTTTCAAAACGCGGAGAAGGTGAAAACCTATTTGATGTATTTGTTGATAAATTACCTCTGCAAAATATCATACAGACGACGGATGTACGCGGTGTTGATATTGCGGCCTCCCATATGGATATGGCCAGTGTTGAGATACGTATAGGGGATAGCCCTGATAGAGCCACGCGTTTGAAGCAGGCTATCGCGCGGCTAGAAAAACCGTATGATTATATCTTGATAGACTGTCCGCCGAGTCTGACGATGTTGACGGTTAATGCTTTAACGGCGGCGCGTTCTGTTTTGGTTCCCTTGCAATGTGAGTTTTTCGCGCTGGAAGGCCTATCGCAACTGTTGAAGACGGTTGAAATGGCGAAGGCGAATTTGAATTCTGACCTTGTAATTGATGGGGTCATGTTGACGATGTATGATAAACGAAACAGATTATCCGCTCAAGTTGCCGCTGATGTTAGGCAACATCTAGGCCGCGCCGTCTTTAAGACGATGATTCCGCGAAATGTAAGGATTGCCGAAGCGCCGTCTTTCGCCCAACCTGTGATAACTTATGATCCAAATTGCACAGGTGCGCGGGCTTATCTTGAGCTGGCCGATGAAATGCTATTACGGCATGGTAAAAATAAAAAATAGTAATTATTCAATTAAAACAATGGCTTAACATGTCTGATGATAAAAAAAATAAGAATAAAAAAACAGCTAATCGTGGATTAGGGCGCGGCCTATCGGCTTTGATGGCAGATATGTCTGTCACAGTGGAATCACAGCCAAATGACGTTAATATTGAAAGTGATGTTGCAGTTAAAAGCGCTGATATTAACGAGCCTATTGAACGGGCAATGTCGCCCGCCATTCAAACGCTTTTGATTGATAAGCTTGTTAGAAACCCTGATCAACCGCGTCGTCATTTTGACCCGCGAAAACTGGCAGAGCTTACAGAGTCCATCCGTTTAAAAGGTGTTTTACAGCCGCTTCTTGTGCGCCCTATTTTAGATACAAAAGATAGAACGAAAACGGTCTATCAGATTGTAGCAGGCGAGCGGCGGTGGCAGGCGTCTTTAAAGGCAGGCTTGGCGAGACTCCCTGTTTTGGTGCGGGAGTTAAGTGATCAAGATGTTCTTGAAATTGGTGTTGTTGAAAATGTTCAACGGGCAGACTTAAACCCTATCGAAGAAGCTTTGGCCTATAAAGCGCTGACCGAGCAATTCAGTCGAACACAAGATGAAATCGCTAAGGCCATTGGTAAAAGCCGTCCGCATATTACCAATATGTTACGTCTCTTGACCTTGCCGAAATTAGCGCAAGAGATGGTGCAAGCGGGTAAAATTTCTATGGGCCACGCTAGAGCGATTATTGCCGCTGATGACCCAACGCGCCTTGCGCAATTAATTTCTGATAAGAACTTGTCGGTTCGTGAGGCGGAAAAATTAGTTCGTCAAATGCGGGAGCCTAAAACCAGCCGCGGCGAGACAAAGATTAAATCGGCTGATATCCGCGCGGTTGAGACGGAATTGATGGAGGCTTTAGGCCTCAAGATTGATCTTCGCCATAAGGGGCCGAAAGGTGAGCTGCGTATTTTTTATTCTGATGATGGACAGCTTGACGATATTGTTCGCCGCTTAAAATCTAAAACTTAGCGGACAGCTTGGTAAGTAGCGATTTTTATACCCGCCTTATCGAGCGCTTGTTTAAGATTGATATGAATATCGGATGTGCGCGCGGTCCAATTATCCCCCGGCAACCATAAGCGGCAAGAGATGTTTGCGCCGCGGTCTAAAAACTCCGTTACGTAAACTTCTGGGCCCGTCGGCTCAGTTTTTATATCTACTGTGGCCCTTAAAACTGACATTAAAATAGTTTGCGCTTGTTTTAGGTCCGTATTGTAACTGACGACGATATTGATAATCGCTTTGCGGGCTCCGTGCCGATTGTAATTTTGCACACGGTTTGACCAAATAATATTATTGGGAACATAGATGGCGATGCCTTGGCTATCGCGTAAATTGGTTGAAAACAATCCAATCTCTTCAATTGTGCCTGATGTGCTTGGGAGCTCTACATAATCGCCTACTTGTAGGGAGCGGACAAACAAAAGCATCACACCCGCAGCAATATTGGCAAGCGTATCTTTCAGCGCGAGGGCAATAGCGAGTCCTGCGGCACCAAAGGCGGCGAGAAGCGTCGTTGGCTCGACCCCAATTTGCCGTAGCGCCGCATAAAGGGCGGTTAAAATGATAAAATAATAGGCAAGGCTGGCAAGCACGGGCCGTAACGTATCATTAAATGTTCGTTTTGATAGAGTTGAGCGCCGGATTCGACGACGAAAAAAGCTGGCAATGACCCAGCCGACAAACAGAATTGACAGAGCAGCGATGATGTTGAGCGCAATTTGGCTATTGGCTAAAACAAAATTAGAAAGATTATCCCAACTCATAATAATGACTCTTTTATATTAACCTTAGTTTAGCGGTTCCGCTTTTGGGCATATTGGCCCAGCGCAAGCAGAAGGCGGCCAACTAAAATATCTTGCGGTGAGCCTGCGGTTTTGACCTGGCGTTCTGTTTCGAGCGATTGGGTCAGGGCACTTTGTAGCGCTCGTTCAGGCCAGATTTGTAATTGCCGTTTGAAGGCGCCTTTTTGTGCAAAAAACACAGGTGGGCGTAAAGCCTTAATCGCATTATCCGCGCTTTCACCACTACGAACAATATTTTGGGCTTCCATCAATCGTGCGATATGCCGTTGTAAGGCGCGTAAGATAACGGCGGGGTTCATTTTTCCCATGACAGCTTTTTGGTATTGTTGATCGCCTTTGGATAAGTTCCCTAAACAAAAGCTTGATAGAATATCATCAATAGAGGAGCTAAAGCCGTCGGCAGCAATGGCCTTGATGTCATCAATGCTCACCTCACTTTTTCCGTCTACCCCGTCACCTTTATAAAGTAGCATTTTTTCGATCTCATTTCGAGCAATGGCACGGTTCCCCGTCAATAAAGGGGTCCACATATTTACAGCGTCGGCTCCAATAGAGAGACCCGCTTCGGATAGGCTCGTGCGGATAATATTGGCGACATCGCGAGCGCTATCGGCGTAGCAACCAATAGAGGCAAAATGCCCCGCCGCCTCAAAGGCTTTGCGAATAGCTGACCGCGCAGATAAATCGCCCGCTTCAACAATTAATCTCGCTTCGCACTTTTGCGGGTCAATATCAAAGCTCTTGATGATTTTGGAAATCGCGGCACCCATACGTTCATGATCAAGTCGTAATCGCACGAGACGTCGCCCGCCTAGAAACGATAGGGCTGACATTTCATCTGCAAGCTTAGCTGGGTCTCCGACAAGATCATCGGCTGTGATAATAGTGGTAGAAAAGGGGTCGTCTGGCGTGTCGCAAAAATGCTGAAGCATGGCGCGGCTACGTTCTTTAACAAGCCCTCCATCAGGGCCGAAAAACAAAACACCAATGATGTCTTCAGGTGGTCGTGCTAGGAAACCATTTACACGGCCTCCTGTTAGTTTCATGAGTCTTGGTCCGCGTAATATTTAGACAGTTCGATAATGAGGTCATCCGCAATATCTGCCGCGAGACGTTCGGCTGCATTTTCTTCTGCGGAAATACGACCAAATGGATCAACGGGTGACCCAAAACTTGAAACAGATGACAGGCTTCCCTTGTTTAAAACATCACCTGTTTTACCGTCAGTTAACTGATATTTTGCAGTGAGGGAAATCTCGAAACGTGAGGCAACATCATCACCCGTAATACCTAATCGCCTCTGCCGTAATCGCGGTGTTATTTCGAGTATATGTGTGCCGTTACCTTGTCCAATACGCTCAATCATATTTTGTTTTATATGAAAACCAGCTTCTTTATCGTCTGGGTTATTCCCATCAAGCGCAACAATTTTAACATCAGAATAGGCTTGCCCTGTTAGGCCCGTCCCCGTTTTATGAACAGGCGAAAACCCGCAAGCTTGGATTAACACCACTGATGCAATTATGCCGCTAAGGCGCAAAATATATTTTGAATAAAACTTTATCATGAGGCCACTATATTGATAATTCGTCCTGGGACAATGATGACTTTTCTAATTGTTAGTCCATCTATGCTGCGTTTGATAGCTTCATCGGCCATAGCAAGGGCCTCGATCTCGTCTTTGGCCGCGTCTTTGGCGATTTTAAGCTCTGATCGGCGCTTCCCGTTAACTTGAATCGGTAAGGTGACCTCATCATCAACAAGCATTTTCGGATCAACCTTTGGCCACGGCGCGTGATAACATAGACCGTTACCGCCGAGATGTGCCCAACACTCCTCGGATAGATGCGGCATGAACGGTGCAATGGTGCGAATGAGGATGCTGAGAGCTTCCATCTTCGCTCCGTCATTGGCTTTATATTTGCCAATCGCATTGGTCAGCTCATAAATTTGCGCGACAGAGGTGTTGAAACGGAAAGCGTCAATGCCCGTCGTGATTTTCTCTAAGGCCTTGTGGGCAAATTTGCGCAATTCAAGCGCGGAGCCTTCGGCGTCTGTGGCTATGTGACCGGGAGTAAAATCTGACGAAACCGCACTGACTAAAGCCCAAATTTTATTGGCAAAACGCCATGCGCCAATGACGCCTGATTCCGTCCACTCCACATCCCGTTCGGGCGGACTATCGGAGAGAACAAACCAACGGGCGACATCGGCGCCGTAACCTTCGATAATATCATTAGGGTCAACGACATTTTTCTTCGACTTGGACATCTTAATGACGTCGCCTTTGGAAATGATTTTCTTGCTCTCAATATGTAAAAGCTGATTGCCGTCCTCAACCACATCGGCAGGCATAACGTAATTGCCGTCTTCATCAGTAAAGACCGCATGTGTGACCATGCCTTGGGTAAACAACCCTGAAAAAGGCTCTCCGCTTGGTAGGTCAAGAAGACCGCAATCGCGTAATCCGCGTGTGAAGAAACGAGCATAAAGCAAATGCAACACTGCATGTTCAACGCCGCCGACATATTGATCGACAGGCATCCATTGACTGGCGGATGTCTTATCAAAAGGCCTATCATCTGGCAGATTTTTTCCTTGGCCTCCGGCAAAGCGGGCGAAATACCAAGAACTATCGGCGAATGTATCGAGCGTATCCGTCTCGCGCCGCGCAGGCTTGCCGCACTTATGGCAATCCACATGTTTGAACGTCGGGTGACGGTCTAGCGGATTGCCTGGAATGGTCAGATCAATATTATCATAAGGCAGGGCGACAGGTAGATCCGCTTCGGGGACGGGCAACACGCCGCAATCTTCACAATGGATAACAGGTATCGGGCAACCCCAATAGCGTTGGCGCGACACGCCCCAATCACGAAGGCGGTATTGCGTCGTTCCCGCACCGAGGTTTAGCTCTTCAATCCGCGCAATCGCAGCGAGAATAGCAGGGACTTTATCAAGGCCGTTGAGGAAATCGGAGTTAAATAATTTTCCGTCGCCTGTGTAAGCCTCATTTTCAACGGCGTAAGTTTTCGCGTCTTCGCCCTCAGGCAAAACAACAGGCGAAACGGGCAGGTCATATTTGCGAGCAAAATCAAGATCACGTTGATCATGGGCAGGGCAGCCAAAAATTGCGCCCGTACCATAACCCATTAAAACAAAATTCGCGATCCAAACAGGAAGAGTCTTACCTGTGAAAGGATGTTTAACGGTGAGGCCCGTATCAAATCCGAGCTTGGGTGCGGTCGCGACGGCCTCTTCAGTTGTTCCGATTTTGGCGCACTGGGCGCGGAAGTCTTCTATATCGTTATTGTTTTTGGCGAGCTCCTTAGTTAAAGGGTGATCGGCAGAAATTCCAATAAAGCTTGCCCCGTAGAGCGTATCGGGACGAGTTGTGTAAACCTCAATTTCGTCTTCATATATATCAGGTTGCTCAGCCCATTCAAATCGCATTTGAAGCCCTTCGGATTTACCAATCCAATTGGCTTGCATGGTACGGACTTTTTCAGGCCAGCGGTCAAGCGTATCTAACCCTTCCAAAAGCTCTTCGGCGTAATGGGTGATTTTGAAAAACCATTGGTCCATGTCGCGCTGCTCAACAGTTGCGCCGCTGCGCCAACCTTTGCCGTCGATGACTTGCTCATTAGCCAGAACCGTATTGTCGACGGGGTCCCAATTGACTTTGGCCGTCTTGCGGTAAACCAGACCTTTATCCCAAAATTTTAAAAAGATAGCTTGCTGTTGTTTGTAATAGGCTTCGTCGCAGGTTGCGAATTCACGACTCCAATCAAGCGCAAAGCCGAGACGTTTGAGAGGCGCTTTCATGGCGTCAATATTATCGTAGGTCCAATCTTTCGGATGGCCGCCGTTTTCTTTGGCGGCATTTTCGGCTGGCATGCCAAAGGCGTCCCACCCCATCGGATGAAGGACGTTAAAGCCTTGTGCCTTTTTATATCGCGCGACGACGTCTCCCATGGCGTAATTTCGAACGTGACCCATGTGAATACGGCCCGACGGGTAGGGGAACATTTCCAGTGCGTAAAAGCGAGGCTTGTCAGAATTATCGTCTTCAGCTTTGAAAACGTCACCCTCTGACCATATTTTTTGCCAACGCGGCTCAACGTCTGCAGCATTATAACGCGTCATAAATATCTCTTATGTCGACCCAGTTTTTTTGGGGTTATATCAGCTTTATTAAGTAAGCCTAGAGGGAAGCGTATTATTTCATGCCTGATTTTATTAAACCAAGGCTCTCGCTTCGGATAATCAAAGAGGGGACATCACCAACGCCCATTTTTATCATTAACATGTCGAGCGCAGTTATAAATTTCTCAGGCTCAACACCCATTTGTTTCGCTATGGCGCTGATAGTTTGACCACGGGCTATTTCTTTAATTATATTCTGCTCAGTTTCTTCGAGCGTAAATTTAGTTGGAAGCTCTTGGATGCGTAATGTGGAATAACGAACATGCAAGGTTTGGGCGATAATACTTAGTCTATCGATATTTTGAGGTGTCCAGTTTTGAATAGATGCAGAGTTTCCAAGACCTATATAGCCATGACGACCCGAAGGCCCAAAGAGGGGAAAACTATATCCATCCCCCTTCATCCATAGGGTTAATTGGGTAACAAAGTTCTTTTGGAATAAATCAAGACGAGGATTTTTAAAAATTTCAGACCACCGCAAGGGCTTTACGTGTGAGTAGCTTGCCCCGATTAATGGATCACATGCATCGAGTTTTTCGGTTAAACAAAGCTCTACCCAGGCTTTAGGGTAGCCATGAAGAAGCGTGTCAATTGTACCAGCGTCTGCGGCGTGTGGTGGGGATATATGATAATAAGAAACAAGGTCTACGTCGCAGTGGGTAAAGCAATCAACCGCGTTTTCCCACAAAGCATCATAATGTGTTGCAGCGGCAATACGCGCTAGACATTCGTGAATATCAAACATTTGACTATCCATTTAAGCCTCACAGCTTTAGATGCCTAGTAATTATCAGTCTTAATTATCAACCGTCGAGATGAATAGTTCGCGCGCACGTGTCAATATGGCGTTTTCAATTTGACGGGCTGTGTCTGCATCCGTCGGAGCGTCTGTCCAATTGTTGCCGTTTCTGACTTGCTTAAAAATAGATGTTTTAAGCGCATCAGCCCGTAAATTTGCATCAAGAATATAGACGTTGGCTTTAAACCGTTCATCGGGAGCCTCTGGACTCGCGTACCAATCTGTCAAAATAACGCCCCCAAACGGGTCGACCTGCTCTAGCGGCATGAATTCTAATGTTTCAAGACTTGCCCGCCAAAGGAAAGAATTCACTCCCATGCGCGGAGCCGCAGTGAAAGCTTTACTTTCAGATGTGACTGATGACTCTTTTTTAGAAAAAGGGGTAGATCCACAAGCTGCTAGAGAAACAGCTGCAAAAACTGACATGACCAGAAAGGCTGGCATTTTCGCAGATATGGCGCGCATATTAAGCTCCAAAAATCATTATCACGGCGAATAGCCGTATTTAAACTTATGTGCTTATAGCAGTTTCTTTTCGTAGGGCTAGTCCTTCTTGCGATTGTTCTGTCTTACAATTTCCTCATGTTGTGTGTGGTTTAGTGAAAGTTAAAGGCTTTGTTAACCTTTTCTTAGGGGCGAAGCGTGAAAACTGTCAATTAAGGCAAACTAAACGAATCATATTTGCAATCTTTTGAGGATAGGTTTTATCATGAGTGCAAAAGTATTTTGGACGATTGTTATTACAGGTAGCTTGGGCGGCGCCCTTGTATCGCAGGCGCAAGTTAACTCTCCATTTTCGAGTAAAAAGAAACGCCAAGCGTGGGAAACGCCCGAAACGGCACCTAAACCACCCGTGCAACCGTCTGTTCCAACGGCGACTCCTTATACAGCGCCGCAACCGAAAACATATGGATCAGTAGGCGGAGTGACTTCCCAACCATCCGCAACATATAATAATTCCTATAACCAACCAACGACATCGCCAACAGCCTATCAAGGCCTAACTTCACAAGTATCGTCTTCACAAATACCCTCTTCATATGTACCGCAAAACGACGCGCCCCCACCGCCTGCGACAACGTCCCCTTTTGCCCCAAAGGTTCAACCAACTTATCAAAACCCGACTTATGAAAGTCAAACCTATCAGCCTCAACTTCAACAAACCCAACCCTATCAAGGTCAAACCTATCAAGGCCCCTCTAATCAAAGCCAAGGTTATCAAGGTCAATATAATCAAGGCGCACAAAATCAAACCTATCAAGGCCAACAAACGCGTCCACGTCCAAAACTTAGTTGGAAAGACCGTTTGGGCTTGGGTAACATTGCCACCAGCCTTAAAGGGTTCCTTAAAATTGGAGCCGCTGCGGTTCGCAATGAAAGTGATATTACAGGGATTGATGAGTGGAATGATGCCTATATTGCTGACGGTCAAATTCGCGGTGAAGTGAGCGCTGTCACACAAGGCGGTCTCGAGTACGGCGTGGGTGGACTTGTGCGCGGACAATATGACGAGTTTCGCCGTGGCTTTGGTGGTCTTGTTGGTGATTGTCCCCCTGGTGTAACTGGCTGTGCGAGCGTTGATGTAGCCGGAACCCCTACGGCTGTTCGCGGTCATACGTCCCGCTTTTTCACATCTGGCACAAGTGATGCCGATGATTTCGAATTAGCCCTTGAAGGCGCTTATGTTTTCTTGCGCTCCTCTTATGGTGATATTTCCGTCGGCCGCGATGACGGCGCAGCTTATCTTTTCTCCCTTGGAGCCCCTGGCCTTGTCGCCGTTAACGGCTCCAATAGCCCCGTTGATTATACGGGCTTGGATAGTGTTAAAACGGTCAATGACGCGTCGGGCTTTGCTGAAAAAATCACCTATGTTAGCCCGCGTCTCCTTGGAGATCGTATCGGTGTGGGTGTTCAAGTTGGCGCGTCCTATTCTTTAAATGCCCGTGCCTGCGGGGTTGATTATTGCGTCCGTGAAAACGGCGAAGACGGTACAGGCTCCCTTGCGCCTGACCTTGATGATGTGTTCGAATTTGGCGTCTCTCTCGATCGTACTTTTGGCAACGGCCTCAAGCTTGAAGCGACAGGAACCTATGCGCGGGCATCGGAACAAAGCGTCCTTGCTGCTTTTGATGATCTTGAAAGCTACGGCTTTGGACTTCGCGCCGAATGGAATGACTTCACCTTGGGTGGCTCTTGGTTGGAAAGCAACAACGGCCTCACGGACGGCGATTATAGCGCCTATGATATTGGCCTCTCGTGGAAACCCGCCCGGTGGGGCGCGTCGGTCACCTATGGCCACGCGGAAGATGATAATATTAATCTGACATCTGACCAAGTTACCGTTGGTGCGGTCTATGATATTAATGACCGTTTCTCCTTCGGCACAGGCGTGCAATATGTTGACCGCTCTGTTCCGCTCGCGGTTGGCGGCGTCGTCACCGAAGAAGATGAGCGCGGCATTGGCATTTTTGTCGAAGGCAAAGTCACCTTTTAAGTCATTAATCCTCCTATAGCGGCGAACCCGCTAATGCCTGTTCCCTTGAGGCGCGGGGCGGTTTGCTGCGTGATACCGCCAAGGGCAAAGACGGGAACGGATAGCTCCGCACATATCGTTTTTAATGTTTGCGTCCCAATAGGCGACCCCGCGCTCGGGCTACCGCTTGGGAAAATGCTTGAAACGAACAGCCCGTCCAAACAGGTGAAGGGCGCTTGGTAGGCTTCACCTTTTAACGCCGCCATGGTGATGAGCATATTGGGATGTTGTTTTCTTAGCCTAAAAGGCCCGACAAGTTCCGCATCCCGCTTAAAGTGAACACCGTCCGCGCCAACCGATAAGGCGAGGTCCGCGTCCCCACCGCCGATCAATAATTGCTGCCCCGCGCTTTGGGTTGCCTCTCTTAAAAGCCTCGCTGTGACCTTACGGTTGGCCGCCCCAAAATGGCGGTAAATAACTGCACACCCGTGCGGCAAAGCGCCAATAGCGGTGGGTAAATCGGGCACACGTTCAGGGTCGCTCATGAACACAAGCGGCGCGACACAGCTGCTGCGCCCACTTTCTTGTCGCAAGACTTTTGCCAACTGAGCCAGTTGGTGGCTTTTCAAAGCGGTGTTTTGATCGTAAAGAGCCGACATGTCAGAATTTGAAACTATCCAAAATAATCATAATGATCTCCTAGAGGGAATAAACGCTGCTGCCAAGGCGGTGGGGCGCAATGGGCCTGATGTTGAATTGGTCGCCGTGTCGAAAGTCCAGCCAGACGCACGGATTCAAGCGGCCTTGGATTTGGGCCACAAAACCTACGGCGAGAACCGCGTGCAAGAGGCACAAACCCGTTGGGGCGAAACATTTGCCAACCACCGCAACAATATTGAATTGCGCCTGATCGGGCCGTTGCAAACCAATAAGGCCGAGGCCGCATGCCAATTGTTTGATGTGATCGAAACGGTCGACCGTGAAAAGCTCCTCAAGGCATTGGTGAAGGCTGCGGACAAAACTGGTCGCCGTCCGCGCCTTTATGTGCAAGTTAACACAGGGGCTGAGGCGCAGAAATCGGGCCTGACGCCAGATGAAACCCCCGCCTTTATTAAACTGATGCGCGACACATATGATTGGGAACCCGAAGGCTTGATGTCGATCCCGCCCGTTGGCGAAGCGGCGTCTCCCCATTTCTGGCTCCTGTCTAATGTGGCCACAAACTGCGGTCTTGAAAAACTCTCTATGGGCATGAGCGCCGATTACGAAACGGCGATTAAAATGGGCGCAACCTCTGTGCGCGTTGGCTCAGGATTATTTGGCGCGCGGGTTAAGGGTTAGGCACGCGGAAATGCCCCGCACCTTTTGGCGCGAGGTGGACAGCAGAGGCGGCAGGCCATGATGGTTACCAAACTTTGCGATTATTTTACATGACCTACGCCGCAGAACACATTGCCTGCGGCTGGCTAGGCAGAGCCTAACCACGCCGTCTGCGACTGGCTTTTTCAAAG
>JBDXGZ010000015.1:0-89160 GCA_039989855.1 Maricaulaceae bacterium | reverse complement strand
CTCAGACCAGCTATAGATCGTCGCCTTGGTAGGCCATTACCCCACCAACTAGCTAATCTAACGCGGCCCCATCTTTCACCGATAAATCTTTCCCCCGGAGGGCGTATGCGGTATTAGCAGTCGTTTCCAACTGTTGTTCCGCAGAAAAAGGTAGGTTGCCACGCGTTACTCACCCGTCTGCCACTTTCCATAAGAGCAAGCTCTTATTTCTCGTTCGACTTGCATGTGTTAAGCCTGCCGCCAGCGTTCGTTCTGAGCCAGAATCAAACTCTCAGGTTGAGAGTATATCCAACTGTCGTTATTTAACTGGCGTTACATATAAATATGTAGCGCTTGTTGCGTTTCAAAGAAAATTACGAGTTCCTCAACTCATTAAAAATGAGCCAAGCAATGTCATAACTTTTTTGAGAGAAACGTTATAAAAACAGTTAACTATCAATGTGTTACAGCCTATTACTAGGTCTGCGTCACAGCGAAGCGCCGTCCACGTCTCTCTTCCCATATTCACGATGTCAAACAACTGGAACATAACAAGAGTTGTTATTTCCAAATTTTAAGCCCTTTAGAAGGGCTTGTCCCCGTCGCGTTGACTTGCGTCCCTTGCGGCGAGGAGCGCTATATAGGGGGGTGAATTTTGGATGTAAACACCTAATTTCAAAAAAATGCATTATTTATCATTTTTTTTCACGATGCTAACGCCACTATACAAAAAACACATATAAAACAATGACTTAAAAAACATCGCGATAAATCATTAAATAGATGCAACGCCGTTTTTTCTGTTATTTTTGACTTTTAAACGTTCGCTTGGCTATTTTGTTAACACAGCTTTAGCAAAAAATCAATCACGCCATCTATAGCGTCGACATCACGGCCCTTAAGCCCTCCTAAAAAGATCTTAAAAACACATCTTTATCCACAGGTTAAACTGACATTTATCTCTATACGGCAGATAAGGCCACAATCAGGCCTCTCGGCGCACGCGCCTCTTTGATCCGGTGTCATCATGTAAGCGCCGCTTCATCCTCAGCGCGACAGTAGCAGGCTGCGGCGCTACTGCAGCCACAGCTTAGGCATGGGGACAACACAAGCATTTCAAGCTTAGAGGATCTTCACATAGCCTTATAGATACTACAGAGATCTTTATAACATAAAAAAAACCGCCCTTAACAGGCGGCTTTCATACAGACAGCGCATCGCTATTTTTAACGACGCTTCTTTCGCGCGGCGTAACGCGCATCGCGGCGCGCTTTTTGAGCTTTGCGAAGTTCATCCTCAGCTTTTACACGGGCTTCGTCTGCGAGTTGAGCTTTACGCTCTTCTTCAATACGTTCAGCTTCAAGGCGTGCAGCTTCTTCAGCACGCTGGGTGGCCTTCTCGGCTTCACGAGCTTCGCGGCGCGCATTTCGTTCGGCACGCTCAGCCATTTTCTTAGCCTTAGCTTCTGGGTCAAGTTGCTTTTTCTTTGCCCGCTCTAGCATGGCAAGTTTAGCCTCTTTTTGAGACTTCAAACGGTCATTAAAATTATGTCCAGCAAATCCTGACATTCAGCCCTCTTTATTACGGTGAATCAAAGCTTCCATGTGAAAGCACAGGCCACATACACAAAGACCCCCGCGCTGTCAAAGCGCAGAGGCCATAAAGAGGCCATAATTTACATATTAAATGGCCTAAAGGTCTAGAAACGGCCACTCACAGTGAATTTAGCGTTTAGCGGCGCACCAACTGTGATGTTATTGTCTGTATGTGAATTTGGGAAATACTCTTCATCAAACAGGTTTTCTATATTCACCTGTAAGCGCAGGTCATCGGAAACATTATAGTAGGCTGTGGCGTCTACACGCGTGAAGCTTGGCAAGGTTACATTATTACTGTTACCGGCAAAGCTCTCGTCCTGATAGCTCAGGCCAGCTCCAAGTCCGAACTGAGACGTCACGTCATATGTCGTCCAAATATTAAAGGTGTTCTCTGGTAGCTCACGCAGACTCAGATCCGAATCCACTTGAAACTCAACGCCGTTCGCGTCCACGTCGACGTCCACTTGATTGCCGTCAAGATAGCTATAGCCCGCTGAGACAAACCATTGCTCGGTGATATTGCCTTGAATAGAGGCTTCAAAGCCCTGAACTTCAGCGTCAATAACATCAAGCGTATCTGGGTTTTCATCATTCGCTTGAGGGGAGCTGTTTTCAATATCAAAGACAGCCGCTGTGAAGCTGAAACGATCGGAAAAATCCCATTTCACGCCCAATTCAAGGTTTTCCGACGTATTCGGGTCAAGCGCATCGTCGCCGCCGTTAATATCCGTGAACTGCTCACCTGAACGCGGCAAGAAGCTCTCACTATAGCTCCCATAGAGAGAGATATTCTCACGCGGTTTAAGCACAACACCCAAACGCGGCGAAATCTCTTCGTCAGTCCGCTGGAGTGTCTCATTGGCGGGGACATTAAACACCTCAATATCAAAACTATCAAAGCGCGCACCGATAACAATATCCAGATAGTCTGTAACGGCAATCTCGTCCTGAACATAGGCGGAGAACACTTCTACGCCTACGCGGGTATCATCGTTCAAGTCAGTGAAGGTTGATGTTGCAAGGTTACCATCTCTATTGAGGCCCACACCGCCCACAAAGTTAAATGATTCATCTGCTGAGATTTGGATAAACTCTTGGTCGTCATTATTCGTATCAAAAACAGAATTCAAACGGTCTTGATCTGAAGAGGTATCAATATATTCACCACCAACAACAATTGTGTGGCCAAAGCCGCCTGTGTCAAATTCACCCACAAGATTACCCGACAAGAGGAAGCGTTCACGCTGAGTCGTATCAATATAACCATCGAGCTCTACAGCGTTATTTGCGATATCAAATTCATCACTTGGAAAGAAGTTTGAATAAACTTTATCATAGTCACCGTAAAAGGCGGTTAAGTTACCTTTGATATTATCACTAAATTGATGCGAAACCGTTGCGTTAAAGACATGGGCCTCAAGGGTCGTGAAGTTATTTTCAGGATCACCAAATGTTATGTCTTCCAGATCAAAAGCAGGCTCACCATTAAGAGACGGGATCCCTCGGTCTATGAACCGTTCATGGTCAGCATATTCATAAGACACATCAATCGTTGTCGCAGGCGTAATCTCAAGGTGAAGCGTTGGGTTGATACCATATCTGTCACCATCAAAGAAATCGCGGTGATTATTCAAACTCTCATAATTCGCATTCAAGCGAAATGCAGCCGTGTCGTTAATAGCGTAATTAATATCAGCGGCCACGTCGAAAGCGCCGAACGTATCAACGGATGCCTTATAGCCGACAAAGTTTTCATCGGTAACGCCTTTTTTCGTCACCCGGTTAATAACGCCGCCTGTGCCGCCGCGCCCAAAGAACAAGGCGTTCGGCCCGCGAAGCACTTCCACCTGCTCAAGATTATAAAGTGAGCGGTAATATTGAACATCATCACGCACACCATCAATAAAGAAGTCAGCCGTAGACCGCACACCCCGAAAGACAACTGCGTCTCTGTGCCCCTCGCCCTGTGATTGGCTAATGCCCGGTGTATAAAGAACAATGTCGCCAATAGAATCGAAGCCTTGCTCAATAATCCGGTCAGCTGTAGTGATCGATAAGCTTTGCGGGACATCAATAATCGGGGTTGGCGATTTTAATGCGTTCACTTGACTATTATATAGATATTGACCGTTAACGATGATTTCGTCGTCATTCGCTGTTTGTGCCGCGGCGAGCGACCCTGTTAAAGCCAACACTGAAACGGCACAGCCTTGCAATAGTTTAAATGATACTCTCATGGGATATGTCCTCTGACCCTTAAAGACGAGCAACTCCTTGTTGCAAGTCATTCTCAATTACAGAAAGCCTATAGGTGTCTATTTTGCACGGCGCAAGTGCGAATTACTCGCAAAAGCAAGTTTTTTGTATTTTTTCTTCCAGGGTTAAAAGAAGAGCTTGATTTATGGGCCCCATTCTTATGGACACGTCATTCTTTATTTGAGTTGATTACCCTAGCCCTAAACACTGTTTTGTAATGGCCTTCTTTGGGCGATCCAAGTCTCTCATGAAAATCAGCCATACTGGCTACGGGGTGAAACGCTCCACCAAAGCCGAGGTCTCAATGCCGCTCGCTTTTAGAGCACCGCCAATGACGTAAATATCTGCCCCTAGAGCCACCGCCCCGAGGCCGTGTCGCGGATTAGGCATGACAGGCAAAGTGGCCCAACCGTCCCGCGCAGGGTCATAGACCCAGCCTTGCGGATAGACACCGCCGCCATTGTCAAAAAACTCACCACCAAAGGCATAGAGTTCTCCATCAATAGCGGCCGCCGCGAGGCCCCCTTGCGCTTGCGGCATTGGGGCAAGCGTGTGCCAACGGTCTTCTTTATGATCATAGACCGTATGATATGCGACATTGCCACCGCCAACTTGCCGCCCGCCGACATTATGCAGGTGACCATCAATCACCGCACCCGCAGCACTATTACGTTTATACAGGCAGGGCGCAGCCTGCTCCCACGGTCCGTCCAGATCTGATAAAACAAAATGATGGTCCGTATCAATATGGTCTCGCCACCCGCCCGTTGTGCCTGCCGTCTGCCATGTGCGACCGCCTGCAAGATGCAGGACGTTATCGCCTGTCACGCCGACAACCGCCTCGGCCGCAGGCGCAGGCATTTCGGGCATATCCAGCCAGTTCATTCCATCAGCTGACAAGGCCCATCCCGTTTGTTGAATCGTCCACGCTCCTTGTGCAAAGGGCGTGTCGACTGTGCTTTCAAATCCCGCAAAGGCTAAAAGCTGATCGTTAAAACTAATAAGATGTGGGTGGTGCCGCGCAACGGGTAAGTCTAAGGCTCGTTCCCACGCTGAGGTACCAGGCGCCCAGACATGATGCGCGGCCGTTGGGCCTGTAATCATCCCACTTTGCGCCGTAAAGCCGCCCGCTAAGTGAATTCGCCCCTTGTGCGCACACGGGTATATTTCCTGCACCGCCTCTGGGAATGAGGGCGATATCGACCACCCCCTGATTTTTTTTTGGGCCACTGCTGTGTCATTATCTTGTGCCGTAATCGCTTTGCTACACCCCGCAAAAGCAAACGCTGCCATACCCGTTAGAACTGTTCGACGATCCAATTTTGCGTAATCCATTAATAATGTCTCCTATAGCTTCACCCCTAACCTAACGCTCCACTCTTGTTTCGACAAATCAAAAGCGGAACCTCTTTCAATACCATTAATTGTCAATGACGCTTGACATGTAAAGTGTGCTTGTCTATGTAAAGCGTCATTGACATACTAGGAGTAAATTATGTTAAAACGTTTTAAGCTATGCTTGTGCCACCGATCCTCTAACACAGATATCGCCATATATGCCGCCGTGGTCATTATTCTCTTTGCCATCATAAAATAATGGAGGGTATTATGACCGAAGAAAAAGTGGACTTACACTGGACAAAATTTACTTGGCACCTCACCATAAGTATCATCGCCTTCGCTTGCGCGTTTTTTGCAGATACGCACATATTCACCACCGCGCCGGAAACCCCGCCTTTAATAAATAATAATTTAGACACCTTTATGGGCGCTGTATTAATTATGGGAACATTCGCTTTTGCTTTATGGAGCGTACGCGTGCCTTACCGCAAAGACATGTTCGAACGTCGACTACGCAATTGGTCCATGACCACGGCAACAATGATAATGTTTGTGATGACGATATCGATTAATATAGCTTATCAAGGTCAAAATCAGGGTGCGTTCCTTATTACACCTCACCTGATGCCAGCCCTGTGGTTAATTTGTTATATTCTTTATTCTCAATATACACGCTATTGCATCGTCCATGGACGACGAAATAGCTTTTTAGATGGGAATGATTGCTGAGTGAAAAATCACCTTAAAAGTTTACGGCAGCAGGAAGGATGGAGTCAGGAACGACTCTCCCAGCTTCTTAGTGTGTCCCGCCAAAGCGTCAATGCCATAGAGACAGGGCGGTATGATCCGTCCCTTCCCCTCGCGTTCAAAATTGCGCGGCTGTTTAATCTGTCCATCGAAGATATCTTTGATGATCAAGATACCGCAGAGTAATTGAATCAAAGCCATAAAAAAACCCGCCGTTAAGGCGGGTTTAAAATCTTATTCAGATTAAGGCGTTAGCGTTTCGCTACTCTTCCTCATCCTTCTTATTGTTACGACGGCGACGACGTGGCTTCGGCGTTTTCTTCACGTCAGCTTTTTTGTCATCTTTACCAGAGCGCTCTTCACGTGGAAGCTCTTCGCCTGTTTCTTGATTGACATATTTCATCGCAAGGCGAACCTTACCGCGGTCATCAAAGCCCATAAGTTTAACAAAGACCTCTTGGCCTTCTTTTAGTTCGTCAGATGGGTGGTTCACGCGCTCATGCTTGATTTGAGACACATGGACAAGTCCGTCTTTCTTACCAAAGAAGTTCACGAAAGCCCCGAAGTCGACAACTTTGACAACTTTACCTTTGTAGATCACGCCAGCTTCTGGTTCCGCCGTTAGAGAGACAATCCACTCTTTCGCAGCGTCGATAGATTTCTGGTCGTTAGAGGCAATCTTGATAGATCCGTCATCTTCAACAGACACGCGAGCGCCTGTTGTATCAACGATTTCACGGATAACTTTACCGCCCGAACCAATCACGTCGCGGATTTTATCCACTGGGATTTTCATCGTTTCGATACGCGGTGCAAATTCACCAACAGAAGTCCGTGATGTATCAAGCGCTTTGCCCATTTCGCCGAGGATATGAAGACGACCCGCATTGGCTTGCTCAAGCGCTGTCGTCATGATCTCCTCAGAGATACCTGCGATTTTAATGTCCATTTGAAGCGACGTAATACCGTGCTCAGTACCTGCCACTTTAAAGTCCATATCACCAAGATGATCTTCGTCGCCAAGAATATCAGACAAGACAGCAATGCCGTCATCATCTTTGATAAGACCCATAGCGATACCAGATACAGGGCGCTTAATCGGCACACCCGCATCCATCATAGCCAGTGAACAGCCACAAACAGTTGCCATTGATGATGATCCATTTGATTCCATGATCTCAGAGACCAAACGAATTGTGTACGGAAAGTCTTCTACGGTTGGAAGAACCGCCTGAAGCGCGCGCCATGCGAGCTTACCGTGACCATGTTCGCGGCGTGATGTTCCGCCCATACGTCCCGTCTCACCGACAGAATATGGAGGGAAGTTATAGTGAAGCAAGAACTTGTTTTTAATCGTACCTGTTAGCTGATCAACATATTGCTCATCATCTGATGTACCAAGTGTTGCCACGCAAAGCGCTTGTGTTTCACCGCGTGTGAACAGAGCGGAACCATGTGTACGTGGAAGTGGACCTGCTTCCGATACAATCGGGCGAACCTGATCAAGCTTACGACCGTCAATCCGCTTACCTGTTTTGATAACGCTAGAGCGCACCACACCAGATTCGATTGATTTGAACACGTCGTTAAAGACCGCGTCGTTGATGCCGTCTGGATTTTCCTCAGACGCACCAAGAGCTGCCCAAGCGTCAGACTTTGTTTCACGGAGTGCTGCTTGGCGTTCCATTTTGTCTGTTTTCTTATAAGCCGCTTTCACGCCTTTTTCAGCGAGTTTCGCCACAGCTTTTTTCTCAGCAGAGAGATCAGGCGCTTCAAATACCCATGCCTCTTTACCAGCAAGTTTCGTTAGCTCTTTAATCGCGTCGATAACTTCTTGCCCAGATTCGTGAGCAAACATAACTGCACCGAGCATTTGCTCTTCTGTGAGTTCTTTCGCTTGGCTTTCAACCATCATGACAGCGTCGTCTGTTCCCGCAACAACCAGATCAAGCTCGGATTCTTCAAGCTCTTGCAAAGTTGGGTTTAGAACATAATCGCCGTCAATCAAACCAACACGCGCCGCCGCAATCGGGCCTGCAAACGGAACGCCTGAAATAGCAAGCGCAGCAGAGGCCGCGATCATGCCCAGAACGTCTGGCTCATTTTCAAGGTCATGTTGAAGAACAGTAATAACAACCTGAACTTCGTTTTTAAATCCTTTAGGGAAAAGCGGGCGAAGCGGACGGTCTGTTAGACGTGCAATCAATGTTTCACGTTCTGTAGGACGGCCTTCGCGTTTGAAATATCCGCCTGGGACTTTACCAGCCGCATAAAACTTTTCCATGTAATTAACAGTCAGCGGGAAAAAGCTTTGACCCGGCTTGGCTGAGCGCGCGGCACAAATTGTCGCGAGGAGCTTTGTGTCTCCGTAAGTGGCGAGAACCGCGCCGTCTGCTTGGCGGGCCATGCCGCCTGTTTCTAAGATGAGAGGACGTCCAGCCCAATCAATTTCTACTGTGTGTTTATCAAACATATCGTACAAAAACTTTCTTTTCATCGTACATACAAAACAGCCAAATTTTCTTTATGTATGGCTGGGTGCGTGATCGTCACGCGAGTCTCAGACCTACCCTCTTGATAGGGCCTGAAATGTGCAAAAGGCCGCCACGTGGCGACCCTGCATAGGTTAGTTACGACGCTTTAGCGACGTAGGCCTAATCTTTTAATCAAATCCTGATAGCGAGCTTCGTCTTTTTTCTTAACATAGCTAAGCAGGCTACGGCGCTTATTGACCATAAGGAGCAATCCGCGGCGTGAGTGATTATCTTTTTTATTCGTTTTAAAATGTTCCGTCAGTGCTACAATACGGTCCGTTAGGATCGCAACTTGAACTTCAGGGGAACCCGTATCACCGGGTTTGATTGCATATTCTGCGATTAATTCAGCTTTGCGCTGTGGTGTAATCGACATCGTATATCTCCGTTATTTCTACAAATTAAAAACCCGTTTCGGATGCAAAGCATCCTCGCGAATTTCACAAAGCGCCAGCGATTTCCCCTCATATAACGCTAATATAAGCGGCTCTTGTGCATCCTGTAAGACGCCTGCAAGCTGCCGAGTGTCATATGAAGAAAGGGCGATGGCCCGTCCGTGTTTCAGGTGAATGGCATCATTTTCCGTTACGGCCAGATCCGGGATGTCGTCCAGAACGGTCTTAACAGGGCGCAATGCCTCTAAAACGCGGCCCTCATAAGGCAGTTTTTCGAGGTCGTCCACTGAAAAACTGTCTTTTTCATCAAATACTCCCACCCGTGTGCGGCGCAAGCGAACCACATGGCCGCACGTCCCGAGTCGCGCCGCTATATCTCGCGCTAACGAGCGCACATAAGTCCCCTTTCCGCAATCAACAATAAAGGAGGCTGTATGCTCCGTTGCATCAACACAATCCAGATGATCAATGCGCACGGGCCTCGCTTTCAGGGCAAAGTCCTCTCCTGCGCGCGCCAGATCATAAGCGCGTTTTCCGTCCACTTTAAGAGCCGAGAATTTTGGCGGCATTTGCGAAATCTCGCCGGTAAATTCATGCAAAATCGAAAATATATCATCCGCAGACGGGCGCACGTCAGAGATCGCTGTGACCTCCCCTTCCATATCCCACGTCGAGGTGTTTTCGCCCCACTTGACGGTAAACTCATAAGACTTTGCCGCGTCCATCATAAAGGCAACCGTCTTGGTCGCCTCCCCGAGAGCAATCGGCAGAACCCCTGTGGCAAGCGGGTCAAGCGTTCCCGCATGCCCCGCCTTTTGCGCCGTATATAGCCAGCGCACTTTCCCAACTGCCGAGGTCGATCCCATCGTCAGCGGCTTATCGAGTACGACCCATCCGTGGACGGGGTTTCCTTTTTTACGTCGTGCCATAATCACGACTTATGGCATAAAAAAACGCGCCGTAAAGGCGCGTAAATCATCAAGTTAATATTGCTGAATTTAGCAACCTTTTTTCGTGGACAAAGCAACAAGGTTTTCTTGTCTCTCTTGCACTAATTCCTCAGCATTTTCTGCATCAAGATAGTTACCAACTGCAGCCGGCCAGAAAAAGACTGCAGCGGCAATATTCGTTCCAGATGCACCTTTGTTCTTTTTGGCTTGGGCCGATACTGTCTCAAGATCAGAAAATTCTTGATTTATTTCTTCGCATGTCATTTTAGAATCTGTTGGTTTAACTGTCGCGACTTTTTCTGTATGCGAACATGCAGACAAACCGATTGCAGCAATAGCTGTTAAAGTAAAAATATGTTTTTTCATGAAAATCCCTCATAAGTTTTAAAAAAAAACAAGAATTCACCCTTTTCTTGTTGATCACGAAGTAATCACAAACTCGTGATATATGCAAGCCTTACAATTTAAAATTTAATTCAAATCCTGCTTAATATGCGGATCATTGAGGAGTGTCGCCATATCAGAGGCCGTCTCGAAGGTACGGTCGACTTCAAATTTAAGACGCGGCGTGAATTTGGTTTCCATTTCACGCCCTAAGCGTCCACGCAGGAAGCTCGCGGCGCGTTGTAAGGCGGCGATAACTTCTTCTGTATTGCCGCCGCCAAGCGGGGCAGCGTAGACAATCGCATGTTTCAAATCAGGGCTGGCCCGAACCTCTGAAATCGTCACAGACACGCCGTGAAGCGCAGGATCACGCAAATCTTCTTTGGCGATAATTTCGGCTAAAGCACGGCGAATAAGCTCGCCCGCTTTGAGCTGTCGCTGGGATGGTGGCTTATGTCGGGCCATATTAATCTTCCAAAATTTGGGCGTAGAAACTCAAACTCTTTTCCTAAGAAATACCCTTACGGGGCCGTCATTTTGCAATGACGGGCGCTACGCTAATCCAGAGTCCGATCGATCATCTCAACTGTGAAACATTCGATTTGGTCAGACTTACGGATGTCTTCGTAATTCTCGAAGGCCATACCACACTCCATACCCGCTTGGACGCGATCGACTTCGTCTTTGAAACGCTTGAGCGTCTTGAGCATGCCTTCGTGAATAACAACATTTTCACGCAGCAAACGCACACCACACGCCCGTTCGACTTTACCTTCGGTGATCTTACACCCAGCAACTTTACCCGTCTTAGAGATATTGAAGACCTCGAGGATTTCGGCGTAACCAATAAAGGTTTCGCGGCGCTCTGGCTTCAATAGTCCTGATAGGGCCGCTTTCACATCGTCAATCAGCGCATAGATGATTGAGTAATAGCGAATCTCGACACCTTCACGCTCGGCCAAATCTTTGGCTTGACGGTTCGGACGAACGTTAAACGCCAAGATGGAGGCGTTTGATGATTTCGCCAATAAAACGTCAGATTCGGATATAGCGCCAACGGAACTACTGATGATTTGCGCTTTCACCTCTTCATTACCTGCCCCCTCAAGGGAGGATTTAATCGCTTCCGCAGAGCCTTTAACGTCAGCTTTCACAAGCAATGGTAAGTTAGAGACTTCAGCCGCATCTGCGCCGCGCATCATTTGCTCCATGATCGACACAGCCGTTGGGGCTGCATTGGCAACCTTTTTCGACTCGTTCAAACGGTACTCGGTGATTTCACGCGCACGGGCTTCGGTTTCAACAACAGCGAACGGCTCACCCGGAGCTGGCGCTCCGTTAAAGCCCATCACAGCAACCGGTGACGACGGAATAGATTGCTTGCACTGTTTTCCGCGCTCATCGAGCATGGCTTTGACCTTGCCCCAATGCTCACCGGCCACAACAATATCACCGCGTTTTAGCGTCCCGCGCTGAATAAGTAACGTTGCGACAGGACCACGGCCCTTTTCAATTTTACTCTCGATAACAAGACCATCAGAAACTCGCTTCGGATTAGCTTTAAGGTCCATCAATTCAGCTTGAAGGTTTATCGCTTCGACCAATTCATCCAGACCTGTTTTTTCTTTTGCAGAGACATGAATAGATTGCGTTTCACCCGACATGCTTTCGGTAATAACAGAATGTTGTAGCAAATCTGTTTCAACTTTTAGCGGATTGGCTTCGTAAGTATCAATTTTATTCACCGCAACAATGATCGGTGTACCCGCTGCTTGTGCGTGCTTAATAGATTCGATAGTTTGCGGCATGATACCGTCATCGGCCGCGACCACGAGGATAACAATATCCACCGCCTTTGCGCCGCGTGTCCGCATGGCAGAAAAGGCCGCGTGACCTGGCGTATCAAGAACAGTAATTTCTTGACCGCCTTTGGTTTTGATCTGGTAAGCGCCAATATGCTGGGTAATACCGCCCGCTTCACCTGCGGCAATATCCGCCGACCGCAAGGCATCAATAATAGATGTCTTACCGTGGTCAACATGCCCCATCACCGCAATCACAGGCGGGCGAGACACAAGATCAGCAGAATCGTCCGCATCATCAGCTTGGATGAAATCATCCTCAACGTCAGCTTCGGACACACGTTTAACAATGTGACCAAAATCTTCGGCGACAAGTTGCGCCGTATCCGCATCAAGCATGTCATTCATCTTGACCATGTCACCTTGACGCATGAGATATTTCACAACATCTGCGGCACGTTCGGCCATACGGTTAGCGAGATCAGCTACTGAAATCGCTTCAGGGATTGTCACTTCACGCGCCACTTTCATGCGGCCGCCGTCTTGTTGACGTTGCTTTTCTTTTTGTCGCGCACGACGCATAGACGCGAGAGAGCGTTGGCGTTCATTATCACCAGACAAGGCACTAACGATAGTCAGCTTACCCTTACGGCGGCGCGGCTCGTTTGACTTCGTTCGCGCAGTCGGCGGAGCCACCCGTTTCTTTTTAATCCGGCCCCCAGCGCGTTCTAAAATCGTGCGGTCATCTTCTTTGTTCTTATCATCAGCGAGAGCCTTAGCCGCCACAGATGGTGCTCGGCGAGCCTCTTCGATTTCTTGACGTTTCCGTTCTTCTTCTTCGGCTTGAAGACGGCGCATCTGCTCATCTTCTTCGGCTTTGCGTTTCGCATCGAGAGCGGCCTGCTCTTCTTTCATACGGCGTTGACGCTCAGCTTCTTCAGCTTGGCGAATTTCATCACGGCGAGCCTGCTCAACCGCTGCAGAATTAACCGCCTCTTGACGCTTAACGAATTCAGCTTTGGAAAGACCTAGCTTCTTGGCTGCTTCTGCGATCTCATCAATCGGCGCCTTAGGACGTGCACTATCCGCCGTCTTACCAGGGCCGCCAATAATACGGCGCTTTTTCTTCTCCACAACAACCGACTTCATACGATTACCGCTGGAGCGCGTCGCACCACCGCCCGTTTTAAGTTTTAACGGACGACGAGGAGGATTAGAATTATTATTGTTCTCAGTCATTTGGTCTCACATTTGCTTTCGATCTAATATCAAAAGCGGTTTCACGCCGAATTTCTTCTGGTGGCGTTAGGCGGCGTAACCTAACCACACGTGGCATATATTCAACCCCATTAAGGGCTTAGATTCAGCAAAATCACAATTCATGCTCCCGATCAGCCCATTCTAACGGGATAAGTGGACGAAATCCGCTTAACCGCCTCATGTCATGTTGCAAGCTTTTGGCCAATTTACCCCGTTCAACCCCCGCATGGACAATCGGAGGCCGCCCAATGGCTTGGCCAAGCTCAAGGGCGGTGAAGCAACCAATGACCGGCGGCGACACACCGTGTTCCGCACGGCCAATGGCTTTGGCCAAGCTTCGCAGCTTACCGCGACCATCCGCAGACCCGTCGAGAGCTTCAATTCGAATGCGTAATTCTGCTGATTGAGTGAGCGCTCGGACCTGATCATAACCAACCCGAAGGCGGCCTGACTTGAGGGCCATCGTCATAAGGCCCAAGACACGGCGGGACAGAACCGTGCTAACAATATTTGCCAATCCATCTGGTACAATCGCTTTACCCTTAAAGGCACGATTGAAGGCTTTTGTTTCAATCGCTTTTTCAAGCGTCTTACGATCCGGCATAATATAAGCGCCGCGTCCGGGGAGTTTTTCTAAAACATCTGGCGTGACGGTTCCGTCAGGCGCGAGAACAAACCGTAGGAGGTCTTGTTTATGAGCGGTTTTGCGCGACACAATACAGCGCCGCTCGGGGCCTCTATGGCCCCGCTTATCAGACTCTGACTCTAAGTGTTCAGGCTGTTCAGCCTTATGGCTGGTAGGAATATCTGATGTTACGCTCACAAGGCATTACCTTAATTTCCAAAGACGGAAGCGGCATCAAGCACCTTCTCGCCTTCAGTTTCTACTGTCTCTTCCGCCTCGTCCTCCGTCGGCTCTGGCTCAAGATCCGCCGCGTCAATCCAACCCGCTTTTACACGCGCTTGCATGATAAGGTCGGTCGCGGTTTTCGCATTCATGCCGAAGCTTTCGAGAATGCCCTCTTCGTGGACCTTCTCGCCGTTTTTGACTTCGGTGTAACCGCGAATATCATCTGGTACGAGACCCGCAACATCTTCGACAGATTTAATGTCGTTCTGACCAAAGGCCACGGCCATAGGTAGCGTCACGCCTTCGATCTCAAGAACTGCATCTTCAACACCTGCCGCTTTACGCTCAGCGTCTTGCTCAACTGCAAGTTTTTGCAGATATTCTTTCGCCCGTGTCTGAAGCTCTTCAGCCGTCTCATCATCAAAACCGTCAATCATAGACAGTTCGTCTTGTGCGACGTAACCAACTTCTTCGAGGGTCTCAAACCCTTCTGATACAAGAAGCTGTGCAATCATTTCGTCCACATCCAACGCTTTAATAAACAGCGCGGAGCGTTCTTGGAATTCTTTCTGACGACGCTCTGATTCTTGCTCTTCGGTGAGGATATCAATCGCCCATCCAGAAAGCTGTGACGCGAGGCGGACATTTTGACCGCGGCGGCCAATCGCCAGAGAAAGCTGATCGTTCGGGACAACCACTTCAATACGGTTTTCGTCCTCATCCATAACAACCTTGGTTACGGTCGCAGGCTGCAAGGCGTTAACAATAAAGGTCGCAGCGTCTTCTGTGTAAGGGATAATATCAATCCGTTCCCCTTGAAGCTCATTCACAACGGCTTGGACGCGCGATCCGCGCATACCTACGCAGGCCCCGACAGGGTCAATCGACCCATCCGAAGAGTAAACCGCGATTTTCGCCCGAGAGCCTGGATCCCGCGCGACAGACACAATCTGGATAACGCCTTCATAGACTTCTGGAACTTCTTGCGAGAACAGTTGCGCCATAAATTGCGGATGGGCGCGCGAAAGGAAAATCTGCGAGCCGCGCTGCTCGGCGCGAACGTCATAAATATAGGCACGAATACGGTCGCCATTTTTCACGTTTTCGCGCGGTAGAGTTTGCTCACGACGAATAACCGCTTCGGTGCGGCCCAAATCAACAATGATATGACCATACTCAACACGCTTGACGATACCGTTGACGATTTCGCCAATACGGTCTTTATATTCTTCATATTGACGCGCACGTTCAGCGTCGCGAATTTTACCTGTAATGATCTGCTTAGACATTTGCGCCTGAACACGGCCAAATTCGAGCGGTGGAAGCTCCGTTATAATCTCATAGCCAATTTCCGCTTCAGGATGATCAAGCTTAGCTGAGGCCAAATCCATTTCCTGTTGCTCATTTTCGATCTCTTCGACAACTGTAATGACGCGGCGCAAAGATTGCTGCCCTGTGACAGGGTCAAGCTTGGCGCGAATATCAAGTTCAGACCCGTAACGCAGACGCGCTGCCTTTTGGATCGCCTCTTCAATCGCCTCCAAGACAATCGTTTTGTCGATTCCCTTTTCTTGGGCCACGGCGCTCGCAATTTGCAAAAGCTCTAATTTGTTCGCACTAATTCCAGCAGTCGACATGTCTATCTCCTTCTAAACCGTTTTATTCTGTTCATTTTGGGCGTTTTCAGCCGCTTCTTTTTTCTCTTGCCCCGCTTTGATCAGCTCATCTGTGATCAAAAGCTTGGACTCGCTAATCCAATCAAACGGAATTTGCGCTGTATCCTCTTCGCCGTCGAGATTAATATCGACATTCTCTCCGTCAACTCCCGCAAGAGTACCGCGAAAGCGTTTGCGTCCCTCAACGAGGCGGTCCAGTTCAATGCGCGCCAAATACCCCACATAAGTCTCAAAATCTTTGAGTGAAGTCAGCGGACGGTCAAGACCCGGTGACGAGACTTCAAGGACATAGGCATCACGTAGCGGGTCTTCCACTTCGAGAGTCGAAGAGACCGCCTGCGACAGCGTCGCGCAATCGTCTACATTCATGAGACCATCAGTTTGACGTGCGGCCATAATCTGCAAGGTCGAACGTTTTCCTGACATCACACGTATACGCACAACATCATAGCCGAGGTCATTTGCCACCGGCTCTATAATGCCAAGGATACGTTTATCCGTTTCAGTTTTCGTTTTCACTTTTTACAATTCCCTGTCGCATGACGCGCGGTTTGGTTTGCCTTTAACACATAAAAAAAACGGCCCCGCTTTGGTGGGCCGCTCTAAAGCATCCGTGTGCTTAAGGCGTTGTTGAAACGTCTATAAGGGAGACATATGTAAATGTCACCCCCTAAAATGCGGTGACGTTAAGAGGCTAAACTCAAGCTTAAACCCACACGCGGCTTATTCGCTTCTGCCATCATATGTTTACGGTGCATAAATGGCCAGACGCTCATATCTCCCTGATTGTGAAGATCAAACTTTTTAACCCGCAACGCCCTTAAAGCTTTTGGTCGCTTAAAGAATTGAGCGAAAAACCTCAGGCCATTACGCTTGTCATTCCACTCATATGAACGGTCAGAATTTAAAAATAAAATGATGCGCGCTATTTCTTTTTTGGTCGTCTTTGGGACATCAGGCACGGATAATTTATGCTCTTTTCCATCATCGTAAAAGCTCCAGAAATAATCTTCAATCGCGCCAATGGCCCTATCATTAGAATATGGGACATTCCCTTCAAACTGAAAATTCGTAATCCTGCCTGAGGCAAAACCCTTGACTAAATGTGCTAATTCATCTCTGGCGTGTCGGTCTATCATGACGACAATATATAGACATCAGAAATGACGCGCAATTTATTTTAAACCCGAATAAAGCGGAAGTAATGGCACGGGCGGCCTTCGCGGATGGCTTTGGCTTCGTAACGCGTCTCGGGCCAATCATCAGGACGATTACGCCAATCCGCATTATCCGTGTGCGGCATCACGAAACCGCCGTGCGACTTAACGCGCCACAATGTCCAATCGACATAATGGATAATATCACTGGCAAAGCGGAACTCACTGCCTGGTTTTAACACGCGGTGAACTTGCGCGAGCAGAGCTTCATTAATAAGGCGGCGTTTATTATGGCGCGCTTTTGGCCACGGATCAGGGAAGAGGATAAACAAGCGCGACAAGCTTGCATCTGGAAGCACCGCCAGAACGTCCCGCGCGTCGCCTTGCAGGGCGCGAAGGTTGTTCAGGCCATGCTCATCAACACCGCGTACCGCTTTGGCCACGCCGTTCAAAAAGGGCTCAACACCCAGAACGGCTGTGCTTGGGTTTTGCTGCGCTTGCCAAATCAGATGCTCTGCACCGCCAAAGCCAATTTCAAACCAGACTTCACCGAAGGCCTCTAGACCTGCTAACGGGTCATCTCCGATCATGATTTTCGGATAGAGGGTTTCCATCAGCCGCTGTTGATAGGGCGACAGGGATTTTCCCCGTGTCCGACCAAAAGTGCGGAGCTCTTTTTTCTGAGCGAGTTCTTCAGTCGTATAAGTCATATGTCCCGCTTTTAACGAGGCTTATGAAAATTCGCTAGAGTATAAATGGATATAAAGTCTTAAATCTTAAAAGACTTAACCCGTTTCGTTACCGTCACTATCAGCCAATGAACGGGCCAGCTCTAGGAGCTGACGACGGACAGCTTTATTTTTGATTTTCGACACAGCTTTGGCAAAAGCGACACCGTCTGAGCTATTGATAAAGTCATAGACGACAGGCATTTGTTTGTTTTCAGCCACCTGCTCATATTCATGATTATCTTCGAGACCATCATAGAAAAAGGAAACTGGCACGTCCAAAACACGCGAAATATTCCAAAGTCGGCTGGCGCCAACACGGTTAGTTCCGCGTTCGTATTTTTGAACTTGTTGAAATGTAACGCCCAAATTTTCGCCTAGTTTTTCTTGCGTCATATTCATTAATTGTCGACGTATGCGAATACGCGTTCCAACATGAAGATCAATTGGACTAGCCGATCGTGGTCCTGGTTTTTTCATAACACACCTTAAGGTAGCGCGATCCATTGGATTCGCACTTGAATTGATATAATAAAATACCAAATCCTTTAGATTTGGCGTTCCGCTCCCCCGAACGCATATATGGTTTACGAAGTTTTCCTCTCAACCACATGGCCGAGTAATACCAATATAAATATAGTAATCAACAATATAAATCTGCGATTTTGCAATAGTTGGTCATTTTTTGCTAATTGACGCGGGATTTTCACATCAATTGCGCGTGAAACGCGAGAATTTGAGGAGTAGATTGTCCGTCCGTAAGAATCGTAAACACCCGTTTCACCGCCCGCAGAAGATCGAACAAGAGGTAGGCCTGACTCAATCGCTCTATAACGCGTTTGGTTGGCGTGCTGTGCGGGTCCTGTTAAACGACCATACCAACCATCATTTGATAAGTTTAAAATCCACTTCGCCTCACGGGCCAAGGGTCGCGATACATCAGGAAATATGCCTTCATAACAAATCAAAGAGTTTACCTCTGGAAGCCCCGTAATATTGAACGTCGTCTTTTCCTCGCCTGGCGTCATTGACCCTATGGCCGCAGAGAGCGTCCCAAGCCCAATCGCCTCTAGCTTATCAGCAAAGGGAATAAATTCGCCAAAGGGAACCAATCTTGTCTTATCGTTAAACCCCGCAAGGCGAGGCGCGCCAGAGTCGTCAAAATTAACCTCAGCCATTGTATTAAAATAGAGGTCTTTAACACGCCCATCCACTCGCGTGGCTTGTTCACGGCGAAGAGAATTAAACACCCATACAGGCGGCTTATTAGGTGTGGTGGACACAAATGTCTGTCCAACCGCATTGAGTAATGGCTGATTTTCAATCACCAACCCCGAGATTGCACCCTCGGGCCAAACCACATGGGTCACATCTTCAAAGCCAGAGGAAACCGATTGACGTAAAAACTCTCTAACAATTTCAATATTCTTATTCGAGTCAAATTGGTCGCGTTGACTGAAATCAACCACCACGAGACGTAAATTCACATCGGGATAATATTCTATTGGCTTATCTGGCAAGCGCATGGATCCATAACCCCACAAGCCAATAACAAGTGCAGACGCCGACCCTAAGCCAATCATTTTTGGCCTTAAAAATGGGCCTGAAAGACCAATCATTACCAAGGCAACCAAAAACAGAACCAAGAGGCTTTGGCCGTAAATACCAATCACACTCGACACTTGTGACAGCGGATGCCCTGCCTCAATAATATAACCGGGTAAGTTCCACGGCAAGCCACCAAGCACATGTCCCCGTGCAAATTCTGCGATAAAAAGAAGACAGGCAAACCGAAGGGCAAAAACCCACATAGGCGCCTTAGCGCGCCTGCGCAGTAAAAGCCCGGCGGCCACCGCCCAAAACAAAGACAATACCGCGATCAAACCGCCGACCATCGGAACCATTAAATATATATAACCACCAGGCCGCATGGTAAAAGCAGAGCCTATCCAAAATAGTCCCGCTAAGAAAAACCCAAAGGCAAAAAACCATCCTGTCTTAAAACCAAGCTTAAACCCACCACCGTTTTGATGCAGCCTATAAAGTCGCAAACCAAAGAGGGCCAGAACCGTCAACGTAATCGGTGAGAGGTAAAAGGGCGCAAACCCTAAAGCGCCGAGCGCGCCCAAAACAAATTCATAAGCCCGGCCCTTGCGGGTTCCGAGACCCCACGTTGCCACCGAATCGACATATGGTTCATTCGCGGCGCTCATCCGTTTTTCAAATTTATTGAACTGCGCGGGGCGACTTGGCCGCTTTAGACACACTAATGCGGAGCCGCTTGACGCGCCGCGGGTCGGCGTCAATGACCTCAAACTCAATACCATGGCTATGGTGGATGATCTCGCCGCGTTCAGGCACACGCCCCGCAAGGGTAAAGACGAGGCCGCCTAATGTATCCACATCATCTTCTTCGTCGGGACTGGCAAAGTCCCGCCCTAAGACAGCTTCGAAATCATCAATAGAGACTCGCGCATCGGCTTCCCAATAGGTCACACCCATTTTCGTTTTTAGGGTTTTAACTTCGGCGTCATCCTCATCATGTTCGTCTTCAATATCACCGACAATTGGCTCAACCAAATCCTCAAGTGTAACAATCCCGTCCGTCCCGCCATATTCATCGACAACAATAGCCATATGAATACGGCGCGCCTGCATACGTCGGAGTAAATCTTGGGCCAACATAGATGGCGGCACATATAGCACTGTGCGTTTAATCGTCGGAACAATCTTACGGTCTTTATAGGTTTTCGCACTGCGCCCACGTGCATTCAGCATCAGGTAGCTGAGTATGTCCTTAATATGCACCATGCCAACAGGATCATCGAGCGTCTCTTTATAGACGGGCATGCGAGAATGTCCCGCCGCTTGAAAGGCGATAGATAACTCATGAAGGCCGCATGTTTGATCGACCGCAACAATATTAGCGCGAGGCACCATCACATCTTCAACCCGCAGCACATGAAAGCGGTCAGCCGCATTAATCATAGTTTCGCGCGCTTGCGCTTGCGTCGTATTAGCTTCAGAACTGGGTGAGTTTTTAAATAAACGCGATAGCCAGTTGCGCCTTAAAGGTGTCTCATCATCTTGTAACGGCGAGGATGTGTCTTCCATAGTTTTCATAAACTCCTAAAGACCTTATGCCTTCAAAATATAGGGGTTGGCAATCCCCAGTTTTGCCAAAGCGTCAACCTCAAGGGCTTCCATCACCTCGGCGTCAGTGTCGCTCTCGTGATCATAACCTAGAAGATGCAAAAGCCCATGTATGATAAGATGAGTTAAATGATCATGAACGACTTTCCCGCCGCTCTCCGCTTCACGTAAAACTGTCTCACGGCTGAGCACAATATCACCAAGCAACCCGGGCGCGTTTATCACAGGAAAGGACAGCACATTTGTTGGACGATCTTTGCCGCGGTAGTCACGGTTTAAAATCTGTATGGCCGCATCATCCGTTAGCACAAGGCTGACCTCTGACGGGTCTTTTGCCGCAATATCATCAGGCAAGCTCTGTCCCGCCTTTAGCGCGAGAGCATCAATATCTGTCACATGTTCCAGCCAGAGCTTATCCGTCACCGTAACATCAAAACTTATGCTCATTCGTCAGATGATCCCGTCAAAAACGGCAAAGGTTCGATTTTATTGTTAGACGCATAAGCCTCTGTATTCTCGGCCTCGTAAGCATTGATGATTTTACCAACGAGTGGATGACGCACCACATCAGATGCTTCGAAATGGGTTTGCCGTATCCCTTTGACACCTTCCAAAATACGTAGCGCATGGGCGAGGCCGCTTTCCACATGACGCGGCAAATCAGATTGTGTGACGTCGCCTGTGACGGCATATTTCGCGCGTTCGCCGAGCCGCGTCAGTACCATCTTCATTTGCGGGATGGTCGCATTTTGCGCCTCGTCAATTTGCACAAAGGCATCAGATAAAGTCCGGCCGCGCATAAAGGCCAGAGGCACAACTTCGATCTCACCTGACTCGCGGCGGCGTTCGACCTCTTCGCGGCCCAAGCACATATTCAAACTATCCCATATCGGCTGCATATAAGGATCGACTTTTTCGTTAAAGTCACCGGGCAAAAAGCCAAGGCGTTCGCCAGCTTCCACCGCTGGGCGGCAGGCGATAAAGCGCGAAACCTCTCCGCGCGCCAAGAGCGACGCCCCGTAAGCCGCAGCCAAGAATGTTTTTCCTGTCCCTGCAGGCCCGACACCGAAATTGATCGTATAATCTTGTAAAGCTTTAATGAATTGTTCTTGCCGCGGGGTTTTCGGCACAATCGGCGCGCGGCGCGGAAAGGGAATAATCGCCGCAGCAGAGGCGGATTTAATCGCCCCGCGTCCAACGGCTTTAATCAAGGCCCGAACATCATTCGTACCACACGGCCATCCGCGCTCAACTCTTTGGTAAATCTCGCGGACAATTTCAGCGGCCCGTGTACGGCTCGGCCCATCACCATTTATATGAACAGAGGCCCCGGGCGCTTCGAGGTACACATCAAAGGCGTCCTCAATCAGCGCTAAGTTCGCATGGTTCGCCCCGCAAAGCTTTCGCACAAATTCTGGGTCGTCAAATTGTATAATATCGGTTTGTTTCTTACTCATGCCCCTCTTAAAGCATGTTTCAGAAAGAGGGGGAACCCATCACGTCACACAATATAGCTCACGACCCCGAAATTATCAGTGTGCCAAAATTATTTGAGCGGAAGTGAGCTCGAGAACGCCTCTTGCGGCAAGCCTTTGACAAGATAAATTATAAACCGCCTGATATCAGCTCCAATTCCGTAAAGAGCCGGCACAAAGAACAAAGTCACGAACAAGGCAAATAGCACACCAAAAGCCAGACTAATTCCAATCGGGATAAGCCACTGCGCTTGTAGGGACTGCTCAGACAAGAGTGGCAAAAGTCCAATGAATGTCGTTAGCGAGGTAAGTAAAATCGGACGGAATCGCCGCGTTCCTGCCATGACCAAGGCTTCGGCCCCGTCCATACCTTTCTCGCGCAGACGGTGGACATAATCTATCAAGACGAGATTATCATTCACCGCGACGCCTGCTGCCGCAAACATGCCAAGCATCGACAGGATGGACATATCAAAACCCATAACCAAGTGGCCAAATATCATGCCGCAATAACAAAAGGGAATCGCAGCCAACAAAATTAAAATCGGTTCAAAGTAAGACTTAAACGATACAGCAACCAAGAAGTAAGCCACGCCAATTGCGATCAACACAAGAGTGAATAGTTCTTTCTGAAACTCTGCCTCCTCATCAGACCGTCCAATATTACCGCGCGACACATCAGGGTGGCGCTGCTCAAACCCGTCAAAGAAATCCTCGTCGAGCTTATCTCTCACCTCATCCACGCGCTCGCTCGGAATTTCGGCGCTGACGACAATTGCCCGTTGTCGCTCGCGGCGTAAGATACGGTTCGTACCGCGCTCAAAACGCAAGTCTGCGACCGCCTCTAGAGGTAGCTCCCGACCATCTGCTGTGCGCACACGTATATCATTGAGAAAATCAAGAGAGCGTCGATCACTCTGCGGGTAGCGCACATAAACGCGTACGTCTTGACCATCGCGCGGGAGACGTTGAACTTCCTCGCCGAAGAACCCTTGGCGAAGCTGACGTGCCACATCGGCGGTTGTGACGCCAAGGCTTTCCGCCCCTGACTTTAAGTCAAATTGCACCTCTTGGGTCGCGCTTTCCATATCATTGACCACGTTAAAAACACCGTCGTAACTACGAAGCTCGCCCATGAGGTCATCCGCTGCCGCTTGCAGGTCAGAAAACTCCGACGCATTTAAGACATATTGCAAAGGCGGCCCATCATTGCCATTTCGATAATCCACTGAAATGGCCTCCGCATCAGGCACGTCCCCTATCAATTCACGCAAGCGTTCTGCCGCATCTTTAGCGGACAAAGCGCGCGTCTCTGGCGGAACCAATTTGACCAAGGCCAACACTTCATTATCGCGGGAGCGCGTGTACCAATTTTCAATTAGGCTGCCGTCATTCGCTTTGATCTCCTCTTGCAGTTCATGTTCGGCGGTCTGAATTTGCGCCAATACATCAAGCGTGCGCCTGTAAGGCGTACCCTCGGGTAATTCGACAGTGATCGCAATTTGGTCCGACTCCCCCTCTGGAAAGAAAGTCGACGTCACAAGACCATTTGAAACAATACCAATAGTTAAAATCATCATTGCGATAAATAAGGCGGCGGTGACGTAACGCCGACGCAAGGCGCTGATAATCATCGGCCGGTAAATATTATCACCAAACCATGTCAGACTATTTGAAATACGGGCCTGAAACTTCATAATGCGACTTTTCGGATTAACGGGTTTTAAGTGCGCCAAATGGGCTGGCAAAATCAAAAGCGATTCCACTAGAGAGAAAAATAACGCCAAGATCACAACCAAGGAAATAGAGCGCGTAAACTCACTCGTCCCGCCAGACAGGAACATCCACGGAGCAAAGAAAATCATTGTGGTCAGAACCGCAAAGATAACGGGCTTGCTCACCATGTTCGTGCCGTTAACGGCGGCGTCCAGATTGCGGTCTCCCTCTTCGGTTTTATAATGTATCGCCTCCCCGACAATAATCGCATCATCAACAATCACGCCGATGACGAGCAAAAAGGCGAAGGTCGAAATCATATTAAATGACACACCAAACAAAGGCAGCAGAGCCATGCCGCCTGCAAAGGCGGTGGCAATACCAATGGACACCCAAATCGCGATTTTAGGCCGCAGAAATAACATCAAGGTCAAACAGACCAATAGGAGCCCTGTGAAAAAATTTTTCCCGATAGAGTTAATCCGCCCCGAATAGGCTTCATTGGCGTCTTCCCACACGGTGATAGACACGCCGTCAGGTAAGTCCGCCTTCGTCTCTTCAAGATAAGTCTGAACATTTTTCGACATTTTGACCACGTCCATGTCGGGGCCACTCATGACTTGTACAAGGATCGTCCGCTTGCCATTGACCGTGGCTAAAAGATCGACGTCTTCAAACCCGTCGCGCACATGCGCAACATCACCGACACGTATCGCCGCGCCGTTACTGTCTTGGCGAATGATTATGTCTTCGAAATCTTGTTTGTTATCGGCAAGATTACGCGTGCGTATTTGCATACTCCCTGTCTCGGTCTTGATTTGACCTGAAGAACTATTCACCGACGCGCCGCGTACCGCCGTCGCCACATCATTAAATGTCAAACCATATTGCCGCAAAGCTGTCTCTGAAACTTCAATAGAGACTTCTTCATTGCGAACGCCAAACAGGCCGACGGAAGGGACGTTTCCTAACAAAGCCACTTCACGGCGCGTTGTTTCCGCGAACCGTTTGAGGTCACGTTCCGAGACACTCTCATCGCCTGACACAGCCAAGCGGATCATCTCTTCATCATTTCTAAAAATCGATATTTGCGGCGACTCAGCCGCGGCAGGGAAAGTATTGATACTGTCAACGGCACGTTTGATGTCCGCGAGTAATTTTCCTTCGTCCGTATTGTTTTTCCCAATCACGGTCACAGTCCCGCCGCCTTCACGGGCTAAAGCCCACATGCGGTCAATTTCATTAATTGATGATAAGGCTTCTTCCATACGTACGACGAGCTGTTCTTCCGCGTCCTGCGGCGAGGCCCCTGGCCAAGCAATTGTTACATTTGCCCCAGGAAATTCCACATAAGGCTCAAGCTCTCTTTCAATGAATATATATCCAACAATACCGCCGATAAGGCAGATAAGCATGAGCAAATTGGCGGCAACCGAATTGCTCGCCCACCACTTTATGATCGCATTCATCGTGCATCTCCGCCTGTAGACACCGCAGTCGAATCGACCACATCGATTTTCATGCCCTCGGCCACGCCTCTGATGGGGGATGTAATCACCGCCTCGCCTGCGGATAGTCCTGCGCTAATGATCGCCTCGTCACGGTTTGACGACGCAATATCGACTGTCTTGATGGTTAAGCTATTCTCAGGGGTTGCAACATAGACCTTATCGGCCCCGCGCAAGGCGGCACGTGGAACAACAATCATATCCTCAAGTGTCTGGCCCTTTATCTGCGCATCAACAAACAATCCCGGGGCCAAAGGCGCCTCTTGCCCAAAGGGGTCACGCGCCTCCGCGTAAACAAACAACACGCGGCTTTCATTATCAAAGCGGCTATCCGTTCGCACAATATGGGCGGGCCATTCGGCGGTTTGCCCAGCAACTTGGGTTGAAAGCGTTACAGGAACCCCGCCGCTTTTTGGAGCTTTATAACCCAGCGTCATGCCAAGCCTTTGCAGCTCCGCTTGCGTCAGCGGTAAGCGTATATCCATAATTTCGTCCCCGTATATCTCGCCCAAGCGCGTGCCTGCGGTGACAAATTCACCTCTATCAATGGTCTGTTCTGTGACGCGCCCATTGAAAGGCGCATAGATAAAGCTGCGTGATAATTGCAGCTCCGCCTCGCCCAAGCGGGCCTCTGCCGCCGCGAGATTAGCTTGCGCTTCTGCCAGTTGCGGCTTGCGCAAGGTCAGGGCTGTCGGTTCACCCGCGCGCCCAAGGTCGTCCCAATCTTTTTGCGCAATGGAGCTTTCCGTCTGTTCACGACTAATCACCGTTTGCGCTTGGGCGACCTCTGCGCGGGCTTGGGTGACGCGTAGCTCATATTCTCTCGGATCAATCTGCGCCAAGAGATCACCTTTTTTAAACTGGCCACCTTCAATAAATTTTGGAGACATTTGAGTAATCAAACCGCCGACCTGGGCCGTAACACCGATTTCTGTGCGAGGCTGAACATTGCCTTGAGAGCGAACCTTTAATGTCACCGAGCGCTGCACGGCCGCTACCGTGATAACAGGAATGGCTTTAATCTCTTCCGCCTTCTCTTCGGTTTTAGGCTTGAGGCTCCCCATGGCCACCGTACCAATCACCGCCGCCAAAATCACTAAAACAGGCAGGACGAAAACAAGCCCACGCGCGAACCAGAGCCTTACGCGATCTGTCGAACTCATCGGTATTATATCTGTAGCGTCCTTACCATATGGCGTTGGCATAATTATCTCCAAATTGGGCCTCTTAAAGTTCCACTATCAGGATTATTATCGTTTTTCAATAATAATTATTGTTTTTCGATAATAAGTTTGCTTTAAAAGGCTGACCGCACAAACTCTACGGTCAAATATGGAGATTTTATGGTGAGGGTTCGAGTTGAAGTCTCACCCAGACACATTAGTTAATAATTATGACGAAATTTCAAATCAATAAACCCCACCCTGCGGGAACCTTACTGCAAGTCACAGTCTTCGGCCTCATCAAACATGTGGGCATCGCCACAGGTTACGGGACGGTTATTCATACGAGCCGCCGCTTTGGTCGTGTCTACGAGACGGATATGGGGAGCTTCACGTCAAATGGACGGGTGATGATTATTCCCTATAGCCACGCTACGCTGAACGGCTCTGAGATTGTTGCCCGCGCGCGCTCTAAAAAAGGGCAGCGCTATAATGCGCTGTTTAATAATTGCGAGCATTTCGTCTCTTGGGTTCTAACAGGAAAAAAACGCAGTCGGCAGCTCGGCCCTGTCGATCCCCGTAAGATTATGCCTGACTAAATTTACGGCGACAGATTGCCCGAATATTTCGGCCCCTTATTTACGTCTTATATACGGCTCTAGCTTAAAGCCTAAAATCGTAACTCATTATAGGCCGCTACATGTTACCTTTTTTAGATCGTTGGTACGAAAAGACCAAATCCGCCGCCCGGCATAAAAACGCTGAGAAAGTCCTAATCGGAACGGCGTTTCTTGAAAGCTCTATATTCCTATTGCCTGTGGACGCGCTGCTCATCCCCATGGTGCAAGCCGATCATAGTAAAGCGTGGCGCTACGCCTTTGTCGCGGCCGTGGCCTCGGTCATTGGCGGAATTGCAGGTTATTTCCTCGGCTACTTTTTTGCTGAAACCATCGCCCTGCCGATTTTGGAGAGCTTAGGCAAGGCTGAAAAAATAGAATCCTTTGGCGAGAAGTTTCAAGAGCACGGGGCCGCATGGGTATTTATGGCGGGCCTGACGCCGTTTCCTTATAAAGTCATCACGATCATGAGCGGCGTGTTTAAAATCAACTTCGGTATATTTGTCGCCGCCAGTGTCGTCGCGCGGACGTTAAGATATTTTCTTGTCGCTGGCATCGTCAAAACATTTGGCGATCAAGCCGAAGCGATTATGAAAAAACATTTTGCGCTTTTCACTATCGGCGTCTGTGTCCTCGCAGTGGGCGGATATTGGGCGTTAAAACACTTTTTCTAAAGCCTGTCGTCTTGGCTTCACGCCAAAGATATAAGCCGAGAAAAGCCGTAGTCTTTAAACACAGCCTGACGCGCAGCGCCAATACCGTCGCCAGTGGTGAAGGCATACTGTCGTGCGGTTTCGTCGACCGTCGAAAGGTTTAAGCCCCGCAAAACGCTGTCCACACGGCGCGCAATGGCCTCGCCAGAATCCACCCACGTAACCCCCGCCCCAAGGCAGGTGGATAGCTCGTCATGTAGCAGCGGGAAATGAGTGCAAGCCAACACAATTTGGTCAACGGGGGGCGTTTGCTGAGTGAAGACGTTCAGTTCTTCTTTTAGCGCTGCCATATCAATCGCCTGCCCCGTGAGCTTCGCCTCGGCCATACCCACAAGCTCCACTGAGCCTTTAAGGGTCACACGGCATTGTTGGGCGTGATCTTGGATGAGGCGGTCGACATAATCGCGCGCCACAGTTCCCGGCGTTCCTAATACACCGATATGCCCGCTTTGGCTCGCTTTTGCCGCAGGCTTAATCGCGGGAACAACGCCAATCACAGGAATATCAAGGGCCGCGCGTATGACAGGGAGAGCCGTCGTCGAGGCCGTATTGCAGGCCAAAACGATACAGTCACTTCCGAGCATATCAGACAAGCTCCACAGCAGGCCCGGCAAACGCGCGCCGAGGGCTTCGGCGGATTTATTGCCGTAAGGGCGAAAGGCATCATCGGCAGCGTAATCAAGCTTTAGATTTGGCAGGTGCTCACGAATGGCCTCTGTCACTGACAGACCACCCACTCCTGAATCGAAAACTAAGGCTCGAGCCACCGCTAATTTACCCTCTCATTCATTAGGGCCCATCATATTGTGAGCCTGATTCTATCCTATTCTTTTATGCTGACATAATCTGAAAGCGAAATTAAGTTTATTTTATAGCGAAAATAAGCCACTAGGCAGGCTATGGTACAAACAACAACAGTAAATGGTCGAAACTGGACCCAGTTGACTCTACTGATGGTCCTAGGGTTAGCTGTCTTACGCACAGCGCTGATGGTGGCATCACCGCTCAATCTGCACGGCGACGAGGCGCAATATTGGGCATGGGCTCAAGATCTTGATTGGGGTTATTTCACGAAGCCCCCCATGATTGCATGGGTAATCGCAGCCACAACGTCTATATTTGGCGATAGCGAGTGGGCGGTGCGCCTCTCCTCACCCGTCCTCCATAGCCTTACTGCCTATATCATGTTCCGCACGGCGCGGTTTGCTTTTGATGCCAAAACGGGATTTTGGGCGGCCTTCATTTATCTTCTTATGCCTGCGGTTTGGCTTTCTTCTGGGATTGTTAGCACGGACGTCCCTTTGCTGTTATGTTGGGTTGTCGCGCTGAATGCATGGCTACACTTACGGCGCACACCTCACTGGGGCTTTGCTTTACAATTGGGGATTGCCTTTGGATTTGGATTTTTATCAAAATATGCCATGCTATTTTTTCTCCCCGCTCTTGCAGCGGCGATCATAGGAGACCAGGAAACACGAAAAGCCTTGCTTTCACGCAACGGCGTTATAGCCGCCGTAACCGCAAGCCTCATCATAACACCTAATATTTTATGGAATATACAAAATGATTTCGCGACCGTCAGCCATACCGCCGCCAATGCAAACCTAAAAGGGATTCCCTTTCACCCGCTTGAATGGCTTAGTTTTAGCGTGTCACAATTCGCAGTCTTTGGTCCTATCAGCTCGATCCTTCTTTTGTGTGCCATACTAAGTGCACTTAAAGGCCGCCTTCAAGCGCCGTCAGCTAGCCTGTCATATTTCGTGCTAGCGCCTCTACTGATTATTTCGCTTGAAGCTCTTTTATCGCGTGCCAATGCCAATTGGGCTGTTACAGCTTACGTGGCGGGGTCTCTCTTGTCCGCTCATTTTCTTGTCACGACATGGCCGCGCTGGGGCCGCATTTTCATTATTGGAAAGACGGCCACCACAACGCTTTGCCTGTTAGTCATTTTACTCGTCTTAAGCCCAAGCCTTGCTAATCAATTTGGGCTCTCCAACAGCTTGAAGCGTCTTCGTGGATGGCCACAAACTGTCGACATCATCGAAAACTATTATAAGGCAGGACATGACGGCCTATCCTTTAGCCATATTGCTGTGGATAATCGCCGCGTGTTTTTTGACCTTAATTATTATGGCTTATCTAAAACAGCACCATTGAGAATATGGCGACGAACATCAAACCCGCAAAACCAAGCGGAACTTAAATTTCCATTAGTCGAAGGCACAATTGGCCCCGTGCTTATAATTGCTTATTTTCCAGATTATACAGCTGATCTTGAGGCCGACTTTGAAAGGCTTGAGCCTTTAGCCCCTATCTCTCTCGATGTCGGCGGCGGGAAAACCCGCAGCTATAATGTCTGGGCTGGTTATGTTTATAAGCTTAAGACCGATAAGCAACAAAGTGAGCGACATTCTTTAAATCACTCCCAAGTCGATTGAGCCGAATAAAGCATTCTTGCCGCTCAGTTAAGCTAAGCTTATCATATTGCTCAGCCTCATCTTTTATACCATTGATCATGTTCGTCAAAGATCCATGATATTCATTAGAAAATCCTGACTTTAATTTTGACAAGCCAAGCTCGACTCTTTGGCTAAAATCTAGCCAATCTTGTATGTTCTTTTCCATTTGTTAGTGCCCCATATTGCCCTAAGGAACAGTATAATTCTAAGCTGAAAGAAAATCAAGAAACTTTGCGAAAATCACGAATCCAAAAGACTTTTTATGCCTGTAGAGTGAAACTTAGAGTTAAACTTAACCTATTAGGATGTGTTATTTCTAAGCTTTCTCCTCATACGTGTAGCGCATTTGAACCTCTAGCGACAAAATAAATATAGAATCAAGCGTCAGGCTTCATAATACCGCGTGGGGCTACTTACATTTAAACCTTCCAACCCCAATGGAGCGTGGCGATACCGCCTGAATAATCCTGCCATCCAACGCGCGAAAATCCTGCATCTGTTATCATAGATGCGAAGGCATCTTGGCGTGGGAAGCGGCGGATACTTTCCACGAGATATTGGTAGCTGTCTTTATCACCTGCCAGCAGTCCACCTAGAGGCGGAATCACGGCGAAAGAATAGCTATCATATATTTTACGCAGCACTTTATCGGGCGGAGTGGAAAATTCGAGCACAAACAAGCGTCCGCCCGGTTTCAGAATACGGTAAAATTCTCGCAAAGCTGCGTCGCGGTTAGTCACGTTACGAATTCCGAAAGAAATCGTCATGACATCGGCACAGGCGCTATCAAAGGGGAGATGTTCAGCATTACCGCACACACGTTCAATGCGGTTATTGATCGTATCTTCGCGGCCACCGTCCGTGTCTGTCAGGCCTGCTGCGAGCATTTCATAATTAATGTCGCTGACAATGGCTGTCGCCCGTTCGCCGCCGCGCCGCGCGCGGGCTGCGTCTGCGCGTTTTAAGAACCGCTTAGCGATATCGCCCGTACCGCCTGCAATATCAATGAGGTGCTCACCCGGCTGCGGATTGATCTTAGTCACCATCATGTCTTTCCAGACACGGTGAACCCCCATGGACATCGCGTCATTCATCAGATCATATTTACTAGCTACGGAATCAAAGACGCCTTTGACGCGGGATTGTTTTTCCTCACGCGGAATTTCCGTAAAGCCGAAATCTATATTGTCATCGCTCTTGCTCATGAGAAACTATCTGTCATAAATGTTGGGCAATAGCCAGAGCCCAAACCCAACCGAGACAATATGCCAAACACACGCACACATAATTGGATATCACATGCCTGAGCTTCCAGAGGTTGAAACCGTACGGCGAGGCTTATCCCCCGTAATGGAGGGCTATAAATTTGAGCGGGTCGAGTTGCGCCGCCCAAACCTGCGCTTTCCGTTCCCTGAGGGTTTCGCCGCTCGACTTGAAGGGCAAACCATCACGCGGTTTGGGCGGCGGGCAAAATTCCTCGATGTAAGCCTCACGTCAGGCGAGCGCCTCTTGATGCATCTGGGCATGTCGGGACGGTTTACGATTGACGGCGAAGCCAAAACTACCTCTCCGGGTCAATTCGTCAGCGACACAGGCGGCATCGCAAAACATGACCATGTCATCTTTCACATGAGTAGCGGTCACCGCGTTATATATAATGACCCACGCCGCTTTGGTTTTATGGAACTGGTCGCCAAAGGCGAAACCCCGCCGCGCTTAACACATCTCGGGCCAGAGCCTTTATCGAATGAGTGTAACGCTCCCAACTTACGCGAAAAGCTTCGCGGTAAGAAAAGCAAGATAAAAGCCGCCCTCCTCGATCAAAGTATCATCGCAGGCCTCGGTAATATATATGTCTGCGAAGCTTTGTTCCGCGCGCATATTTCTCCCAAGCGCCTCTCAGGGCGGCTCACGGTGGCAGAGACCGAAAATCTCGTCGGCCATATTAAAGATGTGATCTCGGAGGCCATAGAGGCCGGCGGCAGCTCCCTGCGCGACTTTGCACAGGCGGACGGCGACCTCGGATATTTCCAACATAGTTTTGACGTTTACGGTCGCGAAGGAGAACCTTGCCCTGCCTGCGCCGCCCCCTTAATGCGTATTACTCAATCTGGCCGCAGTAGCTTTTACTGCAAAGCCTGCCAGACGTAAGTTGAGGGACACGTTTTTACCCTAAGCCACAGTCATCACATAAAGGATAAGGAGCTGGCTCGCTTGCCAAGCCTATCTCCGCCCGTGTAAGGATTGCCTATAAAAATATATAAGAGAGACTCTGATGAATTACGAAACTATTGAGCTGACCCGCGAAGGGCATGTCGCAATTATCCGTTTGGATCGCCCCAAAGCCCTCAACGCGCTGTGTGAGCAGCTGGTTAAAGAAGTCACTGATGCGCTCGACAATCTCTACGAAGATGACGATATCCGCTGTGTTGTCATGACAGGGTCGGAAAAAGCTTTTGCCGCTGGGGCCGATATTAAAGAACTGCAAAGCGGAACCTATCTCGGCATGTATAAGCATGATGTCTTTGATCTATATTGGGCCAGCGTTGCGCGCTTTCGTAAACCGATCATTGCCGCCGTCGCAGGCTACGCTCTTGGCGGTGGGTGTGAGATTGCGATGATGTGCGACTTTATCATTGCTGCAGAAAACGCGAAGTTCGGACAACCTGAAATTAACCTCGGCGTTATGCCCGGCTCAGGCGGCACTCAGCGCCTTACCCAAGCGATTGGTAAAGCCAAGGCAATGGATATGTGCCTGACAGGACGCATGATGGACGCCGCCGAGGCAGAGCGTGCGGGTCTTGTCTCACGTATTGTACCTGTAGACGAACTCATGAGCACCGCCATGAACGCGGCGCAAAAAATCGCAGCCCAAAGCGGTCCGATTGCCATGATGACCAAAGAAGCTGTTGGCGCGTCTTTTGAAATGACCTTAGAGCAAGGCATCCGTTTTGAGCGCCGCCTGTTCCAAAGCATGTTTAGCACCGAAGATCAAAAAGAGGGCATGGAAGCTTTCGCTGAAAAACGAAAGCCACACTTTAATCACCGGTAGCCCAAGCCTCTTAAAATACGCTACAAGAATAAACTCGCAAGCAACACTGAGAATATTCCGTACTTAATATGGCAAATGACGGTTGACGCCGCACGATAGGCTCGCTATAGGCGGCGCTTGAAATTTATATGGGTATTTGTGCCCACGCATACGAGGATATTATGGCTAACACATCATCTGCGAAAAAAGCTGTTCGCAAGATTGCTCGCCGCACTGACGTCAATCGCGCCCGTCGTTCTTTGGTTCGTTCAAAGATTCGTAAATTTGACGATGCGATCGCAGCCGGCGACAAAGCCGCCGCAACAGAGGCGTTCAAAGCGGTTGAGCCTGCTATGATGCGCGCTGTTACACGCGGTGTCATGCACAAAAATACAGCGGCGCGGAAAATTTCACGCCTCAGCAAGCGTGTTAAAGCCCTCGCATAACACATAACATTATCTTATGTTTCATAAGCTGCCCTTGCGGGCGGCTTTTTTGTTGGATTCCCCCCAAAAACTTCGCCTAAATCCACCTCCAGGCTCGGAGGTTTTTTTATGACTAAAATTTGCTATTTTCTAACGTCAAAAAATTTCATCTTTTTTTTTCGGCTAAAATATTGCGACTCTTGCGTTTTTTGAAGTCAAGCGTAAAGAGTCACTTTTTTACCCCTTTTCGCCGTTGACGACCTCCAGACTCATCTGCTTTAACCATGTTGCGAGCCGTGGGTTTCTGGGGGGAGCATTCGTAGGTTGAGACATAATATAATATAAATCTTTGGCCTTACGAGCCCTATAATTGTTATATATATCAAAGGCTTAATGTGGGGGCCTAACGATATCACTTGGAGTAATGACTGTGGTGAACACGCCGTCAATTGATATTGATTTACCTGCAAAAGCTCCGGACCTCTATACAGGGGAGCCGCCGTTAACAAGCGCGCTATCAACATGGAAAAAGGTGCAGTCTGATCTCGCTTATGCGATTGGAGCCAATGTCCACAGATCATGGACCGCCCGCCTATCTGTGACGTCTGCAGATGCCAGAGACGTCATTTTAACAGCGCCGAGCCGCTTTATTGCGTCTAAAATTCGCTCAGACTATTTTGATACCATTGAGCGCTTATGGATCAAGCATGATGAGGTCGCGCCGCCGCGCTGCGTTAAGCTCGCAGGGCCGATAAATCCGCAAGATGAAAACTCCGCCCCCATCCGCCCACCCGCGGGACGAAAAATTCGTCGTGAGCCTCGCCAAATGAATACAGCTATCGCGTCCACGCCCATCCCGAGCGCACCCCCCTCTGCATCTGCGCCCGCGACATCCGTTTTAACGCAGCACATAAATACCCCTAAATCCATAACAGGGCAGCGCTTTAGTTTTGAAAATTTCGTTGTCGGACCCGCCAATCAATTCGCCGCCAGCGCCGTAAAGCAAGTCGTACATCAAGAGCGCGTCATTTATAATCCCGTCGTCATTTACGGAAAAAATGGATCCGGCAAAACTCATTTGCTCTATGCGCTTAAAAATGAAATGGAAAAAATTGATCCTCTAACACGAGCCAATTTCTTATCTTCAGAACAATTTGTCAGAGATTTTGTTCAGTCCTTAACTGGAAAACAAAATGATCGCACAGCCGTTGAGCATTTTAAAGCAGCTCTTCGAAATGTTGATGTTTTAATTATTGATGACGCTCACTTCATTGCCAATAAACCAGCCTCACATGAGGAGTTTTTACAAACATTGATCGCAATGATCTCAAATGAGACACAGGTTATTGTCGCAATGGATCGTCACCCAGATGAGCTTGAGAAAGCCTCTCCGCGTCTCAAGTCATATTTACGCAGCGGCTTAGTCTGCGGGATTGATGACGTGGACTATAATCACCGCCTATTGATCCTCGACGGATTTATCGCTAACCGCCAAAAACAAAATCCAAATAACGCACCCTTTTCCCGTCCTGTGCGCGAATTCCTCGCCGCGCGCGTCAAAGGGACGCCCCGTGACCTTGAAGGTGAGTTCAACCGGATTGTTGCACGGGCAGATATGACAGGTGTGCCGATTACGATAGAGCTCGCGGAAGCCTCTTTGGCGGATACACGTTTTAATGAAAGTCTACGACTAACGATGGAGCGAATTCAGCGGATTGTTTGCGAGGAATTTGGTCTCAATTTAAACGACATGGTCTCAAAACGCCGTGCGCAAGCCGTGGCTCGCCCTCGACAAGTAGCGATGTACCTCTGCAAAACACTGACACGCAAATCATTACCAGAAATTGGGCGTAAGTTCGGTGGACGTGACCACACAACGGTTATCCATGCTGTAAAACGTGTCAATCAACTTCGAGCTGAGGACTCAGACCTTGATGTCCGTATAAAACAGCTTGAACACACCCTAAAACCGGATCACGTGGGCCTATAAGACAGCGCATCGTTACGTCAGAACGGCTTTCCGCCTTATAGACAAGAAAAACTCTCGCCTCGTCGGTGAATTTAACCTTGAGGCTTCGCTCATTTTCGTTAAGTTATTGGTTAGAATTTGACGCTCACGTCGCAATGCGGCTGAACCTTTAACCGAATGATGATAGATATGAAAATTTCCATCGAACGTAATGACTTAATCAAAGCCCTTGGACATGTGCAAAATGTCGTCGAGCGACGGACAACAATTCCTATATTGTCTAACGTTATGCTGCAGGCCCAAGGAGACAAGCTAATATTTGTAGCGACGGATTTGGATATTGAAATCCAAGAGAGCGCACCGGCTATGATTGAAGAGCCAGGCACTGTCACAGCGCCAGCGCATTTACTTTATGATATTGTCAGAAAGCTACCTGACGGCGCGCAAATTTCCCTTAAGATTGGCGACGATCAGCGGCTCAACATAGATGCAGGACGCTCACACTTCACATTACCGCTTCTTCCTGCTGGTGATTTTCCAAAAATGACCGCGGACGGCTTTACGCATAATTTCGTTTTATCGACAAAAGACCTCTCGCGCCTGATTGACAAAACACGCTTTGCTATCAGCACTGAAGAAACGCGGTACTACCTCAACGGAATTTACGTTCACGCCCATGAAGGCGCTTTGCGGGCTGTCGCAACAGATGGCCACCGCCTAGCTCTGGCAGAGCTTGACCTACCCAACGGCGCAGGCGGTCTCCCAGGCATTATCATCCCAAGAAAAACCGTGGCAGAAATCCGCCGTCTTATTGATGGAGGCGATACAGACATCAGCCTCTCTATGTCCGATGCTAAAATTCAATTCCATTACGGAACGGCTGTGCTGACATCCAAATTAATCGACGGGACGTTCCCCGACTATGAGCGTGTGATTCCAAAGACCAATGAAAAAGAACTGGTGATCGACAATAAAGTCTTTGCCAGTGCGGTTGACCGCGTCGCAACGATTTCAGCGGAAAAATCACGCAGTGTGAAACTGAGCCTAACTCAAGATACGCTTGAACTCGCCGTGAATAATCCTGAACACGGCAATGCTCATGAGCAACTCATGGTGAATTATAGCGCAGACCCGCTCGAGATCGGGTTTAATGCGAAATATCTTCTTGACGTTACGGGACAGATTGAAGGGCGAGACGCAACTTTATTTTTAGACGGCCCTGCCTCTCCCGCACTTGTGAAAGATCCGGAAGATCCTGCGGCACTCTTTGTTCTTATGCCGCTACGCGTCTAAGCCAGCGGCGCACAGATGCGCTACATCGAGCATTTACGCCTGACTAATTTTCGGTCTTATGAACAATTAGACCTTCCTCTTTCCGGTGCGCCTGTTGTTTTATTTGGCGCGAATGGTGCCGGAAAAACCAATTTACTCGAGGCGGTCTCATTTCTCTCTCCGGGTCGCGGCTTGAGGCGCAGTAAGGTCGAAGATGTCGCTCGCCGTATAGACGCAAGCATATGCCCTGCATGGGGCGTTACCGCAAACCTCGCCGGACTTGACCTGCCTGTAAAGCTCGCCGTCGGACAAGTTCCAGAATATCCGAAACGGCGTACAATTCGAATTGACGATAAAGCCGCTACAGGCACACAACTCGCCAATTACATGACAATGATGTGGTTAACCCCCGCCCAAGACCGCTTGTTTGTCGGCCCGAGCAGCGACCGCCGTAAATTTCTTGACCGCTTCACCTTAGCCCATACCCCAACCCACGGCTTTACGAGCCTGCGTTATGAAAAGCTACGCACAGAACGAAATAGACTATTAAGTGACGGTATTGATGACCGCGGCTGGTACGAAGCCATTGAAACCGACATGGCCGAGCACGGCGCAAAAATTGCACTTGCCCGTGCAGAAACGGTCAACACCCTCATTGCGGAGCTCTCTGATCAACCCGACAGCGCCTTCCCGCAAGCGGGTCTATTACTCGACGGGACGGCAGAGCAACACGCCCAAAATGGTTGGAACGTGGACGAGATTTCTGACTTCATCCGATCTGAGCTCGCTGATAACCGCGCGCAAGATATGCGAGCGGGACGCACGCTTGCGGGGATACATAAAACCGAATTTAGAGTCACTCATCTTGAGAAAAAAATGCCCGCCGCGGACTGCTCAACAGGGGAACAAAAAGCCCTTCTCATTAGCCTTATTTTAGCTCATGCTCGGGCTCAAATTGCACAAGCGCCGATCTTACTGCTTGATGAAGTGGCCGCTCATTTAGACGTTCATAGGCGTGGGGCTTTAATTGAACATTTACTCGCCATCGGCACACAAGTTTTTATGACAGGAACTGATCAAGCTTTATTTGATAGCTTTAAAAGCCGTGCCGATATGTATGAAGTTGCAGCGGGCCGTTTACATCTCACCTCTACAGTTTAATTTACGCATGAAAAAACCCGTCTGGTCCCCCTCAGGTCCAGACGGGCGATCGTCGCAAAGCGACTCTGCCACATATGTTAAACCCTCTAAAGCGATCAAAAACCGTATTAAAATAAGCCCGTCTAGCCCCTTCGGAGCTAGACGGGCAAAACGTGCTTTGCGGGGCAAGCAATAGCAGCACGTCTCGTGGATACTCACATATCCTCGGTTATTTTCATGACGGACCTGACATGAATGCTAGATGAACGAGGGTTTTCCTCAAGAATAAAAACTAATTATTACAATGACTTAAATGTTTACTTGGCAAGTGGACACTCCGTAAACAGGGGTGATGACCTGCCATCCCTCGCCATTTTTATAGCGCCAATGGCCTTCTAAATAGCGAATGCCGTCTTTAATCTCACTCGCGCGCGTTAAATTCAAATCGTAACGGCGACCTGTTTCATCTTGAAAAGCTTGCACGGGGGTTTGACCGTAAAGATCACTCTCTGCATCAAGGCTCTCGGCTTTTATGGGCGTTAAGGCCAGCTCGCCGTTCTCACTCGCATATTGAGCCCCGTCTCTAGCTTGAACAAATAAGATAAAACGCCGCTCCGTACCCGCCCAAACAAATAAACCGCACTCACCAGGACTTAAGGTTCGCGGCGACAAATATTGAGACAGCTTAGCTTGTTGCCCTGTCACGACAGACGGCGAAGACGCAGCTTCATCTATTGTTTCGCAAGCGGTGAGAACAAAAGTTGATAGAATGATCGGAAATAATGTTCTGATAGCTTTCATATTAATTTCGAGTCCCTTGAAAGATTTGACCTTGCTCAACCAATTTCACCGACCCGTCGTCCTGCTCTTGAAAACCGAGCGCACTCATCACAAAACCAAATTCAGCGGGGGCCTGTGTTGAGGGGTCTATCACCATGTCCAAACCGTAGCGGCCATCCATAAACAGCCGAATATCAACAGAGACATTATAAGCCTCATCTTGTCCGCGTAGCGCCGCAACAAGCGTATCGCCATCGCATGTCACGGGGCCTGATAATGTTGGCCCTTGCCACCTCCAACGGCGCGTGTTGGCGGCGAGAAAATTCGTCCGCACTTGACCAGATGCTTCTTCGCAGCCCTCGCCCATACGGAGATTATCAACGCTCACGGACAGCTCACCTGCTGTCCCCAACAATCTCGGGTCGCTAATCGGCAATTGTCCAATGTCGAGGCGTAGGCGTATGTCACGGGCCGTTTTCAGACCAAAGCTCCCCTGTCCTGACAGGCCTGATCTCTGGACATTCAACGTCGCAAAGGACTTTCCAAAGATCAGTGGTAGGACTTTATTTTCAAAATTTATCGTCATCGGCCATGTGGTCAAAGGCGGCGTGACCCGCGCTTGTCCGGTCCAAATTGTCCCGCTCACAGAGCCGTCTATAATCTGAGATTTCGCACTACCAGGCAGCGCCGCCACCGCCCAACGCGCAGGAAAAAAAGCAACAACACAGGCGATACACCACAACAAAACTAAGACAATGAGGCGGCGTATATTAGCCTCCATTAGACTGAATAGTTGACGTCTTTACAGGCATGGAAAAACTAATTTGGGCTGACACAAAGTCCGTATCTTTGCGCGTCACCTGTGCCCCCGTAATACGAGTTGCGTAGCCGCGTTCAATACGGCCCAAAAATTCAAACAAGACAGGGCCAGAGACATCATCAATCCAAATTTTCAAATCCCCGTTGGGCTGCGGCTGTATGCGGTTTAGGCGCTCAATCCCCGCATCACGCGACAGGCGCACAAGAGTTTCGCGCGAAAACTCTTGGACCTCAGAGGTCGCTGCCCCTTGGCCAAGGCGCGCAATATTTTGCTCAATGTAGGCGCGGTCTTTTTGTGCCTTCACCTGCTGACGTTGCGCATCGCCGTGAAAATTAAGCAGAGGTGAGAGAATAAATTGCCACAGGATAAACAGCACAATTAACACACCCATGATAATCACCATGAGTTTTTCGCGAGCGGTTAGCTCATTAAATTTATCACCCATCAGCGCCGCCCTCCTGATAGGTTCAAACTGGCTTCACCAATCAAACTATCTCCGCGTTCACGAATGCCGCCCACGGTCAATTGCCCGCCTGCATTGGTTACCGCCTGCTCTAACGCTGCGCCGGCTTCAAAACTCGGATAGCGTATGGAGAGCTGTAAGAGGTTTTGCCGTTGATCATATCGCATGGTGTCAACTTCCACATCCTCGACCTGAGAGATGGCCGTAAACAGCACTGCCGACATCTCTAAAAACCCGGCTTGGGTAGCCCCATTTTTAAGCTGCCTAGACAAGGCGGACGCCACATCATTGGGGCGCTTGCCTGTTGCCTTGTGATAAAGCGTGCGGCTAACCTCGCGGTCGGCACGAGCCTGTTGCTGCCACGCGCGCGCTTCAGCGAAACGATCGACCATCAGCGGCAAGATCAACACCGCGCCGATAAGAGCCGCAATTTTTGCCCAGCGAGTCCAGAGAAAGTCTTGACCAGACCCGAGCCCAAGGCCTGACGTCAGGTCAAAACAGGGCGTGTCTGTTTGGTTCAAGCCTGTCTGAAAAAGCTCAAACAAACGCTCCGCCGACGTCGGCTCAAAGCTTGGTGTTTCGGGTAATAAGCCAGCCCACGTTTCATTGAGGACATGACCATCAGGGCCGCCCTTTATTAGGCGGCTTCCAAGCTGTAAATTATGGTCAGCGCCAACGGCTTCATAATCGACTACAATTCGTGACGGTGTAATATTGTGCTGCGCCAAAAGCGTCGCCAGACGCGAGGCGTAATCATCCGATATAACCGCCACATCCCCCGCATGTTTGCGGTCTTGGCAAACACGCTCCCCAGACAGGGAGCCACCGAGACGGTCTTCAAGTTCAAATTCAATCGCCGAGCGCAGATCACGCCCACGAAGCCCGTCTAAATCAAGTTGGTAGCGACGCACATTTTCACCCGCCAAAATCAAGGTAATATCACCGCGTCCAGATAGAGTCGATTTTTCGACGTCCGTTGCCGCGCGGATAGGTGTCTTGGAGCTGGCCCCGTCCGCATCCACGTAAACCCACGGACCCGATAAATCGGGCGGCAGGGCGAGATATGTGGCGGCTTTGCTCATAGGTCATCCGTCTGTAACAAGTTAATCGGGCGAGGCCAATGGGATTCCTCGCCAATATAACGGTAGGTCATATCGAGGCCGTCCTCATTAAGTCGGTATTCAAACGCCGCACGTTTTTCGAGAGACAGGTAAGAGACGGCCACATCGACCCACACATGGTTCGGCTCGAGACCCAACAGGGCTTCCACAAAGGCTTCACTTTGGTCAAACTCTTCAAGGCTTGGCGCGGCCCAAAACGCTTCAAGGTCGGCCCATCCTGCAGGCGGTCGATTTGCAATCAACTCTTGCGCCAGTTGCAGATGCTCTGCCCGCCCGAGCGCGACGGCCAAGAGCGGGGCTTGCTCTACGGTCAATGTATTAAGGTTAAGCTGGCTTGGCGCAATAAGGCTGTCGGCCGTATCGGGTTTACGAGCGCAAATAAAGGGGCGTAGAAAGTCAAATTCTCGCGGCTCAAAAAGTCCTAAGGCGCGCATTTCAAACACGTTGGAAAAATGCGTATTGGCCGCACGGTAAGGTTTATTGAGGCCGAGATAGAAAAAATCCTCCGCTCCATTTTGCGGTTGCGGAATTTCATCTCCGTCGACCCAATCCGTAAGACGCGCCGCGTGACTCCTCGCTATCCTTCGCTCCCAGCCCAGCGTTTCAAACAAAAGCGAGAATATTTCAGTCCCATCGGGTTGGTTCAAAAGCAGGAGCGACAGACAGTTAGAACTATCGCGGATGGAAAGAGACATCACCCCTTCTTCAATCGGAAACAGTCCATTGACCTCTTCGCGCAATCGGACGTTTACCGCCGTTTTATCTTCAACCGCTAAGGCCTGTGAGAGAAAAACGTCCGTATAATCTGACGCGCCGTCCATATACCATTCGGCTTGCGCTTCGGATTCAATATGGGCCGTTCGTTTCACGGCGAGCAAAATATCTTCGACCATGATAATCGCCAAAATGGCCATGGTCGACATAATCAAAAGGGTCGTTAAAAGCACGGCTCCCCTCTCTTTTTCATGGTCTTTGACAGGATCTTTCATGTCGTGAAATGACGTCATCACAACGCCTCCACGTCAAAAATTTGGATAAGTTCACGCCCGTCCGTGAGACGCAGGGTCAAGGTTAAATAATCAATCTCCAGCCGTACCGCATCACGGCCCAGCTCAAATTGCGCGCCGTCTATATTATTTCGCGTAAAGCTCACCTCGGCAGAGGCCACCCCGTCTAAGAGAATACGGTCACGCGGTTCATCTTGCGGAGCGGGATTTTCATGACCCAAAGTGCGGCGAATGAAAGAGCCGTCTTCAATGATATAGCGCACGCGTTGAATATCAGACCGCCGTAAAACGCCGCCCGGATTGACTCGTCCTTGGCGCGTGAAATCAAGCAGCGATGTAAAGCCGCCGCTAAATTTGACCTCATCAAGCCCGCCAAAGGCGTCACGGTTTTCGCGCAAAATAACTTGCGATAAATCAGACCTTAACGTCGCGCGCATCAGGGCGAGGGTCTCATGACGGGCAACAGCTTCGGCCGTAGCCTCTTTCGCTTGCACCGCGCTTTGAAACGAGCCCAAGGTTCCGACCGATATGACCGAAAATAAAAAAAGCGCCACAAGCATCTCAACAAGCGTGAAACCGCTCTCGCGGTTAGTGGATGATATGCGGCGACAATTTTGCACTATAGGCGTCCCTCATCACGAACGAAAGCCACCCGCCGCACATAGACGGTTTCGTCAATCGGGTTTTGTACTTGGATGATCAGCTGAAAGAACCCTTCAACCCCTGTCTCTTGGGTTTCAAGCTCCCATTCAAATTCGCGGCCTAGTTGCTCCGTTTCGCCCCGCTCCGTACCAATTTCGATGCGCCTATAACGCGCGAGGGTCAATTGATTGTCCGCGACAATACTGCCGAGAGTCTTGGCTTCAATCGCCCCCGCCCCGCGCACAGATTCCGTTCCCGCATGGGACAGACCTAAGATCGCGACCGTAAAAATCACCATCGCAGCGAGAACTTCGATGAGGGAAAACCCGTCTTCGCCTATATCAGAATTATGTTTAAAGTCGCGCCGCGCCATTAGCTTTTGCGCTCAAAAATAAGCGCGCCAGCCTCTGACACGGTGAGCACAACATCTTGCCCCGCGCCGTTTAAGCCAAGGGTGAAATCTGTGATTTCCCCTGTCGGCTCAAACAAGATTAAGGGTGCCACCTCTTCGGGGAGGTCTATTTTCTCCCCTTCAATATGCAACTGTCCAAGACCGATATCATTTGAGGTAAAGTCACGCTGCACCACCCATTCGCGGTTGGCGTAAATCATCAGGTGCAGCCCTGCCTCGGAGGCTGAGAGCGCATGAACACGGCCCGTATAAATCGCGGCCTTGCTGGTTTGGTTAAGCTGTCCGAGTAATGTCTCTTGATAGCTCTCCTGCGTTGGTGCAGGGGCGCGCATGCTCAAAACCACAGAGGCTGACATTAGCCCGATGATGACTAAAACGACGAGAAGTTCGAGCAGGGAAAACCCCGCCTCGCTGTCACGGTGCGCAAGCTTCATATCCGTAATGTGTCTGGCTCCGCTTAACATGACCTGCTTTCTTATACGCTTTAGCGCTCCCAGCTCACAATGTCTGAATTATTGCCTTCACCGCCAGCTTCGCCGTCTGCGCCGTAAGACAATATATCAAATTCTCCATTTTCACCGGGATAACGGTAAATATACGGGCGTCCCCACGGGTCACTCGGGAGGCCGCCTTGAAGGTAGCCACCACGGCGGTATTGCTCTGGATTTGCGAGACCCGCAGGTGCTTCGACCAAGGCGTCAAGCCCGTCTTGTTCTTCGGGGTAATCAAATAAATCAAGGCGGTATAGCTCAAGTGCCGTGGTCAGACTACGGATATCGCTTTGCGCCCGTGTCTTTTGCGCCGTGCCAATATTGGGCGCGACATTAATCACCACCGCCGCCGTCAGAAGTCCGATGATCACTAAGGCGACCATAATTTCCAAAAGCGAAAAGCCCGCTTCTGATGAGGGCTCTTGAGGCAAGACCTCTTGAGGGGCGGCCTCCTCCGTGATGGACTTAGATTTATTTTTAGCTGTCATAACAGTCTCCATTTTAAACGATGAAACTATTGAGTTTCAAAATCGGAAGGAATATTGCGCCGATAATCAAAAGCACAATAACCGCGAGGAAAATAATAATTAAAGGCTCTAACAAGGCGAGGAAAATCGATATAATGCTTTCAAATTCATCTTCCAGATAATCCGCAGACTTGCCAAACATTTGGCCGACGTCACCGCTCGCCTCACCGCCCGCCAGCATCTGCACAACCAATGGCGGGAAGACTTTTTCTTGGCGTAGGGCTTTACTCATCGCCATGCCGCCGCGCACCTTATCACCAGCCTTAACCACGGCGTCACGCATGGGCAGGCTTTGCAATGTATATTGCGCCGCTTCCATGGCCGTTAGTGCGGGCGTGCCGCTGGCAATCAAGCTCGACATAGTTCGCGAAAAACGCGCTGCATTAAGCATACGGATTAGGCCGCCAATGAAAGGCCCTTTTAATAGAGCGCTGTGCCATTTTCGCTTAAAAGACTCTTGGCGCAAAGCAAAACGAAAGCCGATAAAAATAGTCGCGCAGATGACAAAAATTAAAATTCCATACGCCTTTAAAAAGTCCGATGAGGCAATCACGGCGCGGGTCAACCACGGTAGCTCTTGGCCGAAGTTTTGAAACTGGCTGACGACTTTCGGCACAACCGAGATCAACATAATCACAACAACAATCAAGGCGACAATTGACAGGACAATCGGATAGACAATGGCGGCCATAATCTTACGGCGAATAGCCTGCGCCGCTTCGAGGTCTTCGGCCAGCCTATCGAGGACGGGCGCGAGTTGGCCAGAGGTTTCCGCCGAGGCGACCATCGCCGTGTAGAGATCAGGAAATGTACCGCCTGCATTTTTCATGGCCCGAGACAGGCGCGCGCCTTCCATCACCTGTCCGCGAACAGACAAAAGCTTTTGGCGCATATCAGATTTGTCAAATTGTTGGGCCACCACATGCAGCGCATCTTCCACGGGCGAGGCCGCGCCGATCAAAATAGATAATTGCCGCGTGGCTTGGGTCAGGTCTTTGTGAGAGACTTTTTTGCTGCGCTTTTGCGAACCGTCGTCCGAACTGCTGCCGCTTTGATTGGCTCGACTTTGTTTAGCCGGGCGTAAGGTGATCGGCTTGAGGCCACGGTCACGCAAAGACGCGCGCGCTTCACGGGCCGAGCCTGCGGAGACAGTTCCTTTTTGACGGGCTTTAGATTGGTCTATGGCTGTATAGTCAAAGGTCTCCACCGTCAGCCTCTTTAGACGTCATCGACAGGGTTCGCGCGGCACACCCGCAACACTTCTTCGGCGGTTGTTTCTCCCGCCAGAATATGCGCCACGCCGCTTTGCAATAAGGTCTGGCGAGATTTAAACGCGTGCCCCGCCATCTCTTGCTCGGTCGCGCCCGTGTGGATCATCTCGCGCAAGGCGTCATCCATCTCAACATATTCATAAAGCCCGAGGCGACCTTCATAGCCAATATTGTGGCATTTCGCGCAGCCCACCGCCGTAAAGACAGCCTTGGTTTGCTTCGCCGTTAGGCCTAGCTCTTGGGCATTCAACGGCGATATTTCACCTTGCGCCTTACAGTGAACACACAGGCGGCGCACAAGCCGTTGGGCGACAATACCTGTAATGGTCGAGGCGAGTAAAAAGGCTTCAACGCCCATATCTCGCAAACGCGCAATCGCGGCAATGGCGGAGTTTGTATGAACCGTTGATAAAACTAAATGACCTGTCAGCGCCGCTTGCACGGCAATCTCTGTGGTCTCTGGATCGCGGATTTCGCCAACCATCACCACGTCAGGATCTTGGCGCAAAATCGCGCGCAAGCCCGCCGAGAAGCTCATGCCAACACGGTTGTTCACTTGGGTTTGACCAATCCCGTCGAGGGCATATTCTACAGGGTCTTCGACGGTTAAAATATTACGAGAGCCATCATTAAGTTGCGACAGCGCCGCATAAAGCGTTGTCGTCTTCCCCGAACCTGTTGGTCCCGTGACAAGTAAAATACCATTGGGTCGACGCAGCGCTGTGTTAAAGCCGTCATTGACGTCCGCTTGCATCCCTAAATCCGAGAGGGACAGGCGCATAGAGTCTTTTTCCAAAATTCGCATCACCACCCGCTCGCCATATTGAGACGGCAGAGTTGAGACCCTAACATCAATCGCTTTTTGACCGAGATTAAGCGAGAAGCGTCCATCTTGCGGAATACGTTTTTTCGCAATATCGAGCTTCGCCATAACTTTGACGCGGCTAACAAGAACCGCAGACAAGCGCGGTGCGAGTGACAACATATCGCGCAGAGTTCCGTCAATTCGGAAGCGAACCGCTAAGCGCGTCTCAAACGGTTCAATGTGAATATCGGACGCGCGCGTGCGAATGGCTTCTTGTAAAATCCCGTTAATCAGGCGAATGACAGGCGCGTCATCATCACTATCAAGTAAGTCCGATGTCGTCGGCAACGTATCGGCCAGCGAGGCCAAGCTGTCAGGTTGATCCATCGCGTCTTCGATAGTTTCCGAGAGATCACCTTGGGCATAGGTTTGCGCCAAAATATTTTCAAACTCTGCGGGCGGAAGCGCGGACGGAGTTAAGTCCTGTCCTGCAATACGACGCGCCTCTAAGAGCGCTTCAAATTGAGCGGCTGTCGCCACCCCGACGCCAGAGCGAAAAAATAATTTCGGCCCGTCTTGTTCAGGCACGAGTAAAACGCCCGATTGACGCGCAAAGGCATAGGCTAGGCGGCGGCTAGGGCGCGTTATGTCAGTCTGTTCGTTCACAGGGCCTAAGGCTCTAACCAGAAGTCATCAATTTTAGACGTCTCGCGGCCTGACAGTTCAATATCACTACGGCGAACTTGGTCTAAGCGGCGCTGGGTAAGAGGCCGCGCATCCGCCGCAGACCGAATGATCGTAGGACGTATGAAAACCATTAGATTTGTCTTTCCACGGCTTTTACCTTCGGACTTAAATAGGTTCCCAAGCACAGGGATATCACCCAAGAGCGGCACTTTTTCAGAACTGATTTGTTCATCATCTTGCAGCAGGCCGCCAAGAACAATGATCTCGCCATTGTCTGCCAGAACTGTCGTTTCAATATCGCGCTGATTGGTAATCGGGTCTGTTGTCGAGGTCGTCGATAAAACGCCTGCGAGGGAGGAGACTTCCTGTTTAATTTCAAGACGGATTGTATCCCCCTCATTAATCGACGGCAAGACCTCAAGCTTAATCCCAACTTCTTTACGTTCAGTCGTACTGAAAATACTGGCACTATCACTGCTTAAGCTTGTACCTGTTGTTATGGGTATTTCTTGGCCGACCAAAAGACTGGCAGGGACATTATCCAAAGTCGTGACAAAGGGCGTTGATAAAATGTTTGAATCTGTATCGCTCTCAACCGCATTAATGATCGCCGAGAAAACCGCGTCGTTCCCGCGCGAGGCAAATCCGAGTGACCCTCCGCTGAGCCCAAGTAGCGAGTCCACGGCGGACGTTTCAAGCGAGCCTTGAACCGTATCCCCAAGGCCTAATCCTGGGCCTGCCAACGCCCCTGTTAAAGCCAAGAGGCTCGGGGCAGAGCGAGAAAAATTTGTTGTGACAAGCGGAATATCGGTCCCGTCAGTTCCAGCAACACCAAATTGAACACCCAGTTCACGCGCGGTTGAATCAGAAATTTCAACAATCAAAGCTTCCACCAAAACCTGCGGACGGCGCTGATCTAATTGCCGGATAAGAGCCGCAATTTCGTCCTGCACATCTGGAGACGCACTAATCACGAGCGTATTGCTCCCGGGGTCGTGAGCCACAGTAGGTTGCGGCTGACCCTCAACAGCGTAGCCCGGCAATAAGCCAGATAGCAGCGTAAGAAGCTCTTGCCCATTAGCAAACCGCAAGGGCACGGTTGATAATTTATCACGCTTCTTAAAGGACGGACGGTCCAGCGAATTTAAAACAGGCTTTAACTTGGCAATCCCTGAAAAACTCCCCTGCAGAACTAAGGAATTCGTCGCGGGGACGCCAACAATGCGGACATCGGGTCTGGGGCCTTGCACAGCCTTCAGCGCAGATTCCGCCTCCAATACAGAGAGGTGAGTGAGGTTAATGGTTTCATATATCTCGTTATCTTGATCGACCGCGTCAACGATCGCTCGTGCCTTGGCAATATTTTCGGGAAAATCAGTGATAATGATCACACGCCCACCTGGGTTCGCGCTAAGGCGGCCTTGAGAATGAACGACAGGGCGAATAAGTTTCGCCGCCTCACCCGCATCTACATTAGCTACCTTTAGGATAATTGTAGACATTTGCCCATTGACACCGTCTTTAAATGCGAGCGGTGCGTCTTGGGCTGAATTTTGCGTCAGTGTAATACGATAGCCATTATTGCCATCGGGAATAATCGCATAATTATTGACACGCATTACATTTTTAAAAACCTGAAACACCTCACCTTTCGTCAGCTTTTGCTCTGACGCAATATTGACTTTCCCCTGCACACGCGGGTCTATTATAAATGTTTTCCCTGTCACCAATCCGACATCTTCTATGAAAGCAGAAATATCTACATCTTTCATGGTGATAAGGTGGCCGTCATTTTGCGCCCAAACGGGGCCCGCAGAAAATGGAAGCAGGCACAGGCCTGCGGCTACCGATAATTGCTTTAAGGACAACCCTTTTAATTGACGGGATAAATAAGATTTATTGACTTTAGTCATGAATGCCACGTGAGATAATCACCCTTAAAACATATATATAAAACAAGTTTTGACTATGAAAGACAAATGGCCCCTCTGTCAAAGCTTCTGATCAATTATGACTGTTTTTTCAGACCATAAAAATATGAAACGCATGACTTAGTCGAAACTAAAGGTCCTTTAGTTCAAACTTAAATTCAAAGCATCACCATTACGGTCAATTGTCAAAACAGCCGCGCTTGGGTTTTGCTCTATTTGTTTGAAAATCAATTCAAATTCTGGTCGGCCTTGGCGTAAATCTTGGCCACTAATATGCGTAACAAGATCACCCTTTTGATAACCAACCTCTGAAAGATCAAAAGAGCGGTCACGCACTTGCAGACGGTAACCTTTTATTTTGCTACCCTCTTTGACAGGGGAGAAGCGTAATTTTCGCATTACCTCTTCAGTTGTTAGGTCTGAAAACTTAGCTTTCACATCCTCTTTCAAAACCACAGTCTGGTCTTTGACCGCAGCCGCTGTAATCACGGCCTTCGCAGGGGCTTCTGCGTTTATATCATCAGATTGAAACCCAGATTGAAACAACGAGCCTCGCTCGCGTTGAAAAGTGACCCGTTCATGAACCCCATTTCGTGAGATGATAATATGACTATCATAGACCGCCTCTAAAGTGACGTTCCTTAAAATGAGGTCACCTTGGGCAAAATGTGTCTCTATACCGTCTGGGAGCTTTAAGATTGCACTTCCTCCACCGCCTTCATAGGCACGGCGGCCAATCAGCTCCAGATTTAAATCTGTTTCTGGCGCCCCCTCCCCGATCAAGCTTACGGCGGGGGCATCATTAACCACTCCCGCGTCACCTCTATGGAAGGGATCAAAATTGGGGTCAAATTGAGCACTGTTTTGAGACGGCAGGGTCGAGGCTCTAGCGGCGACTGGCAGTTGGCCTTCAACTTTATAGGCCCGTGAAGGTTCAATCAACGTCAATCCTGCGCGGACCAACCAAACCAACCCGACTAAGATTGATAGACTAATAACCACACGCAATACATTGTTTTGGAGATCGCCTTTTTTGATCAGCTTTAAATTCATCTCTTGATATCCATCACTGTCTCTATTCGGCCCTTTACGTGAGGCAAACTGGCCGCCTTATCCTTAAATTGCAACAAACTTGCCACGGTTGCAATGTAAACTATCCGTGAATGACGCAAGCTTAATTTTTCAAATCGCTTGCTCCCAAGCAATAGGCTCATTTAAGGTTGATCCGTGTCACAGTTTATACTCATATTCTTCTGTCTAGCCTTATGCGGATTTCTTGGCGCTTTGAGTTATATTGATTTGAAACATTTTCGACTTCCCAATGTTTTGACGGCTACACTTATCGTCATCGGTCTTGGCCAAACTTATATTTTAGGCCTCCCTTTTTCGCATCACGTCATAGGTGCCGCCTTAGGCTATTTCTCCTTTGTCGCCATTGAGCAAGGGTTCCTAAAGCTACGCGGCTATCCGGGCCTCGGGCGGGGAGACGCTAAATTACTCGCAGCAAGCGGGGCGTGGGTTGGATGGATGGGCTTGCCCTATATTGTGCTCCTCGCCAGTCTTGCGGGACTGTCCGTTATGTTTACGGGACTACTCTCTGGCCGTATCAAGACGCAAAATATGAACAAGCTTGCCATTCCCTTTGGCCCATTCCTCAGCCTCGCCACCGCTTTAACCTGGTTCGCCCTGATCTTTTGGCCTCACTGGACATTGTGAATCGTGTGCAAATCTTTGCTAAAGCCCGAATAATAACTATATAATAATTGAGGGAGATATTTATGCTAATCTGGATTATTGCGGGACTATTCATAGTCCTCATCGCGGCGGTTATTTTCATTTATAATAGTCTCGTCGCTAAGCGCCTGATGAGTGATAATGGTTGGTCCGACATTACCGTGCAGCTTAAACGCCGCGCTGACCTTATCCCACAAATTCTTGCCACGGTGAAAGCCTACGCCGCCCATGAGAAAGAGTTGTTCGCGGACATAATCGAGAAACGCAACGCGGCGCTTGCAGCGGGTGATGACCCGAAACATCGCGGCGGCGCGGAAAGCGCTCTCTCGCGCCCCGTCGGAAAGCTAATTGCCCTCAAAGAAGATTATCCTGACCTGAAAACCGCGCAAAATTTTCTCGATTTGCAGAATGAGCTGTCAGATACGGAAGATAAAATTGAAATGGCCCGCCGGTTTTATAACGGCGCGGTACGGGAGCAAAATATCGCCGTTCAAAGCTTTCCCGCCAATATCATTGCAGGTCTGTTTCGATTTAACTCCCGTGATTTTTTTGAAATAAAAACATCAGACTCGGATATGCCGTCATTGGATTTTGAGGGCGCAAACTAATGCGCTGCTTTCTCTCAATTTTCACCCTCATTGTCACAAGTTTTATCTTATCATTCACAGCGGCCGCTCAAAATGGCGGCGAACGCATTCTATCTTATGATGTAAAAATTGACGTTCAAAAAGACGCAGACTTCATCATTACGGAACGTATTTCCGTCCGTTCTGAAGGTCGCGCCATTCGTCGAGGCATCTTCAGAGATCTCCCCCGATTTAAGCTCGATGAGGGCACCCCCATTCCTTACCGCTACACATTGATGAGTGTCACACGCAATGGAAACCCTGAAAAGTTTGAAGAATCCGCAGAAGACAATGCCGAGCGCATTCGGATTGGCCGCGCCAATTACTTCCTCCCCCGTGGCCGTCATGATTATGAAATTGTCTATGAGGTCAAAAATGAAGTGCGCTATCAAGACGGGTTTGACGAAGTCTATTGGAACATCACTGGAAATTATTGGGCCTTCCCAATTGACGTAGCCCGAGCTGAAATTATCTTTCCTGATGGCACAAGCGTTCTTGAGCTTAATGGTTATACGGGCCCATTTGGGGCTACAGGTAAAAATTATACAGCTAGACGATTAGGCAACCGCGCCCTGTTTGAAACACAGACCTCTTTGCAAAGCCGTGAAGGCCTAAGCGTCTCGGTCACCATCCCCAAAGGTATTATCGACCCACCGTCCGTAGAAGATATTCGCTGGCTTTGGTGGGCCAAGAACGGCGCTTTGGCCCTTCTAACTCTGTCTCTCTTGGGGATATTTGGATATTATTATCTTACGTGGTCACGCATTGGTCGTGACCCTGCAAAACAGCCTGTATTTCCCCGCTACGCCCCACCAAAAGGCTATTCTGCAGCAGGACTACATTATGTTTACAACCGCGGATTAAAGGGAAATAACGCGTTAATCGCGACCTTTATTAGCCTTAGCATTGCGGGCTTTATGCGGATTGATAAGCCTTCGAAACGAAAAACTCACCTGATTAGACTTGCGCAAACCAATGTCGCAAACCTTCATCCCGATGATGCAGACCTGTTTAACCAACTCTTCCTCACACAAGCAAAAGTGAAATTAGATGGGAAATATAATTCCCGCTTTGCGACAGTTTACCAAAAATCTAAAACTTTTTGGGCCAGAAAATACGGCAAAACCTATCACCAATGGAATGTAGGGCACACGGTCCTCGGCGTTTTTGTCAGCGTGGCCGCCGTGTTCATCAGCTTATCGCACGTTCATAAGGCTCCATCGCAATGGGTTCTTCTTGGTCTTGCTGTACTGATTGCGATGAACTTACTATTTGTTTTTTTGATGCCAGCCCCGACAAAAAAAGGGCAAGCTATTCGCGCCGAAATCGAAGGGTTTAAGCTTTATCTTGAGACCGCGGAAAGCTTGCAAATAAACGCGGTGGATATTCACTCAGACGCCCCGCCGCCGCTCACCCAAGAACGCTATGAACGGTTCCTGCCCTACGCCATTGCTCTCGGAGAAGAAAAGCCGTGGACAAAATATTTTGAAAGAACACTGCCAGATATGGCGCAAAATTATGACCCGAGTTGGACAAGCTTAAACCGTGCTGATTTCCGCTCCTTTTCATCTATGACTAACTCTATTTCGAGCGGATTAAGCTCAGGCGTATCGAGCGCAGCTGTCCAACCTTCTAGCAATAGCGGCAACGGGGGCGGTGGGTTTTCTGGCGGCGGGGGCGGCGGCGGAGGCGGCGGCGGTTGGTAAGGCCGCCTATTTCAACATCCGAATTTCACGCTGCGGCAGCGGCATTTGAATCTTATTCTTCTTGAGAACTCGCCACACTTCGAAGTTCAAGTCCGATGTAAATTTATTCGGCCCATCATCAATGCCTGAACACCAAAACTCAACCGCGAATTTAATGCCGCTCTCACCAAATTCACGTAGCTCAAGATCTGGCTCTTCAGGTTCACTAAGAACCTGAGGGTGAGCTTCAAAAACAGGAATGATGATTTTTTCCAACTTATCAATATCCGTATCATAGGCGACACTAAAATGGACTTCGTATCGTTGGCGTGGGTCTTTGTGGGTCCAGTTTTCATAAAGATCTTCGGTAAAGGTTGTATTGGGAACCATAATGTCTTTGCCGTCCGTGGTTTCTACGGTTGTTGAGCGCATATTGATTGCCTCAACAAAGCCTTCTTGCCCGTCAGGTAGCGAAACAAAATCTCCAATGCGAACAGACCGATCAAACAAAATAATCAGTCCCGAAACAAAGTTTGCCGCTATTGGTTGTAGTCCGAGGCCAACCCCGAGAGACAAAGCGGAGATAATCACCACAAGACCGCCAAGGCCAATCCCCGCCGCCGACATGGCCATAACGGCTGCCACGCCAAAAATGGCAATTTGCAAGAACTTCGCAATAATTTCTCGCACGCCACTATCAAGGCTTTCTTGGGAGCGGATAGCCGTCTGCCCTTTTTTGTTAGAGAAATTCCCAAGCCAGAAAAAGGCAGAGCCAAACAAAGTCAGCTTAATTAAAGTTAGAGCGCTAAAGGCGTTTTCACCCCCCCCTAAAGCCACCGCGTCAAGGCCGCTGAGAAGATCATCAAAATAACCAAAGACCACCAACAACGCGAGAGGGATTCCGACCCAAAGGCCTAGTTTTTTTGTCAATTCATTGGGCGCAAATTGTTTAATCGCGGAATAGATCAAGAAAACTACCGCAAGACCTTGCGCTAATTTAACGAGCCAATCCTGTCCAAAGACTGATTTCAACACCACCGCAGCAATAGCGAGCAATCCAATATTTAATAAAGGCCGTGCCATCTCGCGGGCTTCGAAAATATATTTCCGAACCAGTAAAAACTTATCATCCTCTTTCGGTGCGTCACGGAGTAAGAAAACTCTTGCTCGTAGCTGCTTGGCGAGTAGGGGGGCCAAGAGCCACCAAATCAATACAATCGCACTGACTTGCGTCAGGAAAGCAGGGTTTGTCAGCCAGCCTAAAACAGTATTAAGTATTTTTTTGCCCACGGCTTTAATCTTATCTGGGTCGGCCTGTATATAGCTTTTCTTTGACGTCGTAAGGGCGTCACTATTCGTTGGCGCTGCCTCCACTGAAGCCCGTTGCTCTCTGACAGCTTGCGCAATGGCGCGGTCTGCTTTTTCAATGGCACGGTTTGCTTTATCACGCGCGTCGAGCGCCTCAACCAGAGCAGGGTCTGAGAGATTAAGTGTGGGAACTTGATCCTGAACTGGCGCGGCTGGCGATAAGTTTTCGCCTTCAACACTTTGTTCTATATCCGCCGCCACCTTATCTGGATCGACGGTTTTAGTCACATTCTCTGTCTGTGTTGATTCAGCTGTCTGTGCTGCGGCTGGCGTAATATATCCGCAAATGAGCGCACAACTCATTAAAAAAACTTTTAAATATGATTGCAACATAGTCTCGCCTCGCATTAACGCTTTGTCTGTAAGCTGCATCTTATGATTTGTAAACGGGCCAAGCTCGGCTATGTATATCTCATGACGCGCCTTATCACCCTCACTTTCTACATGTTCTGCCTAAGCTTTACGCCAGCGGCGAGCGCGCAAAGTCATGCAGAAAATCAACGGCTGGATAAAATACACAGTAAGATCATGACGGACTATCCGCAATTATCCCATATTAGTTCTGAGGAAATGACCGCTCTCTTAACCGATGAAGATGTCCTCTTCTTGGATGTTCGCGAGTCGAAAGAATATGCCGTTAGCCATATTGACGGCGCTATACGTGTTGATCCCAAGATAAGCGGTGATGAATTTACGGAGATATATGGTGACGCGGTTAGCGGCAAAACCGTGGTTTTATATTGCTCCGTCGGGCGACGCTCTTCGAAACTCGGTAACCGTGTGCGCGCTGACCTTATGGCGGCGGGCGCAAAGAGTGTTTCGAACCTCGAAGGAGGCATATTTCGCTGGCACAATGAGGGTCGCCCCGTTACCCGCGAGACAGGCGCGACAGAAAAAATTCACCCTTTTAATCGGTGGTGGAGCCGACTTGTTGCTCGTAAAGACGATATTGCTTACGCAGCTGAATAAATTTTCCTGTTCAATATGATTTTAGGCTTCCGTTAAATCCTCTATGCCTATATAGCGCGCGCGATAGATTTAGGAAATTTGATCATGGCTACACCGAAAAAAGTTGTCCTCGCCTATTCAGGCGGGCTTGATACCTCCATTATTTTGAAATGGTTGCAAGAGGAAAAGGGCTGCGAAGTCGTCACCTTTACAGCTGACTTAGGACAAGGCGAAGAGTTAGAACCCGCACGCCGCAAAGCCGAAGCCCAAGGCGTGAAAGAAATTTTCATTGATGATCTACGCGAAGAATTTGTCCGCGATTTTGTCTTTCCTATGTTTCGCGCCAATGCGCTTTATGAAGGGCTTTACCTGCTCGGCACATCTATTGCCCGTCCATTAATTTCGAAACGCCAAATTGAAATCGCTCACATGGTCGGCGCAGACGCCGTCTGTCACGGAGCGACCGGTAAAGGTAATGATCAGGTTCGCTTTGAACTTGGCTATTACGCGCTTGATCCAGAGATTAAAGTCATCGCGCCGTGGCGTGAGTGGGATCTTAACTCCCGTAATAAGCTGCTAGAATATGCGGAAAAGCACGGCATTGAAATTGCCAAAGATAAGCGGGGCGAAGCGCCGTTCTCTGTGGACGCCAATTTGCTTCACACATCGTCTGAGGGCAAAGTCCTCGAAGACCCTTATGAAGAAGCGCCAGAATTTGTTTACCAGCGCACGGTCAGTCCCGAAGACGCGCCTGATAAGGCGACCTATATTGAAGTCGGATTTGAGCGCGGAGACGCCGTCTCTATTGACGGTTTGGCCATGAGCCCCGCGACCATCCTGACTAAACTCAATGAGCTAGGCGGATCAAACGGCATTGGCCGTCTTGACCTCCTCGAGAACCGTTACGTCGGCATGAAATCTCGCGGTGTTTACGAAACGCCGGGCGGGACGGTCTTGCTGATGGCCCACCGCGGCATTGAGCAAATTACAATGGATAAGGGCGCAAGCCATCTTAAAGACGAGCTGATGCCGAAATATGCTGAACTGGTTTATAATGGCTATTGGTTCAGCCCAGAGCGTGAAATGCTACAAGCGGCGATTGATAAATCTCAAGAGCTCGTCACAGGAACAGTTCGCCTCAAGCTTTACAAAGGCAATGTCGATATTGTGGGCCGTACATCGCCCTATTCACTTTACAGCCAAGAACATGTCACCTTTGAAGAAGATGATGTCTATGATCAAGCGGACGCAGGCGGGTTTATCAAAATCAACGCCCTACGTCTGCGCTTGCTAAAAGCGCGCGATCAAAAGGCTGGTAAGAATACATAGCTTTATCAGCTATAAGCTGACAAAAATACAGGGCTTTTAATCAATTTTAGCCATGGTCGATCAACGACCAAGGCCGTTAGCTCGCCCCCCATTCCTGCGCCCGTATCAATACCGATTCTATTCCTTTTGACGACTGGGCGGGTTTCTGGCGTGTGTCCGTGAATTATGCCAAAGCCAAAGTCATAATCTGACTCCAGAAAACGCCGTCTTATCCAGAGCATGTCTTTCTCAACTTGATCTTTGATTTTTACATCAGGCATCAAGCCCGCATGAACGCAAAGAAAGTCAGCATATTGATAGGACAGCTTTAAGCCTGACAGCCAATCTAGCCTCGTTTTACCCACCACCTTTATAAGCTTATCCGTATTAAATTTCTCTAGGAGCAAATCATAGCCAAATGACTTTAACGTTGGTTCACCGCCTGCGGACATCCAATTCCGCCACCTTGAATAGTCATCACTCATGATCGCATCAAGCATCATGGCTTCATGATTGCCCTTCAAACAGACAGTTTCAAAACCGTTCATTGGCTTCATAATCAAATCAATGACCTCAGCGCTTTTTTGTCCACGGTCAATATAATCACCGAGGTAAATCAGACGAGCTGTTTTATCGGGGAATTTCCACCCATGGCGCGCTTTAATCATGTCTAATAATGTGCCGAGCTTTTCCGCTTGGCCGTGAATATCACCTATGACGTAATGTATAATATCCACGGTTTTACTTTCAGATTAAGTTTTAATGGCCATGTCTTCGAGGGCCTTATAGTCATTTTCACAAGCTGATAAAAGCCGATCATATTGTGGGGCAATCATTGGTATGTTGGGATTAAACGGCGCAAACCCCGTGGAGTTAATGACATTACCGTACCAATGCGGTGCCCACGCGCCGTCTTCGGCTTTAGGCCCAGCCTCCCATGACAACATGGCCGCATCAAACGGAATGTCAATCGCAGCACAAAGTGCGCTCAGCGCTGTCTTTGGGTTTTTCAAAATATCCTCAGAATGGATCACAGGGGGCGGCGTGCCTGTCATATCCGTTAGCATGTCATAGAGGCGGCGTTGTGCGCGAAAGCCGACGTCCTCCACCGTGACCTCAGGGCGGACTTTCACATAGGACGCGATAACCCGTTTCGGGTGACGCAGCAGAAAGAAATGTTTCGCCTCTTTTGCCCAACACAATGGAAAGCCGTCTAGCATATGTAACGGCATATGTTTTTGGAAATAATAATCTGTGCCCGTATCTTGAAGGCAGTGTTTCGCAACCGTTTTTGCATCCGTCTCATGGGCGGCTAAAATCTTATCCCGCCCCGGGTCATCACGGCCCGTCGCCAAGAGGAACGGCGCGTAAAACGGTTCATCCCAGACGGTGCAATCCGCGCGAGAGCCAAAGCTTCGCATCATGGCTGTCGAAAGATTACGTGGCCCCGACCACATGCAAATCGCTTGGGTCATACAGTCTTACTTTGCGTTTAAAGCACGCTTTGCGATCATCTCTTTATAAAGCCCTTGCAGGCGCTCGACCATGGGGCCGCGCGTGCCGTCACCTATCGTGCGGCCATCGATTTTACCAACGGGCGCGAGGCCTGCGAAAGTTCCCGTCGTGAAAGCTTCATCTGCGCTATAACAATGGAACAGCGAGAAGTTCTTTTCATAAACGGGAATATCGTTCTCACGGCAGAGCTGAATAATTTTGCCTCGGGTAATCCCGCCTAAGCAATAATCACCTGATGAGGTCCAGACCTCGCCTTTACGGACAATAAAGAAATGCGTCGAATTACAGGTCGCAACAAAGCCTTGCGGGTCGAGCATGAGCCCTTCGTCAGCCCCCGCCTCCACCGCTTGAACGCAGGCGGTGATGCAATTGATTTTTGAATGAGAATTAAGCTGCGGGTCTTGCACATCCGCACGGCCTCTCCGCACAGCAACGGTGTAAAGATTTTGCGGACGCGACGCGGTTTCTTGCGCGGGCTTTTTATATTCAGGCGCAATGATGATCGTCGGAGCGCTAATCACCACACGCGGATCTTGATAGGGTGTGGATCGGAGACCCCGTGTGACCATCAAGCGAATATGCACCTGGTCGGTCATATCGTTTGCCTTAAGAGTTTCATAGAGACGCTCGGTTAAGTCGGCCTTGCTGATGCCCATATCAAAATGAAGCGCCGCAGCTCCCGCCCATAGACGGTCGAGATGCTCATCCAAAAAGGCTATATGTCCCTGATGAACCCGCAGGCCTTCCCATACTCCGTCGCCGAGCATAAATCCGCTATCAAACACATTGACCACGGCTTTGTCGCGCGGGACAAGCTCACCGTTAACATTAAACAAAACAGACCCGTTGCGTGGGTCGGGCTCATAAGCATGGGTTCCAAAAGACATATGACCTAATGACTCCTTTGCTCTATCTTGACAATAGGAGAATATTCAGTGAGCGCTCACTTATTTCAATATTGGCAAAGTTGAGTTTTTGGTTCCCGATTTTGAAACTTGACAGGCCACGCTCAAATTCATACAGGTGTGAGTGCTCACTTACAATAAACTCCATAATATGTGCGAGGGGGGCAAGGGAAGGCTCAATGATGCAAAGCGTAGATAAAGATCGCGGCGTAATATCAACTGACGGCACAAAAAAGGCGCGCATAGAACGAGCGGCGCTTACGCTTTTCGCCCAAGAGGGCATTGACCAAGTCACCACCAAAGCCATTGCGGCTGCGGCGCAAGTTTCCGAAGGCTTGATCTATCGTCACTTTTCCAACAAGGAGGGTCTTGCGCGTGCGCTCATGGTCGCAGTACATAACCGCCTTACCGATATTATCAGAGAAGCTCTTGCTCTTGAGGATATTCGCGGGCAAATTCGCCATATTGCCACCGCCTATTGTGAGCTGGCCGATGCGGATTGGATGTTATTTCGCTATCATATTCTCTATCTTCATCGCTTCCCTAACATATCCGCAGATTCAAATACGGACTCAAATGCAGGCTCTAAGTCTGGGCAGTGTCATGACCCGCTGAGTTTAACGCAAAAGCTTCTCGAAGCGGCGATGGTGCGCGGCGACATTCCAACAGAGGACGCCCATATCTTAGCGCCCATGGCGCTCGGGATTGTTCTTCAAACCGCCGAAGCCAAAGTGCTCGGCTTTCTAACGGCCCCGCTCGGGGATCATCTTGATTTATTTGTGCGGCGCATTGAAGCCGTTTTAGATGTATAGGCCACATTATGCGCTCTCTTATATTTAACATTGCTTTCATTTTAACGACGATTGTCGCGGCGATTATCTGCTTTCTCCTCTCACTCATACCGGGGCGTGCGCCGCTCATGTGGGGGCTGCGCCGTTATACAAAAACCATGGTGTGGCATATGCGCTGGCTCGCAGGCATCAAAATGAGCGTCAGCGGCCATGAAAATATCCCAGACGGCCCCGTCATTATTGCCTCAAAACATCAATCCTACGGGGACGGTTTTGTTCTGTTTTCACAATTTAAAGACCTGAGTTTTGTTACGGGCGATCACATCACGAAATTTATCTTTATCGGAACAATTTTAGCCAAAATGAATGCGGTCGTCGTCTCGTCTTGCGGCGGGGCGGAAGTCCGGCGACAATTTACCGAAACGGCGAAGCTGATACAAGAGCAAGGCCGTCAAATTCTTATCTTCCCTGAAGGCCACCTTTCACAGGTCGGAACCCATCATAGCTATAAGAGCGGAGTCTATCACCTCTACCGCGATTTTAATTGCCCCGTTCTGCCTGTCGCGCAAAATTTGGGACAAAGGTGGCATATGATGGATTTCAAAAAATTCCCCGGGGCGGCGAAGATGGAATTTTTAGAGCCCATTCAGCCTGGGCTTAAGAAAAAAGAATTTATGGCCCTACTGCAAGAGCGTATCGAAACGCGCTCACTCGAATTACTTGACTATGATGACCTCGGCGCCCTTGACCCGACCCGTGTTGGGCAGCTATCGGAGAATAAAGTGGCCAAAGCCGCCCGTAGAAAAAGAGAACAAGAAAAAGCTGAACGCTTGGAACAAGCCGACGCCGAAAAATCCGAAACGGATAAGGAGACACCCTCATGAGCTCAATGGCTGGAAAACTCCTGACCCAAAGACGGTTCTTGCCGCTCTTTACGCTCTTACAAACGGGCACGTTTAACGATAATGCCTTAAAGAATGCGATGATCGCCCTCGTCACTTTTGGCGGGATTTTATTTCTCGAAGGACTCCCCTCAGCCATTCGCGTTCCTGTTGCAGGGCTGATTTTCACAGGCCCATTCCTACTCATTTGCGCTATCGCGGGACAGATCGCCGATAAGGTCGATCGCGGCGTTATTTTACGGTGGGTAAAACGCGCCGAACTCGTAATTATGCTGATTGCGGCGTTCGGGTTTTTTATCATGAATATTTGGGTGCTTGCCCTCGCCCTTGGCCTCATGGGCGCACAATCCGCCTTTTTCTCACCGACGAAAAACGCCGTGCTTCCGCAGTGGCTCTCCGATAAAGAACTTATTACAGGTAATGCCTTGCTCAACGGATTTGTCTTTGTCTTCCTCTTAGTCGGCCAAGTCGGCGGAACCCTCATCGTTCTGCAAGCCGGCGGGCCGCGCATCATTGCAGGCCTCTTATTTATCCTCGCTTTAGTGGGCTGGTACGCGGCGGAACAATGCCCCCCTGCCCCTGCGCCCAAGCCCGATTTAAAAATCAACTTCGAGCCTATCAGTGCCAGCTGGGCCGTCTTACAAAAAGCCTTTGCCGCCCCGCATGTGTTACGGCCTATGTTGGGAATTGCTTGGTTTTACGGCACGGGAACTGTGTTCGTCACTACCCTGCCTGACTTCATCAAATCGGAAATGCAATATGATCAAAATGTCCTGATTATTATTTTGATCTTCTCGACACTCTCCATTCTTGTCGGGTCATTGGTTACAATGCTTATCGCTAAAATGAAAATCTGGGGCCCCGAAGCGGTCGGTCTTTCGGCCTTTGGTATCATTGGCGTGTCACTCATGGCGTTAGGGCTTTACCTCTTGCCGCATCCTGTTTTTGAAACAAGCGATACCGAAGCTCTTGGCACGTTGGCGAATTTCCTCGACCATCAACATGCACCGCATTTTCTTGGTTGCCTGATTTTGACATCCTTCTTTAACGGCTTATTTGTCGTGCCTCTGCAAGCCATGGCGCAACGCCGTTCAGACCCCGCTATTCGCGCGCAGCTTATGAGTGCGGGGGCGGTGATTTTGAACCTGTTCACCAATGCGGCGACCTTTGTTTTAATCGCCCTTGCGGTCACGCAAATGCCGCCAAAAGTACCGTTTCTTTTTATTGCCATCTTAAGTGCTGTCGTTGGCATTTACGCAAGCTACAGACGGTTTAATCCGACCGTTTTAGAAACTTAAGCCATGCGCGGTTATTTCGGAATTGGCGTTGAGGGCATATCCAAAGCGCATAATCTCGGCGCGGTTTTGCGCACGGGTCATGCGTTTGGCGCGAGCTTTGCCTTTACCATTGCCGCAGAGCCTAGCCTTCGGCAGGTTAACCAAACCGATACGTCGAAATCCAATATTCACGTCCCTTTTTATGAGTGGGACCACGGGGAAGACCTCATCCTACCGCGCGGCTGCTCGCTCGTCGGGGTGGAGTTGACAGATGACGCGGTGAACCTCCCGAGTTTTCGCCATCCGCTCAATGCCGCCTATATTCTCGGCCCAGAGGCGGGATCTTTGTCGCCGCATATGCAAGACAAATGCGATCACATCATCAAAATCCCGACGAAATTTTGCTTAAATGTCAGCTTAGCGGCGGCCTTAACGCTCTATGACCGCACCCTGTCAATGGGCGGACATCCTGCCCGTCCCGTCAGTCCAGGCGGCCCTGTTTTGCCCGCGACGAAAGATTGGGCCAAGCCTTCGGGCCCAAGTCGTCTTAAAGGCGCAGCAGAGACGGCTGAAAAAGCCCGGAAAAAGACGCGGCGCTAATCTAAACTCATATCATCAAAAACACCGAATTTAACCGAATATTAAGCCTGTTTCGCAGAATATAGGGGTTAAATATATCGGATATCATCATGAAACATTTTTTTGGTTTTATTGGCAGCCTAGCGGTTTTACTTCCTGTAACGGCATCGGCCCAAGACGCCCCCAAATTAGAGGGGACTTATAAGGACTGGACGAGCTATTCTCGTAGCGCCTCAGGCGATAAAAGTTGCTACGCTGTCACGCCTGCAAAAACCAAGTCGCCGTCTAGCGTCGATCACGGCGAAATCTATTTCATCATTTCAAGCTGGAAATCAGGCGCGGCAACAGAACAGCCAAACTTTCTTGCCTCTTATCCCCTCAACCCAAATATTCCTCCAGAAGCCAAGGTTCGCAATACGAAGGCTAGTTTTTACGTCGCAGGAAATGAGGCTTTCATCGAAGAAAGCTCTCATGAAAAACGCCTCGTAAAAGCCATGCGCGCAGGCTCAACAATGACCGTTAGCGCCCAATCCCAACGCGGGACGCGGGTGAGCTACAGCTTTTCATTATCAGGCGCCACAGCGGCGCTCAAAAAGATGAAAGAGGCGTGTCGTTAATCGTGCATACCTTGGACACAACTTGGCTTAATTTACAAACCCTGTTTCACATGGGACTGTGGACGGTCGTTTTGACAGGATTGATAGCGTCTTTAATTACAATTATGAAATATATCCGCGACCCCATGTCGAAGGAGGATTTTTCATATTTACTAAAAGATGACACTCGACCGCAAACGACCCGTATGCACAGAATATCATCTGATCTCTCTCAGTTTTGGCGAACACGAACCAAAGATAAGGAGATAATTTTTACGGTATTTTGCCATAAAAATGTGCCTGATAGCCTTTTGGTTGAGCCCCTTCCTGTCTATGAAGTTGTCAATAGTCTTATCGGCAGAGCGTTTTACAAAACCGAAACTGGACGCATTCATGTTCATGTGACCTATGACACAAAAACACCAAAATCTGGGGTTTTAAATATTATTATCGCCAACACTGGAAATGGAGACCTCTCTCCAATCACTGTCGGTCATAGTCAAAAAATTGAGGTTTTCAATCTCAATACACTTGGAGAAAATATTGAAAGAATTCATGGGCAATATTCCTATAAAACGGCCTCCGAACGCGGAACAGAATTTATTATTACGATTCCGTCTGATATTTATTTCCCTCCTAAACACCAAAATGGTGACAAGAGGGCATCGCAGATAGATCATCCTAACAAAGATGAAATCGAGGCTGAGACTGCCTCAAAGCCACTGCCCCGTACGCTCGAAAGTATGGGTCAGACGGATATCACGCGCATGAAGGCCATACGACTCTTGGACAACAAGGGTACGGCTCCCTCACAAGTTGAAAATAAAAAGATAGAATCAAACACCGAACCTATAGCGCCCATCAAGTCGCCTGTAGTTTCACGCCCCAAACCCACTCATTCACCGCACAAGGGGTTTGAGAAAATTAAATCCTTAGATGTCTTAATCGTTGAGGATCAAAACTCCAATCAAGAAACTATTCGGGCAATGCTAGAGCCCTTAGAGCATACTATAATTTACGCCGAAAACGGGCAGACAGCCCTTAATATTCTATCTACTCATCAATTTGATTATATTATCATGGATATAAATATGTCCGGAACGAGCGGTATAGAGACATCTAAACTCATTCGTCAAAGCCAGACAAATTACGCAAATATACCGATTATAGGGTTAACCGCTGACGCAAAATTAGAAACAGCCCATAATGGCCTCGGAGTCGGCATCGACATCGTGCTAACGAAACCCACAACAACGGCTATTTTATTTGAATCGATTAGAGTCGTACTTGAAAGCCGTGCAGCAGGTCAAAACGATCAAAGTCATAACCTGCAAAAACGGGCTTAACATAAATTACGGCGCGTCTTGATTAATTGTATTAGTTGGAGAAATCTGTTGTAGCAGGCCGCGTGCAGAATATTGATCAAACTTAAAGCGAAGTTTGAAATAAAATCCATCGCGACTAAATTCTGCTGCTTGGAAATCATCATCACGGAAACCTGAAAAATTGTAGCCTATGCTCACCCATAGATTATCGACGGGAGCGACACCTATCGACGGGCCAAAACTATAACTTGCTTCAGAAAAGTCTGAGTTCGTCAGCACTTGCGCGCGCAAGCCAATATCAATTTTTTGAGTGAGATCAAATCTTGTTTCTGCGCCGAGCAAGTGCGTGACGCTGTCAAGGCTCTGGTCATTAATTTCAGTCTTATTATATTTAATACCATAATTTGCTGATAGCTGCCAGCGGTCACTTATATTCGTATTCACCGCAGCATTATTAACAATCTTAGTGGTCGTCGCCTGACCTTCAGATGTTTGGTGAGCTATATCTAAGCGGTTAAACCAAACCGCTCCCTCGTCCTTAGGACGATATGCGGCGCCCAAACGTAAATCAATTAATGTTTGGTCACCAATCTCAACACGGTCATCAACGGCCAAGCGGCCTGCACCCGCCAAAGAAAATGTCTCCGACACTTCCCGCGCAACGGCTGTTGATAAAATATAAGTTTCATCACCCGTTCCTGCCACACGACCTTCGCCGCGAATAGAGGCGCTTAAAATATCATCTCTATAGCCAAGCCCAAGGTAGGCAGACGTGAAATCTTCATTGACCTCTAAAGGTGACACGGCCGCATCAGGCGCAATATCAATGATCGTTCCCTCTTCATCGAGAACACGGCGGTTACGTGCGCCGGCACTGAGTGACCATTTCTCTGTCAATTGCACCTGTTGATCCAAACCAATAGTGGCCCCAAGACGGCGCCCAGAATCAGCCGTTAACAGATCCGTCGAAGCCGTTACAGCCGCCCCTTGCCACGGGGTCACAGTGAGACCAAAACTTGTGTTTTGGTTGTCTAGCTCATCACTCTTGAGAATTTCATGACGGATAGACGCTGTTGCAAAATCCCCTAATGTTTTATCAACGCCCAAGGTTGTACGCTGCGGAAAGGCACTGACTTCGTCTTGACCACTAAGGGGTTGCTCGTGAGCAATTTGGAAGGTTGCTCCATGCTCTGGTAGGCTATAGCTGGCACGGGCGGTTGCTAAAATAGACTCACGGTCTTCCGATCCGGGAACCTCATCACGGACGGCCTGTAATCCAGCTCCAATCGTAAAATTACGAGTTTGGTGTTCAGCTACGACGTTGACTGTTGACCTTTGTCCACCTGTTGCAAGGTTTTCTTCGCGTGAAACGTCCGCTTCGATAGCTTGTTGTGTTTCCTTGCCTTCTTGCGTGTCGCGCTCATCACGTAGCTTATAACGACCGCTCGCACCGTACCGTCGAATTGTATTCGTGTTAGAGTTTCTTTGTCCAAGACCAAATCCTGCATCTTCCTGACGGAAATAAGCCTCACCTGAGAACTTTTCACTTGTATGAATAACCTCAGCTAAGATCGCTTCACTGGTCTGATTTCCATTATCCGTTTCATTTTCTGTGATCGCATATTCCGCGCGGACTTCTGTACTATCGCCAATGGTTGCAACCACATCAACACCAATTTGATTAGACCGACTATTGGGCTGGTCCCCAGCTCCACCCTCAGAAATAAATGACGAACCAATTTGAACACGATCGTCCAATATTTGCGCCTGAACGCGTCCACCCGCCGTAATATTACGTTCGCTATCATGTGCCGTTTCGTAATCGACAACAATAACGTTCGGGTTAAACTCATTATCAGACACATCAACTGGCAGGCGGAATAAAAGCTCACCCGTTAGATAATCAAGTGTATAATCGAGGAACCGCACCAGTGGCTTACGCTCTAAAACAACATCTGGACGGAAGCGGTCTCTTGTTTCCACAACAATTGTTTCTGATTGCACAAGAATACGGTCGTTCGTCAGTTGATAGGTTCCGCTTGTACCGTCCGCCGCAAGTTCATCTTTAGCAAAGCCTTGATTAGTCTCAGCGGCAAAACCAAGAACCTGAAAATTTTCACCCAGATATTCCGCTTTAAGACCAGACAAGCGACGACCATAAGCGGTTAGGCGTCCTTCTGTGATATCCGTGTCAAAATCACCAAATAAAGCATAGGCTTGACGCTTTTCGACTTTCACGAAAACAGGGTAGCGACTAACGGCTTCAAATTCTGTATAAGAGCGGTCACCATAAAGCGTGTAAAATGCATTCGGATCAATCTCTTCACTGAAATCACCGTCAGAGCTACCACGTCTTTTATCTGTATCAACAGCAAGTGTTAAAAGCCATTCGCCTTTAATCAGACCCTTTGCAAAAAAGGCGACACGACCATCTTCAAAGACATTGTCATCAGACGCGCCGAGGTTAATGGATTCATCACGAATTTTTTCATACCCAACCGTACCTTCAGCAAGCCCAACTAAGATCCAGTCACGTTTCTCTGGCGCAAGATACATATAAACAGGAACCTTACGGCCATTATCAAGCGTTACAACAACAGTCACTTTTCCTGTTTGTAAGGTTGGTTCAAGGCGAATACGCGCAATTCCGCTCTCACCAACTGAAACAAATTGCCGCGCGCTCAAAGGGGCTAATTGATCATTACGCTGGGAAAAACGGTCAAGCTCACCCGTTTCTGAATAGGCACGATAAGGTGCAAGAACGTCAATATTTACAATCCGTCCCGGATGAACCTGACGCCCGGCCTCATCTTCAAGACGCACGGCAATTTCAGGAATAGTCCGTCCATCTGCGACGAGTATAGACTGGTCAATAACAGGGATTGCACGGGCGACGTCTTTCACAAAGACAATTGTCTCTTTGAGGGTTTTTATACTTTTTCCTTCTTTACTCCGAACCTCAATTTCGAAGTGATTATCACCTTCGACAAGGTCCACACCCCGCCACCGCGTGAGTGACGCGAGACCGAGTGCATTATTCTCACGCGCCGTAATGTGACGTTTGTTGATCTCTTTACCGTTAAGACGCGCTGTAAGCTTATCGCTCGGACGATGCGTAACCCCAAAATTAAGGGCGGCATGAGATGGTGACTGCGAGGCCTGTGGATAGGCCCACATAGGCTCACCTGATTGTTTCGCCAGCCATTTTGCATCAAACGCTTTATAGGCCGTCTGTGAATCATAGCTGCCATCCTTCACCTCTTGCGTGGTATCCGAAACTTTCTTGAGATAGAAATTAGCCCGCCAGATACCCCCGCCTTGAACCTCAATAAATTTTGACGTTGCCCGACCGGCGTAACGTGAATTCTCTTCACAAATTATAGGCTCATACCCTTCAGGCAACGTCTCTTCGTCTACCTGAACTACATGTGTATTCTCATCGACGCCTTCAAAATGGAACAAACCAAATCCATCAGTAACAGCATAAGCGCCCGTTTCCATATAGATACGGACACCCTGAACACCGATGCCTTTATGAATTTCACGGGCCCAGTCTTCGTCAGCGTCACATGATTGCTCACTAACGCGGCCAATAATACTTGAGCGAGTCCGAAATAAGTCTTCGCGTAATTTTATTTCTGCACGGCCAATATTTGAAATCTGATCGCCGTCACGGTCAAGCACCAACGCTTCATTAATCGCGTCACCTAGCGGGGCTCCGGGCCCAACTTCAAGCGTATAATTTAGGGTCACCATCTCACCCAACGGCAATTCACCCAAAGGAAAGGTCAAGAATGTCGCCCTGTCAGATATAATAGGATCGGCTAAGGCTTCACCATTACGCCGCGCACTCCCCGGAACATAGCGAAACCCAAGCGGTAAAGTATCTTCTAGGTCAACGGGCGTTGGTGTAACGCCAACATTATTAATCGTGACCGTATAAGGAACAAAATCACCAACGCTTGCCGTCGTAACATCCGCCGCTTTGGTTAAAACAAGTTCGGCTTCTGGGTCTAATGGAATATCAAATTGAACCCCTTGTAAGCCTTCAAATGCAAATTCTTCACCGAAGGAGGCATCCACGATAATGAAATTACCAATCGCAGTAAGTTCTCTAGGTAAGCGCTCAGACGCGAAGTTAAATCCGTCTGGCGGGATAACTTCGATCAAATAGTCACCGGATGGCGCAACTGGGAATCTGAACTCTCCAGCGCCGAAGGAATAGGTTTGGCCTGAACTATCTGAAGCCTCATCACCACTTATAACGTCTGACGGATAGGTCGAAAACCCATCAACACCAAAAACACTTGCGGGCGACAAATCATTCGCATTGATTAAACGAACAGTTGCCCCGTCAATAAGGTCGCCGTTCGTTGAGTTAAACACACGTCCAAATGGATCAACTAAGGCTGTATCAGCAACAACATCACTTTGAACAAACCCATTATTATAAACAGCTGTAAATTTATCATTAGACTCAGTTGTCAACTGATTATCAAATTGTGGGCTTTCAGATAAGGTAGATGGGAAATACGCCCAAAATTCACCCGTATCGGTGCCCGTTTCAAACAGGCGTAACGTAATCGCATCGCCCGTATTAGACCGTACGGTCAGCGCAATTGTATCAATAGCCTCTGTGTTTCCATTCGACCGCTCATCTACAACTTGAAGAAAAACAGTCTCACCGCCTGTATATGTATTGGCTGGATAAAGCGGAATTTCATTGGATAGATCAATTACAGATCCGTTAGCCGCAAGGGCTGGCGGTACAGCGCTGAAAAGATTGTCACTACCGCCAGACGCGGTTGGTCCAGAAAGGGCACCGTTTGCACCTGACGGCGCAAATTCTGATCCGTTCACCCGGCGGCTTATAGGATTGGGGGCTGTTGGAGCATGACGGAAAAACTCGATCGTTGGATCTGCGACAGGTGCATGTATCGTAAATTCAGCCGCATTGGTGTCGAAGGTCAAAGGGGCATCATTTGTCGAGAACGTAACACTCGCAACATTGCGCACAATGTCGCCAATATCACCAGACTGCGCAGATGCATTTGACGTGACGGTTAGGCAGAGCCATACCGTCAGGGCCCATAGGGACCTTATATGTCGAAGTATTATGTTCACCATTCAACCCAGCGCCCGCCTAGCTAATTTTATAATTTTTGTCGGAGGGCAAGAAGGTGCGCCGAAAGACGCACCCAGAGATTAAGAATTAATCTTATTGTAAAAAAGCACGAATGATAATGACGCCTTCAGGGCTATTATCCGGAGTCGTACCGTCATCGCCAGGTAGAGACGCGCCACTATATGTGATCGTACAAGCCCCTACAGAGGCTGAGCAATCTTGGCCACCCGTAGGTATGGTCGAGAATGTCCCGCCGCCTGTAAAGTCACCACCTGTTGCAACAGACGCTGCAACAAATTCAAGCTCGTCTGGTAAAACATCAGTAACATTAATGCCTGTTGCGTCCCGTGTATCATCATTCGTCACAGTAATACGGTATTCAATACATGCACCCGGAATAGAATAGGCATTCGTTTCTGGCGATGCCGTAAATGATGCACAATTTGATCCGTTTTCTGAGAAGATAGACACGGTTTTTACACCTGACACATCTGCATCAGCGACAACATATGTACCAATAGCTGAATCAGCTCCATCTTGGACGCCTTCTTCACCAGTACTTGTACCATCGAGTAAAACATTCTCAGAAACAAGAAGGTCATTGCCAGCATCGCCGACATCCGTTGTAGAATCATCGACAACTTCAGCAAATGGCGAGGTAGAGTTCAAAGTATTCGCAACAAGAATAACATTAGCATCTGAACCATCAACAACCGCTGCATTCGCCGCTAATGTTGGAATATTACGCTCAACAACAACAATTATTTCTGCATCGGCAGGTAAAACTGGCGGATTAGTAGAATCATAAGTTGTTGGCGCACCATCATCGCCACCAGGTTCAAAATCATCATCACCATCACTTACATAAAAGGTCAAAGTTGTGGTCCCTGTTGGATCAAAATCATCGCTCCCAACAGTATTTTGTACTGTCAGATCATAAGCTTGCGTCCCGTTACCATCATTTGTGACCGTAAAAATTGAATCCGCGTCTTGTTGACCTGGCGCCACAGTTGTCGTGCCTTCGATACTTTCGACCGTAAGGTCAATCAAGCGGTCAACAATAAAAGTCGTTGGCGCATCATCATTATCGATTTCTGGCTGGCTCGCACCATTCACAGCGTAATTAAGCGTAAATGTGTTTTGAACAGACGTTTCGGCTGGCGTCAATTGCGCCAGGGCCGTTCCAGTTGAAAGGACGCCTACAGCAACCGTGCCTAGTAGTCCCTTTCTTAAGTTATTTAGTTTTGTCATTTTCCCACTTTCAAATTTATCTATGCGTAACAATATGTTCTTCGTTATCTATACGAAACAATATGATCCCTTATTACAGGGAAGGTCTTAAAAACGAATGTGCAAACATAGTAAACATTAGCTTAAATGCACATCTTTGCAGCATGCAGTATTTTCCTAACTAATTGATTTTATTGCAATTAATGATTTTTAAACAAAAAAAAGAGACCTCAGAGGTCTCTTGATTATCATATTTTTTACACTTTTAAGTTGTTAGTCTGGGGTTATAAAGAGCTTTTTTAAGACTATTTTAACCGACCTTTAAACTTTATATCGCCTCTGGCACCTGGCTGGATTTTTTCGGTTAAGGTCCATCTGATATGCGTAATATCTTCAGCAACGGCGGCGCGAGTTCCGCCTTCAGCCACGCGAACCAAAAGTTGATCGCGCACTTGGTAATTATTACCACCGTCAACAGAATAGAGAATAATAGCATCATCTCTCAAAGCTGTACCTTCAATATAGGTAATTTCAGCAGGAACGGGCATATCAATACGAAAGTTTTCAGTCACTTCATTTTTATCATTATGAAAATCAACTGTATATATTAGCGTATCACCGGGTAAAACTTTATCAGGAGCTGTTGTTACAAATGTTACGTCACCATTAGGTTGTTTGACTTGGTGCTCAACCTCAACTTTTTGCGATGCGCTCATAGCATGTGCCGATACAGACAAAAGTGCAGACACAGATAATGCCATGGTCGTTATTGCGAGTTTCTTAAACATAGGACTTGCCCTCATTCATAATTCAATATGAGAATATTACCAAGTTAGGCTTAATCAATCATAAACATAGCGACGGTTTCCCGTGAGCTCACAAATTGTTTATATTGTGTTCATCAGTTTAATTTGGATATTAATAAGAGACGCGCATTTAACACAAACGCAATGACCTTGCGTCATTGGCAGAATATGTTTCATATATAGTTATAATATGAATTCAAATTATAAACGACTAGGACCGTCCGCATGACATATAAAGTCTTCACATCATCATTGACCAAAACCATATGTCTATCCGTTAGCTTTTTAGCGTTAAGCGCCTGTCAAAATAACGTCACGGATAAGCCAGATAGCACAGAGTCAAAAAACTCCTCATTTCTTACAAACAATCCAGAATCTGGAAAGTTAACCCCCGAACGATTAAATGCCGCCCCGAGTCTAAGCGGGGCCTCTTTACGTCGCCCGACGATTTCACCTGACGGCAGCATGGTCACATTTCTGCAGGGACCTGCAAATAATCCGGGTCAGCAAGATCTCTGGGCCTATGATATTGAAAGCGGCAAGGCGAGCCTGCTCGTCAGCTCAACCGACTTAATTTCAGGCCCCGAAGTTTTATCAGAAGAAGAGAAAAATAGACGTGAACGAGCCCGTGAATATGGGGGGGGTATTATCAGCTATCAATTTATTTCTGAGCGTCTTTTGATGTTCCCTCTCGGCGGAGATATTTACCTCTATGACTTAGACAAAAAGAAAAGTCGGCAGGTCACAGCAACCCTCGGGTTTGAATCCGACCCTAAACTCTCATCATCAGGCCGCTACGTCGCCTATGTTCGTGACAATGAACTCTACGTGACAGATTTGAAAACAGGGCTGGAGCGCCAATTAACAGACAGCGCAACTCAGACACGGCGTAACGCAACCGCGAGTTTTGTCGTTCAAGAAGAACTTGCGCGCTCAAGCGGCTACTGGTGGTCACCCAACGAAACACAAATCGCCTACAGCCAAATTGATGAAAGCCCGATTGCCATTGAAAGCCGTTTAGATTTTGGTGCGGACGGCATCTCAACCATCCATCAACGCTACCCTTTTGCGGGAACGGATAATGCCCGCGTGAAGCTTGGGCTTATCTCTCGCCAAGGAGGCCCCACCGTTTGGGCTGACCTGGGCCGCAATGAAGACATATACTTGACCCGGGTAACATGGGCGCGAGACGGAAAAACTGTTTACGCTGGAATTTTAAGCCGTGATCATAAATCCCATAAAATTCTCCAAATCGATCCAAAGAGCGGAACCTCAAAGCTTTTGAATGAGGAGACATCACCAACATGGCTCAATATTCGCTCTGATTATACCGCTCTTAAAAACGGCGATCTTCTCTACACGGCAGAGCGAAATGATAAACGGCAAGTTTTTCGCCTCTCGCCTGATGGACGTGAAACCGCCATCTCGCCTGATAATCTATTAGTGAATTCCCTCAGCTGTTTTAACGAAGACACGGGCGACCTCTACCTGACCGGCTGGAAAGATACACCGCTCGACCGACATATCTTTACAATGAAAATGGACGGAAGCGGCCTGACGCAACTTACCGAAGGCAGTGGACAGCATAGCGCGCGCTTTGATGGAAATTGCACACGCTATATTGGCGGCTTCAACCGTTTTGACACGCCGCCCCAAAGCCGTGTGTTTGATAATAAAGGCCAGCCGCTCTTATGGTTGAGCGAAAACGCCTTATCGAACGACAGTGATCATCCCTACAGTGAATATCTCGACGCCCATATCACACCTGAGTTTGGACAAATTCCCGCCGATGACGGTACGATGATGGATTATTATCTTTATAAACCTAAAGATTTGGCGCCCGGTGAAAAGCGGCCAACGATTACAATTGTCTACGGCGGCCCAGGCGTACAACGCGTCAATCATGGTTGGGGCCGTACTTTATTTTCACAAATGCTCGCCGCTCACGGATTTATTGTTTTCTCACTTGATAACCGCGGCGCAACCAACCGGGGCAAAGCCTTTGAAGATGTGCTTTACCGCAGCATGGGACATGCCGAAGTGGTGGATCAATCAGCAGGGGCCGAATGGCTCAAGTCTCAACCTTTCGTCGATCCTGATAAGATGGGAATTTACGGCTGGTCTTACGGCGGCTATATGACCCTGCACATGTTAGCACAGACCAATCATTATAGCGCAGGCGTTTCAGGCGCACCCGTCACAGATTGGGCGCTCTATGATACGGCCTATACGGAACGCTATCTCGGGGACCCCCGCCCTGACCACCCGAATTACACACAAGGGTCTTATGAGAATAATTCCGTCTTCGCACATATTAACGGGCTGACAGAAGATACGCTCCTTATTCACGGCATGGCAGATGATAATGTTGTCTTCCGCCATTCTGTGAAATTAATGGACGCGATGCAAAAGGCCGGACGGCACAATATGCGGATCATGACCTATCCCGGGGAAAAGCACGGCTTCCGCGCGGCAGAAAACCGAACGCATAGAGACCGCCAAATCTTAGAGTTTTTTCTCGAAAAATTTGGAACCGATAAATAAGGTAAGCCTACCCCTTAAGTTGGCACTTAGGTCGACTTTTCATTTGGGAGCATAATGTCTATCTGTGTCTCGCCAATCTGAGTCTGTGTGAGATGCGCGCGGGGCCATTGTAAAACCACAACCGCGCCGCCCATACCTTTATGATGGCCAAAGGTCACCTGTCCGCCTGTTCGCTCAATTAAAGTCTTCGCAATAAAGACGCCGAGGCCCAACCCTCCCGCTTTGCCATCACTCGGACGGGCCGACACATAAGGTTCCCCAAGCCGGTCACGGATACGCGGATCAAACCCAGGGCCATCATCACAGATCATGATTTTCACCCGCTCTGCGTTCCAATCCGTTTCAATCAAGACTTCATGAGCGGCAAAATCGAGGGCATTTTCAATGAAGTTTTTCAACCCAAAAATCAGTTCAGGTTGACGTTTCAAACGTGGGTCTGGCCCCTCCCCCTTAAACACCATATCAATATTGATCGGGTCAGTCGCATCAATGAAAGGCGAGACCGCTTCATTGATCAAATCTTCAAAAGATAAAACATTATGCATTGGGTCTTCTTCGTCTCCACGAATAGATAGCCTATGCAAAATATCTCGGCATCGTTCCGCTTGAGACCGTAATAGCGCCGCATCTTCGGCCAAGGGACTCCCTGCCGCAATTTCCCGCTCCATCTCTTTGGCCGTTATCTGTATAGTCGCAAGCGGCGTCCCAAGCTCATGCGCCGCCGCCGCCGCCAAGCTGCCAAGAGCGGCTAGTTTTTGCTCATGGGCCAAGACTGCCTGCGTCGACGCCAAAGCTTCTGACATACGCTGAGATTCGAGCGAGGCTCTCCATGTATAAAGAGAGCTAAACCCAATCCCAACCATCAAAGCGGTCCATCCCCCAAACGCATAAATATCAGGAACATCAAATTCACCGACAGGGTTCCACGGCAGGGGTAAATGGTAAAACAATAATAAGAGTGACGCCGTAATCGTCAAAATCGAAAGCGTAGAAAACACCTTCCGGTTTAAAGTCGTCGCCGCAGTAACAACGGGGGCCAAGAACAATAGAGAAAAGGGATTGACCATCCCGCCTGTCAACCACAGCAAGGCCGAGAGATGTAAAATATCATAGCCCAACTGTAAGACAGCTTCTGTATCGCTGACCCTGCGGTCTAGCGGTAAGGTCGCTGTTAATATTATATTTAAAACAACGCTGACCGCAATAACGCCAAATGCGGACCAGATTGGAAGTGAGAACTTCAGCGATAAAGTGACAATCATAAGCGCCAAAGTTTGACCCATCACAGCCATCCACCGCAACGTAATCAATGTAGATCGTCGCAAACGGCCCGATGTATGGGGCGAAATTCTAGCAAACTGATTGTTTCTACTCTCTCTTGATGATGACATTCCTAAACGCAAAGATCCAAAATATTGAATGATTTTATATCTAAAGGATGACGGATTTTCAAAACGAGAGGGCATAACCCATCTATACAAAGCTCCATCTATCTGACAAGGGTCATGGCCTAATTTGTTATGATCTCACTTGCGACAATGAAGCCTTTGCAGATGGCCTTCATTTTCGCTAAACAGTTTTAAATTCAAAAGGTATGGTTATGCAGCTCAAACCCCTCTGTTTTATGTTCGCCCTCATGCTAGGCCTTTCGTCCTGTAGCCCAAACGAACCTGTTGCCCGTTCAGGTAAAAACATTGTTGTCAGCGGAACCGCAGAGATTGGTGGGCCCTTTACGCTGCTCAATCAAGACGGGGACATAGTTACGGAGCAAAGCCTATTAGGCCGCCCGACCCTGACTTATTTCGGCTTTACTTATTGTCCAGATATTTGCCCCACTGCGCTACAATCTATCGGGACGGCTATGGCCACGGTCGACCCAAAGGGCGACTATTTCCAAACAGTCCTGTTTTCCGTTGATCCAGAACGCGACACACCAGAGCTATTAAAGCAATATGTCAGCGCCCCGATTTTCCCCAAAGGCCTACAAGGCTTTACAGGTACAGTTGAGCAGGTCACCGCCGCGAAGGCCGCCTATAAGATTTACGCCGTTAAAGTTGAACAAGACGACGCCAGCGATTATCTAGTGGATCATGTCAGCTTGATATATTTGTTCGACAAAGACGGGGAATTTGTCGATGTTTTCACCCACGGAACATCTGTGCGTGATCTCATGAACAGACTTGATGACTATAAAACAAAAAACCCGCTTTAACAAAAGCGGGTCTTTTGAACTTATTTTGTCGTCGAGGCCGAGAAACCAAGACGGTTTAAGTCGGGCTTTTTACCGCGACTAAGGTCGTCAAAATCAGACAAGGACAAGGGCGTATCGGGATTAAGGGCAATATTTAACGTCCCGCCATCTTCGATAAAATCACCAAGAGCTTTCGTAAATTCAGCATAGATAGCCCCGTCATCTTGAGTGAAGGCCGCAAGGCTACCAAGTGCTAAAACGCCCTTCGCCTGACGCCGTAAAGCATCTGGCTTCTGTCCTGTCATCTCTCCTGCCAATTTAAACCCACGGTCAACAATAGATTTATCTTCAAGGCTTAAACCAAAATCATGGATTTTAATATTGGCCTGCGCCGTTTCTATATCACCTAACGTCGGTTCCGCTCCGAGTCTTTTCATCGCACCAAAGCCTGAAAATTGACCCTTATAGTTTAAATCAAACCCATCTTTCAAATCTAGACTGATAGCCTTAACCATCGTGTGATCTGTTTTTTGATTAGTTTCCGTTTGCCCTTTTGAAGAAAAAACCAATTCATCAAAGCCCAAGCTTTTCAACATCGCCAGCCCTTGTCTGGCCTCCGCAGGGAGGTCGTCATTATCTTGAATAGAGACGGTTAGGCTTGGCATTTCAAAATTGCCGTGCATGATATGACCCTTAGTCGTCACGCTTTGCGATAAATTTGGCAAGTTAAGCATGACCGCATCCGAGGTGACCTCAAGCCCGTTGACCTCAACATCTCCAAACCCTTGACCTTGCGCTAAAAGCTCTAAAAATCCATTGTTTCCTGTGACAGAGGCCGCATCCTTTACAGCTTCCAATCCCTTAACATTTGCAGAGGCTAATTTAATCGTTGCCGCGCTTTTGCCCGTCGTCTTTATCGTGAGGTCTTTGGCGGCGAAGCGCAAATGCGATGTCTTTGGGTCTTGGCCCCATCCGACATTAGCAATCGAAAATTCAGCTTCATCCGAGCGGCCTTTCACGCCAGACATGACAAATGAGGTCGGCCCTTCGCTCTGCGTGTCATCATTAATATCAAGCACATCCAAATCGAGAAGATCATCAATCTCTGACAAGGCCGCAATGTTTTTTGATAGGGCTATTTCGGTCAAACCTAAATTATCAATACTCAAAGATGTGTCCTTACCCGTCAGTTTCAAGCCGCCCATTTCAACGAGGTCAGCCAAAGGTCTACCCTCATCCATATGCAGACCCGCCAACGTCAAATGTTTGGCTTTAAAGGTTTGGCCGGCTTCGTCCGTGCTTGAAATGTTTTTGAACGTATATGTTCCGTCGCCGCCACTTCGGTCATCCCACTTAAGCGCCTTGCTCTCATCCCAAAGACCGATCGCTTTCAAAACTTTTTCAGATTCGTCCGCTGAAACCTTACGCGCCGGAACTTTCAGCACATCCCCAATGTCACCATAATCATTTTTGCTAATGGAAACCGCGGCGTCATTAACTTCATCCGCGCCCCCATTCTTAGATTTGCACCCGCCAGCAATCATGATAGAGCCTATTGCAAGAGCTGAAACGGTTTGGCGTAGTGGTAATTTTTGGATGAATGGCATGACAGGTTTACTCCCCTTTTGGCGTCCAAAGACATCTTTAAAGGGTCAATCTAAACAGTCCAATGAAAAAACAGCCAGATTAAGGTCAGGTGCAGTTGATTTCTTTGATCCAGCCGATCCACGTATATTTTATAAATTCTCGAAACGCGCCTCACGCATTTCCTTACGGGTTCACCCCTCAGACCGCCAAGTCACCGTCATTGTGCCCAACGCGCGCGCCTTGCCGAAGGCGCAAAAATTCGTCGCAGAAAAAATAGACTGGATTAATGTCCAACTTGAAGGCTTACCTGAACCCCAACCCTTTACCCCTGGCGGTGATCTTTTATTTGAAGGCGAACTCTATAGTGTCGTCATGCCGGGCCCACGGGGTCATGCGAAGATTGACCGCGAGGCGCGTGAGATTATTATTCCCGCGACTGAGGACACTTTATCAGGGCGCGGCCACCGCCTGTTAAAGCGCGAAGCCCGCGCCGCGCTTGAGGCTTCAACGCAAATTTACGCCGATAAGCTCGGTAAATCCGTCGCCAAAATTTCAATCCGCGATAGTCGTACCCGTTGGGGCTCTTGTATCTCGCGGCAGGGCGAGGGCTATATTTCCTATTCGTGGAGGCTCGTTTGTGCGCCGCCCTTTGTACTAGATTATGTCTGCGCGCATGAATGCGCCCATATGATCCACGCAGATCACAGTTCTAATTTTTGGGACCTGACGGAAGACTTATTTCCCGATATGAAATCAGCAAAAGCATGGCTGCGTAAAAACGGCTCGCACCTTCACGCAGTTGGGGCTGAAAATTAGACGCCTTACCTTAACTGCGCCTTAATTAGGCAGCGCGTTTTCAATATCTGACAATAAAATATCGAGCCGTTCATCCTTGCTTTGAAGGATGGGTTCACTGGCAATTGACAAGCGCGCATTCGGAACCCCGTCTAGCACTTGTTCCATATAAGATTTCCAAATCCGCGCGGGGGCTGCGCCGCCAGTCATCCTGTCCATGGGGCTATTATCATCATTTCCAAGCCAAACCGTTGTCACCATGTCTGGCACATAACCGACAAACCAAGCGTCGCGGTAATCATTGGTTGTTCCTGTTTTCCCAGCAACATCACGGCCACGAATACGGGCCGCGCGGCCTGTGCCGCTATCGACCACCTGTTTCATCGCGCGGTTAATCAGGCCGAGATTTTGCTGATCAATTTTTCGAACGGGGGCTGGTGCATCCCCTGCTAGGTGGCGGTCGTAAAGAATACGCCCATCAGACGTTGAGATCGTCCTCAGGCCTGCGGCGGGCGCTTGATAACCATAGCTGGCAAACGGTTGATAGCTTTGGGTTAACGCCAAAGGCGTCACTTCTTCAGTCCCTAACGTCACGCTAGGGTGCGCGGCTAAACCCACCAGCCCCAAAGCTTCGGCTCTGGCCGTCACACGCGATAGTCCCACCTCTGCACCAAGTTCAGCGGTGACCGTATTGATAGATTTTGCCAAGGCGGTCTCAAGGCGCATAGGCCCCTTAAAGGTTTTAGAGAAATTGCGCGGCGTCCAATCGCCTTGGCGCGTGGCAATAGTATAAGGCGCGTCCAAACGTATATCCCACGGGCTAATCCCTGTCTCAAAGGCAGTCAAATACACAAAAGGTTTGAAGGCAGAGCCAGGTTGGCGCTTCGCCTGTACAGCGCGGTTAAACGGGCTGTCTTCAAAAGAGCGACCCCCGACCATCGCTAAAACATCACCCGACCCGTCAAGACTAACCAACGCCCCTTGGGAGACTTTACGGTCCTCAGCCGCGTCGCTGTCGAGATAAGTCACAAGCGCGGCCTCAGCTATTTTTTGGGCCTCAGAATCCAATGTTGTTGTAATCACAAGGTCTGTCGTAGGTGTGCCGATTTTCTCTTCAATTTGCGGCCATATCCATTCAACAAAATATTCACCAATCTCATCCGTCTCAAACGGACGAAAGTGAAGAGGTTCAGAAAGAGCCGAATAATACTCCCATCGGTTCAAATAGCCGACATCTTTCATCGCGCGCAAGACACGCGCCGTCCGCGCCCCCGCAGCCTCTGAATTAGCCCGAGGATTATAGCGCGAGGGGGCTTTTAACAGGCCCACCAAAAGTGCGGATTCTGAGACGTTTAAATCTGTAACAGGCTTACCAAAATAGCTCCGCGCGGCCGCGTCAATGCCCCATGTCCCTGCCCCGAAATAAACCCGTTCGAGATACATCTCCAGCAGCTCGTCTTTCGTGAAGTCACGCTCAAGCCATAAGGCTAAGATCGCTTCCTTGGTTTTACGAGCTATCGTTTTATCAGATTGTAAAAATACATTTTTAGCGAGCTGTTGAGTCAGAGTTGACGCCCCTTCACTATAGCCACGGTTTTTTAAATTTTTCACCAAGGCTCGCGCCAGTGAATAAGGATCAATGCCCACATGCTCGTAAAAGCGCCTGTCTTCGATCGACAAAATCGCTTCAACCAAATGCGGCGGTAACGTTTCGACCGAAACTGGGCTCGCTTCCTGAGCCCCGCGGGTCATCAGGTCACGGCCTTGACGGTCAACAAATTGGACACTCACAGGTCGCGTACGATCCCAAAGACGCGTCGTATCGGGTAAGTTGCGACCCATCAGAAAAACCCAACTCACGGCGACCATCGCCGTAAAGTAGGCGCTCAAGCTGCCAAATGCTGTAAGCTTTTGCAGCATCGGCGGGACGACTATGTTGAAACGTTGACGACGCGGCGTAAAATTCGCTGCAAGCGGGGTCACAATCTCACCTTGATCATGTGCAGATATCCCATGACCATGAGCAGACGCGTTAGGCGTCACAATAGACGGTTTATCCACGATCACCTCCTGCGCTCACACACCTTCCTGTAAGACGTGCCTCAACAGATGATTATGCTAAACAAACCTTAAAGGTTTGATTAAGATGTGATTAAATTTACGCTCAGTTTAAGACGGCAAGGGCGCCGCTGGGCCTGCAAGACCGTCCGCAGACTTCGCGCCAGCTCCACGACCTTCACTACTAGCGCAATAGGTCAGAACCGTCGCCCCTTGCGCACGCGAATCTTGCCCCGGTTGGAATATTTCCAGCGCACCGTCACGTAAAGCCAAAAGAATTTCCGTGTCATCACCCCGGTCTTTATAAAGATCGGACAAAGTATAATCCTCAGTCAAATTTGTCACACGAAAGCGCCAACCGCTCCACCAATCCCGCGTCAAGGAATCAAAGCTACGTCCTCGTGTCGAGAGTGTCCGTCCTCGGGAGGTAAAGGCAATCCCGTCCTCAGCTTCAGAAATATCTTGACCTGCGACTTGGAAAACACGGTGGCTGCCTAATTCTGGGGCAAATTCCACGCAGACAAGCGCATTATAAGCATCATTCGGCGATGCCGCGATCAAATGGTTGAAGTCAGAATGATCAAGACTATAATCGGCGTTTTCTGATAGAACTTCGCCATAGAAGGTCTTATGACCTTCAAGACGCGCACCGCGCAGGCGACGCCAATTCGTATCCGCAATCAAGACTTTAACATCCATATCTTTCAACGCACGCGCCAGACCAAGTGACCATGGATTCGCGCCAACGATCAACACGCCGTCCCCGCCGCCCGACGCAAGGCCGAGTAATTTTGCAAGTGGCGTCACACCGAAAGCAGCAAATAGAACTGTGCCAAACACAAGCATAAAGGCAAGCGGTACAAATTGCGCCCCTTCTTCGATGCCCAGATGCTGCAATTCAGCCGCGAACAGGCCGGCCACTGCGACGGCGACAATCCCGCGCGGTGCAATCAAGCTGACAAGCAAACTTTCTTTCCATGATAAACCCGACCAAAGCGTCGATAACATCACTGCAACAGGACGTACCAAAATCATCATACCAAGGACAAAGGCCCAGATGCGCCAATTACCCAGCATTTGTTTCAAGACGTCGCCTGTTAAGGTTGCTGTCAAAATCACAAATACGCCCGACACCAAAATAATCGCAATGGTCTCTTTAAAGCGGCGCATTTCAACCATTGACGCATATTTAGTATTAGCCATCGTCATACCCAAAGCCGTCACAGCAAGAAGCCCTGTTTCTTCGGCCAGCGTATTCGCAAGAACGTAAATCAACAAAACCCACACCAATACAACAGGCGCTTTAAGATATTCTGGAATAGCCCCGCGTCGGAAGGCCCATGCGAGGCCGTAACCTGAGACGACACCAATAATACCGCCAACCAAGGCCGCGCCAATTAACCAACAAATCGCAATTTCAACAGAGGCGCCCATTTGAGAGAAGCGAATAAACTCATAGCCGCCAACCGCGAAAAGCGCGCCAACAGGATCGTTGACGATGCCTTCCCATTTCAACACATTAGCAGGACGGCTTTTAAGGTGAGCTTGGCGTAAAAGCGGCATAATCACCGTTGGGCCTGTCACAACAAACAGACCGCCGACCATAGCGGACACTTCCCACGACAGTCCGACGACATAATGTGTCAATATGGTTCCAAGCAGCCACGCAATCGGTGAGGCCAGTAAGACCATTCGCAAAACCGCGTTCTTGCTATCCCCAAGATTTTTAAAACTGAGGTTAAGACCGCCTTCAAACAAGATAATTGCAACCGCCATCCCGATCATTGGGCGATAAAGCTCGCCAAAATTTTGCACGGGGTCAAGACGGAATTGCTCAAGCACATTTCCAATAACCGCAGGGGGGTGCAAAGATAAAAACCAGGCAATCAAGGGCCCGAAAATCAAACCAGCAATGGCCATGAGAACAATGGCAGGTTTTTGAAACCGCCACGCTAGCCATTGAGCGCCAATTCCTAAAACACCAATTAAGGCTATTTTAAATGGGAGATCGCTCGCAACATGGGCGACAACATCAGTAGAAGCAGCTAAAATCATAATCGGCGTCTATATCCTCTATTATGGAGTTATACGGCGCAAAGCCTGAAGAGATTTAATCTTCGTCAATTCGGTAAATATTAAATCCAATGTCATTCGATCCATAATTACCATTGTCATAGGTTTCAACACGGTCAGAGAACCACCCCAAGAGATGTTCATATATGCTTTCGAACACACCATTTAAATCATCCTTTGATGCAGGGAGGTCAATCTCATAATTTTGAGCTCGCTCGATCCCAATATACATGCGGTCGCCTTCTTTGCGACAGGTCAGCACAAGCCGCATATAATCACCTTCGCCGGAGATACGCACGGCGAGGCCGAAACTAATCGGCTCCAAAGGTAAAAACCCTTTACCCGCTACAGAAAAAGCGGCGGAGCGATAATTTTGCGCGCCGAATTCGCCTTGCGGAGGGACAAGATAAACACAGGGACCCTCAGGATCAAGAAACTCACACAGGCCGTCACGGATATTTTCCGCGACAGAGCGAACCTGTGCGTAATTATTGAAAGCACGCTCGCCGTATATACGAGCGGCAGCCGCAATTTTTTCGCGTTTCGTTGTCATAAAAATCCCACTTTAAACGTTCAAATATCAAGAGCCGTCATTTACAGGCGACTATAGAGCGTCCGTTTCTAAGGCCAAGCCATTTTTTAGAAAAAATTCAGTCTAATTTTTAGACGTGGATAAATCGCTTAACGTCTCGTGTGTAACTTGGGGTCTGGCTTGCGGCGCGTCTTGGATCGTCTCGGCCACATCGCGTAAAGCCGTCATAAGCTCGGGCGTATCTTTTCGGACAGCTCGCTTTATCATAAAGTTCGGAACTAATAAATTCAGCCCTATACGCGCCTTGTAGGTCACGCGGTGTTTACCGCCGCCGATTGGGGTGATCACCCATAGCGCGTCTTGGACTTTCATATCCCCGCCCGATTTTTGAACTTTGATCTTTTGATGCAAAATATAATCGGTTTTAAAGATGGTTCGAAATTGAGGAAACGGAAACGGTGTGCGGAAAACTTGTTCGCGAATATCTGAGCCTTGCGCGGCGTTCCCACTTAAAACCGTGCAGCTTTTCATATCCTTCATGACTTCAATAGATTTCGCGCAATCGGTCATCACCGCCCAAATATCAGCCGCGCTCGCGGTAATATCCACAGCAGCAAAGGCATCAAAAACATTTCCGTCTTGCGACGGGTCTCGCCAAATTCGCGATACAACCGCGCCCAATTGAAGCTCTGATATGTCAGCCTCGCTTAACCGAGCTTTATCCTTAGCTTCATCCGCTACAGAACTTGGACTTAAGGATAATGAGCCTAAGATTGCGCCTAATATAAGAATGACGGGCAATATATGACGTACAACCCCCCACATTCATATGTTACCCGTTAACGACCGCGGGTGGCGGTGCCGGTCTGATGGACAGGCTTTGTGGCTCAGAATAATAACTGTCATAAAGCACATGCGGCGACACGCCGAACACCCACCGCAATAGAATAGAGGCATTTCGTATTTGTGTGCGCCAAAGGCCGCGACGCTCAAAACGACGGGGCAGACTTCCTATTTTCAATGGCGACTTTTTAACAGATCCAATAGATTTTAACGCATGGCGGAGAATAACGTCTTCAAGGATAGGCGCGTTTTTCATATCCATGTACAACTCTTTCCAGATATCATCCATGTCCACTTGACGGAAGAAAAAACCTTGATCCCCGAAACTCGTGAGGCTCGTATCAAAGCGAGCAAAGAATTCAAAAAGGTGATAGGTCCATTGAGGTTGATTGAAACTCAAACGGAACATGCCAAGGCTGATTTTAGAGTTGCTTAATATGCGGTCAATTTCAACCAGATTCTCAGGCATCACCTGTGCATCCGCATGAAGCACCCAAAGATAATTCCCATTGGCGCAGGCAAGCCCGTGGGCAATTTGTGGCCCACGTCCGCGAGCGGCGGTTTTCCACTGAAGGTTATCATAATCAGCGAAACGCTTAGGCGGGGCCCAGCGGCCTTCACCGTCAACGACTATGATTTCAAAAATATCTAAACCGCTAAGCTGCTCTAATAATAGTGTCAGCGGCCCATCGTCCTTATAGGTCGGAATAATAACGCTGATCTTTCGAGGTCTTTTATGTAACGCGGTTTTACTCATGCTCGTTTTATGGCCGAAGCCACGGCAAGGGTCACCTCACAATCAATCACAAAATTGCGGGGGACATTTGAAGGCGCTTAAAATCGCTATCACTGCTCAGCGAGCCCAATGACATTATAGTGCCGCTCTATAAGACGAGTTGTCCTATACCATTCACTTAGATGGGTTCGGGCTTGATGGACGTGGTAACTATCTGGGGTCTCAAAAATTTCAACAATATGCAAACGTCTCCTTTTTACAAAGCCGTTCGATATTTTAAAGAAAACACATCCTGGTTCGGCACGACTTACATCAATATGCTCTCGCAAGAGCTCACGAAAATGGCCGTCAGACGTATAGCGTATATGTTTCGGAATATCTAAATAGCCCGTCAATATAACCGCATCATCAGGCAAATATTTATCTTTATATATATGCATCAGGCCGACATTATAATTATCATAGGCGGGGTGCCACCCCAGTGCTGTCCGCGCTTTATCAATCGATATGCGTTTTGTCTCGCTATAGAAACTGCGTACCATATCTGATATTTTGGTCTCATCGAGACTTGCTACAGGAACTATTGTACCAAGTAACCGCGCCGCAAACCTCAAGACCTCTTGCGGCGGGGCGGGGCGTCCGTCAGCCAAATTATAGACCTGCGTCGGGTCAGGTTTGTGAATAGATTTTATGATCGCCGAGGCAATATCTTCAACGTGAATACGGTTGACCACATGAGCATGTTTAATGATCGCGTTGGCTTTTCCCGACTCAATACGCCCGAAAGGGTTACGGCTTTGGCCGTAATAAGTGCCGCCGTAAATCCCCGCCAAACGAAAGATATGCACGGGCAGGCCTGTCTCAAGCCACGCCAGCTCAGCTTCAACGCGGTTTTTACCGCGCGCAGTTGTCGGCCTCAAAAGCTCATCTTCAAACGTCCATTGCCCTGCGCGGTCACCGTAAACACTGGTCGCGGACAAATAACCCACCCATTTTGCCTGAGGTGCGAGGGCTTGCATATCCTCTTTCAATCCTGCCAAAAACGGGTCGCCCGCCTCGGACGGCGGCAGCGAAACAAGAATAACATCCGCTTGTTTTAGAGCCGCTTTCAGCTCCTTTGACACCACGCCTGTAAAAGTAAGGCCTTGAACTTTGGCCCTCAAATCATCCGTCCAATTGGACGGATTACGACTCGTCCCGACAAGGTTAAGCCCATCTGGAAGCTGCGTAATCAACGCCTTCGCGCTATAGCCAAGCCCTAAGAAAACCCAATTGCGCGGCAAAGATTTACCTTGGGGTCTGCGAAGGTCTAACGGTCTTTTAATGTGATGCGTGATTGTCAATGCACGACTCTCTGGTTACAGGGGGGCTATGACGAATAATCCATCATATAGTTTAGCCAAAGCTCTAGGGATTTGCGCCGCGATTGCAATAGGTTTTGCGCCTCTCTCTAGCGCCAATGAAGAGCCAACACCTTTTGATATCCGCCACGAAGCCTGCCTTGACGACATTAGCGACAATCCTGAAGCCGCCTATGAGACAGCACTGACATGGCAAAATGAGGGCGGCGGTTACCGCGCACAACATTGTATCGCTATGGCGCTTTTTGGTTTGGGCCGCACAGAACAGGCCGCGCACCGCTTGGAACGTATTGCCCGCGCCCCCCATAGTGTCACCGACCGACAAAAGGCAGACTATTTTTTCGAAGCCGCCAATTTCTGGCTCCTCGCAGAAGATTATGACAAGACAATTGCGGCCAGTTCCGCAGGTCTTGAGATTCGCTCAGAGCATCTTGATCTTTTAACTACCCGCGCGCGGGGGTACGTAGGGCAAGATAATTTCGACGCAGCCAAAAAAGACTTAGACCGCGTCCTTAAACTCTCGCCCAGCCGCGCGGATAGTTACCGCTACCGTGCTGATCTTCATTTACGCAAGGGAGATCACGACGCGGCCCTACGTGATATTAATAAGTCCCTCGACCTCGACGAGACACAAGTCGAAACGGCTGTATTACGCGGGGATATTCGCGAAGCCATCCGTAAGGCCGAGGCCGCAGAGATTGAAAAACGTTTCGAGCCAGCCGCGCCCAAACGGCCAGAGACGGATAAAGACAACGAGCTTATTATCCCGCCCTTTATTGATGGGCCTATTGACGAAAAATAAGCGCGCCGTAACCATAATTCACGCTTAAATGCGACATAGTGTCAATTCCTATTGAACCCTGCTATAAACGCCTTACCTTCATACAAAGAAAGGCGGTGAACCATGAGCACGCAGACCCCTGACTATAAATTACCCGATGATCGATCTTTAATGATCCTTGATGATGATGGCCCCTTGCGTACCCGCTTGGGCCGCGCCCTCACCCACCGTGGCTTTGACGTCACGGCGGTTGAAACTGTGACTGAGGCCAGAATTATTGCCCGTAATAATCCTCCCGCCTTTGCCGTGCTTGATATGAGGCTTGAGGACGGAAACGGCCTTGATGTGGTCGACGCTATCCACGCCGCGCGCGAAGATTGCAAAATCGTGCTGCTGACAGGGTACGGCAACCTCGCCACCGCCGTCTCTGCGATTAAACGCGGTGCGGTGGATTATCTCGCCAAGCCTGCGGACGCCGATGATGTGTGCAAAGCCCTCCTCGCCCCACGCGGCGTCGCCCCTGAACCACCCGAAAACCCCATGTCCGCTGACCGCGTTCGGTGGGAACATATCCAGCGGGTCTATGAACTCTGCGGAAAAAATGTCTCTGAAACCGCAAGGCGGCTCAATATGCACCGCCGTACTTTGCAGCGAATTTTGGCGAAGCGTGCGCCTCGGTAAAATTTTGTGGTGGAGGAAACGACGAACATACTGTTTTCTCTAAACGGCATTAAAGATTTAGCGAAGGCACTTGCTAAACCATTCGAGCGCATATCTATAATTTATCCCAACAAGGCCTTTTTAAAAGACAAAAACCGATGGATTTCTTCTATAACTTTATGGGATAACCATAATGTTGGCTTGAGAATTAAACCCGTTATGAATGATCTTGCAGAAAGACTTGAAGTCGGCAGTCTATCTTTCGACCATGTTATGGTCGCTGATAAACGAGATGAATTTTTTGACTTACCAGAGGGTTATTCTAAAGGAAGCTTACCCAAAAAAATGACTCTAAACGAATCAGGGCATGTCATAGAATCGGGAATAATTATTACCGAACCTAATGGCACTCAAATATTGATAGTTCCTAATGCTATGCCTTATACATTAGCCATACGTTGTAGCGAAATTACTTCCAAGTTCTTTGAGCCAGAATACGCCCTAGAAGATTATATAATTCAGACCTGGAATAACGTCTTATAAACCCGCCTATTCCGATGAAAATCGGAATCTCTTGAGATAAGCATGAGATCCCTGCCTTCGCAGGGATGCACGGGGAAAAGAGGGGGCGAAGAGTTGTTCCAAACCCTCCTAGCCTCACCCTGAGCTTGTCGAAGGGTTCCTGCGTCTTGAGGGAATATTGTTTCACGCCACTATGCTTCGACAGGCTCAGCATGAGGGTGAGGAAGTGATAAAAGACCAAGAGTCATATCACTTTGAATATAACTTTCGTACAGCCACGGCTTTATCGTCCTCGCTTTGCTTTTAATTCCCAAAATTATAAAATCGATATTTAATCGATTTTTAAATCTAATTTTGGGAATTAAATCCACGCCCCACAAACATCCCCTATCATACATCCATCACCTTTTAGGACAGCTTGTACTAGTTATGCTGGCGTTGAGGTGAGGATTGGTGCGGGTCGCGCGCGGAGGTAACTTTCTGTGAGTTCCGCCGGACGCCT
>JBDXGZ010000014.1:0-5111 GCA_039989855.1 Maricaulaceae bacterium | reverse complement strand
TTCAGTAAGACATCACCTGTTTTGCCGCTGATGGCTTCTGCCTTTTGCACGCCATCTAAAGCTCCCTGATAATCGCCGCTATCAAAGGCTTCCAAAGCGGTAAAATAATGCGCTTGAGCTTTCTGCGTGGAAGATTGCGCGCCAGCTATACCGCTAGTTGCCAGTGCAATAGATAAAATCGCTGCCGTTATAATAGATTTAATTTTCATTAAAGTACCCTTTGTTTTCAGAATAATGATTTTCAATCACCACGTCTCGCTTTGTTTAATATAGCTAAGCCCTCCCATTCTTACCGAGCTCTACCTCTCTTTTTTTCGCCGCCGCAAGTGCTCCCTTAGTGCGCTCACTTTCCATCAAGAATACTAAGTAAAAGATGGTCTAGTTTTAATAGGCAAGGACAACAGCTCAAGAATCGCTGCTATTGACTACAAATATCTCGAGCGACATTAAGAGCCCTCGGAAGGCCCCGCAGATTATATTCGATTGTATGGTAGGTTGATCCTTTTTCTGCAACCTTCAATGAAGCTGATTGGGATTGAGCAGAAAAGCTACCTGTTTCTTCTTTTTTGAGTGAAACAATGAATTCTAGTTTAGCTTCCTCCTGAGATTGCCTCACCGTAGGGTAATCCGTAAAACTCAGGCTGAAATCATTATTGGTCGAAAACATGCTGTATTCTCTACCTTGATAGGAGAGCGTTGCCGGCTTTGCAGCGTCGATTTTGAAACCAGTGCGAAAATAGATTTCATTATTCTCGGAGCCATCATCGTTCAAACCAAGTGACACCGTTGGAGAGCCCGCCCCCCCCCTGATATTCATGAGCGTTTGTAAGACCACAATACTTGCGTTCCCCCGGCGTGCCCAGGGGGCCACGATATACGACGTGCCAATTATCAAAACTTTCGCTTACGTAATTTCGGGAACCCTTTCTTGTAGATTTCAAGTTGAAAGACGCTACGCGAATCACTTCCGCCGATGCTGTTTTAGATTGCTGCTCTGAGGGAGCTGCCCTTTCTTTAGCTTGACGAGCCTCCGCTTTATGTTGTTCACGTTCAAGGCCATGAAACCCATCATTAAATAACGAAGAGCTTTTACTACGGGCAGATTTTTCATACGCATTCATCTCAATGGATTTCAGGCAACGAGATTGTCTTTCCAATTTATTATTGATTAAGTTTGCCACCCTTTCAGCAACTTCTCCATCTAAAAAAGACCCTTCCAATTCTCGCCTATTTATATTGAGGTTTCTTACGGCTCCGAGGCTTACCGAGTTGTTTTCCAAAGCAATGCTAAAATATGGCTTCGGGTCCAACCTGTAAAAAGGGTCATCACCAGCTCGGTTTTCAATTCTTTGCCATTGACCCGAATTATTGCGAAGCAATTTCTTCCTGCCCCCATACGCCACTCGTAACGATATCTCATATCGCTTATTCAAACCTTTCAATTTTTTACTTGAACGTGCTAAGTCTACATCGTCTACATAGATATTTTGAATATCATAGCGGACGGTTCCAGGGGTTCCATCCCAGACAGTAACACGTTCAGAATGACTGACACGACCAAAGGTTTTGCCTTGAAAACACTGTTCTATTTGTGAAGCGATATTTCGATTAACACGCGTTCTTAAACTAACACCCGCAGCATATGGATCGATAGCCTCGAATTCTCTTTGCCTCTTCGCCTCAGCTTCAGCTTGCAGACGTGAAGCTTCGCGTCTTTCTTGCGCAGCTCTAATCTCTTCTTGCTTCTGGGATTCAATCTTTTCATCAATCTCCAGCAAAATAGAGGCCATCTCTCGCTTCGACTGATCTGATGGGCCAGAGTTGTATAGCTCATTTAAGGTCGATTTAGCTTCTTGATAACGGCCAAGGTTATATAGGGCTTTTATTTCAAGTTTCAGTAAGACATCACCTGTTTTACCGCTAATGGCTTCGGCTTTTTGCACGCCATCTAAAGCTCCCTGATAATCGCCGCTATCAAAGGCTTCCAAAGCGGCGAAATAATGCGCTTGAGCTTTCTGCGTGGAGGATTGCGCGCCAGCTATACCGCTGGTTGCCAGTGCAATAGATAAAACCGCTGCCGCCATAATAGATTTAATTTTCATTAAAGTAACCTCTGTTTTCAGAATAATGATTTTCAATCATTAGATTTACGATAAAGAACTATCCTTGGGGCGACCACCGGCTCATAATCTACACAACTTTCGCCATTCCATGTTTTTAAACTTCTTTTCTCACAGGCCTCTTTTTTTCTTTTGAGTTCAGCTTCTTTCGCCCTTTTCGCTTGGTTTACACTCGCATCAGACCAGATGTCGCTGCTTGTGCTTGTCGAATTAGCATCAGAGTAATTTGATTCAGCCCAAATATTATCACTACTACTGTTAGACTTGGATTCAGTATAATTAGACTCGGCCCAGATATCATCATCTTGCTTGTTTTCATCTTGGCTTGCGGCCTCTTCCTCATCCCAAATATTTTCTTCTTCTGTATCTTCCTCTTTTTCCTCCTTCTCTTCTTCCTCTCGGCGCTGATACTCATCAAAGATCGCTTGAGCACTGGAATCAGGCAGGTCTATTTTTGTGATACGAAGATTTGAAACCTGTACTTTTTGAGCAATATCAAATGTATTTTTTGCAGCAGCATTTGTGTCTGCATAGCTACCTGTGACAAAAAGCGTTTTCCACCTCATGAAACTTTCCCAATTCCTTGGGCTTGAGGGACTAAGGTCCGTCATCAATTCACCGCTTTTACCAATTAAAAAATTATCGGTCACCTTGCTGCCAACAGCTTGCCCTCCGCCCTTAACGTAGTAATGAGAGCCTAATCGCGCCATTTCGTTTAATGCCTGCACCCTATTAGCGTCTGGTAAGAAGACAACGTCGAACGAAACTTCAATATTGCTGGGCTTTAGCGCATCGTAACGAGATACGAGGTCTGGGTGTTCAGATAGTGACGATCTATAAAGAGTGTCGCCCTCCAAGTTATATGTATCACCTCGCTCCCATTTTATTCCATAAATTTCGACTGCTTGACCAATCAATGTCCACCATTGGCCCTGAACATCTAATTGTGTGACGAGACCATTTGATTGTCTTTTTAAATTTTGTGAGTCAACTGAGCTTAAACCAAATGTAAACCTACCGTCATTCTTGACAGCTGCATTTGAAGATGCGGATTGTGCTGTTGCCGTGGTTGAAATGAGGAGCATTCCAACAAAAAGGTAAACCAATCGACGAACCACATAAGTTCTAAAAATTGTAAATATTTGTGTGATCAAAGCGCGCCCCTATAATCTAATTTCTTCGTATAATACAGTTAAACTATACTGGCGCAAGTAAGTTGCCCTAAAAACTGTTTCTATGTTCTACTCATCTCTACATGTAGACTGTGAATAGCCTAATAGCATCCAAAACACTCTCCTCCAACCTTATCCAACTAAGGTTGATTCAAAGGTCTTTATTACAAACGACCCAGAGTCTCATTAGAGGCAAGCAAGAAACGGGGGACCGAAGATATCAGCCGCCAAGCCAACACATCGAAATCAAAGGGCTGAGGCTTGAAGCTCACGAGCTAAAGAAATCTGTGGCCGAACTTACGTACAAGAACCGTCTGTATAAAAAAATCATGCTCGGAGATGGGGGCGACGACATATGAGATACCCAGCATCAGAGAAGTTAGAGATTATCCGCATGATAAAGCGCTCATCGTGCCCTGCCAAAATGTAACGCCAGCCGATGTCGACTTCGTTCGGGCTCAAACCCTTTTAAACAGCAGAGAAAAGAGCAAAGAGAAAACTATTCAACACCGACGCTTGCTGCACCGCAAAGTCGTCGCCTAATATCAACCCACATGATAAGCAAAGTGTCTCTTAGCCCAGGACGGAATCTGGGACAAATCATATGACGACAGACAAACCTAAGTGTTTTCAGGCGCTTATAACAAAAAATGAATTAGAAAAAAATGGAGCGGGCGATGAAAGCCCATATATTGATTTTCAAACCATTGTTTTTATTGCATTTTTATCTTGCTACAGTTTTATTCTGTATCACATTACTGTAGCAAGATTTAACTTTGATTGCACACGTTTTTTTTCTAAAATTCCGATTATCCACAGGTAACACTAAAATTTCTAATATTACCCTTGCCCTGCCAGACTAGAATCAGATAACGGCAATTTCGAAATTACATATCGTCAAAATCATGGAGGATTACGGCGGCAGAGTTCTGCCCAGTAGTCTTCTGCCTCCAGAAACCAGAATTCACAGGAGGAATCGATGACAATACTATCCTTACAAGACACTATTCAGTTAACACCAGTTCGTTCAGAAGCAGAAATACTAAGACGCATTTATTTTTGGATGACTAAAGCTTCAACCAAAAAGGACGGAAAGCTATGGATTATCAAGACGGCGAAAGAATTCATTCAAGAAGGGTGCACCTATTCAGAAATTACGATTAAACGAGCGCTCAAGGCCTTAAAAGATAAAGGTCTTATTATACTACACCACAGCAGGCACCCTTACACAGGCGTTCCTAGGGCCTCATGGATTAGAGTTGTAGCGCCATTTGAGGTCATGCTTGATAAAGTTAAGGTGGTGAATAAGGCCACCTCGATAAAGGGTAAAGGGATCATTAAGGCACCTTTTAAGGTATCAGGAAGACACCTTAAAAAGGATCATGATGATACTTTTCATATACAGGAAGATAACAGGAATAAGACAGGAACGTACATAGAGGCCGATAAATCGGCTCCTAACTATGAGAGTGAATTAGGAAATAAGGTTAACGGTAAGAGAGAAACTACATCCTCAATAATTGGAAACGATTCCAGCAATAAGAGACTAATTAGGACTTCAGTCCCAATTAGCTTAAATTCCCGGTTTTACGAATTATTTTTAGCACTCATGAGAGAGAGATATTTCGAACATGTACCCGACCCAAAAAACAAGGTTACCCTTAAATTTACAAAATCGTTTTTAAAATCTTGTCGTGATGATGGCCTATCCGATCAAAAAATAGAATCTCTATTGCGATTTATTATCTCTCATTGGCCGAGTTTTTCCGAATTTCGCAAGAGTGCATTAGGAACCAGCGTAAAGGCCAAGTTTCCCAAT
>JBDXGZ010000013.1:0-7999 GCA_039989855.1 Maricaulaceae bacterium | reverse complement strand
CTTTGAGCGTTCCCCACGGATCTAAACTTCTGAGCCTTTCGTTCTCTTCGCCTAATTGGAACGTGTGAACATTTGGCACGGTTGTTTTCTACCTCCGAGGTCTTGAAGATTTTCTAGCCCTATAAGTTTGAGGCCAGCTCCATAAGAGCCAAGCTTATCTGTCACAATGCGAGTGGGTTTAATGCCTTGGTTTCTGAGGAGTTTTGGCAATAAGAGCATGGCTGCTTTGGTGTTTCGGCGCTTTTGAACAACAACATCGAGAACCGTACCTTCATCGTCAACAGCTCTCTAGAGATAGGCCGTCTTCCCATTTATCTTGGTATAGATTTCATCTAGATGCTAGACAGGTGAGGGGACTTCCGCTCGTGATTTTATTCGTTTGGCATAAACGGTTCCAAACTTATTAATCCATCTTCGGACCGTTTCATAGGACACCTCTACGCCGCGTTCCAGTATAAGTTCTTCGACATCCTTGAAACTCAAGTTGAACCTGAAATGCAGCCATACGGCTCGTTTGATGACATTTGTATGGAGTCGATGACGGGCATAAATTGACGTTTTCATCGCTATGCCTGAGCTGAATGTTTGAAAATTGACATTACCGTGACAAAGCCCCGAAAACTGCGTCATGAAGGCTGAAGAGCCAACCATTCACCTGAGCATACGGCTACCGCCGTGAAAATAATCGCTCGTTGAGTTATTTCCCATACGTCTGAAGACAATTGCAACAGCGATAGTTACAGCAAAATACCCCGCAATGACGATATTGTCATATGGCATATCTTAAGTGCTGGGGTCCGTATCATAGGCATCAAATTCTGCGAGGGTGGCTTCGTTCGGGGGGTAAAGGCCGATAATGGAGCGCCCTGATTTGACTTGATCGACGACCCAGGCTTCGAACTTTTCCATGCCCTTAGCATTTTGGGCAATTTCATCGGCCAATGCAGCGGGAATGATGACGACACCATCCCCATCGCCAACAGCGATATCACCGGGGAATATAGCCACGCCGCCGCAGCCTATCGGAACATTCAAATCAAGCGCTTGATGTTTCGTCAGGTTTGTCGGCGCAGATGGTTTCGTGCAAAAGGACGGCATCTTAAGGCGGGCAATCTCGTCCGCGTCTCGAAGGCCGCCATCTGTGACGATGCCCGCACAGCCGCGAATCTCTAAACGTGTTGCAAGAATAGACCCCGCCGATGCGGCAGATGCGTCTTGGTGGCAATCCATGACAAGAACATGCCCCTCTGGTATTTCTTCTACCGCAACGCGCTGCGGGTGCTTGGGGTCTCGAAAAACGGTAATTGGGTTTAGGTCTTCTCTGGCGGGAATATATCGTAGCGTATATGCAGGGCCGACCATTCTGGGGGATGATGGGTTCAAACGCGACACGCCTTGAACATATTGATTTCGCAGGCCCCGTTTAAACAGCATCGTTGCGATGGATGCCGTGCTTGTTTGGCGTAAGATGTCTTTGGATTCGGGTGTCATATTCAAGCCTTTCTGTGAAAAATGCGGAACGCCAAAGAAAAATGAGAGGGTTGCATTTCTACTTGCTTTTTATATTCGAAATATATTAATTGCAAATCTAATATATCAGATTGTTATAATGGAAAAGCTCAACTTTGAAATTCGTCCTCTCGATGAGATTTTGCGCAGGGAAGATCTGAGCGAAGGGTCGGGTCTTGTTGATCAAATTTATGACTTACTTCGCAAGCGGATCATCGACCTGTCTCTGCCGCCAGAATTGCCCTTGCCCGAAAAAGACGTGGCCGCAATTCTAGATGCCAGCAAGACTCCTGTTCGCGAAGCTATCATTAGATTAAGCCGCGAAGGCTTAGTGAATGTTGTTCCCAAGAGTGGTAGCTATGTCACGCCCATAAATATTGACCGGTATTTGCAAGCTTATTTTGTTCGTGTGCAGCTAGAATCTGGATGTATAAAACGCTTAGCGTCGATGCACATTAATCTTGAAGGCATTATGCGTTTACGCGCCATTGTCGCGGAACAAAAACGGGCTATGTTTGAGGAGACATATTCTAATTTTTTCACCGCAGATGAAAAATTCCACCATACCTTATTTGATTTGGCTGGATTACCAGATGTTTGGCACACGCTGAATTCCACGAAAGCTGAAATTGACCGGGTGCGTCATTTGAAACGTCTCTTCGGTGTGCGGCGTAGCGAGTCTGTTATACGCGAGCATAGTGAAATTATTGAGGCCGTCGCCAAAAACGATCCAGATTTAGCCAACCAGACAATGCTAGCGCATATTGGCGGAATTGATGATGAGATAGCGCGCGTATCAGAACACCCTCACCTTATAAAAACGATTGATGATCTTAATCAACTGGTCGCTCTAAACCGAAAAACCCGTAACAAGCGAAAGGTTGCCTAATCAGGCTTGGTGCGCATCATGGATTTAAACACGATCGTCGTTATAATCTACTTTGGTTTTCTAATCTCTATTGGGTGGGCGTTCCGAAGTTTTACGACCAACACGAGCGACTATTTCCGCGGCGGTGGCAATGTACTTTGGTGGATGGTCGGCGCGTCAGCTTTCCTCACGCAATTTTCATCTTGGACCTTTACGGGCGCGGCGGGCAAAGCCTACACTGACGGATTAGCCGTGGCGTTTCTATTTGTTGGGAATGCCATCGGGTTTTTCTTCAACTATCTTTATTTTGCGCCACGGTTTCGTCAGATGCGGGTCGTTACGATTGTTGAAGCGCTCAGGCTTCGCTTTGGCAAAAAGAATGAGCAGGTCTTCGCTTGGGTCAATATGTCGACGACGATGATCAGCGCAGGTATTGGGCTCAACGGATTGGCCATCGTCACCTCAACCATTTTCAACTATAATATCGAAACCACCATCATTATGACGGGCCTCGTTTTAGTGTTCATGTCTGTCACGGGCGGGGCTTGGGCGGTGATCGCATCCGACTTTATGCAGATGATTGTGATCATGGCCGTAACAATTGCCTGCGCGGCTGTCGGGCTTTATCAAGCGGGTGGCTTCATGCCCATCATTGATAATTTTCCAACAGACTTCGTGACGGGCACCGAACTCAATTATATGAGTATTCTCTACATTTGGGCCTTTAGCATTTTCCTCAAACAAATAGGTCTCACGAATAATATTTTATACTCCTACCGATATTTGATCGCCAAGGATTCTGCTCATGCCAAAAAAGGCGCATTGCTCGCCTGCTTGCTGATGACTTTAGGCCCCGTTATCTGGTTTATTCCGTCATGGTTCATGGCAGGTTCTGGTGTTGACTTGGCCGCTATGCATCCAGAATTAGGGGGCAAATATTCAGAAGCCTCCTATCTGGCTTTCGTTGAACTTTATATGCCTGCAGGGATGATTGGTTTGCTGGTCGCCGCCATGTTCGCCGCCACCATGAGCTCGCTCGATTCTGGATTAAACCGGAATGCGGGAATATTCGTCAAAAATTTTTTCAAACCTATCTTGGCTCCGAATATTTCAGAAGAAAAATTGATGATTGTTTCTCGGATAGCGACAATCTGTTTTGGTGTACTGATTATATCATTCGCTTTATTTTTGAACTCACTAAAAGAACTCAGCCTATTTGACGCCATGCTTTACATGAGTGCTTTGTTGGGATTCCCACAAATGATTCCGAGTTTTCTGGGCTTCTTCATCCGCAAAACACCCGACTGGGCCGCTTGGGCGACTATTCTAGTTGGCGCAATTGTATCATACATGATTGCTGGAGTTTTACAGCCCGGCCATATCGAAAGCTGGTTTGATTTACCAACATCGCTGACGAAACGAGAATGGACCGATCTCGTCGTGGCCATCAGCTTGTTCAGCCATATTGTGATTACGGGCGGCTTCTTTTGCCTGACGACCTTATTTTATCGAGAGTTAAAGCCAGAACGCGAAGTGGCCGTGAACAAATTTTTCACCAACATCAGCACGCCTGTGGTTAAAGCAGATGGTGAGAGTACGCCTCTCGATAATCATCAGCGGATTATACTGGGCCGCATGGTGTCTATCGCGGGCATATTTGTGCTCGCGTTAATGGCCATACCTAATCCCCTATGGGGTCGCATGGTGTTCTTTATTTGCGGCTCACTCATATTATTAATCGGTGTTTTGTTGTTCTCGTCAACGACCGACAATCTGGAAGACCAAAATAGTAAAACTCAAAACCTTAAAATAAGTGGAGACGACAATTAATATTACAGGTGAAATGTTGATCGGCAATCAAATGATCAAAGGAACAGGTGCAGAGTTATTTGCAGTAAATCCTGCCATTGGTAAACCTATGGAGCCATCCTTTCTTGCGGGTGGAGCTGAGCATGTAGATAAGGCCAGCAATCTCGCGCGGGATGCATTTGATGCCTATCGGGCGACATCCTTAGAGGCGCGCGCTAGGTTTTTAGAAATGATTGCTGAAGAAATTCTCGCCCTTGGCGATACGCTCGTTCAACGGGCCATAGCAGAAACAGGCCTGCCGCAAGGTCGTATTGAAGGGGAGCGCGGGCGGACAATGGGGCAGTTGAAATTATTTGCCGATGTTGTGCGAAAAGGCCATTGGGTCGGCGCGCGGATCGATCCTGCTATGCCCGAACGTACGCCCTTGCCGCGTCTGGACATTCGGTCTCGTCATATACCGCTGGGACCTGTTGCAATCTTTGGAGCCAGTAATTTTCCGCTCGCCTTTTCAGTCGCTGGTGGTGACACGGCCTCCGCGCTAGCTGCGGGATGTCCTGTAATTGTCAAAGCCCATCCCGCGCATCTTGGAACGAGTGAATTGGTCGGAAAAGCCATCATCCGAGCGGCCAACAAATCTGGTATGCCGGAGGGTGTTTTTTCTTTGATATTTGGAAGCGACTATGAATTTGGCGCGGAACTGGTTTCACACCCTGCGGTTAAAGCCGTTGGTTTTACAGGGTCTCGCGCAGGCGGATTGGCGTTAATGAAAGTCGCGGCGGCCCGAGCTGAGCCTATTCCAGTATTTGCCGAGATGAGTAGCATCAATCCCGTATTTTTATTGCCCGAGGCCTTGCAGCAAGACGCCGCTACCTTGGCGAAAGGTTTTGTCGCCTCATTGACGATGGGAGCGGGTCAGTTTTGTACAAATCCCGGACTAGTCATCGCTCTGGCCGGCGATGATTTAAATGCCTTTATTAGTACCGCAAGTGAAGCCTTGTCTGAAGCCCCCGCGCAAACCATGCTAACCGCCGACATTCACCGTGCTTATACATCAGGGGTTTCTGATCTATCAACACACGTCGCCGTGAATGAGCTGGCTCAGGGTTTGTCTACGTCTGACCCTAATCAATGTCAGGCAGGATTATTCACAACGACAGCCAAAGAGTTTCTAGCTGATGAGCAGCTCAATGAAGAGATATTTGGTGCGGCTTCATTGATCATTCAATGTCGCTCTCATGAGGAGCTTCTTGACGTTGCGGAACAATTGGAAGGCCAATTGACAGCGACCCTACAACTCGCGAGTGCTGATATGGAAATAGCCAAACAGCTTTTGCCGATTTTAGAACGTAAAGCTGGCCGCGTGCTTTGTAATGGTTACCCGACAGGCGTTGAGGTATGCCATGCCATGGTTCACGGTGGACCGTTTCCGTCAACATCGGACAGCCGAACAACATCTGTTGGCAGTGCTGCGGTCCAACGGTTCTTGCGCCCCGTGTGTTACCAGAATTTCCCTTCCGCGCTTTTACCGCGTGACTTGCAAGATGAAAATAAAGACGGCTTAACCCGATTGGTAAATGGAACCTTTTAACGTTGAACCGCTCCTGACTTAGGTAGAGATGACAGTATGAAAATTACAAGCGCAGACGTTTTTATCGGCGGTCCCGGTAAAAATTACGTCACTCTGAAAATCATGACTGATGAAGGTATTTACGGAGTGGGTGATGCAACACTCAATAACCGTGAAACGCTCACAGCGGCCTATTTGAAGGATTATTTGATTCCGTGTCTGATCGGAAAAGACCCGCGTAATAGCGAAGATATTTGGCAGTATTTTTACCGAGGCGCTTATTTTCGGCGCGGCCCTGTGGCTATGGCAGCGATCGGAGCGATCGACATGGCCCTCTGGGATATAAAAGGAAAAATAGCTGGCCTGCCAGTCTATCAGCTTTTGGGCGGGAAAAGCCGCGACGGCGCATTGGTCTATGCCCATGCGACAGGGGCCGACGTCGATGACTTGCTCGATTCCATCGCGACTTATCAAGCGCAAGGTTACAAGGCCGTCCGCGTTCAATGCGGCATTCCTGACATGCCAGAAGGCGGTTACGCCATTCCCGAAAAAGGACAGCACCAAAAGCAATTCATCACAGATTTCTCAGGTCTACCCAAGGAAGAAATATGGGACAGCGAAAAATACCTAAAATTTATGCCCACCGCTTTCGAGAAAATTCGGGAGCGTTTCGGTCCTGATTTGAAAATTCTTCATGACGTCCACCACCGGCTGCGACCAAGAGAGGCCGCGGCGTTTGCAAAGGAAATCGAAAAATATAATCTCTTCTGGCTCGAAGACCCAACACCAGCAGATGATCAATTTGCCTTGCGATTAATTCGGCAACATACCACAGCGCCCATTGCGATTGGCGAGGTCTTCAATTCCATCTGGGACTGTAAGTCCATGATCGAAGAAGAGTTGCTCGACTTCATCCGTGTCTCGGTTACTTATGCGGGCGGTATCACACATGTCAGGCGGATTGTTGACCTCGCTGGACTTCACAACGTTAGAACGGGATTTCACGGTGCGCCCAGTCATTCCCCTATTTCAATGACCGCACAAGCGCATCTCAATGCGTGGGCGCCTAACTTTGGGATTCAGGAATATTTGGTTTTAGGGACGCCGGAATGTGACGCCCTTTTCCCATCCGATCATAAGCTAGAAAGCGGCATGTTTTACGTGAGTGACGCGCCGGGACTTGGGGTTGATTTCGATGAGACTGAAGTCAAGAAATATTCGTATAAACGCGGCTATCACCCCATTGTTCGACTAGAAGATGGGACGATGTGGAACTACTGAGACGAGCGAAACAACTCCCGTGTTGGAGTTTGAGTTGCTATTAAAAAATGCGCTGTCACAAGAAACGTAATATGGTCTTGTCAGCTTAACGGATGGTTTTGAGTTTTCCATTATTGAATGCGCATGAAACATCTATTTATGCCGGTCACCGTTTTCCGCCTTATGTTATTACGCGGGCGGTTTGGCTGTATTTCAGGTTCAACCTTAGCTTTCGTGACGTTGAAGACTTAATGGCAGAGCGGGGCGTTGATGTGTCCTATGAAACAATCCACAAATGGGTTCATAAGTTTGGGAGATTTTACGCCAACTGGATTAAAGCAAGATCCGAAAGCCCCTCGCGTGTTTGGCATCTGGATGAGATCTATACCGCTCAACTACCTACGAGACGTTGGCGACCGTAAGAATAACCGGGCGGAAAAATCTCACCTGCCGATACTAAGGCGAGAGCGAAAAACGCAAAGTTTTAAGTCGATAAAAAGCGCGCAAAGGCGGCTTTCCATTTACAGTCCCTTCTACAATCTCTTTAATCATCGTCGCCATTTAATCTCACGAAACACACTCCGAAAATTCCGCGCGGAGGCGCTGCGCCGCTTTACGCTTGTTCTCATGAATGATACATCAGACCCCAGTCTAGCCCATCCCTCCGCTTGGGCACCTTTTGTCATTGTTGGTAAGGGCGGTAGCAGAAACATCTGCAAACCAGAACAGCTTTGATCCGGAGTCTTGAAGGTTTTCTAGCCCTATAAGTTTGAGAGCAGATCCGTAAGAGCCAAGCTTGTCCGTTACAATAAGGCTAGGTTTAATGGCTTAGTTTCTGAGTAGTTTTCGCAATAAGCGCATAGCTGATTTGGTATTCCGCCGTCTTTGAACGACAACGTCAAGAACCGTTGCTTCGTCATCAAGGGCTCTCCAGAGATAAACCATCTTCCCATTTATCTTGGTATAGACTTCATCCAGATGCCAGA
>JBDXGZ010000012.1:0-6582 GCA_039989855.1 Maricaulaceae bacterium | reverse complement strand
GTTTTATTCTCTGTCTTGAATTTTTCAATCAAAGTCAATGGTAGCATGTCTTCAATGTAATCGACGCGTTGTTTGTGGTTCATGGCGCTATGATTGCTTACATTTTCCCGAACGTTAAATGTTTCTAACTTCAATTCATTTTGGCGCGCCAATTTTTCGTATCTCATCATGGATTTATGGAAATTTTCAACTAATCCTATCCTAGGTAATTTTGCTAATGAATGGCAGGCTCTTTTGTGTAAGCCACCATATGATTCTGGGAAAAAACATGACAGCCTTCTAGCCTGAAAGTTCCTAGCGGAGGCATCGTTTGGTCGACTTAACCTTACTTCTAGGTATCCTGCAAAGTCCAATTTTTTTGCACTTTTAGAGCCAAAGTTTTCACTTATTTGATTTCTTTCAAAGCTATAAGCTGAATACAAACGTAGTAGTGGGTGTCTTATGAAAATAATGGGTATAACTTCGGTATTAGGAATTTCTGGTAGGGGCATTAACGCAGTATGGGATGAATAAGCCGAGAGATCAGGTGTGTCTTTTATCCATGATTCAACTTGTTTTGAAATAGGTGTTTTTTTGCTTTTATCGAATTCTTTTTCAGCCCAGCGATCCCCAAAAGATTCCTGCAAAATTTTGTCAACGGAAGTGCCAGCGTTTTTAAAAAGGTGATAATGAAATATTATACAACGTCTCATCGTTATCAGGTCCCAAAAAAATCCATTCCATTTTTTTATAACTTACTTATTCGTCACTTTCATAAAGATCGCGAGTAAATACCTTTTGAGCAACATCGTTAAGTTCATGACTTTTCCGGTTAGCTATGATGAGATCACAATCCCTCTTAAATGACTCTAAGTCATCAGTAATTGGAGAGCCAAACAAGTGGTCGCCCTCAAACTTTGGTTCGTAAATAATAATATTTATACCTTTTGCCTTTAATCTTTTTATCACACCCTGAACAGATGATTGTCGGAAATTATCTGAGTTGACTTTCATAATGAGTCTATGGACACCAACAGTACGGGGTTTTAAAGACAGGATAGTATCTGCTATGAAATTTTTTCTTGTAGAATTTGCATCAACAATCGCTTGTATCAAATTTTGCGGTACAGCAGAATAATTAGCCAGAAGTTGTTTTGTATCTTTTGGTAAACAATATCCACCATACCCGAATGACGGATTATTATAGTGATTGCCAATTCGGGGGTCTAAACAAACACCTTCTATTATTTGACGAGGGTTTATGCCTCGTAATAGGGCATAGGTATCAAGTTCATTAAAATAGGCCACTCTCATAGCAAGAAACGTATTAGAGAAAAGTTTTATAGCTTCGGCTTCATTACTCCCAGTAAACAAAATAGGCACATCTTTTATGTCAGCGGCCTCGGCTAACAGTTCAGCAAAAACTTTTGCTTTTTTAGATTTTCCACCTACAATTATTCGGCTTGGATTTAAGTTATCCCACAAAGCCTTACCTTCGCGCAAAAACTCAGGGCAAAATATAATATTTGAACAGTCAAGTTGCTCAGAAATTTTGTCAACATAACCAACGGGGATTGTCGACCTTATTACGATCGTTGCCGAGCTGTTAACTTCTAATACTTGACGCATAGCGGCTTCAACAGACTCTGTATTAAAGGAATTTGTTTCAACATTATAATTTGTCGGCGTGGCTATAACTGCGAAATCTGCATCAGCGTATGCTTCTTTATAATCGTTAGTCGCTCTAAGGTTTAAAGCTTGATTGGCAAGAAATGCTTCGCATTCATCATCAGAAACGGGAGACATCTTCTGGTTAATTTTTTTCACTCTCTCCGAGTCAGTATCATATGCTACGACTTCGTTTCTTTGAGATAGAAGGATTGCATTAGATGCACCTACGTAACCTAAGCCGGCAACAGCTATTTTCATCGGGAGCCCCATGTAAATAAAAATAAAATCATGGCCCCTTTTTTAAGCCCACAACACCGGTCAGATAATGTAAATTATGAACTTCGTCAATTGATGTTGTGGGAAAGTGTGGAAATATATGCGATTGATATTCTATAGGTAATACTCGCGCGCGTAGGCTAGGTGAGGTTGATGATTATGCTTGCGAGAGTCGCGATATGACGCTCCAATATTGTGCATTAATTTTATGACGTGCCTCTAGCTTTGTGGAAGCCTTGTTGCTTTATTTTGTTGCCTTCTCAATTTCAATGAGTGAGAGCATCCTATCGTTAGCGTATCGTTTGTGAGATTGGCAGAGATCCTTGGCACAGGACGTCTCGCGATGTGCTTGATATGTGCATTTCTTGAGAAGCTGATTCATTACGTTAATTTTTCAGGCATATACGGCGGGTGCTGGAATGGGGTGTTGCTGGCGCGGGGGTGGTTGTTGGCGAACTAAAAGCAAAGCTCGATTGGCTAAAGATCTAGCGTTGAATTTAACAGGTATAAGACGTCTAACACGCCTAATACGCTCAATAAATTAAGAGATTTCACCCCGTGCGCGAAAGCTTTGTGCAGCAGTCTGGTAAGTTCTTGCTCCGTCGTTGACAACCGTAAAACTGTCGATTAGGTACTATTCGAATAGACGGATGTGTCACTCTTAGCTTGTCTACAAATCTGCAATATTTGTATGAAGATGAGCAGTTTCATGAGGAACAATAGTCTTGGGGCGTGTTTTAAAAAATGGGGTTTTAATTATGTGGGTTTGCGTGCAAGGTCGTGAGTATTGTATAATAACTGTGGTATGTAATTTCTTGGGCGTAAATTATGTATAACATTAGTTCTTTTTCACCAAGTCAGGGGTGTCACTCTTATTCAATTTATGATGCGACCGTGGGTTCATCGATGGGGGCTGTTGCCGCGAAAATGACGGCAAACATGTCGCTTGAGGTGTCCTCAGTTGTACCTTCTGATAGCCAGGTGCGCTTGGCTGTTCCACTGCCAGAGACTGACGGGGCGAGCCACTCGATTAAGTTATGGTATGAAGTTTCCGAAGAGTCTGAATCTGGTTTAGATTGGGTGTCAGTTTTACGTTTTGATGTGGAGCATGGTGGTTTCCGCAAGCTCGAAAAGTTAGACTCTTCTCATACTAGGTACTCTGGTTATCAAGAGTTTTTAGCTGAGTCTGCTGATGACCTTCTTTGTATTGTTTTTCAGTTAAAGGGGAAGAGTAAAGGTCTTGTTGTAGAGCGACTTCAAATTAGTGTGGGTGATGTCAATGGGACGGCTCCAGTCACAGATGTATTGGGGGTGTTAGCTGAACAAATTCTCGCGGGTGAAAAAGACGGGTTGACTGCGGCTCTAAAAAAAGAAATTAAAGTTTTCTCGAAAAAGCATCCTAATATGGCGCGTCTTTTGTTTGCTCCGAGTATTGTAGAAAAAATGTCGATTTCAATGCAAAAACAATGCTTGCTCGCATTGGCGGGCGAGGAGCCGTTTAAAGTAAAGTCTAATCCTCTTTTCAGTTTTGAACGTGCAGTGGAACTTGAGTTTTTGTCGGCGGGATCATCATCGCATAATGTTGAAAAATTCTTGTCTAGCGAGCTGGTTGATACGGATCTAGCCCCTTCTCCCTTTATTTCAATTTCATGGTTGAGAGCACAAGGTGTAAAATTCAATTCGTTGAATGAATTATGTGCTGTAAAATTTGATGGTCGCGTGTATGTCTCTCCCCATCCGTTTATTAAAAAGATAAAGTCGATAAAAGGTGAAACTTTATTTGACTTAATTGATAGGATATTTTTAAGTGAAGGTTTATGTGAGCAGACAATATTTCCTATCTCTGAATATAAGCTGCATCATAAAGACATTAAATCCCTTAGCGACAAAAATGCTTTACGGCACTTCCTTGAAATCGGAATTTTTCAAAATCGTTTAAAGTTTTGTATAAACAGTGTCTCTGTGAAGAGACCAAAATCTTATCAAGTGTCAAAGCATTTAGATGAGATAAAGCGAATGGCCATAAAGGATGTATGTTTGGTAAATGGCTCCAGCGGGATCGTTGAACTTCCTGCCCATACTGTTAAGCCTTGTCCGAGTTTTATTACCGAAGTTGTAAATAATGATTACAGTGAACTGTCGAACGGTAATATTGATATGTTTTGGGTTAAGGTATTTGATCATCTTGAAGATGTTAACTTAGAACAGGTAGTATATGTAATGAATCAAAGTGATTCATTGAACGGTTCGATGACGGATGTAGCCTTTATTGCTTCAGACTTATCACGGTCAGTTGATAGGGTTCTTTATTGTGTCAATATTGGTGGGTATGACAGTCCTCCTGATCTTGGCATATCGGGGGATTTTGACGGATATACTAAGATATTGATTACTGACTCTGTTGTTTCAAAGGATTATAAAGATTGGACGGTGCTTAGGCCGACTATACGCTTTCGAGATGTAAAAAGAACGTGCCTTTGGTATAAGACACACCCTCATATACTTTTCCCTAATGCAGATCATGTGGTTTGGATTGATAGTAATATCGATTTTCATGCAGGGGCATTTGACTTGTTGAAGGCACATGAAGCAATCTCTGAAATTGCAACTTTTAGACACCCAGATCGTGATTGTGTTTATAAAGAGGCTGAGGCAATAAAGTCTTTGAGGCTTGACCGCCATCAGGCTGTAGACATTGCTCTCAATAATTTTGAAAAATATTCGATGCCTAGAAATTTTGGTCTCTACGAAACTAATGTTCTTTACTCAAAGGCAAGAGATCTTCAGGTTAGGAGCTTTTTTAATCTCTGGTGGAAATTTATTTTCTTTGGTTCGAGGCGCGATCAACTGAGCTTTACTTTAGCTGCAAAAGTATCAGCTATAAATATCTCTAATTTAGATGGCTTTGAGTCTGCAAAAACTAGTCGGGTGATTAGTAAACGCAAGCACGTGGGTTCTACGGGGAGGTTTTTATAATGAAAAATTTAACAATTGTGATTCCCGTTTTTAACGCATTGTCGGAGACAAAGAGGTGTATTCATTCTATATTAAACAGTGATGCAAAGGATGCGTCTTTATTACTAATAAATGATGGCTCACTTTCCGGCGTCCAATCGGCATTGCTAGATGAGTTTGGATCGGTTGAAAATATATCAATTTTTGAGAGCTTCAGGAATCGCGGATACACGGCATCGGTGCAGTTTGGTTTAGAAAACACAAACACCAAATATCTTTGTATCTTAAATAGCGACACCATGGTTCCAAAGGTTTGGGCTAGTAAATTGATTAGGCATTTGGACGATAATCATTTTGTGGCGGGTGTTGGCCCAGTTTCGAATGCTGCTAGTTACCAGAGCGTTCCCCTTGTAAAGGGAGATGGAGGGTTTTCGACGAATGACAATTTGGGGGAAGATGAGGCAGGTTTAGAGAATGTCAATCGTGTGTTGTCTACCTTCAGTAAAAATTCTTTTGTCTCAGTGCCTATACTTAATGGTTTCTGTACAATATTCAGAACGCGATCTCTTCTTCAAATCGGGGGGTTTGACCGAAAATCTTTCCCTGTGGGTTACGGCGAGGAAAACGATGTTTGCATTCGTCTTCTGGGAGAAGGTTTTCTTTTAGGCGTATCAATAGACGTTTTTGTTTTTCACGAAAAAAGTAAATCTTTTGGTACGGAAAGAAAGAAGAAGCTGTCCAAAGAAGGGAGGGCAACTCTAGACGTTAAGTTTGGGTCGAACATGCTTTCTGATTTGTCAGCTAAACTTAAATCTTGCTCTGAGCTTGACCTTCTTCGCTTATGGTTATCATTTGTGTTCGATTTGGAAGACGTAAATGTGTTAACTAATTCAAAAGCTAAAACTCTGAAGGAAAATAAGCTATATACATTTGAAGGTCCTTTGCAGCTAAATATCTCAGCGAAGGGTAAGCTTCTTGTGTCGCAATCAGATTCTGAGGCTTTTCAGGTTTCAGGCTCGACAGACGCTATTGATGTGGTTGTGCCGAAAGGTAGGACTTTCTCGATAGTTTCAGATTCGCCTATTGAGTCTGCGCTTGTAAACCTTGCTTATGAGTCTTACTTCGAAGTCGTGTCATTGACGGATTGGAGTGGTGCTTTTAATTCTTTGGAAGATACGAATCAATTTAAAATGCCATTTAAAATGTTGAGCTTAAACGAAGTGGAAAATTAGAACGTCTCCAAGTTTTATCCCATTAAAGAAATTAAGGTCTTATGGTGGGGTTTGGGTGAAATGCATACATGTATAGAATTTTATTCAGGACACGTATGGTTAAATGCCTTTAAAGTGTGACTAAATTGTTCTAATGTTTACATTCGTATTACTGACTGTATGTAATATTGTTTCAGTTCAAAAGAGAAACTTCGGATATGATCATCGAGAATGAAAAATCTCCCAGTACTACTTCAAGTGCTGTTCTCCCTTTCGATATCGAGTTGAGGGGGAATATGATCAGCGATTTTGACTGTGAGAATATACTAGAGATTTGTCATAAAATAAAGTTTACTTCAGGGGCAACATGGGGCGAAATATTTAATCAGGTGGGGGCACTATTGACTGTTAGTCTAACTTCCATGAAAGGGTATAGTTTCAAATGCCAGATGTAAAAAACCTCTTTGTTTGCGGGGTCGCTCGCTCGGGA
>JBDXGZ010000011.1:0-16517 GCA_039989855.1 Maricaulaceae bacterium | reverse complement strand
TGGAACATGCGAACATTCGGCGCGATTATTCTTTCGGCCTCCAACGTCTTGTAGATGTTTCATCCCTAGAAGCTTTAGCGCTGCACCGTACGACCCAAGTCTATCAGTCACAATTCGGTTAGGTTTGATGCCTTGGTTCTTCAGGAGTTTTTGCAGCAAACGTGTGGCTGCTTTTGTATTTCGCCGCCGCTGAACAACAACATCGAGAACCGTTCCCTCGTCATCGACGGCTCGCCAGAGGTAAACCATCTCACCGTTTATTTTGGTATAGACCTCATCCAAGTGCCAGACAGGTGAGGGGGCCTCCGCTCGTGATTTTATTCGTTTGGCATAAACGGTTCCAAACCTATTAACCCATCTTCGGACCGTTTCATAGGTCACCTCTACGCCGCGTTCGGCCATGAGTTCTTCCACGTCCCGGAAGCTGAGGTTGAACCGAAAATACATCCAAACAGCCCGGCGAATGATATCTGGATGGAAGCGATGATGGGAATAGATTGATGTTTTCATGCTGATCAATTAGCATAGAGTCAGAAAAGCGGTGTTAACGTGACAAAGCCATTAGAGGCGCGGACATGCAAATACTAGTTCAGTTGAGCTAATTCTGATAATGGGAGTCTTAAGCTGTGCCTTTGAAATCCCTCCATATAAGCAATCGGGTCTGAGTGCCTAAAGACACGGTTATCTATAGACTGGTTTGCTCCCAAGGCTATTGGACTTGAGGCATCAAGTAAAACCCATGGGTAAGTTTTTTCGCCTTCATTTTTCATATCAATCGTCGGGAAAATATGACCGCCTGCTTTGGCGACTTCTCGAAAAATGTCGGAGCGATAGGCTTGTTCTATGACCTCTTGGAAATTGTAGGGGCTGCTTACTTGCCCCCACCTATACATCTGAGTCATGAACCAACTTGCATGAGAGCGCCAAGGAAAGTTTGCGGCATAACGATAGAATACATTAAAGTCTGGCATGTCTTGGATGAAGTCGCCCGTTGTTTGCCGGCGCGCGCCCGTCAAGGCTGAAACTATGCGTTTGGCTGGCAATCCGACATAGTGCGTTAGAGACATAATAGAAGCCGCTTCTTCAAGAGAGTTTCTATTCTCGAGCCAGCGAGATGTCTCAAGAACCGCAGATAAAATGGCGCGGTAGGTTTTTGGATGATCATCTGCCCATGACTGACAAACACCGAGTACCTTTTCAGGGGCAAGCCCCATAAGCTCATGTGACGTAATCAATGTCGTTCCGACGCCTTGGTCAACGGCTTCGGAGTTCCATGGCTCGCCCACACAATAGCCGTCGATAATCCCTGCCTTCATATAGTCCATAACTTTGGGAGGCGGAACGACAACGAGGTTCACATCTCTGTCAGGATGCAACCCCGCTGCCGCGAGCCAATACCGCAATTGATAATTATGTGACGAAAAGGGATAAACCATCGCAAAAGTAAGAGGCTTTTGTCCTGATGTTATGCGAGCCGCCACGACATCTCTTAAAGCTCGCCCCGTGATTGGTCTTTCTTTCATAGCTTCTGGATTGGACTGGTACATAGCCGCATAGAGCGCGTTGGAAATGGTGATTGCATTGCCGTTCATGTTCAATGCCATTGCCGTCGTAAATGGCGGAGTATTGGGCTCAAGTCCCATTACGCTGGCTATGACCATTGGCGCCAACATATGAGCAACCTGTAAATCCCCAATAGCAAGAAGGTCGCGCATTCGGGCCCAAGAACTCACTTTTTCAAGCGTCACATTTAGCCCGTGTTTTTCAAATATGCCGCACTCTTTGGCCATTATAATTGGGGCGGCGTCGGCAAGAGGGACAAAGCCGATACGGATATCTGTCATTTCAAGTGAGGATGACATGATCAGAAGTTATCACCCAGTAAACTAGCGACCGAGAGAATCTTCTCAGCAACCTGTTTTATGGTGATACTCTCTTGCATAGCGAGTTGGCGCATTGACGCGAAAGCTTCTTTCTCGGAGACGTCGCGCTTATCCATTAAGATTCCTTTTGCACGTTCAATTACCTTGCGGGCTTCAAGGTCCTCTTTGGATTTGTCGAGCTCTTTTTGAAGTCCCTCAAACATTTTGAACCGCTCAATTGCAATCTCAATGACAGGCTGAACTCGCGACGATGTGAGCCCATCAACTATATATGCACTTACGCCAGCGCGTACGGCCTCCTTGGCCAAAGAGCCGTCGCCATCTTCTACAAACATCACTACAGGTTTTGGGTTTTCACGGGCGACAATGCGCAGGTTCTCAATGGTGTCCCGATCAGGCGAGTCGCAGTCCATGATAATGACATCAGGCTGTAACTTTGAAATCGATGCCAATATATTACGGCTATCCGAAGAGGCAAGTCTTGTAATGGCAGCACCGCGCAGACCCGCCTCAACAATTCTGGAGCGTTCAGCATCACTGTCTATTAATAGGACAATCAAAGGCGAAGAAGCCCTAACATTCATAGTAAACTCTAATAAATTAGGTGCTAGGATACTCTAACGCCTGATGATTGTCTTAGAAATTGGTATATCCAATTAAATATTGTGTTTAATGTCACTTGTAGAGGCTAATGCCGCTACAAGTGCATATATATACATCATTGAAATGCCCTAGAAGCCGTAGTCTAGCTGAACGGAATAACGCGTTCGGCTAAATGGCGTTCCTACGTCGCCTTGGCTATAATCCGCAAATTTAAACAAAAGCCCGACTTTTTTCGTAAGTTTAGTAGCTATAACCGCATCAATTTCACTTCCAAAATCAATTCCGCCTTTATTAGAATCAAAATCATGATAAACAGCAAACATATTGATGAAAGGCAAAGGCCCAATAGGGCCTGTTTTGTAACCGCCTTTAATATAGAGATCTTCAAGCCCTTGCGTTGGCGTTGCCAAAAAGACATCCGCAAAACCGTTAAACTTATGCAGCGTCGCTAAGGGTGTCGTGAAGCTACCATCAGAATCTGAATCAGCCCCTAAAACCTCATAACCTAGCGCCGCATTAAAACCGTTTTTCTTAAAGCTCGCTTCGGCAAAATAATGATCAGCTGAATAATCAACTGGATTATCACCAGCATCAGATTGCGTGGCATAGCGCCCAACGACGGCCAGCGGTCCTTTTTTAGCCCAGAGCTGTGCCCCATATGTATTTGAAGACAGGCCAGCATTGCTAAGGTCAAGAAGGTAGGCAAAGCCTGAGATTTTGACATTCGCGCCTTCAACCGGGAGCTTATAGCCTGCATTTAAAAGCCAGCTCTCACTATCAAATCGGCCCGATGGCGCCTCATCTCCAAATATACGATTCACTTGATCAACATAGCTCGCATCAAGGGTCAGCCCCTTAATAGATGTATTCGTCACACGAACAGCATCATAAGTTTGCTCATTTTGGCGCCACCCAACATTACCGACAAAGCGAGAGTCATCTAAGATTATGCGTTGCCGCCCTGCAGTTAGTTTGGTGTCGGGCAGCGATGTGTTTGTTAGTTGAAGTCGGTTCAGTTCAGTCGCGCTAGGATCCGCAATAACGGCAAAACCTGTATTGCCATTTATTGTATCATTAAAGTCACCTGTTATGTCTTCAATATGATCAAATTCAACTAGGAATTTTGTATCCAAAAATGCTCCTGTCTCAAACCCTACCCGAGCACGATATGTTAAAGCATCGGCGGTTTCAGTTCCGTTATCAAAATCTGCCCCTTCATAACGCAGGCGGAAATTAGCTAGGACTTTACTGGCCTTTATAGCCTCTTCCAATGACACAACGCTATCTTGTGCAAAGGCTGATGGCGCTATAAGGCCTGAAGTAATGATAAGGAAGGAACAGAGTCCCTGTTTTAAAGAAAAATATTTCACGAGATGTCTCCTGATAATGTGATGATTAAAAGATGCATCCCGACCATGAGATGCTTTTGTATCAGGGGCCGCCATTGACCTCTTAGTGATAATTTTCGGCAATATCAGGCCGTTAAAATACGTGCTTCTCCCAAAGGCGTATTTTGAAACTTGCAATTTTCGAAAGCTATAAGCTTAGCTGCAAAGACGTCACCTATTCCCATTAGAACAGGTAGTTTTCGATCTATATCCATAGTCAGCAAATCGTTTAAGCGATGATATGTCACCTCTTCTTCTGGACGCGATACACCCTTAGCAATCATGACAGGAGTAACCGGGTTTGCGCCCTGCCTGATAAGAGCCTCTGCTAATTTTGGTGCCGTTTTCGCACCCATATAAACCATTAAGGTCGTATGACTATCTGTGCAGCTTTTCCAATCAATATCTGGGAGTTCTCCTTGGCGGCTATGCGCCGTAATAAACTTGACAGATTGCGCGCAGTCACGGTGAGTCAAAGATACGCCGAGTCGCGAAGCTGCCGCCATGGCTGTTGTAATGCCGGGTACAATTTTGATCTCAATTCCTTCGCTTTCAAGGATAGAAACCTCTTCGCCCGCACGCCCAAATATCATGGGGTCGCCAGATTTTAAGCGCACAACATTTTTCCCTTGCTTAGCAAGCTTAATCATAAGCGCATTAATGTCATCTTGGCGGCAAGACTCTTGACCTCCCCGTTTGCCCACCAACATGCGGCGTGCTTCACGCCGCGCCAGTTCTAAAACCTCATTTGATACAAGGCGATCAAATAAAATAACGTCAGCAGATTGTAGAGCTCTGACAGCTTGAATTGTCAGGAGTTGCGCGTCCCCGGGCCCTGCGCCAACTAAGGTAACTCTTCCGAGCCTTGTAGATAGTTTTGGGGTCAATGCCGATTTAAAAAAGCGGTCTATTTTTTCGACGGGTTGTGTGAAAGCCTGCCGTGCGAAATCTTGCCATATAACTTTTCGTGTCTTTAAACTAGGCACGGCAATGCTCAATGTATGGCGCATTGTTTTTGCGCGAGACGCCCATTGTGCGATTGACATAGGAAGCATTGTTTCTATGCGCGTTCGTATTGTTTGCGCGAGTATTGGAGCGGCACCCGTTGTTGAAATGGAGACAACAACTGGAGAGCGGTTGACGATAGACCCAAATTGAAAGTCGCAAAATTCGGGTTTATCAATCACATTTACGGACACGCCTAGTTTGCGAGCAAAATTCGAGAAACGCTCAGCCTCTGACCGAAGCTCTAAATCGCCAAGCGCCAGCCGCACATCAGAAAAATCTCTTTGAATCCAACTTCGATGATGATGAATTAAATTATAGTCTTTATTTTCTATAATCTCTTTTAAGTCTTCACTTGGATTATCAGCAACAAGCCTAACTTGTGCCCCAGCAGCGAGTAATAACTCTGTCTTCCAAGCTACGCCTTCACTATTTCCGACAACAAGGACGGTCGCGTCCTGCAAATTAAAAAACACAGGCAGGACGGATAAAGGCGCAACTTTTGGGCGGGGCACAGCGCGTGGCGATATAGTTTTATTCGGCTGCAACAAGTTGAGCCTCCTGTAACATATTTCTGATTTCAGGCTGACAAGACCCGCAATTCGTGCCTGCAGTGGTTAGGTCTCCAATGGCATCAATGGACCGGCACCCATTGGAGATTGCATGGCTAATTTCATTAACACCAATGTTCATACACGCGCAGATTATAGCTCCCTTATCTGGCATGTCGGCACCTGGCCGGCCTGCGAGAAGACGATGTCTATTCGCGGCTAAAGGCTCTGTAGAAAGCTGTGCGCAGGCCCAGTCGCGCGAGACGGCAACAGGCTGAACTGATGTATAAAGTAGTGCTATTAACTGACCATCTTGGAAACAAGCCATGCGCGTTTGACCGTCAATAGGACTGACCATATCCAGGATGTCAATATTGTCAGCATAGCCTAATAGCTCCTGCATGAATGCTCGCCAATCATTTGGTAGGTCCAAGCCTGCAAGTTCAATTCTTAAACCGTTTTCAGTACGCGCTTTTGCCCAATAGCTAGCCTCGGGCGGTAAAGACAAGGTCTCAAATTCATCATGTAAAATAGCCGCAAACCCATACCAGGCGGCCTCATATTTTCGGACCGCAATGGCTGTGGATTTCGAAGCTGGCTGTCCTGAGAGAGGATCGACAAGATTGTGTACCAAAGCATCAACACGGCCAGACTTAGCAAAACTATCTGTGAAATGCATCGGTACAAAAACCGCCCCCTCTCTCTGGCGATCAGTCACGACAACGCGTGCTTGCATCTGACCATTTGGGGATATGAGTGTCGCTATATATGCGTCAGCCAATTTAAGCTGCGCGGCATCTTTGGGATTTATTTCAACAAAGGGTTCTGAAATATGTTGCGACAATCGCGTAGAACGTCCCGTTCGGGTCATCGTATGCCATTGATCTCGAATACGGCCTGTATTCATCACAAATGGATAATTACGCGGCGTCTTTAAAGCGTTTATTGGCGCAGGCGCAATAAAATTAGCCTTACCGCTTTTTGTGTAATAGCGCCCGTTCTCGAAAAACCGCGCCGTGCCATTGGGCGCCGTTTTAGTGACGGGCCATTGAATAGGCTTAAGCGCGTCATAATCTGTATCAGAAATAGGTATCAACCCTGACAGGTCTAGGTCGCGCGTGCCTTCATTTTCAAATGCGCAAAGTCCAGCATATTCGCGAAATATCTCAGCGGGTGACTCGAAACTAAAACTGCGTTCGAACCCCATGCGTTTTGCAACTTCGCATAATTGCCACCAGTCATGTTTCGCTTCGCCCGGCGCAGACAGAAAGGCTTTCTGGCGTGAAATTCGGCGTTCTGAATTTGTGACTGTGCCGTCCTTCTCCCCCCAACCTGTCGCAGGCAAGACAATATCTGCGCAGGCCACCGTATCTGTATGGGCGTAGATGTCCGAAATAACGACAAGTTCGCATTTACTTAGCGCCTCTTTAATAAAGTCAGCATTGGGCATAGAGTCAACAGGGTTAGTCGCCATAATCCAAACGGCTTTAATCTTACCTGCATGCATGGCCTCAAACATATCAACCGCCAGTAAGCCTGGTTTGTCAGCAATCTTGGGAGACTCCCAATAACGCTGTACAATATCCCTATGCTCCGGGTTTGCGATTTCCATATGGCAAGCCAATTGATTGGCCAGCCCACCGACCTCGCGCCCCCCCATAGCGTTAGGTTGCCCCGTGACGGAGAATGGTCCTGCGCCAATTTTTCCAATACGCCCTGTAAGAAGGTGGCAATTAATTATCGTATTGACTTTATCACAGCCATCACGAGCCTGATTGACCCCTTGAGAGTAGATTGTGACGACTTTTTCATTATGGGCAAATAATTCATAAAATTTATCGATTTGATTATCTGGCAATCCTGCCGCCTTTGCGGCTGTCTTTAAATCGTAAGTTACAGCTGCTCTTAAAACCTGTTCATGATTTTCGGTATGCTGGTCGATGAAGGACTTATTAGCGAAACCGTTTAGGTCCAAATATTTGAATAGACCTAGAAACAGCGGGACATCACCGCCTGGCGCAATCGCCAAATGTATATCAGCCAAATCGCATGTCGCAGTTTTACGCGGGTCAATAACGACGATTTTCATTTCGGGTCTATTAGCCTTTGCAGCTAATATGCGCTGGTATAAAACCGGATGGCACCATGCGAGGTTCGAGCCCGTCAGAACAAGTAAATCAGCTTGTTCTAAATCCTCATAGCAACCCGGAACAATATCCGCCCCAAAGGCGCGTTTATGACCAACAACAGAAGAAGCCATGCATAGTCTTGAATTCGTATCGATGTTTCCAGAGCCAATAAAGCCCTTCATCAATTTGTTCGCGATATAGTAATCTTCGGTTAGACATTGCCCAGAAACATAAAACGCTACAGAATCTGGGCCGTGTTTTTCTATGTTATTTGAAAAGGTCTTTGCTATTGTTTCAAGCGCATCATCCCATGAAGCCTGCTGCCCCTTGATGTGAGGATATAAAAGCCTATCTTCATCACCAAGTGTCTCAGCCAAGGCTGAGCCTTTTGAGCAGAGTTTTCCAAAATTTGCTGGATGAGATTCATCGCCTTTAACAGAGATGATTTGCGCCTTATCAACGCTGGCAATGACTCCACATCCCACGCCGCAATAAGGGCATGTTGTACAGGTTGATAAGCTTGCCACTTCTTTCGTCATCTTAGGCCGCTTTACCCTCAATTAGGGCGGTCAGGCTTATCTCAACACGCCCATTCACGATACGCGTAGGAAACGTCGCAACACGGCCTTCATCTGCGCCCTGAGCCTCTCCCGTCTCAAGCGAGAAGACCCAGGCATGAAGCGGGCATGTCACGAATTTATCGTGAACGATTCCCTGGCTTAACGGGCCTTGTTTATGCGGGCATTTATCATTAAGCGCGAAGACCTCACCTTCAGCTGTTTTAAAAAGTGCCAAGCAGCCAGTCGGTGTTTTAACAATACGTGACCCCTGAGAAGGGATTTCGCTAACCTCGCACAGATCGAGCCAATTTTCTGATTTCACACTCATTCTGCTGGCTCTAAAATACCAGCCTTTGGCTGAACGATTTCAATAGGATTGAAGTGGTGTGCCTCTTTGCCCGCAACACGTTCTGCCCAAGGGTCAATTTGGAAGAATTTTTGTGAATAAACAAAGCGATCATAATAGACTTTGCGGGCCTTCGCGTCCCCCATGATTGTTTCTACAATATAGTCAAAGCCGACCTTGTCTTTCCATTTATACATTCGGTCGAGATAATGTCCTTGCTCTCTATACATTTGTACAAGTGCGCCGACATGCTCAATTACGGCCTCTTCAGTCGGCACGATACCGAGCACATCCGTACCTTTGATATGCAACCCCGCTGCCCCAAAAGCATGAATTTCATAACCGCTATCGACACAGACAATGCCAATATCTTTACAGGTCGCTTCAGCACAATTTCTCGGGCAACCTGATACCGCAAGTTTGAGTTTATGCGGCGCCCATGCTCCCCAAAGAAACTTTTCTAATTTGATTCCTAGACCAGTAGAATCTTGCGTCCCAAAACGACACCAATCCGTCCCTACACAGGTTTTAACAGTTCGCAGACCTTTGGCATAAGCATGCCCAGAGACCATACCTGCGGAGTTCAAATCCGCCCAGACGCCGGGAAGGTCTTCTTTCTTAACGCCGAGCATATCAATACGCTGTCCGCCCGTATATTTGACAGCTGGAATATCAAACTTGTCGACGACATCGGCAATGGCGCGTAGCTCTTTGGAGCTTGTCATACCGCCCCAGACTCGCGGCACAACGGAATAGGTGCCATCTTTTTGAATGTTGGCATGGATACGTTCATTGATGAAACGCGAAAAGCCGTCATCTTCATATTCATCAGGCCACGCACAGATCAGGTAATAATTGATAGCAGGTCGGCACTTTGCGCATCCGCCTGAAGTACTCCATTCCAGTTCTTGAAAAACGGCTGGTATGGACTTTAGCTCTTGGGCGACAATGCGGCGGCGCACTTCATCATGACCCTTATCAGTACAACCACAAACAGGTTTAATAGCGTCGGGCTTAAAGTCATCGCCAAGCGTTAAAGCAAGTAGTTTTTCGACTAATCCTGTGCAGGTCCCGCAAGAGGCTGAGGCCTTTGTATGGGCGCGAACATCGTCAAGATTACTCAGAGATTTTTCGTCTATAGCGTTGATGATATCGCATTTTGACACGCCGTTGCACCCGCAGATTTCTGTATCATCTGGCAACGCTGCAACGGCCTGTAAGGGGTCCACAGGGGCACCTCCTTGATAGGCAGGGCCAAAGATAAGTGTCTCTCGCATCTCTGATATATCTGTTTTGTCTTTGATATGCTGAAAGAACCAGGGACCATCTTCAGTGTCTCCATAAAGCACAACGCCGATGATGGTGTTATCTTTCAGAACAAGACGTTTATAAATCCCTTGGGTGGCATCTCGTAGCACAATATCTTCACGATCTTCGCCTCCAGAAAAGTCACCTGCCGAGTAAAGATTTACTCCCGTGACTTTTAACTTTGTCGCGGTTTCAGGATGGACAAAACCGTCCGTATCCTTGGCTGCCAGAGTTTTGCCTACAATTTTAGCTTGGTCATAAAGCGGCGCTACAAGACCATAACAATTTTCTTCAAATTCAATACATTCGCCGACTGCATAAATGTCAGGGTCATTGGTTTGCATTTTATCATTCACTAAAATACCGCGCCCAGTTTTAATTCCGCATTGTTCTGCGAGATTTTTACTTGGCCGAATACCAACCGCCATAATTACAATATCAGCTTCAAGTTCCGTGCCGTCCTCAAGCCGTACACCTGTAACTTTTTTCTCTCCTAAAATTTCTTTGGTGTTAGCTTTGGTTAGAATTTTTAAACCGCGCTCAGTCAAAGTCTTCTCAAGAAGGTAGCCTGCGCTTTCATCAAGTTGACGTTCCATAAGCGTTGGCATCAAATGGAGGACAGTCACATCCATACCCTGCATCTGAAGACCGGCGGCAGCCTCTAATCCTAGAAGGCCGCCACCAATCACAACAGCCTTACCTCCCGAGCGGGCTGCTATTAACATGGCATCCACATCGTCCAAGTCCCGATAAGCTAATACCCCTGCCAATTTGTGACCTGGAATTGGTATAATGAACGGTGTCGACCCTGTCGCAATCAGAAGCTTATCATACCCTACCGTGACGCCGGCTTCTGAGGTTACAGTTTTTGCATCGCGGTCAATGTCCGTAACTTTGTGTCCTTTGTACAAAGTAATTCCATTTTCAATATACCACCCATCTCCGTGGATGATGATGTCTTCGAATGTGGACTCGCCAGATAGAACAGGCGACAGCATGATACGGTTATAATTTACCCGCGGTTCCGCGTTGAATATCGTGATGTCATAAGCTTCAGGGGCAAGCTCAATGAGAGTTTCAAGCGCCTTTCCTGGCGCCATCCCATTCCCGATAACAACAAGTTTTTGCTTTACCATGGCTTAAGCACTCTTCTTATGCGGACCAGTTTCATACTCTTCCAAGAAGGTGAGAAGTTGCTCGCGATACTTGTAGTAATCTGGGTGATTAATTAATTGCGCACGCGTTCGCGGACGCGGTAAATCCACCTCCATGATTTTACCTACACGGGCATTGGGGCCGTTTGTCATCATGATCACGCGATCACCCAACAATATGGCCTCATCAACATCATGCGTTACACAGACTGCGGTCACGCGTGTCCGTTTCCAGACATCCATCAGGACTTCTTGCAATTCCCATCGGGTTAAGCTGTCAAGCATCCCAAAGGGTTCATCTAAAAGAAGAAATTTGGGTGACAAAGCAAATGCCCGCGCGATACCCACGCGTTGCTGCATTCCACTCGAAAGTGATGCTGCGCGCTTTTTCATGGAATCACCCAATCCAACACGTGTCAGATAATATTCTACAATATCATTTCGTTCAGCTTTTGAGGCATGCGGGTAAACCCTTTCAACACCCAGCGATACATTTTCGTAGGCCGTAAGCCATGGGAACAAACTCGGCGATTGGAACACGACGCCGCGGTCTGGCCCCGCATCACTAATTTCGCGGCCATCCAAAACAATACCGCCATCACTGATAGGGTTGAGGCCTGCGCACATGGATAACACAGTAGACTTTCCGCAGCCTGAGTGACCAATGAGCGAGATAAATTCACCCTTTTTCAAATTCAGGTTAAATTTATCAACAACGGTCAATGGACCTTTGGGTGTCGGATAAATTTTGGTAGTCTCAAAAAATTCGACATATTTATCTAAAGCCGTTGTCTGAGCCGCGGATGCTGTTTTAACAGCTTCTGGAAGGTCGGGATCGAGCTTGGGATCAATCGCAGGAGCACCACTTGCTAATAAGTCACTGGCCTTCAGCTCACCAGATTTAAGCTTTTCTGCAATCTCCTCAGCTTCTTTACGGCCACCTTTAAGTCCGCCAGCTGTCGCTGTAAGCGGTATAACATTTGGGAGTTTTAGGTCACCATCAACTTCAGCTCCGCGCTCCATTCCGACATTAATCAGATACTCTGTGATATCAGCCCGCAAACGAATAAATTCGGGGTTCGTATTGAGTTCTGTCCGGCTACGAGGACGCGGAATATCAACCTTATAATTTGGTCCAAACGTTGCGTTTGGCCCAGGGTTTAATGGGATAATGCGATCCGCCATGTAGATGGCTTCATCCACATCATTTGTAATCAGAATAACCGTCTGCTTTTCCTGCCCCCAAATCTTCAAAATTTCATCCTGAAGATTTGCGCGAGTTAAAGCATCCAGAGCAGAAAGCGGCTCATCAAGCAAAAGTAGCTCTGGCTTCATTGATAGTGCGCGCGCGACGTTGACACGCTGTCGCATGCCTCCAGACAGCTCTGCTGGGCGGCGAATTTTCGCATGGTCTAAACCAACCATTTTGACGTAATAATCAACAATTTCTTTTCGCTCTGCCGCCGATTTATCTTTATAAACTGCGTCGACAGCCATCTGGACATTACCGTCAACATTCAGCCACGGCATCAATGAGTAGCTCTGGAAAACGAGTCCTCTTTCGGTAGACGAGCCTTTGATAAGCTCTTCTTTAAAAATCAACGCGCCTTCATTCGCTTCTATGAGGCCTGCAATGAGAGACACGAGCGTTGTTTTACCGGACCCAGAGAACCCAAGAATGGCGACAAACTCGCCCTTCTCGACTTCAAGGTTTATATCTTCAAGAATGACTTCATCGCCATAGCTTTTGGAAACATTTTCTAGTTTAAGAATAGACATATTCTAACGACCTTCCTGCGAATTAACGCTTATCCGAGAAAGTGAACATGGCCTGCAAGGTGTACATAATACGGTCAAGCAGGAAGCCAATTACACCAATGGTCAAAACAGCCGCCAGAATACGGGCCAATGATGTTGGACCATTATTGTTATATTCTTCCCAGACAAACTGACCGAGACCAGAACTTTGTGCCATGATTTCAGCGGCGATAAGAACCATCCAGCCAACACCCAACGAAAGACGTAGACCTGTAAAAATCAATGGCAGAGATGACGGAAGAACAATCTTGGTAATACGCTCCATAGGTTTTAACTTGAGGACCTTAGACACATTCATCAGATCTTTATCGATAGATGAGACGCCATGCGCTGTGTTTAGAAGCGTCGCCCAAAGTGAACACAATGTTACGACCAAGGCCGATGTCACCATCGCTGATGAGAAACCCCAACTTGTAAGTTGCTTACCTGTAATCCCGAAAAAGTCTCCCCCAGGATCATTCAGCCCATTATAGGTTCCAGAAACGACCAGCAAAACAATGGGAAGCCAAGCTAGAGGTGAGACGGGTTTAAAAACCTGTATTAACGGATTCATTGCCGCGTTAAACGTTGTTGACATCCCGCACATAATACCTATGGGAACGGCGATTGTCGTTGCGATAAAGAAGCCTAAAAAGACAGTTTTCAAAGACAACCAAATCTGCTGGATGAATGTGACTTTACCTGTAAATTTAATCTGAGGCTGACCTTTGGCTTTGAGCTCTGCGTTAAGCGTTGCCACCTCTTTAAGGAATTCGCCTTTTTCCTTCATCGTGGATTTATGGTCGCCCCAAAGCCCGCCAAATTGTGAAAATACTTCGCTCGGTTGCGGAATAGACCCAAGTGAAGTTTTTACATTCGGAGCGGCAGCATGCCAGATGGCAAAGAACACAAAGATAGAAATAATTGGGACAATTAGGACTTTCCAAAGTTGCTTATATTGTGCCTTCGGGTCTTCACCATAAGCAAGCCTGATAAACGGATTGATAAACCCAAGCCCTAGAATATCTAAACCGTTCATTATTTTCTGCGCTGTAGGACCAGCGGCTTTAACAACACGGTTTTCAGGTTCATTTACTTTAGGTTCAATTTCAACAACATTGGCCGTTTTTTCGACAACCTCATCTACTGTTTTAGCAATTATACTCATTTTTTCCTCGTATAAATTTCGATATGAAGTGCTCGGCATTTATCTCTAATAATGCCGAGCGACTTAGAGTAATTTACTCTTTGACCACGTCGCCCTCTTTCAGGCCGATCTTAAATGAGCTGAGGTATTTATTGGGGTAGCGACCATCATATGTGATGCCATCAATAAATTCTTTTTGCGGAGCTTTGAATCCATCCGTTCCAAAGGGGAAATCTGAAGCATCAGCTTTGCCTTCAGCGACCAACGCACGCGCCGCTTTTTCATAAATGGCAGGACGGTAAACCTCTTTGGCGATGTCCATATACCAACTATCCGGTTTGCTCTGAGGAATTTGGCCCCAACGGCGCATTTGCGTCAGATACCAAATTGCATCCGAATAAAATGGATATGTCGCGTTTTTACGAAAGAAGATATTAAAGTCTTCTGCTGGTCGAATATCTCCCGGCTCATATTCGAATGTTCCCGTCATAGAAGCAGCTAACACTTCTTTTGGAGCCCCCACATATTGCGACTTTGAAAGAATTTCGACAGCTTCCAAACGGTTCGCGTTATTATCTTCATCTAGCCACTTCGCCGCGCGGATGAGAGCCTTCACGACAGCCAAATGTGTGTTCGGATTTTCATCGGCCCATTCTCGGGAGACTCCAAAGACCTTCTCAGGATTATCTTTCCAGATCTCATCATCGGTGATGACCGCAACGCCGATCCCTTTTTGTACAGCTTGTTGGTTCCAAGGTTCACCCACGCAATAACCGTAGATTGAACCATTATCCAAAGTACTTGGCATCAAGGGCGGAGGCGTCACAGAGAGATACGCGTCGGCTTCATACTGACCCGTGATATCCGTTGTCCCGTAAAAACCCGGATGAATGCCGCCAGCCGCAAGCCAATAGCGCAGTTCATAATTATGTGTTGAGACAGGGAAAACCATGCCCATCTTAAATTTATCACCCCTTGCGTTGTAACTATCGACAACAGGCTTCAGATAATCAGCTTTAATGGGGTGAACGGGTTTACCGTCGGGTCGTTTAGGGATGTTTGGCTTCATTTCTTCCCAAACTTCATTGGAAACCGTGATTCCATTTCCGTTGAGGTCCATGGAAAAAGCTGTGACAACATCTGCTTTCGTCCCAATACCTACCGTTGCGCCGAGAGGCTGACCCGCCAGCATGTGCGCACCGTCAAGACTACCATCGATCACATTATCAAGTAGAATTTTCCAGTTTGCTTGGGCCTCGATTGTGACAAACAAGCCCTCATCTCTGAAATAGCCTTTCTCATAAGCAATCGCGAGAGGCGCCATATCTGTCAGTTTGATAAAACCGAATTTTAGCTGACGTTTTTCAAGGTCTAGTACTTGGGCGGTACTGGTCGTACTCGCCGCTGGCGCGCTAGTGACAGCTTCAGGCACAGTCGTTTCGCCGCCGCCACATGAAGCGATAACAAATGATATGGCGGCAACGCCTGTAAGTTTTAAATTGCGTAAAATTGGGACGGTAAGCTGCATAGCTCTCTCCTGATGAAGTGGACTGAATTTGAATATTGGAGAAGTTGAAGCCGAATAATTTTCGGTTCATCAACGCAGATACCGTCGTTGGTATCAAAGCTCGAAAAGCTATCTTGAAGTAGAAGGCTTCGCCACCAGCCACAATAAAATAGCGGTATTCATGGCCATTTTAACTAATGAGTCCATAATTTAAGCAAAACCCTAAAATTGATGCACATAGCTAAGGCGAATAGGCTTTGTCACATTAACTGAACTAACTGCTATTTCCCGCCGACAAGCACCTTATGCGCACTCCGCTGCCGTGACTAAACTCCATTCAGTCTGGCTTTGTCACGTTAATGGCGTTGCTTTTGTCTTTGCCCATTCGAGGGCTTTATTGGCACATCGATGCCGTCGCCAAATCCCATTCCAGATTAGCTTGATGTCTGAACTTCCGGAGTGTGTTTCTTGAAATGAGGTGGCGTCGATGATTGTAGACTTGGCTGTGAGCGGACAGTCGCTTTTGAGGCTTTGTCACGTTAAGAGCCTCTTTCCGTCTTAATGCTAGTCGACCGGTATGAAAATATCAATCTATTCTCGTTTTCGCTATCATCCTGATATTATTAGCCGGGCTGTTTGGATGTATTTTAGGTTCAATCTAAGCTTTCGCGATGTGGAAGAGCTAATGGCCGAACGCGGCGTTGATATCTCCTATGAAACCATCCGTAGATGGGTCGATAAGTTTGAAACCGTTTATGCAAAACGAATAATATCACTAGCGGAAGCCCCGTCACCTGTCTGGCATCTAGATGAAATCTATACCAAGATAAATGGAAAAATGGCCTATCTCTAGAGAGCTGTTGACGATGAAGGCACTGTACTTGATGTCGTCGTTCAATCGCGCCGTAACACCAAAGTAGCCATGCGATTACTGCGAACTCCTCAGAAACCAAGGCATTAAACCTAGCCTTATTGTGACGGACAAGCTTGGCTCTTACGGAGCTGGCCTCAAACTTATAGGGCTAGAAAATCTTCAAGACCTCGGAGGTAGAAAACAACCGTGCCAAATGTTCACACGTTCCAATTAGGCGAAGAGAACGAAAGGCTCAGAAGTTTAGATCCGTGGGGAACGCTCAAAG
>JBDXGZ010000010.1:0-4413 GCA_039989855.1 Maricaulaceae bacterium | reverse complement strand
CTATAATCCCCGGGACGGTAGCGTTGCTCAACCAAGCGCACTTGCGTAATATCTCCGACAATATCGAGCGTGACGGACCGCCCACTTTTGCGTTTTTGTATGGCCGCAACAAGTTTTTCCGCTTCATCTCGAGGCATAGGCAGTTTGGTCAAAGTGAAATTCGGAATAGAATATTTCATTAAAATACTAGGTTGTGGGTATATGCTCACAATATCCCCTTGAGCATCTTCAATATCACTCAGGCCTTGGACCCCGCGAAACTTCCCATTACTGCCAAGTGTTATTCCTAAGCGGTTTTTTCGTTGCTGGGCATAATGATTAGCGTAAACGGGAAAGTGCCCTTCAGCACTATCATATGAACCGATATAAGCTTCAAAACTTTGTCGAATGCCTTGCGTGCTAATTTGTGGTGATATCTCTTGCCATTTATTATTAAGCTCTTCGAAATATGGGTCTTCATCAAATTCATTACCACGAATTTTATCATACTTTTCTCGGTTATTGAATATGGCCAAAGCTCCTTTCATATCCTTCGCCTTCGACCAAAGATTTGATTGCGCAAAGGCAATGGCGAAAAGACGCGTATCATTAGAACGTGTATTTATTTCTTTGGGGTCGCGAACTGTAGGCGTCGCAGCAAGGGCTGCGGCTTTTGCTTGTTTTTCTGCTTCTTTTTGCGCTTCAGCTGCTTTAATGGCTGCAAGAGATTTCAAATAGACATAGGCTTGCAACCGGTTTTGCCCGATCTCAACTTGATAAGGGTCATGATCAAAAACCGCGCGGTCACTCGACGACTTTTCTAGTTCAGCGTCAACGATATTGCGGTCGATTTTAAAAAAATCTAAAACCTTATAAAGGTTTTCTTCGGCATTTTCATCATTAATACGGACGGTAAAAGCAAATCGCGTCGCTTTTTCTCCGTCAAGTGTAGCAAAGACACTCAGGCCATCTTTATTTGCACATTGTAAATCAGATACGACACTTACTGATGTCTCAACATTGCATTTTTCGCGTGTGACTTTCTTATATACAGACGCCATAGTTTTTTTTGCCGACTTAAAGTGTTTGGGACTTTTTGTGTCGTGTAATTGCGAGGTATTGGGCTTAACTAATGTGTTATTGTCAGTAGATGACTCACTACCTCCACAAGCCGAAAGCACTATGAGAGACGCCCCATAAATAAATAAATACTTAAAAGTCTTTCCTGATTTGCGTATCATAAATATATCCTCCAATTAAGTCAGGATTTTATTTAAATTGCGCATTGTTATTCGTCTTAACGAAACTATAACGGTATGATAACGAATGTTTAGTGATGTAATTAAGGTCGATTATGACATCTACAACGACAGGCACAGTGGCTCATTATAGATATGTCTTTGGGCATTCCGTATTTAATTCATACTTATATGAATTACACGTGGACAATAAACCCGTTAAAATCGAACGACGACCTTTAGAGGTTCTCGAAGCTCTATTAAGACATGTCGACGAAGTTATGACAAAAGACGAATTATTAGACCTTGTTTGGCCTGAGGTTCATACCGTCGAAAATGTTGTGGCGAACGCCGTCGCGAAACTTCGTAAAGCTTTAGGGCCTGACATTGGAAGTCGTATTGTCACCCACCCCCGAATTGGCTATCGCTTTTCTGGCACCGTAGAGAGATTAGCGATAGGGCGTAAACTTGTCAGTTCTTTAAAGCTAAAAACAGGTGCCACGATCATTGATCGTCCACATTACAAACTAGAGCAACAAATCTCTGCGGCCCCTTCACGTGAAGTTTGGCGTGCACGACATTCTAAAACTCAACAAAGTCGTATCTTTAAATTTGCGAGTGATGGAAACGGGCTAGCGTCCTTGAAACGTGAGGTCACATTATTTCGCGTCTTAAATCTATCTAAAGATAAAGGCTTACCTGTTGCTAAAATTCTAGATTGGAATTTTAAATCAGAACCTTTCTATATTGAATGTGAAGATGCCGGCGTAGATTTGAAAACATGGTCAAAGACTAAAGGCCAGTTGATAGCCTTATCTGACGGTGCCCGCGTTGAGTTAGCTCGCGATATTGCTGATGCTGTCAGTCAAATCCATGACGCAGGTATTTTACACCGTGATTTAAAGCCATCTAATGTTATAATTGTTTCTGATGCAGATAATGAGAAGGCACTATCCATCCGTCTCATTGATTTTGGAAGTGGGAAAATGCGCGAAGCGCGGGAACTGATTGATATGGGTGTATCGCCTATGGGTTTCACTCACGAAATGGATGATGACACTCAACTAAGCACACCGCTTTATATGGCGCCTGAAATAGTTCAAAGACAAGCACATAGTATAAAGAGTGATATTTATAGCCTGGGCGTTATGACGTACCAAATTTTATCTGGCGATATTGATAAACCGATGGTGACGGGATGGCGTAATGAAATTAATGACCCTCTGTTAATAGCGGATATTATTAATGCTACACAGGGAACCGTAAGTACGCGAACATCATCTGCAGCCACTCTACGTGATAGTCTGGAGCGAATAGACCAACGCCGTATTGATTTACAAACGGCTCAAGCTTTGGAGGCAAAAGCAACTAAAGCAGAATTAGCGTTAAAGCGCACACAAGCTAGGCGTCCATGGGTTTATGCGACAGGAACAGCACTCACAATTGGTCTATGCGTCAGTCTGTTTTTTGGGTTCAATGCACAAATAGCCAAAAAGAATGCCATACAAAGCGCGGCGAACTCCAAAGCGACCAGTGAGTTTTTAAAAGACGTTTTGATCAGTGCGGACCCCCGTACGCCAGCCATAGGCCCGAATGCAACAGTCGAATCCTCATTAAAGCGGGCGCAATCGCTCATCGAAGAACGCTATACTGACGATATTGATACGCAAATCACGATCAAAGAAACGATTGCAGGAATATATGCAGGTTTGGTTGACCCTAAAGAGATTCCGCTTTGGCAGAACATAGCTCAACAAGCCGCATCCTACCATGGTGATAGATCGGACAAGGCCCGGATTGCAACATATCGTATTGCGCATGCCCTTATGCGGCATGGAAAGTATGATGAAGCTGAAACCCTCATTCAAGACTTGGAATCATGGCCGACCTCTAACAATTCAGACGTCATTGAGAATGCGTTGCAAGCCAAAGGACGTCTGAAACTTACTCAGTTGAAATTCAAAGAGTCTATTGTTTATAATGAGGCGTTAAATGCATTATTGAGCGTTAAAGCTAAGCCAAATTTGGATGTACTTCACACAGCACGTATAGACCTTGCGCAAAGTTATAGTCGTGACGAGGGTAGAAAAGATGAAGCCGTTGACCTCTTAAAAACACTGACCGATGCACCTTTTAACAATGGCGCAATCTCAAAATGGCGGAATTTAGAAGCCCGCATATTACTTGGTACATCCTTGATATATGCTTTTCGATATCAAGAGGCCGAACCTATTTTATTACAAGGTCTTGAAGATGTTAAGGAAATGTACGGCGAGGATAGTCCTAAATATTTAAAAACTTTAGGGCGTTTGGGTGAGCTATATGCCGCCACTAATCGCCGATTGGATTCTGCTAAAATATTTGGAACTATGCGTGAGCTAACGTGCAAAAAATATGGCGATGATAATATATATTGCGCAAGCTATCTCGCAAATGAGGGAATTAATTATATCGATGTTGGTGATTACCCTCTCGCGGAAGGGAAGCTCAGAACAGCTATACAAATTTTAGGAAACCAGTTCGGTTTTGATAGCCCCTATGTGCAAGTCCCATCTTTCCACCTCGCTACAGTTTTAATGGAAACGGATAAAACCCAAGAAGCCGGCACTATTATTTCGACACTCACAATGGATGGTCTAAAGGCAGGTGGCCCTAACGCGCGTTGGGATTTATTGTTAGGTGCGTTACAAACTCGATATGAAATTCGTACAAATTATTCTGACGCCTCTAATAGCAAGCTGCGGTCTATAGTGGATGAACTTATTCTTATAGAATCAGAACCTACGCTCATAGCTAGAACATCTAGTGATTTAAAACGATAGCTGTCCGCGTCATTTTCGGCTTTGTCACGTTAACGTTGCTTTTCCGCCTCAATGGCCATTGAGCGACATGAATACATCAAAATATTCTAGTTATCGCTTCCATCCTGATATTATTCGGCGAGCTGTTTGGATGTACTTTAGGTTCAATCTAAGTTTTCGTGATATTTAAAATATAATGGTCGAACGGCGGCGTCGATATTTCCTATGAAACAATCCGAAGGTGGGTCGAAAAATTTGGAACCGTTTATGCCAAACGAATAAAATCACGAGCGGAACTCCCCTCACCTGTCTGGCATCTGGATGAAGTCTATACCAAGATAAATGGGAAGATGGTTTATCTCTGGAGAGCCCTTGATGACGAAGCAACGGTTCTT
>JBDXGZ010000009.1:0-12588 GCA_039989855.1 Maricaulaceae bacterium | reverse complement strand
GTTTGCTGCCATTATAGATGCAACAACAAAACGAACACTCGGTTGCGTAAATTTGAAATATTCACCGCAAGATATGGCGACACATGTGCGCAATCTTAAAACTTACGCTGTGCAAGATCAGGCTCCGCTCGACTTTACCTGCCCTGCCCCTAATAATTAAAACCTCGAACGGACTGTGCGCACTGCAAAGTACGCTTGCCCTTTGAAAATACGCACTTTCTCCATAAAAAAAGAAAATAAAGGCGATACCAATTCGCCTACAAAATCCTGGCAAGTAAACGTCGATATAATATATTCTTAACATGAAACATACGTCAAAATTTCGGCCATAGATCTAAAATCAACTGAGTTAGATAACAATTATTTCTCACAATTAAAAAATAAACTCTAGAGAAGCAAAATCACATATCATTACGATAACAACGTCGCCCTAACTCCACCTGTGTAGGCACTGGTTTTAGATGTTCGTTAACTTTTAAGACACTTTTGTGGTGTACATGAATACACTTTAATTGAGGGTTTTCAAATGAGTGATATCCAAACTAAACAATCTCTAATTTTAGAGGCAAAGCTTGATTTGATGGCCGCGCCACCTTTGAACGAAGCGCTTTCTGCTTTACAAGGTGAAGCCGTTAATCTTGATGCCTCAAATGTCACTCATATCGACATGCCCTGCCTACAAATACTGCTTGCTGCAGCTAAGCATTGGCAGAGGTCGGATATGAATCTCTATATATCAAATCCATCAGACGCGTTTCGGGCCGGGTTAGAAACTCTTGGCATTGATCCTTTAATTTTCCAAAAAGCGGAGACATTTTAATGTCAATAAATGTTCTTGCAATTGATGATTCTCGCACAATGAGAAATATGATCGAATTTGCTCTCAATGATGCTGGATTTAATGTTTGTTTAGCAGAGGACGGGCAGTTGGGCCTGGATGCATTAGATGGTTTCGTGCCCGATGTCATTATTACAGATGTAAACATGCCTGTTATGGATGGTTTCGGTGTCATTGATGGCGTTCGACAGCATCCACTATACAGATCCGTTCCAATTCTAGTTTTGACGACTGAAAGTGCGCCAGAACTCAAGCAACGAGCGCGTTCAGCGGGTGCAACAGGCTGGATCGTAAAGCCTTTTGATAAAGATAAACTAGTCAGCGCTATTCACAAGGTTGCAGCTTAAATCTGGATTGAAGTAGTATTATGAGCGGAATGGAAGAAATAAAACAGACTTTCTTTATTGAATGCGAAGACCTGCTTGGAGAAATGGAAAGCGGTCTAATGCTAATGGAAAGTGGTGATTATGACATGGAAACTGTCAACGCCGTATTCCGTGCTGTTCATTCAATAAAAGGTGGAGCTGGCGCGTTCGGCCTGGATAACCTTGTTAACTTTGCCCATATCTTTGAAAATGTCTTAGATGATGTTCGTTCAGAGCGCACGGAGGCTAATGCATCGGTTAACGCTCTCCTCTTGCAGTGTTCAGACATGCTTTCTGACCTTATCGTAGCTGCGAGAGACGATAGTGGCTTTAATGAAACTCAATATAACAAGCTGCTCGGAGAATTACGTGTTCTTTCAAGTAAAGACTCGGATGAACCAGAGCCTGAAGGGGCTTTAGAGGAAGAAACCTTCGGCTTTATGCCTGTAATGTTAGATTTTGGCATGGAGAGCGATGATAATAGCGAACCCCAAGGCGACGTATTTGATGTCGTTTTCAAGCCTCAACCATCATTATTTTCCAACGGAAGCTCCGCAACGCGGCTCATTCGTAACTTATGTGACCTTGGTGACGCGACTGTAATATGCGATTCGTCATCTCTTCCATATTTTGACACATTTGACCCTGAAGAAGCGCATTTAAGCTGGAAAATTGAACTCCGTACAAGCGAAAGACAAAGCGCCTTAGAAGAAGTTTTCGAATTTGCGCAGGATGACTGCACGATCGAAATAACTAGAAGGCACCCGGACGGTCAAAGTGAAGATGACTGGACCTCTGCTGATTTTACCGCTCAAAATGACACAGAATTAGAAGCTCAAACGCCTGATGCCCCAGACTTGATGGGGGCAGATATCTCAGTTACGCCTCCAGCCCCCCAAGACCCCTTAGTTGTGGAAGCACCTGCGATCATCCCCGTAGCTGTACCAGCAGCAAAAGCTAATGTTGAAGCCAAAAAAAAGACCTCCCCTAGAGCTACTCCACCTGCGACAATAAGAATTAATCTAGAACGAATAGACCGCCTTATTAATCAAGTCGGCGAATTAGTTATTAACCAAGCCATGTTGACAGAGTGTATTGTCGATACTGGCGTTGCCGGCGACCCATCAGTTCAATCTGGTCTTGATGAATTCAAGCAATTGACCCGTGACTTGCAAGAAAGCGTCATGGCGATAAGAGCCCAGCCCGTGCAACCGCTATTTCAGCGTATGTCTAGAATTGTGCGTGAGGCTGCAGACGCAACCCAGAAATCAGCCAAGCTTGTTATGGAGGGCGAATTTACTGAAGTCGATAAAACGATTGTCGAAAAATTAGCTGACCCGTTAACTCACATGATTAGAAATGCAATCGATCACGGACTAGAGTCCACTGAAGATCGACTTACAAAAGGCAAATCAGCTGATGGAACAGTTAAACTCTCAGCCGCTCACCGTTCTGGTAAAATCGTAATTGAAGTTTCTGACGACGGCGCAGGTATAAATCGAGAACGTGTTAAAAAAATAGCCATTGATAAAGGCTTGATAGCCGCTGACGTTCAGCTAACGGACAATGAAATAGATAATTTATTATTTATGGCTGGATTTTCGACAGTTGAAAAGGTTTCGACCCTTTCAGGTCGCGGAGTCGGGATGGACGTTGTTAAACGCGCCATTCAGAGCATTGGTGGAAGGATTTCAATTAGTTCTCAACCAGATAAGGGTTCAACATTTACGATTAGCCTCCCGCTTACACTCGCTGTTCTCGATGGGATGCTTATTCAAGTTGCCAATCAAACACTAGTCGTGCCTCTCACGGCGATTGTAGAAACATTACTCCCTATTGTTAAAGATATTCATCAAACAGGTCCTAAAACAAGAGTGGTTAATGTGCGAGGCACGTTCATACCCCTAATTGACCTTGGGCAAACTTTGCGCTTCAGATCAGAGGCGACACTTCCAACGAAGAGCGTGATATTGTCCGTTGAAGCTGAAGATGGAACCGCTTGCGCAATCTTGGTTGATAATATTATGGACCAAAGACAAGTTGTTATCAAAAGTCTTGAAGATAATTACGGATCAGTTCCTAGCATTGCCGCGGCTACTATTTTGGGTGACGGCCGCATAGCGCTTATTCTTGATATTGATGACCTCATTGCAAGATCTCAAACTGATCAAATTATTTCACCCTTACAACAAGAAGTAAAGGCCGAGGCTTATGCATGAGATAGATTTAGCTGATAAGTCTGAGGGATCTGAATTCGTAACTTTCCTAATAGGAGAGCAAGAGTATTGTATAGATATTATGTCACTGCGTGAAATACGTGGCTGGACACCTGCAACAGCCATCCCCGATTCACCCAATTATGTTCGAGGCGTAATTAACCTTAGAGGGTCCGTGTTACCTATAGTAGACCTTGCCAAGAAGTTAGAATTAGAGGCGAATGAGCCATCAGAACGAAGTGTCGTTATGATTACTCAAATCGGCTCTCAGGTAGTCGGTCTCTTAGCGGACGCCGTCTCCGATATACTGACAATTAACCGTAATACAATTCAGGCGCCTCCTGACCTCAACAGAGATCCGACACAATCATTTGTGACAGGTCTCGTTGCATTAGAGGACAGAATGATAAGCATCATTAACCTAGACAGCATATTGTCTACGATCCAGTCTGAAGCCGCATAATGTCGGCTCTAGCTCATAGCTCTGTGACTGTTCAACAGGCCGGCAAGTCCAAATTAAAGTTAGGACAAGCCGAATTTAATCGCATCAAGAAGGTGATTAACGAACAGGCGGGTATTTCCCTCAGCGACGACAAAGTGAATCTGGTTCATTCACGTTTGCAGAAAAGGTTGCGGGAATTAAATATCATATCTTTTCAGGCCTACTGCCAGTTGATTGAGAACCCTGACAATAAAGACGAACGACGCTATATGCTAAATGCATTGACGACCAATGTGACTCGTTTTTTCAGAGAACCTCATCATTTCAAACATTTGATGAATACGTCTCTCCCCCCCCTGATCAAAAAAGCTAAAGAAGGCGGACGTGTTCGTATTTGGTCTGGCGGTTGCTCTAGTGGCCAAGAGCCTTATTCTATCGCATCCATTTTACTCGCTCTTTTACCAGATGCCGCTAAATATGACATCAAAATACTAGCATCTGATATTGACCGTGACATTTTGATGGATGCCCGACGTGGTATGTATCCAGAAAAACTAATGTCAAAGATGCCAACGAAGTTAAAAGACAAGTTCTTTAAACCCTTTGATGGCCCGAGTGGAGATGTTTATGTTGCAAGCCCCGCCCTTAAATCACTGATTTCTTTTAGAGAACTCAATTTGAATGCAAGCTCATGGCCAATGCGTGGCAAATTCGACATTATATTTTGTCGGAATACAGTTATATATTTCGATGAGCCTACACAGCATAAGATATGGACTCGTTTTAAAGAACAAATGGCACCGCAAGGATATTTATATATCGGACATTCAGAGCGACTGTCTGGGCCAGATGCACCAAAATTTGAAAAATCAGACATAACAACATACCGACTTAGATAGATACCAATTGATTTGAACCAATGCGTATTGAGTTAATCAGAGTTAATATAAGAAAGAAGTACAATGGCACTTAGAGATCAAATTAAGGTTATGGTAGTCGACGATATGGCAACCAGTCGTGGGTTAATCATTAATGCTCTCGAAGAGATGGGGGTTAAAAACTACACTTTTGAAGCTTCTGGTGACGTGGCTTTTAAAAAATTAGCAAATAATCCCGTACATTTGATTTTATCTGATCACAACATGCCAGGCATGAGTGGATTAGATTTACTAGGAGCCGTAAGATCTTTTAAACCGACTACTAGAACAGGTTTTATCCTGATTACTGGCAGCCCGGATCCAAGCATTGTACAAGCAGGCATCAAGCTTGGTCTCAATAATTTTATTAAAAAGCCATTCACGACACTGCAACTGAAACAATGTATGGAAAAGGTTGTCGGTCGTCTGTGAGAAAAAAGAAATGAATAAAAACTCTACAGACTTAGTTGTAAAGTCAGTCGCAGCCGCTACGTGTAAAGAGCTTCAGGACCTCTCCGTGATTGCTTTGAATCTACAAGATACGATTGCTAACTTACTTAACGGTCAATCAATTACAACCAATAGTGATGTCGCTAAAATACAAGACCTAGATTATTTAACTCAGAGCCTTGATGCTATGAGTAATTTTTGGGCGGACCTGGCTAAAGACACACCTATCGATTGGCAATATTCAAATCAGAATGCCATCAGCACAATACCTTTAAAGGGTCTTGCGAGTCGTTTAGCTGGATTAGCTGAAGAGAATAACACACCCTCTGTTACGACAGATTGTGCATGTGATTTTTTCTAGATATTAAAATAATTCAACATCGGATGACACGGTTGGCACAAGCTTTCTTGTCATCACGTTAGTTCTTTGAATGGTATCTTTGCAATCAATTACTTTAAGCTTAGCTTGACCTGTTGCCGGCCAAAACTTAACTCTACGCGCAGATACGCCACCAAGGCTTTTCGAAATACAAGGTATTCCCTCTAGCTCTAAAAACTCTTGAGCAAACGCAATATTCTTAGATCCGATCTCGGAAAAACCTTGTCCCATATTAGCCCCACCGAATAATTTAGCTTGGAACCGCTTTCTAACAGCACCTAGTTTTAACATTTCATTGATCAGAAGCTCCATCGCATTCAAACCATAACTCATATTTTCGGTGGAATTTGAATGTTGACCGGGAAGTAAAAAGTGATTCATACCACCAACTTCAGCACGTGGATCATAAAGACACGCCGCTACACACGACCCTAATACAGTCGTCAAAGTGACATTTCTTTCTATTGATACAGCGTAATCCCCTTGAATTACATTTATAGATTTGTGTTTTACTAGTTTAGTTTGATTAATCATGCAGTTTTACGAGCCTTAGATGCTTCCGAGGCTAAAGCTAGAATACCAGCCCCGATTGCTTTTAAAGATACTTGTCTCTCGACTGCCCCTATCTCATATGCTGCACGAGGCATACCATATACAACACAAGACCGTTCATCTTGCCCTAATGTACGGCCACCTGCACGTCTAATTTCTAGCAACCCCTTTGCGCCGTCACGGCCCATTCCTGTTAGTATAACACCAATAGCTCTTTCCCCTAAGGTAGATGCGACTGAATTAAACATCACGTCAACGGAAGGAATATGTCCGGATACTCGACCCCCGCTCAATAAATGGCAATTGATTTTATGATGGCCTTTAATTTCTAAATGATGATCCCCGCCAGGGGCTAAGTAAACCTTACCAGGGCTTAGTACAGCCCCCTGAGACGCTAAAGACACCTCAGGTTCAACTAGTTTATTCAACCGAGTTGCAAAGGTCCCCAAGAAAGATGGCGGCATGTGTTGCGTAATAATTGTAGGAGGACAATTAGCAGGAAAGTTTGCTAAAATAGCCTGAAGGGCTTCAACACCACCCGTTGAAGACCCGATCGCAATCACCTTATCACCGGGATAAAATGATTTTGTAGGCACCGTTTTGACCGGCAACTTATTCATTGCACCTGCAGGCTTATATTTACTCGCAGCTTTAATCAGTTTAGGTAAATGACCTAAGGCTTCAATATAATCGCCACTCGTTGGCTTGGCGACACAATCAAAAGCACCAATACTGAGAGCCTCGAGAGTGTCATTAGCCCCAGATTGAGTCAAACTGGAGAGCATAATTACTGGCATAGGCCGCAGTTCCATTATTTTCTTCAAGAACTGTAAGCCACTCATACGAGGCATTTCTATATCCAATGTCAAGACATCTGGATTTAGCGCCTTAATTTTTTCTCTCGCATCATAAGGGTCTTTAGCTTCGCCAACAACTTCAATATCAGCATCTCTGCGCAAGGCTCTTTTGATAACGGATCGCATAGTTGGCGAATCATCTACAATTAATACAGTAACTTTTTTCACAGATAATCCCTCAACTATATTTACCTAAAATCCTTTTCACCTAAAAATCTTGCCAATCATTGTCATCAGACACATCCACAGCAAGTGATCCTTGGCTGGAACTTATGTACTCTGCTACTCTTTTTTGCTGAGCTCTAACGGGTACGTTCTGTTGCGGCTGAGCAGCACTCACATGGGCACCAATATGAGCCACATTTTTATTGTCAGGTCCACCGACATTGAAATGCTTTACGAGGCGCGTCAGTTCATTTGAATCATTTGTGAGATTGTGACAAGCCGCCGTAGATTCTTCAACCATAGCTGCATTTTTTTGCGTCACACGGTCCATATCATTGACAGCACTGTTAACCTCACCAAGGCCTGTAGCTTGCTCATTAGCAGAAGATGCAATGTCGGAAACCAAGGCATCAACATTCGCAACCTGAGACACAAGTTTATCAAGCGCCGTACCTGTTTGGTCCACCAAGGTCACTCCGGTCTGAACATGCTGTGCACTTGCTGAAATAAGGTCTTTGATGTCTTTCGCAGCATCAGAAGATCGTTGAGCAAGCGCTCTCACCTCAGAGGCAACCACCGCGAATCCACGCCCCGCTTCACCGGCTCTCGCCGCTTCAACACCAGCGTTCAGCGCAAGTAAGTTAGTTTGGAAGGCGATTTCATCAATTACACCAATAATTTGTGAGATCTTCTCAGACGACTCTTTAATAGAACCCATCGCCTCAACTGTTTCACGAACAACGCGACCACCCGTTTCAGCATCATTCCGAGCTGACGTTACAAGTCCTCGAGCCTCTTCAGCAGCTTTCGCTGTTTGCTTGACCGTAGCAGTAACTTCATCAAGCGCTGCAGCCGTTTCTTCAAGAGCAGCAGCCTGGTTTTCTGTACGCGTTGATAAATCGTCAGACGCTTGGCTCATTTCAACCGCACCATTTTGAATAGTTACAGATGTCGACAGGATTTTTTGCATAGTATCATTCAGCGTATCGATCGTTATATTAAAATCTTTACGTAATTGGTCATACTCAGGATCAAAGCTTTGATCTATACGATCGACAAGGTTACCGTCTGATAACGCCTTAAGTCCTGTCGCGAGACTATTAACAACCAATTCTTGAGATTTACGTGTACTTTCAATCTCTTTCTCATGTTTGTCACGAAGGCTTACATTTTCGGTAATATCTTTTGCAATTTTGATAACTTTATAAACCTTGCCATCCTTATCGCGAACCGCATTGTAGGCAGCATCTAACCATAAGGTATCACCCGCTTTATTGAAACGTTTGAACTTATCAATAATGACCTCTCCTGCCCCTAATCGACGCCAGAAATCTTTATACTCGTCAGAATTAGCATAGGTAGGGTCACAGAACATTTTATGAAACCTCCCTTTAATTTCTGAAAGTTCGTAACCAGAAGCAGCCAAGAAGTTTCTATTTGCTGTTAAAATACGAGCATCTAGATCAAACTCAATCATCGCCTGTGAATTATCAAGCGCCTCAAGAATACCCGCATTGGTACGCGCAACAGTTACATTATCCCACTGCATAACGTTGCCGACATATTCGCCATCACGGTCGAACACACCACCAACACAAACCTGAAACTTAGAATCGTCTATTGTCAACTCAACATCAAAAGGTAACGAACTCGAGTCTGACAAAGATCGTCTTTCTAGTGTCGGGTCAATTTTAAAAAGATCAACCTTCAAGCCCATAACGTTTTCAGGGTCAAATTTAGTCCAAATTTTACTAAATATATGAGAGTAATCATGGAATAAAGTCTTCGAGCCATCATTCACGAAAATAATATTTGAATTTTTATCAACAATCATCATCGGCGTCGCAGATCCATCAAAAGCTGAACCTTTAAACATAGACACTAAATTAGCTTCATCTGCTACTCTCAGTTCACTTTGAAACTTAGAAAGAGATGTAGACATGTCACCGATCTCATCGCCACGCTGGGTGTAAGGAATCTCCGCAGACTTATCACCACTAGCGACATTATTCATCGCGTCTCCGATTTTTGAAATCGGACGTGAAATACTTCTACCAATCAACACACCTACACCAGCAAGAACTAACGACGTTAGTAATAGCTGGATTATAATTTGACGCTTCAAATCGGCAATAGGTGCAAACAGCTCCGCTGAACTTTGTTGAATAACAATCGCCCATTTCGTCCCTAAATATTCTAAAGAACTATAAGCAACAACTCTCTTAACACCACCACCGTCTATAACTTCTTCAACACCTTCCTGCCTCGCAAGAGCTTCTGTAACAGCATGCGATTTAACTTCCTTCTTCAAAATAGTTGTCTCTTCTGAAAACCGAGAATTTGAACGCATCAAATAATCTTCCCCAACAACAAAGGACTCCCCCGTTTCGCCCAATCCTGCATTTTGACTCATAACAGCATTAAGACGGTCAACAGGCATTTGAAAAACGAGAGCGCCCGTAAATTCACCTGAAGCATTATTTAAAGGCATAGATATAAAGCTTGCTGGCGCATCATAACTTGGTCCGTAGGGCTTAAAATCAAAAAATGTAGGACTACTGCTTACCTTTGCCGCACGGAAAGCATTGCCTAAATCGGTGCTCGCCCACTTCCCACTCATTAAATTAGTCGCATAATCTAATTCTTTGAAAACAGTATATACAAGGCTACCTTCTTTATCGAATAAGAAAATATCGTAATAGCCTCTGTCACGTAAAACCGTTCTAAAATACGGATGGTACTTATTATGCACATTACTATAAGTAGATCCATCTGGGGCCATATCGTAATTTTCTTTACTGCCCGTCGGGTGAGGATTTTCTGTAATATACAAATCTTTCAAGTAACGCTCACGGTTACCTGGTATCTCAGCGTAAGCCGCTTGAAATTCAGCAAGCGCCGAATTAACTGTCGGGTTTGTGCTTTGCGTCAATAAATCAGATTCAACGCCCGACAAGAAGACATTAAGACCGTCCTTACGGTTTTCCAAAATAGCATTGAGCTTGTTTTCGCTCTCAGTCACCAAGCTGACCTTCGCTTTATTATAGCTCAACCCCGCTGTTATGGAGGCCGCTACAAGCCCAAGCAATATGATGATAACTGGTATTTTAACAGCAATTTTTAAACGTCTAACAAAGCTCATGCCCAACCCTCAAATAGTTTGACTTAATAAATAATGCAAACCCGCACTACACCACAATGGTGTTACTCGCAATTTAGTAAAGAAATGGTTTCGAAAAACAAATGAAACCACGTCCCATATAAATTTATAGAAAAACCATAACAAATAACGAGGGTAAACGGGCTGCCCCTTCGCAAAACACACCGCGAACCCGACCAACATTGCTCAATTTAACTTAACTTAAGTTGAAGACTTAACCGTCGGCAATCCAAGATGACAATACATCAGCCACTTCAGCCGGATCATCTGCCGCAGCTATCCGTAAATTATCAAGAGGGTCCTCTTGATAGTCATCCATTGACATCACATTACCTGCAAACCCCATGTCATCCCCACCTGCCATTCCCGGCAAAGCTTCAAGCGCAGGCAAGCCACCCGCATCAGAAAATCCTCCCGCCCCATCAAAACCTAACTCCATAGGCTCCAATCCAGGCAAATTACCTCCTTGCTCAGACGAACTCAACATCGGACGTACAACAAACAACCCCAAAACGAGCACTGTAGTCGCAAGCAATACGGATTGTATAAAACTCCACAAATATCGCTCTAAAAATTGACTCAATAAGCTTGGGGACTCCGTTAAAGGAAGCACTGCCGGCCGATCAAACGGTAAACTCTTTATAGTCAGCTCATCTCCACGTCGCGGATCAAGACCAACAGCGCTTGCCGCTAACTCTCTCAAATCAGTCACCTCTTGCTCCGTTCGAGGCGTAAAAGACACCGAACCATCCTCCGCACGGACAGCTAAATCACTCACCAAAACAGCTACAGTCATCCGTTTAATGGCACCCGCTTGCTTTTCCGTACTCAACACAACCTCTGAAATCTCATAGGTCGTACTTTCAACAACTTCACTCCGGTCAAACTCCTCCGTTCCCGCAGCTCCCTCACCCTCAGGCAAATTGCTTGCTACCGTTACAGATCCATTTGTACCAGAACGGCTGTCAGTCACTTCATTAGAGGTTTGCGTTTTCACGACACGGCCATCTGGGTCAAACCGCCGCTCCGTTTTAACTTCTTGAACGCGATCAATATCAATGGAAAGATTAATACGTACATTTCCAGGCCCAACCCGTGCCTCCAACATACTAAGTAGATTTCTCTTTATTTTCGCTTCAAGCGCAGTCTCACCACTCCCGCCCTCGGCCACCGCGCTACCACCTCCAGGGCCCACTAGGACACCATAGTTAGAATCAATGACCGAAACAGCGTCTGGATCGAGCCCTGCCACGGCTAAAGCTGTAAGATATTGTATCGCTTTCGCTTGCTCTGAAGTCAAACGTGAAACACCCGTTATCGTAACAGACGCAGTTTTTTGACCTGATCTTTTATCCGTTCCCTCCACACCAATATGAACACGTGCAGATTTTATATACGGCATCGTTAACAAGGTGCGGGTAAGCTCCCCCTGCTTTGCCCGCCAGTAATTTGAATCAAACATTTCAGACGTCATCGCAAAGCTATTAATGTCGTCAAACAATTCATAGCCCACGACGCTTTGCCTAGGCAGACCATCTTTTGCTAACTCTAAACGCAAGACATCGCGACGACTTACATCAGCATATATCGTATTACCGCGAACTTCATAAGCAACATCCATGCCGCTTAATTTTGTGATAACCTCACCCGCAACAGACGGCTCCAAACCGCCATATAAAATTTCCATTTTTGGTTTTAACGCAATATTTGTAAGGGCCAAGAATGCTGCAATCGTCACCATGACACTCAATGCCGACATGATCCGCTTATTTATTGTCAGCCCTAACCATACACGAAAAAAATTCATTGAGGGAACCCCATAGCCATAATTACACCATACTAGTGTGAAATGACTAAGAGGCAAGTATTAATAGTGTGTTTACCATATTGCAAAACTTAACGCTAACTTATCCTTTTTTGGATCCATTTTTCTAAAGAAAAGGCAAAACAACAAAATGCCCTCTTGCGTACAACATAGATCCAAAATAAACTTAATATAGAAATATATAGGTTTAAAAACGCCAGTTTCATTTTATGGAGCTGGCGTTTTATTTGCATAAATAGCTCATTATTCATCTAGAGTTCAGTCAAGAAAACACATAGGAGGGCACATGAGACATTTTATAACACGTACAAGTGCATTTCTGACTTTAGCCATGGCCTCTTGGCTTGCCCCCCAAGCCGCCGCACAAAACCCGACTGAACTTTATGTTGTTATGTTCCGTGCCGATTGGTGCGCACCCTGTA
>JBDXGZ010000008.1:0-332982 GCA_039989855.1 Maricaulaceae bacterium | reverse complement strand
GTTTGCTGCCATTATAGATGCAACAACAAAACGAACACTCGGTTGCGTAAATTTGAAATATTCACCGCAAGATATGGCGACACATGTGCGCAATCTTAAAACTTACGCTGTGCAAGATCAGGCTCCGCTCGACTTTACCTGTCCTGCCCCTAATAATTAAATTCTCTAACACTAGAGTCGACAAAGGTTAGCAGAGCCCAGATATATGGACTCTAGCCAACTCTATCGTTAATCATAAATAAGCTCAAGTCCGTTTATTTTACAGAATGATAAGCTTTCGCATATTCAAGGGCTTTAGACTCATCACCCTCTTGCAGTTTGATTTTAGCAAGGTAAAAATTTGCCTGCGTATCGAGACCATCTGCTCTAAGAACAGCTTTAAAAGCTCTTTCAGCTTTTTCCATATGTCCCTTTTTAAAATTATTAACGCCGACTCTATAATAAAAACTTGCCGTACTACTTATATTTCGCCCTTTTTTCTCAAAAACACCCGACGTTAAACCACCCGTGCTGGACGATATACTTGGAGAATAACTCTGGTTAAACCCATGACTAGATGAAGAACCACCATAGCTGTTAAAGCCATTTGCGAAACTTGCTGGAGAAACCGCCAAGAGGCAGATTGACGATACAGTTACGGCTACTAAAGATAATTTTGATTTAAACATATTACGACTCCCAATTTGATATTTAATACAATAGCATAAATTCTTATGACCGTCAAATAAGGCTCAAGAACGAGTTTATGTTCGTTTAGTTTTCAGGGGTTCAAAGTCTATCGTTTTTCTTCATAAGATTACTGCCCTTATATTTATGCCCTCCCCCTCCACGACAATAATATTATAAAATGTTAAAATTTTATGTGAAAAGACGCGGAGAATCATTGCCCGACGAACTGCTTTCGTATATCAGCGCGGCTCAAGAGTCATAAAGGCTCTCGCCTACGATTAGGAGCGCCCATGAGCCGCCGTAAGCAAATATATGAAGGCAAAGCCAAAATCCTTTATGAGGGCCCTGAACCGGGAACCCTTATCCAATATTTTAAAGATGATGCGACAGCCTTTAACGCCCAGAAAAAAGCCACGCTTGACGGGAAAGGTGTGCTGAACAACCGTATTTCCGAATATATGATGTTGCGCCTTGCTGAAATAGGTATCCCGACTCACTTCATCAAACGTCTCAACATGCGCGAACAGCTCATCAAGAAGGTCGAAATTGTTCCCCTTGAAGTGATTTGCCGAAATGTCGCTGCAGGAACCATGTCCAAACGCCTTGGGATTGAAGAAGGCGAACGCTTGCCACGCACTATTGTCGAATTTTGCCTCAAGCGTGACGACCTTGGCGATCCACTTATTGCCGAAGAACATATCCACGCCTTTGGGTGGGCGAGCGAATCCGAGGTGGATGAAATCCTCGCCATGAGCTTACGTATTAATGACTATATGCAAGGTCTTTTTGCCGCCGTCGGCATCCGCTTAGTCGATTTCAAAATTGAATTTGGACGTCTTAATTTACCTGAAGGCGGACACCAAATTATTCTTGCGGATGAGATTAGCCCTGATAGCTGCCGTTTGTGGGATTGGGAGACGAATAAGAAACTAGATAAAGACCGTTTCCGTCGCGACCTTGGCGATGTCACCGAAGCCTACAGCGAAGTCGCCACGCGACTTGGAATATTAAAACCTAATCAAACGGGTGGCGATAATATCGCGCCCTTCCCGACACGTCCTAACAAAGACTGATCATTCAATAGGATCCCCCATGAAAGCGATTATTCATATTGGCCTGAAAACTGGCGTACTTGACCCGCAAGGACGTGCCATAGCACGCGCCCTTAACGATCTAGGATTTGAGGGTGTCAAAGATGCACGACAAGGTAAAGTTATCGAACTTGATCTCACTCACGAAGACAAATCTCAGGCCGAAGAAGACGTTAAAGCCATGTGTGAAAAGCTCCTCGCCAATATGGTGATAGAAAGCTACCGAATAGACATAGAGGACTAGGGCGATGAGAACAGCCGTTATCGTCTTCCCCGCATCAAATTGCGACCGTGACGCCGCTGTGGCCCTTGAAAAGGTCACAGGCCGTAAAGCGGAAATGATTTGGCATCGGGAAACTGAAATACCAAAAGATATTGAATTTGTCGTTATACCGGGCGGATTCTCTTATGGTGACTATCTACGTTGCGGCGCGATAGCGTCTCGCTCACCTATCGTTCAAGATCTTGTCGCCAAAGCCAATAAAGGGCTTGTTGTAACTGGCTTTTGTAACGGCTTTCAAATTCTAACAGAGACAGGCCTGTTACCCGGGGCGTTGGTTCGTAATAAAGGACTTAAATTTGTTTGTCGTCCGCAAAAATTAAAGGTCACGAATACGAACACACGTTTCACGAAACGATATGACAATGTCGACACGGTTACCTTTCCTATCGCTCACCATGATGGCAATTATTTCGCCGATGATGAGACTGTAAAAAGATTAGAAAAAAACGGGCAAGTCTTATTTAAATATGATGATAACCCAAACGGATCTGTAAAAGATATTGCAGGAATTTGTAATGAAGCCGGCAATGTTTTTGGTATGATGCCTCACCCTGAACGCGCGATTGATAGTGCCCACGGCGGTACAGACGGTCTGGATTTCTTCAAATCAATTATCGAGTCAATCTAATGGCTAAAAAACCTAAAATTACACCAGAAATGGTATCTGAACACGGTCTCTCTGAGAGTGAATATCAAATCATTCTAGATCGTTTGGGGCGTGAGCCTAACATTAATGAGCTCGGCATATTTTCTGTTATGTGGTCGGAGCATTGCTCATATAAATCATCCCGACGTCATCTCGCGAAATTCTTGACCAAAGGCGATAAAGTCATCCAGGGTCCTGGTGAAAATGCAGGTGTTATTGATATTGGCGATGGCGATTGCATCATCTTCAAAATGGAAAGCCATAACCACCCCTCTTATATTGAACCCTACCAAGGGGCTGCGACGGGTGTAGGCGGCATTATGCGCGATGTCTTTACGATGGGCGCGCGTCCAATAGCCCTACTGAATGCACTTCGATTTGGTGAGCCTGATCATCCCAAAACACGCAGTCTTGTTAGCGGCGTTGTTGCTGGCATTGGCGGTTACGGCAATTGTGTTGGCGTTCCAACAGTGGGCGGCGAGACAAATTTTCACAAAGGCTATAATGGCAACATCCTCGTCAATGCCATGTGCGTTGGACATGCCCGTACGGATAAAGTCTTTTACTCTGCGGCCAGCGGCGTTGGTAATCCGATCTTTTACGTCGGCTCAAAGACAGGTCGTGACGGCATTCACGGCGCGACTATGGCATCAGCTGAATTTGATGATGATAGCGAAGAAAAGCGCCCTACCGTCCAAGTTGGAGATCCGTTCACAGAAAAACTCCTCATTGAAGCTTGCATGGAGCTGATGGCTACTGATGCTATTATCGGCATTCAAGACATGGGTGCAGCAGGCCTCACATCGTCTTCCGTTGAAATGGCGGATAAAGGCGGTGTCGGAATCGAGCTCAACCTCGACAAAGTCCCCCAGCGTGAAGAGGGTATGACCCCTTACGAAATGATGCTGTCAGAGTCGCAAGAACGCATGCTCATGGTCTTAAAACCTGGCAAAGAACATCTGGCTTATGAGATTTTTGAAAAATGGGAATTGGACGTCGCAAAGGTTGGTGTAACAACCGATACGGGTCATTTGGTTTTAAAGCACAACCGCAAAACCGTCTGCGATATTCCCATCGCACCGTTGGCAGATGATGCGCCTAATTATGACCGCGCCTTTACTATACCCGGAACACCGATTGAAATTAAAAACACCTCAATTCAAGAGCCTGACAATTACAATGACACGCTATTAAAGCTCATTGGTTGCCCTGATATTGCGTCTAAACGTTGGATTTGGGAACAATATGATCGCCATGTTATGACCGATACTATGGATAGCTCCCAGAGCGGCGGCGGGGCAGCCGTAGTCAGAATTCACGGCACACAAAAGGCCGTCGCTATCACCTCCGATGTAACCCCACGTTACTGCTTTGCTGACCCTGTCGAAGGCGGACGCCAATGCGTTGTGGAAACATGGCGCAACCTAACATGTACAGGCGCAGACCCGATAGCTATTACTGATTGTCTTAATTTTGGCAATCCTGAACGACCAGAGATTATGGGGCAATTAGTTGGATGTATCCAAGGCATGAACGAAGCTTGCCGTGCGCTAAATTACCCCGTCGTGTCAGGTAATGTCTCCTTATATAATGAGACGAACGGCGTCGCTATCCCACCTACACCAGCCGTAGGCGGCGTTGGCCTTATACCAGATACAAGCTTTGTTTCTTCTCTTAGCGGCGCAAAAGAAGGGGATGTTTTACTCCTCATCGGTGACATGAAAGGGTGGCTTGGAGCCAGCCTTTACTTACGTGAAATTGAAGGCCGTGAAGTTGGGTCTCCTCCGCCTGTTGATTTTGAAGACGAAATTCGCAATGGCGACTATGTCCGTAAATTAATTCGACTCCGACGTGTTAATGCCGTTCACGATTGTTCGGATGGTGGCCTTGCGATGGCCGCAGCGGAACTCTGTCTAAGCTCTAATGTTGGAGCCAAGCTGACAAATGTTAACCCTGACATCCCGTCCCACGCATATATGTTTGGTGAAGACCAGGCCCGATATTTAATGGCCGTTGAACCCAACAGTGCGAACCCTATTCTTTCAACAGCCGCAGGTTCGGGGATAAGTGTGCAGAAAATTGGAACAGTCGGCGGAGAGCGTTTCCAAATCGCAGATAAAGTGGATGTGTCTCTAAGCAAATTAAGATCGGCGCACGAAAATTGGTTACCTCAATATATGGCTGGAGACTCGACTTAAATGGCGATGAACCGCGACACATTAGAGCGCTACCTGCGTGAAGAATTTCCCGAAGCGGCGATCGAACTCATTGATCTCGCAGGGGACAATAATCACTGGAAAGCGGTTATAAGTAGTCCTAAATTCGCAGGTAAGCCCCGTGTTGCACAACATCAAATGGTCTACGCCTCTCTAAAAGGCAAGATGGACGGCATAGACGGCGAGTTACATGCTTTGGCGCTTGAAACACGTGCGCCCTAAACAGTTATCCCGTTAACCTAGAATATATCACAAGGCTGCGACCAAGACCGCACAAGCCTTGATTTTACAAACCAAATGACTATCTCTATTTTGAATATGGAGTTCAACATGACCGATACAGCACACGATACAATCAAGAACACTGTTACAAGCAATGACATTGTCCTTTATATGAAAGGAACCCCCACCTTCCCGCAATGTGGTTTTTCTTCAACAGTCGTTCAAATCTTTGACTATCTGGGTGCAGATTATCATAGCGTCAATGTACTGGAAAACCCTGAAATCCGCCAAGGTATTAAAGACGTCAATAATTGGCCGACAATTCCTCAAGTCTTTATTAAAGGCGAATTTATGGGCGGATGTGATATTATGCGTGAGATGTTTGAAACGGGTGAGTTAAAATCCTTTTTGACCGACAAAGGCTTAATTCAAGGCTAAACCCTCTGGATCATAATTACACAACCCTTTATTTACCTTAAATCCAACTTACAGCTCAAGTTAACGGCTTTAGTAACCTTCTTCCCATACGGACATACAATAGTAGGGATAAGGAGGCCAAAATGGCAACCAGTGATATATGGGATAAAGCAAAAGAACGTGCGTCCATGAAAAATGAAAAGGCACGAAAACAGGGTCGAAACCAAAAGATTGAAACCGTTTTATCTGGCCCTACCTTAGCGATAAAACTAAGCCTGCTTTTAGTAATCGTTTATGCTCTCTTTAAATATATCCCAGCCTATGTTAATTTTAATCGCATAATTAATACAGCGACCAGTCAGCCTGTATCTCAATTTGGTGCGCAATATTTGACTGACAAACCAAGCAAGTGGGGCTTTGCGGCTCCTCTGCGTGAATATGTAAAAATGAAAAAAGCATATGTACGGAGCGGAAAATCCCTTCAGGTACAATATATTCTCCCTGAGCATGCCGAAGCTACTTTAACGATTAAACGCTGTAAAAACGTCCCTATTGTCGAATTATTTGAGTGCCAAGTTGTCCAAACAGAAACCATCGAAATTACTGGTAACACTATAGGAACCCAACGCCTTCAAATGGTGGAGACAGCTATGTATGTTTTGGAAAGCCAAGTGCGCGTTAATAATAATGAGCGATACGATATCGTTTGGCGGCGAACATAAAGGGACGTGACACCCTTTATTTAGCCATAAAAAAACCCGCTTGGCCGAACCAAGCGGGTTTTTTCTATCTGTATCTCCCGATTAACGAGAGTAGAATTCGACCACAAGATTAGGTTCCATTGTAACAGGGTACGGAACTTCATCAGATTTTGGGACGCGAACAAATGTCGACTTCATCGCACTTGGGTCAAGGCTGATATATTCAGGAATATCACGCTCTGCACTTTCAAGAGCTTCAAGAACAAGCGCCATTGTACGTGACTTTTCACGGACTTCAATAACGTCGCCTTCTTTACAGCGGTAAGACGGGATATTGACCTTTTTACCATTTACAAGAACATGACCGTGGTTGACGAACTGACGCGCCGCAAAAACGGTTGGAACAAATTTTGTCCGGTAAACGACCGCGTCAAGACGGCGCTCTAAGAGGCCGATAAGGTTTTCAGACGCATCGCCCTTTTGACGTGTGGCTTCATCATATGTGCGGCGGAATTGCTTTTCGGTGATATTACCGTAATAGCCTTTAAGCTTTTGCTTAGCGCGGAGCTGGATACCGAAATCGGAAAGCTTACCTTTACGCGCTTGGCCATGTTGTCCCGGAGGGTATGGACGCTTATTAACAGGAGATTTTGGACGACCCCAGATGTTTTCACCCATCCGTCGGTCAATTTTATATTTAACAGAATCGCGCTTAGACATGGCGAGTTCCTTTCAATTTTGACGTGGTCCGGCACACCAACCTATTTGGTATGCGATTAAAACGGCGGCACCACACCTGCCCGTGAATGACCGTCTTCTAATCTGCCTTACTCTCAAGTCAAGCGGAATTTAATCCGCAAACACTAGCCAGTCGTCTAAATCCATGAAATAGCGCTATGATGCACGAAACAGACGAAAACAAGTCCAGCGTGACCACAGGGCAACGCTTAGTGAGCTCAGGCTTAGCCGCAGGCCTCGCCGCCTATTTAGCATGGGGGTTCTTCCCTATATATTTTAAATTCACGGAGTCCGTGCCTGCCCTTGAAATTTTAGCTCACCGCATTCTTTGGGGTGCACCTTTTGCCGCTATTATAATTCTTTTACGTCGACAATGGCCTGCAGTCTTCAAGATATTAGGACACCCGAAAACTCTACTGATGTTCCTAATGTCTTCCGTATTGATCGCAGTGAATTGGGGCGTTTATATTTGGGCTGTACAAATTGATGAAATCTTTCAAGCCAGTTTGGGCTATTATATCAACCCACTTTTAAATGTTGTAATGGGCATTTTCTTTTTCAAAGAGAGTCTGAACAAATTACAATATATAGCCGTAGGATTAGCCGCTACGGGTGTTTTAATTTTGACTCTATACGGCGGCGCCTTTCCCTATATCGCATTGATACTAGCTCTGACCTTTGGGTTTTACGGCGTTATTCGCAAGAAGGTAGACGCAGGTGCTATGCCCGGTCTGTTTGTTGAATGCGCGGTTCTTTTTCTACCGTCCATTGCCTATTTATACTGGCTCTACGCGGCAGGAGATTTGAAGTTTCTCTATAATAATACTGTGGAGATGGACATGTTAATGTTGCTCCTCGGCCCACTAACTGTCATCCCACTATTTTTCTTTGCCGTAGCCGCACGGCGCATGGCGCTTTCAACACTAGGGTTTTTACAATATATCGCCCCGACATTGCAATTTGCTTGTGCGGTTTATTACGGAGAGGCTTTCACTCTTGCTCATGCTTGGTGTTTTGGTTTCATTTGGTTAGCTGTGATTGTCTTTAGCATCGGCGCGTGGAAAAAGAACCGCCTGCGCAAACCTTCACCTGTATAGCCCCTAAGCGGAATAATTAAGCGCGTAGTAAAGCAGGAAACCAAGGGCAAAGGCCGTGAAATTCATCAAGAGATGTAAGAAAAACAGATAAAGTCCATCAACCATTTTATTTACGGGCACAGCAGGTGGATTATCCTTTAACCATTTTTGCCGCGACGAAATAAAGATCAAACTCGTCACCAAAGCTACGGGCACGACCCACAATGGATAGACGGAAAAATAGCCTAAAACAGCTGACAATAAAACAAGTCCGTAAGCGATATAACGCATGTCGTCTCCAAATAGCCTTATGACGGTTTAAACCAACTAAAGTCGAATTAAGCCCTTCGGTTCAAACATACAAGCCCGTTTTAATGCGGTAGATGGAAGCACTATTGCATTTTCTGTACACATTGGTTTTTTTTTGTTTCTAAGGGTTTTGTTATATGGCAACGTTTGTGAGTATTTTTTCGCGTCAAAGGAGATATTAATTGCCATATAAAAACACGATGAAATTCGCTGCTATTTTTTTCACAGCTTCACTGATGGCCTGTGCGGCTGAAACGGAGGCTCCGAGGCCTTCCGCCGCTGAGGTCACAAATATTGCCCTCGCGGATGTGCCAGAAAATGTCAAAGCCGCGGCGAGCGCCATGCGGGCTGACTTTACGATGACAGAAGTCCTACGCAAACGCCGTGATGATCGTGTTTATTTTGATGTCGAGGGTGAGCTTCCAAATGGCGACGAGATTGAATTTGATATATTGATGACCGACGCCGGGCCGCAGGTCGTCGAAATTCAGCGTGATATTTCATGGGAGACTGTCCCAAAAGATGCGCGTGATCTTGTGAACGGCGCGAGTAAAGACGGAGCCGCCGTCGCGCGGATTATCGAGAGCCAACAAACCGAAGACGGATCAATCATCTATGAAGTCTTCATTGAAGGCAAACCGTCCGACCCGCATTTCGAAGTTCAAGTTAAAGACGGACAGGCGCTCCTTCTAAAGCAACGAGCCATTCACTAAGTTTATACGCGCCTTTAGTGAGGCGACGTCTATTACGGCACCCGAAAACCCCGGCGAAAGTCGGGATCTCTTGCCATTCGCACATAAGTTAAAAGACCCCGACTTTCGTCGGGGTAGGCGGTTTTGCGAAAACAGTTTCGCCCTTTAATTCAATCACACAAGTCATGACTGAATTAGCAAAACGGCTTTAAGCTTTACTCCAAAAATTCGAGCGGTGGCTTAGCCTTGGTCTTAAACAGGCGTTCTATTTGCGCTTTCGTCACCTTCGCAACCTTTTCGTGCGACCATTGCGGGTTGCGGTCTTTGTCGATGAGTTGCGCGCGGATGCCTTCGTAGAAATCTTGCGTCTTGTGGAAGTTTAGCGAGACATCAAGCTCCATGCTCATAGCTTCGCGGAAAGTCATTTGCCCGCCGCGCTTAAGCGCCTCAAAGGTCACGGCCAAAGCCAAGGGAGATTTCTTGCGCATGTTCTTGGCTTGCGTAGCGGCCCATTCACTTTCGTCACGATCAAGGTTTTCCAAAACCTCTGCCGCACTCTCAGCAAAAAATGCCCCGACGGACGGATTAACCGCCTCAGCTTTAGGGGCTTTACGGCTATGTTTTTTGAGAATTTTTTCAACCGCTTCACTTGATCCATCAAGTTTGGCTTTCCCAAGAGCTTCAATTAATTCACCGTGCTTTTCAGTCGGCACATAATGTGTGGCAATCCCGAGGGCGCAACATTCCGCCGTTTTTAACCGAGCGCCCGTCAATCCGAGCCACTGACCCACAGCTGCCCCAAGACGCGGGAGGAAATATGTTCCGCCAACATCAGGGAAATAACCAATGCCCGTTTCTGGCATCGCAAAAAGAGTGTCATCCCCTGCCACCCGGTATTGACCGTGGACAGACAGGCCGACGCCGCCGCCCATAACAATCCCGTCGATCAACGTGATATAAGGTTTTGCGTAGCGTTGTATCAGCTCATTGAGCGCATATTCAATGCGCCAAAAGTCTTCGGCCTGTTTATCCTTGGCCTTACCGCTATCGTGGAGCATGACCACGTCGCCACCGGCGCAAAAGGCGCGGTCACCCGCCCCGTCAATCACGACGGCGCCAACATTAGGATCATCCTCCCAAGCCGTCATTTTCTCCGTGATCGCTTCGCACATTTCAAATGTCAACGCATTCAGCGCTTTGACACGGTTCAGCGTAATCCGCCCGACATTTCCGACAATTTCTGATTTGATTTGTTTTGTCATTGGAGGTCTCCCTTTAGCATCACAGCCTGATATTACATTCAGAGTAAATAAGGCCTCACGTGGCAAACCGCTAGCCCTGAATACTCTAATCAGCCATATGATTATGCAAAATCTTCGTCAAGATCAGTAAATTTATGCCTTAAACAAAATCCACGTGCTTATTCAAAGGCAGCGACCTTAGTCGACGTCCCGTTAACGCAAAGATAGCGTTCACAATAGCGGGAGCCGCAGGCGGCGTTCCTGGTTCACCAATGCCGCGAATATGCGGTTCATTTTCCAAAATTTCGACCTCAAATGTCGGCGCTTGGTACATCCGCAGCGCGTCGTAACTATCGAAATTACCTTGAACGACCTCGCCGCCCTCAACGGTGATCTCGCCCATAATCGCCGCCGTTAATCCAAAAGTCATACCGCCGAAAACTTGTGCTTCGACATTGCGCGGATCAAGTACTGTGCCGACATCCACCACGGCAAAGGCTTTCTCTAACTTTATGCCGTCATCTGTTTGTGAGATTTCAATCACCTGCGCCGAAGGTACACCGAAGGATAAGCAAAATCCTATGCCGCGCGCACGACCCGCTGGTAGAATACTCCCCCACGAGGACATCTCCCCCACACGTTCCAGAACCTTACGGCTCGGCATATGGTTGATGGATTGCAGCCTAAATTCAAGCGGATCAACCCCCGCCGCGTGGGCCATTTCATCCATCATACTATCGTGAAAAAACGCATTTTGCGACGCCCCGACAGAGCGCCAATAGCCGAGCGGTAATTGCTGTTGGCTACGGTAGCCGCGAATACGGTAATTAGGAATATCAAAAGGTTGATCCCACGCCGCCTGAACCGTAGAAAAATCGGAACCCGGCGCTGGCATACCACTCCGTCCCATCGCTGATTCCAATGTTGAGGCACACATTAATTGACCGTCCAAAGCGGCCGCTTTCCCGTTTTCAATTTTGCCCTTAAACCGCGCCGTCGCCATAGGGCGGTAAACATCGTGGCGCATATCATCTTCACGCGACCACGTCAGCTTCACAGGACGCCCTTGGAGCTGCTGGGCTATTTCTACAGCTTGAATAGCATAATCCGTTTCACTGCGCCGCCCAAAACCTCCGCCCATGGCCAGAGTATGCACATGGATATTTTCCATCTCAAGCCCTGTCACCGTTCTCGCTATCTGCTGCAACGCCAGAGGAGATTGCGTACCAACCCAAATATCAAGACGTCCGTCTTTAAGTTGCGCCGTGGCGTTCATCGGTTCCATCGTCGCATGGGCCAAATAAGGCACGCTATATTCACGCTCGATAATATTGCCAGACTGCAAGGCCCCTTCAATATCGCCATCATTACGGCTTTCATCGTCAAGGTGATCGTCGTTAAATTGCGTCGCAAAAGCTGCGAATTGTTCATCAGATGATTGTCGGTAATCAGGCGCCTTAAACTCGGCGCTAATCTCTTGCGCGGCTTGCATGGCCGCCCAGCTATTACGCGCTAAAACCGCCACACCATCAGAGATCGGAAGGATAGCTTCAACCCCTGGCATATCTTTCGCCGCCGACGCGTCATATGTCTCCAATTGAGCGCCAACCATTGGCCCCATCTTGAGGGCTGCATAAAGCATATTCGGCAAACGCACATCAAGGCTGTAGGTTTCCGTTCCCGTTGCTTTGCCAACCATGTCTAACCTCGGCAAGGATTTACCCAGTAGCTTCCAATCTGATTTGGCTCTTAACTTAGGACGCTTGGGTAGCTTAACCTTAGCGGCGTCTTCCGCCAATTGCGTATAAGCAAATCTCTCACCTGATGGGGCAACCACATGCCCTGCCATTGTTGTGAGCGTGTCCACATCCACATCAAACCGTTTGGCTGCCGCTTTTAACAAGGCCGCACGGGCTGATGCCCCTGCGAGACGCATTTTCTCATACGCATCAACCATAGAGGTCGAGCCGCCCGTCACTTGTAGGGCTAAAAATTTCGCGGGTATCTTCGTCAGCCCGCGTGCACGCGCAGCCTTTTCAGAATTATCTGTCGAACTATACCCGGCCATTTCCTCGAGGAGAGCCGCGTTATAATAGGCCTTAGAGGGCGGGCCATGCTCTATGCGTACATCCGCCCAATCCATATCCAATTCTTCGGCGACCATCGCCGCGAGGGTCGTTTGTACGCCCTGCCCCATTTCTGCGCGCGGCGTAATAATTGTCACCCCATCTTGATTGATTTTCACATAAGGGGTTAGGGTCGCCTCACCGTCTGGTAAATCTTTTTCAAGTGGATTTCCGTAAGGTGTTTTATAGCGCCAAACGCCAAAGGTGACGCCGCCAACAACGGCCACAGAGCCGACTAAAAATGTCCGCCGTGCAATCTTTGCAACCTTACCCCGAGGCTTTTTGTCAGCTTTGGCCATAGCTATGCCCCTTCGCCGATAGATTTCGCCGCCGTGTGAATAGCTGCGCGAATACGCGGATAGGCTCCGCACCGACAAAGATTGCCCGACATGGCCTCATCAATATCGCTGTCTGTAGGTGTTGGTGTCTCTTTCAGCAAAGCGGCCGCGCTCATTAGCTGTCCTGACTGGCAGTAGCCGCACTGGGCGACTTGATGCTTTATCCATGCTGCTTGCAGCGCATGTAACGCTTCGGGCGTACCTAAGCCTTCAATGGTCGTAATCGCTTCGCCCTCAATTGCCCCGAGCGGATAAGAGCATGAGCGAACAGGCGTGCCGTCAACATGAACCGTGCAAGCGCCGCAGGCCGCAATGCCGCAGCCAAATTTCGTGCCCGTCAGGCCTATTTCATCGCGAATAACCCACAATAGCGGTGTCTCACCATCCGCGTCCGTCTGATAGGTTTGCCCGTTAATATTGAGTGTTTTCATGAGGAATTACAGCCTTTTAGAATATTACTATCTAACCTTATCACAAAACAGGCGAAAACTCACCCTACAATCCTGTAGAGCCTTTATGCTTAAGGATGCAGCGAAAAGGGTTTAGCGGTTGCGGCGTTTACCTTCGATAATCGCAAGCACAGCATAGGCGCAGTCCATGACGTTAGAGCCAGGGCCAAAGATTTCCTCGACACCTGCGGCGCGTAAAAACCCATAATCTTGCTCAGGGATAACACCTCCCGCAAAGACGCGTATATCGGCGCGGCCTTTAGCCTTTAAAATCTCGATCAATTCAGGAATGAGCGTTTTATGACCCGCCGCTAAAGACGACACGCCCACAGCGTCAACGCCGAGACGGATTGCCATGTCAGCGGTTTCTTCGGGCGTTGAAAATAACGCGGTCAAATCGACTTTAAAGCCCAAGTCAGCAAAGGCCGTGGCAATCACTTTGGCCCCACGGTCGTGACCATCCTGCCCCATTTTAGCGACCAAAATATGCGGCAGTGATTTACTCTCCGCCTCATAATTCTTGATCTGTGCTTGAATGTTCAGGTAAGTTGGATCGTCCTTGTAGGCGTCTGCGTAAATGCCTTTGATGACGCGCGTTGTCGGGCTGTGACGGCCAAAAGCCACTTCCATCGCGTCCGAGATTTCACCGAGGGTTGCGCGCGCGCGCGCGGCCTCAACTGATAGCTCCAAGAGGTTGCCCTCGCCTGATGTCGCTGCGTCCGTCAAAGTAGTGAGCGCGGCGGTGCACGCGGCCTCATTACGGTTTGCGCGGGTTTGCTTGATGCGTTTGATCTGTCCGTCGCGGACTTTGGCGTTATCGATCTCTAAAATATCAATCGCGTCTTCATCATCTAGGCGAAATTTGTTGACCCCGACAATGACATCTTCGCCTTTATCGACCCGTGCTTGGCGGCGGGCGGCGGCTTCTTCGATCGCCATTTTTGGCAGGCCTTGTTCAATGGCTTTGGTCATCCCGCCTGCAGCGTTGATCTCCTCCATCATCTCCCACGCCTTATCGACAAGGGATTGCGTCAGGCTCTCTACATAGTAAGAGCCTGCGAGCGGATCGACCACGTCGGTTACGCCTGTTTCATTTTGCAAGATCAGTTGCGTGTTACGGGCAATACGCGCGGAAAATTCCGTCGGCAGCGCAATCGCCTCGTCAAAGCTATTTGTGTGCAGGCTTTGCGTTCCGCCAAGTACCGCTGCCATCGCTTCGAAGGCCGTGCGGACAACATTGTTATACGGGTCTTGCTCCGTGAGGGACACGCCCGAGGTTTGGCAATGGGTGCGCAGCATTTTAGAGCGCTCGGTCTTAGCCCCAAACTCCGTCATAATACGTGCCCATAATTGCCGCGCCGCCCGTAGCTTCGCCGCTTCCATAAACACGTTCATGCCGATACAGAAAAAGAACGATAGCCGCCCCGCGAAAGCATCCACATCAAGCCCTTTGGCCAGAGCCGCACGGACATATTCACGCCCGTCCGCCAGCGTAAAGGCGAGTTCCTGCGCGAGGTTCGCCCCCGCCTCTTGCATATGATAACCCGAGATAGAGATGGAGTTAAACTTCGGCATATCCGTCGAGGTATATTCGATAATATCGCCAATGATCCGCATGGACGGTTCGGGTGGATAGATGAAGGTATTGCGCACCATAAATTCTTTAAGGACATCATTTTGGATGGTGCCCGAGAGGGCTGCACGGTCTACGCCCTGCTCTTCACCTGCGACAACGAACATGGCGAGGATAGGGATAACCGCGCCGTTCATCGTCATAGAGACGGACATTTTATCGAGCGGTATTCCGTCGAACAAAATCTTCATGTCTTCGACGGAATCAATCGCGACGCCCGCTTTGCCAACATCACCTGACACACGTGGATGGTCGCTATCATAGCCTCTGTGAGTTGCGAGATCAAAAGCAACCGACAGGCCCTTCTGCCCCCCTGCGAGGTTCTTGCGGTAAAAAGCGTTACTTTCCTCTGCCGTCGAGAAGCCCGCATATTGGCGGATCGTCCACGGACGGTTGGCATACATGGTCGCACGCACACCGCGCGTAAACGGCGCAAACCCTGGGAGCTCCTGCGCCGCGCTGTCTGGCACATCATCTGCCGTGTAGACAGGCTTGATCGTAATCCCTTCGGGCGTCTCTTTCGTCAAATCCCCGAGCGGCTTCCCGCGCAGTTCCTTTTCGGCTAAAGTCGCCCAATCATCAAAGGTAAGGTTTTTCATCGCTTACTCATCACCCTCGACAGCAAATTCCATGATCACCGCATCCACCGCGAGATTATCTCCCGCTGCCGCATTGATCTTAGCAATCACGCCTTTTTTCTCGGCGCGGAGGGTGTTTTCCATTTTCATGGCTTCGACCACCGCGAGGGCTTGCCCGTCTTGGACCTCTTGGCCTTCTTCGACCAAGATTGAGACAATCACACCTGGCATTGGGCAGAGCAGTAAACTTGACGTATCAGGCGCGACTTTGATCGGCATGATTTTCGCCAGTTCCGCCGCGCGCGGCGTGCGAACTTTAATATCAAATTCACAGCCACGATGACGGACTTTAAAGCCTTCGGGGCGGCGTTCCGCTTTAAAATGAAACGGCTTATTATCGACAAAGGCGCGCACTAATTGTTGGCCCGGCTCCCACGCTGTGACAACTTCAAATTCAATCGCCGCTTTGTCGGTTCCGTCACTCGCGACAATCGTACAATTATGCGGCTCTCCGTGGATTTCAATCCCGTAGCTCACCTCACCCACTTGCACGACCCATTCATCAGGCACGTGACGTTCATGGTTGGGCAGAGCGCCGTCAATATTCGCCGCACGGTTTTCACAGATGTCATGCATCAAGGTCGAGAGCGCCGCGAGCTTTCTTATATGGCCAGAATTTTCTTCCGCGCCTTCAAATCCGTCAGGATATTCCTCGGCGATAAAGGCCGTTGTTATATCCCCACGGTCAAAGCGGTCATGATCATAAACGGCGGAGAGGAACGGAATATTGTGACCAATTCCCTCCAGTTCAAACACATCGAGCGCCTCTTTCATCGCCGCCACAGCCACGCCGCGGTCTTCGCCCCATGTGCAAAGTTTCGCAATCATCGGGTCGTAATACATAGAGATTTCGCCGCCCTCAAACACGCCCGTATCATTGCGCACAATCGCCCCGCTTGGACGCTGGCCCTCAACAGGCGGACGGTAGCGCACCAATCGGCCAATCGACGGCAGGAAATTACGGTAAGGATCTTCGGCGTAAATACGGCTCTCAAGCGCCCAGCCATTTAACTTTACGTCTTTTTGCTTAAGGCTCAACTTTTCGCCCCGCGCCGAGCGGATCATTTGCTCGACCAGATCAACGCCTGTAATGAGTTCCGTCACAGGATGTTCCACCTGCAAGCGCGTGTTCATTTCAAGGAAGTAAAAGTTCTTATCCTTATCGACGATAAATTCCACCGTTCCTGCACTGTCATAATCCACAGCCTTGGCAAGAGCGACCGATTCTGCGCCCATGGCCGCGCGGGTCTCTTCGTCAAGGAACGGTGACGGCGCTTCTTCAATGACCTTTTGGTTACGGCGCTGAATGGAACATTCGCGCTCCCCGAGGTAAATCACATCGCCATGCTTATCGCCCAAAACTTGGATTTCAATATGGCGTGGTTGCTCGACGAATTTCTCAATGAAGATACGGTCATCGCCGAAACTATTGGCCGCTTCGTTCTTGGAAGACTGGAACCCCTCGCGCGCCTCTTCATCATTATAGGCAATGCGCATGCCCTTCCCGCCGCCGCCCGCAGAGGCTTTGATCATCACGGGATAGCCGACCTTGTTGGAAATTTTCACCGCCTCGTCGGCGTCTTCAATCAAGCCCATATGGCCCGGAACGCAGGACACGCCTGCTTCCTGCGCGAGTTTCTTGGAGGTAATTTTATCCCCCATCGACACAATCGCGTGCGGGTTCGGGCCGATAAAGGCGATCTTTTTCTTAGCCAGTAATTTGGCAAATTCAGGATTTTCCGACAAAAATCCATACCCCGGATGCACAGCGTCCGCGCCCGTCTCCTCGATCGCCGCCATGATCTTATCCATAACAAGGTAGCTCTCAGCCGCCGCCGGCGCGCCAATATGCACCGCCTCATCCGCCATGCCCACATGCAGCGCATTTTTATCCGCATCGGAATATACCGCCACAGTTTTAATGCCCATCTTACGCGCGGTTTTAATAACGCGGCAGGCGATCTCGCCACGGTTAGCTATGAGTATTTTTTTCATCTTATTTAGCTCCACCTAACATTAGGACTGCATTGGTTCCTAAAGATGCCAATTCAACAAACGGTCGTACAGGTTGATATTTTTCAGCTAAAAAAGCGCCCAATTTTTGCAAAATTTCAGTTTCTTGCTTAGAGATATCTTTTTTTCCGCCGTATATTACAATAGACCCTGTCAACGCTTGTGCTAGTTGATCCGCATTTTTAAGCCCGTGTTTTTCAATGTTTTCAAAAATATCAATTAGCTCTCTTAAACTTGAAATAATTCGGCCTCGTAAAGGAGATAGCGGCATTGCTCCCTCTACCATTTCTAGTAACTCATGAAGAGCAGTTAATATATTATCAGCATCTTCAAGATCAAAAGCAGGGCCTACCCCACTAGCTTCAAGAATTGTGTCTATTAACTCTAAAGTTTCTACTATTGTATGACGTGTAATATCAGACTTATAACCATTAAACTGAGGTCGGGCTAATAATTGTTCAATCAAATGTGAAGCTTTATCAAGTGATTTTAATGCTCGTTCTTTTTGACGCACACCTATAGAATCTGCACAGTAAATTTCTCTTTTTGTCGAGTGAATTAATTCGCACATTAGAACTACCAACTCACCAACATCCTGAACTTCAAACTCTGATAAATTACGGCTAAGACCACTATAAACTGTTTCATTACCTTGAACCCTAATGCCTTCAATTTTCTCAAAAATCGAAGCGAGATTTAACGCACTACTCACAACAACAAATCTCCATGTTTTTTCACCCCGTCATTACCGCCCTTGTGGCGGTAATCCATTGCCATGTGGATTGCCGGGAAATGCCCGGTAATGACAGACGTTAGACGACCCAAACCCCGCTCACCCCAAACTTGATTTGGGGTCCAGAGCTTACGCTCCGAACTGGACCCCAGCTTTCGCTGGGATGCGCAGATATGGTGAGACAGCATCATTCTACAACGGCAAATTATCGTGCTTTTTCCACGGCATATCCCCTTGCTTTTCAGCGAGGAGAGAGAAGGCGCGGCAGATGCGTTTTCTTGTGCTTTTTGGGGTTATGACTTCGTCAATATAGCCTCGTTCCGCGGCCCTAAAAGGCGAGAGGAATTTCTCTTCATATTCGGCTGTTTTTTCCGCAATCACCTCTGGCTTATCCAAGTCTTTGCGGTGCAGGATTTCCACGGCGCCCTTGGCGCCCATGACGGCGATTTGCGCGGTCGGCCATGCGTAGTTCACATCCCCGCCGAGGTGTTTCGGCGCCATGACGCAATAAGCGCCCCCATAAGCCTTGCGGGTAATCAGCGTAACTTTCGGTACGGTCGCTTCGCCGAAGGCATAGAGCAGTTTAGCGCCGTGTTTAATCACGCCGCCAAATTCCTGCGCCGTTCCGGGTAAGAAACCCGGCACATCGACGAGCGTCAGCAGCGGAATATCAAAAGCATCGCAAAAACGCACGAAGCGCGCGGCCTTGCGCGAGGCGTCACTATCGAGACAGCCTGCGAGGACCATCGGTTGGTTGGCGACAACGCCGACGGATTTGCCTTCGAGGCGAATAAAGCCGACGACGATATTGGCGGCAAAGTCTTTTTGAATTTCGAAAAAATCGCCCTCATCCGCGACCTTGGTGATCAGCTCTTTTATGTCATAAGGGATGTTTGGATTTTCAGGGACAAGTGTATCGAGGCTCTCGATGACGCGGTCATGATGATCATAGACGGGACGCTCGGGGACGCCTTTGCGGTTAGAGAGCGGCAAGAAGTCAAACAGGCGGCGAATTTCCGCGAGGGCTTCCATATCATTATCGAACGCGCCGTCCGCCACAGATGATTTCGTCGTATGGGTTTTGGCCCCGCCCAGCTCTTCGGCGGTGACAATCTCGTTGGTCACAGTCTTGAGGACGTCTGGCCCCGTGAGGAACATATAGGAGCTATCGCGCACCATGAATGTAAAGTCGGTTAGCGCGGGAGAGTAAACCGCCCCGCCTGCACACGGCCCCATGATGACGCTGATTTGCGGCACGACGCCTGAAGCCTTAATATTATTTTGGAACACATCCGTGTAGCCTGCGAGGGAAGCGACCCCCTCTTGGATACGCGCCCCGCCGCTATCGTTCAGGCCAATGATCGGCGCGCCGTGTTTCATCGCCATATCTTGGACTTTACAAATCTTCTTGGCGTGGGTTTCAGACAAAGAACCGCCGAACACGGTGAAATCTTGCGCGAAGACGAAAGTCTTACGGCCATTGATCGTGCCCCAGCCTGTGACAACACCGTCACCGGGGATATGGGTCTTATCCATGCCGAAATCCGTCGCACGGTGGGTGACGAACATATCAAATTCTTCAAAACTGCCCGGATCAAGGAGAAGCTCTAGGCGTTCGCGCGCCGTGAGTTTGCCTTTACCGTGCTGGCTATCGATACGGCGCTGGCCGCCACCAAGACGCGCTTGATCTCTTCGGTCTTTGAGTTGACTTATCACACTCATATTTCAGCCCTTTGTAATTTAACGACTATGTACAGAATTGTTACGGTCAAAGTCACCGTTTTTCTCATCACTCACCTGATAGATGGCTATTTTCGCGCCTTAATCCACGGAATCATGCGGGTTAACACGTCATCCTTGTCTTTAAAATGGTGTTTTAATGCCGCGCCAATGTGCATCGCGAGCAAAAGAAAGGTTAAAAGGCCTAAATATTGGTGCAGGATTTTTAGTCCTGCCTCAAGGTTTTCATCTTGCGGAACACCCGGAATATGCGGCCACGGCAGCGTCTTAAAAAGCTTTGTTTTTATACCAAATGTCGAGGCAGACACCATCGCCCACCCTGATAAAGGTATGCCGATCATCAAAGCATAAAACCCCTTATGAGACAGGTTCGCGGCGCGGCGCTCCCATGCTTTCATGCTTTTAGGTAGGGCGGGAGGCTTATGCGCCAAGCGCCACCCGAGCCGTAAAAGCGAGAGTAGTAAGATCATAATGCCGATTGACTTATGATATTGGTAGATTTCGAATTTTAGGCTTGTCGGCCCCATCCATGTCATGAGCTTACCGCCAATCAACTGACCAATAATCAGCAGGGCTATCATCCAGTGTAGCCATATAGCTGTTCGAGAATAGCGCGATTGTTTTGAGGTATCATCGTTCAGGGTATCATCGGGGGACGCCGCCATACATATACCTTTTTCTCATCTGCTCTTGTGTTCAGATATGGCCCAAACGATTAAAAGCGTCAAATCTAAATAAAACGCGTCATATTGCACACAATGTCCAAATAGACTTGTCAGTACAGCATAAGCGGCGTAATTCCTCGGGGCATGACAGAACGTCCGACAAATATCCGTAAAAAGAGGCAAAACAACCGACTTGCGATCATTGCTATGCTGGGCGTGGCTTTGGCACTGACCGTTCTTCTCGTTACAACGGCGCTGCGCGAACAGATCGTGTTTTTCAAGACCCCGACAGACATTATGACTGAAGGCCTCGCGCCGAATGAACGTGTGCGTATTGGCGGCCTCGTCAAGGAAGGGTCTGTTGTTCGCAACGGTACGCAAATTGATTTCATCGTCACCGATACGGGACATGATCTGCGTGTGCGCTTTGACGGCATTGTCCCCGACCTATTTCGCGAAGGCCAAGGGGTCGTCGCCGAGGGAACACTCACCGTAGACAATTTATTTTTCGCCGACACGGTCCTCGCCAAACATGATGAGAATTACGTGCCGAAAGAAGTCGCCGAAGCGCTGAAACAGCAGGGCGTTTGGCAAGGTGGCAATGAAGACAGCTATGAAAGTACGGGAGAGTGATTCCAGAGGTTGGACATGCGCTACTTATCGCAGCGACACTGAGCGCGCTCATATGTTTTATCCTTCCCTTAATCGGATGGCGTCTGAATGATCGACGCTTAACGCAAAGCGCGCCTATGCTTTCGCTCTTACAGCTTGTGTTCGTCACCACGAGTTTCGCTCTGCTAATTACGAGCTACGTTACATCTGATTTTTCAGTCCTCAATGTCTGGCAAAATTCCCATAGCGATCAACCGCTATTATTTAAGTTTACCAGCGCATGGGGCAATCACGAAGGCTCCATGTTATTATGGGTCTGGATATTAACGATTTTTGGCGGCGGGCTTGGCTTATTTGGGCGACGCCTCCCGACAGACTTACGCGCGGTCACCCTCTCCATTCAAAGTCTAATGGTGTTTATATTTGGTTGTTTCGTCTTGATGACATCTAACCCGTTCACGCGGCTATTTCCGACGCCGCCTGAAGGCAGTGATCTCAACCCAATTCTCCAAGACATTGGCCTCGCCATTCACCCCCCGCTTTTATATATCGGCTACGTCGGTTTTTCGATGACCTTTACCTTCGCCGCCGCAGCCCTACTTATTGGCCGCGTCGACCAAGCGTGGGCGCGCTGGGTCCGTCCTTGGACACTCCTCGCATGGATATTTCTTACCCTCGGCATCGCCATGGGCTCTTACTGGGCTTACTATGAGCTCGGTTGGGGCGGCTGGTGGTTCTGGGACCCTGTCGAGAACGCCTCGCTCCTCCCTTGGCTCTCAGGCACAGCTCTGCTCCATTCTGCGATCGTATCAGAGAAACGCGGCGGACTGCGTATTTGGACGCTGCTCCTCGCTATTCTCACGTTCTGTCTGAGCCTACTCGGAACTTTCCTCGTGCGCTCGGGCATCATCACGTCGGTGCATAGTTTTGCCACAGACCCACAGCGCGGCCTTGTAATCTTGGCCATACTCGCCTTTTTCATCGGCACAAGCCTGAGCCTGTTTGCCCTGCGCGCGCCGCGTCTAAAAGCAGGACGCCTATTTGACCCCATCAGCCGGGAAGGGGCTTTGGTATTTAATAATATCTTCCTCTGCGCATCCTGCGCAACGGTTCTGTTTGGAACCCTATATCCCGTCTTCCACGAGGCGTTCACAGGTCAAAAAATATCGGTTGGCGCTCCGTTCTTTAATCGAACTATGGTTCCCCTCTTTCTGATCCTTGTCATCGCCCTGCCCTTTGGCCCTTTCATGAATTGGAAACGCGCAGATGGGCGCGCCCTGTTTCAGCGGCTCGCAGGGATCGCCGCCCTTGCCGCCATCATCGCCTTCTTGGTCTATATCCTTACGTCTGACCGACCGCGTCTCGCACCGCTTGGCATAGGCGTTGCCGCTTGGTTAATCCTTGGTTCGATCTATGAACCGCTATCGCGATATAAGGTTTTAGCGGCTAAGAGTGGTGAGCACCTTAAGCAACTCCGCCGTATCACCCGTAGCCATTGGGGAATGACATTAGGCCACCTCGGGATGGGGATTACTATCCTCGGGATCGTCGCTGTGACAGGATGGGAGAGCGAGAAGAGCGCCCTCATGAAACCCACCGATCAAATTGCGATCAATGACTATATTTTACGGTTTGAAGGGGTACAGAATATCCAAGGCCCCAATTTTACCGAAGACCGCGGTATCTTCGCCCTGCTGAAGGACGAAGGCTTGGTCACAAGCTTTACACCATCAAAACGGTTTTATCCTGCGCGGCAAATGCCAACCACAGAGGCCAGCCTCCACACACAAGGCATCAGTCAGTTATATCTCTCCCTCGGAGAGGTTAGAGACTCTGGCGAGATTGTTGTCCGCTTTTACCAAAAACCGCTTATCTTGCTGATTTGGTTCGGAGCGATTATCATGGCCCTTGGCGGATGTTTATCCCTCTCAGACCGTGCGCTTTGGGCCCGTAAGACAAACAAAAAACGCTCATGAGACGCCGCTCTATAACCACACTCCTTGCGGGCTTACTGATCAGCAGCACTGTCTTTCTAAGCACAGCTGCGGTGGCCGTCCCGCCGGATGAGCAATTACAAGACCCTGCCCTTGAGGCCAAGGCCCGTGAAATCAGCAAAGGCCTGCGCTGTCTTGTCTGTCAAAATCAATCGATCGACGACTCAGATGCGGAGCTTGCCAAAGACCTTCGCCGCATCGTCCGTGAGCGTCTCCTCGCCGGAGATAATGAGGCCACTATTGAAGATTACGTCGTCTCTCGATACGGCGAATTTGTATTATTGAATCCCCGATTAAACGCCAGTACGGCTCTATTGTGGGGAAGTCCTCTTTTATTTGTACTTGCAGGTCTTGGATTTGCGGTTCTTACGTTTCGCCGTAAAGATGCAGGTGCAGACTTGCAAGAAACCATTACTACACCTGTGAAAAGTATGAATATTCTAGATCACCTCAGGGATGATTAAGTCAAAAATCAAGACAGTTAATTCCATAAAAAAAAGGCCGCTTGAAGCGGCCTTTAAATTTAAATGTTTCGCAAGTGAGTATTACTCGCCACCGAAATTATATCTTAAAGACACACCATATGTGCGCGGCTCATTTGGATAAGCATTAACAGTTCCCGCTTGGATAACCCCTGGGAAGGCACTCGTGAATGAGCGGTCATCCGTGAGGTTACGCGCCCAAAGGCGGATACCGACACCATTGTCCAGGTTGAGGCCAACAGCACCGTTTAAAATGTTGGTTGAACGGTTAACGCCTTCAATATTATCAACAACTTGAACATCATCTTCATATTGATAATCAGCCCGTAAGTAAGCATTCATACCATTTCCGAAATCATATTTAAACGTTGCAGATGTTGAGAGTGAAATCTCGTTAATGCCCGCAGGTTGCGCACCCGACAAGTCACCAACACCATCGGCGACACCGTCAGCCAAATCTAGTGCCCCGCCCGTAACAACAGGAGCGCCGGTAAAGTCATCAAAGACAGGATCTTGAATAATACCAGCCGCTGTCAATGTTAGCCAATCAGCCACATCAAACGTCCCATCAAATTCGATACCTTGCGTAGATTGCTCCCCGGCATTTGAGAGAACAAAGCCTGTTCCTTGGAAAATCGTTGACTGGAAATTTTCAACGGTTTGGTCAAACACTGCAACATTTAAGGCACCGCGTTCAAAGCGTGATTTCACACCAATTTCAAACACTTCAATGTCTTCTGGCAAGGCAAATCGTGTGCCTGTGTTACGGCCATTTGGAAATGCAATATTCGTTGCGTCAGCGCCAGAGAAGTTATTAGGCAACAAGCCCGCCGCCCCCAAAGCCGATATGTCAGCAGCAAATGGGCGTGAATCCCGAGTTAAGTTAAAGGAAGACGCCTTAAACCCTGTTGCGTAGCTTCCGTAAACGTTGAAATTATCATTCACCTCATAAGACCCGCGAACGGTATATGTGAATTTATCATCACGTGTTTGTCCATCTTCAACCTCATTCGGGAAGTTCAAGAATTGTGGCTGGAATTGAAACGCCGTTAATCCGAGTAGTGGGTTTTGAGCTGGATCCGTCAAATCAAGCGCTGCGACACCTGCCGCAACTTGAGCCTGTAACCCTGCAAAGACTGCTGAACCTGGAGCTGTGTTGCCCAATGTATCAATAAAGCAAGCTGGGGATCCAATAACCGCCCCTGCGTTTGCAGCGCTAAATGGCAGCGCGCCTAATCCACAAGATGCCGCTACAGCAGGGAAATTATCAGCAATTCCACCCGTCGTCAGAACAGTAACGCCGTCTGCACCCGTGAGTGTCAAATTACTAAAGACGTCATTATTTACCGTACTCACTGACACGTCTTTTTCGTCGTCGATATAGTTACCGCCAACTGTCACTTTAAACCTGTCTGTTACATCAAAATCGATTGTACCGAAGATAGAGAACGACTCATTATCTTGACGGAATGTTTCGTTGATCACCACATCATCACCGAAGAAGGTTCCCGGGGCCAATTGTAGCGCCGATTCAACACCAGCAAGAGGCGAGTTCGCAGGATCAAACGGATTTAAAGTCGGATCGCCTGCCGCTGCAACGCCTAAAGCATCCAAGAATGGACGGGCATCGACACCAAAATCAATTCCAGACTCCAAATCAATCGTCTCATCAAAATAAGTTGCACCCAACTGCCAATTCAAACGTCCATCATAATTTGAAGTGACACGAAATTCTTGTGTGAATGTATCAATCACCGCGTCTTGAAATATATTTTCCAAAATCTCAAGAGAGGTGAAATCACTATCACTATCAAAAGATGAATCGTTAGTTCTGTAGGATGTAATGGACGTAAATGTCAGATCCTTGTAATCATAATCGATTTGAGCCGATAGGCCTTCATCTTTGATTGAGTTATTTGTTTCACGGTTTAAGACCGTTTCTTGTGAGAAAGGATCTGGGTTTTCACCTAAAGTTTGCCCTAATGAAACGCTAGCAAGCTGACCACCAAGTCCCTGTACGAGAGCCGATGTTGGACCAACGATAGCTGTTGTCGTACCACAGCAATTTTCATCAATCTCACTACGGTCTGCAATCAGACGAACACTTAGATCATCAGTCGGTTCCCATAAAAGCTGGCCACGTAAATTATAACGCCCTCTGTCATTCAATCCGCCATCCGCTATACCTTCGGCTGAATCAAAAACGCCATCGCGATTTTGGAAGCCGCCGCCTAAGCTGACAGCAACGTTGTCGGACAAACCGCCTGTAATGTAAGCACGACCAAACGTCGCATCAAAATTACCATAACCACCTTCAATGTAGCCTTGCGTATCATATTGCGGTTTTTCAGTAACAATACTTACAACACCCACAGAGGCGTTTTTACCAAACAGAATCGTTTGCGGGCCTGCGAGGACCTCAACACGCTCAAGCGCAGGAAGGTCAGCAATTTGCGCGCCCGCGCGTGAGCGGTAAACGCCGTCAATGAAAAGGCCAACCGCCGGTTCAATCCCAAGGTTATTACCCCCATTACCAAATCCACGAATAGTCAGTGTCGTATTGGCGGAGTTTTGCAATTGTGAGACCCGAAACGTCGGGACAACACTTTGTAAGGATAAAATGTCAAGAATTTGAGCCTGCTCAATAACATCCGCCGTCGTAACGCTAACAGAAATCGGTGTATCTTGCAGTGTCGTTGCGCGTTTTGTCGCTGTAACGATAACTTCATCCTTATCTTGTGCGAAAGCTGGTGAAGCTAAAAGTGTGGTTGATGCAAAAACTGCACCCATGAGTAAAGATTGTTTAGTCATATTTCCCCGTCTCGAGTTTATTATTGATCCAAACCCCGCCTGCTTATATGCAGTTTTAGAGCGTAAGGGCCTGAAATCTCTTATTTACATATTATCGCTACATGGCTCTCGGAAGGATTTCAAGCCGTTCATGTGCAATTTTTTGCACATGTGGTAAACAAATCACATACCCATTCATTTTTACAACAATTAGAGGTAAAACAAGCAACTCAGATACAAATTAGGTTGCAATTGACCTTTGAGTTAAAAAAATCTTGCATAGAGGCGGCCTTTAGGCCACCTGCAGGACATTATGACAGAAACCAATAATACAAGTACTGCTACAGCAACAGGTCACTGGTTTGCTGTTGGCGCAACGCAAGATGATGCAGGACAGCGTCTCGATAAATGGCTGGCCTCACACATTGACTTATCACGCGCGCGCTTACGTAGCCTGATCGAGTCAGGTGATGTCAGAGCTAACGGCGATGTCATAAGGAACCCCTCAGCAAAGCTTAAACCCGACGTTGAATATGCCGTCCACGTTCCGCCGCCCGTCGATGACACACCAACACCCGAGGACATCCCTCTCGATATTATCTATGAAGATGATCAATTGATCGTCGTCAATAAACCGACGGGCATGACCGTCCACCCGGCTCCAGGTTCGCGCAGCAAGACCCTCGTCAACGCCCTGCTCTATCACTGTAAGGATTCGCTCTCGGGGATTGGCGGCGTGCTACGCCCCGGTATTGTCCACCGTATTGATAAAGACACATCGGGCTTACTTGTCGTGGCCAAATCAGACCGCAGCCATCAATATCTAGCCAAGCACTTTGCTAAACACACGATACACCGCCGCTATGTCTGTTTTGCCCGCAGTGGCCCCTCACCACGGCAAGGCCGCATCCAAAGCCGTATTGCACGCTCGGCCCAAAACCGTAAGAAGATGGCTGTCGTGCGCGGAACCTTCGGGGATTACACCACCTCAGAACATGGTCGCCACGCAGTAACAAATTACAAATTGCTTAAAGGTTACGGCCAACGCCCCAACGCCGCCATCGGGACGCCGCTCATCAGCCAAATCGAATGCCGTTTAGAAACAGGCCGAACCCACCAAATTCGCGTTCACATGGCGCATATTGGCTGTCCCCTGCTTGGCGACCCGCTCTACGGCAAACAGCGTGCGTTTAAAACCGCGAAAAGCGACGCCGAAATCCACCTCCGTGACACACTCAGCGGCCTAAAGCGCCAAGCTCTCCACGCCGCAGAACTGGGCTTTATTCATCCTGTCACAAAAGAAGAGATGCTTTTTAAAGCTCCCTTACCGCCCGACCTTGCCGTCCTGCGTGACGCACTCGACGCCATAAATAAGGGATAACCCTTTAATCTAACGGGGAATTTAGGGAACACACCTTTAAATCGCCAATAAATAGACTATATGTGACTTTCGAATAGATTTGAGAGATACAATGACCGAGTCCAAAGCCAAACTGCCTGCGACGAAAAAGGCGCAAGACGCGACCAAAAAGGACGCGAGCTATAGCGGCAATATGAGCCTCTCTATGGCCCTATCGCCCGAGCAGGGATTGAACCGTTATCTCACCGAAATCCGTAAATATCCGATGCTGGAAAAGGACGAAGAATTTACCCTCGCCAAAGCCTGGCAGGAAAAAGGCGATACAAAATCCGCCGAACGTATGGTGACGTCTCACCTGCGCCTCGTGGCGAAAATCGCGATGGGCTACCGGGGCTACGGCCTGCCCATTGGCGAAGTTATTTCCGAAGGCAATGTCGGCCTGATGCAAGCGGTCAAGAAGTTCGATCCTGATAAAGGCTTCCGCCTCTCGACCTATGCTATGTGGTGGATTCGCGCCGCCATCCAAGAATATGTGCTGCGCTCTTGGTCTCTTGTTAAAATGGGAACCACCGCCGCGCAGAAGAAATTATTTTTCAATTTACGCCGCCTCAAGGGCGAAATGAAAGCGATTGATGACGGCGCTTTGCATCCTGATAATGTCAAAAAAATCGCCACCCGCCTGAACGTCAAAGAAAAAGAAGTTGTCTCTATGAACCGCCGCATGTCGGGCGGCGGCGATGCCTCGCTCAACGTCACGATTGGCGGTGAAGACGGCGGCAGTGAGTGGCAAGACTGGCTCGAAGATGACGTGGCCTCGCAAGAAACACAAATCGGTGAAAGCCAAGAATTTGACGCCCGCATGGATCTTCTCCAAGATGCGATGTCAGACCTCAATGACCGCGAACGCGACATCATCATGAAGCGCCGCTTAGCCGATAAGCCGAAAACCCTCGAAGAATTAGCCGGCGTTTATAACGTCAGCCGCGAACGCATCCGCCAAATCGAAGCTCGCGCCTTTGAGAAATTACAAGCCGCCATGATCGCCGCCGCAGGAACGACAGGATTGATCGAGGCAGGGTAGTTGCAAAATTAAAACACGGTAGCCCCCGTCCACCCCTGCGAAAGCAGGGGCCTCTGTTCTTAATGTAGAGAGCACTGCTTCCAGGGAGATCCCTGCTTTCGCAGGGATGAACGGAAAGAAAGGGAACTACAAAGATATATCCACGCCTTCAAAACATCCTCTATTATGCAATCGTTCCTTATTCACGGACGGACAATCGCGCGTTAGTTTGTTTGAATGAGGACGGTTGGCGCGGGTAGCGCATGGATGTAACGCTCTGTGTGCCCCGCCGCACCCTCTGTTCCTATCCATTTAGTTGGGTAGGTAGGTTCACGCCGAGATGGTTTAGACCTAATAACTGTCCGGGGGCTGTGAAAAAGCCAATCGTTGCGAAGGACTTTTCGTTTATTCGGAAAGGTCAGGCTCAAAGTGCGCCTGATATCCATTGCGTAAATTAAACATAGATTTGGTAACCATCGTAATGGAGACCTTCGCAGACTGTCCTTAAACTTGCTCTGAAAGGTGCGAGAAATTTTGGCGTGTCGGCAATCAAGAAACCCGCTCACCCCATTCTACTAACGTCCCTCTCACATAGAGTTGACGTCCTTTATTCGGAACGTGACACCTGCTTATCATTAATGCCGCTATAGTCGGTACATAAATTCGACGAATTATTAGAGATATATATATGACGCGCATATTATTGTTATCGGGAGTTGCCGCCCTCGCTCTTATTGGCTTCACCGTCAATTCAAATCAGACCCAAACACCCAGCGCCCAAGCACAGGCCACTTTTGTTGAAACGCAATTAGAAATCTCAGATAAAGATAAAGACATTTTACTATCCGCTCTGGAACCAAGCCTGTTTAATCAAGGTGATGCCAGTGCCGACCTTCGCGCCTTTTGGACAAAAGCTTATATTCCTCCTGCTATTGAGATGTATAATTTCATTCCTGACCGTGAGGTTCGTCGCACCATCCTTGAAATGCTAAAGACGAGTACAGGGCAAGATTACGGCGACAATATGAATGATTGGTTCCGTTGGTTATGGAACGAGCCTGAGCTTAAAATCAAAGGCTATGCGGATTTTAAATCGGAATTTTACCGTGAGATTGACCCTAAATTTGGCAAATATTTCTTTGGTCGAGATAACCTTAGCAACATTCGCCTTGATGAAGTTCGTTGGGGTGGGGTTGTACAAGACGGGATACCCCCGCTACGCCAGCCTGATATGATTAGCGCGAATAAGGCTGACTACCTCGAAGATGACAATGTGGTTTTCGGTATAGAAGTGAACGGCGACGTTCGGGCCTATCCGAAACGTATATTAGCGTGGCATGAAATGTTTGTCGACACGGTCGGAGGCGTTGACTTCGCAGGCGTATATTGCACACTTTGCGGCACGGTTATCCTCTACGAAACTGAGGCGAAGGGTATCCCTCACGAGGTCGGTACAAGTGGATTTTTATACCGCTCTAATAAGCTCATGTACGATAAGGCCACCCAGTCCTTATGGAATACATTGAAAGGCGAGCCTGTTATTGGACCGCTAATTAATAAAGATATCGCCCTTGACCACCGCAGTGTTGTCACAACCACATGGGGGAAATGGAAAGAACTTCACCCTGAAACGAAAGTCCTATCCCTAAAGACAGGTCACCGCCGAAATTACGACGAGGGCGTTGCCTATCACCAATATTTCGCCACCGATAATTTGATGTTCCATACGCCTTTTTCTGATCAACGGCTCAAGAATAAAACTGAAGTTCTAGCGCTTCGGTTTAAAAAGCACCCCCATGAACCTGTCGCCATTTCTACGGATTTCCTCGCGAAAAATCCTGTTTACCGCGGTACGGTTGGCTCGCAAAAATATGTTGTTCTGACGGACGAGACAGGCGCGAACCGTGTTTATGATCCGAAAGATGTCGTTCTGACCCAATTTGACGGTGCAGGCAAAGCGCGAGATCTCAACGGAGATGTGTGGAAGGTCGCCGAAAGTAAATTAACCGCCCCCGATGGACGTGAATTAAAGCGCCTGCCCTATCACCGTGCGTTTTGGTTTGGCTGGCACGCCAGCTATCCGAATACGCGTCTTATCAAAGAATAGGTCAAATATAGCTTTTACTTTGATCACAAACGGATCTTAGTTTAAACTGGTAAGCATGTTGAGACATCTCCTTATTATGCGTCACGCGAAATCCTCTTGGGATGATGAGAGTCTAAACGATCATGACAGGCCCTTGAATAAACGTGGGCGCAAAGCAGCGGACAAAGTGGCTCAGGTTTTAAATGCTAAAGGCTACGCCCCAGATACAATATGGTGCTCTGATGCGGTGCGTACAAAGGAAACAGCCACGCGCCTTATTCGAATTATACCGGGCACGCAGACTGTGTTTCATCAGCCTAAGTTTTACATGGCCAGTTCAGATACGGTTTTACAACTCTGCGCCAGCGCGGAAGAACCAAACCGCAATTTAATGCTATTAGGGCATAACCCCGGATGGGAAGATTTGTTCGAGCATTTTAGCGGCCAGTATCACCGCTACCCTACAGGGGCATGTGGAGTGTTCGCCCGCAAAGATGAGACAGCCTCATGGCTCTCCCCAACCGCGTGGCAATTTAAAGAGCTTTTGCTACCGCGCGAGCTCACGTCGGAATGAGGATTAATCCGAAAGTAAAAGCCGTGCTGCTGGTTTATTGGCGGATGATCCGAGTCTTCGTATTTTACCCCGCAATGATTGCGGCCTTTTTCTACGTCTATTTCAAAGGCTATCACTGGATATGGGGACTGTTGATTATTATCGGAATTTTATTCATCGACCCGACCTACCGAATGTTATGGCGCGGGATTCGTCGTAAAATGAAGACAAACAAAAAGGCCTCTAAATTTTAGAGGCCCTTTAATTAGAAACAAATTGAGTTCGTTTTATTTATTAAGCGAAAACATCGTATCTTCATCGCGGAGGCAATAAAGAAGCAACATGGCAAAAGCCGTCGGAATCGCTGCTAGGAAAAGCTGATTATATCCTTCAAGCCCAACGAACGGGATTAAAGCAGGAATTGTCATAACCGTTCCAACGGCATGAAGAACAAAGACGAGTCCGTAGCTGATCTTCTTCTTAAAACCGACAAGAAAGGCAATTAACAACGCCATCATAGCGACACCTAATATGGTACCGACAATATCTGGTATGGCTGGAATTTTATAATATTTTTTAGCAATACCTTCAATACTACCATGCTTTGTGAAACGCATGACCTGCCAAGGCAGTAAAAAATAAAACACGCTCAAGCGCGTTAAAAATAATGGTAATTTTAAATTTCTTTCAGACATATAGCCCTCCCTTTATATATTTATAATGAAAGGCTAACAAAAAATTAATCTTGAGGATAGCTACCAAATATCACGCTCTCGTGAGGACTAAAACTAGCCAACAGCGCCCTCTAAGCGAGATTTGGCTTTATCACGGCCAAGGAAGGTTAGGATTTTCCCCATATCAGGGCCGTGCGGGCGGCCTGTAAGCGCCATCCGTAGCGGCATGAAAAGACCACGTCCTTTACGGCCCGTCTCGGCTTTCAGAGCGGTTGTCAGTGTAGACCATGAGCTTTCGTCAATCGAATCTGGCAATAGGGCTGCTGCCGCCGAGCAAAACTCTTTGTCTTCATCGGCAATCTGTCCTGCCATTGGCGCATAGATCATCGTTGACCAGCCAGCCATATCATCGACTTTTTCAATATTCGCGCGCATTAAGTCCCAAAGCGGTTCACCCCCACTAACACCCATCACGTCCAACCGCTCTTTTACGCGGTCATATGGAGTCACATGTAGCAACCGTGCGTTCAGAAGTGCGAGTTCATCTTCGTCAAAGCGCGCTGGTGCGCGACCAATTTTATTAAAGTCAAAATCTTCAATTAGTTTGCTCAACTCAAGCTCTGCCTCAACGGGGTCAGATGTACCGATTTTCGCCAATAAAGACGCCACCGCTTGCGGCTCAACACCTTGGGTTTTGAGTTCTTGCATCGATAAAGAGCCAAGACGCTTTGAGAGGCCCTTCCCGTCTTTCCCGACAAGTAAAGGCGTATGAGCAAAGCTTGGAAGATGATCAGATAGGGCTTGAAAAATTTCGATTTGCGCGCCTGAATTAGTCACATGGTCTTCGCCGCGAATAACATGGGTAATCCGCGCATCAATATCATCAACAACACTCGGAAGCGTATAAAGGAAACTGCCGTCACCCCGTATAAGAACGGGGTCAGAAATAGAGCTTGTATCAATGGATTGCTCGCCGCGCACCAAATCGTTCCAGACGACTGGGTTCCCAGAAAGCTTAAAGCGCCAATGAGCCTGACGTCCTTCAGCTTCATAGGCGGCAATCTGGTCAGCTGTGAGTTCAAGCGCCGCACGGTTATAAACGGGTGGTTTGCTTTGCACCCGTAGAAGTTTCCGTTGACGATCAAGCTCATCGGATGTTTCGTAGCAGGGATATAGATGCCCGCTGGCTTTTAGTTTTGCTGCGGCCTCATTATACATGGCGAAACGGTGGGACTGATTAAACGTCTCGCCGTGATTAAGGCCAAGCCACGCCAAATCTTCTTTGAGACCGTCTTCATAGGCCTGCGTTGAGCGCACTAGGTCCGTATCATCAATCCGTAGAATAAATGTCCCACCTTGTTTTTGTACAAAGAGGTAATTCATTAAAGCCGTGCGGACATTGCCCACATGAAGTTTACCAGTCGGTGACGGTGCAAAACGAACGCGTACAGTCATAATCAATCCATTCAAAATCGGTACCGCTTATGAGTATGTTGGTACTGATATGTCGTCTCGCGGTCATATGGCAATTGGTCGAGATTGGAAAGAGGAGAATTTCACACACCCTTTATCTAGTTTACATCAAAAAAATGGCCCCATGCGGGGCCATTAAATCAATAAAGTGAGTTGTCGGACTACTGGTCTTTAAGAGCCGCGCCGAGGATATCACCCAAAGATGCACCTGCATCGGTAGAACCGTACTGCTGGACAGCTTCTTTCTCTTCGGCAATTTCCAATGCACGGATAGAGAGTGAGTATTGACGTGTCTTACGGTCTTGCTTGAGAACGCGCGCGTCAACCTTATCACCCACAGCGAAACGCTCTGGACGCTGCTCTGAGCGCTCACGTGAAAGGTCATTCTTACGGATGTAAGCTGACAGCTCGTTTTCGTCACCAAAGCTAACTTCAAGACCCATTGGATCCACTTTTGTGACTGTACATGTGACAGTTGAGTTACGACCAATACCAGAGGCTGAGCCTGTATCTTTAACAAGCTGCTTAACACCCAATGAAATACGTTCTTTCTCAGAATCGATTTCAAGGATTTTAGCTTCGACTTCGTCGCCCTTGTTATAGTCTTTAAGCGCTTCTTCGCCTGACTTGTCCCATGACAGGTCTGACAAATGAGCCATACCGTCGATGTCGCCGTCAAGACCAATGAAGAGACCAAACTCTGTGACAGAACGAACTTCGCCCTTGATGATAGTCCCAACAGGGAAACGTGTTGAGAAATCGTTCCATGGGTTTTCTTGCGTTTGCTTGATACCCAATGAAATACGACGTTTCTCTTCGTCAACTTCAAGAACTTCAACATCAACAGATTGCGACGTAGAAACAATTTTTCCTGGATGAACGTTTTTCTTTGTCCAAGACATTTCAGAAACGTGAACAAGACCTTCAACGCCTTCTTCAAGCTCGATGAATGCACCGTAATCAGCAATATTGGTTACAAGACCTGTATGGCGTGAACCGACAGTGTATTTCGCAGCTGCTGCGCCCCATGGATCTTCCTGAAGCTGCTTCATGCCAAGGCTGATACGTTGTGTTTCTGGGTTAATACGGACAATTTTGACCATGATCGTATCACCGACAGCCAAAACTTGGCTTGGGTGAGAAATACGACGCCAGCTCATGTCTGTAACATGCAAGAGTCCGTCAATACCGCCAAGGTCAACGAATGCACCGTAATCAGTGATGTTCTTAACAACACCTTCGCGCGCTTCGCCTTCAGCCAACTGACCGACAAGCTCTGCACGTTGTTCCGCACGGCTCTCTTCAAGGATAGCACGACGTGAAACAACAATGTTTCCGCGAGCTCTGTCCATTTTCAAAATCATGAACGGCTGCTCAATATTCATAAGCGGCGCAATATCGCGAATTGGGCGGATATCAACTTGAGATCCTGGTAGGAATGCGTTCAGGCCACCAAGGTCAACCGTGAAGCCGCCTTTAACGCGTCCAACGATCGCACCTTTAACAGGCTCTTCCGCTTCGTGGACTTTCGCCATTTTAATCCATGTTTCTTCACGGCGGGCTTTATCGCGAGAGATAACAGCATCACCGAGCGCATTTTCTACGCGCTCAAGGTAAACATCAACTTGGTCGCCGACTTTAACTGTTTCATCGCTACCGGGTGTGTAGAATTCACGAAGCGGCACACGGCCTTCTGTTTTGAGGCCGACATCGACCATCACATAATCTTTTTCAACGGCTGTAACGAGACCTTTAATGACCGAACCTTCGGACATTGGGTTCGTTTCAAGGGACGCATCCAACATAGATGCAAAATCATCCATGCTTGGGTTCATAGTATCAGTGCTCATTTATTACTCCAAAGTATAAGAGCTGGCCAACGACATATATGCCGCGGACTAGGCTTGGACCATCCGAGCCTTCCAAAGACGATTTCTGTGTGAAAGGAGTTTTCAGACTGATTTCGCCGCCAAGACCGCATCACAAAGTGAAATTGCGACCTCGAACGCGCGCTCTATAGACAGATTAGTCGTATCTAGCAAGTGTGCATCTTCAGCGGGTTTTAACGGCGCAATATCGCGCCCTGAATCCCGCGCGTCCCGCTCCCGCAATTGAGACAGAACCGTTTCGTATGTAATATCCTCGCCGTAGCTTGTTAGCTCCGCGTGACGTCTCCTCGCTCTCTCTTCGGGCTCCGCATCGACAAATAGCTTCACCGCAGCATTTGGACATATAACGGTACCAATATCGCGGCCGTCCATAACAGCCCCCTTGGCTGCAAAATCCTGCTGAAACTTGAGCAAAGCCGCTCTAACCGGTGGATGCACAGCGATTTTAGAGGCCATAACGCCTATAGGGCCACTCTTAAGAATTTGATCGGATAGCTCTTTCACCTCCAATTGACTTGCATGGGCCGCGCAGCCCTCTGCATTTTCAGGCGACGTCTTTGTATCCATGACTCGCTTAGCCACAGCGCGGTAAAGCTTACCAGTATCCAGATAGGGAAGCTCATAGTACGCCGCTAAACGAGACGCCAATGTTCCCTTCCCACTGGCAAATGTCCCGTCAATTGCAATTGTTACAGGACGGTCCATCTTAACTCACTTTTGTCAATGTTGATGCACCAAGGTCAGACATTTGTTCGAAAAATGTTGGGAAGCTTGTCGCAATCATAGAAGCATCATCAATTGTCACCGCTTCATCAGACATAAGGCCCAAGATCAATGCGCTCATCGCGATTCTATGATCATGATGGGTTATTACATGCCCCCCACCCGCTACGGTTGGGCATTCATTCGCAGGGCCATAGCCTAAACCTGTCACGGACATACCTGCCTCACGCTCTTCAACACTTACGCCGTTGCTTTCAAGAAACGCAACTGTCGCAGTGATTCTGTCACTTTCCTTCACCCGAAGCTCGGCCAAACCGTCCATCACCGTCTTACCCGAGGCAAAGGCCGCTGCAACGGTCAAGATAGGGTATTCATCAATCATAGACGCGACGCGTTCTTTTGGAACAACAACACCGCGCAAACGAGAATGTTTAACATGAATATCCGCGATGACCTCACCGCCAAATTTACGGAAATTATCCGCTCGCAACCATCCGCCCATTTCAACTAAAGTCTCGAACAAACCTGTGCGCGTCGGATTCATCATGACATTTTCAATCACCAAATCAGATCCCGGAACGATCAATCCCGCCACCATAGCAAAAGCCGCAGACGACGGGTCTCCGGGTACGACAATATGTGTCGATTTAAGTTGAGCCTCTGGGCCGTTCAAATCACGCTCAATCGTGATACGGTTGCGCCCATCACCCATCCGTTCCACTTTAACGGGGCAGCCAAAAGCTCGCAGCATATTTTCTGTATGATCGCGAGATGGCTTTTCAATCACCACCGTACGGCCTTGGGTATTGACCCCAGCGAGCATAATCGCTGATTTTATCTGCGCCGAGGCTTTGGGCGTTTCATATTCAAAGGCTTTTAAATGACCCGTTGAAGATAGTGTCACGGGGAGCTGATCTCCGTTCGTCGCCTTAAACTCTGCTCCCATCTCAGAAATCGGATCAATGATTCGGGCCATAGGACGAGACGATAAGGAAGCATCACCAATGAAGCGCGCTTGCATTTTATAACCAGCCGCAGCGCCCATTATCAGCCTTACACCTGTTCCTGCATTTCCGCAGTCAATATCCTGATCGGGAGCCGCCTTCCACGTTTTACGCCCCTTGACCGTCCACGCTCCAGCGCCTGTCTGTGTGACTTTAGCCCCGAAAGCTCGCATAGCCCCGGCCGTAGAAAGTATGTCGTCACCTTCCAGCAAGCTCTCAATTGTAGTTGTCCCTTTCGCCATCGCGCCTAAAATCAAAGCCCTATGGGACATAGATTTATCGCCCGGCGCTTGCACGCGCCCTGAAAGAGGTGAGGATTTAACCGATTTTGCGCCAAATGTGCGTTTGTCGAGGGATTGTAAGGCCATAAAATGAATTGTCTTTGTTTCTCATATTGACTTGGTTTTCTACAACGCCTATCCCGCGCTGATATTCAAGCGCCTGCTTTTAACGTGACACGCTCGAAGCGCAAGATAAACTCTCGGGCTTAGTGTTTTTTTTTCAGGCATATTATGAGGTACAGAGTCATGGCTAAAGCTGAACTCGGACAAAAAATCGTCTGCCCTGAATGCGGCGAGAAATTTTACGACCTGAATCGCAATCCGGTTCCATGTCCAGAATGTGGCCACACGTTCGATCCGACCGTCCTTAAAGACGTTCCAGTTCCTGTTGCGGTGAAAGTAGCCGATCCTAAAGAGAATGCCGACGAAGACGCGCCTGAAGTCGATGAAGACGATATCGACGAAGCCGAACAAGAAGCCAAAGAGCTTGAGCTTGACGGTGATGATAGTGCGCTTCTTGCTGACGGTAACAAAACTGACGAAGAAGAAGGACGTGGTGACTTCAACGAATTTGATCCGAATGAGGACGAAGACGAAGACGCCGCCCTCGTGATCGACGATGATGACGAAGATGATGCTCCGCCAACAGGCAAAGAAGATGATGACGATGTCGAGGAAGTTGAAATATAACCCCTCGCATCATATATCATAGATAATCATAAAACCTCGCTCATTATATTTTTGAGTGAGGTTTTTTTATGTTCTCTGTCGAGACAAAAAATTTCCCTACCCCTGAGGCTTCGTATTACGCCAAATCTGAAAAACTGTGAAAATAGAGCTTGCCAAATTTGTAGCCCCAGATTAGACACGCGCCACTATTCAGGCGTTCACAACGCCCTCGGATGGGGCCTTAGCTCAGCTGGTAGAGCGCTTCGCTGGCAGCGAAGAGGTCAGGGGTTCGACTCCCCTAGGCTCCACCAAATTTATTCTTTATGTTGTTGGTGAGTAAATTGAAAATATGCCCCGCATATATTTGACCATACTTTCATTCATGACTTTAGTATAAAAGTTCGAATTTAAATCTAATCAAGTAACTTACCTTCAACCCTCAAGATAAGTTATCACCAAACGACGTTGAGGTCCCCACATTGGTTTTGAGTCATCTTCTAGGCCGCACATAATCATATTTAAATTTTAGGATTGGAGCTTTGGTTGTCCGTTGTTAGCGTCTTCGCCTCCAGTCAAGGTTGGGCTAAGTGACACATTTAAACGCAGAAACAGTATCAAATAAAAAATAATAACACATCGGGGCTTGCAATATAGTAAAACTGACGCTTAAGACTAGCTCAAGAAGTAAGTTGAGCCTCTCTTATCCTGGGCTGTAATCTGGGACATTTTTATATGGCGACGGAGATTGCTATGTTATAATAAAGGAACATTCATTATGGCTAAAAATGAGACTCTTCTAAAAAAACCTCACTTAGCCTTGATTGTACCTGCATATAATGAAAGCAAAGGCTTGATTGGCTTTAATGAAGCTGTAAGCGACATAATGAAAAACTTGAGCTGTACTTACAAAATAGTTTTTATCGATGATGGCTCCGTAGATGACACTTGGGAAACAGCCCTTACTCTTTCTAAACAGGACCGTTTTGTCTCCGCAATTAGTTTTAGCCGGAATTTTGGTAAAGAATACGCAATTCTTGCAGGGTTAAACGAAACAGAAGCTGATTATTACCTCGTTATGGACGCAGACATGCAACATCCTCCAACAGTCATTCCTCATCTTTGGGAACGAATGTTAAAAGGTGACGTCGATGTCGTAGAAGGGGTTAAAACTGATCGAGGACGAGAGTCTGCTCTCTACCGCGCATGCTCAAATTTATTTTATCGAGTACTCTATATCCTAACGAAACAAAATTTGAAGAATTCCTCAGATTTTAAGCTTTTTACACAAAATTTTCGAAATGCTATTTTAAGTCTTGATGACGGAGCGTTCTTTTTTCGGGGCGCATGCCAATGGGTTGGGTTTCCTAAAGCCACGGTTGATTTCATTGTAGCAGAGCGCTTGGAGGGGGAAAGTAAATTCAGTATCAAGGCCCTTCTGAGGTTAATGAATAATGCAATTCTCAGCAACACAAAAACACTGCTACGGCTGTCCATATTTATTGGAATCATCTTTGGTTTATTCTCAATCACACTTGGATTGAATGCAGTATACAATAAAGTCACAGAACAAGCGACTAGTGGTTTTACAACGGTAATCCTTTTTCTTTCGATTCAGGCCTGTTTTACATTTCTATCGTTGGGTATTATCGGCGAATATCTTGCCCGCATCTATTATGAAGTAAAGAAATATCCGAGTTATATTATCGGGCGTCAAACCAATGACCAATAAATTATCTAATATCGTTATAGATAAGACACTTCTTCGATATATTATAGTTGGCGTTTTCTCTACGCTAACACATTATTTGATTTTTATCGCGCTCTATCTCGGTCTAGAAATTTCAGTAGCCATTTCCACAATCATAGGGTTTATCGGATCTTGGTGCGTTGCATATGCAATGAATTACAAATATACATTCGGAAGCAAAAAATCACATGCTAACGCGATGTTACGATATAGCATTGTTACGATTTTGGGACTAACCTTAAATGTTATTATTATGAAAACACTGGTTGAAGGCTTTGGCATTCATGTAAATATCGCGTTTTTAGTTATGAGTTTTGTTGTTTTCGCTAATAACTTTTTTCTAAGCCGGAAATTTGTCTTCTAGATAATGCGATCAGCATTGATTGGTACATCACACAAATTTATTCACCTTCAGGCTTTAACTTCGGTATTACCTCAATATTTAATTCATTTTTAAATACAGACAATCCGTTCTCTTGAAGGTAATTTATATCATCGTAACAAATCTGTTCATTTCTACATGGCCCGCCAATCAATGTTTGCACGTTCTGAAGTTCAACACTTTGCCAATTTCGTATAGCCTCCGTTCGGATGTTTATATATTTATCAACGGAACCCATGCTTGTTTCTACTACAGCTGATGCATTCCAATTGAAAAAAGTTACTATTATACAAAGCATAGGAGTTAAAATTTTTGAAAACCCATGCCTGTTAGAAGCTGACCATTGATTTAAACAGATTAGAATTCCGATTCCTAAAATTGAAAAATTCGTAAAGTATCTTGGTGCCAATATATAAGTAACTCCGTAATCAGGAAGGCGCGATTTCAATGTCCCACCAATAAGAAACAATCCAGTGATTATCAAAGCAACTGGAAACGTGTATTCCTGCTGGATTACTCTAGAATGAAACAGCCAATTGCGAGCTGCATAAAATAGAGTACCAAAAGCCAATAGTGTAACCGAAATACCAACGATATAACTTGGTAAAAAAGCAAAATATGCAGTCGGCTTACTGCCTCTCTCATGGACAAAAACTTGCGCTAATGAATTAAACCCGCCTTGTAAAAAGTCAGAAGGGGTTTCTAAAATAAAGAGTAAAAATTCACTCACACCAGTGGACGAATGTACCCTTCCTCCATCAAACAACACCCCAAGCAATATTATTGCTACAGTTAGATATAAAAAATATGCTAGTGTATGCACTATTCTTGACTTGTCAGAAACTGCAAACAAAAGCATTATAACAACTGATGAAAAAACAGCTGCGATGCCAACTGGGCCTGAAAACAACAGCACCGCTGTCGATGAAAGCGCTAATTTCCAAAAAGAGCTTTGAAGTAAAGTTGGTAATTTATACAAAAACATGAATGCAATAAAAACTCCGACAAATTGAAACAATAATATTGACCAAGAAAACATAGTTCCATTGCCTGTGCTAAAAATGATTGTTGAAATCGCAACAACCGAAAGGCAGTTTGTGTAAGTATAACCAAAAGACTTAATTAAATAACGAGCTAGAACTAAAAAACTAGCTATTGCAGCACAAAACCCAACAACCATATCAAGACGCAGGTTTAGATTAAAGACCCTCTCGTTGAATATAAACCATGCCAACTGTGGAATGTGGCTGTGGCTAAGCGAATTATATTCATAGGTTATAGCTTCAATAAGCCCTATATCCCCGTTTCTAAAAGGGATAAGCACGTTTTTAATCCAAATAAGTTGATCCCCTGACGGGTAAAGCACAGGCCTAGAAAGTAAAATAGAAATAAAGCGATAAACAGTTGCGGCTAATATGGTAAGGCTAACTAAGTAATATAAATATCTAATACTTCTTAGCCAAGTTTGATTGAAACTAGCGTCCGTATTTGATTTATAATTCACAAAATTATTCACACTTAAGAAAAATTAATTTTAAAGAAGGGCAGCAATTCAACCATGAAGATAATGTTATGATGATAATTATACTTCAACTCTATCGTGGTTAACTATTATTGTCTAACTTGCCTGACGTCAACGCCTATGTTCCAGAGTTAGATCTGAGTTAAGAGAAATTTTTTGGTTTATCTTACATCTCATGGAGAGAAAGATAAGAACAAATTAAACACCTCAACGACTGTCACCACTATTTACCTGTCTAAAATACAACTCACATGATCACCTAAGTTTTGACTCCATGTTTTTTATGGTACGTTCCTCAAACGCGCATAAGAATCAACCGAGGCTGCATATGACGTTTATCAACACCATTTCTTATTCAGATGCCAAAGGCCGATTGCGCAAACTCTATGACCGTATCAAAGGGCCCAACAATAATGTTGATAATATTATGATGGCTCATAGCCTACGCCCTCATACGATGGAGGGGCATATGGCGATTTATAAATATGTGCTTCACCACGCAAATAATGAAGTTCCCAAGTGGTTTCTTGAAACGATCGGCGTATGGGTCAGCCTGTTAAATAAATGCCCTTATTGCGTTGACCATCATTTTGCAGGTCTTGCGCGTTTATTAAATGATAACGAACGAGCCAATGCTATTCGCTCCGCTATGGACAGAGATGATATTAACAAGGCCCCTTTATCCGAAGCCGAAAAATTAGCGCTTAACTATACGCGAGTCCTAACGCTTACGCCGTCAGCTTGCTCTGAGGTGATGGTCCATGATTTACGCGCCGCGGGTTATAGTGACGGGGAAATTCTAGAAATAAATCAGGTCACAGCCTATTTCAATTACGCAAACCGCACGGTTTTAGGCTTAGGTGTTACGACAGAGGGCGACATCATAGGCCTATCCCCCGGTAACAATGCAGACCCTGATGATTGGTCGCATAAATAGAAACCGAGCGAATCGTTCGCATTCTATCAGACCAGACTTATATCCTCTTACCAAAAGACGTGGCGCGGTTTGATCTTTTAACGGAGGGCGCGTGTTGTGATTGAGGGCCGAGCTTGCCTTTGCGTATATCTTCCCATCCAAATTCCGACAGGAGGCGCGCGCGTTTCTCATCTTCGGTTTCGATTATTTCGACATAGATGCATGTCATATAAATCCACGTCCCAAGACGGCCCATTATTATAAATATTGGAAATAAATAGACGGCTATCTGAAACAAATAAGGAAGTGAGGTAAACCCCATCCAATAGACTAAGAACGGATTGCGGCTTCCAAGGGTTCCGCTTGCCGTCGCGCCAAGCAAAACAACAGGTCGTATCACAATGCCCGTAACAACAAGCGTTGCAAACAACCCGCCAAGAGAGGCTTTGGTATGATAGGCGCTAAAAATGCCTATTCCCATGCCAAGGGTTAAACTTATAGCGATGAATAGCATTCGGGCGTCCTCTCACTTAATACTATAAGAAACTCCTTAACTAAGCTTTATGCCCCTCACCAATATGTTAGCCCCTATGCGCTTTTGTCACTGGTGTTTTACTATGATTATCGTCTATAGGGTTTGGCATGAGTAATAATATGCCCAAAAAACCTGTTCTAAAACCCGTTGCCCCTGTGCGTCGCCCCACCGAGGATGAAGCGAGGGAGGCGGTTCGTACCCTTATTGCGTGGGCAGGAGATGATCCCACCCGAGAAGGTCTTATTGATACGCCAAAGCGCGTAGTCAAAGCCTATAAGGAATGGTTCAGAGGCTATGATATGGACCCTGCTAAAGAGCTAGAGCGCACCTTTGAAGATGTGTCAGGATATGATGACATGGTGATTTTGCGCGATATTGATATTGAAAGTCACTGCGAGCATCATATTGCCCCCTTCCTCGGCAAAGCCTATGTGGCTTACTTGCCCACAGACAGGGTTGTCGGCATTTCGAAGCTCGTCAAAGTCGTCGAGGTTTTCTCAAAGCGGCTGCAAACTCAAGAAACTATGACCGCGCAAATCGCGGAAGCGATTGAGAGCGCCCTTAAACCACGCGGAACGGCCATATATATCGACGCGAAACATCAGTGTATGACCACGCGCGGCGTACATCATCCGAATGTCTCGACCATTACGACCCATTTTACAGGCGAGTTTAAATCTAACCTCGTTATGCAAGACCGCTTCCTTCGGATGATTGGTGGGTAATTTTTCTAGTCCAAAATCATCCTAGTAAAACATCTGAATAATAAAGATGTCGGGCTTGATTTTATAAGTCTTATAACGACATAGTAATCCAAATTCATAAGGATTACGCTATGCGCACAGATGCGGCCCCGAAACCCACGCTGCTTGAAGATTATACGGTTCCAAACTACATCTTTGATCAGGTTGAACTTGATTTTGATCTCGTGCCCAATGCGACGGTGGTTAAATCTAAGATAGCCATTCGACGCAATCCCGATAGTGACGGTAAGAACACCCTTAATCTCGACGGTGAAGATATCGTTCTGCGGGGCGTGAGTATTGACGGAAAAGCGCTTAACCGAAAAAATTATAAACTAACAAAGACACAGCTTATTCTTAGTGACTTACCCGATAGTTTCACCTTAGAAATCGAAACTCTTTGTGATCCTGCCGCCAACAGCAAATTAATGGGGCTTTACGTCTCTGGCGGGCGGTTTTGTACCCAGTGCGAAGCCGAAGGCTTCCGCCGCATCACTTATTATATGGACAGGCCTGACGCTTTGTCTGTGTTCAAAGTCCGCATGAGCGCGGGTAAAGCGGATTACCCTTACCTCCTCGCCAATGGGAATATGGTTGATAGCGGCGACTTGGACGGCGGAAAACATTTCGCCGTTTGGGAAGATCCCTTCCCGAAGCCTTGTTACCTCTTTGCCCTTGTCGCAGGTCAGTTTGACACGGTTGAAGACAATTTCACCACCATGACAGGGCGAGATATTCCGCTCGCCGTCTATGTCGACCCAGGTGATGCGCCGCGCGCTGAATATGCGATGGACGCGCTGAAACGCTCGATGAAATGGGATGAAGAAGTTTACGGGCGGGAATATGATCTCGACCGCTTTATGATCGTCGGCGTGCGTGATTTTAATTTCGGCGCGATGGAAAATAAGGGGCTGAATATATTCAACTCATCCTTATTGTTAGCGGACGAAGCCAGCGCGACGGATATGAATTTCGAACGCATTGAAAGCGTTGTTGCCCATGAATATTTTCATAATTGGACAGGCAACCGTATCACCTGCCGTGATTGGTTCCAGCTCTGCCTGAAAGAAGGCTTTACTGTCTTTCGTGACCAAGAATTTTCCGCTGATCAACGCGGCGCGGCGGTGCAGAGAATTAAAGATGTGGTCGCCCTGCGCGCGCGGCAATTTCCCGAAGACGCTGGCCCCCTCGCCCATCCCCCACGGCCCGATCATTACTTGAAAATCGATAATTTCTACACGGCGACGATTTACGAAAAAGGCGCGGAGATCGTTCGGATGCTACGAACAATTTTAGGCGATGCAGAATTTCGCAAAGGTTGCGATTATTATTTCGACACGCTCGACGGAACGGCTGCAACAGTGGAGCAATTTATCGACTGTTTTGCTAAGAGCTCTGGCCAAGACCTCAGACAATTTTTCACATGGTATAAGGTCGGGGGAACGCCTCACGTTAAGACAAATCTCACCCACAGAGCGGGTACAGCCACGGTCAGCTTTGAGCAATCGGTCCCTACTCAAAGCTCAAAAGAGGCCACCTCTCCGCGAGTTATTCCGGTTAAGTGGCAACTTATCGGTGATAATGGCCCCGTCACAGAGCCAAAATTAAGTATTTTACGTGATACATTACTGAGCGAGACGGTTGACCTTGGATCTCATAGTGGCCCTCTAACGCTATCGGCGTTCCAAGATTTTTCCGCGCCAATTGTCGTCAAAACACAGAAAACAACGGACGACCTTATTCGGCAAATGGGCCAAGATCCGAATGCCTTTAACCGTTGGGAAGCAGGGCAGTCTATCGCAAGAGGGCTTCTTTCTAATATGACGAGGACTATCCAAAATGGAACGATTCCCGACGTAGATAATACGCTCGCCCGTTACTGCGTCGCCCTCTCGCAAACCCTAGCAAGCGATGAGTTTGATGACGCCTATAAAGCGCTCATGCTCTCAACGCCGTCTTCATCTGAAACGATACAAGCCCTAGCTAACACCGATCCTATTGCCGCCTATGAAGCAGGGCAATGGTTGCGGCGCGCCATTGGTGAGCGTTTATTTGATCCATTACTCGTAACCTATCACGATAAGCAATCCGACGGGTCTTTCTCTCCTGACGCAAGGCAAGCGGGTCAACGGGCCTTAAAGAACCGTGCCCTTGAACTGCTTGTGACCACAGGACGGGCTGAAGTCGCGCCGCTCGTTCTGGCGCAATTTGAAAGCGCCAGCAACATGACTGATGAATTTTCAGCCCTCACGTCTTTAACGCACCTTGGCGGAAAACGCGTCGAAGAAAGTGTCGACGAATTTTACGATAAGTGGAAAGAAAATGCGCTCGTGGTTGATAAATGGTTTATGTTGCAAGGTAGTCGAAAAACTGTTGAAGGTATAAATGCGCTTCAAACTCTGACCGAACATCCCGTTTATGATCGCCGCAACCCTAATCGTGTACGTTCGCTACTGGGTGGGTTTGTCATGAATAACCCCCGTGTTTTCCACCATCACAGTGGCAGTGGTTATAAATTTTTCTCCAATGAAATCAAAGTCATGGATAGGCTAAACCCACAAATTGCGGCACGACTTCTTGGGGTCTTTGAAGTGTGGAGAAAGCTCGACAGATCACGGCAAACATTAATCCGAGAACAACTAGAAAACATCATTTCGACTAAACCTTCAAAAAATGTTTTAGAAATTGCTGAAAAAATCCTTAGCTAAGCTGCGCGAATAAATATTTTCAATGTAAGGAAATAATTTATCTTATTTTGCTAGGGGGGGGTATGACAGACCCCCGTACAGCTGATGGTTTTAGAACCCACGTTTCAGAACAATTATATTCTGTCATGCGCCAACCGGTAGTTGACATTATAACAGAAGAAATTTTGCACTATGAATGGCTCGTACGGTTTGACAATCAATCACACCTAGAGGGTGTCCTTCGTCCTGCGGAGATTAGCGGGGTTATCAAAGACCTTGACCTCTCTATGCTCGTTCAAGCTATTCTCGTTCTTAACGAAGACCCTGGCGGTGTCGGTGTCGCAATCAACCTCTCAGGCGCGTCTTTTGACGGAAACGGATTTGAAAAATCTATTGTCGCCTGCTTATCCGCGTTGACGGCTCCCCCTGAAAAACTCGTGATTGAATTAACCGAGTCTTGGGAAATGCAAGACTTAGCCCCAGCTCAATCTCTAATAGAAACATTAAAAAACCGTGGCCATCATGTTTGCCTAGATGATGTGGGCGCGGGTGCAGCCTCCATTCGCTACCTACGAAAACTAGCAGCTGATTGGCTTAAGATTGACGCAGAATTTGTATGGGCCGCATATGAAGATGAGCGTGAACTGGCCATTTTAAAAGCCCTCCTCTCCTTACGGGAGCCTCTAGGCGTTAAGTTCATCGCCGAAGGTATTGAGAATGCCGGACATCTGCAATTTGTAACAGATTTAGGCATTGATGCGGCGCAAGGCTACGGAATTCGAAAACCAGAGCCTGAAACACGAATTTCTTAACGAAACATATACACAAATCACCTTATGAACGAGTGACTTTGTAACTAATTTTTGGTTATATTTATATCTGATTCTTAGGAGTGGTTTTGCAACAGTCAAATGGACATATCGCTGTACGCACCGCACCGCCTTCGCGCGGAGCCTTTAACCATGCTCCACAACAAGAATACACGCCTTCAATACCAACGCCCAGTCCGATCAATGAAGATTTTCCAAAAACCACTATAAATTATGATGATGCGGGAGAAGACTCCAAACGAATCCTCATGATTGCAACATGTGCTTTTTTGCTATTTTTTCTAATCCTATCTATCCAAAGCATTAGAGTTGATGAGAATGACCGAAGAGAACAATCTCAATCCACATTAAATGCAAAACTTGATACAAGCGCACAAAACGTGAGTGAGCGTATAAGAAACACTATGGTTTGGACGGACAATGGCTTAGCGCTTTATAATTCGCCCCAGAACACTATTAAGTTTTTACTGCAACACCCTGAAATTCGTGACGTTGCGATTACGAACCTCAAAAATCAACCCATAGCGACATCTCCAACAGGGCAAAAACTCGTAAGCCGTATCCCGATGGATTTAAAAGCTAATCAATTTTTGATTACTTCTGATTATTCTGAAGATAAGACGCCGCTGCCCCTCATTGTTCGACAAGAGGGCAACATCCGAATTGCTATCTTACAAAACAATGGCAGCTTAATTGGCACGTCACAAAGCAACACAGCACTTTTTGCAGCAAACGGGCAAATTATCGATGGAAGACGTGTTTTTAACACCACTGCACCGGAAAATGTTTATGGTTTAAATGCAAATCAATTTTCAGCTCTTTTAAGCGATCGTATTTCAAATCCTATAAAAACTGAGCTTGGAAAAAATAAATCTTGGGTGGCGGCTAAAAGCATCCCTGCATGGAATGTTATTGTAACGAGTAACGAAACACAACCACGCCCCTCATTTTGGACGGGAACAAGCCTTGTTTTCGCGCTTCTGTTTTTAGGCACATGTGCGATCATTTGGCTTTTCAGCCATAACATCCTTAAATTCACACGACGCAGCAATCAAAAAACTGCGAATGAAGAAATCCTAAATCAGCGTTTTAAAGCGGCCGCTGAAAGCGGGCGTGGGGGGATTTGGGAAATTGACACTGCGAATAATACAGCTTTTATCAGTGAAAATTTAGCCGAAATATTTGGCTTACCTCGTAAAAACACCGACTTAACATTAGCTCAATTTATGGGACTGATCCACGAACGATATAGAAGCGATTTTTTCCAGCATTGCCGTCGTGCGGGCATAAATGGGCAATTTTCAATGGAATTGCAAATCTCCTCACGTTCAACAGTCTTGGAATGTACAGGTATGCCGTCCGTCAGAGGTGATGCCTCTCGGGTGATTGTTGGAATGGCCCGCGATGTATCAAATGCTTACGCTGCTAAATCCCGTCTTGAGACCACTGAAGCCCGACTCAACAATGCTCTATCGTCAATGAATGATAGTTTTTCCGTTTGGGATTCTATGAACCGTATAATCATTTGGAACAATCGGTTTGAAACATTGTTTGGTTTTCAACCTGGGCAACTTAAAGCTGGTATGGATCATGCGTCTATATTATTTCACGCACAGAAAAACGTTGAAAAAACTTACACTTCCAACACAGATAATAGCTATCAAATTAAGTTGAAAGATGGAAGGTGGCTTCATTATCATGAAACCATAACCGCTGATGGCAGCCGCGTAAGTGTAGGGACTGACGTCACAGATATTAGAGCCCGTGAACGCGAGTTGCAGCAAAACCATGAAGCGATGCAAAAAACAGTTAATGTTCTAAAAGAATCACAATTACGCATGGTGGAATTAGCAGAAAGCTACCAAAAAGAAAAAATTCGCGCCGAAGAAGCCAACCAGTCAAAAAGTGAATTTTTGGCCAATATGAGCCATGAACTTAGAACGCCCCTAAACGCGATTAATGGGTTTTCCGATATCATGAAAAAGGAAATGTTCGGGCCACTGGGTGATCCTCGCTACAAAGAATATGTCAGCGATATTCTTTTCTCAGGGCAACATCTTCTATCCTTGATTAATGACATTCTCGATATGTCAAAAATTGAGGCCGGAAAAATGAGACTCAATCCTGAAGACTTAAGCATACAAGATATGATCGAACAGGTCATTCGAATTGTTCGTGGCCGTGCAGAAGAAAACAACCTCACACTTTCATATGTGGGGGGAGAAATGCCTGAAATTCAAGCCGATATGAGAGCTGTAAAACAAATTCTCTTAAACCTGATCACCAATGCGATAAAGTTTACACCTGAAGGCGGCAACGTCACTGTCAATTGTGAGGCTAAATCCGCGGGATTAATCATTAGAGTAACGGATACAGGTATTGGTATCGCTGCAGATGACTTGGAGCGACTCGCCAGTCCGTTCGAACAAATAGATAGCCAACATTCTCGGCAACATGAGGGCACAGGATTAGGGTTAGCTCTCTCAAAATCACTAATTGAACTCCATGGCGGTAATTTCAAAATTGAAAGTGAGTTAGGGACAGGTACGACAGTTATATTCACCCTACCTAATGTTCCCATCATCAAACAAGTTGCGCAAACAGATAAGAGCGTCACAAGTGAGATTAATGAATTGGCTCAAAACATTGCAGATGTCTTGCAAATTCAAGCTATTGCTGATGAGCAATCTAAAAAGCCGCGAAGTGATTTTGGAACGGCCACCGATAATCTTCCAGGACTTTCAACCCAACAAGAACAACAGCCAAATCCAGCGATACGCCCCCAGCATAGCGCTCCAATACAGCAAGCCGTACCACTTGCAAATCCGGTAAGTAAGCCCCCCCAAGCACCAGTTAGGTATCAACCTCCTGCCGCGTAAACAAAGATTATGGGCTTAAGGTTTTACGGCCATTCCTTCAGAAAAGAGCCGATCAATTTCAACACTTATCTGGTCCATCATATCGATTAATTCTGCCTTTGAAATAATATTTTTTACGGCACTATGTGACGTTAAATGATCTTCAAATAAACGGCTAACATCAATATCCACATCAAGCTCGAGCAATGATTGCCACTGCTGCAAGTGGTGATAATGTCCGAGAGTTTTGAGCATAGGGACGGTGTTCACTCCAAACTGCTCGCCCCCTAATAAGGACAGCATATCAGCCGTTGATTTTGGCCAAGATTGAGCATTGTTCTTTCTATTCCTCAACCACAAAGTCTGCGCGAGATATTCCATATCGCGTAACCCCCCGACTGCATTTTTTATATCCCATATTGAGGTCGCAGCTTTTGCCGCACGCGTTCGCTGCAACATCTCCGAAATATCTGGCAACATATTTAAATCACGTCTCGGTTGGGATATGGCTTTAATGAGGTCATCATTCAACAACGATAAAAATCTTTCCGACGATGACGAAATAACGCGCGCACGCGTTAGCGCCATAAATTCCCATGTCCATGCTTTATCTGCATAATAGGATTCAAACGCAGATAAGCTCACGGCGACAGGGCCAGATCGTCCCGAAGGGCGCAAGGTGAGATCAACCTCAAATAGACCTCCCTCAGAAGTGATGGCCGATAATGCACTCACCAGACGCTGCGTCAATTTCGTATATACATCAACGCGAACCTCTCCCTCAGGATGAGGTTGATACAGTAACATCATATCAAGATCGGATGTAAGACGCATCTCACGCCCCCCCAATTTTCCAAGACCAATAAGACCGTAATCACCTTTTATTGGACCAAAAACACGCTCTGTTTCACGCACAGAAACGGGTAGCAAAACCGAGATTGTTTGCTCGGCTAAGAGAGAGCAGAGCTGCATCAAGTCTTGCGTATCTATATGTCCGTCAATCGCAGATAGGGTCAGGCGAAAGCGCAATTCTTTAACCAAACGACGCACGTGATTCATCGCCTCTTCAAAATCAGATCCATCAAGTTCAAGGCCTTCAAATGCCTGTATCATATTGTCAGAATTGATATTTAGATAATCGGGCTCCACCATCACGTCCATGATAGATGGATCGTGGGCTAACTGCTCTGCAACACGCTCAGACAAGGTCATGGTCCCAACCAGTTTTTCCAACCGTTCAGGCTCAAGAACAAACATTGATAACGCCCGAACCCCTTGCCTCAAGCCAGAGAAAAACCGACCAAAGGCTGAAAAGGCGCGATCAGATTGCCCTGTCATTTGACAGGCAGTTAAAAGCCTTGGCGCTAAGCGGGTCATTAATTCTCGCGCACGAACAGACCGCGTGGCGGCAATACGCCCTCCAAGCCAAGACGCCATGTTTTTCCAAACAGTATGAGCGTCGATAAAACCCATATCGCGCAAAGTCTGGAGCGTATCTAAATCCGCATCAACCCCTGTAAACACCAATCGTCCATGGGAACTGGCGAGGCTTTCCGCCTCGGGATAAAGCTGCCTATAAATGTCGCTGACCGTTTTAAAACTCGTCATGGCAAATTCATCAAAATCGTCAAGTCTGTCAAAGCCACGTAATAACCCCAAAGCCTCACGCTCTGTATCATCACTTGGAAGATTATGGTCTTGCTCATCTCTAATCATTTGAATGACATGCTCCATATCGCGCAGACAGGCATAATGTTTGGACAGTTTAGCCGCTGTGTCTGGCGCGACATATCCTTTATCTGTCAGTGATTGCAGGGTATCTAAGGTACGTATTCCCCGTAAGTCTGGATAGCGACCACCTAAAATTAATTGCTGGAGTTGAACGTAAAATTCGATCTCGCGAATGCCGCCGTGTCCGAGCTTCACATTATGGCCCGCTACGGACGAAAGATTACCGCCTGATCGCGCATCCATTTGCCGCTTAATCGATTGAATATCGTCGATAGCCGCATAATCAAGGCTACGACGCCAAATGAAAGGAGATATAACATCGGCCTTAAAGGTCTCGCCAACAGCAATATCTCCCGCACAAATACGCGCTTTAATCAAAGCGGCGCGCTCCCAATTTTGGCCCAAAGTTTCGTAATACCGCTCCGCTGTTCGCGTTGACACAACGATAGCATTCGAGCGCGGATCAGGTCGCAAACGCAAATCTGCGCGAAATACATATCCCTCGCTTGTCCGAAACTCTAACCCCTTAATCAAATCACGGCACAAGCGAACGAGCGTCCGCTCAGCCCTGTCCATATTGGGTAAACTTATATGTTCGGGGTCATAAAAGACGGTGAAATCAATATCGCTAGAATAGTTCAATTCCCCTGCGCCGTGCTTTCCCATCGCAACAATGAAAAGCCCCGGAACAGGGTTATCGTCCGTTCCCTCTATACCCGCCTTTATCGCGGCGGCGCGAAGAAGCCTTTGCACAGCAACGTCGGCCAAATCACTCAGTGTTTGAGTCACCTCAACCCATGACCAAACCCGCGTCAGATCAGCGAGTGAGCAAATCAAATGAACCGCCCGCTTTAATATCCGAAGGCGCGACATCTCAGTTTCAAAATCAGCGATGTCTCCAAGGTAGGTCCGTTGATATGTAGCTAGTACATCTGCGGGGCTTTGGTCAGATCTAAACGCCGATTCCACGTCAGGAAATTGAGACAAGCAGCCCTGAAGATAGGGCGCATGGGCGTCGATGCGCTTTAAGGCTTCACCAAGTTCTAAGGCCACGTTTCTTATTTAGCGGCTTTCGCCGCCTCCAAAGCTTGATCGCCCGTATCGGCTTTATTACGGCGCTTACGAAGACGTGGGAACACAAGTTGAGCCGATAGGCCATGATCTCCATCGTCTCGCAACAGGCCATCACTTAAAACAAATTCAGCGCGGTGCAGGTCTGCAATAGCGTCGACCAAGGCAAGGCCGAGACCACTGCCTTTTTCTGTGCGGCTTTGATCAAGCCTTACAAATCGTTCTTTAACCCGTTGACGTTCCGCCTCTGGAATGCCCGGGCCACTATCAAGAATAACCACCTGTGACCGCCCAGATACATCACGCTCTAAGCTTAAAGATACAGCCCCACCAGACGGGGTATATTTAATCGCATTTTCAACGAGGTTCGATACGGCCTGTGACAACAGACCTCGGTCGGCTGAAATACAATGATCTTTTTCAATATGGACGGAAAAGCTAAGACCTGCATCCTCACAGGCAGGTTCATAGAGCTCGGCTATATCATCGAGTAAAGGTTTCGGATCAATCTCCTTTAAAAGCTCTCTGCGTTCACCGGTCTCAAGACGCGCAATCCGCAGCACAGAATCAAATGTCTGCAAAAGCTCACCCGCATCATCGGCGGCGGAAAACAACACATCTTGCGACGGATCATCCTCACCAAGGTCAACGGCCGCGCTCTCAAGGCGCGTTCGCAACCGCGTTAAAGGAGAGCGAAGGTCATGGGCGATACTATCACCCGCGTAACGCATGGCCTTCATAAGACGGTCAATATGGTCGAGCATATCGTTTAAATGTTCCGCCAGGAGGTCAAGCTCATCACCACTATTGTTTCTTGCCGCCCGTCGATCAAGATGTCCTTTTCGCACATCCGTCGCTAAACGGTTAAACTCTTCAACCCGGCTTGAAAACCTTTGCGACACCAAAAAACCTGAAAGTAAACCCAACGCCAAAGATATTGCGGCTGAAATCAAAATTGTATTTTTAACACGAGTAGCATTACGCATAGCGACTTCAACATCTCGTCCAACAAATAACTGTCCTGAAATCAACTCACTATCGCCAAAGCGCAGTGGGCCTAAAACCCCTCGCATCCGACGATCCGTGAGATCAGTGTCTTCTTCATTCCCAAGAGAATATACCGCTTCAATACGTCGGTAGAGGTCTTTTTTATTACCGCCTAGAAAGCTAAAACTGACTTCAAAAGAGTTCTCGTCAATCGGCAAATTAGCCAAATTTCCTGTTCGAGCTTTATCAGAAAATTGATATGAATATAGACCTTCGCCCGACGCCGAACGCAAAAAGACTTCTCGCCCCAAAGCCACAGGGCCGTCCTCTTTATAAAGAACTTCTAATTCCTGTATTTCCGCTGTAATATTTCTATCGACACGGTTAAGTTCAGACTTAACCGTTCCAAAGTAGAAAAACCCAAACAAAATAAGCGACGATCCCATAAACAGGAACGCCGCAAGTAACGTAAGGCGAAACAATGTGTTTCGGTAGAGTCGCTTGATCGAATTTATCACAATCAAAAACTAGGCCGCGCGGCCCTATCCCGCAAGTCTAAACCTGTAAACGGTAGCCTGCACCACGAACTGTGTGTAGCAGAGGCGTTTCAAACTCTTTATCGATCTTCCCGCGAAGGCGAGAGATATGGACATCAATGACATTTGTTTGGGGGTCAAAATGATAGTCCCAAACTTTTTCAAGCAACATGGTCCGTGTCACCACCCGACCTGCATTACGCATGAGGCATTCAAGCAATCTAAACTCACGCGGTTGAAGTAATATTTTTTGACCTTCACGCCGTACCGTCCGCGCCAAGAGGTCCATTTCAAGCTCACCAACAGTAAGTTTCGTCACCGCGGCATGAGGGTCGCTTCGGCGGCCAATCGCCTCGACGCGGGCCAACAGTTCTGTGAATGAATAGGGTTTCGCCAGATAGTCATCACCACCTGCCCGTAATCCTTCAACCTTATGGTCCACTTCGCCCAAGGCAGAAAGAATGAGAACAGGAGTCTTATCACCGTCATCGCGAAGCGATTTTAATATATCCAAACCATCGCGTTTCGGCAGCATCCGATCAAGAACCAACGCATCATAATCAGCGGATTTCGCCATTTCCAGACCCAGATCGCCATCAGCTGCTAAGTCAACGACATGTCCAGCTTCCATCAAGCCTTTACGGACATAATCCGCTGCAACAACATCATCTTCAACAACTAGTATGCGCATAGTTTTCTCCTGCATCTGGCCCTCGCCTTTGATTACAATGGTAAGCTCAAATATGTCTCAGAGCCATTACGGCGCCGAGCTTTGACACTTAAATTTCGTTGTTTTGCCGATTTGGCATTTAAAATAATTGTCTTGAATGTCGATGAGTCAGCAATTGATTGGCCTTCAGCCTCTAACAAGACCATGCCTGCACGAAAGCCTGCCCCCGGGGCCTGTGTTGCCTGATCAACAGATTCCACATAAACCCCAACTTGATCGGGGCGCATACCTATCGCATCACGAAACGTCGAACTTAGGTCAACAACTCGAACGCCCGTATCTAAATTAATTGCGGGTTTTGTAACCGAAGGTCCTTGAGACCTCTGAGGTGGCGCATAGCCCGTTTGTCCCGCTGCAATTCGGTCTAATTGCTCTTTGCCGGGGCGTTCACCAACAATAACGTTTATTTCTTGAAGCTTCTCAACGCGTTCAACTACAAATGTGACTTTATCTCCCGTGCGAGATTTTGCAATTTCCCGGGTCGCTTCTGTCGAATTGCGTGTCGCCACGCCGTTTACACTTAGGATAACATCGTCAATCTGAAGGCCGTATTGTTCCGCAGGACTGCCTGGGACAACGCTATTAACTGTCGCCCCACCACTTTTAAAGGTTGGATCACTCTCAGCCGTATATTCAGCCGAACGAAGGGCCGCGCCCAAAAATCCTCTATTAATGACGCCGTCTCGTCTTAAATTATCAATTATGCCTGCCGCTGTGTAATGCGGAATGACAAAGGCAATGCCGACACTGGCTCCTGTCGGAGAATAAATCGCAGAGTTCACGCCAACAACATGACCGTGTAAATCAAATAAGGGTCCACCAGAGTTACCTCTGTTAATGGTTGCGTCTGTTTGGATATATTCAACAAAGGCCCCGCTATCGACGCGCTCGCGGCCAATGGCTGAAATGACACCTAAACTTGTTGATTGACCAATACCGAATGGATTACCGATAGCGACAACCCATTCACCAATTCTTACGTCCTTACCGTTGTGCCACTCCACGTAAGGAAAGGCATGATTGGCTTGTATTTTCAAAACGGCTAAGTCCGTTTCCTCATCTGTACCGATAACTGATACAGGGTATTCAACGCCATTACCAAAGGCGATTGATATAGTCGTGGCACCTTCAATAACATGAAAATTCGTTACGACCTCACCCGCAGCAGAAATAATAAAGCCAGAGCCTTGCCCTTCAGATGTTGTCTGACCATCAGACAATCGAGCGATAACATTCACAACCGCTGGGGTAACGGATTCGACCAAATCTGCGATAGATGGCAACCCAACCGCCTGTGCATTCACAGCCGTAGGTGTAATCGGTCCTGCGATAGTCGGTGCCGGTAATTTTGTTGTTTCCGCAGATGTCGGAAAAACTTGCGCGTTCGCAGATATGGATATCGCAGCCGCCAGAGCTAGGCCTGCAATCCCTTGTTTGAAATATCGATTTAGATTTCGTGAAGCCACGTTAATCTCCCAATGTTCTGGATATTTGCCCGAGTGCGCCTATCCTAATTCTGACCAAATTATGACAAAATGGTCATAATTGGTCGATTATGGGGATCTTTTAAACACCAAAAGACGGTTCTCTTTGGGCATAATGATCCGCTCACTCAATTTTAACCCGCGAGTGGCAAATATATGCTTAACATCCGATAAATTTCTGACACCCCAGTCGGAATTTCTTTGCTTCAAATTTTCATCAAATTTCTGGTTAGACTCCGCCGTCTCCGCGCCTTCAAGGAACGGGCCGTATAAATAGAACTCGCCCGACTCCGTGAGGCATCCCGAGGCGCCGTCTGCCAGGCCTGTCACAGTCGTGGACGGCGAAATATGGATCATATTCGCGCAAAACATCGCGTCAAACCTCCCAAGCTCAGCCCACCACGCCTCGCGGGTTACATCAAGGTCTAAGGATGGTTTGATTTGGCCTGCGGCCTCTATTGCCCACGCATCTTGTGAGGCTCGGGACGGTGCGTAAGGATCGGATGTCTGCCACGTAATATCAGAACGTGCTTTACAAAAGGCCACAGCGTGTTGTCCCGTTCCAGACGCAATTTCAAGAACCCGCGCAGCTGCAGGCCACCGCTGCGATAATTGCTCTAACAGGGGCGGCGTGTTGCGCTCTGCGCTCGGAGAATATTCTCGCTCACCGTCGCTTTCACGATCTTCGAGATGTCTGGGTTGCTCTGTCATAAGCCTAAGCCTTTATACGCGCCGTGGTAGGGTCAACGTCACACTTAGCCCCCCCGAGTCCGCCTGCCCGAGAGCCACGCTGCCTTTATAAGCCCGAGCTAAATCATCAACAATCGCTAAGCCAAAGCCAGTACCAGGCGTCGTTTCATCCAGACGCATACCGCGCTTTATCGCCTGCGCATAATCTTCCTTCGCAATGCCGCGCCCGTTATCAGAAATCGTAATTTCCATCATACTTTCATCGAATTCAGAATTTTGAGCCACAATAGATACCTCAGACTTTGTCCACTTGAACGCATTATCAATCAAATTTCCAAGCATTTCATCCAAATCACGTTTCTCTCCGCGGAACACCAAATCAGTATTAACATCTGTGACGACTTTGACATCCTTATGTCTATATATTCTCGGCATCGTCCGCACCATACCTTCGATAATTGGCGGCACCTCAGTAACGGTTCCGATTAATTGACCTCGTGTGGCAGCTCTAGCTCTCTGAAGATGGTGCTCCACTTGCTTTCGCATCGTCGCCGTCTGGCGCGTTACAATGGAAGATAAAGGCGATTTATTTTGCTCAGATTCGTTTTGCAAAACAGCTATTGGCGTTTTAAGCGCATGAGCCAAATTAGACACATGCGTGCGCGCGCGCTTCACCACATCCGCATTATGATCAATCAAGCCATTGAGTTCATTCGCAAGAGGGTAAATTTCATTCGGGTAATGACCCGACACGCGGATTTCCCGCCCCTCTTTAACGTCGACCACTTGACGGCTTAAATCAAATAACGGTTTAAGACCAATTCGCACCTGCATAAAAACGGCGGTAAAGACACCAATAATCAATAAAAGCATCACAGCAATCACTAAGAGTGCAAAGCGCAAAATCGCACGACTCGCCGCACGGCTATCCGCCGCCGCTATCATCACAAGAGGTGTGTCTTCGAGGCCCGGCAAGAAAGCCATTCGTGCCGAAAACCTTAGAGGTTCATTATCCGGGCCGGCTGTCTGGGATCGTAAAACTTCACTTGGGTTTTCGTATAAAGTCGCCGCATTATTGGCCTCTAATGCCAGTGTCTCCCCTGCCATAGACCGAGAGGCCCGAACAGGTAATATACGGCCATCGCGGTATATCTGTCCTATCAACCAATAACGCCCCGACAAAGCTTGCTGATAGCGCGGGTCTAACGGTTCTCGAGCAAGAGATAAGATCTGTTCGGGATTATCTTTTGAGAGTTCAGAATTAGATGCCGCGACCAGCGACGTCACGGTTGCGTCTAAAGGGTCATCAAAAAGGGCCAGCGTAGAGCTACGGTAAAACCACAAAATAGTCAGTGCAGATATAAGCAAAAAGGGCACAGCCCAAAATATGGCGCTTCTAACAAGGCGCATGGCAAGTGATGTTGAATCACGTGAAAGCTTATGGGGGTCCACTGATGACATGGGTTACGTTACCAAGAGGCGTTCTAATCAGAAAGTTTATTCTTCGCTATTGCCTTGATCTGGGTCCGCTAAGCGGTATCCAAGACCTCGAACCGTCTCAATACGGTCAGTCCCTATTTTACGGCGTAAGCGTCCGACAAAAACTTCAATTGTATTCGAATCGCGGTCAAAGTCTTGATCATAAATATGCTCGACGAGTTCAGTACGCGAAATCACACGGCCTTTGTGCATAGCCATATATGACAAAAGACGAAATTCATGTGATGTGAGTTTGATCGGCATACCATCGACGAAAGCTCTCGCAGCACGATTATCTACATGGAGCGAGCCAATATCAATCGAGTCCGTTGTGTGTCCTGCCGCACGGCGAACAAGCGCCCGCAAACGCGCTAAAAGTTCTTCCGAGTGGAACGGTTTAGTTAAGTAATCATCAGCTCCAGCATCAAACCCAGCGACTTTTTCACTCCACTGATCCCGCGCCGTTAAGATAATAACGGGAAACTTCCGGCCATCCGTGCGCCATTTTTGCAAGATACTAATACCATCAATTTGTGGCAGACCGAGATCGAGGACAACTGCGTCATAAGGTTCCGTATCACCGAGAAAGTGACCTTCTTCCCCATCATTGGCGACATCAACGGCGTAACCAGCATCCTTGAGAGATTCGGAAAGCTGACGCGATAGATCAGCATCATCTTCTACGATAAGTATACGCATGCAGTTCTCCTGAGGGGCCATTATTTATACATAATCATTTAGAAAAAGACTATCGGACACGTCCTGTTGTCGCGTCAACATAAACATCTACAATACGGCCATTTTTTTTCTGCATGCGAACCTTGTAAACATTACCATTTAAGGCAACATCTAAAACTTGTGCATTACGAACCTTTTTGCTCGCAATAGATTTTGCTTGGCTGGCAGAAATACGTTTTTGGGCCACTTTTTGATATGTTTTCACATAGCGGTATTCACTTTTGTGCTTACGAACAGTTGAAGCCTCTGCTGATGCTGCAAAAGTGAATGACAAAAAAGCCACAATAAAGACTGATATATAGCTATATCTACGCATAATAGACAATATAGTTCGACGCCCCTGAACCTAAGCTGAATGTAATGTTCTGGAGAGGTTAATTATACAATTCGGCTCTTATGTCACTAGAAAGGTTTTGTTTTTTGGGTAATTTCACGCCTTTCAAGGCGTTCACTGTCAAGCTATCAATTTGAACCACAGGCTGAATAATAAGGTCTGTTTCCTTTACACCGCGCCCCTTAAGACGAAGCTTTTGACCTAGCCTGTCACCTTTTGGGAGCGAAACATTCAAATCCCCAGAAGGAAGTTTTAACTTAATTTTTGCGCCAGATACGGCTTCGTTCAGCGTAACAGGGAGGTCAAGGTAGGTTTTAACCCCATCATAGCGGTACAATTTATGCGTACCAACACTGATATCAATGATGGCATCGCCGCGCGTACCACCGTACTGCCCCGCTTGCCCGCGCCCTTTGACCGTCAGCTGATCCCCACTTGTTGTGCCTGCGGAAATCTTTACTTTTATTGCCGCCCCTGATTTGGGTTTGATAGTTTTAGACAGGCCTGACCAAGCCTCCATGAAGGATATTTTGACGCGGTATCGCACATTTTTACCGTTTTTAGGTGAATGTCTCTGCGCGGCCTGCCCACGGCCACCGAAGGGTGAGCCACCGCCCATTTGCATACCAAAAAGGCTTTCTAGGATACCGCCCATATCATCAAAATTACCGCCCATTTGAGCTTTAGCAAAAGGGCTTTGCGCTCGCCCAGTTCCCCCGAACCCTCCAAATGGGTTTTGCTGACCATTGGCATCGACGTGCCCATTATCATATTGAGCTTTCAGTTCTGGATTAGAGAGAAGATTATAGGCAGCCGTAATTTCTTTAAACTTTTCGCCCGCAGCGGCGCTCGAATTAACATCAGGGTGATATTTCTTCGCTAACTTACGATAAGCTGAGCGAATGCCCCCCTCGTCTGCATCTTTCGTGACACCTAATAACTTATAAGGATCTTTGGCCATTCCGTATACCTCCGCCCCTTATGTGGGACGAATATATACGATTGCAAGCTATGGGATGAGCGGAATGTTTAAAGACGGCCCAAAACCGTAAATATTAGAGCCTTGCGCGATGGTGATATGTGTCGCCTGCGTCGCTAGAGCCACGGGTAATTCATACGCAATTGTGTGAACGACATGGGTTTCAATGAGGCTATCTCCGTCATAAATATTAAGCTCATAAAGCTCTTCGGCCTCACCGAGCGGCACATCAAGGCCCGTCCAATTATCACCATCAAGGCGTGTGCGGCGGATCCAGCTCACCTGCCGCGTGGTTTGATTATATACCCCGTGCACTGGTGACAATGGCCTCAGGTGACGGGCCGTATAGGGAATAGATTGCAGAAGGCTTTGGCGCATTCGAGATACCGCACTAACACTAACATCACTCCCTATCAGGTCATTTGACAAGGGTAACCTGTCAAGCCCAGTCCCAATAGCTTGCGGGCCAGAGAGACGCACCACCTGTGACCCTGCGGGCACAGTGTCCATCATATCAGCGTCCGTGCCAGCCAATCCACGTATGAGGTTAGACAGGCGGTACGTGCGGTTACCAATCAGCTCCGCCGCTTGCGCACTTAACAGTTCCCATCCTAGCTCTGTTTCAACTGCAAATACATGCCCCCCGGCCAGAAAATCCATATCGTCAAGCGAAGATAAAACACCGTTAAGCAACGTAAGATCTACTTTTGTACCGCGGTCTATTCGGCCTACAGGACCAGAGGTCAAAGGTGATGACAACACCCCTATGTGAGTGGAGGCTGTCACCGTCGAAATTGAGTTTTCAATGGAAATATCAACCGGTGAGAAAGGCACAAACCGTACTCCAGCCAAAGGCCCCATTATCTCACCACCGACCCCAAGGTGGCTTTCAATATGTGGGACATCGAGAACAACCGGAAATGGCCTCGGTGTCTGCGGTGTAGATTGTAAGGTCTCGGGGAAAGAGGCTTCATTTGTTATTTGACGTTGCGGCGAAACCCGTATAGTTCGAACCTCATATTGTGCGCGCTCAACGCGAAGACTCTCGATACGCCAAAGCGCCTCATCATCTGGCAGCCGAATAATATCACCCACTTCAAGATCAATCCTCTGCGGAGACATAGCAAAGGACATGGCTTCACGGTTGATAATAGATTTCTCCAAAAGCGTTTCTGCCGCCCAACTCGCCATTGGTCGAGACAGTACCATCGGGACGGATATATCCAACACACGTACGGTTTCTGCGAACCTGTTACGAAGAGAGAATGAGCCGAGTTGGTAATCCTGTGCCCCGTCAATGAATTGCAGCCGCACATCCAACAAGTCAGACTCGCTATCAGTCCGCGATAGTCTTGGGGCATTTTCGTCTCCGTCAACAATATCTTGAGCCGTTAAATCCGTGATAGTCTCAAACCCATCAGAAACGAACCGAAGCGCCTCTGCGGTTTCAATAACGTTAAATCCATAAAGCAAAGAGAGAGGCTCTAGTGCCGCCCTAGCGGTCATCGGGCGGTCAACAACATAACCTTCAACGAGGCCAGAGACACGGCTTACATCTAAAGCCTCAAGACCTGCATCTTGCGCTAATTGGTCAACAACGTCGGACAATGGCACCAAGCCCGTCCGCCCTGTGAGCCAATGCCCCAAACGCCAATTTTCTCCGTCTGCCCAAATCTCATTACGAGAGGGGAAATCTGGAAAGGGCCGTGCGTCCCAAGTCCAAACACTTGAGTGCGATAAATCAATCATCGGCCCATTATAAATTGTGGACAGAAGATTTTTGCCGTTCGTCTCATCCCAGAAGCTAAGATAGGCTTCAATATAACGACGTTGTATTAGGTCATCACGATTACCATTTGAGAAATAAGGTGTGAAGCTTTCGCTACTTTTAGGGTCAACAAAGACGTTGGGTTGGTTGCCACCTTTATCAATCGCGGGGCATCCTAACTCTGTCAACCAAATAGGTTTCGATTGCGCCGACCATGCCGTTGGCTGAGAGGCGACTACACCGTCCTTGCGGTTATAATGCGGGTTGCTCCACCAATTTTGCATGTCCTTAAAACGAAATACCCAGTCTTGGTTATTTAGTCCGTCCATAATCGGCGTTCTGGTTTGGCTAGCTCTATCTTTCTGCGAGGCATAAAACCAATCATAACCTTCGCCGCCTAAAACATTTGATTGCAGGTAGTCCAAGCTATATTCATCATCATAATTTTGCCCGTCTAAATGTTCCCCGTCCCGCCAATCCGATAAGGGAATATAGCTATCAATACCGACGGCGCTAATCGCGGGATGGCTCCATAAAGGGTCGAGGTGAAAGAAGACATCTCCAGACCCGTCTTGCGGATGATAGCCAAAATATTCAGACCAATCGGCCGCGTAAGTTATTCCCGCATTCGCACCCAAGACGGTTCTTACATCTTGAGCCAACTCCGCTAAAGCTTCTACGAATGGAAAATCATCATTATCGTCTCTAACCTGTGTTAGCCCTCTAAGTTCAGACCCAATGAGGAAGTTATCGACACCGCCAGATAGTTTCGCAAGGTGGGCATAATGTAGGATGAAACGTCGAAAACCGAAATCATCTTGAGGCATAGTGACTTGGTTTGAGATCGTGTTAAAATCGGACGCTTGAGCTGTTCCCATAAAGCTCTCAACAGAGGCACGTGCCGAGAGCGTTTGGTCAACCGTTCCCGCACGCGCTGGAGCGGGGTCACAGGTAATACGTCCTCGCCACGGAAAGACGGGCTGTGATCCCGTACCGCTATAAGGATCAGTGAGCGTGTTGTTTTCATCAATATCCATGAGGATAAAGGGATAAAGCGTGACAGAAAATCCTCGAGATTTCAGAGCATCTATGGCTTGCAAAATAGAATTATCCGACGGCGTTCCACCGAAAACTGGCCTATCCGCAGCGTCGTGACTAACCTTATAAGCGTCTGCACGGTTCACCCCCAAAAGTCCCTGCAAAGCTAAGCCGGTTAATTAAAAATACCCCGTCCACTTGGCCAAAATCTGGTAAAACAAAACGGCATGAGAGCTGACTTTGATCAAAAAAGGCAGTTCGAATTAAGGCATCGCTCTCCGCATCTTTGAAAACTCCTGCTCCTGAAATATCGGCAGTTTTAACGCCACTCCCAGGCAGGAGCTCACGCCATTGATTAACCGATTCATGATCGGTGACGTCAACAGTACTGGCGTTAAAGGTGAGCGTTTTCGTTCTTAATCCTGCGACCGTAATATAATCGCCCGCTATGTTTTGTATTTTGACGAGCATATCTCGTCCGCGTTGTGCCGTCATGAATTTGCTTCCGTTAATTGAGTTTCAGTTTGAACCGACAAACGGATAAGCCCGTGTTGTGTGCGGTTATCGCGGGCGCGAAAAACGTCCACATATAAGACGTTCAGCCCAATAATTTTATGATCGCCTTGCTGATTTGGTATCGCGTCAAGGCGATCTGATAAAGTCGATAAAAGGTCAAGAACCTCGGCGCGGCCACTATAGCGGGACCATAAATGCAAGGTGACCGTATGAGATAAAATCTCAACTTCATCAGCGCTGCGGTCTTCACTCCGAACTGTTCCGTAAGTCATATAGGGATAGACTGGGTCCTCGGGCGTATAGTCATAAATCCGCGGCGGATTGCCAAACAAACTCACGACCAGTGGGTCTTGCGAAAAATATTGATGTAAAATATTGGCAATAATAGCAGGGCCTTTTGCGACACTCATTGCTGTTCCTCCTCGCAGATAAAGTGCAGTCTTTCACCGCGATTATCTGGATCTGAAAAATTAATGACCCGTAAGATGCGTTCGCCCCAAATGATCCGAAGACGTTCGGGTAGGTCGTATCGAAAACGAGTCGTCACTAGAAAAGACTGGCTGACTGTACGCCGACCATTACGGTCAGTTTCACGCGTCAACCGCGGCTCAATATGCGCCCATATACGGGAATGAAATAGCCAACTGGTTTCAACCCCTCCGCGCCCGTCTGACGTTTCTTCGGCGGCGTATAAACCAAGAGGAGTTCGTAGTTGCCCAATCATAACCGAAGCCCTCGGTAGGGCATCAATAAGGCTTGAACCATCATCGGCAAGTCATTCTGCGGCGCATCTTGACGCTCATAAAATTGAGCGATCAATAGTAACATGGCTTGGATGAACGGCGTGGGTATATCCGCCGCTGTCTGTCCATAACCTGCAATGATGTCGATCTCAATATGACTATCGCTACTTTTAAGAACAGTCGTGTTCAATATAGAAATTTTCGCAGGCTTAGCCCTAAAATTGACGTTATAATGCTCGGGTATAACAGGCTCAACAGTTCCATCGCCGCGAACAATATTTAATGATAACACCGATTGAATCGGGTGATGCCTAAGTGTAAATGACGGCACGCATAATAGGTTGGTAGACACCCTCCGTTCTCGAGTGATTAAACTCGATCCTGTGTAACTTTCGACAGCAAGGCGGGCCGTATGAATCATATCTTTTATCAAGTCGTCTTCCAAATCATGTTCCACACGAAGAAAAAGCTTGGCGCGTTCCAATGAGACAGGCTCAAGGGTTGGCGGGGTGATGTCGACCACGTCCATAGGTTTACTCATTTTTTAAGGTTGATAAAAAGGGTGTCACGGCCCTCTAAACTTGAAGGCCGTGACGTGGGGAGAGGTAGTACGAGAGACTGTTGGTTTAGCTCTCAGAACATTTCAATAATTTAATGGCTGCAAAGTCTTGCACGCCGCCGCCAACACGCTTTGTCGTATAAAACAGCACGAAAGGCTTGGCAGAATAAGGGTCACGCAACACGCGCACACCTTGACGGTCAGCAATCAGGTAACCACGGCGGAAATCACCAAAGGCAACAGGCACAGTGCCCGAGCCAATATCAGGCATGTCTTCCACTTCAATAACAGGAAAGCCAAGAAGTGTTGACGGTTGCCCAGCTTGCGTCGCCGCTTGCCAAATGTAATTCCCGTCCGCATCTTTGATCTTACGAAGGCGCCCCAAAGTACGGCGGTTCATAATGAAAGCCGCATTCGAACGGTAGCGCGTTTCAGATGCGTAAGTCAGGTCAATTAGCGCATCAATCGGCGCACTTTCATCAAAGTCACCATCGACACCTGTGGCAATATAACCAAGCTCACCTTTAGACTCGGAACCATTGGCCGCGTTCGGGTAGCTTAGAATACCGCGCGGTTTATTCACCCCGTCACCGACAACAAAGGCTGATGTTTCTTGAGCAGAAAATACGTCTTGCACTTCTTCGGCTAGCCATTGGTCAACGTCCGCAACACTATCATCAAGCAAGGTTTGCGTCGCAGCCGGCATGGCATAAAGTTCACCCGCTGGAAACTCGACAAGGTCCAAGTCTGGCGCGGTTGTTTCAATACGCTTTTCGGCCTCGCCTGCCCAACCAGATGTTGCTCCGCCAGAGCTAATCGGCTTGGTAAAATTTGACGTGCTGACCGTACGAACTGTTGCGATATTACGGAAAGGAGACACGCTTGATAAAGCGCTATCAATGGCCGTTTCAGTTTCAACAGGAACAATGAAGCCACCGTTGCCGTCTGACGCGGTTAATGATTTACCTTCAAGGTTTTGGAGGTCAGATTGATCTCCTGTGCGAACATAGCGCGACCAAGCTTTATGGGTACGACCATCAGATTTCTGGCTCAGTTGAACCTCACCTGCGCTCGTTGCAGCAACTGTAAGTCGTTCGATTTGACCCGCTTGACGGTTGAGCGCTTGATTGAGCGTTTCAATCTGCGTTTGCTTTTGCTCGAGGTCGGCAAGACGCGCATCATTCGCGGTCTTGAAAGCGGTGAAATTCTTCGCGAATTCTCCGCCCGACGGCCCTGTTGCCGCCTTTGTTTCTTTACGCACTGCTTTAGCCATTCATTGACTCCTTTATCGTTTCATCAGCTTGTGGGAAGTGAACAATATCGTCGGGTAAGGTGCTAACCAGCGGCACAGCGGAGCTAATCTCCGTTAAGCGCGCACTCGGCAGCATTGGGAAGGCGACGATAGAAACCTCCCACAATTCAATATCTAATAAGTCCCGTCCGCCGTCTGAACGGCGCGTATAACGGTTTGTGCGAAAGCCGATGGACAAGCCCGATAGGCCGCCGCTTTCCACCAAACGCTTAATGCGAGATGTTCTCTCGTCACCTGTAAATAATAACCCCTCAACATAGAGGCCAACCTCGTCTTCAACCACATGGTTCCAAACCCCGATAGGGTTATCAGTCTCGTGATTAAACAGCATCGGAATTGGCGAGGGTTGAGTTAGCAAAGAGCTGGCAAAGGCTCCCCGCCGCACTTGGTCGCTTGACAAATCAAGCTGGTCAAAACGGCTGGCATAGCCTTTTAATTCCAAACCATTTGTCGACATGTCTAAAGGCTCCCTTGCTGTTCCCAGCAAAGGTTTTGCAATTGATAAATTCATAATATTATCTCTTAGGGTTTCGACATTCCATCGAGGCGTTGCTCGATACGCACAACCGTTTCGCGGGTCAGATCAACTTTTTCTTCAAGCCGAGCTAGACGCTCTGACACATGAGAAGTTTGAGACGATTGCCCTTCAAGGGTTTTAATTCTCGCTTCCGCAGCGCCTGCCCACATCAAAGCACTCGCTGTTTGCAAGGTTAGGGTAATGATCACCCCAACGCTTAGGCGGCGGTCGAGGTAAAAACTATTTTTATTAGCCATTGTCAGCCTCCAACGTTGGAAGTCCAGCCATTTTACGCCGTTCGCTATCCGTGAGGAAGCTCGCAGATTGCAACCGCTCCCAGAGTGCAGACCGTTCAGCGGACAAGGCTATAATGCCGTCCATATCAACACAAATTTCAACGTCCGGGCCGTAAAAAGAGCGTAACCATCGTTGCAAGCCATGTGAGGTTTTCTTAACAAGTGGCAAAACAACCGTGCGCCAGAAGGCCAAATTAGCTTCTTTATAATTCGCGTAAGTATTGTCACCTGGAATACCAAGGAGCATCGGCGGCACGCCAAAGGCTAAAGCAATTTCTCGCGCAGCTTCGCGGCGTGCATTTAAGAAATCCATATCCGTTGGCGTTAAGCTCATCGCTTTCCAATCAAGACCACCTTCGAGGAGCATCGGACGCCCTGCTCGTTCCGCTCCCGTGTGGGCCTGCTCAAGTTCCGCTTTTAAGCGGTCAAATTGTTCACCTGACAAGCGCTCTCCGCCTGACGCACCCTTGTAAATCAACGCGCCGCTAGGCCTTGCTGAGTTATCCAATAAAGCTTTCACCCAGCGCGCGCCCTCATTATGTAAGTCCACCGCGCGACTCGCAGCTTTCATAGGCGCAAAGCCGTAATGATCATCAACCGGATTAAACACGCGCTGATGAAACACACCGCATTGCCCCGTCGTAAGGTCATCTTTAATCAAACGGGTTTGATTGTTAATGCGGTGAACATAGCCAATTTTATAGCCATTCGCACTCGTTTTGACCTCAACACGATCAGGGCGTAAGGCACGAAAACCGACGATATTTTCATTACATTTTATGGCTTCCAAATATCCATTCCCAGTCAACTGAAGATAGCCATAAAAGGCCTCTAAGACTTCGGTGAAAGATGTTTCAATATGCGTATGTGCAAAAGCACGGGACAGAGGATCAGTCTCATCAATGCGGCCATTTCGCGTAATCTGAAAGTCAACGGAGGCCGCCGATTCCGCTATCAAGCGCACACACCGATAAGCAATCGCATTGCGTTGATAAGCTTCATGACTCAGTCCCGAAAGACTTTTGCCTGAAAAGTTATATCCCCCCCAGCTAGCTTGCTGTGGTAATTGCAAGGCAATCAACGGGCGATTTGCTTGGCTTTTGTGTGACCAATCATCCGCATTTAAACGCGTGTTCGAGCGCTCAGAAGAGAGCGCCGACTTAATCCAATTTTTCATAAAACTACTATCTCATTTCCGCAGACATTTACTTCCAACATGGAAACAATTTAGCGGGTCATCTTTGGCGATGAAGGAAAGATAGTCGCAACGAAGGGGGCTGAGGATTTATCTCAAGGTCTTCGTTAAATATCGTTTAAAATCAATCCGTTCAAGCAGAGTGCTTGTGGGATGCATTAGTGGCCAGATCTCGTGCTAACTCACGCGCGCTCTTATAATCCTGACGCAAACGAATCCGCAAAGCTTCATGATTAGTCACAGACGCCAAAGTAATCGCGAGACGATATTCTGAAATCGCTTGCTCTAAAATGCCAGCGTCTTGATTGACCTTCGCAATTTTATGTAAGGTGCTAGCCAAGATCATATGAGCTTCAGCAGTCTCCTGTGATGTGTTCTCTGTCCCATATTGCACCTGAGATTTACGTAACATTTCGGCTGACTGTATGAGAGCATCAACGTCACCCGTTTGACTTGCGAGGATGATCATTTGAGTCGCAAGCTCGCGGTTAAGCCTTGATAAATCTTGCGAGACAATCTTAAGATCACGACGAGGTGACAAGCTATGATTAATTTTTTCGTTTGATTTTGCGCCGGCCATTATGAGGCTCCTATCTAATAGAGTACACTCGGCCATTAAAGTTAATAGGGGCTTAATGACCGCTAAGCTGGCGCTGAATCACGGCAATTTTCTTGTGGAAATTATCGTCCGTGTTAATACGATACAAAGGTATGTTGACGGCATTAGCCAATGCATCCTTAAAGGCATCTGCATGCTGCGCAGCGCTTGATAGATGAGATGTGCCGTCAAGCTCAATCATCATCAGAACCTGACCTTTCGGCGTTGATATAACAAAGTCTACATGACGGCTTTTTACACGTCCTCGCAATGACCACCTGACCTTGGCGTCCATATTACCTGTACGAACGCCAATGATATCTTCAAGACGTACCTTTGTGAACACACGGTACTTGGGCGAGAGGGTTTTATACAATATATCAAATAAAACCGCTTCAGATTTATTGACGAACAAGCTTTCGCGCGCTGTGAAATATTTGAAAATCTTTGGATTAAAAGATTTCGTTTGCGGAACCTGAAACTCGGACGCTGGGCGTTTTAACCACAAGACAATAAAAACTGTAATAATGAGGAGGGCTATGAGGGGCGTTAAAATATCATCCATATGCGTTTTTGACAGAGGGACGGAACGCGCACAAGTTTTATATCCCCCTCACCGTTGGATGTGACGTGGGGCGTAGCAATAAATCCGTTACAGCCCAGACAAGGGCGTCGGCGCGGTCAGGGCTTTTCTTGAGCGCCTCTGTGCCGAGGGCGCACAGCTCATCTTCTAACGCCGCAAAATGCGAACCCACATGATGAACCCGCCCGTGACTATAAAGCGCCGCCACAGGCTCCGCACGCGTCCGCTTTCCATGACGGGCAAAGACTGAACGAACCAGTACCGTTGGGTCAATCATATTGATAACCGTTTTCACAAGGTCGCCGCCTTGGTTGGTCTCGGCGAGAATATAATCCGCATCCCAACTTTGGTGCAGCCCATTGCTCTGGGCTAACGCCTTGGATAGAGGCATCTTCAAGTATATAAGCATGAGCCTCACGTCCGTGACCCATAAGGCCTGCAACAATCATCCCGCAACTATCGGATTTTTTATGGCCTGTCACAGGAGGGTCTAAGGCAATGATAATTCGCTCGCACTCTGGAGCTTGCCTCATCCGGCAGGCTTCAATCTCATTTCGTCGCCATAAAGCACCTGGGAGGTCTTCAATGATCTCGCCGCTCAATTCTTGTCGGCCTAAGCGCGTTTCACCGTAAGTCTCTTCCATCGCCCGAATGAAGCTCGGCGAGAGAAAGGCTCCATTCTGCTGCGTTGTCATTTTTGTTATAACAAGACCACTCGTTTCCATTAAGCGCTTAAGGGCTGGCAGAGGGCGAGGCGTGGTCGTTACAACTAATTGCGGATGATCGCCTAAGCGGAGTCCCATGCGTAAATTAGACAACGTATATTCAGGATGTGTCCATGCACAAAATTCGTCCGCCCATGCGCAGTCAAATTGCGGCCCCCGAAGACCGTCTGGATCTTCCGAGCTAAAAATTTGCCCCACGGCCCCGTTCGGCCATTCCAACCGTCGCCGTGACGAAATATAGGTAGGGCGCTCGCTCGGATAGCCAATATTACGCAATCCGCTCTCCCCTTCAATCATAACCTCGCGCGCGTCATTATAAGTTGGCGCGACAAGGGCAATACGTTTAGCCCCTTGATATATGACTTGCTTGCGAACCCACTCGGCCCCTGCCCGCGTCTTTCCGGAGCCGCGCCCTCCCAGAAGCAACCAAATGAACCAATCTTGTTCGGGAGGCTTTTGATCGTCACGCGCGTAAAGCGACCAATCATGCGAGAGATGAAGTACCTCCTCCACCGTCACCTTCGCCATCAGCGCCGAGAACCTCTGGCGGTCCATTGACGTGATTGTAGAGATTGGTAAGTCGCTCAATGAGGCGGTCGCGTTCAGCACGGCTTTGGGCGGACACATTTTCATAATTTTGATTTTTCGTTAGCGGTTCAGTTTTATTTTGGCTCTGATTAAATAGCTCGATATCTTGCACAGCTTTAAGCTGGAATGAGATAGACTTTGCCATTTTTTCATAAGACGCTGGCTCCACCACCTCTTCATCTCGCGTATAGCTCTCTATCTGTCGCAATAGATGCGAGATGGATTGCAAGAGCGGAGTCGGATCAATAGGTGACATCGAAACAGTATGGCTAAATTTAAAGGGGCGTGGATTTATCTGCCGTAAACTCTGCCGTGAAAACGCAGCTATTCACTCAAATCAGGTTCGCCAGGCCAGACAACAATACGTCGAGGAATATCCTCCGCATCAATATCATCTTCAGAATAGACGGCTCCCTGCACGCTCATAGCGGCCTCATGGATTGTGTTGCGAGAGCCGCTAACGAGGTGATGGTAATCTGGCAGATCCTCACCATTGGCAACAAGGCGGTAGGCACAAGTTTGCGGCATCCAATGAAGCTGGTCGACATTCGCAGGCGTTAGCGTAACGCAATCCGGCACTAATTTGGAGCGGTTTGGGTAATCCCCACACTGACAGGTCGCTGAGTCGAAAAGCTTACAGGCCACATCCGTTATAAAAATTTCAGATGTATCCTCGTCTTCAAGACGGATGCAGCAACATTTACCGCAACCATCACAGAGACTTTCCCACTCTTCTCGACTTAATTCTGCCATATTTTTGGTCTTCCAAAACCGTGACATTTGAGATTGCGAATTTTTATGTGAGTCTGTCATTGTGAATGTCTAGCTTTGAACGCAAAAATACGCTAGCGGGAATTATGCAAACTTATCGTGCAGATATAAATGCGGCGAATGATAACGCCCTTCGACGTAGGAGAGCCGTTTGGCTAACCATCGTGACGATGATTTGTATCGTGATGGCAGTCATTTATGTCTTCGGACGACAGTTTGTCCTACAAGGCATCCCCCAGCTCCCTGATAAAACAGCTATGTGGGAGCTTAACTTGGAACCTAATTACACCCTCGTTGATAAAAACAGCCATGTTATAGGCCACCGCGGCCCCTATATTGGGCGTCCGTTGAAACTTACCGACCTCCCGCCTTACCTCCCCAATGCATTCCTCGCGATTGAGGATGAACGCTTTTACAGCCATCCGGGAATAGACCGAAAAGCGATTGTTCGTGCTTTTTTTGAGAATACAAAATCTGGCAAAAGTTCGCAAGGCGGCTCAACGTTAACGCAACAACTTGTCAAAAATCTCGTTCTAACCCGTGAAAAAACTTATAAACGTAAAGTTCAGGAAATGTGGCTTGCCTATGAGATGGAACAGATTCTCTCTAAGCAAGAAATATTAGAGCTTTATTTGAACCGTACTGATCTTGGGATACGTATTGTCGGCATTGAGGCCGCATCACAAAGGTATTTTGGAAAATCGGCAAAACAAATATCATTATCAGAAGCCGCATTATTAGCGGGCATCCCTAAAGCTCCGAGTGCTTACGATCCAACAAGGAATTTTGAAGCCTCTTGGACGCGCGCTCAACTCGTCTTAGAACGCATGCGCGTGAACGGTATGATTTCAACACTTGATATGTCGCAAGCCATTAGCAATCCGCCTGTTATTCAAGATACGTCCGAGGTATACCTTAAGGATTCACTTATAGGTCATGTTTTTGATTATGCCGTCGACCGAGCTCAAGAACTTGTTGGGCATAAATACCCAGACTTAGTGATTGAAGTTACAATCGATGCAAGTTTGCAAAAACATGCTAAAAATTCTGTTGAAACTATCCTGAGTAAAAATTCTAAACGTAAGCGCGTAGCTGAAGCCGCTCTTGTCTCAACCGAGAATGAAACGGGTGCGATCGTCGCTCTCATTGGTGGTAGAGATTATAATGCCAGTAAATTTAACCGCGCTACACAAGCCCAAAGGCAACCGGGTTCATCTTTCAAAACTTTTGTCTATGCCACCGCATTAGAAGCGGGGTTTACACCAGGGACAATTCGTGTTGATCGTCCAACAACTATAGACGGCTGGTCGCCTAAAAATTACACAAACCGTTACCGTGGCCCTATGACAATAAGGGAGGCCTTAAAGCTCTCAATAAATACAATAGCCGCACAAGTTGGAGCCGAAGTTGGGCCCTCAAAAATTGCCGAACTCAGCCGGCGCTTTGGCTTACGCACAAACATTCGCGCAACATATTCGCTTGCACTTGGTTCATCCGAAGTGACGTTAAAAGACATGGTTGGAGCTTATATGGTGCTTCCAAATGGTGGCCGAAAACGGTCTCCTTATCTTATAAAGTCTATTAAAAACACATCAGGAGAAACACTTTACACGCACAATACTCAACAAGCCGAGCGCGTATATTCAGAGACCAATACGCGCCATATCACACGAATGCTTCAAGATGTTGTTGAAACGGGCACAGGTCGCGGAGCTCAACTTGGCAAACGTCAGGTTGCTGGCAAAACGGGTACGTCGCAAGATTACCGTGATGCCTGGTTTTTAGGGTTCACTTCTGATTACACAACAGGTGTATGGATGGGCAATGATGATAATAGCACGATGCGTAGGATCACAGGTGGTTTGCTTCCCACTGACTTATGGGCCTCTTATATGAAGACAGCACACAAAAGTCGAAAAAATCGTCCGCTCTTACCTGTTACTGAAGATATCGAAAAATCGGCAAGCTTTGAATTTTATACGGAGTTAGTTGATGCAATGATAAATGAGCGTAACTTAGCCAGCGGTTTAACGCCAAGCCCCGTTCGAAGTACGGCCGAAGCCGCCAATTAAAGGTTAACTGAGTTCCTGTCCATGATTTAACCCTATGGCTATTGATCAGAATTCATTCTCGTGCACATTAATCTTATGAAACAAAAAATAAGTCTTATAATTGTATTTTTCCTTTTCCCTGCGATTTCAGCCTTCGCAACTGAGGATATTGGTCAGCGAAAAGCAAACGATGGGACTTACCAAATCACAACCGTGGAATCCGCTGAAGCCTGTACGGCGCTCTGCCAAAATGATGAAAAACACATTTGCCGAGGCCATATATTTTACCAAGATGATATTCGAAAACCATCGGGTGAATGCCGTTTAAATAGCGGGATAGGAGAAAATTCAATTTTTCGCATAGAGCCTCCAACAGAGATAAATAAAACCATCCTTCTTAGAGACTTAAATAATTACCGAGCTGAATATGGCCTCCCAGCTTTAACTTGGAATTCCCAACTGGCCGAAGCCGCCAACGTTCACGTTAAAGATCTCGCCTTTCATGGCCTGTTGCAACATGAAGGGACTGATGGATCTCATCATGGAGACCGTGTCTTACGGCAAGGCTATACTTACTCTACCGCCTTAGAGAATGTCGCGGCAGGTCAAAGAAGCTGGGAAGACGCTTTACAAGGATGGAAAGATAGTAAAGGTCACAACGAAGCCTTATTGAGTGAGGAAGCCATAGAGTTCGGTGTTGCTGTCGAATTTAATCCGGCAACAAGGCTCGCAACCTATTGGGCTATGGTCTTAGCTTCGCCTTACGACACAAAGTAAATATTATAGTTAACTAATTCCTAACGCTGCCACGTAATAATTAAACCTCACATTGATTCGAGGTAAATCATGACCCGTGTAAAAACTGCTTTAACTTTATTATTTTCCGTAAGTATTATTAGCCCGTTCGCACTGGCGGCAGATATAGGAACATATCGCCCAGGAAACCCTTATGCGGCCATTCAGGCAACGAACCATAATGCCTGCGATAGCCAATGTAACGGCGACGCGGCCTGTAGAGGGTGGAACTTTGTAAAAGCTAACCCTCGTCAAACCCACGGAATTTGTGAATTTAACTCTTTAGCTGTTGATCCGATACAAAGTCCAATTGGCATAAGCGCTAATCAGACAACTATTATCAATTATACAGGCAATAGTCAGATCATATCAGCGGGGGTCAGAACGACACGGATTGGACGCCCTACAGCTCCGCAAGCTATACAACAACCTGCATCAACGCGGCGCGTTCAAACAACACCACAACCTTCACAGAGCCGCCCTAAAGTACAACAAAAACCGACGGCACCACGTCCAACAACACAGGCTCAATCAATTGCAGAACAATTATCCTCCCTATCAAAACATCCCAAACGTCAAGTTGTACGTGAAGCTATTCCAGAACAAAAAAGAGTTAAACCTGTTGCCTATCGACATAATTTAGATACGCAACGCCAACACGCTTCATATCCCACCGGCCAAACTATTATTCGAACCCAGAACGGTTTACCACCGCGAGCCCCGCAATATAAAAATGGACAATATACATCTGGCCAACAACATGCGGACCCGCGTCTAATCCAACAGTTCAACGACTCTCGAACAACAACAGTAACGCCTCCCCTTAAAACAAGCGAAAACAATAGGCCTCTGTCCCAGCGTGGAGGATTACTTAAAGCTTTAACGCAAGGGTCTCAGAACAATCCAATCCACACTCCGCAACACACGCAATTGACACATGGTTTAAACACACAGCCAGAAAGCCTTGAGGTTGCGACACAAAGAAGCCTTTATGGTCATTTAAATGATGATGTAACTGTACCAAAGCCTCTATCCATTGAAGACCTTAACACGCCTAATGATCAGCCTATTCCAACGGTTTCATCTGTACCCGTAACGCCAGTTGCCCAAGAAGAATTCCCATATTTGGCCGGTCGGTAAATAGTTACCTTAAAGCTTTAACACGTCGAATAAAATTTAATCCAAAGCCCCACAAGGTCACCCATGTGAGGCGAAACCATGCAAATACCACAAAGGTAATATAAGACGCCGTTAATCCTGCGAGATAAAATACGGACGCCTTCTCTACATCGGCCCCCACAAGGATTAAAATTTGTTGACCACCAGCAAACGTCGCAATGAGGCACAAAAATATCCAAAACCCGCGCCAATAGAACCGGGCTAAGTCATGCTTAATATGAAATTTAAGAGCGGGCATGATTAAAAGCGCTGACACCAAGACTGTCGCAATGAACATAAGAATTGCTGGTGTAAAACTTTGTATCATTTTAGAACAATGCCCCTTTATTTTATATTTCAATAAACAATATAGCAAGCTTTGCGCCAAAGAGAACGATGCGCCTTATTTTCTCTCTTTAGTAGTCATGAATTCTATTTTTGGGTTTTTTTCCTGTGCGTAACCAACGTCCCACGGCGACTTAGCCAAAAACACTGGAGCTCCGTCCAAATCTTCGCCTGAATTGTTACGGTTCTTAGACAAAAACGCTTCGAGTAATTTATCATCATCGCATTTAAGCCAGCGAGCCGTATTATAAGGTGGGACTTCAAAAATAACGTCCAGATTATATTCCGTACGAATACGTTCGGCCATGACGTCAATTTGCAAAGCCCCGACGGCTCCAACGATCATATCAGACCCAATAGCGGGCCTAAATAATTGTGTCACACCTTCTTCAGCTAAGCTTTCAAGCGCTTTGCGAAGATGCTTAGCTTTAAGCGGGTCATGCGGGCGCGCACGTCGTAAAATCTCAGGCGCAAAATTTGGTATGCCTGCGAACTTAACCTTCCCGCTTTCGGATAAGCTATCGCCAACTCGTAAAGCCCCATGGTTTGGAATACCAATGACATCACCCGCATAAGCATTATCAGCCAGTTCACGGTCCTGCGCAAAAAACAAAATTGGGTTATGAACGGAAACCGTCTTATTCTCGGCCGTCTTAAGTTTCATTCCTCGCTTAAACTCACCTGAGCATAACCGAAGAAACGCAACGCGGTCTCTATGGTTAAGGTCCATATTCGCTTGTACCTTAAAGACAAACCCAGCGACTTCTTTACTCGTGGGGGAAATCTCTAAATCTTGTCCCGCCTTCTTAACTTTTTCCGTCTGAGGACCAGGAGCAAAGCTCGCCAACGCATCAAGAAGCTCTCTCACGCCAAAACGGCGTAAGGCTGACCCGAAATAGACCGGCGTCATATGGCCTTCTAGAAATGAAGTCGGCTTAAACTCACCATATTCTGCGGCCAGTTCAACTTCTTCTCTATATTCTGCGAGGAAAGCCTGATCATCAAAAAACGCCTCAAGCTCATTACTTTCTAGTGGCACACGATTAGCAATAAAACTTAAGTCTTTCAGGTCATCGGGCCGTTCAAACCTAAGAAAGTCACCGGACGATAAATCCGTTATGCCTCGAAAGCGTCGGCCTGACCCCGCAGGCCATTGCATTGGAACAACATCCAAAGCCAGCTTATCCTCAACTTCAGCCAACGTATCAAAGGGATCGCGAGCTTCTCGGTCAAATTTGTTGATAAATGTAATAATCGGAATATCTCTTAAGCGGCAAACTTCAAATAGTTTTAAGGTCTGCGGTTCAATCCCTTTGGCCGCATCTAAGACCATGATCGCACTATCAGCGGCTGTAAGGGTTCTATATGTATCTTCAGAGAAATCTTCATGCCCAGGGGTGTCTAAGAGATTAAAAATCAAGTCTTTATGCTCAAAAGTCATAACAGAGGAGGAGACAGAAATCCCGCGCTCTTGCTCAATTTTCATCCAATCGGAGCGTGTTCGGCGGGCTTCTCCACGAGCGGCCACTTGCCCCGCTTGATGAATTGCCCCCGAAGCTAACAACATGTTTTCGGTCAAGGTTGTTTTACCCGCATCGGGATGAGATATGATTGCAAAAACACGGCGCTTATGCGCCTCAATATCCAATTTTGCCATGATGAACTTCCATTATGTTAATGAGGATTTAACGGGCAAAAAGAGATGGGGCAAGAGCCTAAAACTATTATTACTGACGTTTACAGCCCCCCCTACATCATAAGGATTGGTTCATTGATGAAATGACGCCCCTGCCCGTCCATAACTTCGACAATCCAAATATCTTCATCCATTTTTTTCAAACTAGACAAGCGTTTTGCGACCTCTTCTGGGGTCAAGTTCGCTTGCTCAGCCCAAGCTCGCGACCCATCAATTTGAGTTTGAGCTGTATAGAGCGACACCTTCTCATCTTGGGAGAGGGTTTGAACCGCAATACTCCCGCCGTCAGGGTCTCCTGATTTTATCACCATAACGAAAGCGCCTGAAGTCTCGGCACGTCGACGCAAAGCATCAATCCATATTTTTGGTTTTAACCTAAACCCTTTCATCTCATACCTTCCTATCTAGATGTAAGTTCATGCCATACTCCATCAAACTGGCACTCATTTTGCTCTGTAACGATTAAGTAAGAGCAGGGGTGTCCCAAGGTGGTCCAAAATATATCAACTTACAATCGCATAGCACACATTTGGTTAAAAATGACCATAATGAGCTTTCTGATAGCCGCCTTATTAAGTTTAACACCACAGGCCACAGCTCAAACACATATCAGTAAGACAACGGTTAGCGAACTCATCGAAGGTCAACCGACACGCCTAGATTGGAAAACTAGTGAAATCGTCATTCCATTTAACTTACCAGAAACTGTCTGGGTCGATAAGGTCGAATTTCTTATCTCTGCCCGTCCAACAGGCGCGCTAAGACATCATAGAAACCTACAGTTACGTGTTAATGGATCTGAGCCCATTATCTTGAAAGCTCAAGGACAACGCTTTGATGCACGTATAAAGCTGGATCAACAACATCTGCGCCGTCATGGTAACAAACTTTACATCTCAAGCCAATCAACATCCTCAACCTGTATTGGCCCTGACCATGCAGGTTGGGATATTAGTACGGATCGGTCATTTTTGGTCTATTACGGACGCCCCATGAAACGTGACTTAAACCTAAAGGATCTTGCATCAATTTGGTCTCATCCCTCAACAAAGCCATCCTTGGTAGGCTTAAAAGTTATAGGAGATGATAAATTTCGTCATGAAAGCCTCATTATGCAAGGGCTTTCAATTCGGACGAATAGCGTTCCCAAAATAAGATCTACATTTAACAATAACCACATAGATATTGTGGCGGGTCTACGAGAAGATATTAAGCCTTATATTCGCAATACAAATCATCGTAAAGCAAATGGAGCCGAAATTATTTTAGACAAAGGACACCCGATGCGCTTGATTATTACAGGCGACACAGCGGATCAAGTCACAGACGCAATCAACGCATTTTCGACACATAAGTTACCCTTAACACGCCGTGTTAAAACGACGCCTACTGAACTTCGTCTACAACCCGTCCTCTCAAACGAGCGCCCAATTTTTGAAAAAACACATAGACTCGCAGAAGCTGGCTCTATCATTTTCACGGATAGTTGGGCAACGCCTCCTTTAAATTTTAACTTTGATGTCCCAAATTCTACAGATAAGACGGGTGAAATCACACTCCGTTTAACAGGAAATAAAGCCCTATCAAAAAGCTCAACGTTACAAGTTTCATTGAATGACCGTAAACTTGGCGTAACAAAAATAGATGCGCGCCGTAAAACTGTAAAATTTGACATTACTTATGGCCTACTCGCGACGTCCAATAATAAATTAGAAATCACCAGCGATCTACACCCCGCAAAAAACATTGATAACTGCTCTATCATTGATACGCAGCCTGGGTTCAGTCTGGGGTTAGGCTCAAAGATTGTCCTTGAAGGTCAGGTCGATAAAAAAGTACATAATGTTGCAAGCTTAGCCGTTCGCACAGGTCCCTTCGCCACCGCCAAGAATGTCGTTATATACTCTACAGCACAACGCACGCGTGACCGTAACTCACTTCTAAGATTAACAGGCAACATCGCTCTAATATCTGGTAAAGCCTGGACTCATGCGACCTATATCGAAGGACGCAATCCTCTTATACCTACAACGGATAACTTATTGATCTTAGGCCCTGTAACAAACAATGTAGAAGATCTATTAACGACCGCTCCAAAAGCTTTAAAACTTGCTTTGAAGGGGCAAAAGCTCCCATCAATTGACGAACAACTGGTCGCAGGCATTTTCAAAGTCGCCTCAAGCGAAGGAACCGAAGCTATACGATTAGCCGCAGCAGCAGAACGTTCAAATGCGCGCTCTGGCTTTACGGGCCTTATGTCTTTATATGATGATCCCGTAAACCAGAGGACAGTAGGTATTATTTCAACAAAGCCTGGCTCAAGTTTCAGTCAAGCCGCAACAAATCTTCTAAAACCAGGTATATGGAACAATATCGCAGGCAGTGTCGCAGCTTGGAACTCAAACACCTCTGTTGTCGCGCAAGCTCCACAAAGAAAATTACTTTCAGACAGCCCACCCCATGAGTTATTGTCGCTCGGTCAAAATCCACTCACGTCTATCAATTGGGACAGACTAGATATCGCGCATGATGATATGGTTTTAGCTATTAGTCATATTTGGCAAGATCAAGCTCGCAGCTTAAACGACACATTATCGTCATGGAGTACAACTACTAATCGGTGGTTTCATTCTCTCAATAAACCAAAGAATGTGAAGCCTGAACTTATCAAAGACATTGGTGAAACCATCCCGCCACAAACTGAGCGAAAACTTGTCGCCTCCAAAATTCCAACCCCCATTGTTAAGCCTGAAAATTCATTTAAAGCAAACAAACTTGCCGTTCAGAATGAAGCCTCCTTATCACTTTTAGAGTTAAGAGGGACATCTAAAGACGAATTACCGGGATTGTCTTTTGCGTCAGGGATAACACCACAAATATCAATGAAAGCGCTTAACAACAGCCTAAGCAAATCATGGAACACGATACAAACGAAAGTTCATAAAACTCATAATGATTTTGCGGCGTGGGGCAAATCAATAAATCAAACACGCGTTTCAAAGGGTCAAAAACCCATCATACCTTCACCCTTACTGACCTTAATACTGATTGTATTCGGAGGTTTAATATTACTGACTGTGGCCGGCCCAAAACAACTTCGGTATAGAGGGCAAGTATAGCCCATCAACTTTATCATCATTGTTTAAGTCACGGCTATGGCTTGCTGTTTAAGCTGCAATCGCTAATTTTAATTGACCTAAGCTCATCATTGTAATTTGTTCTATCTATCAATGGTTATCGTGTCGGAATTCACGACTGCATGTGCTTAAATTAGGGAAATTCGAATGGCATTACACGTAAAGACATTTCAATTGCTCAGGCAACAAGATTGCGAACAGCTTTAATGACCGGCTATTTGCGACAAAGTCTCTACGATGAAACATATCTAGACTAAAGATCCATGGCCAAGGCAACACATGGGCATTTCAGCGATGATTATTTATGAATAGCCCAATACGCAAAAATTTATATGCCATTCATTCCGTCAAACGGTTCTCACTGCCAATTCAATCAAGCCTATCCAAAGACCTGACGTTCAAATGGTAAATCAATATGAATGGTTGTGCCTTCACCAATGCGACTATCCACAACCATCTTTCCATTATGTAAATCAACGAGAGATTTTACCAGCTTTAACCCTAGACCCGTTCCGCGAATTTCCATCATATTATCATCAGCATTTTGTAAGTACGCCTGACCAATATTTTCTACTAGCTCAGCACTCATGCCCTCACCTTGATCTGAGACCGTCATGCGTAAATAAGGCCCCATACGCTTAGCCGACGTTGTAATAATTGACCCTTTGGGACTAAATTTAACCGCATTCGATAAAAGATTAAGAAGAATTTGTCTCAGCGCACGGCGATCCGCCTCTACTAAAAGATCACCATCCGACGACACCGCGGCCTCTAAAGCGACTTCAGCTAAATCAGCGGCGGGACGTATCATTTTCAAACTACTGCGAATTATATCTTCAGCTTGGAACGTATCATATTTCAGCTCATATTTCCCAGCATCTAGCTTCCCAATATCAAGCACGTCACCAAGTAAATCGAGCATATGCTGCCCGCTGTCATGAATCATATCTGCATATTCAGAATATTTACTCGGTAGCGGACCAAATAAACGCGAGCGCATCATATCGGAAAATCCAATTATAGCATTCAAAGGCGTTCTTAATTCATGGCTTACACCGGCAAAAAACAATGACTTTTCAGCAATATCTTTACGAGCCTTTTCACGCTGTCTCTGCAAATTTTGAATTTTTCGATAACTTTCATTATGTTCAAATACAGACAGAGCCATTTTATTGTCACCAGCTGGCGCAACCGTGAACCGCAAATATTCAACAACATTAGCACTGCGACGTATAAGAAAGTCGCCTGAACGCTCTGCATTCACTTTTCGTGATCTTGAAATCAAATCCATAACGCTTTTACGTGCCGCATTATCCAATCCAATCATTGATATAAACTCAGTCCCCATATCACTTATGAGTTCGAAGTTGTTTTGCGCATTTTTGTTCATCGTAACAACGTGGTTTTTATCATTAAGTAAAAAGAAGTTTCCGGGGAAAACATCAAATACATCACCCTGAATTTGTTTCGGACTTTGATTTGCCTCAGAGGTCTGCACATCCATAGTCGCACCTCGGTTCTGCGCAGTTGTCATTAAGCTGCCTACCAAAAAGGCCAGGGTTGCAAAAATACCCATTTTTTGCCCCCAATCTTTAACCCTTTCATCTGCAAGTCCGTCTGGGATTACACCTTGCTGTCCTGCATAAAACAAAATAGCGGCTAAAATAGCCGCCATAACCATGGCTTCTATGACTTTATCACGCTCGAAAAGAGCCGCAGCCGCAGGGGCACACATAAATAAGATTGCCATCGGAACAAAGGACACGCCCAAAACTGCGATCACAGCTAAGGCTAACCACCCCAAAATAACTATAATTTGCGCCCACTCCCTATGCATCACAGGCGTTAAGAGCAAACCAACAATAGCCGGCGCAGATGATATAGCGGCGATAGGCCAAATTTGGTTTAATTCCATTTGGCGCAACCAGCCTGCAAACATCGCGGTAACAATGACACCTAGCCAGATCAAGCTGACAGGTAATAACGTATATCGACGTGATGTTATGCTCATTACGAATTGATCCTATGAAATAATCATAATGAGTATGATTTATTTAATGATCAAAATCGAGTTAATTCACCCATCAATTGCATTAAACCCTCTATTTCTCTTAATTGAGCCCATCATTTGCATCAAACAGTAAACTCACTTGAAATCCACATTCTGCACGCCTATCTCATTAACGCACACAATGGATATTACGCATGCCGCACCCTCAACATATACAAGACATGATTGACGATTTCTCTTTTATGGACGACTGGGAAGATCGTTATATGCATGTGATTGACCTAGGTAGAGATTTAGCCCCCTTAGGCGACGACGAACGAAATGACGCGACCCGTGTTACGGGATGCGCAAGCCAAGTCTGGCTCACGCGTGACCCTGACCCCAACAATCAAGGGCGCCTTTTTTACCGAGGCGATAGTGACGCCCATATCGTCAAAGGCCTCGTCGCAATCATGATACATATATTTTCAGGACAAACCCCTAATGACATTATCAAAACTGATATCAAAGCTATTATGAGTGAGCTTGGTTTAGCCGAACACTTATCGCAACAACGCTCCAACGGACTCAAGTCTATGGTAGAACGTATTCGACATGATGCAAACGCCGCTTAACCGTCTCCCTTTAGTTAGCTTGCATACCAGGTATGGTTCCGTAATGTAGAGTTAAGCGTTGCAGAGCTAATTTCAATATCATTCGCCCCGATCCACGACTCCAAGATTGCTCTCTCTCTAGCTGATCTAAAGATTTTCCCTCGCCGCAAATAATAAAGGCGGCTTGGTCTAGGCTTGGCCCTAAGACATCAACTGCGGCTTTATAAGCGCGCCCGCTATCAAGAGAGCGAACCATGTCGCGTTCAACCGTGTTTTGCCGCGTTCTATCGACACGCACACTCTCAGTAGATTGGGTGATGTTACCGCCCCCGTAAAAGCTGTTATAGTCCCGTTGAAAAAGCTCACCGGCCTGAACCTCAGCAGCTGACAGAAACGGCGTATTATTAGGGCCGCGCTCCTTGCTTAAACGGCGTAAAATATGATGGGCATTACGGCGACGGACAGATCGTTTCACCCCTTGGGGAATGTAAACCTCTCGCGTCTCACCTTCCTTGAACTTACCATCATCCATTAAAGACCACCGACCCTCGATTAAGGCCCGCTCAGCCACATAGGTGAAGGCATACCCTTTATTGACCTTCTTAAGGTGACCATTTTGATAGAGGTTTTGAACGTCTTGACTATCGATCCAAATCATCGGTCGCCGACGTCGATCCCCCGCAGCATAGGCAGGGGATAAATCACTTGTAGGAACACTATCAATAATCGCATATGATTGTGCTAACGCCTTTAGCGCTGAAATATCAATCTTTAAAATTTGTGTATTAAAGTCGGCTAGGTGGCCCATCTAATAAACCCCTAAGCGCCAGATAATTGCGTGGAAGCATATAAGAACTTTTCCAGTCACGATATTTTTTGATCCAATAGTGGGTCCTCTCGGTAATCTTCAATAACATTGCAGGCATGGCTAGCGGTGCTTCTATCTCGATTAAAAGCACGCCCAATTCGAGTCAGGCTAACCCCGTAAATGACATTCATTAAGTACATTGATATTTGACGGGCAAAGCAAATATCGCTGCCCCCCCGAGTCTTTGAACGAACATCCATATATGGTGTTCCAAATTCTAATGTAACAGCCGCTACAATCAACTGTGCCCGTTGAGGGTCTTTCTTGTTTTCAGCACTCATCATACCAATCTCCCGTGTTTTCTGTAACAATACACGAGTATATGGATGTGAGGATTATTTTCCTATAAAAAAATACATTAAAAAGTTTAAAATTAAAAAAATTGTCAGAACACACGAACTAACCACTTGATTATGCTGATATTTTTTCAATTTTCATAAATTCACGTTCTAGTTGTTTAGGTTTTATAAATTTGTCAAACCCGAGGATCATATTGACATTAACACCATCGCATGAGAGCGGAAGTCGTATCCAAAATTGTAATAAATGGCCCCCAATTGGGGTTCTTGATCGCGTGACACCGACACGTGGGCGCCTTGTCTCAAGCATCTTACTATAAATTCGTTCCCAATAAATTTTCTGCTCTTGGCACAGGACGTCGTCTAAATATCGGCCTGTAATTTCATGTTCAAAAAAATTATAAAACCCTGTCCCTGCAAGGCGAAATTGATATCTCTCCTGCTCGTCCTTGATTTTAAGTTCCATTAAACTAACTGTAGGTAAAAATTCACCAATCACACTCGGATCAATATCAGTATAAGATGGTATCCCATTCATAACACTTTGTTGTCGCCAGTAATCAAACAGCGTTTTTTGTTCTGGCAATAATATTTGCTCACGAATTGACCCCAACATATTCACAATGCAACTCTCCCAAAACTCAGTAGGAGTTGTCGTCAGTTTCGTTCATCCACGCAAGAGTCACTGAAAGGTAAACATACAATTAAGGACTTATTAACCCTGTTTTTTGTTCCGCACCCGATTCGGCATGCTTAATGTATTATTTTTTAGCGCGACCTAGGCCACTAATGCGTGCAATTTCAGCACGTTCACGCGCATAAGACGGCGCAACCATCGGGTAATCATGCGCTAAGCCCCATTTTTTACGGTAAGCTTCAGGTGTGAGGTTATACTTTGTCCTCAAGTGACGCTTAAGTGATTTAAACGGCAAGCCATCTTCGAGACAAAATATAGCTTCATCCGTGACCGATGTCTCAACAGGGTGTTTTGGTTGCGGCAAATCTTCAGGCTTAGGCGCAGGGTTCGCTAAAACATCTAAACGCTCATGAACAGTTTGAAGAAAGTCTGGTACTTGATCCGCTGGCATTTTATTACCGCGCAAATAAGCTGCTGTGATCTTAGCAGCCAACTCTAAAAGCTTATCTCTCTCTTCCTTCTTCATCTTGCTCGTTAACGTGCACCCAAATAAACGGTGATGAGACCGACAAGTAACATCATACCTGTAACTACATAGGATAGGTTTGCAGGCGAGGCTGAACTAAACGCTCCTACAGGGCTAAAGACTTGCTTCAAACGCTGACCTAACGTTCCAACTATACGATCCCTATTATGAGCGGTAAAAGCGTCAAGACGCGCCCACATCGCCCCGAGCCATTTAACCACACTCAATCCCAATTTTCGGTAAGTCCAATCGAAATCAATGATCTCGGCCCGACGTTCTGCGGGATAGACTTTCAAACGCTTTAACAGGGCAAAAGCCAAAATAGCCGCAAACAAGAGCTGCAATTGGAAGACCACATGATCAGCCGTATAGGGGTCATAGTCTGCTGTATAAGGCATCAGATTATACAGCAGTTGATAGCCGCCAAACGGGAAGGCAAACACGATGCATAAGAGTGATGCAAGGCCCATGGCGACCAACATATTCCATGGGGCTTCCTCAACGCGCTTACCGCTATCATGAGAGAAGAAGGTAAAGTAGGGAATTTTAATCCCTGAATGCTCCATTACACCCGCCGAAGCAAATAGAAGGATAAATGAGATCACATAGTGATGCTCTTTTATCACCGCACTAATGATCATCGCTTTGGTAACAAAGGCCGCGAACAGTGGGAAGGCTGCAATAGAGGCAGCCCCGATCAAACAACAGATAGTCGTAATCGGCATAGAGCGGAACAATCCGCCAAGTTCACTGCCCTTAATCGTCCCAACACGGTAAAGTACCGCCCCCATAGACATAAATAAGAGCGACTTAAAGATGATATGAACAGCCACCTGCCCTGCTACACCATTCATCGCGAGCGTTGTTCCGACACCGATACCGCAAACCATATAGCCGAGCTGGTTATTAAGACTATAGGCCAATACGCGGCGCATATCATTTTCAATCACCGCAAAGAAGACAGGAAAAATTGTCATAGCCGCACCAATATAGATGAGTATATCTTCGCCTGCGAAACCACGAGCCAAAGCATATATCGCTAATTTAGTCGTGAAGGCCGACAGTATGACTGTGCCTGTAATGGAAGCTTTAGGATAAGCGTCCTGTATCCAATTATGCATCAACGGGAACCCACATTTAATTCCCATAGCGATCAACATCAGCCACCCACCTGGCGATTCCAAGCCAATATGATTAAAGGCAAAATCACCGCCATTGGCACGACCATACATAATCGCGCCCGCTAAGAGCGCGACCCCAGAGAAAATATGAATGGCGAGATACCGTACCCCCGCCGCATAGGCGCGTTCGCCGCCTTTCCAAATGAGAGGCACGGACGACACCGCCGCAATTTCCCAGAAAATAAACAAAGTCAGTAAGTCACCTGCAAAAACACCTCCAATGGCAGCGCCCATGTATATAAGGGCCGAGCTATCGGTAATTTGGCATTTTTCATGAAGACCGTAGATACCGTTCAGCACGCCGACAACGCAGAAGATATAGCCCCAAATCAAACTCAAACTATCAATACGAAGAGTCGTAAATGTTTGTCCGCCAATCTCTATCAAACCACCAATAACCTCTTGGTCAGTGTAAAGCATAGAAATAGAGACAACCCCTGCAATCGGAGCAGCAAGCACTAGAAGTTTGCGGATTTGGGAGGCCGGCATGACCGCACAGATTATCCCCGCTAGGATTATAAGAATACCCGGGTTTAAATTAAGAAGAAGCTCAGTCATGATCTGACGCCTCCTCAATATGATCTAAATTCATATTCGGGTCTTCACCATAATAGGTCTCGGGCCGAGCCAGTAGTTTAAACAGGGGCTTCGCACACAGGACTAAAAAGCTATAAGAAAAAAATCCGATCAAAGCCCATGATGCAGGAACAATATCGTAAGGTGTCGGATGATGCAGCGGGTAGATAAACCCAAGGATAGTTGTCACTATGACACCTATTAAGGCCAAATATATAAAACTATCTTTGACATGCTTGCGCCCTAAAAACAAAAACGGAACCGCTAACGGATGCGCTTCCGCTCGCTCACGTTCTTCAGGCGTATAGTTTACCTTGGTTTTTGTGTCTGAACTCGCCATTAGAATGTTCCCTCAGGAAGAATTGGTATCAGGAAGTCGACAATCGGCCCCGAGAAGAAAAACAGCGTAAAGGCTCCAAAGGCTGTTAAAACAGGTGGGATAATAACCCACTTATGCTGAGCTCGTAATGTTGCAATATGTGCATCTGCCTTAGGGTCGGCGGGCGGCTTCATGAAACCACGCGCCGCGATAGGGATAAGATAAATAACATTCAATATGGATGATACAATCAAAGCCGCAATTAAAATAGCTTTACCGCTATCAAGAGCGCCGACCATCAAGAAATATTTAGGCCAAGATCCACCGAGAGGAGGAGCGCCAATGATCGACAAAGAGCCGACAAGAAAAGCGCCAAACACCCACGGCATCGTCCGTCCCAGACCGTCAAGCTTGCTAATCTCTGCCCGATGCGCGACCGTGTAGATTGCTCCAGCACACATGAAGAGTGTTATTTTGCCCCACGCATGCATGACGATTTGCAAGGACGCACCAATGATTGCGGCAGGCGCAGCTAACATTGCGCCCAAAGTCACATAGGACAATTGAGACACTGTCGAATAGGCGAGACGCGCTTTTAGATTATCTTGCCGCAACGCTATCAATGACGCGACAACAATAGACACTGCCGCCACCCAAGAGAGCGTTGTACTCATCGGGGTTTCAGCTGCCAGACTTGGTCCAAATATAAAGACAACGACTTTTACCATTGTAAAGACCCCTGCTTTGACAACAGCGACTGCGTGTAAAAGCGCAGAAACGGGCGTCGGCGCGACCATAGCATTTGGAAGCCACGGATGAACTGGCATAAGCGCCGCTTTACCAATTCCGAACGCAAACAGAAATAATAGGATTGACGTTATAAAGAGGCTGACATCACTCGGGAAAACACCTCCAACTTGGAAGTCCGTCGTTCCCGCAATAACGTGCGTGCCTATCACAGCCGGCAATAGAAAGGCGAGCGATGTTCCCATTAATATGAGCCCGTATATTGTTCCGCCTTTTTTCGCCTTCGCGTCACCCTTATGGGCCACAAGCGGAAAGGTCGAGAGGGTCAAGACTTCATAGAAAATGAACAATGTAATGAGGTTCGCGGACGCCGCGATCCCCATAGCCGCAGCAATGGCAATGGCAACGAACAAGAAAAACCGCGTTTGTTTTTTCTCATTATTGCCGCGCATATATCCCATGGTGAAAACTGAGTTTACAATCCACAAAGAACTAGCAATAGCCGCAAATGTTGCTCCGAGGGGCTCTAAAGCGAGCTTCAATTCAAAACTACCCGCAAATGTACCCAGTAAAAGTTCAGGCCGCCCCCCCGCTGCTACGATAGAGACAAGATAAATGACATTTGCAAGTAAAGCGAAGCCTGCAACAAATGTTACGGCCTCTCGTAAATTCGGATATTTTCCAAGTAAGCCAATTAAACCACTGGCCAGCAATGGAATAAGAAGCAAAAGCCCAAGAGACAGTTCAGCACTCAACATTACAGCCCCCCCTTAATTATTTGCACGGGAATAAGAAGCTCCGCTGCACGCGTAGCTGCCTCTACAACCCAATCTGCATTAATGCCGATAACAATAGATAAAATAGCCAGCGTCCACATCGGGATTAACATCATGAGGGGCGCTTCGTTTTTAGCGACCACCTCACCGTTAATAACAGGCGGCTCATCAAAATAGGCCACGCGCAATATACGTCCCATATAAATCAACGCTAAGATTGAGGATATTAAGATCACGGCGACCCCCCACCCATAACCTTTTTCCCAAACGGCGACAGCCAATTGTAACTTTGAAACAAAACCTGCGGTCAATGGAACACCAATTAACGATAGAGCTGAAATCGTGAAAGCTGACATTGTCAACGGCATCGTCTTAGATAGACCTCTGAAGTCCTCAACACGTGTAATTCCAAAGCGGTACCAAATAGCCCCAACAGCGAGGAATAATCCGCCCTTAATAATAGCGTGGTTGATCAAATGGATATAACTCGCGGTAATACCGCTGACCGTAACCAAACTAACGCCCAAAAGCATATAGCCCACTTGCGCGATTGACGAAAAGGCCAAGATACGCCGAACATCTGTTAGGAAAATCGCTTGTAAAGAGGCGAATATCATCCCTGCAACGGCGACCAATAAGACAAGGTTGGTCATAATTGAAACCACATAATCAAATGACAAATCAAACACTGTAAAGGCAAAGCGAAGCATGAGGTAAAGCGCGGCTTTTGTCGCCGTAGAGGCGAGAAAAACGGTCACAAAACTTGGCGAATGGGCATAGGCTTCTGGCAGCCACATGTGGAGTGGGAACATCGCTAATTTAAGCCCTAAGCCGATAACAATGAAGGCAAATCCGACTTGAGCCACGCGACTACCTCCGTCGCGACCGTCTAAGATCGTTGCCATGTCCGCCATATTGAGCGTCCCTGTTTCCATATACATAAAGCCGATACCGATAACAAAGAACGTCGCCCCAATAGAGCCAAGTATAAGGTAATTATAGGCCGCTCTAAGAGCGCGGCGATCACGGCTAGCGCCCATACCGACTAAGACATAGGTCGATATTGATGACACTTCGAGGAAGACAAATACGTTGAAAGCATCGCCTGTGACAACCATACCCAAAAGGCCTGCCGCGCAAATAAGAAATGCCCCGTAGAAAGGCGCTCTCTTTTTAGGTTCGACTTCGGCTTTAACACTTGGCCATGCATAAAACAGGCAGATCAGCGCCATAGCACTTATCAGTAAAAGTACAGGTGCGCTTAAAGCATCAACCACATAGGCAATCCCGTGGGGCGGGGCCCAACCACCCATATGATATGAAATCGCACCTTGAGACATAACGCTCAACAGCAGACCAAAAGCCCCGACAGTACAGATCAGCATCACGATAAACGTAATAATCCACGCCATGCGCTCGCGTGGAACAACGGCCATGATGCCGCCCGCTAAAAGAGGCAGAACAACGATCAATGCCGCACCGTGGCTAAGGAACCACGAAGGGAAAAGCGATAATAGATCCATTACTTCGCAACCCCTTCAAGATTGTATTGATAGTCAATACGATCAATTTCATCTTCTTCAATAGATCCGTAAACCTCACGAATCCGGACAGTCAACGCCAACCCAATCGCCAAAGTCGCAACCCCCACAACAATCGCCGTGAGGATTAGAACATGCGGTAATGGGTTAGAGTAAAGCACCTCTGGTGCGTGATGTAATGAGTGCTGAACCGCACTGTCTCCAGCTGCGGCAACTTGAACACTCTCCACGCTTGCATGTCCATCCTCAGTTTTATGACTATCCACGAGGATCGGCGGTTGGCCACCTGACACTTTACCAATAGAAATATAAAATAGAAAAACAGACGTTTGAAATACGGATAAACCAACAAGTTTCTTAATGAGGTTCCTGGCGGCAAATACGACATAGAGCCCAAGCATCATTAAAATTATAATGACCGCGTAATTAAATGTACTAAATAGTTCTAACACCCTACCAATCCTCGTCAGAAAGCTCTGCTTGGCGGCTACCAAAGGCATAAAAAATCGCAAGCATCACGCTCGCAACTGCAAACAAAACGCCAAGCTCGACCAACAAAATTCCATAATGCTGCCCATGAGATGGATGATCTGGCGTGAAAACACCGTAATTTAAAAACTCACCGCCAAGCATCCAGGTTGCAACGCCCGTACCACCGTAAAGTAAAACACCTATCATCATACCAATTCGCACCCATGATGGCGGCACGGCCTTTTTCGCAGCATCTAATCCAAAAATTAGGGCGTATAAAATAACGGACGCAGCTAAGATAACCCCAGCTTGGAAACCACCTCCTGGTCCGAAGTCACCGTGGAATTGTACATAAAAAGCAAAAACTGCAATGAAGGGGATCAAAAACTTCGAGACGACCCGTAATATACTGTGCGGATTCATATCTTACGCTTTCTTATTCGTCGTTGTTTTTTTGGCAGCCGTTTTACGAGGACGACCACGCGGTTTTTTGGGGGCCACCTTCGCTTTTGGCTTCGGCATTGCGTCTGGGGCAATCACAGATGCACCAGCTTTCAAACGCGCTGCTGGAGCTGGGGAACGACCGACACGAACGCCGTTCGGTTTGGCGCGCCATTTCCCTGCGTTTCCATTTAGGCCTAGCAATAGTAACACACCGAGACCTGCCGCAAAAATAACAACTGTTTCACCAAATGTATCAAAGCCACGATAGCTGGCCAAAACCGCTGTCACTACATTCGGAATATGAATGTCTTTTTCCGTTAGCTTGAGGTAATCTGCTCCGACGTGACTATTTACGGGTGAATTGGCGTCACCATATAATGGCATATCGCCAATGGCGTAAAATAGAGCCAAGCCTGTCATCACAACAATAATAATCGGCGCAATTTGGCGGCGAAGTGAAACTTCCTTGGACTCACGGTCAGCCAAAAGCATGGCGGCTAACATTAAAACCGTCGACACACCCGCCCCAACAGCGGCTTCGGTAAAAGCCACGTCAACAGCATCGAGCGTGACAAACCAAGCCGCACACACAAGACTATAAACCCCTTGCAACATAACAACCGCAAACAAAGAGCGCATGCGAATAATAGCGAAGGCAATCACCAACAACATTGTGATCAAACCGATGTCTAGTATAATTGTTGGGCTCATTGTGCGTCTCCCTTACCTGAGCGCAACTCATCAACGCTCGGTGAACGGTAGCGCCCGAGTAAAGGCTTCAGTCCCGCATGATAGGCCGCATCTGCAATGGCGTGCGTCGCCGTGGGGCTTGTAAGAAGAAGGAAAAAAGCCACTAATAGGAATTTAAGGCTCAACAAGGTGAAACCAGATTGTAGAATCAATCCAAGTAAAATGAGTTCAACGCCTAATGTATCGGTCATGCCTGCCGCATGCATACGCGTAAAAAAGTCTGGCAGGCGTAAAACGCCTAAAGCCCCCGCGAAAACGAAAAACACGCCTATCGCAATTAATACCATTGAAATAGCATAACGCAACATCTGTCCGATATTGTAAAAATCTATATGGATAGTCGCATGATCAGCTGCACTCGCGACGTCAGACGCCGCAGCCAAAATAAGGGACATCATAACGCCTCCTCTGACGCAACTTTGTCAATATGCGCCGTTTCCAGAGAAACATCTAAGGCTTTATACCTAAAGAACTTTAGTACAGCGATCGTCGCAATAAAGTTCATCAACGCATATAAAAGCGCGATATCAACGCCATCAGGGCGATCAATAATCATACAAAACAAACACAAAAAAATGACTGTCTTAGTTCCGAATGAATTAACAGCCAACAATCGATCATATAATGTTGGCCCCATGATCAAACGTGCGATCATTAATCCCATTATAATTAAGAGGAAAAAAGCAGCCCCTAAATTAAAATATATTAGAAACTGTTCCATTTTAACTTTCTTGTTTTGTTGAAACGATATCACCAACAGACCAAGCAGAGCGCGTAGCCATCTCGGTAAAATCTTCCGCCGTGACACTATCGGACAAAAGAGCGTGAACCAGAATTTTATCATCATCCATCGTGACACTTACTGTGCCGGGCGTAAGCGTAATGGAGTTCGCGAACATTGTTTTCCCAATGTCGGTCAGTTGATCAGCGGGTATCGTGATTAAGCCCGGCGATACATCCAACTCAGGCTTAAGCACAGCTTTAACCACATCCATATTCGCCTTCGCAATTTCACGAAACAACCATGTGAAATAATTTGCTGTCTTAGGAACATGAAAATACGGAACGGTTTCTTCGTCCATAATATTCATACGGTAGACAAGACCGATCACTGTCAAAATCGACAGTCCGCCTAAAATCAAAAGGAGTGGTGTAAAATACCCGGAAAGCGACAACCAATATGCGGCTAAGCCGATAGCAAGTATAATGGCGAACCTAATCAAAACCGACTCCAATAACAATAACTTGGAGTGTTTTAACAGGATAAGGTCAGGAACCAACCCTTTTTAAGTAATTATTAACACTTATTTCTCGTGTTTTTTATTACCAAACACAAGTGCTGCCGTAATCGCCGCATCAGAATACTTACTTCCTTGAGGCACCACACCTTTTTTAATGTGTTGAATAACATCTTCATTAAGCGCTGATGTTAGTGACCAGTTCCAATAGCGTAAAACTGTCTGCGCTTTATCCGTCGACACAGAATCATACGTCGCAAGAACGCGCTGAAAGTCGGCTGTATAATTATCGTTTTCATCTTTTAGTGGACGTCGTAAGGACACCCATAGTTTCTCGAGATACTCGCGTTTCAAGCCAGGCGCCTTACAAAACACGGCTAAAGCCTCGCCCAGTTTATCCGTTAGAATTTGCGCCCCTGTTGCAGGTTTAACACCTGCCATATAGGCAAGTTCCTGCGTTATCTGTCGGGTTAAACCTGATGCGGCAGCATGATCAATCGAAGCCTCTAGGCTTTCAAAATCACTCCGCGAAATCGCCGCTCTATTTCTTTGGCGTCTTTCAATAAATTGCAAGGCTTTACGCGTCGCGGGGTCACCCCATCCCTCGCCCGCAGCGGCTTTAAAAAGATCCCCGCACGAATCTTGCAATATACTTCGCGTCACAGCAAAGCGTTTCAAAATCTTCCGGCGCGTTGCACTATCTGACCACCAAAAAATAGTTAATCCATGCGCTGGACGCAATTCTACGCGCTTAACAAGCAACTCGACAAACCGTGTATTATGCCGAGAAGCGGCCATTATACGCTGGATGGCCTTTTCTGGAAAACTGGCCCCCTTATTCATTAAAAGCCGTTCAACAACGGTCTCATCCATAAACTGAACGAGAACTTCGACAACGCCATCAGCGACACTTCGCCGACGGGCTATGAGCTCATGATGCTTCGAAAACGTTGTTTTTGATATTTCAATTAAGTCTGAGTCTGTCAGAGATTTTGCATTCTCTAGAACATGTCTGGCAACCCTAATATCATCTTTAGCTAACATCACCAAAATATTACGCGGCGCTTCGTTTAACATCGTCAAACGTCGGGCAACCCCTTCACGAATTTCAATCTCAGCGTCGCGTAACAAATCAACGAGTACGTCCCCCGCCATATGGCGCTCTTGGGGTGTGATTTGACTAGCCGGAATACAGATTACGTCTGCCAAACGTTTTGCAAGTCGAGCCCTCACAGACAACGGAACAACGTTTTGCTCCGTTGGCATAGCTTCATCTAGTGTGAGCGCAGTGGGTTGCAACATGGCGTGTCTACCTATCAATTTGACGAAGAAACTCTTGCCTAATTGTTAATACAGTAAAGAAAAGCCGTTAATGAAGTCTAACTAAGTCGCAACAATGTTAACAAACAAAATCATTGTAATCATACGCGTAATCCCTAGGTAATGATTATTGAACAAAAAGGTATCGCCATGACGTTAGATTTTACGGCTAAAGCTCCAAAAATTGCAAAAAAAGCTAAGCATATTATACAACATGGCATAACTCGAATTGACCAATATGACTGGCTAAGAGCAGATAATTGGCAGGACGTTATGCAATCGCCAGATCGTCTAAGCTCAAACATACGTGACATGTTAGTTACGGAGAACGACTATTACGAGACGGTTACCGCCCCACTATTAGACCTAAAAGAACAAATTTTTGAAGAGATGAAAGGCCGTATTGAGCCGACTGAAACAGGCGTTCCCACGCCGGACGGACAATATGCATATTACCATACATACCGCGCCGGGGATCAGCATGGTCTTTATAAACGTGGGCAACTGATCGACCGAGAAAAATTGACGTTTAGTGACGATATTACATTGCTGGATATTGACGCTTTAGCTAAAAATTATACAGGATTTTTCAACCTTGGCTCATGTGAACACAGTCCAAACCACGCACACCTTGCCTATAGTATAGATCATCAAGGGGCAGAAAATTATCAAATTTTTATTCAATCCATCGACGGTAGCTTAATTAAAACAAACATTGAAAAATCATCCGGCGACATTCAATGGGCCGCAGACAGCCGAACAATTTTTTGGATTGAACGCGATGACAATCAACGCCCCTGCTTTGTATATGCGCAAGATGTTTTCAACCCTGATGCTAAACCTAAACTGATATACAAAGAAGATAACCCTGGTTTTTTCGTCTCCGTTGGTGAATCGGATTCAGGCCGTTTCATTGAAATCAATGTCCATAATCACACGACATCTGAAATTTGGATGATCCCTTCAGCGTCCCCCTTTACCTCTCCCATATGTTTTGCTCCGCGTCAGCATGGGTGTGAATATCACGTCAGTGATGGTGAAGATCAATTTTACATTTTAACAAATTATGGGGACGCGGTTGATTTTCAAATCATGCAATGCGCCAATACCGATATTGGCCCTCTTACGCACCGTAAATATTGGTCGGAATACGCTGAACATAAACCGGGGCGTCTAATTTTATCTCAAACAGTGTATGACAATTACCACGTTAGACTTGAGCGTGAAAATGCCTTACCTCGCATCGTTATAACAGACATAAAAAATAACGAATCCCACAATATTGAATTTGATGAAGCGGCCTATAGTCTCGGTTTGTTGCCTGGACTGGAATATAAAACTAACACCATAAGGTTTACTTACTCTTCCCCTACAACGCCTACTCAAACGATAGATTATAAGCTGACAGACCGTACTCGTATTTTAAGAAAAACACGCCAAGTCCCGACAGGTCATTCAAGCGAAGATTACATCACAGACCGTAAGTTTATTACAGCAAGAGACGGAGAAGACATTCCCGTAACCCTTTTATATCACAAAGACACTCAACTTGATGGGTCAGCGCCTTGTCTGCTTTATGGCTACGGCTCTTACGGTATTACAATACCCGCCGCATTTCGAACGTCTATTCTCTCTCTTGCCGACCGAGGCTTTGTCTATGCCATAGCTCATATCCGCGGCAGTCAAGCCAAGGGCTATCAATGGTATCTGGACGGTAAGCTTGATAATAAGCCCAACACATTTAATGATTTTATTGACGTTGGCAGGTCTCTTGCTTCTACCAATTATACGTCCATAGGCAAAATCGTTGCGCACGGCGGATCAGCGGGAGGGCTACTCGTTGGGGCGGCCTTAAATCTAGACACAGAGCTTTTTGCGGGAATTATCGGTGATGTGCCCTTTGTTGATGTGCTAACGACTATTTCAGATGACACGTTACCTTTAACCCCGCCAGAATGGCCCGAATGGGGTAATCCAATAACGGATAAAGAGGCCTACGATATTATAGCCAGCTATTCACCTTATGACCAAGTCACCGCTAAATCTTACCCGCCTGTACTTATTACCGCTGGATTAACTGACCCTCGAGTTACCTATTGGGAGCCCGCCAAATGGGCCGCTAAACTCAGAGAGTGCCAAACAGGAACGTCCCCCATACTACTTAAAACAAATATGACAGCAGGGCATGCTGGAGAATCTGGACGTTACGATTCACTAAAAGAACTCTCTGAAGTCTATGCCTTTGCCGTTTCAATTGTTTAATAGGGTCAATGGCTAGGCTGAATTTTAAGCCAAAAAAAACCACGCATAAAGCGCGGTTAATTATAGTCCGTTTTGATAGTTTACTTTTCGTCAGCCTTAACTGTTACACGGAAAATAGAATCATATTCAGGAATGAATGCCTGACACGTTTCATCATCAAGAGCGAATTCACCTTTGAAGACTTCAGCATCGTAAGCCTGTTTGATTTTTACAAAACAAAGCTCTTTGACAACATTTTTCTCAAACTCACAACGGTCTTCGATCGCTTTATATTCTGCATTAATAAACGTCACCCATTTATTAGCATTACGTTTTTCACGCGAGCTAGACGGTACGCTTTGAAACGCTTCTTTAGCTAAATTACGTTTAGTGTTTTTAACAGACGCAGCCCGTTGAGCTTTGTTTGTATCCTTACAAACCTCACGAGGTTCCTTTTGGGCATCCTCATAACGACACGTGGCAATAAGCATCCATGACTTACCCTTATCAAAATTAAGACTCATTGCATCTTTAAACGCCTTTTCAGCCTTTACGCATTCACCCTCATTATAAAGCGCTTCACCCAAATCTGCGTAGAGTTTACCCGTACCCGCCTGCGATGCAGCCCGTTCAAGAATAGGTATCGCACGCTTATATTCACGAGCCTGACGGTATAAATCTGACAATTGAACTAAGCGTTCTGGGCTTTGCCGAATAGATCCCGCGTTAATTTCTTTTTCAAGAATTTGAGCGGCTTGAAATGGCATGTCATAAAATGAGTAATATTGAACAACCTTCAGCAAATCAGCTTCCGTATTCAAAGCGCCGCCAAGATAAAGCATCTTGTTGACTTCAAAAGCCTCTTGCTCACGTCCACCATTCGCTAAGAGTGACGCCCAAGCATCCCAGAGTGTTTTGTCTTCTGGCCATCTATTGATCATTTGCTTAACGATATCAGCCTGTTTTCCAGGTTGACCAAGATTATTGTAAAGGAAGTTTAGTAAGTCAAAATGTTTACGTTCTTTTGGGTTCGCTGAATTAAACCAACGTTCTGCCCAAGGCAAAGCTCGTGAATAATTATCAGAAGACACCCAAGCTTGGACAAGAAGTTCAATGTGATTAGCATTCAATTGGTTGCCCGGTTGACGGCCCCAATCCTCAATCATTTGAGCACCACGTACATACTGCTCTTCACCGATTAAAAGCTGACCAATATTTATGCGTAATTGGCTAGATTCATTAGGCAGCAGACCGCCCGCACTAATAGCATTTTCAAATGACTGAATAGCAGATGATACCTGTTTCAGCTCATAATAACTCTGCCCCTGCATTTGATAGATAATTGATTTCTCATATGGAATCAAATCTGGAAATGCCAAAGCCTTGTTTAACTCTCCAAGGGCCGCAGAATATTGATCTGTATTAATAAATTGCAGAGCTGAATTAACAATTTCACCCGCTTTAGCGCCAAATTGTCGAACAGGCGCGTCTTGAGCGACAGCAACATTGGCGCCGATCATAGTTCCAGAAAAACTAATCCCCATTACAGATATTGTACCCGCAATAAGCGCTGACTTAAGTGATTTACTTACATTCATTAGAGCCACAATGTTCTCCATTTTAAAGGCCCAAAGCTTCTATCGCGAGGGCAAATGATTTTAAGTGCAATAGTATAACTTATACTATTCCGGAATGAGACGACCGCGTTCATCCGATAGCCTAAATGTGATCTGACTTTCCACACCACTCCGCGCTGTTGGGCGTCCGTCAACAATTTTAGGATTATATTTCCACTTTTGTACTGATTTTATAGAAGAGCGTTCAAATACACGCTGCGTACAAAATGTCGATATAACGTTAAAAGGCTGACCTTCGGGACTAACATCAAATTTCACTTTACAGTGACCTGATTTTTCAGCACGCGGCGGCATAATTGGCGGGATCCGAACCAAAGGCTGCGCATCACGATCAGAGACCTGAATTTTAAAGTTGGACCGATCGATCTTTGGCGCCTCAAATTCTGGAATAGCGCCTTCAAGAGATGCAATCGATTCTGTAGGCTTTGCCGCTTGTTGACGTTCAATTTGCGGTGGTGGTGGTGGTGTCACAACCTTCTTAATTTCTTGAACCTTGTTTTCTCTGATAACAACTTTAATATCTTCCACCTGAGGGTTGATATCAAAATTGGCAGCAGCCAATTTCTTTTGAGGTTTAAAGTCACCTGTTATCAATGCCTTCATGCCGAGAAACAGCAAGAAAGTAAAAAATGCAGCCAGTGGAATACCAACGATCCAGCGTATTAATGCTCCCATCATACTATCCTTTCACTTATTGCGTCGACACGCGCGTTGTAATTTTAAGGTCAGCCATAATGTCAACAACTTCCATGACTGTTCCAGCTTCCGCATCTATATCGCCGATAACAATAGCTTCAGCTTTTGGGTTCTCGTCACGCATTGTTAAAAGAATAGGGCGAACCTCAGAAACATCATAAGGACGCTTGTCAATCCAAACTTCATTTTGATTATTGACAGCGATCAAAATCCCAGGGTTCCAATCTTGATCGGTCGTTGCAACAGGTTTCGTTGGATCAATACCCGGAGTTTTAACAAAAACTGATGTTACGATAAAAAAGATCAATAGAATAAAGACGACATCCAGCATGGGTGTCATATTTAGTTCAATATCTTCTTGGTCGACTTGTGTGCGACTTCGTCTAGCCATTATTCATCCTTATCACAAAAAAGGGATATTTTCAATTAACTGGGCCTAACGACCGAATTAAATCTCTGTAAGTTACCGGCGACTAGGCCGGTGTTTCTTTAATAATTTCAAGTTTCGACTGCAGCCCCGAACTATCAAAACTATCTTTCATATAGACAAGATTGTTATGACTAGCGGCTTCGTGGACCTTAAGAATAATATTTGCACCTGGCTTATCCGCAAGTAATCGTTCTACCTGAAGCGGGACCCGGTTACACTCTGTCCGTCTACCATCCACTGAACATAAATTCCGACCATCAACATAGACAGATATCGCTGGTGATGGATTATCTGGTGGCGGAGAATCATTTGGCGGTGGTTGCGTTAAATCAATTCCCGTCTCATCTAAGAATGTTGCGGTTACAATAAAGAAAATCAACATGATAAACACGATGTCGAGCATCGGTGTCATATCAACTTCGGCTTCATCACCTTGTGTTTTACGACGACGTCTCATTTATTCTCTCCCCGACCTAATCATAAGCCAGTTGTTCGGCAAAGCGCGCAGTTTCGCGGCGTCCCCGACGTTCTATATAATTACTTAAAAACAAGCCTACGAGTGCGACAGACATACCAGCCATTGTCGGAATGGTAGCCTTAAAGACACCCCGTGACATTTCACGCGCATTAGAAGATCCAGATAGTGCCATTGTATCAAACACTGAAATCATACCTGTCACTGTTCCTAGCAATCCCAACAAGGGCGCAATAGCCACCAGTGTTTTGATGATATTAACATTCGCACTTGTTGAACCTTTAACCCGTGAAATAAGTTCATCACGGATCGCATGTGCTCGCCAAGACTGATAATCAGTCCTTGCATTCCATTCTGCTGCCAACTGCTTTACGAGCGGTTTATGCCCAGTAAAGAAGTAAGCTAAGCGCTCCATAATAAATGCGAACAAAGCAAAGGCTGTCAGCATTATTACATAAAGAACATTTCCGCCGTCCCGGAGGAGTGTCTGCAGCGCTTCAAACGCATTTGCAGGATTTAAAAAGTCCATTGAACCAACCTGTTATTCGACTATCCCCGATTAAGGGGGTTACGAGGCTCCCTAAAGAGCCTCACTACGTGTAAGTCAGCTACTGACCTTCGACGTGGCGAGCCACGATACCAGCAGACTGCTCTTCAAGTGTATTTTGAACACCGCGTGCTAGCGACGCACAGAAACTGTGAAGGATTAGGAGCGGGATCGCTGCAATAAGGCCCAACATAGTTGTTACGAGCGCTTCTGAGATACCACCGGCCATAAGCTGGGGATCACCTGTTCCGTAGATCATCATAGCTTGGAAGGTTTTAATCATACCAGTAACTGTACCGAGAAGACCTAGTAGAGGTGCAATACCAGCGCCAAGCTTCAAGAAGTTCAAGCCGATTTCAAGCTTTGGAGATTCCCGGAGAATAGCCTCGTCAAGCTTAAGCTCAACAACATCGCCGTCCTTACCCTTTGCATCGTCATAAGCCATCATAACACGGCCTAACGGATTACCTTTTGCCGCCTGAGCCTTACGTTTTTGGCCATTCACAGCCATAGACGTCATAAAGAGGCGAACAATGTTTAGAACACCAAACAATGAACCAATCGCAGCTAAAGCAACAATAATGTAACCAATTTTACCGCCTTGGGCCACGCGCTCACGTGTATCAGGCACACGCTCGAAAGAAGCAAGAAGACCACCACGAGTTGGGTCAATCGGGGCATATACTAGAGCACCGTCGCCTGCACTATTAACACTTGAGGCTGCTGAGTTAACGGCACCACCTGGCTGCTTTGGCAACTTAGATAGCGAAATAGGGTTTGAATCCGATGACGCCTTGTAACCAAGGAAATCAGACCCGCCTTCAGTAAAGGCAACAAATGGTCCAACCCGTGTCACTGACAATTCAGCACCATCATTAATGTTAGCAACTGGCGCAGAGAATGTCGCGACCTGACGCTGAGCTTTAATTTCTTCAAGCATTGTCTGCCACACAGCATTTAGCTCGTCTGTGCTTGGAAGTGCTTTTGAATTTGCTACACGACCCAGAACCTGTGTCCGTGTTGGATATTGCGCTGTAATAAGCGAATTATCTAAAAGAGCCTTAAATTCGCCCGCCTTGGAACGCGCCAAACCAAACACTTCACCAAAATCACCTTGAGCGGCTTTAAGTTGCCCTTCAAGACGGCTAATCGTCACGTCATTGCGGTCAAATGTAACCTGAACGCGACGCGCTTGGCTTTCCAAACCACTCAATTCAGAGCGAGCTTCACGCAGCAAACGCTCTTGCTCACCTTGACGTGAGCGAAAACGCTGCTCACGCTCACGATTTTCAGCTTCAGTCTTTGATGCATCTTGACGGATTTTATTCAATACATCCTGAACAGATGTAATACTATTTTGCGCTGTGGCCGGAGCCGCAGACAATAACAGTGCAGACCCCATAGCGGCCACTGTTAATTTTTTCATAAATGTCATTTTAGTTTCCATGATTTATGTCCTCAACTCTTATTTCACGACCGGAGCGTAAACGACATCCGGAGCAGCTTCACCTTTAGCAACACGAATAGCTTTCCGCATTGATAAAGCCTTATCGCCAGAAATAGGCTCCCAAGACTTTGACTCTAAACTGTAGCGCGCAAGTTCACTCTCATCTTTTGACATATATACAAAAGATGTGCGACCAAAACGCAAGAAATTCACAACGTTACCCGCACGCGTCGGATGCGCACCTTCATAACTATCAAGCCCCTGCCCATAAGATACTTCAATTTTAAACGCATTTAAAACAACTCTATATTGCTCGGCTGGCGATACATCAGGATTAGAAAGAGCCTCTTTAACACGCTGGACCCGCTCAAGACGCTCTTCCATCAAAAATGGAATATCACTCTTAATGCTGTCTTCGAGCGCAATAGTCATACGAAGCATCATTGGGACCATGCCCTGCTTAATTTGCTCAACTGTACCCAACTGATTATTTAGTGAATCGATCTCGCCCTTTTGTGACGCAAGAAAAATGTTTTGCTGATCAACAAACAACTTAATATTGTCGATCTGTTGCTGCACAGCTCTAAACTCGCGGATCGCTGTATCAGCAGCATCATCAGATGATGACACACGACCCTGAGACGCAGCACTTGCAGCCGTTGACGACTTAGCCGTACTTAATGCACTATCTAGTTGGGCACTCGCAGGCACTGCAAACGCAAAGCCTATAGCTCCGGTCAACAGCAAACGCTTTGCAATTGATAATTTTGACATGGTTTCCTTCCAGTTCGGTTTCATCATTTGGGTTGGCTGGATAATCATTTTATTCCCGCGAGCCCGTTCCCTAATATTTGGTGCAGCAACTCAACGAGCCACACCGCTAATTTATTTTACATATACAGGTGCATTTACAAGGGCTGGCTGCGACTCTCCCTTAGCCATTCTGACATCACGACGCACATCAAGCATCCGGTTTCCCTTCAACTCAACCCAAATCTTTTCATTGGGGTCGTATCTGTAAGCATTGCTGCCATCATTTTGAACATACACGAGAGATAGGCGACCATAACGAAGATAATCACCATCAAGTAAGCCCGGCTTAAGATCCTCAAGAGGCCTATTTGCCTCTAAGAGTTTCTTTTGGTCATCATCCAAACCACACGCAGCAGAGCTAACGTCCGCTTCACATGCAGCATATCGACTACCCGCCTTTTCTTCAACAGGGTGATCGCCCGCATAGGCCTCAACATTAGAGCCATAACCTGCTTCTATAGCGTAAATGCTTAAAGCCCGACGCATTTGTTCACCTGGCGTACTTTCAGAGTCCTCTGCAATAGATTCCTGAAAAGCAGCTAGACGGTCATAACGCTCCGTCAACTTAAATGGCAAATCAGAGGAAATGAACTTGTCAATCTCAACCGACATGGCCTCCAACATAGCAGGCACAGCATTAACAACAGATGGAACGCCCTCTATTTGGGCCTTTAAGCTTTCCACTTCAACCGCTTGCGATTGCAACTTAGCTTCTTGGTGGGCGATAGAAAGCTTCTTATTTTGTATCTCAGCTAATAGAGCCTGATATTCTGCCAACTTACCATCTGCATCTTGCGCAACAGCCGTACCAAAAGACAGAGCTCCAAGTGAAACACCAATAACTATACGGCAAAAGATCTGCCGCGCAGGGACTGCAACAACCACTCATTCTCTCCAATTATCATGCATAGAACCTATGCATATTATCATTTCTTAACGGACACCTACACTGGAGAACGCGGATAATCAATCGCTAGTGCAAGATATTATTCACTTTATTAACATTTTTCTCATCAAAGTTAAGTTTAGTTAATCAAAACAAGCAATTTTTATCAGAAATCACAAATTGAATGAAAAAAAATACCCTGCATGCGTGAAAATAGTTACGTTTTTTGTTTTTTCGTGACACTCGCGTTAACGAATTGAATATGGCAAAGTTACCGCTACCCCGAATTATCGGCATTAACTATTTGAATGTATTGTAAGGATGGTTGGGGCGGCTGGATTCGAACCAACGATCACGGGATCAAAACCCGATGCCTTACCGCTTGGCTACGCCCCAACATGTGATTTTCAGTCGAGAAGCGCCCTTTAGCCTCGATTATTTTGAAATGCAACGCTTAATTCTGAGTAATATGATATATAGGCATTTTTCATAGCTGACTACCATATTCGCTTTATATTGACCTATCAATTAGAGTTGCCAAAATACCTTGCATATCTTATCGTTAAACGACAAGCTTATAATAACAATGTTAAATAAATAGCATTATCAATACGCAGGAAGATATTATGCGCCAATTTTTCATTACAATACTCGGAACGATTGTTGGTTTGTTTGTCTTTATTTTTTTGATATTTATTATAATCGGCGGAATAATTGGAGCTGCAACCTCCAGCGCAGCTAAACAAGCTGAGGGCCCTGCTGGCGCTAAAGTTTTGCACCTAGACCTTCGACAATCGATTCGCGATCACGGCGGAGAGGAGACTTTGTTTGGCGGACAGCAAGCCTCAATCGTCAATATCGTGCGCGCGCTCGACAGAGCTAAGACCGATGATGATGTTAAAGGCATGTTCATACGCGCAAGAATGGGGGGAATCACCCCTGCAAGCGCCGAGGAGCTTAGATCCTCAATTATTAACTTTAAAGCGAGTGGGAAATTTGTCATCGCACACTCTCAAGGCTTTGAAGGCACATCCATACTGGGTTATTATGCGATCAGTGCAGCCGATGAAATCTGGCAGCAAGCTACGACAGGCTTCGCCGTAGCCGGTCTTGCGAGCGAAACTCCCTTTTATGGAGGTGTCATAGATCATTTTGACGCCAAAGCAGATTTTGTTCAATTTCACGAATATAAAAATGCAGCTAATGTTTACACGCAAACAGATTATACGGCCGCACACCGCGAATCGACAACCTCAATGCTAACATCCCTATATAATAGTGCTGTTAACGCCATCGCTGAAGACCGTGGCCTTACTGTAGAGCAAGTCACGACCTTACTTGAAACAGCTCCGCACTCTGCTGAATCCGCTCAGGAGGCAGGTCTCATCGATAAGCTCGGTTATCTTAAAGATGCCAAGGATTACATACGCAATAAAACTGAAAATAAAACCATCCCATTTCAAAACATTACGGCTTACGGCCCTCCTGGCTTCAAAACAGGTCCCACAATCGCTTTTATTGGCGGCCAAGGCCCTGTTATGATGGGTAAATCTCAAGATGGATCCAATCCCTTTAGCAACAGTGTTACGATGGGGGGCGATACAGTCACTCAGGCCATTGATGCGGCGATTAAAGATAAACGCGTTAAAGCGATTGTTTTCCGTGTGAGCACTCCAGGCGGGTCAGCCACAGCGTCGGACCAAATCAACGCCGCTGTTCTACGGGCCAAAGACGCAGGTAAGCCTGTTATTATAAGCATGGGGCAATATGCGGCGTCTGGGGGCTATTATGTCGCCGCCCATGCAGATAAAATTCTGGCTCTCCCGACGACAATTACGGGTTCAATTGGTGTTCTAGGCGGAAAAATATCACTAGAAAATGCTTATGCTAAAGTCGGTTACAATGTTGAACGTATCGCTATCGGTGGAGAGTACCTCGGCGTTTATTCAGGAGACACAGCCTTCACAGAAAGCCAGCGCGAAAAATACCGCAGTCAGATGGAAGATATTTATGTCGACTTCACTGAACTTGTCGCAGCGGGGCGTGATCTTCCAATTGAACAGGTCCGTGAAATTGCTAAGGGCCGCGTTTGGACAGGTGAGCAAGCCATTGAAATCGGCTTAGTTGATGAACTCGGGGGCATTATGCGAGCCATTGAAGTCGCTAAAGACCTAGCGGATATAGACGCCGAAACGGATATATACTTAAAAACATTCCCACGTCCAAAGCCTTTTGCCGAGAAATTACAAGAATCTCTATCTGGGGTCGCTTCAATTTCTTCGGAAATGCAAACGCTGCGTGAAGTTGCGGCCCTACCCGAAGTTCAAGCGGCCATCAAAGCGCGTCAAGACATCGCCCTACGTGAGCAAGGCTCTCTCATGGCTGATATTCCGACTATTGATTAGTAGACAAGTACAAACTCCATTTGTCGGTATCAATTTATCGTCGCGAAAATGTCATGACGAATGTCTGGTGATCGTATAAGAGATTGGCTAACTGGGTACCAGATGAAATAATATGAGGACCAACCAAGACGATGGGCTGGTGGAATGATTTAGAATGGGACCGTTCTGGCGTCACTGTTAAAAAGACAGGCGCTCGAATAGAGTTCAACGCAGATCTATTAAAGGATTTAGCCAAATGGCTTCCTTATGGAATGATTGAGCGTGTCCGCGCACCTTTAAAGGTAAGAGATAGAATTCGCGTCTATGCGCTGCCTACCATACCGCGCTACTGGTACCTCCTACGGGTTTGTCTAAGTCGCCTCGGCGTTCAATTCGTCGATAATGCGAAAGACTCTGATCTTGCCATTTACTTTGACGATTCCACCTATAGTGACGCCCCACACCTTCTAAACGGCCCTATTGTACAACTCAATTTTGAGTGTAACGATATCTCAAAAACCTACGTCCAAACAATCTTCAAAGATATTTTTGGATATGACCTTGGTGTTGATCCCACTGAATATACGGGAGCTATGGTAGCCAAATCCGAAATCAACGGCACACATACAGGAAAAATCGTACAAGGACCTTGCGAAGCTGAAGATGGCTATGTTTATCAAAAACTTATTGATAACCGATCAGAATCGGGCCGCGTGACCGATATACGCTGCCCCACATTATTTGGAGAAATTCCACTTATATACCTTAAATCCCGACCTGAAACTCAACGATTTGATAATTTAAACACCCATGTTGTCATGAGTACGGCTGAAGAACAATTTACACATGAAGAAACCGAAAAAATTCGATTGTTTTGTAATGCAATGAAGCTTGATTGGGGCGGGCTTGACATTTTAAGAGATGCCGACGATGGACGTATATACATCGTTGACGTCAATAAAACAGATATGGGCCCTCCTTTTTCTTTACCCTTAAAAGATAAATTGAAATCCACATCTATTTTAGCTAAAGCCCTTGAGCAAGCTATAGAAAACAGAGTAGCCGAAGCATCTAACCGCATAACGCTTCAAAAAGATAAGACCTTATGAACATTCCCTTCGTTAAAACTTTTGACTTCGAGTATGGCATTGCCGCTCAGATTAGTCCGTTAGTACAGCGTGTCGTCGCCGACAACCCAGGGCCGTTCACTTACACGGGCACTGGTGTTTATATTATTGGCGATAAAAATGTCGCCGTGATTGACCCCGGTCCGCGAACGCCTAACCATATGGCAGCACTTGATAAAGCGCTTGAAGGCCGAACTGTCACTCATGTCTTGGTCACCCATCACCATATGGATCATTCACCGATGGCCGCACCTTTGGCTGAAAAACACGGCTGCAAAGTTTACGGTTACGGCAAGCAAATGCGTCCCCCTGAAGGCGGTGAGATACGCCTTGAAGCCGGTGATGACCTTTCGTTTAAACCTGATATCGATATTCGCAACGGCGTTATCATCGAAGGCGACGGCTGGACGATAGAAGCGATCCATACGCCAGGACATACATCTAACCATATGTGCTTTGCCTTACGCGAAGAAAACATCCTGTTTAGCGGCGACCATATTATGGGCTGGTCTACCAGTGTTGTGAGTCCTCCTGATGGACATATGGGCGATTACCTTAATAGTCTTGAAGATATTCGCAGTCGTGAATTTTCAACGATCTGGCCGACACATGGTCCGGCAATTACGGAGCCCGCTCCTTTTGTTGATGCCTATATTGCCCACCGCCACAAGCGCGAGGCACAAATTCTTGGCGTGCTTGACCAAGGCGTGACGAAAATCACCGAGATGGTAAAAATTCTCTATGCAGACATTAACCCGCGTCTTTACCCTGCCGCTGCCCATAGTGTACTATCACATCTCATATATCTTTGCGAAAACGGCCGCGTAACGTGCGAGGGTGTCCCGTCTCTAAAGAGCGAATATTGTGAGTGTGAAACGGCTAAGGCCGCAGCTAACGCTTAAACACACTCATTTATTTAAGATCCTAAAAACCCGCCTCGTGCGGGTCTTTTTATTTACGTAATTAATCGCTATTTAAAGCTCTTCATAAATTTACGAACCCGCTTTGCGTTGGCCCCAAGGTCTGATTGCCCAATGCGGCTAATTGAACGCATATCAAGGACTGTACCACCGCCCTCACTGGCGTGGATACGTATGACGATATCATCCTTAAAACCATACCAAAAAGTCATATCAGTCGCTTCGAGAATACCGTTAGCCGCGTCTTCTGTGTGGATATCCCATCCTAATTGCTGCGCGGTTGCGAGCGCTTGGCCAAAAACTTGCTCAACACTGCCAGACAGAATGAGCGGACGAATGTCGGGATAGGCGCGTGTTTGAAGCACTGAATAAAGTTCTTTTTCTCGCAAATCTACCTTGCCTACATAATCAACCGTATTGACGCGGTCTGTTTTCGCGCGAAGATCAAGCAGTGTTTGAGAGAATGTCGGAACGTCTTGCGTATTAGTTGTAATATCGTGAATAAAGGGCAGTTTTTCCGCTGTCGCTTTGATCTTACCGCCGTAAACCATTCCAGCTACAGGCACGAGTATCGCCAAAGCACTCGCTAAAACGCCTTTTCGTCTATGGGATGATAGTAAGGCAAAGACCAAACAAATAACCCCGACGAGAAATGTGCAAACCATAAGTTTAGGCCCAACATCACGTGATAATGTGCCAAAGCCCGTTTTCAAACTCCACCACCCCCAACGTGTCCCTAACGCCGCCACCATATAAAAAATCGGCACAAGTAAAGCCATCATCCACGCCCCACGGCGTAACCATAATGCCACGCGCTCCATCAATACTCTAGTTTTCGATATTGTGGCTAAATCTTTTGGGCCCTCTACAGGCGGCGTTGTACTGTTAGTCATAGTCTTACCCCTCTTGTATGTTTCGCACCTATGAACTGAAGGCGGTCAACGCCCAATAAATCGTTGCACAAGAACCGCCAATAACCATGATCATCTTCGGTGAGAAAAGAGCGCTATCCCCTCGCGCCCCCCAATCTGTTCGGCGGTTGCGGTTCTTATCTTGACGATCCTTAGAAGGTAGCAACCCTTTATTAGCCGAAAGCTCTGCTTGTCGGCGTTTGTGACGAACGTGCTGATATTTAGCGCCTGTCGCAGCCCCCGTTTGCGCGGCCCGTTTGGCAGCATTCAAGCGTGACGCCAAATGCGCTGCCCCGCCATTATGCTGATAATCCCGACCACTATATTGATTATCAAGTGACTTAAACGTCTTCTGTTTCACCTTTGAAGACTTACCTGAAAATGCATTAAAAACAATGATAGCTAAAAAAATAAAGAATATAATTGATGTCATGGGATAACCTTAAGGGAAAAGACGGCCTGTCGTCCATGATTGATTTTTATCGGCTCGAGAAAACAAAAGACGGTCGTGCAAACGAAAAGGTCGGTCACGCCAAAACTCAATTTGCACAGGCTCAACCCGCCATCCATGCCAGAACTCAGGGCGCGAAATCTCTCTATTTTCAAACCGAGATTCCGCCTCAGAGACTTTCGCTTCTAGAGTGGCTCGACTGGCAACCGGCCGAGATTGATCCGACGACCATGCGCCAAGTTTAGAGCCGCGCGCGCGAGACGCAAAATAATCATCCGCCTCTTGACCTTTAACAGCAATAACTGACCCGCGAACCCGAACTTGACGGCGAAGAGACTTCCAATGAAAGCACAAGGCGGCTTTAGCCTGTGTCTTTAATTGCTGCCCTTTGGCACTGTTCGCATTGGTATAAAAAGTGAAACCGCGCTCATCAATTCCTTTTAGCAAGACCATGCGTACATCTGGGAAACCCTCCGCGTCAACAGTTGCAAGTGACATGGCGTTTGAATCATTAGGTTCTGCCCCCCTCGCATCTGTCATCCACTCTGAAAACAAAGCGAGAGGATCAGTACGATCAAATATCTCAACGGCGTTAGCTTCGGCAACATCCGTATAACTTGCCGATTTTGTATAATCGGATTTAGACGGTGACGGTGGAATAATCGACTTATTCATGACTTATCCTCAAAATGCTCCCCAGATGGTTGTCGCATTAACCATATTCATTGGGACTTTAGTAACTACTCATGCCCCATAAGTTACGAAACGTTAAGCATAAAAAGGTGGGATAAACACATGACACGTCAAGATGCATTGTTAGCCCTCGGTCTCGGACTTAGCGCCCGTGAAGCCGATATCCGAATCGCGTGGCGTAAGAAGGCGAAATTTTTTCATCCCGATAGCCCCTACGCCAATACTAGCGCTTTCTTACAAGCCAAAAGCGCTTTTGAAACGCTCATTCCGCCGGCCCCGCAAGCCTACCGCGTTCGGGCTGGCTCCCGCTCCTTTTAAACCAAAGCGCAAGGTTACGGGTACAGACTTTATTTAGGATCGTCAAAACCTCCCACACCTTTCGGTGCAAGGTGATCCAAAAATAAGGACAGCCTATAAGATGGTGTGCCTTGATGGCTTCCAAATTTCTAATGTTTTACAAGACACACGCCGCCTGACACTTTGCATACGACTTAAGCGCTATAAGCGCCTAACATCTCATAGCGGTTGGCTTTTTCAAAGGCCTCGGACAGTGAGGGGGTCTCTCCCATCGCGCCTTTAGAGCCTTTCGACCCCAAGACGGTTTTACAAGGCGTCCGGCTATTCTGGCGAGGTCGTTAACCCTGCTGATTATAGCGCCAACCGTCCTCATTCAAACAAACTAACGCGCGATTGTCCGTCCGTGAATAAGGAACGATATTAAGATAGGCCCATTACTTAAGACGGGGATATATCTAAGGTGTTTTCTTAATTCCGTTTACCCCTGCGAAGGCACGGATCTCGCTGTTATCATTATTTTCTGCACCAAGACCAGAGCCCCCTGCCTTCGCAGGGGTGAGCAGCTTGGGTTATCACCCGTCACCCTTGGACATTTCCTTCTCCGCGCAGTCCCGTCCCTGTTTTCATAGGGACAAATTATGGCGAAAATCCAGACATAGGTTCGTAAAGACCCCGTCCTTCGACGGAGTGTACGGTATGGGTAATTAGCCTTCCCCTGCCCCCTACTCCGCCTCACGGCCACGGGCAAAGGCGCGGAAATATTCATAGACCTCGCGTTCAGAGCGGCTGGCGGCATTGCGCCACGTCGGGGCTGTGGTGCGGTTTAATAGCTCCCCTTGTGGGGAGAGAATAATCACCGTGGGTGTACCCACGATCGGCGCATAGCCATAATATTGGGCAATATCCACATTTCGGTCTTTCTGACCGACATCAATATAGACAGGTTCATAATGCGCCCGCAAAAGCGACGTAAATCGAGATTTTTCAAAATGAGCGGCGAGCGCACGACTATCATGGCACCAATTGGCCCCCATCACGACAAGCGGTTTTTTCCCTGACAGGGCAGCTTTATTGAGGGTGGCCTGCAAATCAGCTTTTGCGTCATCGCTTGCAAAGAACGGCATAGGTTCCCCCGAGACATGGCGCGGGATAGCGCGTGTTGAACTTAGCGAGGATGAGCCGGTCGTCGGCTGCGCGGCGCTATAATTAGCGGCGCAAGACGTTCCGCCAAATGTAAGCCCTAACAGGATGAGAGATAGTTTAACCACGCGCATATAACACTCTTTATCAGATCATGAATTGACTTTACTTATCTTGCTGTCGGAAGGTAGAGTTAAAGTCAAGATTGGAGCCCATATGTGGTCACGCTTTTTTCGTCGCCTCACAGGCACACCCGCACCGCAACCCACGCCGCAAATTCAGGTCGTGCCGCCGCAGACACCGAAGTCTCATGCGGATATGGTTCCTCTGTCTCCTATCGTCGAAACAGATAGCAGAGACACAAGCGGGGAGGTTCGGCGGCACTTCTTTAACGAACCGCGCTTTCAATGCTACGCGAGTTTCTTTGCTCATTGGGACGGGTGGGTCACGGCGGGGCATTGCATGACCGACGCGCAAGACCATATCCCGCCTTTTGCGTCTGGAGCTTTGATTAAATGGCCTGACGGGTTGGACGCAGCGGTGATCGGTTGCCGCCTTCCCGCGGCGCCGCCGCGCGCACCTAAACTTGGCGAAGCCGTTGTCGCCGAAGGCTACCCCGCAGGCGCGCGTACACTCGAGCAACGGCGCGGCAAGGTCTATTTCCAACGCAGCCCCGGCACATGGATTATGCACATTGAAACCCCAGATGAACCTGTGGTCACAGGCATGAGCGGCGGGCGCGTGCGCTCATTAGATACGGGCGAAGTTCTGGGCATTATCATCACCCGCAATTCACCCGCTGACCTTGATAAAGACCGCGACCCAGATGAGAGCTGTGATTTCATCGCTCTTAATGACGTCTGGCACGCCGTAAAAGGCGCACCTATGGTTTAGAGCGCCCTCTCTCATTTCGTCAGTTACGAGAGGCCAAACATTTTCAAGGCCGTTAAGAGCTTATCCTTATCTGCTGTAAATCCTGAGCGTATCCAGAGGGCTTCGAGGGCTTTCATCGCGCGTCCCATTTTTGGGCCATCTTCAACCCCTGCCGCTTGTAGGTCTTTACCTGAGAGCGGAAACTCTGGTCGTGTCCAGCTCGCGGCCTGCTCTGCCAGACTGATCCAATGGGCCGACTGTATCACGTCGGGCTCACCCGCAGCCCGCAGGCGCGCACGGTCAATGATGACGGCTTGGCCTGATTTATAAAACATCTGAAATTTCTCTCGGTCATCGGCGTAAGGATCGAGCGTTGCGTCATCATCCGCCCAAGCGCGGAGGCGCGTGCTCTCGGCGTTCGACATTTTAAGACGTTTTGCCAGCCCTGCGATTTGAAACGAATCCCGCGCACTCAGGGCCATAAGCCGTGCCAAAGGATCGGGTGCAAACCCTTCGCGCTGCTCGATTTTGACATAAAGCTCTAGCCCTTGGGCATTGCTCGCTTCGGGCAGGAGCGTCTCAAGTACACCTTGCTGCGACATAATTCTAACCGCACGCGATGGGTCTGGGGCTAAGAGGAGCTTTTTCAGCTCACTCCAAATACGTTCAGCTGAGAGCGTTTTAAGGCCGCGCTTCAAATCCCGCGACGCCGTCAAAGCCTCTTTATCAAGCGGTGCGTCTCCGCCGTACCATGCGACAAAACGAAAATAACGCAGTAAGCGTAAATAGTCTTCTTCAATCCGCTCCGAGGCTTTACCGACAAAGCGAAGCCTCCCCGCCTCTAAGTCTGCAAGCCCTTCACCTGTGGGGTCAAATAACGCACCTGTTTGATCGGCATAAATCGCGTTCACCGTCAGATCACGACGCTGGGCGTCTTCCGCCCAGTCTGTCGTAAAGCTCACGACTGCACGGCGGCCATCTGTTTCTACGTCTCTACGTAAAGACGTGATCTCATAGGGAACGCCATTGATGACAGCCGTTAACGTACCATGACTGAGGCCCGTCTCAACATATTTAATTTTGGCGGCGCGTAAAACCTCCATTACCTGCATTGGTTCGAGCTGTGTGGCGAGGTCAATATCGCCAACATCATAACCCATCAGCGCGTTGCGAACGCAACCGCCGACAAATCGTAATGTCCCCTCAGGGAACGCCTCAAATAAAGCCGTCGCGGCCTCATTTTGCAACCAATTATGTTTTTTTGGATCAAGTTTCATGGGGCCCTCATAGATTTGAAAGGTTAATTTTCATAACACATAATGATCCCGGTGACGTTTATTTGCCGCTAAAACCGCGCTGATAAAGGCGGTATATGGTCATGGCTGTCATACCCCAAATATTTCGAAACACCTCATCCTCTCCCGTAAAGGGCATGTCGATCATAAGATGATCCTTACCGTCAAAAAATGCCGTTCGTTCCACATGGTTATCGGGTGTCATTAAAAAGGTCAGCGGAACCTCAAACACATCGGCAACTTCATAAGGGTCAGGCGTAATCACAGCTTCAGGATCAATCAGCCCAATAAAAGGTGTGACGCGAAATTTCGAGATGACATTAAACGACGGTAGCCGCCCGACAATGGTGACGAAATGGCGGTCTATGCCGATCTCTTCTTCAGTTTCCCTGAGGGCCGCATTAAGCGTGCTTTCCCCAAATTCTCGCTTCCCGCCTGGAAAGGCAATCTGTCCCGGATGTGACGGCATCGTATCTGGGCGCTGCGTGAGAATGACGTTCCAGACATCCTCGCGCTGCACGAGCGGTATCATCACCGCCGCGACACGTTGATTGTCACGTTTGATCTCATCATCCCCCAACAAGCTACTGACGGGTAAAACCGCAGACAAGACATTTTTGATCATCGGATCATCATAGACCCCAAAGGTGGATATATGCGGGTCTTGGACATCAGGCGGGTGAAATTCGCTCACGCGTCAACCTCATGCACACCCGCTGGCCCTAAAGGATAAAAATGCCCTTCGCTCTCTATACCGAGCTGGTTCCCCTCAGGCGTTACGCGCTCTACGGCGTAATTCAACAAATCATAAAATACCGAGCGCGTCAGCAGCGCATCAAGCCTTCCCCGCACCCGCAGCATCGGCGTTGGCTCTAATGTATCAGGATCAGTGGCAACCATCAAAGAACGCTGCGATGACAGCGCCACTGTTTCTTCCATATTGGTGGTAAAGACAAAGCGCTGCGTTCCGTCATCATTCGTGTCCACATGAAGCTGCGTCGCAAGGAAGTGCGCTTTTTCTACACGGATCGTGATTTTTTCAACAGGCGTCACCAAATAGGTCAGACCGTCCTCATCTTTACGCAAAATTGAGGCAAAAAGCTTGACGAGTGGCATCCGCGTAATCATCGTACTGTCATGCCACCAAGAGCCATCAGACTTGATTACCATATCCATCTCACCACAGTGAGTTGGGTTCCATTTATCTACGGGACGTTCTCCGTTCCCGTCCGCCTGTTGACGGGCCGCTTCAATAAGTTGTGACATATCAAATGTGGGCTTGCTGTCTTTTAATGAATCACGCATGCATTTTCTATAGCGTTAACGGCCCAACTTCCGATAGTGTCTAAACAGTAATTTACAGCAAATCCCGTGAAGGGACGATAATTAAGCAAAGAAACAAGCGATATGACGGCGACTCCCTCTGCACAAATTGAAAAACAAGCCCAAACAGCGGCAGACCGCTTGGCCAAAGCCAAAGAAGCCATTGGGCAAGTTGTCTACGGCCAAGACCGTGTGGTCGACCTCACCCTTGCGGCTCTGCTCTCGGGCGGACACACATTACTTGTCGGCGTACCGGGATTGGCGAAAACCCTTCTCGTGGAAACCCTCGCGACGGTCATGGGCCTTGATAATAAGCGCGTCCAATTTACCCCCGATCTTATGCCCGCTGATATTATCGGCTCCGAAGTCCTTGAAGAAGGCGCGAAAGGCAAACGTAGTTTCCGTTTCATCCCCGGCCCTGTCTTCACACAGCTTTTGATGGCGGATGAGATCAACCGCGCCAGTCCACGCACACAATCCGCGCTTTTGCAAGCCATGCAAGAACGGTTCGTCACCGTCGCAGGGCAACGCCATGACCTCCCCGCGCCGTTTCATGTCCTCGCGACACAAAACCCGATTGAGCAAGAAGGCACATACCCTCTGCCCGAAGCGCAACTTGACCGTTTTCTCTTACAAGTGAATGTTGAATTCCCTGACCTTGAAACGGAAAAGACAATTCTCTTGGCCACCACTGGCGCAACAGAAGCCTCTGCGAAAAAAGTCATCACGCCCAAGCAATTGCAAGATATGCAAAAACTTGTTCGCAAACTACCTATCGGCGAAAATGTCGTCAGCGCTATTTTAGACCTGACACGCAATGCACGGCCTGACCAATCCAAGCATGATTTCATTCGCAACCATGTCTCTTGGGGGCCCGGCCCGCGTGCGGGACAAGCGCTTATGCTCGCCACCCGTGCCAAAGCGCTTATCGAAGGCCGCCTCTCTCCATCTATTGACGATGTAGTTGACCTTGCGGGGCCTGTCCTGCGTCACCGTATGGCGATTAGTTTCGCGGCGCGCGCCGAAGGCGAAAGCGTTGAGGGCATTATCAATAAGTTGAAAGCAAACCTTTAATCCTGAATGGCTCCTGCTCTGCGTAACATACTCCGTAGCCGCCAAGAGGCCGAAGCTCTTGCTGCGCCCTTTCCCTCTCTTTTGGTTGAGGCGGAACGCGTGGCTGCAATTGTCGCGCAAGGAGCGCATGGACGCCGCCGCGCAGGCCAAGGCGAAACCTTTTGGCAATACCGCCCTTATGATACCTCCGACACAGCCAATACAATCGACTGGCGGCGCACAGCGCGTGGCCAAGAGGTCTATGTGCGTGATAATGAATGGGAAGCGGCACAGTCCGTCTGGCTCTGGAGCGATAATAATGCCGGCATGAATTGGAGTGCCTCCGCTAAAGTTCCGCTTAAATCAGACCGTGCCAAAGTTCTCACATTGGCGCTTGCCGCTTTGCTCACCCGCTCAGGAGAGCGCTGCGCTGTCATGGGGGCGCAAGGTCGTCCGCAAACAGGGCGTATCGGCATGGAGCGGGTCTCCCAAGCCCTCGCGTCTGGTAAAGATAATACAGAGGGTTTAAATCACCCTATTCCCGCCCATGCTAAACTATTTCTCGCCTCAGACTTTTTGCAGCCCATAGACACATTGGCGAAAACCCTGTCGCAACTGTCTTCACGTCCTGCCAAAGGTGTGCTGCTGCACATTGTCGATCCATCAGAACGGGATTTCCCGTTTAAAGGCCGCATGGAGCTTCGCCTTCCGGGAGCGCTGAATGATCTGCCCTTTATGGTCGGTCGGGCGGAGCGCGCAAAAGAAGAATATCAAAGGGTGTTCAATGCTCATCTCGCCGCCCTTGATGATCTAGCACAACATTTAGGATGGCCTCTGGTGCGTCATTATACGGATAGTTCACCGCTCCCTGCCCTAACAGCGCTTTACGGCGCTTTCTCTGGTGAGGTAACGTCATGAATTTTGTCGTAAGTTTGGGGAGCCTAACGCTCCTGGCGCCCTTGACGTTATTAGGGCTCTTAAGTCTGCCGCTTATCTGGTGGATTTTGAAAATCACGCCGCCCCGCCCACGTAAAATGTTCTTTCCACCTCTTCGTCTCTTGCAAAAAGTGAAGACCGAAGAAGAAACTCCCAATGCCACACCGCTCTGGCTACTAATTTTCCGCCTCGGTCTGGTCAGCCTGATTGTCTTCGCCCTGAGCTTGCCGATTATTCAACAAGCCGAAGGCATTAATGACCGTCCAATCACTCTGGTTTTAGACACCCATTGGGCCACTGGGGCGAATTGGAACGCTATGAGTAAAGAAGCCGAAGCGCGCTTGATGGATGCGCGCCGTAAAAATTTGCAAGTCCGCCTAATCACAACGACCCGCCCAAGCACTGAAAACACACAATCTAATTTCGTTCCCGCCGATCAAGCGATCAATCGACTTAAAACCATATTCCCCGACGCCCTTACATTTGACGGCCCTTACGTCAAAGAGGTATTGGATTATAACCGCGCGACTTTCGACATGTCTGAAACCGAAGTGATTTGGATCTCTGCGGGACTTGATACGCTCGCCATGAATGATAGTGCCGAGACACTTAAAAGCGCCGCCAAGGTCACTCGTATTGTGCCCGTTGAAACAACGCGCCCTCTAATCGCGGGTGAGGTTTCAGAAACGGCGGACGGATTCCAAACGGTTTGGCACCGTCCCGAACATAAAGGCACGCGCAGTTCTGTCATCGAGGCCATTGGGCGCGACGGACGGCTTATCGCCCGCGAGACTATCAATTTTGCTCCCAATCAAGAGCGCTCCGAAGCGCGTTTCCGCCTGCCGCCCAACCTCCGCCGCCGCGTCGCGCAATTACGCAGCGCCGATGCGCGCTCCGCAGGGGCCGTCAAATTACTCGATGATAGTTGGGGCCGTCCCGTTATTGGCCTTTTAGCCCCAAGCGAAGATACAGCATCGCCGCTCCTGTCAGAGCCGTTCTATACGCAATCGGCGTTGAAACCATTTGCTGATATATTTACAGGGGATTTGGATTATCTGCTCAGCCTATCGCCAGAGATTATCATCATGCCAGATGTGGCCCGTAACATAACCACCGAACTTGTCAGCTATGTGGAAACAGGCGGCTTGCTTATTCGCTTTGCAGGACCAAAATTAGCCCAACGCGCTGATGAGCTACTGCCCGTACAAATTCGTGACGGCGACAATGGTGGACGCGCCTTTGGCGGGGCTTTAACGTGGGAAGATCCACAAAACATCGCCTCTTTTGAAAGTCAAAGCCCGTTCTTTGGCCTCCCTATTCCTGATGATATTGAAATCAAGAAACAAGTTATGGCCCTAGCGGGGGCTGAAACTGATAGTTTCACATGGGCCAGACTTGTAGACGGCTCCCCAATTGTGACCGCAGCCCCGCGCGGTTTAGGGCAAATCGTTCTATTCCATGTCACCGCCAGCCCCGATTGGTCTAATCTCGCTTTAAGTGGATTATATGTAGAGATGTTAAGACGCATTCTGCCCCTCGCAGGACAATCCAGCCGCAAGGCTGTGGCCAGCGAAGGTGATTGGTCGCCCGAGCGCGTCCTCACCGCCAGTGGACGACTTGATAGCCCCGCGATTGAAGCCGCGAACCTCTCAGTTGCCAATTCCGAGACAGCGCCTATATCGCGCCAACACCCCTCAGGTCTCTACCGCCAAGCCCAAAGACTTAAGGCTCGCAATATGATTTCCGATCCGACCCTTTATGACGTGAATAGCGCCGTTGATAGCCTCCCGACGGAGCAATTAGGCGAAACACGCGACAAGAATATTATCGGATGGTTATTAGGATTGGCGCTCGTCGCACTGGCCTTTGACGTCTTATGTTCACTCTACGCCTCGGGCCGCCTACGTCTGCGCCACCCTGCCGCTGTGCCGTCTGTCGTGCAATCCGCCGCTGCGCTGATGATGGCTGCTATATTCTTTGGTTCTGCCCCTGATAGTTTTGCCCAAGACGCGCCCGACGTGGTTCTTGATCTCCATATTGGATACATCAAAACAGGAAATGGCCGCGTAGACCAAATCAGTGAAGACGCTATGCGCGGGGTCTCCGCCGCTCTTAACAACCGCACGACCATAGAGCCTGTCGGCGTGCGCGGGATTAATCTTGAAACGGATGATCTTGTCCCCTTCTCATTTATCTATTGGCCTGTCGCTGCTGATTTTACTGAACTTAACCCGAACGTCGCTGCGAAGCTCAACGACTATATGGCCATTGGCGGCACGCTAGTAATTGATACGCAAGATTACGGCGACCGCTCATTCCTAGGCGGCGCAACACATCCCGGACTTGCCCTTCTTGGGACGCAAATTGACATGCCGTCTTTAACCAAAGTCCCTGAAGACCATGTCATCCGTAAGTCTTTCTATCTTCTCGATAGCTTCCCTGGACGATGGGCCATGGGCCCTGTCTGGGTTGACCGTAACACATCCGCCTCTAGCCGCGATGGGGTAAGCTCCGTTATCATTACAGGGAATGACCTCGCAGCCGCATGGGCCGTTGACAGTGACGATGTGGCCTATATCGAGCTTGAGAACGATATCGTCCGCCAACGCGAATATAGCCTACGTTTCGGCGTCAATATTGCCATGTATGCTCTGTCGGGGAATTATAAAGCAGATCAAGTACACGCCGCTGCTTTGATTGAACGGCTTGGACAAAAACCCGAAGGGCTCGGCCCCCTCGCGCCGGAGCCATAAGCATGTTCGGTAATCTTCCCAATATCAGTTTTGATCCCTTTCTGCCGATTGGCTTCATTATCGGCTTTGCTGCCCTTGCGATTATTTTGGCGGCTTACGGGGGGTATCAGAAACTCCGGAGCTTCATGTTGCGGAGTCTTGCCGTTCTAAGCTTATGCGCGGCACTGTTAAATCCGCAAACAATTATTGAAGACCGTGAACCCCTCAACGATATCGTCTTGGTTTTAATTGACCAGTCCCAATCTATGCAGGTTGGAACACGGCCAGAGCAATTAAAATCTGCACAGAACTCCTTGATGAGTAACCTCTCGCAGCTTACGAATATCGAAATCATCTCCGCCTCTATTAAGCCAGATATTAGCGGTACGCGTCTTGTGGCGACTTTAATTGACGAACTTAGCAATATTCCGAGAGACCGCCTCGCAGGTGTGATTGCTCTAACAGACGGTCAGGTCCATGATCTGCCAGAGACTGTCTCGGACATCCTTCCTGACAATGTGCCCTTTCACGCTCTAATTATTGGCGACCCAACGGCCAGAGACCGCCGCATTCGTGCCATTCGGGCTGCAAAATTTGGCCTTGTTGATGAGGAAACCGATTTTTCAATGATCGTTGAAGATCCAGGGCATGAGGGTGAGACGGCGCTAATTCGTATCCGCTTAAATGGCGAACTTAAAGGCCGTTTCCCTGTCACCATTGGCGAAGAGGTTGAACTGCCGTTGATTATTGAGCGCCGAGGGCGTAACACGGTTGAGCTTACCGTCGAAGCCGCTCCTAACGAACTTAGCTTATCAAATAATAGTTTTGTCTCTGAAATTTCAGGCATCCGAGACAGGTTGCGTGTCTTGCTTGTAACAGGCGAGCCCCACCGCGGCGGGCGAGCGTGGAGAAACCTGCTCAAAAGTGACCCTGGAGTCGATCTTGTTCAATTTACGATTTTGACCAATCCGGGCGTGAAATATACGAACGTGCGCTCACAAGATGAACTATCTCTTATTAGCTTTCCACGAGATCAACTATTCTTAGAAAAAATCCATGAATTTGATTTGGTTATTTTTGATAAATTTCGGCGACGTCGTGGTCCCAACCGAGGGGGCCGAAGTGCGTCTCTCCTGCCTGATATACATTTACGAAGCGTCGCCAATTACCTTGAAGACGGCGGTGCTTTACTCGTCGCAACAGGGGAAGCCTTTACAACTAATGAAAGCCTCTACCGCTCTCCCTTGTCCGCAGTATTGCCAATTAAGCCAACCGATGAACTCATTGATGGCCGCTTTGTACCTGAACTGACAGACGCGGGAAAACGTCATCCGATCACTTCTGGATTAGCCGGCAGCCAAGCGAGTTGGGGGCCGTGGTACCGCATTATAGAAAGCGACGTTATTGACGGAGATACGTTGATGTCTGGCCCCGCAGGTGAGCCGCTCTTGATTATTGACCGCGTAAAAGATGGCCGCGTCGCGACCTTGATGACCGACCAAGCGTGGTTATGGACGAAAGGACATGAAGGCGGCGGGCCCTATAATGAGCTTTTCCGGCGCCTTGCGCATTGGTTGATGGGAGAACCCGATCTGGAAGCAGAGCGCCTTGATGTTCAAGCCAGCAATCAAAACTTAAAAATCGAACGCTTTTCAATCGGTAATAGTGTTAAGCCTGTAAAAGTCACTGCACCCGACGGAACCATAGAAACTGTACAACTTGAAAAAGTCAGTGATGGTTATTTTCAAGCCATTATTAAATCCAAAGGCCAAGGGGCTTATCGGTTGGATGATGGCGACATTTCAACCATCGCGGCCGTCGGACGGTTAAACCCAGTTGAAGTTTCAAATCTATTACCAGATGCAAATAAGCTTCTTCCTTTAACCAATTCCGCAAACGGCAATATTTATGCGATTACCCCAACGGATACAGTTCCGCAACTTTCTCAGCAATCTGAACGCCGTAACGCCTCTAAAGAGGATGGGTTTTACCTCACGCAAAGACAGCAATATGAAATTCGTGAGAGCCGCCGCACGCCCTTCCTCCCCACATTGATATATTTCATCCTGTTCATCCTCTGTATGGCAGGCGCATGGTATAGAGAAGGACAGTAGCTTAAGGTTTTTTTAGACCTCTTTTGCTATAGTCCGCTCTGAATGGAGTTAATCAATGAAAAAACTATGTCTAATAGTTGGCATTCTCGCACTAAATCTGGGCGGATGCGCTATCGCAAAAACAACAGGAGCTATTATTACAGCGCCTGTAAAGCTTACGTCAAAAACAGCTGAACTCACGGGTAAGGCCGCTTACGGCACAACCAAATTTGCTGGAAATACTGTTGTTGGCACGGGGAAAATTGCAGGAAAGACTGTCATTGGTACTGGGAAAATTGCTGGTAAAACCGTTATGGGAGCTGGTAAAGCCGTTTATTATATAGGGTCCACACCTGTTCATATTGCCAACGGTGTTCTTGATACAACCAATAAGGTCTTAAGCATCACGACGAAAGCCGTCGATATTTCAGGTAATGTCGTATCGATCACACGTGATATTCAAGCCGTACAATTAAACACTGAACTTATGAAGCTTCGCGGCGCAAAGAACATTCTCGACATTTTTGTAAATGTGGCGGCTTAACGAGAAAAAGGTTCAATTAAATATTGAGACTTACAATCACAAAAACGTAAATTGTTCAAAATGAAAATTTATGATATGGAAGGGTTGTTAACTATTTAGTTGGAGACCCGTATGCGTAAACTTGTCACCCCATTTATTTTAAGTGCGTCAGCATTTATGCTATTTAACACGGCAAGCGCACAAAGTTCACAAGGGTATAAAACCTCACTATCAGACATTAGCGTCACATCCCTAAAAATAGATGTTGAACTCAGTGATGATTTGCAATCTCGTGCCGAGGGGCTACCCAAAGGGCGCACAACTTGTTCACAATCACGCCGCACCAATAGCGGCTTTGCTTGCAATGGGTTTTACGGGCAACGTGACTTAGACGCGCTTACAGAAAAACTTGAAAAATGGACGGAAACCGCTCTTACGAAGAAGGGCATCAACGTCACAGATGACGCGACAAGCGTGTTGAAACTTACCCTTGTTGATGTTCGTAATAACCGACCAACTCTCGAACAGCTCAGTCATGACATAGGCCTTTCATTTCAAAGTTTCGCCTTGGGCGGAGCAGATGTATCGGGCGAATTTTTTGACGCCAATGGAAATTCCCTTGGAACTGTCTCCTATGCTTATTACGATTCCTTTCTTGATGAGTTTACGCGATCGGCTGGAACATGGTCGGATACAAGACGAGCTTTGCAGCGTTTTTCGAAGCGCGTAGCCAAAGATATTGCCTCTCATAGTACAACAGGCGCTTAATGACTTTCATGCGATATTCCGATTAAGGAATATCCATCCATTTATGGGTTTGTAGGCTCAGTCGCCACTTCGGGTGTGCCAAGCAATAAGCAATCACCACCTCACGGTGTGGAGAGCCAGAAAATGCGCCCTCATCCCCCTTTAAGAAACGATCATCGCGCGGTTGTAACGAGAATATATCAAAATCCATATGCTCAAAGTCTTGCGGCTTATTCTCTGCCTGTGGGAATACAAGTTTCAGCTCATGGCCTGAGGTTTGGATGATTTGCGCATCCGCCTTCGGACTCACGCAGAGCCAATCAATCCCGTCGGGCGCCGTGACCGTTCCGTTACTTTCAACCGCGATTTTTATGCCCTCCGCATGACAAGCCTCTATCAGCTCTGTATCTAATTGCAGCAGCGGTTCCCCGCCCGTCATGACGGCCCAAATATTCTCGTCTGCATTCTGCGGGTTACTTTTCGGCCAGTGAGATTTAATTTCTTTTGCGAGGGATTGCGCCGTTTTAAATTTACCCCCGCCAGAACCGTCGGTTCCAATAAAGTCCGTATCGCAAAATTTACATACAGCATTGGCACGGTCACGCTCCAGTCCTGACCAAAGATTACAGCCAGAAAAGCGAACAAAGATAGCGGGAAGCCCCGCCTGTCCGCCTTCTCCTTGCAGGGTCAGAAACATCTCTTTGACGCTATACACGTGCTTTGGCCTCTTGTTGGCTGTTTGAATAGTCAGCCCACCCTTTAGCACGCAGCTCACAGGCTGGACATGTGCCGCAGCCATAACCCCAAGCATGACGCGGCCCACGTTCTCCGAGGTAACACGTATGAGATTGTTCTAAGATGATCTCGATCAAAGCCTCTCCACCAAGCTCATAAGCCACCTTCCACGCGCCCGCCTTGTCAACAAACATCAACGGCGTTTCCAAAGTGAAGTCTCGCCCCATCCCTAAAGAAATAGAGTTGAGCGTCGCATCTAACGTTTCTTTACGGCAATCAGGGTAACCACTGAAATCAGCTTCGCACATGCCGCCAACAAGCGTACTAATCCCACGGCGATAGCCGAGCGCGGCGGCGAAATTTAAAAATATCAAATTGCGCCCCGGAACAAATGTCGACGGCAAACCGTCTGCATTCATTTTAATTTCCTCGTCCCGCGTCAGGGCCGTCTCGCTCATGCGCCCCAAAGCGCCAAGGTCAATAATATGGTCAGGCCCAAGCTTCTCCTCCCAGTCTGGGAAGGCCTGTATAATTTCACGTCGTAGATTCAGCCGCGTTGTCATTTCAACATCGTGGCGCTGCTCATAGTGAAAGCCAATGGTTTCGACATAATCAAAATGAGACAGGGCCCACGGCAAGCAGGTCCCAGAATCTTGACCACCGGAAAATAAAACCAAAGCTTTGCGTTTCTGAGCTAACATGCCGCCCTCTTAACGCGCTAAATCGCCGCTCGCCAGTCGATTTAAAGTAAATCTCACTCTTTTTCGCCTAAAATGAGAGTTTGGCGCGACTCTTGCTCTGTGTAGCAAGAATCAGGTTAGGCCATCATTATGTTTAAATCTCCTATAGCCGCTATGAAGCGTAAGTTTAAAAAGCATAAGAAGTGGTTCATCGTTGCACTTGCTTTCGATATATTATCGATTCCTGCCGCTGCACAAATGGTAGATCGCGTTAGCTTTTCCGTTCCGCAAAAAGTCGCATCGGCGAAACTAAAAACAGAGACGCCAGGCCTACAAAGATTTGTCGTCGCGTCAAATGCGCCCTTTGCAATTGTCACCGAAGATGTGACGGGGCAGTTCAATGTCACCTTGCAAACAAACGCCAACATCAACAATCAAATCATTGGCAGCAATTCGCAAATTCCGGGCGCTGCAACGTCCTGTGCTCACGTTACGTCGACATCACCTTACAAAATTTATGAAGCAGTGCGTAAGACCGCAGCTAAGTCGGGCGACGTCCTCACGCAGGCGGTTGTCGTGAATATTAAATATGATCCAAGCCTGACGCCTGAATTTAAAATCGTAACGCAAAAAAACGCCTTCGATATTCACGCCGCTGGCCTTTGTTCCGTTGCCTCGTAATAAACATCAGTGATCAAAAAAAACGCCCTCATAAAGGGCGTTTCTATATTTACCAATAAAGACTTTACCTAAAACGTAACGTCAACACCCACATAAAGCAGGCGTCCGCGCGGATCGTGAACTTTGGAATCAAAGCCTCCATTTGTGAAAACTTGCGGCGGATCTTCATCAAACGCATTAATCACGCCAACCGTCAACGCGGTGTCGCTGACGAAATTATTTTGCAGAATTTCACCAAGGTTAAGAGCGTAACGTGCGTCCACAGTGAAATGTGAGTCGATCGTCGCATTCGCGTTTTGGTCATCTTCATAGCTATCAATAAAGCGTCCGAACACGTCGAGACGGTGCGCATCTTTAGACCAGTTAAAGCCTGTATTAAACCGAAGTTGAGGAACCGACGTTCCGAAATTGGTGAAGTTTCGGCTGCCTAGACCATCAACGTTCCCTGCCTGCGGGTCTTCAAGGTCATAGTTAAACACCCATGTGCCTTGGACAAAAGGAACTATTGTTCCGAAATCCGTATCCCATGAATATTTCACGCCGAAATCAACACCGCTTGTTTCAACAGATCCAGCATTGACAAAGTTCGTATTAACCTGCGTAATTGCACCCGCAATGTTACGCTCCACGCGCGCCGCATTGCTTGGGTCGGCATTGACAACCGCCTGCGCATTCTCAGCCGTAATCACATCAGAGAAATCAAAACTATAGATATCCACGTCAAATTCTAAATTCTTAACGGGTTCAAAACTAACGCCAAAGTTAAAAGCTTCAGATTGTTCCGGTGAGAGCGCTTCGGCCCCCGACGCAATCCCGCCTTCTGATTCAGGTCCAAAAGTTCGAGCTGCGGCGAAAACACTGCCGCCCGTTAAAGGGTCTGCTATCTGGCCAAGAATGGTTTGTTGACTAAATTGTTGCGATACTGACGGCGCGCGGAATGATGTTGAGAATGACCCACGAAGAGACAGGTAATCTGCGGGACGGAACAAGAAAGCTACTTTCGGGTCGAGCGTATCACCCACACCGCTTCCATAATCTTCGTAACGGAGGGCAGCTTGCAATTCGAATTGATCTGAAAAAGGGACAACAACTTCAGAGAACAGAGCAAAGACATCTTGGTTGCCCTCATAATTTTGTTCCCCGATCAAAAAGCCGAAATTATCAGCTTGAGCATTTTCGTCAAATTCGCCTGAGAAATCCTCGGATCGATATTGAACGCCAAAGGCTATGGCTGCGTCGCTCTCACCGATAGGCGTCGTTACGACCGCGTCAATAACCTGCAACTCAGATGTTGTATCGCGAACGAAAACGCCCGTGATGAAATCAAGAATTTCTGGTGAATTTGGAGCCGTTGTAAAAGAGGTTGAAAATGGATTGAAAAATCCAGCTGGCCCGCCAATAGCTTCGCAGGCTCCCGCGAGAGCGCAGGAAAATTCGCTGACAAGTGTATCTTCAGTTAAAACCTCATGCGTGTTTTCGGCTTGTGTATAAGACACGCGCCAATCGGCCCCTGTTGATCCAAACTCACCCGCCAGCTCTGTCGAGAAACGCCATGTTTCCGATGTCGTCTCATTGGGTGAAACCTCACCGCCATTACCGCTTGCACGCCCTAAGAAGACCGCACCTACGGAACCAATGGCTGCCAGTTCGGGTAAGAAATTAGGGTTAGTGGCTGGAATGAACCCATTTTGCAAAAACGGGAATGTCGGGGAATTACCGCGAACTGCTTCATTATCAGCGTAAGAAAATTCACCGCGCCATGAAATGGTGTCAGTTAGCTCAAAGTCAGCTTGAACGTAAGCGTTTAAACGCTCCTCTTCCGCAACAAGATTAAAAAACTCACCAAAGTCAAAGCCGCACGTCCCCACATCCAGTGGAAGGCCCACTGCTGCGCCTGGCACGCCGACCTGGGCAATGCCGCCAGCGGCCTCGCACCCAGGATCAATAAGCGGTAAACTATCCAATGGGCCACCCGTTAAGACACTCCCGATGGGTACAAATGCACCTGGATTACCCAGCGCTGATGTATCATCTTGCGGACGCGACAATCGACGTTCAGCCGTCGTCAGGGGCGTTCTGTCAGTATAGCTCACAGCGCCTAAAATATTACCACGGTCAAAATTCTTACCCACGAGGGCTTGGAGTAAAATTTCGTCCGAAGACCCTTCACCCGCAACTGTTTGATATTGAGCCGAGAGACGCAGACCGTCAAAATCATCATGGGTAGAAAAGTTAGCCACACCTGCAACGGCGTCAGACCCGTAAATCGCCGACGCGCCGTCTTTGAGAATTTCCAAATTATCAACAGCAATCAGCGGCACGAGTGAGGAGGTATCAACAAAATTAAACCCGCCATTTGTTACAGCGCCAGACAGTACTTGTCGGCGACCATTGAGGAGGACCAAGGTTGATTGAACGCCTAACCCGCGAAGATTGATATTTGACGTCCCTGTCGTCCCACTTTGGGTAAACGCATCAGGGTTATTCTCTGCCCCAGTGTTAATCGTCAATGTCTGGGTCAAATCGGCGATGCTTTTCGCGCCAACTGAGTCGATATCGGCTGCGTCAAATGTCGTTACAGGTGATGATCTATCCGCTTGCGCGGCCCGCTTAATCAGCGACCCTGTTACAATGACCTCATCATCAACTTGTGCCGCAGCTGACGGTGCGACGCTTCCACATAATCCAGCCAAGAGTAACGCCTTAAAAGAAGACGAAATTAGCGTGTTTTTTCGAAAATTTTTCATGCGAGTTCCTGCATAATATTAAGCATTAAAGTAATGAGCTCGGCGCTCTCACATTTTTACAAATGAAAGGCAATCATTTTTTTGACCCTATCAACCTTTCACAATGCCTTCGCTAAAAACTTCATTCATTGGTAGAACCAGCAACAATTAGGTGTGATATGTGGCAATAAAGTCGCTAATTGTCTCACATGGCACTTCCCTATTGGCGTAATTCTAGATTTATGCCAGATAGCCTGACTTATATGTCTGATTCATCACAACTTCCCGAGCGATCCTCTGGTGCGGCTTTGAAAGCCGAGATCGATACGCAAAAGGCGCATCGTAAATCAGGAGGTAGCCTCAAGCCGCTTGCGCGCCTGTGGCACTTTATTGCTCGCTACCCTGCGCGTCTTGGATTATTTCTCTTATTCCTTGGCCTCTCCGCGATGGCGACGCTTTTATTGCCCAATCTTTTGAAGCTGATTATTGATTGCGGCTTTGGCTCTGACGCCCCGTCTGCCAAATTTTGCGATCACATATCCCAAGGTGAAGGACGCACTCTTACACCATTTTTTAGGCTCGCCTTTATCTTTGTTTTTGCCTTCTCTATCTTCGGTAGCCTGCGCTATTATTTCATCACCTCGCTGGGGCAGCGCGTTATCGCCGATATTCGCCAAGCGGTTTACGCTAATGTGGTTTTGCAAAGTCAAACCTATTTCGCCAGACTCCGCACAGGTGAAGTTCTTTCACGGCTGACAACGGATACAACTTTAGTGGAAACCGTTCTAACGGGCTCCATCTCCTTTGCCCTTCGAACTATTGTCACCTCCATCGGCGCAATTGTGCTGATGTTTATTTTTAGCTGGCAACTGGCTCTTATGGTCTTGGCCATTGGCCCCGCGATTATCATTCCTGCGGTTATAGTTGGCCGAAAACTAAAAAGCTTATCGCGCAAAGGGCAAGACGAATTAGCCCTCGCATCGGGGCAAGCAAGCGAAGCGCTCAACCAAATTCAAATCGTGCAGTCCTTCACCCGCGAAGCCTTTGAGACGACACGCTTTCACCGTGCCATAGATAGTTCTTTTGCAACGCAAGAACGCCGTATTCGCGCGCAAACTATTTTGACGATGATTATATTTATGCTTGCTATGGGCGGTATCACAGCCATCCTCTGGTACGGAGCTGTCTCGGTTAATAAAGGCCAATTATCTGGCGGAGATATTGGCGCCTTTACCGTTTGCGCGATCATCGCCGTCTCGGGCGGTAGCGCCCTGACCGAGTCGTGGTCAAACCTGATGCGCGCAGCAGGTGCCGCTGACCGTCTCGTTGAGTTACTGGATGCAACACCGTCGATTACAGACCACGCCGAAGCGCTTTCTTTGGACAAAGCGGACGGGTTTATAGACTTTAAAGACGTCACATTTAACTACCCGCAACGGCCTGAGCTAACCGCTCTAAAAGACATTAGCTTCACTGTGAAGCCGGGTGAAACAATTGCGCTCGTCGGGCCGTCTGGAGCAGGCAAATCGACCGTCTTCCAATTACTAATGCGGTTTTATGATGCGGATAAGGGAACGATCTCACTTGATAAAAACTCTATCACCGACATTAAACTGACAGATCTACGCGCGCAATTTGCCAGTGTCTCGCAAATGACCGCGCTGTTTTCTGGAACGGCGGCTGAAAATATTGCATACGGACGTCCCAACGCCAGCCGCGAAGATATTATCCAAGCGGCTAAACTTGCCAATGCTCACGAATTTATCGAAAATCTGCCTGAACACTATGAAACAGATTTAGGTGACCGTAGCCTGACCCTCTCGGGAGGACAAAGACAACGGCTCGCCATTGCACGGGCGATTTTGGTGGACGCCCCCATACTCCTCTTGGACGAAGCGACAAGTGCTTTGGACGCGGAAAGCGAACGGCTTGTCCAAGATGCACTTGATCAATTAGCGCAAAACCGAACCACACTTGTGATTGCTCACCGGCTCTCTACTATTCGCAAAGCTGATAGAATTATTGTTATGGATCATGGGCAGATCGTGGCCACAGGGACGCACGACGAGTTACGCAAGGATAAAGGGCTTTATGCCGACCTCGCTGCTCTGCAATTTACTTAGCCATCAGCCAGTAAAGCTGCCCCGCCGTAAAGAGCTACAGAGTGAGCGGTTAAAAGGCGCACGGGGATATTTTGCGTAAACCAAGCCGCTTTACCCCGATTTTTAAACCGCGCTTCAAAATCAGACGCAGCAATAAAGGGCGCAATATGACGCCCAACGCCGCCCGCAATCACGATACCACCCGACGCGCCGAGCGTGTGGGCTGTATTGCCCGAGAAACCCCCGAGTATATTGCAAAATATTGTCATAACTTGAGCGGATAAAGACGTCTCATCCGCGTGAGCTTGGGTGACAATATCGCTTGGTGTCTCCAAAGGCGTGCCCGCCTGTTTGATTTTGCCCAAAGCTTTATAGAGTCGGTGCAATCCAGGGCCTGATAAGAGATGCTCTGCAGCGACGAAATCAAATTCACATCGAAGAATTTTCAATATCTCAAGCTCCATATCATCTTGTGGAGCAAAGGCCGAATAGCCCCCTTCTGTCGGTAAAATACGCGGCGGTTGCCCGGGCAGAACGCCCGCAACGCCTAAGCCTGTGCCTGGGCCTAAAACCGCAACGGGTAAGCTGTAATTAACTTTGCCTGCGATAATTGTCTGGAACGCCTCATCGGCCATCAAGACCGCGCCGCGGGCCATTGCCGTAAAATCATTAGCAAGTGTGGCAACATCAAATCCAAACCTCGAACGTAGTTCATCCTCCGCAACGACCCACTGTAAATTCGTCATACGGATTTCGCCGTTAAATTTAGGCCCTGCTAAGGCAAAAGCCGCTTGCTTAGGTTGAGCGTCAAGCGTGGATAAATAGTGCGTTAGGGCCGCGTAAAAGTCCGAATATTCTGCCACCTTCAACTTGCTAATCTGAGATAGCTCGATGCCCGCTTGGGCGTCCCACCTCGCCAAACCAAAACGACAATTTGTGCCGCCAACGTCACCAACAAGAACCGTTCTATTGGACATATTAAGCCGTGATCGCGCCAAGAAAACTTGCGCCTGATTCCGCGTCGCTTGTCGCGGCGCGCATGGTTCCAAACATATCCATACCTAGACCTTTCGCAGTTTTGGATGGGGGCTGCTGGGCAGGACTGCGTCCATCAACATTTTCAGCTAAGACCGAAACAGAGCCGTTAAGAGGATCAACCCTAATCATGTCCCCCGTTTTAATTTTCGCAATCAATCCCCCAAGAACCGCTTCTGGATGCATGTGAATAGCGGACGGGAATTTACCGCTCGCACCCGACATTCGACCATCCGTAACTAAAGCCACCTTAAAGCCTTTATCTTGTAGTGAGCCCAAAATTGGCGTCAACTTATGCAGCTCTGGCATACCATTGGCCTTCGGGCCTTGAAACCTAAGCACTGCGACAAAATCTTTTTCAAGCTCACCCGTCTTATAAAGATCAACAAGGTCATCTTGGTCATCGACAACAATAGCTGGTGCTTCAACGAACCAATTATCTTGCTTAACAGCAGAGACTTTCATCACTCCGCGGCCAATATTGCCCGTTAAAAGCCGTAGCCCACCATCTGGCCTGAAAGGGTTACTAACCGTTGTCAGCACCTCTTTATCACCACTTTCCGTTGGCCCCATACGGTAAAGAATGGAGTCCGCCTCTGCATGATTATTTTGCATTGGCTCTCGTGTATAAGCATGCAACCCGTCTGGACCTGCCACTGTTGTCACATCTTTATGGACAAGACCTGCGCTCATTAGTTCAGAGATCAAGTAAGGCATCCCACCCGCCGCTTGAAAATGGTTCACATCGGCTGGACCGTTCGGGTAGATACGGCAGATCAAAGGCACGACAGCAGAAATATCATTAAAATCATCCCAATTAATAATGATGCCTGCCGCTTGCGCCATCGCAATCATATGAATGGTCAAATTTGTTGACCCTCCCGTTGCCATCAAGCCGACAAGACCATTTACTACGGCGCGTTCATCAATCACCTCACAAATCGGTGTAGGGCTTTCACCCATAGTCGAAATTTGCACAGCGCGGCGCGTCGTCTGCGCGGTCATCGCGTCTCGGAGAGGAGTATTTGGCGCAATGAATGACGCCCCCGGCAGTTGTAGTCCCATGATCTCCATCAACATTTGATTGGAATTGGCCGTGCCGTAAAATGTACAAGTTCCCGGCGCGTGATAGCTCTGGCTTTCGGCTTTTAAAAGGGCCGCGCGGTCAACCTTCCCCTCGGCATATTCTTGTCGGATACGGCTCTTTTCTGGATTAGGTAAGCCAGACGGCATTGGCCCTGCGGGGGCAAATATTTGCGGTAAGTAACCAAAACGTAGAGCCGCTATGGTCAGCCCCGGAACGATTTTATCACACACGCCAAGATGAATAGCGGCGTCAAACATATCATGAGACAAAGCGACAGCTGCGCTCATAGCAATCGTGTCGCGAGAGAGTAAAGATAGTTCCATACCCGCTTGGCCCTGCGTAACCCCGTCGCACATGGCCGGCACACCGCCCGCAACTTGCGCGGTCGCCCCGTTACGGCGTGCCGCATGTTTGATAAGATCTGGGTAGGTCGCAAAAGGCTGATGCGCGGACAACATATCATTATAGGCTGTGACAATACCAAGATTGGGCCACCCTGCGCCGAGTATTTCCATTTTTTCATGCAACGGACAGGCCGCCGCCGCATGAGCAAGATTGCCTTCGGTTAGACGTTTGCGCCGAGGACCAGGGCGCATGTTTTCACGCATAGCCAACATATAGGCATCCCGCGTCTTTTTTGATCTTTTTATAATACGGTCAGTGACCTGTTGTATTTTCGTATGCATTTTATTTACCCCAAAAAACTGTTAGACGAGGCCCAGCACTCAATAATGATTTAACAGGGGCGTTGTAGACAGATTGATTGATCGCCTGTTCAAACACAGCCCGTTTCGCCTCACCTGCAATCAAAAGAATAATCTCATCTGACCCCATAACGGCAGGTAATGTCATCGTCATACGGGACGGGAAATCACCCGCCACTTCGCAACCCGTTGCATCAAAAGCGCATGTAAAATCACGACTATCAACATCAAGCGCTGACGTTAAGTCATCCGCATTTGGAAACCAAGAAGCTGTATGACCATCAAGCCCCATACCCATAACGCAGATATAAGGGTGTGTGAACGCTTGTCTGTAGCTTTCAGATACGACGTCAGCCCCGTTTTGAGCAGTCGCATGTTCTGTTTTCATAGGAACAAATTCCGCCGCTTGCGCCTTATTTTGCAACAGCGTAGATTTAATGAACGCCGCGTTAGACCCCTTATGATCTACGTCGACCCAGCGTTCATCAACAAGACCAACTGTGACGTCCGACCACTTCAAATCTCTTTTGGATAGCCCCTCATATATAGGGCGCGGTGAGGACCCGCCTGACAGCAGCAAACGCGCGCTTGAGACATCGGCAAGGTTACGCTCAATTTTTCCTGCAATATAATCAGTTGCGGCAGATTCCATAGATACGGAAGACGAAAACTCTTTAAAAACCCACGTCATTAATTCGACCACGCTCGGTCATCTTTAACCAAGAGGTCGTCCGCTTCCCGTGGACCATCCTGTCCCGCCGCATAGAGTTCCAACCGTTGATCAGAATCCTCCCATGCAGCATGTATAGCATCAACCCATTTCCATGCCGCTTCGACTTCATCGCGGCGCATAAACAGGCTGAGGTTTCCGCGAACTACATCCATCAAAAGGCGCTCATAAGCATCGGGATAGCGAACCGTAAAATTATCTGCATATGACAAGTTAAGCGGTAATGTTTTAAGCCGCATGCCCCCTGCTCCTGGCTCTTTGATCTCAAGCCAAAGCTGCACGGCCTCATCAGGTTGCAAACGAATAACTAAACGGTTGGCGTTCAATGGTGTCTCAGAACCAAAGACAGAATGCGGCACGGCTTTAAACTGAATGACTATCTCTGAAAACCGTTCTGACATGCGTTTTCCCGTGCGTAGGTAAATCGGAATACCTGACCAGCGCCAATTTTCAATCTCTGTCTTGATCGCCACAAAGGTTTCAGTCTGACTCAGATCAGCGCCAACGTCCGTGAGGTAGTCAGGGACAGATTCATCGTCCATCTGACCGCGCGCATATTGCCCGCGCACAGAATGAGTTTTAGCCGTTTCAGTCGTGAGGGTTTTTAGCGCCCTTAGCACTTTTATCTTTTCTGTCCGGACGTCATCCGCATCAAGTGAGGCTGGAGCCTCCATCGCTGTCAAACATAAGAGCTGTAGCAAATGGTTTTGAACCATATCACGGAGCGCACCTGATTTATCATAATAAGACCCACGGCCCCCAACACCAATGGATTCAGCCGCTGTTATTTGCACATGATCAATCGCTTGATTATTCCAAAGTGGCTCAAGCAGTATATTACCGAAGCGAAGAACAAGAAGGTTTTGAACCGTTTCTTTTCCAAGATAATGATCAATTCTATAAATTCGGTTTTCATCAAAGACGCGGCCAACACCTTCGTTAATAGCGAGTGCCGTGGCGTAATCACGGCCCAATGGTTTTTCCAAAACAACCCGCGAATTGGGCGTGACGAGGCCTGCTTTTTTAAGGCCTTCACATACGATTGAAAACATATGCGGGGGGATAGCAAGATAGAAAATACGCACGCGATCATCCACGCCTGGCCCTTCAAGACGTTTTGCAAGGCCCGCCCAATCCCCATCTTCTGCAAGGACATCGAGCGCATGATAATCTAACAATCCGTCAAAACCATTCCAACAGGACTGATCATAATCACTCTTACTTACAAATTCCGTATAAGATTTTTTAGCTAATGTACGGAATGCAGCCTGATCTAAATCTGAGCGCGAAACACCAATAATACGGCTTTGGTCCGAAATTTGCTGATCGCAAAAACGGTGGTAAAGTGACGGGAGCAACTTACGGCGCGATAAATCCCCCGTACCGCCAAAGACAATAATATCAAATGGCTCCACAGGGACAAATGTCGACCCGCTTTTTATATCTGCATTTGATGTGTCTTTAACTGGATGGTCCACAATAAGCCTCTATTATATTCGTTGAGGCGTCATAAAACAAAAATGACAGCGCTGTCAATATGTCTATACCAATTTGCGCTTAGATCAGAATGCTAGATGTTTCTTGTTGATTCCCGAATGATCAAATGGTGCTCATAAGAAAGATGTTGTGCATTGACAGCCGCAACATCATTCTCACGGCAAGGCGGGGCAATCATAAATTCTGCCGCTTTTTCACCCATCTCTCTTACGGGCTGGCGAATAGTTGACAGGCGTGGCCAAACAAGCCCCGCTGTCGCCGTATCATCAAAACCTCCAACAGAAAGGTCGTCAGGAACGGAAACACCCATATGTCCAGCAATGGCCATGACGCCTGCCGCCATATCATCATTACTGGCAAAAATAGCTGTGGGCCGTGACGATCTTGAAAATATATCCCGCGCTGCGACCTCACCCGAGGTATAAGAATAATCCCCTTGCACAACCCATTCTGGGTTAATTTCAATGTTATGAGCCGCCATCGCTGTTTTGTATCCCTCATAGCGCATACGGGCCGAAATATGGTACATATCGCCCTTTACAAACCCAATCTTCTTATGGCCAGATTGAATGAGAAAGCGTGTCATTTCCTCAGCCGCCTGACGGTTGTCAATGCCAATAGCGGGACAACTGGCTGACTGGATTGCTCCCCCTATAGTGACGTGGCGTATATTCAACTGATTTAAAGCCGCTAACATAGCTGGGTTATCTGACAATGGAGATGTCAATATAACACCGTCGACGGGCAGGCGTTCCAAAAGAACAACAAAATCCTCACGCGTCAAAGATATTGACTCCCTGATGGGACGAACAATCAAGTGATAGCCTGATTCTTGGCAAATATTGGTTGCGCCTTGTTGTACTTTGAGAACGTAACTCGGTGAAACATTATCGTATAATAAAGCCAATAAATAATTTTTCGAGGTTGCAAGTCCTCTGGCCGCAAGGCTCGGCGTATAACGTAATGCCCTTGCAGCCTCTAGAACACGGTCACGGGTCGCATCCGACACATTAGGTTCTCGGTTGAGAACACGTGAGACGGTTTTCATTGAAACCCCTGCGCGCTCGGCTACATCATGAATACGTGTTTTCAAAATCAATCCCGTCTTTTTCAACTGTGTGACACAATTAAGAAACAGTTTCAATCTATGTAAGTGAAAGTAAATGCAACCTTATGAGCTTCTAAAAATAAAAGCTCATAGTAAACCACTCCATAAGCTTTTTGATAGCCACAAAGTCTTAGCGCAATCTCAGATTAACCGTGTACGAGAAACAAAACAACCGCAATAACCACAGCAACTACGGCAACAATTATTTGTCTAAATTTATCAAGAAATGACATTTTATTCTCCTCAATAAGTTTTCTTATCAAATAAGAACAAAATTGTTAAGTGAAAAAGAAACAACAACCAAATAGTAGACCTACACATATTTAAGTTTACGTCTTCAACCTATATGACCTAAGGTAACCCCATATGAGCGCCTTAACTTTAACATCCCTTATAGAGGGCCTGACCGTAAATGAGATTGATAGCAATCTATTTAGCGGAAATCCTATACAGTTTCCCTTGCGGCGCATTTTTGGCGGGCAAGTTCTTGCACAAGCCCTATATTCTGCGGCTCGCACTATTGATGACGACACGCGCGTCCCCCATTCAATGCACGCCTATTTTCTTCGTCCCGGAGATATGTCTCGCTCGGTGATTTATGATGTAGACCCCATCCGCGATGGCCGTAGTTTTTCCACCCGCCGTGTTGTCGCGCGTCAACATGGGCGTGCGATTTTTAACGCCTCAATTTCCTTTCAAAAACGCGAAACAGGACTCGAGCATCAAATCGAAATGCCGAGCGACATTCCGCCTCCTGAAGAGCTTCAAAGCTATGTCGACTATATGAACGACATCCAACGTAAATATCCGCAAATGCCAAAACCTTTTGCCTTCCCGCCCAAGATTATTGATGTGCGTATTCCCTCACCTATTGATCCTTATAATCCTCAAAAAATGGAGCCTACGGGCGGCTTCTGGTTTAAAGTCACAAAGGATATTGGCAAAGACCCTATTCTACACAGGTCTGCCTTAGCTTTCATATCTGACAAATTACTGATGGCTACGGCCTTACGTCCGCATGGTATTTCGTTCTATAATAAACGTATTATCGGTGCGAGCCTTGACCACGCCATGTGGTTTCATAGTGAAATCAAGGTCGACCAATGGATCTATTATTATTTGGATAGTCCCAGAGCGGCACGGTCACGTGGCCTCAACCGTGGGCTATTTTACACACAAGACGGCATGTTAATGGCGTCAACCATACAAGAGGGCCTCATACGGCTCATTGATGACAAGGAGTAATCATGTCCGATCCTAAAGATAATCTCCCAGCAGGCTATGAACCCGCAAAAGTTTGGAAATGGGAGAAAGGTAGCGGCGGACGTTTTGCCAATATCAATCGTCCTGTTGCTGGATCTACACATGATAAAGAGTTACGGAGCGGCGAACATCCGTTTCAGCTTTACTCTATGGCGACGCCTAATGGTCAAAAAGTCACTATCTTGTTCGAAGAGCTTTTAGCCCTTGGTCGCACGGGCGCTGAATATGATGCTTACCTCATCATGATTAATGAGGGTCACCAATTCGGCAGCGACTTTGTCGATATTAATCCCAATTCAAAAATCCCTGCCATGATGGACAATAGCGTAAATCCACCGCAGCGCGTCTTTGAATCTGGCGCTATCATGCTCTACTTAGCTGAAAAGTTCGACGCCTTCTTACCCAAAGATACTCAGGCTCGCGCCGAGTGCATGTCTTGGCTGTTTTGGCAGATGGGAAGCGCGCCTTATCTGGGCGGTGGCTTTGGTCATTTCTACAATTACGCCCCGATTAAGATCGAATATTGTATCGACCGTTTCTCCATGGAAGTGAAACGGCAATTAGATGTGCTTGATCGCCACCTCGCAAACAATGAATTTATGAGCGGCTCTGATTACACCATTGCCGATATGGCAATTTGGCCGTGGTACGGGCAATTATGCCTCGGACGCCTTTATAGCGCCGAAGAGTTTCTTGACGTCAAAAGCTACAAAAACGTGATGCGTTGGGCTAAGCAAATTGACGCGCGCCCTGCCGTCATACGGGGCTGTATGGTCAACCGCGCATGGGGTGAGCCCGAGGGTCAATTATTTGAACGTCATGACGCCAGCGACTTCGAGCTGAAGACCGTCGCCGCTCTCATGGGCGGCACTGATAAGTCGGAGTCATAGAGAATATTCAGCCAGAGACCGTAACAAACCGACATTCAAAGTGTCCCCATTGAAACAGTTTGAAAGGCTTGCTCATTTCATTTAAGAGCAACTTACCCCCATAACTTCCCTGTAAAACGACTATAGGGAAGAACATGCTAAAGAATCTAATGATGTGCACCGTTTGCGGCATCTATCTTTCTGGCTGTGCAACAGTGACACGGGGCAGCAATACAAAGATGATTATCGATACCGAACCTCCAGGGGCCATGGTGTTAACAGACAAAGAGCTTGCGAGCAGTAAAAAGGCGCGTAAGCAAAACCCAGACCTTGAGCCCCAATATTACGGATGCCCATCAACACCGTGTGAAATTAAAATGTCGCGGCGGTCTGAATTTATTATGACCATTAGCCTTGACGGCTATGAAGACGTTGAAGTCGGTGTTGACAGCGGCATCCATAAAGAGAGCCTAAATGCCGATGTCGCAGGTTCTGCTGGATTAGGGGCTACTTTTGGTCTCGGCGTCGGCGCACTGGCAGGCGGCCTATCTGGCGGCGGTATAGCAACAGGTGTTGCCGCAGGCGCTGCGGGAATCGCAACCGGTGGGCTTTTGGTTGTCTCTGTGGGCGTTGACGCTGCGTCAGGGGCTTTGTTGAATTTACGGCCCAATCCTGTCGTTCTCACCCTTCCGCCAAAAGGGACGGAATTTGCGCCTCATCCTAAAGTCGAAGAAATTCGAGCCAAGCGAGCCAAAAAGCAAGAAAACTAGATCAAGGTTATGGTTCTTATGAAAAAAATATTTTTGATACTCACTCCTTGCCTACTTATATTAACAAACTGTGCCACAGTCGTTAGAGGAACACATGAACCGTTTCAGGTCATGACCGACCCGCCGGGTGCGCGGGTCACAACAAGTTTGGAAACCAAAGACAGCGTTAAGGCGCGCAAAAAATCACCCGATTTAGACCCGGTATATTATGGCTGCGACTCGACCCCTTGCGAAATAAAAGTTCCGCGCAGATCAAAATTCATTGCACGGGTTGAACATGACGGTTTCGAGCCTGCGCGTATTATCGTTCGCTCAAAAGCAGGACTCGGCAATACGGCTGCAGATAGTACGGTAACAACAGCGGCAAGCTCGTCCGTATTATTACCAGCTGTTTCAGGCACAGGTGTTGCTGGTGCAACACTCGCCGCGAGCCTCACCACCATGGGCTTCGCGACGCCCCTTTTAGCAACCGATGCCCTATCAGGGTCTTTACTCAGCCTATATCCTAACCCCGTGAGCCTAAAGCTACACCCAGTCGGAACAGTCGAGACGAAAAATTATGATCTCGACGGATTAACCGACCCGAACCAGACATTTGCAAGCCGTAAAACAAAACCATAACTTATGACAAAGATTATCCTCTCAATAGCTGGTGCGACACTCCTTGCATGCTGTGCCTCAACTCCCTCTATCGGATCAAATGAATTTAGCATAGCCACCCTTCCAGCGGGCGCGCTTGTCACAACAACCCTAGAAACACCCAAAAGCGTTAGCGCGCGAGAGCATGACGAGAGCTTGCCTATGGAGACTTATGGGTGCCTTGCATCACCCTGTCGTTTTACCGTCCCTAAAAGATCAACCTTTATCGTTCGTGTTGAAAAAGAAGGATTTAAAACCGCCAGAATAATTGCAAGGTCAGAGACAAATCCTCCAAAAGACCAATCTCAGTTAATAACAAATGCAACCCTTATAACGGCAGCCGATTATGTTGAAAAATCGGGAGATGATGCAATTTATAGCGATAGTTTAAACCAAGCGTCGACATCATCAGCGGACATTGCAAAAACACTCGCAACCGCCGTTCTCATTGGGCCGATTGGAGCCTTTGCCCTAAGCGGATCTGGACTTAGGCTTTACCCAAACCCTGTATATTTAGAACTTGAACCTGTTGAGGATTAAGCGCGCCGCCTCTTTGCCCCAAATAAAAACCGCAGACAAAGCTGCGGTTCGGTAAATTCATAAAGCGTGTGAGGCGGGCTAACCCGTATGTTCCTCAACCCACGCGCTGAGGGTCGACTTGGTCATGGAGCCGACTTTCGTTGCAACCACTTGACCACCCTTAAAGATCATCAGCGTCGGAATACCACGCACATGAAATTTAGCGGGCGTTTCAGGGTCATCGTCAATATTAACTTTCGCCACGGTGATTTTCTCACCCATTTCATCGGACAAAGCCTCAAGTGCAGGGCCAATTTGTTTACACGGACCACACCATTCCGCCCAAAAATCGACAAGGACGGGTTTATCTGCTTCGATCACATCGGATTTAAAGCTAGAATCTGATACTTTGACTGTTGGCATGGTGGACTCCTTATTATCTTACCTCCTAGTTAGGGAGCCGACCTAGCCGCGTCAAGGCGGCGGCCATAGAAGTTTCCGATAATGTCATAAGGTGTGGTCCATCGGTCCACAACAGAGCGCACTCAATTTTGTGGTCAGGGTAGGCTTCCCCCATCAAAGCCGCATAGGTCGCCATTTGCGTCATATAGAGCGGCGCAACCTCCGCTTCGGTTTTCGGCGGGGGACGATTGGACTTATAATCCAAGATCAAAACACGGTCAGGATAGATGCACAGACGGTCAATTTGACCACTCACGAGCATATTATCAGGCAGCTTATCTGATCGACCAGATATTGAGACTTCGGCGCGGGTTTGAACCGCGGCGTCGCTCCCGAAAAACTCACCATAATCAGGATGACGGAGAACCGCGAAAACAGTGTCGTAAATATCAGTCCGCTGCGCAGCGGATAAGCCGTCATGAGCCTGTAGAAAATCCGTGGCGATATCGCCCTGCCGCGCCCTATCGACGTCAGGTAGAAATTCCAAGAGCTTATGGATAATGATACCGCGTTGGAAACGGTCAGGCGTCTCAAATAACGGCGAACGCACGGGGGCTTCAGACATATGGTCAGCCTCTAGCCCCGCCACCATATGGCTCGGCGTGACTCGTTCCATGCCCTGTTTTGGTTGCGCGGCCATTTGCTTTAAAAAGTCAGGTAAGGCCACAATATCAGCGGCCTCTGCAGTCTGCCCTAAAACCTTAGACGCTGACCGTGCGCCGTAAGACAGCCCTGCTCCAAACGGCGTTTCAACTTCCGTGCCGCCAAGCCCTTCAAGCGCCGCCTTCACATCATCATACCATGTGGTGAGTTTCGTATTAACCCCGCGCTCATAACCGCAAATAATTAATTCCGTTTCCGCCCGCGTTAGCGCCACATAAAGACGGCGGAGATATTCTTGCGCTTCAAGCTCTGACTTCCCGTCAAATATATCATCGGCTAAGGTCAAGCCTTTAGAGGCTTTAGCTGCGAACACATAACCCTCGTCAAAGGGCTGTATCGGGTTTTTACGGCTCTCTTTACGCGGTGGGTCAGACGCATCGGGCAAAATCACAATCGGGGCTTCGAGGCCTTTTGCACCGTGAACCGTCATGATCCGCACTTGGTCAGTTACATTATCAAGCTCGCGCTTTAGTTCCGTTTCGTCATATTGAAAGCTCGCGACAAAATCATGCAAGGACGGAACCCCTTGGCGTTGATGAGCGAGGGCGCGCGCGAGAAAACTTTGCATGGCGTCTTTCGCCTCCATCGACAATCGCCGGTAAAGCTTGATGAGGTGGCTCGTGCCCTCCGCGTCGCATTCATCCAAGAATCGCGCGAAAAACTCATAGGGCGCCAGATATGCCGCGCGGCTTTGGGCGCGCCGCAACGTCTCTACACTCTCTTTTAAATCACTCTGTTGTAACGCCGCCCATAACGGCCCCTCGCGACCGTAAGCCACTTTGAACAGCTGATCTTCATCCCAATTAAAAAACGGCCCCTTAAGAAGTTCCGCAAGAGCCAAATCATCATGGGGCTGCAAGATAAACCGTGCAAGCGCCAACAGGTCTTTCACCACCAAAGCCTCTTTAAGCACCAATCGGTCTGGCCCGACGACAGGAACATGAGCTTTTTTCAAATGCCGCAACAAAGCCTTATAAAGCGGGCCGCGTTTTTGCACCAAGATCAAAACGTCCCCTGCTCGTATCGGACGCGCCTCTTTTATCTCGCGGTCAAACACCGTGCGTTTATCATCAAGCCATTGTTTAATTTCACGAGAGATTTTCGCGGCGAGAACTTCGCGCGCGTCTTGACCGCCTGCCTCATCAAGAGGCCGCAGATCACCAGGCTCTTCTTCCTCCCCCGTTTCAGGACGCGGAGAGACGGGCCAAAGCTCCGCGTAACCCTGATCATGTCTCACGGCCACATGGCGCGTTTTATCCCCCCCAGTCGCGAACTTCTCAGCATCGAACATGCGCTGAGAGCCACCGCCCTCAATGAACAATTGATCAACGAGCGCCAATATTTCAGGCGCGGAGCGGAAGGACGTCCGCATCCTTGGGGCTTTCAAATTCGCGCCGTCATCATAGGCTTGGGTTTTACTGAGGAAGACTTCAGGCTTCGCCCCTTGAAACGCATAAATAGATTGCTTTTCATCCCCCACCGCGAAGAAAGTTTTTGCAAGACCTGTCTTTTGATGCTTATCTTCTGGATCGAAATTCTCATGCAGCGCGTCAAGAATATCCCACTGCACAGGCGGCGTATCTTGGGCTTCATCAACCAAAATATGACTAATCCCCCCATCGAGTTTATAGCGCACCCAATCGGCCACTTCCGACCAGAGTAACAATTTGCGAACATGCTGGATTTGATCATCAAAACTCACACGACGCAAATCCGCCTTCCCTTTTGAGAAGGCTTTTGCAAAAGGTACCGCCAAAGCGTAAAGCGCTTGGGTCGCCTGCAATAAAGCTGCGGATTTGATCTGATGATCGATAGCTAATATACGCGTTACCTCATCCGTTGGCATATAAGCTTTCGCCCCAAGAAAGCTTTGCGCGAGAGGCGGCGCTTTCGCTGTTACAATAGAGGCTCGAACGCTACCGCTTTGTGTGAAAAATATATCGCGGTAGAGATTAAAGGCGCTCGCCGCGTCTGGCTCCACTAAGGCTAGATCAAGGGCCGCACCGACCTTTTGGTTCGTCACCGCATCATTACTAATCAGTTGCAGACAAAGCTCGCGCAAAACATCTCTGTCAGTCGCCTCCCAAGCGGCACGGCAAATATCGTCAACCGATGTGCCAATCGCAATCCCTAGATTTTCTGCCAAAGGCGTAACACCACCTCGCTTCACCCAGCGCTCAATGCCGTAAATATTATAGCCCATCCATTTAAAATGATCTTGCAAGGTTAGGTCCGCAGACTGAGCGGCAAAGAAACGGAACGCCGAAGCTATATCACCCTTAGGGTCATCTTGCGCCTCTTTGAGTAATGTCGTCTCGGCGTCCGCTAAGAGCTTAATCCGCTCCGCATCTTGCAAAGTTTCGAACCCCGGCAAAAGCCCGATCTCAACAGGAAAGCGGGACAGGACAAATTCGCAAAAGGCATGAATGGTTTGGACTTTCAATCCGCCCGGGGTTTCAAGCGCTTTGGCAAACAAAGCTCGCGCCTTAGACAGTTTTACCCCGTGGTCCTCACGGCCAAATAATTTAACAAGCTCTTCGTTCAACGCCGTTTCCGACATGACCGACCATTTCCCGAGCTTTTCGAACAGGCGGGTCTGCATCTCACTCGCCGCCGCTTTTGTATAGGTCAGGCACAAAATATGATCAGGCGCGACACCTGCAATCAATAATTGCGAAACACGGTTGACCAGCACATGGGTTTTCCCAGACCCCGCATTGGCCGAGGCAAAGCGAGAGCCAGATGGGTCTGCCGCGTGGCGTTGGGCGGCACTCGCCGCGTCTATCTTGGCGCGCGTATCACTCGGGTTATGACTCACTGGCATCGTCCCCCGTGAGCTGTGACCATTCTTCACGTCGCGCGAGTTGATCATAATCGCCGTATTTATTTGCCCATTTTTTTCGGATTTGCGACGGGTAGCCTGCTTGTGCGTCCCGCGCTTGGGCAACGAGTTGTTTCATTGTCTCTTTGGCTTTAGCAATATGATCTTCGCTGAGGAAAGGCTCTTTTCGGCTCGTTCCGCGCTCAATCACCGAGCGACTTTCATAGCCGTCGCCTGAACCGCGTAGGCGCTTATAGCTCAGCTCATCCACGGGCGCAGCTTTCACATTTTGAAAGGCTCCCGCTTCAACCATTAAGGCGAGGAGCGGCAGTTGCGGGTCAAACCCGACAATCACTTCTTGCTTGCCCGGCGGGGCTCCCGTTTTAAAATCAATGACCTCATAGCCGTCTGGCCCGAGGTCAATACGGTCAGGGTAGCCTGTTAGCGTAATCCCAAGCTCCGCTATATCCAGCTTGCCCTTTTTCTCACCACTAATATTTTTATAACCCGTTTTGCCGCGCGTATGAAAATCATCAATCACGGCTTCGGCCAAGGCCTTGAGACGCACATCCTCGCGGACGAAATCAAGCTCTGTAAATCCGACTTTCAGGAGCTGCGTGCGGAAGGCTTTATAGAGGCGGTCTATTTCTATGGCGACGTCATCTGACAACGTGCGGTTCAGCAAGCTTTCCATCGCTTTGTGGAGGGCATTGCCAGATTCGCGCGGCCCGAGCTCCATATTTAAATCTTCAAGCGGCGCAAGGTTTAGGATTTGCCGCGCATAAATGGCGTAAGGGTCGCGTATCCATGTTTTAAATTTAGTCACAGAAATATCGTCCCCCGTCCGTAGCGGCCAACGGGCGGCAACATCAGGCTTAGGGTTTGGCATCGGCGCAGGCTTAACCTCATGCGGCGGGACATAATCGAGCGCACGCGCCCATTCCACATATGGTTGATCAGGTTGCAACATATGGGCGGCCACATCTTCCACGCCTTTAAGCTCAACCACGTCGCGGTAGGCCCCGTTAAACAAGGTCTTCAACCGCCAGAGCCAACGGGAGGCGACCATTGGCGTGCCGTCACTGCGCTTAGACCGTGTGAGGATAACCCGCGCGCCCATCGCCAAGCCTTCAAAGTCATGGGCCGATAGGCCGTATCTCCGCTCAGGCAGGGTCAACCCCAACTCCCCGCGCATGGCCCGTGATAAGAACGGGTCATGATTAGGGCTCGCAGGCCAGAGACCCTCGTTCAGGCCGCCCAAAATCGTAACGTCACTGGAGAGCATCCGTGCTTCGAGAGGGCCAAGAATACGAAGCTGCGGGTGTGTGCCGAACCGTGGGCGCACCACTTGACCGCGCATCAGCACGCCGAAAAAATCTTGAAACTCCGCGAGGGTAAATTCGCCTAATATATCCCCGTGGGCCATAATATGGCGCAGTAAATTCGCGGCCACGTCCCCAGCCTCCCCGCGCCATAATTGCACCGCCCCGCTTATCACTTCACCGTCTTTGATAGAGGCTGCAATCCCCTCCACCACTTGCGTTAGCGCCTGCGCCCAGACAGGGGCTGTTTGCGGCCCTTCAACACTCAACAGAGGTTCAAAGGCGCTCATGATTTCTATCAGTTCAGGATAGTGACTTACCTTCGTTTCAGGCTTTCGCACGCCGCGTAAATGTTCTGTCTCAAACGTGAGCCACGCGGCCCGCGCCTGTCCGCGCTCTTGGCCAAAGCTCGCATAAGGGCTTGCCATTAAACCCGATAAGAACAGTGGATTATAAGGGTCATCAACCAAGCGCAAACAATGGGAGAGAAAAGCGCCGAGCGGGGTTTCCTCTAGCGGTTCACCCGCAGAACTATCGAGCTTGACATCCCACCGTTGCAGGCGTGATTTCACCCGCCGCGCCAAAGCAGGGTCAGGCGTGACAAGGGTCGTCATTTTACCCGGCGTCTCAAGGCTTTCGCGCATAATCACCGCAATGGAGAGCGCTTCCTCATCATCATCTTCGGCTTCAATCAGAGAGAAATTATCTCGCGCGAGATCAAACGCATCAGCGGTTTGAAACGCGCCCCGAATGGCGTCAATCCGTCCGAGCCATTCCTCCGTGGCGTCCACAGGCACGAGACTTTCAGAAATCACCGCACGGCGTGCGCGTAACGCTGTGGCGTTCATTCTGTCTTCGACCTCAGTGCGAATATCCGCCACATCGAGGAAATCATCGACCTTAGAAAAATCTGTGTCCAATTTATCCAAGAGCAATTTCATCGAATATTGCGGGTGGTCTTCTTTCACTGTCTCCCACGCATTAGAGCGCATAGATGTCGACAATCCCGGAAGAACGATCAAGCCTTTTGGCAGCGTTTTGACGCAGCGCATTAAGCGCGCCGTGGCAGGGAGTGTCCCAGTCGACCCTGCAATAATAACAGGATAATCGGGCGGGTCTTGCGTCCACTGCTCTGTCAACGCGTCGAGCAAAGCCACACGCCGCGCCATCGGGTCGAGCCGCTTCATCTCGGACAGATGGGCGGGCCAGAAGTCTTGAATGATTTTGTAAAACTCTGCCGCCGTTTGGAAATGTATGGCGGCCTTATCTGATATCTCGGCGAGGTTCGTGAGGTTGAGCTTTCCTGTTCCCTCCATCGCCACATCATCGAGGATACGCAACAGCGGGTCGGCCAAGGTTAGCGCAACGGCGGGCGATAGGGTTTGCCTTGAAATATTTTCATAATATTTGCGCACCAAACGAGACAGCTCAAACCGCCGTTGCAGACCTGAAATCGCAGGATAGACACGACTTGCCAAATCACCCGGCTCAAACGGCGGTTCATCTGGGTCTATATCGGCGAGAGGTCGCATCGACGGCAAGAGCCGTGCCGACGATCTCCCTGCGTCCCCGTAAAGCGTAAAAGCGTCCGACAAATCCCGAATAGCGCGGCGTGTGGGGAGCAAGATCAGGCCCGATAATAAATCTTTGCCAAATATATTATCCAGACCCCGTGCGAGCGCAGGGAGAAAATCCACGCCTGTCGGCATATTCACCACTGACTGGAGCGGGAAAGATATGGAGGCCGGTTTAGACACTCCCTGAATGTCCTAACCCCTGTGCGAGTCTAATCACGGCCTCCGCTTGGCCTCGAGCGTCAGGATCTCCGACGTGCATCCAAAACCCCGACATGACATGACCAAAGGCACGGCCATTTTTGATGGTTTCATTCCAAATGAGTTTACGTGAAAACTTCTCTTCCTTGAAACCATTGGCGAGTTGAGGTTTGAAAATTTGAACACCGCAATAGACATAATCGGCTGTTGGGTTTGTACGGTAATTAATGCGCCCTGCCCCGTCGCGATCAAAATCACCTGCGCTATCGAGGCCTAAGATTTTACCGCCTTTCGTTTGGCTGGGAGTCAGCAAAAACAGCTCATCCATAGCCTCCCCGTCCCACGCAGATAAAAGCTGATCTATGACGGGGGCAAACTCAATCCACACCGCGTCAATATTACAAATTAATATGGGGTCATCGCCCAAGAAGGGTCGCGCTTTAACGATACCGCCGCCTGTTTCCAAAAGCATATCTCGCTCATCTGAAATGAGGAGTTCGAAACGAGAGGTGCGGCTTTTAAGGTAGGCCTCTAAATGATCAGCATGAGCGTGAACATTGACGATGACACGTTCAATGCCTGCAGATTCGAGGCGCAGGAGCATATGCTCAATTAACGGAAGACCCGCGACCTCGACCATCGCTTTCGAGCGGTCATTCGTAAGAGGCCGCATCCGCGTGCCGTGCCCTGCAGCCATGACCATTGCCGTCTTAATGATAGGTTTCTTACTCACAACGCTCCCTCTGGCAAATACGTTTCAAGCCAGACTTTAAGCGGGGCGCAGGCAGGATGCGCAAGGTAAATTTGCAAGTGACGTTTTAAGCGTGGGTGCAGCGCACGGTATTGTGGTTTGCCGTAAAGCTTATCTGAGCGCACGGGGAAGCCAAGGTTTTTAAGCTTTCTCTGCGCTCCTGATACCACGTAAGCGGCGGCAAAATCATCGTCATCAGCTAGGCCTGCCTTATCGCAAAACCGCGCCATGAGATCTTTCGCTAGTCCTCTATCCACATCGCGGCGCGCGTCTTCCAAAAGCGAGTTTAAATCATAGGCGGGATGGGTATAGACCGCGTCTTGGAAATCGATCAGGCCTACTTGCGCAGTCGCTTCTCGTTCTGGACACCAAAAGAGATTTTCTGCATGGAAGTCCCGCAAAGCCAGACCCGGTGCATGAGCTGATAAGGTCGGCACCATATCAGCCCAAATATTTTCCCACTCCGTCAAGGCGGCTTCGGATAGCTCTACACCCACATCAGGGACAAACCACTGCGTGAACAAGGTCAGTTCAACCAATTGCGCCGACAGATCAAATGTCGGCACGGTCCAATCCCCATGTCGGCAGCTTAGCGGTTGATCAAAACTTGATCGGTAAATTGCGGCGAGTGTATCCACCGCTGCCTCATATAAAAGAGGCTCATCATTTGGGTGTGCCTCAAGGTGACGTGCGTAAACATTGCGCCCTGCATTATCAACAGATAGGTCTTCAAGTAGCAAAAATCCAAGTTCCGTATCGGCGGCAATGATCTTGGGTGCCGAAAACCCCCGACGGCAAAGCGCTGTGCCTATGGCGGCAAAACTGCGCATATCTGTCCCTGCCAGACCTGCGTTTTGCATATAGATTTTCGCCGACTCAGACGGTTCATCGCTAGGGTCATAATCCATTAAAATCGCACGTTGACCCTCCATCGCCAGGCGGAAATAACGGCGCGCGGAGGCATCACCCGGAATTGGCGTAACATCGGCCGCTTGCCATTCGCTCTCTTCAATGAAGCTCTGTCGTAAATGCTCGCGGTCTGTCATGACTGAAATCCTTTAAGGCGCTCAGCCCAATTATCTGGCCCTGAAAGACTAATCTCACGCCCTGTTTCGTGAAACCCAATATGGACGTTCAGGGCTTGCGGGCTGAGGTAGCTTCCCATCTTGTCTGGCCATTCGATAAGGCTGACAATATCCTCTTCCATATCCACAAGGCCTAATTCCAGCACATCCGTAGGGGCTTCGAGGCGGTAGAGATCACAGTGCCAAAGCTCATAGTCTGGGCACTCATAGGTTTGGACTAATGTATAGGTCGGGGACGGAACCTCGACCGCGCCGAGAATCGACTGTATAACACCGCGACTAAATGTCGTTTTGCCTGCGCCAAGATCACCTGATAAGGACAAAACATCACCAATACGCAGATACTGAGCCAGACTTGCCCCGAAATCAATAAGGGCGGCCTCATTCAATAAAATCTCGGAAATGAATCGTTCTGTCATTATTTGTTGATACGCGCTTGAAAAATTATTGCAAAGCCATACATAGGCAATGACGGCAAAAATTAGGAGTACCCATGCCCAAAATTCTTTTTACTGACCACGGCGGTGAAACCCGCGAAGTCGAAGCTAAATCTGGTATGTCCATTATGGAAGCAGCCGTGCAAAATATGATTCCTGGCATCGACGCTGATTGCGGCGGCGCGTGTGCCTGCGCCACCTGTCATGTCTACGTGGACGCAGAGTGGCTTCCAAAGCTCAAAAGTAAAGATGATATGGAAGATAGCATGCTCGATTTTGCTGAAAATGTTGAAGACAATTCACGTCTCTGCTGCCAGATCCTTATTTCAGACGAGTTAGACGGAATTAAAGTTTCTACGCCAGAAAGCCAATAGGTTTTATATTTATACGCGTTTGTAACGGCCTTAACGGGCCGTTTTTTTATGGGATTTAATGAGGTTGCTTGTAAAGCTATTCACATATAATCTTTAAGTTAGAATGCCGGAGCAACCTTAAATTAAAGAACTTAAGGTTGCCCCAATTGCCCCAGTGTGCAATACCCCGATGACCTATTCTAATGTTCAAATATGATTATAGTTTCAAGCATATTAACGTCCCTGGGATTATTAGTTTCGTCCCAAACATTCATAAAACCGACTAGAAATACTGTATTCTTGGGGAGGGCAAAATAAGAATGACAAAAACTCTAAGCGATGCTCTCAAAGCAGCTAAAAAAGAACGGAATGTCCTCTCGAAACTTATCATTTGGGAAAGTGGCGTTAGTAAAAGTCAATTTTATAGAATAATAAAAGGCGAAGAGGCTCCAAGCCCTGAAAGTAAGGAGAGAATTTCAAAATCATTAGGTCTTGATAGCGAGCAATTTGATCTATTATTTAATGGCTCAAAGGTTCAACAAAAAACAAGCGATGCCAATTTTAACCTTAAAGTTATATGGGCAATTTTTACACTGACCCTTTGCGCCCTCATCATTTGTGTCACACTTATACTGGTAAATAGTTCTAATAAGCGTCAATATTCTAATACGCCTAAGAGTATTTCCAACCAAGACGATGATACGCTCTTCATCAAAGATGTTACAATCCCTGACGGGACATCAATCCCTATAAATACAACATACAAAAAAACATGGCGCGTTAAAAACTCAGGTAACATTATTTGGAAAGACCGTTATCTTACAAGAGTAACGCCCGCATCCAGTTTGATTTGCATGTCCCCTAAACAAGTGCCAATTCCAGAAACCCACCCCGGTGAAACCGTTGATATTTCGGTTACTTTTAAAACCCCTTACGTACCTGGCTCTTGCCGAACTGATTGGAAAACAACAGATAAAGACGGAAACCTTTATTTCCCTGATATCCACGGTCTTTACTCCATTGTGCTTGTAACGTCTAAATGAAGCCAACCGCGCGCTAGAGCCCTATACGGATATTTGCGCCAAACCATATCTTATCTAGAGTTGCCATTGCAGGAACGGTTTTTACAATTTTACCCGCAAGTGGAAGATAGATCATGTCTTCTTCTTTAAGGTACTTCAAAAACTAATAATCAGGTTCATACATCATAGCCTTGATATGGGCTGTAAGGTCTTTGGGGCGCTCTGATTGGGCAACACCCGATTGATAAGCTTTCTGCGCAACGGCGACAGCAATATGGAGTGAAACCTCACGTATATCTGACAAAGGTGGATAGAGAGTCCCTACGTCTAGGTTCGCCTGACTCACTTGCAGCGCCAAGGCTTCCGCCGCGGCCAAGAACATGTCGTCATCAATCGCCTTCGCCTGACAGGCAATCGCGCCAAGGCCAATTCCGGGGAAGACATAGGCATTATTACCTTGGCCCGGTTGATGGGTTTTACCGTTAAGCTCAACCGCATCGAATGGACTGCCGCTTGTAAAAATAGCCCGCCCTTTACTCCACTTATACGCTTGCTCAGCGGTACATTCCGCCCGTGATGTTGGGTTCGATAAGGCAAATATCGCAGGACGGTCATTTATGGCCGACATCGCTTCAATCACCGCTTGGGTGAAGGTACCTGGTGCGCCCGTCGCGCCAATCAAAATATGAGGTTTGATCGCATTAATCGCGTCAACAAAACTTAGCTGCTCATAATCATGGGCGTAAGGCATATTATGGCTCATGAGGTCATCACGGCTCTTGACGATAATACCGTGCTGATCGACAAACCAAAGGCGTTTGACCGCCTCCGCGTGGCTCAAACCTTGCGCCATAAAGGCCGAGAGTAATAAATCTCCAATCCCAGTTGCCGCAGATCCAGCGCCTAAGAACATGATCCGCAAATCTTTGAAATCATGCCCTGTCACGCGGTTGGACGCGATAACGCCTGATAGAGACACTGCCGCTGTACCTTGAATATCATCATTAAAACACAGGATTTTATCTTTATAAGTTTCAAGCAATTTATACGCATTCGGGGTCAAGAAATCCTCAAATTGCAGCAAGCTCTCAGGGTATTTATCTTGAAGAGCCACGACGAATTCTTCGACCAAATCAAGATAAGCTTGCCCTTCAAGGCGCTTATGCGGATAGCCAAGATAAAGCGGGTCGTCCAGCAGCTCTTGATTATTCGTACCGACATCGAGCATCACAGGTAGGCATTGATGCGGATGAATACCCGCACACGCTGTATACAAAGCCAGCTTACCAATAGGAATACCCATGCCGTTTGAGCCGAGGTCCCCAAGGCCCAAGATACGCTGACCATCGGTGACGACAATCACTTTAACATCATCTTCATGCCAATTATCGAGCATCCCACGAATTTGGCCTTTATCTTCGGGGGTGATATAAAAGCCTTGCGAGCGCCTGAATATATGGGCGAACTCCTTACACGCTTGCCCCACGGTCGGCGTATAAATCAATGGCATAATTTCTTCGATATTATCAATGACCATACGGTAAAAAAGCTTTTCGTTACGATCTTGAAGCCCGCTTAGAAAAATATATCTCTCGATATCATAAGCTTTACGGCGTAAGTTCTCCAACGCCCGTTCTTGATGTGTATCTAGGCTACTAACGCAGTAGGGTAACAACCCCCGTAAGCCTAACTTTTGGCGTTCTTCTCGTGTAAAAGCTGTCGATTTATTGGTCGCACTATTGTGCAAAACGTCATGACCATGCATCGTGCCGTGATCATGTGTAGATTTTGAATTCGTCATGATTAATCTCCAGAAGAGTTAAAAAAGAAAGCAAAATAAAGTATCAACTTAATTAGCTAATTCAGTTTCACTGTGCGCTCGGCCTAGTTTTTTCCCAAACGGAGCTGCCGTCACCCCGTGTAAAATGATAGACAAAAGCACCGTCGTCGCTACGACAGTCTGAACAAATTCAGCCTGTTCAACGTGTAAATCTTCGAGGATGAGTAAGCCAAACAAAAGAGACGCAAGGCCGCGGGGTCCGAACCACCCTAAAAAAGCCGTGGTCGCAAGGCCAAGCTTCATGCCTGTCATGGATAAGGCCACAGGCAACATTCTGACCAGCGTGAGGCTTAAGACAGCGTAAAGCACAATCGAACCCGTGATGTGGGGTATCGCTTCTGGCAAAATCAAAGCTCCGAACAGGAAGAACGTTAGGTAGGATAGAAATTGACTCTCCGTCTCTGTGAACTCATGCAGAAATTTAGAGTAGTTAACGTGAAGATTACCGTAGGTTAGGCCCGCAACAAAAGCGGCGATAAACCCGTTCCCATGGCAAGTTTCTGCAACAGCGAAAGCGAGGACTGCGAGGGCGATAGCGGCAACGCCTTGAAACTCCGATGTCATCCATCCCTTTTTTGCAGCCCAAGCAATAAGGTGCCCACCGATCCAGCCCACAGCAACACCCGCAATAGGGCCAATAATAACTTGAAGGCTTAGAAATAGAAGCCAGTTTTCTTCGCCCGTTTGATGGGTCATATTAAGGAAACAGGCGAAGAATAAAACCGCCGGCAAAGCAATCCCGTCATTCAGACCACTCTCAACATTTAAGCCTTGCCGTATCTTTAAGGGTAAGGATTTTTCAGCTAAAACAGACGCGCCCAGCGCCGCATCTGTTGGGGCTAAGATCGCCGCAATCAAAGCCGCTTGATACCAGCCAACATCTGGGAAAATAATATAGCCAACAATCGTTCCCGTCACGATAATTAATGGCAAAGCGATCGATAAAAGGCGGACAGGAATAGCCTTCATTTTACGAAGCTCAGACAAAGATATCTGAGAGGAGTCAGCCGCAAGGACAAGAATAAGTGTCAATTCGGCTAAGGTATGTAACCCGCCCTCATTATACGTGAGACCAGCCGTTTCTGTTAATATTCGCGCCAGTATCAAGCCGCCAATCGTAAACAATATAGGGGGCGTCAAGATTGTGCCTTGAATTCGTTTTGACACAAGCGAGAACGTGAAGAAAACAGCACCAAATATGAGAAATAAATTTAACGTCATTAAAGTCTTTTCAAACTGTCTTGTTGATAAATTAATTGGCTTAAATTGCCTGTCATCTGATGACGCGCGCTCAATGTTAGCGGGACGGATATATGACCTAAAATCTCATCATTGATCTTATCACCGTTCGCATTGGCAAGCAGGTGACCGATACCAGCGCATCCAGTCGCTCCGCCGCCTGCGGCCGCGCTATCAAGTCCCATTGAGAAGAACACAGGCTGGCCGCCGCGAATACACAAGGTCGCGCATCCACGGTGCGTTCGGCCGTATCCTGGGTTCATGATTCCCATAAAACATTGGGCATCAAGAATTTCACCGACAAGACTAACCTCATCTAAGATTTCAGTTTTCGGAATAGCTGCAACCGTCTGAGACGTAGGCTTAATATCGCCTACGGCAACACCGAGCATGAAACAGTCATTTCGTACGATTTTTACACCACGAACCTCTACGGCTTGTCCATCAAACGGTTTAACATATGGATCTGCATGGAGTTTCCCTATGCCCGCAATAACATGCCCTACGCCGTCAACCCAAAGTACAGGATAAGGATGAAATCCAATACGGCCCTTGAGTGTAACAGGCGTTCCAGTTTCCCACCTGCCTCCGCCTTGAGACCCGGCGCGTGTCCCGATAAAAGCACCTGCTCCGCTAAGTCCTAAAAGTCCAAGCGGCAAAGCTTTGAGCAAAAACCGACGGTCTTTATTCGGCATAGCGCCATAACCAACATAAAAATCATCTTCATTACTCATGATGTCACCTGCACAGCTTTACGGACAGTGCCGAGAGGATCGGGCTGAGCTTTAACCCAAACGTGGCCCTTTTCGATGATAACTTTGTGAGTCTGCACACGGTCCGTAAAGGGCGGCGGTGCGGCGCCTGTCTCTGGATCAAATTGGAAGCCGTGCCACGGACAGGTAATCAGACCATCTTTAATACAGCCTTCACCCAAAGGCCCGTTTTGATGCGAACAAACCGCAACAATCGCGGATACGCCTTTTTCTTGCCTAAAGATCGCTATACGCTCTCCAGACTTCGGCGTGACAGTCACAGCTTTATTTAAGGGGATCAAGAGAGCGTCTCCTGCGTTAATCCAATCAGATTTCTCAATTGAATTTGCATCAAGGCCTCGTCCTTTTAGTATACCCGCAATATGTAAAACCGTAAGCAATCCAGCACCAACAGCAAGGGCGATCAAAAGTCCCGACCCTTTATCAAATTGCGCCGTGCCGAGAGCCACATGCCCCACCAAAGCGGCGTAGGCCACATAGACGCCCATATGTAATATTTTCCAAATAGGCGGCGTGAGGCGTGTCAGCCAAAAATCATGGCTTGTGGCCGCCATAATGAGCAAAATAACGAGGGCGATAAACCCAAGGCTTTCAAAAGGAAACTCAATCGCAACACCGTAATTACCATATCCACCAATCGCCGACGCAATAGGATTAATCGTGCCAAAGCCGTGATACCACATCAAGGCAAAGCCCCCGTGGAGCAGCCCAATAACCGCTGTAATGACCCCAAAATGACGGCGATTATAAAGAAGCGGTTTAAAACGGTCTGACAGGCGCGCGAGTGGGCCTATGGCTAAAATCACATGTAAAAGCACAATTGCACAGGCACCAAGCGCACGCATAATCAGAATAGATGGATCAGCGACCTTCGCATTCAATCCTGCGAGGATAAAAGACGCTAAAAACACCATGATGGAGACGACTAATATGCCATCATAAAAATATTTGTGACGGTTCCACTGAACAGGGACAAAATCATGGCTCATGACCCAACTCCTGAAGTCGAAAAGGATAGTAACAGAGTTATAATTAAAACAATGGGCATTATAGTCCACACAACAGCATGGACTTTACGATGAGCGCGCTTCATGTTTTTTTCCTCAGTAAAAGAGGCCAGATCAATATAGCGGCGGGTAGAAGCATCACCCTAAGGATGACCCCCTTGCCCGCAATGGGGTCATTGCGAATACCCCATGTTACGAAATACAAGCCAAACAGCAGGCCGATAAGGGCATAAACACCTAATCCATACGATATATATTGTGCTATATTGAGCATTATTTAAATCCAACTCCGCCGTAATTTACGCCCGATAGATCTGCCATATCACGTTTCCACGTAACTAAGTCATCTGAATTAAATTTCGTAAAATCATCATGCCCACACGCCCGAGCGAGTATTTTCATCAATGCGACCGAAGTATCAAAGAAGCGGGTTAATTGCTCGGCGGATTTCTCTGCAATCAAGCGCGCGACAAGATGTTCTTTCTGCGTCGCAATACCCACAGGGCAATTATTCGTATGGCACGCTCTCATGCCCAGACAGCCAATCGCTTGAAGGGCCGCGTTTGATACCGCGATAGCATCTGCGCCGAGCGCGAGAGCTTTGGCAAAATCAGCAGGCGTTCTCAGCCCGCCCGTTATTACTAAGGACACATCAGAATTGTCCGTGGCGTCTAAATGTTTACGCGCGCGGGCCAAGGCAGGAATGGTCGGGACGGAAATATTATCGCGGAAGATAATCGGCGCTGCGCCTGTGCCGCCGCCGCGCCCGTCAAGGATGATGTAATCGACACCCACTTCAAGGGCGGCGTCAATATCTTTCTCAATATGTTGTGCAGATAATTTATAGCCAATCGGAATACCGCCCGTAAATTCACGCACCTCATCGGCAAAAGCTTTGATTTGCAATAGCTCTGTCCAATCAGGGAAACGCGAGGGAGAGATAGCCGCTTCGCCTTCGGGAAGCCCTCGCACTTCAGCGATCTTGCCTTTGACTTTAGAGCCAGGTAAATGCCCACCCGTCCCCGTCTTTGCGCCTTGGCCGCCTTTGAAATGGAAGGCTTGAACTTTGGATAATTTATCCATCGAAAACCCGAACCGTGCCGAGGCGAGCTCATAGAAATAGCGGCTATTGGCCTCCTGCTCTTCGGGGAGCATACCGCCCTCGCCTGAGCAAATGCCTGTGCCTGAATTTTCCGCGCCAATCGCAAGGGCGACTTTGGCAGAGGCCGATAATGCGCCAAAGCTCATATCGGAAACAAAGAGAGGAATGTCCAGCTCAAGCGGCTTTTTCGCCCGAGGGCCAATGATTGTTTTCGTGCCGACAGCATCATCATCAAGCAATGGCATCTTATGAAGCTGTGCCGTGATGAACTGAATATCTTGCCAAAGCGGGAGCTCACCAAGCGGGACACCCATCGCGTCGCTGACCCCGTGATGCCCTGTTTTAGACAGACCGTCGCGCGCGTAAGACTGGATAAGCCCCGTATAAGGCTCTGGTGACTGTCCATGTGAAGGGTCTGCATATTGCCCGAGATATTGGTCGCGGTTATAGGGCTGTGGATTACCCACATGCCACGCGGAGACTTCTTCTTCATCAACAAAGACCTCTCCGTCTTCAATCCAAGAGGTGAACTTATTTAGCGCTTCACTATTATCATATTCGCTCACGCCCGTATCAATACGGAAGTCCCAATTATGCACGCCGCAAATCAGGTTATCCCCGTCCACATGACCATCCTCGAGCAGCGCGCCTCTATGCAGGCAGCGCCCATAAAGCACGGAGACTTTGTCTTCATAACGGACAATGACGAGATCGACGTTAGCAACCAAAGCCCCTGCGGGCTTACGGTCTTCTAGGTCGTCCCAAATGGCAACGCGAACAGGTTTCATGATATATCTTTTCTAGTTCTTATATTTGATCTGATTTATATTTGATCTGGATCAGAAATAATTTCGACTAAGGACGGGCCGTTATGGGCCAATGCCTCTTCGAGAGCCGCGTGTAGGTCTTCGGCCCTCGTCACCCGTTTGCCGTGACCTCCGCACGCCCGTGCAAATCCTGCAAAGTTCAGATTTTGCAGCGAAGTCTGCCAGACAGGCCAATCACCGCCGCGTTGCTCTTTAGATATTTTCCCAAGTTGGCCATTATTGAGCAAAATATGCGTGATATTCATGCCGTATTTCACGGCTGTCGTGAACTCCATCGCATATTGCCCGAACCCACCATCGCCACTGATGGAGACGACTTTACGGCCCTTATAAGCTTCTTGGTCTTGCGTAGCTGCCCACGCACCCATAGCAGCAGGGAAAGAAAAGCCGATAGAGCCGAGATAGCCCGACATTAAAACGCTTTGGCCTGCGCATTCAAAATAGCGGCCAAAGGAATAAGTGTTATTTCCAACATCCGCCGCAATCACAGCGTCATCAGGAACAAGCTGGGAAAGCGCTTCAAATATAGTGGCCGAATTTAAGCCCTTATCGCTAACATCTTTGCGGCGGCTTTCTTTTTCCGCACGCCAAATTTCCCAGCGGCCCGCCAGTTCTTCACGCTGGTCAATCATTGCGTGTTTTGTCAGCGCCTTACCAAAGGCCTCTACCGTCACACCGATTTCGCCCAAGACAGGCACGTCAATAGAATGGAAACGGCCAAGCTGTGCGGGGTCAAAATCGACTTGAATAATCGGTTTAGATTTTTCAATGCCCGTATGATTAGAGAAGGATGCGCCCAATGCGACAATCAAATCACATTCATTCATAAACCAACTTGCGATAGGCGTCCCAGAGCGGCCCAATACGCCTGCGGCGAGCGGGTGATTATCAGGGATCTGACCCTTTGCCTTAAATGTCGTCGCAATCGGCGCGCCAATGTGTTCGGCGAAGGCAATAATTTCGCTCATAGGCTCATTCGCGCCGTAGCCCACAATAATCATCGGGCGTTTAGCGCCTTTTAGGGCGGCAATAGCTTTATCAAGCGAGGCTTGAGACGGCATAATACGCATATCCGCAAGACGACCCTCAGGCGAACCCGCCTTCGCATCTTCGGCAGCAGGCATAGTCTGCACATTATCGGGGAAGATCAAATGGGCGACATCGCGCGTATCTAGCGCAGACTTACAGGCAAGGTTTGTGAGCTCTGCATGATTAGAAGACGCCAAGACATTTTGGCTAAATTTCGTAACAGGCGCAAAAGCGGCTTTCAGGTCAATATCTTGGAAAGCGCCGGGGCCAAAGACTTGGACTTGGACTTGGCCCGTCAGAGCTAAAACTGGCGCGCGGTCAACTTTGGCATCCCAAAGCCCCGTGACGAGGTTTGTCGCGCCCGGCCCTGCAATCGCAAGACAAGCAGCAGGCTTACCCGTCAGTTTGGCGTAGCCTGAACAGGCAAATGAGGCTGCCCCTTCATGGCGAATCCCGTAATAGGCCATTTCGCCCTTTACCGTTTGGCGACGAACTGCGTCGGCAAGACCAAGGTTAGAATGCCCAACCATGCCAAAGACGCTTGTGACGCCCCAATTGACCATTGTTTCAGCCATGACGTCCGTCACTGTGCGCTCATGCGGCGCTTCTTCTTCGAGTCCAATGTAAATACCGTCGGCTCGAACGTCGACTTCATAGGTATCTTGCCCAGTATCTTCATGACCGCCGGGGGGCTTACCTGTAAGTGGGTCAAAGTCCCATCCATGCCATGGGCAACGTATCCAACACTTCCCGTCCACGCCCTTTTCGATAGAGCCTTCACCCAAAGGTCCGCCCTGATGGGGGCATTTATTGTCCATGGCCGCATATTGACCGTCAAAATGAGAGAGCGCTATGGCACGATTTCCCGCCTTGGCAGACATAACGCGCCCTTCAGGAAGTTCATCTATTTCGGCTACTTTATGCCATATCAAATTAACTGTCATAGGCCCTTACTCGCGATAGTTGTATTGGTTTATTTTAAAATCGGATACAATGAATACTAATGGAGGTAAAGCCAATAGTACCTTAATGAATTCTTCTTAGCTTTACCTGGCTCAACCGCAGTTATATTGCCAACTTCCACACTAATTTAGTCATATAATCTAGGACGATTCACAGCATAAAAGGTTACAAAAATATTGTTGTTTTTTGTCTGAACTAAACTTGAATTTTATAAAAACCATGGACACTTGTATTTTAATTATTATTGGATAGCTTTACCAAGCAATGAGTAAATTTCAAAACATTTGCCCCGAGACTAATACGGACGACACGCACTCTCTTTGCGAAATGTCTAACGCTGTGTCTCATGATCAATTTATGGCTGTCGTAAATGCAAATTATGGGACCTACATTAGAAAGGCCTATGGTTATTTAAAGTCAGTCAGCCAAGCAGAAGATGCAGTGCAAGACGGAATTCTAACCGCTTTCAAAAAACTAGATACACTCCGAGATATTACCGCTTTGAATAGTTGGATAAACAAAATTATTGCTCACAAGGCCTTAGACATTCTGCGCAAAAACAAGCGCATGCCCGATTTTTACGGCAATGTTGACGACGTTGTTTCGTATAATTTTGCAGGCATGCTGAATGAACCCATGTGGGCTGAAACACTGACTCCCGAGCAGCATATTTTGAAAGAAGAGGGATTACAAAAACTCAGTCAATGCATTGAAAATCTAGAAGACATCTATAGGATTCCCTTGTTAATGAAAGATTTCGAAGGGGCTTCAATTAAAGACATCGCAGTCCTTTTGGACATTTCTGAAAGTAACGCAAAAGTCAGGGTCCATCGGGCTCGCACGCAGTTAAAGATGAAGCTAGGTACATATTTTTTTCCCTATCAGAACCGAGGGAGGTCCTCGTGAGAAACGCTTTCAAAATCCTAAGATTGGACATTTTACTCCGCCCAATCATGTTAATCAGAGCATTGTATTTTCGCCTATCCCCTTGGATGATAACATGTCGTGAGTTTGATCAGTCTATCTACGATTACCTAGAAGGGGACCTTTCAAAGCCTCAGCTATCTGCCTTTAATCGTCATAAACGTGCCTGCCCTATTTGTCGTAATTTTCTAAAAACCTATAGCGCAACCCACAAGGCGACCGAGCAAATCACACCTTATAGTGACCTGATAGTCGATGAGACAGCCCCGCAAGAGCTTGTTAAGGCTATTCTTGACGTGAAACAGCAGCAATAGGGCGCGAGATAGCCTAGCACAGCTTGCTCCAACAAATTATAAGGCTTTTAAGCTATCATGCCCTCTGTCAGGCCCAAAAAGGATAAGGCTATCATCCGGCTTTATAGGAGCCATACCCAAAACAAACTGCTCTGTAACACCCGAACTACGCCGAACAGCGAGAATAGTAAAGTCCTCAAGCTGGCCTTGAATTTTTTCAGGCGTTAGGCTTTCTTTAGCTAAGAATTGATGCTCGCTAACGCTGAACTCATTACCGAGCTGCAAGAGTTTTTGATAATGTCGCCCCCCTAGAAAGGTCAACTTCTTGAGCAAAAAACCAATCACGCCACAAAAGAAACGATCAACAATCGGCGTGAGCATGATGCCAAAGAAAACCACTATGACGCCAATCATCCACGCGAGTTGCACCAAAACAGCTCCCACATTTGCATCCGTACGGACGAAAGAAATCATCAAGGTCGACAAGACGGAAACAATACCTAAATTCCCAAGGATCATGAGCCATGTAACAATCTTTCTTCGGATAGGAAAGTTAGCAATCATTTCCGCTTCTGTGGTCGTAAACCCCGTTCCCGTCAGGGCCGATATAGCCTGAAACCTGGCATTTGATTCAGCCATACCCGTGAGCTTTAGCGCCACTGATGCCAATCGTATAAGAAAAAAGGAAATCCCCAAAATTATGAGAAGTGAAAGCGCTGCGGTCATTTTAAGATTCCTTATTTCGACGCAAAATGCTCTGCGTAAACAATATTACTAACCCATTATAAGAGCGTCGACAAACACCCAAAATCTTTCTAAAATCACATAAAAAGCGTTTTGCCAAAAGACCTTGATTAAGGCGGTATTAGCACATAGTCTTATCTCAACTAATAGAAAGACATTAAAATGAAAAAAGTTGCATTTATACTATCGCTTGTCGTTGCCGCAGGCTTTATCTTCTTTGGAGTTCAAAAATTCGGAGCCTCAAACCCTATATTTTCAATTATCGCTGACCGGTCAGGTATTTCATTATTTGAACCTGTCATAAGAATGTTAACGGGCGTTGCTGAAATTGGAACAGCCATACTTGTCCTTATTCCGCGCACCCGTTTACTCGGAGCCTTGGCTGGTCTTGGTGTGTTAGTTGGCGCAATTGGGTTCCACCTTTCACCATTGCTTGGCATTAATGTTCCGGGCATTGGACACGGCCTATTCATCACGGCTGTCGTTATGTTGGTTTTGACTGCGGTATTGTTCGTGATGTTGCGCAAGCAAAATTACAGCCTATTTTCTGGCGCAAAAGACGCTTAGTCAAAACTAAATACACATAGGGAAACTGATATTGTTTGGTTTCCCTACAACATTAAACAATGCGAACTAAGCTGAACAATAGATTTAAGCCCGTTTGTTATGTTATGAGGGCTTCATGCTCTGAATATACGTTTGTTTTGGTTGAAAAGACCGAATAATTATAAATTACAGAGCAATTATTAGTTTCAAGGAATGAAAATGGCTGAAAAAAAGACAACACTACATAAATGTATCCTCGCTATGATATGGTGCGGAATAGTAATTATAGTCGGCTTTCTCATCTTTGCACTCCTTGGTGCTTTTGGCGCGCTAAGATTTTGGCAGGCTGAGAAAACACCGCAAGGCGAAACCGATCTTGCATTTGAAGCAGCCGAGCTCCCATTTACGCATGAAGCTGACCTCGTCAATTCTCTACCTTTTTTAGCCAGTGCGGCATTTGATATAGACGGTGATGGTCGTGACGAATTGTTCCTTGGCGGCGGTGATGCGCAAGCCGATTCTGTTTTTGCTTTTAATAATGGTGCCTTTAAAAAGCTACCTCTGACTTTTGCTAAAGACGCTGTAGACGCAACCCACGGGGCGGCCTCTATGGATATTGATAATGACGGTGACGTGGATTTATTCACCGCACGCGAAAGCGGTGTCTGGTTTCATGAGAATGTTAACAGTGAATTTGGTAGCGTCAAACTACCGTTAAACTTGGCGGATAATACGGTTCCGCTTTCAATCGGTTTTGGTGATATAAATAAAGATGGTCTCGCGGACATGTATGTCGCAGGATATATCAAAATCGAACTCGTCGAAGGCGAAACAATTTTCTCTGATAATTATGGCGGCTTTAGCTATCTTTTCCTCAATGAGGGCGAAGGTAATTGGCGCGACATTTCCAAAGAGGCCGGCGTGTGGCGTCAGCATAATACATTCTTGGGCGTTTTTGCCGATCTTGATAATGATCTTGATAGTGACCTTGTCATTGCCCAAGATACGGGTCGTGTTGAGATGTATTCCAATAATGGCGATATGACGTTTACACCGATTGAAAACCCATCTGTCTATTCTTACCCGATGGGTGTGGCTGTTGGTGATTATGATAATGACGGTCTCGTTGATCTTTACTTCTCTAATGTTGGCTACACATTACCACCGCTTATTTTGCGCGGTGACCTAAAGAAAGACGATCCGTTTAATCCCGCTTATATGTTGTTTCATAATGACGGCGACCTGAAGTTCTCGGACACATCCGTTGAGATGAACGCCGCGAGATATGGTTTTGGGTGGGGAACTGTCATGGCCGATATGAACCTTGACGGACGCGAAGATCTGTTGGCGGCGCAAAATTATGCGCGCTTCCCTGCCAATGATCTGCTTCAACATTACCCGGGTAAAATCCTACAAAATTATGGTGACAAATTCCAACCTGTTGAAAAAGTCTCAGGCGCTGAAAATAGCTTATTTGGTATCTCGCCTATCGTCTCTGACTTTAATGGTGACGGCTGGCCTGACCTTGTATGGGCGAACCTCGACGGAGAATCCCTCGCCTATATGAACAAGGGCGGAGATAGAAAGTGGATCAAAGTTCGCTTGCCTAATAAAGCTAGCTCATTAGGTGCACGTGTTACGGTTGTGGCGTCTAACGGCCTCACGCAGACTAAGCAGCTCCTAACGTCACAAGGCCTTGGCTCTGACCAAGGGCGTGACCTTATCTTTGGCTTGGGCGATGCAGAGGCTGTAACCTCCGTCACGATTGATTTCCAAAATGGCGCAACAAAATCTTTTGACGCACCTGAGACGGGAACCATCATTACAGCTTCAGCGGCAGAGTAGGTATCACGATGGACACTCAGTCACGATTTGTAACGCTCGCAGGGATAGCAGGATGCCTTGGGGCTATCCTTGTCGGCATTGGTGAGTTTTCTTTGCAGTTTACGCTAAAGGGCGGAATTGAGGATGTGAGCGATTATCTCTACTTTAATGATGTAACGGCAGAACGGTTGTCATTTGGTCATTTCATAGCGGTTCTTTCAGCCCCACTTTATATGCTTGGTTATTGGCACTTGTCGAAAAAATTGGAACCCGCAGGCCCTAAACAAGCGAAAGCCTTTTTTCTGATCGGTGCTTATGCCTTTGCGGTTGGGACAGCGTGGATCGGACAGCGTTTCTTCTTAGGGGCAACAGTTCATGAAATCGCCGCAGGGCAAGATATAAAACCTCTTTTGACATTATTTTCAGAACATAACGAGCCCTTCGTCAACGTTTTGCGTGTGGCCATGGTCATCGTATCCATCCTGTGGATTAAACTGATTTTAAGCGGAAAAAGCGCCTTTCCAAAATGGATGGCAATTTTCAGCCCAATTGCTTTATTGGCGTTAATGGCAACCCTCTATTTTACAGGGACCAAGATAGGGCTATATGTTTTCCCTGTCGCGATGAATGCAGCGCATTTCATTGTCTTTGCTTTAGCCATGATTACGGCGCGCAAAGATGTAACCGCAAAGCCATTAAGCTAATGAAGTTCAATATAAATACTATCGCGCGTCTTGCCTTGATAGCCCTGGCAGGGCTCGGAACATTTGGTGGCTTAAGCTTAACGGCTCAACATATTAAGCACGGGGAAGTTTGCCCCATGATCGCATCTGTACCGGCCTGCATCATTGTCTTTCTTGGCTATTTATGTGTTCTTCTTGCCGCTATTTTTATCAAAAATTCTTTTGCAAAGCGCTTGTTTTATATTGGATGGACACCTGTTTTTTTACTCGCCTTAATGGGCGTCCTCATCGAAGTGGGCGTTATGCTCGGCATAGTTAAAGACCATATTTGTCCCATTGGGGCCTATAATATCCCGCAATGCTTCTTTTCATTCGCTATGGTTCTAATATGTTTGGTCTTGTATAAATTGGCCCTCAAGGCGGCAAAACCGTCATGATGGAATTACTACAGAACAATCAGATTGGTCTCTATCTGGGGTTTTTCTTACTGCCCTTTTTACAAGAAGATGTTTCCATTCTTGGCGCAGCGTCAGCCTTCGCCAGTGGCTTAGGTGATCCCTTCTTAGCCTTCTTCTTTACAGGGGCAGGTTTAACAGCAAGCGCGACCTTAAAATACGGGCTTGGTCGCGCTGCAACGACCCGTGAATGGGCGCAAAAATTCACACAAAACCCAAAAGTCCTTGCAGCAGGCGATCGTGTAAAGGCCAATCTGGGTAAGTCACTGTTCACGGCACGCTTCGTCCCCCCTGTGCGTATTCCTTTCTATATTGGGGCTGGATTTTTCAATGTCAGCTTCCCAAAGTTTTTAACATATGTCGTGAGTTCTGCGGTGCTTTATCTTGGTATCGCATTTGGACTATTTCACCTCTTTGGAGATATTGCAGGTGAAAAAATGAAAATCTACCTACCAATTATTGCGGTAACTGTTCTTATTCTTTATTTTATAATTTCTAAACTTATGTCACGCAACAAACACACTTAATGTAACTGGAGTGCCATTCGCATGCTAAATATGAAACGGAATTTACAAAAAATACTCTTCTCGTTTCGCAAATTATATTGGCTATTAGCCCTTTCACTTCTAACAGCCTGCTCAACCGTTCATAAGCTGCCGACGACGCCAAATATATATAGTGCAGATACTCCCTACCCGACGCAGTCCGTTGCATCAGTTAATCAAAATGCAATCTCAAAAGTTTTTTATGTTACGGATCGGCAGCCTGAAAGCGACCCCGATGGGGAACTCAACTATAGCAGAGCCCGGTCACCCTCTATGGCGTTTGGAGAGGCAACCATAGAATTTGGAAAAGATCTATCATGGGATGACCTGGCAGCACTTAGTCATATGCAATCAAACCGACCTAGCGTAAAAACTGAAATCAAATCTCTAAATGAGATCAACCGTTTCCCCGCAACCCCGCTTGTTTTTAGCATGGGGCCAACGGGCCTAGTCGTAGATCCCGATCAAAAACGAGATTACGGGCAAAGCATAAGTGTGTTGGAAGAAACGCTCGCTGCGCGCTTAAAAGCGACAAACCAAAAAGATGTCATTCTTTATATTCATGGATTCAACAATTCGTTTGAGAATGCGGTCTTGGATATAAATGATGTTTGGCATTTCACGGGACGACACGGTGTACCTATCGCTTATACATGGCCCTCTGGGAGTGGTAATTTATTCGGATATTTCACGGATAGGGAATCCGGTGAATTTACAGTCTATCACCTCAAAGAAACAGTTCGAATATTGTCCGCCATGCCAGAAGTAGAAAATATTCATATCTTAGCGCATAGTCGCGGCACAGATATAACAACAACGGCCCTGCGGGAACTTGTTATTGAAACACGCGCCGCAGGTAAAAAGCCGCAAGAGGTTTTAAAAATAAGAAACCTTATTCTGGCAGCCCCTGACTTAGATTACGGTGTGGTCACTCAACGCCTGATAGCTGAGAAATTTGGTCCGGCTATTGGGCAGATAACGATTTATATGAACGAAGATGATAGTGCCTTAGGCGTCGCGCAGACCTTAATGAAAGGCATTCGTTTCGGCAAACTAACAGCGCAAAAACAAAGTCAGCGCGAAGCGGAAATATTTCAAAATATAATGAATGTTTCATTTGTAAACGTAAAAGGAGTTAAAGGGCTATTAGGGCATAGCTACTTTAAAGATCACCCTGGAGCGCTTTCCGATGTTATTAAAGTGATCACCACAGGCGCAAAGCCCGGCTCTGAAGAGCGCCCATTGACAAATATTGAAGCAAATTTTTGGACATTAAATAACTCATATCTGAAAGATATCCCTACCAATTAATAAATTTCATGTAGACCTATAGCGCCCGTCTTGATTTTGTGAAATGAAGGCAAATTATTTGTTCTCATAGATTTCATGGAGTTAAAACTGATGGAAAATATATTTAATGATTCAGAATGGTTTGCATATTTATGCGCGCTATTGGGACCTTTTATTCAAGAAGATGCCGCTGTATTAGGGGCCGCATCCGCGTCTGTGAGTGGCATGGCTCAACCTTTGGGAATGTTCATCGCAATTACAGTCGGTTTGACCATAAGTGATTTGTGGAAATACTGGCTGGGACGTGCCGCGATAACGCAACCATGGGCTAAAAAGCATGCTGAAGGACCGCGTATTTTAAAGGCTAAAGATAATATTGTTCACAATCTCGGAAAATCGATCATGATCGCACGGTTTATACCAGGGACACGAATTCCCCTCTATATTGCGGCGGGTTTTTTTAAAGCATCATTCCTAAAGTTTAGCTTTTACATCTTTACGTCAGCTTTGATTTATATTGCTATTGCCTTTGCACTTTTCAACATACTCGGCGAGGTTGCTGGTGAAGAAGCAAAGAAATATTTGCCTATCGTTGCGATCATAGGGTTCATAGCTCTAATCGCCTTCAAGACATTGAAAGCTAAAAAAGCTGAATAGTTCAATACTTATCAGTGATTAAAATGATTGGCGTAGAATGTATCTAAATATCCTACGCCAATTCATTATTTACGAACGCCAAGCACACCATTCGTCCAATAGACGATGACGCCCCATATTAAGCTATGAGACACAACGCCTATAGGGATCATCATATAGGCTTGGTTACCTTGCAAATTATAAAGCTCTGATGGCGCCCCTGTAATAACGCCAAAAATTGTAAAACATAAGCCAATGATCACGCCAGCAATAATATGAGCTTTACGGCTCATGGTCTTAGAGAAATGCACAAGCCCTATATTCCACAACCCCATAATCGGACCTAATCCCCATAGTAGGGCCTGTGGAGGTACTTTTTGATCTGGATGCACGTACATAGCGATGCCTAAAACCAAAAAGGGAACTGCCAAACACGGAAAGCTTGATCCTGAAAGAAACGTGATCACCTTACTTGGTGAGTTATTCGTTGTAACGGTCATTTTACTAGCTTCTCGCAATTTATATTGACGTATAACTTAACTATGAACAGCCTTTATTCGAGCGGACCGTTTTTAGATATGTCCGTCGAACACCTGCGTAATCCGCAGCTTGCAGAACTTTTTTCTCATGCTTACTGGCTCCGGACGCGAACCGTACAAGCCCACCATAAGGCAATACAGCGTCAAAAAGGTTTCCTTTTTTTCTACCTATTTTACTATAGTGATCAGCATCATCCCAATCAGGGCCTACAAATTCTGTTAGTTGGTCAATTTCTCCCGATAAATCAGCACATGATAAGCTCCGCGCATCCGCATAAGGGTTCTTAGCATCAACGAGGTAATCTGGAATTTTCGTGTTTTTCAAATTCAATGCCTTAACAGGTGCATTAGCGATATCTTTTGGCGCATTCAGAGTGCCATCTTTAACCTCTGTCGTGCTACATGCCGCTAAAGCTAAAACACAAGCAACTGCGCCAATTTTTGTTATTTTGTACATTTTACATCCCAAATTTTTTCATTTAATTTCTTAATCGGGCCCTTTAGAAACTTTAAATATTTTTACTTAAAGACCTTATAAAACTTTAACGAGTGATCTCGCCTTGCGTCAATCAAAAATTTAACTTTTGTTAACCACACCAGCTTTGCTGCGGACTCATTTACAAGCCCCTATCATCCAAGGTTTAATCCGGATTACAGCGCTATAATAACATTAGTGCCTAAAGTGACGCATGCCTGTAAACACCATAGCGATACCTTGTTCATCCGCAGCTTTGATGACCTCTTCATCGCGAATAGACCCGCCAGGTTGGATGATCGCTGTCGCGCCCGCCGACGCCGCCGCGAGCATACCATCAGCAAAAGGGAAGAACGCATCAGACGCACAGGCACACCCTTGCGTTTTTGGCGTATCCCACCCTGCCGCCGCTTGCGCGTCTTCGGCTTTACGGGCCGCAATGCGCGCACTATCGATACGGCTCATTTGGCCCGCGCCGATACCCGCCGTTGCGCCGTCTTTGACATAGATAATGGCGTTAGATTTAACATGTTTAGCAACTTTCCACGCCATGCGGAGATCGGCCATTTCAGTCTCTGTCGGGGCACGCTTCGTGACAACTTTGAGGTCAGCATCAGCAACGTAGCCATTATCGCGGTCTTGGACTAAAATGCCGCCAGCAACATTGCGCTGCGTCAGGCTTGGTGCACTCACATCAGGCAGGCCACCTGCAATCAAGAGACGAAGGTTCTTCTTTTTAGCAAATACTTTCACCGCATCAGCGTCAGCGCTCGGAGCAATGACAACTTCGGTAAAAACCTTAACAATTTCTTTGGCCGTGACCGCGTCAAGGTTTCCATTCAGCGCAACAATGCCGCCAAAGGCCGAAACAGGGTCGCAGGCCAACGCGTTCTTGTAAGCGGTGATAAAATTATCCGCCGCCGCCACGCCGCACGGGTTGGCATGTTTGATAATCGCTACAGCAGGCTTCGCACCTTGGGAATTGTCGCCAAACTCTGCGACCAATTCATAGGCCGCGTCCGTATCATTGATATTATTGTAAGACAAAGCTTTGCCTTGCAATTGCTCAGCTGTGGCCACGCCTGCACGATTAGAGCCATTCGTGTAAAAGCTCGCCGTTTGATGTGGGTTTTCGCCGTAACGCAAAGTCTGTTTCAGCGTTCCAGCTTGCGCACGGTAGGTTGGGGCCATGTCGCCCAGATGATCTGCGAAATAATTCGCAATCGCTGCGTCATAGGCCGCACTGCGAGCATAGGTCTTGGCCGCGAGTTGTTGACGGAGTGTTCCGCTGACGTGGTTATCATTGGCATCCATTTCAGCTAGGATCGCGTCCACATCATCTGCGTCTGTACAAACAGCGACGTGGGCATGGTTTTTAGCCGCCGCGCGGATCATAGCGGGGCCACCAATATCAATATTTTCAACGCACATTTCGTAAGAGCCGCCGCTCGCAACCGCTTGCTCAAACGGGTAAAGATTAACCACCAATAAGTCGATCGAGAGAATACCGTGATCATGCATCGCGTCTTTATGGGACGCGAGGTCGCGGTCCCCTAAAAGGCCCCCGTGAACCATCGGGTGCAGCGTCTTCACGCGGCCATCCATCATTTCAGGAAACTTTGTCAGCTCAGACACGTCTTTGACCGGTATGCCTGCCTTTTCAATGGCTGCTCTTGTGCCACCCGTAGAGACAAGCTTTACACCACGCTCATGCAAAGCTCGCGCTTGATCAACAAGGCGAGACTTATCTGAGACAGACAAAAGCGCGCGTTTCACAGGCGTCAGGCGCGCGGGATCAAAAGGAGGTAAATTTGGATTGGGAGCCGGCATAGTCAGTCCTGTTCAAATGGGGCCACAGTGAAATTTCGTGGCAAGAGTCAAATTATCGGCGCGCCACTAACACAAGTCTTAGTCGTTGGAAAGCACATGATTGGGAACATACTCAGGAATTACATCCGCAATATGCTTAGAGACAGAGGCACGGTCACGAGCCTGCAAAGACTTGATGATTTTATTTAGGCGGCGTTCCGTCGATCTGGGGTCGTCAATAATACCTTTAAAACGACGAACACCCGGCACCAAAGTCGCCTCTAAAAACTCTTCGTCATCCATCAAAACTTCGCTTAATTTCTCTCCAGGTCTTAGCCCCGTGAATTGGATTTCAATATCTCTTTCGGGGACAAATCCACGAAGTCGAATAAGTTGTCGCGCCAAGCGTGCGATATTTACGGGCTCGCCCATATCAAGCACATAGACGGCTGCAGTACGACTTTTACGTTTTAAATTAAGAGCTGCAGATTGCAAAACGAGTGCTGCGGCTTCCTCTGTCGTCATAAAATAACGTTCAACGTCTTTGTGAGTCACTGTCACAGGGCCACCTTTAGCGATTTGCTTTTCAAACAGAGGAATGACAGACCCTGCAGAAGCGAGTACATTTCCAAAGCGAACACAACTTGCTGACATATTCTCAGCGTGAGTTTGTTCGCAAAGAGTCACGAGTTCGGCCAATCGTTTACTCGCTCCCATGATATTGGTGGGCTTAACGGCCTTATCTGTTGAAATAAGAGTGAAACTCTCGGTTTCGTATTTTAGTGCCATCTTCAAAACGTGGTTCGTGCCGAGTAAATTTGTCGATAAGGTTTGTAAGGGATTGTCCTCTCCTAAAGGAACATGTTTGAGGGCTGCCGCATGTAAAACAATATCAGGCCGTTCAGATTTAAATATATCTTCAACACGTAGTTCGTCGCGTACATCCCCCAAATAAGCTGCAAGCTTACCTGATTGTCTTAGTTGTCCATCGGGATCAAGCTCTTGTAATATTGTATATGTATTAAACTCTGACACATCAAGGACGAGTAATTTCTTCGGCATAAGGCTAAATATTTGTCGCACAAGTTCAGAGCCAATAGACCCACCGCCGCCCGTGACGAGGACTGTTTTTCCCTTCAACATTTTCTCAACGGGTGAAATATCATGGCTCTGCACTGGGCGGCCAATCAAATCCGCAGCTTCAAAAGAAGTCAGCTCAAAAACATCACTTGATTGGACCCGTACCAATGGCAGACTCAAACGGGCGGCGACGCGAACAAACTTATCGGACTGTTCTCGCCGTAAATCAGGCTGAGTGGCAATAAGGGTGAGCCCGCTCCGCTTAACATTGTAATGGTTTACGAGTGTTTCGATTTCCGTAATATCACCGAGAACAGGAACGCCTCTAATTGAACGGCCTTTATAATTGGCATCTGTTGTAACTATGCCTTGAATGTTAAAGCTAGGCGCCACTGTCTTACGGCTTAAATCACGAATGTAATTATAAGCAGACTTTTCCGAACCCAAGAGTAATGCATTTGGCAGTTTAGCATTCTTACGTCGAAAAATTGCACGGATATCACCATTGTAAAGGAACATCACAATGACGCGTACTAAGGTTAAAGCTCCAAAAAACACGGCCCCTGCTATTATTGGGACAGACCTTGGAAAATTATTCCCACGATCAAAGAATAAAAACATAATTAAAGGCATAATGATTGAGACAAGAAACATGCCTTGAAGAAGAACTCGAATATCACTTAAAGAGGTAAAACGCCAAACACCACGGTGGATACGAAGCCCCATCCAGACCACGAAAACTGTAACCCCATAAACCAACCCTGCTGTTATTTCCAAACCATTTGGGATAGGTTTGTTTTCAAAATCATACCGCCATGTCATCGCCAAACACATGGCAACAAACCCAAGTACGGAATCAAAAATTGACATAACTAGGCTAACAAAATGTCGTCGTGAAACTTTTCCTAACTTTACGCTCATCGTGATACTCTTTTTTCAAGTCGACGTAATGACCAACGCACACAATTTGATTTAGCTTCCCCGTCTCCGTCACCAAAAGCGGCCCCTTGAATAACAATCTGCTGACATTCACGCCCCCGAAAACCGTCTGCTAAATATACAGATTTTTCGATGTTTATGGGACCACTATCGGTACGCAACCGCCATCCTACCCCACCGGGTTGAATAATAAGTGCGCTATTTTGGTCCTGCGCTAAAGTTACGATGACACTTGGATGCAAATGAAATCTCAATACGAAAGGGATTGCTTTATTTGTTTCTGGCGTTTCACCTAACGGCACGTATAGAGTATCTTCACCTCGAATATCTTTCCCGTCTACATTAATAAAAAAGCGCCGTCGGTGATGTAAACCATAAAGCTTAGCATACCCATCATGCGACCCTTCCAGCCACGTTCCAGCTGTTTGTTCACGACGTGAAAACTGTACATTCCCGACAGATTGAGAAAATACAGACCCATATAAGTCTTCTGATGTTCCTTGCTTTATCAACGTTCCTGTCGGGTGGTCATCTAATGTTAAAGTGGAATGAGACGCTGTATGACGCATCATGCGGTGCCAACGCGGGGGCTGTATTGATGACCAACCACAATTGACAATCATCCGCCCAGCTTCATTTGAAAGCTCAAAAGCAAGTGGGGCCTGATGCGCTTTTGTATCAAAACCAAGGTCAGGCGTGCCGCCTGAATCGACGATCAAAACACTATCCCCTGCCATAACACGTTGATAGGCTGTATTCGGACAAATTGAAAAAGGTTGATCAGGAAGTTTCGCTTTTTTCAACAGAGTTTGGATATAAGAAAGGTTCCCTTCTCCACTTCCGTTAAATGACGCGAGTCTTCCGTCTGTATGTTGGAAAAAGGTTAAAGCAGGTTGCATGCGATCAATCGCCCGGGTCAAGGCTGAAGATCCTTCGACTCCGCGACTTTGTATAAGATCATCAAGCGTCATTAGAACAGATAATAGTTCCATAATATCGGCAGGACAGCGTGTAACGACACCCCCGTCAGGTAGAATTTGCCGCGTTATCTCATCATCTAGCAAATCAAGGCCTTTTTGATAAAACGGATCATCTCGCCCAGAGAGCCTTAATCCACCTATTGCTAAAGTCGCAGCCGCTTTTAGTCGGATGGGGCCATCAGGTAAACGCGTAAAGGTTCGTTTTAACCGTTTTAGCTGCCTAACCGTTACACGCCGACGTGTATCAGCAAGGTCCGATAAACTGTCTACTGATAAAGCAGGCGCCCATAATGCCAACCAATTATAAAGCCTATGGGTTAATATGTCTGGGTTCCAAGCATAAGCATTCCAATGACCAAAAAGCTCAGACCAACGATCCACAAGGTAGCGCGCACGAACCATCGCCGCTTTATCGCGGCTAGAGAGCAAATCTGCCATCCAGTGGAAGCCGTGGAGCCATTCTGCAAACCGTTCCGAAGGAGCTGCGATTGACCATGGGTCGCCCTGAACTCCGACATCTAGAGACTGTCCAATATAATTGAAATGCCCCTTTAATAACTCTCCGCCTATTTTCTTATCACCCAATATATGGTCAGGTCGTCCATCCCAAAAAACAGACACGCGAGGAACACGCAAATTCACGGCACGCGCTGGAGCTCCCACATCCACAGCAATGCTGTGATAGAACTTACGGCTAAATGTCCATGCCGTAGTAATTAAGGAAATTCGGCGGGCCAAAAACTCTACCCTTAAACCGCGTTCGACTGTGCATCACCGCGAAGGGCTTTAATGTTCTCACCGTAAGATCCTGCGCCTTTGAAGACAGCACTACCAGCCACAAGCGCGGTCGCACCCGCCGCGATACATTGCTTTGCGGTTGTCGGATTTACGCCGCCGTCTACTTCAAGGATAATGTCTCGGCCTGTCTTGTCTATTTTTTTTCTAAGGCTTGTAATTTTATCCAATTGATTTGGAATAAAGCTCTGCCCACCAAACCCAGGGTTAACGCTCATCACCAAGATCATATCAACCATATCCATAACATGATCAACAATATCGGCTGGGGTTCCTGGGTTCAGGACAATTCCCGCTTTAATGCCGCGGGCCTTAATCGCCTGTATCGTTCGGTGAAAATGCGGCCCAGCTTCGGGATGTATCGTCAAAATATCCGCACCTGCATCAATAAACGCATCGAGGTAATAATCGACGGGTGAAATCATAAGGTGTACATCAAAAGTCTTGGCTGAGTGCGGTTTTAAAGCGGCTAAGACATCGGGTCCAATCGTAATATTGGGAACAAAATGTCCGTCCATAACATCGATATGAATCATGTCTGCACCTGCTGCATCAATCGCACGGACTTCTTCGCCAAGGCGTGCAAAGTCTGCCGATAAAATCGAAGGAGAAATCAATGGGGTTGTTTTATATGTCATAATACAAAGGCCTATCATTCAAGCGTCATATGAGCAAGGTGAGAGCTGCGAGAAATATCAGTGACTTAATCTCATACAAAACAGTAAAAATACATAAATTTAATAGAGTCTCTATTGCTCTTCTCATGCGTTTCAGGCAAATAGATTTTATGAACTGGTTATCAAAACTTACTCCGCCTGGCGTTAAAAATATCTTCACTAAGAAGGATACGCCGGATAATTTATGGATCAAATGCCCAAAATCCAACGAAATGGTATTTTCGGCCGACCTCCCAGGCATGCTGCACGTCACGCCGGCTGGCCACCATATGCGAATTGGACCAAAGCTACGGTTTGAATATACGTTTGATGGCGAATACAGCATGGTTGAAATTCCGTCAGTCGCCAAAGATCCTCTGAAATTTAAGGACGATAAAAAATATTCTGACCGCCTCAAAGCGGCACGGGTTAAGACTGGTGATGATGATGTCATGACCATAGGTGTTGGTGATATTAAAGGTCTGAAATCAGTTGTCCTTGTTCAAAACTTTGCTTTCATGGGCGGGTCCCTCGGAATGGCGGCTGGCGAAGGCTTTATTACCGCCGCAAATTATGCGCTTGAGCATAAGCTCCCACTGATTATTTTTACCGCTGCGGGTGGTGCACGTATGCAGGAGGGCGCGCTCTCTCTCATGCAAATGCCGCGAACGACAATCGCCGTTCAAACTCTACGTGAAGCGGGACTCCCCTACATTGTCGTCTTGTGTGACCCAACAACGGGCGGCGTCACCGCAAGTTACGCTATGCTAGGCGATGTTCACTTGGCAGAACCAGGGGCCTTGATTTGCTTCGCGGGTCCCCGCGTTATTGAAGAAACCATTCGCGAAAAACTACCTGCAGGATTTCAACGCGCCGAATTCCTTGAAGAAAAAGGCATGATTGACCGCGTTGTCGCGCGTAAAGATATGCGTGATACGCTCCACAACATCCTGTCTGTCCTAACAAAGACCAAGACGGGCGAAGCGGCTTAACCGCTTCAAGTTTGCGACCGTAATGTCCTCCTCTGCTCTTGATGATGCTTTAGCGGCCTTACTGGCTTTACATCCCAAACGCATCGACCTTGGGCTTGGGCGCATAGAGCGCGTCCTCAAAGCCCTCGGCGACCCCCATCACAAACTCCCGCCAACGCTACACGTTGCAGGAACGAACGGCAAAGGCTCTACGATTGCCTTTGTCCGTGCTATGGCCGAAGCCCAAGAGCTAACGTGTCATGTTTATACCTCCCCGCATCTTGTCCATTTCAATGAACGCATTGTTATCGGCTCCAAACTGATTGAGGATGATAAACTCATTGATGTTCTCACCCGTGTTCGCACGGCCAACAATGGTGAGCCCCTTTCCTTTTTCGAAGCCACAACCGCCGCAATGTTCCTCGCCTTCTCAGAGCATCCTGCGGATTTATGCCTGATTGAGGTCGGACTGGGCGGACGTTTCGATGCGACTAATGTCATCACCCCTGCCCTTAGCGCTATTACCCCAATTGATTATGATCACGCCGAATTCCTCGGGACTGACCTCGCAGGAGTGGCGCGAGAAAAGGCCGGTATCTTCAAACGCCACACACCCGCTTTTATCGGTGCGCAAACCCCACTCGTAAACGCTGTTTTGGATGCGGAATGTAACAAGCTCGGCCTCACTCCACAAATATTAGGGCAAGATTTTCGTGCTTACGCTCAACATGGCCGCCTTGTCTATGAGGATAATTCAGCTCTCCTTGATTTACCCATGCCTGCCCTCGTCGGCCAACATCAATTCCAAAATGCAGGCCTCGCTATCGCCTGCGCGCGCCACTTGCAGATAAGTTCCAAAGCTATCGAAAAAGGCTTACAACAAGCCACATGGCCCGCCCGTATGCAATGCCTCACTCAAAATAACGACGCAGGCGAACTTGCTAATATGGTCCGTGACGTGGGCGGAGAGCTTTGGCTCGACGGCGGTCATAACCCTCACGCAGCGAAAGCTATATCAACAAAAATGGCCGACCTTGAAGCCGTTGACCCGCGTCCTCTTATTTTGATTATGGCTATGCTTAACAATAAAGATTTAGGCGGCTATCTTGATTATTTTAAAGGCCTCGCCAGTGCGGTGATCGCGCTTGATATTCCGGGTCACGCCAGCTTTAAAACCGATGAGTTGGCCGCGCGCGCCAAGGACCAAGGTTTTCTCGCCCAGTCTGCAACCAATCTTGTGGACGCGGTCCAACGTGCGATTACGACAGCCGAAGCCCTAACCCGCAACGGCTCTAACACGTCCCAAACCTCGCCCCGAATTTTAATCTGCGGCTCTCTCTACCTCGCCGGAGACGTCCTGAAATTATAATTAATCATTAGATTGTCAGCATAACGGCTTACTTTTTTGACCCCCGTTTACCTATAATAAAGCTACTAATTTAAATGAAATTTAAACATTATGAAACATAACATATGACGTTAAGCGCAACTAACGATACTGAGTGCGCGAACTTATAGAGATCATGAAATAATAGGGATCATGAAATAAAAGCTTGAGGAACAAATTGAATTGAACTTGAGGGGTTCGCATGAAACGATTAATCCAAGCATTTAATGAAAAGACAAATAATGAATGGGGCGTTCAGAACGAGTATATCATTGCCCTCAGTGTTTTCTTATTCTCCCTCGCACTTTTCGCAGTTTATCAAGGCGTTATTTTCTCCGCAGATGACGCACCAATAGATACAAACCAAACATCTCTTTTCGTGACAATATTCCCAATATTTTGCGCTTTAAGATTATTTATTATCTTTAAATCTAAATCAATTCAGTACTTCGGCTTTTTCACGGCTACGATTGACACCCTACTGCTCTCCTGCATTATATTTATGTTTAGCCAGCAATATGGCACAGCAGCCGCAACACTAAAATCACCAAGCTTTGTCTTTTATTTCGTTTTAAATGCCTTTCATGCCATGCGGTTCAAACCCAGGCTTATACTTATCAATGGTGGGTTAAGTATAGCCGCATGGTCAACAATCGTCGTTTTACTCCAACAGACGACAACAGATATCACGCATAGTTATACTGATTACGTCACTAGCTCTTCCATTTTAATTGGAGCCGAAGTCGAAAAACTTTTTGCTCTCGCAGCGTTTACTGTTGCTCTGTACCTTTGCGCTAGCCGTGCCAAAACTTTATATATTCAAAAAAAATCGAACCAAGAAAAACTTGCGGCAATACAATTACAAGAAAAAATATCCGTAATAGGGCTGGAAGAAGAAAAGCGTACATCCCGAATGAAATCTGAATTTTTAAACACAATGAGTCATGAATTGCGTACGCCAATGAACGGGATATTGGGTATGGTGCAAACACTTCGTCTTACACCGCTTAACAATCGACAAGAAGATATGTTAGGGATCATGCAAAAGTCGGGAGATCAGTTAACGACAATTCTCAACAACATCCTTGATTTCTCGCATATTGGCGATGATCGAATGAAACTCACCAAAGATCATTTCGATTTAAATGAAACCATTAAAACTGCATCCGCAAAAATGACAGAAAGAGCTCGCCAGAAGAACATCGATCTGATAATTAAAATTCATCCCTCAACACCACTACAATTAATTGGCGATGATTACCGCATAATACAGATACTCGAACATTTCTTAGACAACGCCATAAAGTTTACTTATGAAGGGCATATTCGTCTTTTTGTCCACGGAACACAACAAGACGGCCAAGCGGAATTAAGTTTTGAAGTCCACGATACAGGGATAGGAATTGACCGCTTACATTTTGAAGACATATTCAAACCTTTCCACCAAATCGATGGCTCCATCACCCGAGAATATGGCGGAACAGGAATGGGCTTAGCACTTTGTAAACGCCTCGTAGACATTATGAAAGGTGAAATAATTGTTCAGTCCATACTGGGCTTTGGCTCGGTATTTACCATGAACTTATGTCTGCCTATCGTCCAAGAAAACAGCGGTTCCCTCACATCTGAAAACCTATTAATGATCCAAAAAACTGGATGAAATCATTATCAATTTAAACCGCATACAATTTAAGATGTAAATATAACATGCGCGCTAATAATCTTATGCATTATAACCATTGCCCATCTCTAAGCCCTAAGCAGGCTTAGGCTTTGCTTTGGGTTGCGTCTTGGGCTTACGGGACGCCGCAGACACTTCGGAGATAATATGCAGGTCGCGTTGTGGGAACGGAATTGTAATACCCTCCGATTCAAGCGCTTTATTAATCTCATTATGAAGACTATCGAGAACGGGGAACCTATCCTCAAAGCTTGCAATGAAAGCCCGTAGTTCAAAATCAAGCGCACTTTCACCGAAGCCCATAAACAGGACTTGTGGGCTAGGTCTATCGAGGGTTTTATGATGATCTTTCAAGACCGAGAGCATGATCTCCCGCGCTTTATCCGTGTCAGACCCGTAAGCAATACCAACAAATATTTTCAGGCGCGTCACGGCATTGCTGAGAGTCCAATTTGTCACTCTTCCTGTAATAATCTCTTTGTTCGGTATTAAAATCTCGCGGTTATCTAAATCCGTTAACGTGGTAGCGCGAATTTTAATACGGCTGACGGTTCCGCTTTGATCGCCAATGGTGACATAATCACCGATACGAATAGGACGTTCAAAGAGGATAATCAAACCCGAGATAAAGTTCGCAATAATCTCTTGCAAACCAAATCCGATACCCACGCCTAGGGCGGCGACAATCCACTGGAACTTCGCCCATTCAACCCCTAATATTGAGAAGGTCAGTGTCAAGCCGACGGCAAAGATAAAATAACCTAAAACAGTAATCACCGCGTAGCGGGTTCCAGGGTCAAATTTGAAATTATCCAAAACGAAGACTTCTAAGAAACCCGGGAAGTTTTTCGCGGATATGATGGTGAGGGTTAAAATAGCAAAGGCCTTCAAGATAGTCCAGAGAGAGACAGAGCTTTGAACCAGCTCCCCATTAACCCCGATGGATTGACCTAAATTAATTTTCACATCATCAAAGGCGGAAAGCGCGGGCAGAAGGTCTTGCCAAAATAACCACATAAGAGCAGCAAAGCCTACTGTGACCAGTGTATTCATAAGTTGCGATGTTTGACGGGACATAGTTTCAACATCAATCTGTTCGTAATCAACGCTTGGCGGATCCAACAGCTCTTCTCCGCGCTCCGCCGCCGCTTGTTTCATTTCGCGGTCTTTAATAACGCGGTCACGCCGCTCTATCGCTTGTTGCAAAGACAAACGCCTTTGGGCCACTAAAACCGTTCGACTTATCAAGCCGTAAAGCACGTAGGTTGTAATAATTAAGCCGCTTGAAAACAGTAAGCGTGAGAGTAAAACCCGCGCCGTTTCATAAAAGCCTAAGACCGCGAGAAGCGCCGATAATACCGGAAGGCCGACAAATAAAACGGTAATCGTTTTCCGATATTTCAATATGCGGCTGCCTTGATCGACCGCTTTGTTCATCGCAGCTCTCTTGGCCCATAAAACCCGAAGCGCGAATATAGCAATGGTTAGCGCCGTTACAATGAAAACAAACACACTAAAGCCGCTATAAATATCTGTGTCACGACTATTTTGGGTTGCCGTCACCGCACCGATGATAATCGCCCCAAACGGAATAAACCATTTGAGTTCACGCAGGATGCTGTCTCTAACATTTCGAGGTAAGCCGAAGTGCGGCCCCATCACCGCCTTCTCTTTATTCCATTCTCGCCACGTTAGGAAAAACCAGAGAAACCCAGCTAGATCAAATCCCGTTTGGCCTAATTGCAATATAAATGGGTCTGGCGTTGCAGCTTGCGAAAACAAATAGCCGACAACGGCCAACACGATAGGAAGTGGTAAAGCAATTAATCCACATAGAATAATTGCACGCGGCGTATGCCAATAACTATCTTCCTGTACGCGCCCTACTTTATTTGCGATGTTATGCAGCGTTTCATGTAGATTTTTTCTGGCCCCTATTAACGCTACTATCAGTAATAACCCGAGTAAAATAATCGGGGAATGACGCCACAATCCGCCCGTAAAATTCCGCCATACAAGTGATACACGGTCCCCGTCCACTAGTTTCGACGTACCGCGAACTACCTGCCCTGGCCAATTTTTTCCGATGATGTCAGAGCTCGGAATCCACAAGAGCGTTTTATTCAATAAGTCACGTAAATCAGAAACTTGTTGCCGCCATCCCGTTTGCACTTCGAGGAGTATATTCGCATCATCAATATTAACAGTCGCCGCATTAATCAGCTCTGTTAAATATCCATTACGGCGTTGATTAAGGGATAATAATAAAGCTAGACTCGTATCTGACAATGGCTCGGCGTAGGCCTGCTCGACCCTCCACTCTTCAAATTCCGTACTGAGATTAGCCCCTCTGATTGTCAGCTCACGGAGTTCATCTTCGGCCAAGATACGTGCTTGCATTTGATCCGCAATATCTTTTTTCGTGACATTAATCTGTACGCGTATGGCGCTTAACGGTTCGCGTTTATTTTGAATGCGGCGCAAATTCGTATTGGACGCACGGTTCAAATTACCCAATTCGACAAGTTGGTTCGCCAGACGCAAATCTTCGCGCGCCACTGCCAAAGCGTCCTGTGCATCCGCAAGCCTACGTGGATAGAGACCACCATTTTCAGCAATATTAGAAAGCTTCGATGCAAGGTTATAATTCTCTGCTGCATAGTCGCGTACAAAGGGGTGTTCATTCTCAAGGATACTGAGGTCGGATTTAGCCTGTTCCAAAACCGCTTGCGCTAGACGAATACGGCGCAGTCCCGTACGGCTTTGCAAGGCGAGAATTCGCGCTTCAGCTTGGGCAATTCTCAGCGTGACAATATCGCGGCGTAGGCTAACAAGCTCTTGACGGGAGCTGAGCCCCGCAAGCTCACTCTCAAGTGCAATTATCTGCGTTTGCGTGCGGTGAAATTTGGCTTCGAGCAAGCGCCGTGCGGCCTTATCAGCCAAAGTTTCTTGCCCCTCTCCAAGGTTGCTCAGTTCTGTTTCAAAACCCGTGACGTCATTACGAGCCAGCGTCAGCGCTTCACGAATTTGCAAGGGGCGTTGCAAGAGATTATCCAACGTCGCTTCATATTGGGCTAATTCTGTGCGGTAGGCCCGAAGGTCGCCCTCACGACTAGACAGTTCACGCTCTAAAAGTGTCAATGAACGGTCGAGGTCTTCTTGATCTGTTTGGTTTTGCAAACTTTCTCGCAAACTCACAATATCGCGTTGCAAACGCAGTTCTGTCGCTTCAGCCTCTCGCAACTCACGTTCAAAGCGAATAGCATCTTGGCGCGCTTGGTTAGCGACATTCAGCTCATTCACGGCGGAATTATAGGTCGTTTCAAGAGTGGTTTTCTGCTCAACCGATAAAGCCGCCTCTGCTTGCATCGTCGAAATTTCAGATTGCAAAGCTTCAGCCGTGTGCGGCGGCGTTGGAAAAGAAATTTCAGTACGGTTAGATTGAGCCGCAGCAAAACTAAAACCAACGAGAAGACTACACACCCAGATCAGTAGGACTTTGGTCATATAAGGTTTCAATGTCATCATGTGCTTATTACCCAACTACCCCTACCTCGTCTACAGGCCCGTCTATAGGCCCGTCGCATCAGAAATTAAACAAAATTATTTTTAACATAAAAACCAACGTAGCTTTCGTAAAAACAGTCTCATAATCTTAGACAGGCAATCGCTTGACCAATGTAAGCGTTACAGGCCATAAGCCGTTTTGCTTTCATGACACGACATACCTTATGGCCTCTCCACCGCTTTTAACGCTTCAAGATATACAGCTGACCTTTGGCAGTACGCCGCTTTTTGAGGGCGCTGATTTGGCGGTCATGCCGCGCGACCGTATCTGCCTCGTGGGGCGTAACGGCTCGGGCAAGTCGACTCTATTGAAAATGGCGGACGGACAAATTGAAGCGGATGGCGGGGATTACTTCCTGAAACCCGGAACGACGACCCGCTACTTGCCGCAAGAGCCTGACCTGACGGGTTTTGCCACCATACGCGATTATATTGAGGCAGGGTTAGAGGGCAGTGATGACGGCTACCGCATTCCTTATTTGCTAGATGCCCTTGGCCTGAGCGGGGACGAAGAGCCAACCCATTTGTCTGGCGGAGAAATTCGCCGCGCCGCCCTAGCTCGTACCCTTGCGCCTGAGCCTGATATTCTCATGCTCGACGAACCAACCAACCACCTCGACCTTCCAGCGATTGAATGGCTCGAAGGCGAAGTTGCGTCAATGAATTCAGCGCTGCTGCTTATCTCTCATGATAGGCGCTTCCTTGAGAAACTATCGCGTAAAACCGTTTGGGTTGACCGCGGCGTCACGCACACAATGGATAAGAGTTTCGCCCATTTCGAAGATTGGCGCGATGAGTTCCTAGAGCAAGAACAGCTTGAGCATCACAAATTAAAGCGCCAGATCCACCGCGAACAACATTGGGTCGTTCACGGGGTATCTGGCCGCCGTAAGCGTAATGTGCGCCGCCTCAAAGAATTAGGTGATCTTCGCACAAAATATAAAGGCCACCGCCACGCCCAAGGCAACGCAACAATGAGCTCGCTTGACGCTGAAAGCTCTGGTAAGAAAGTCGCCCTACTCAAGAACGTCTCTAAATCATTTGGCGAGCGTGTGATTATCAACGACCTATCCCTCAAGCTTATGCGCGGAGAGCGGCTAGGCATTGTCGGCCCCAACGGCGCGGGGAAAACAACCTTACTCAAAATGATCATTGGCGAGCTTGCCCCTGATAGCGGCACGATTGACCTTGGTGTTGGGCTCGAGCCTTTAATCATCGACCAAAAGCGCGAGAGCCTCAATCCCGAGTGGACCTTATCGGACGCCATGACGGACGGCGGCGGTGATCTTGTGACTGTCGGCGACAAATCCGTCCACGTTATGCGCTATATGAAGGACTTTTTGTTCCTGCCTGAACAGGCGCGCACACCGATACATGTGCTGTCGGGCGGAGAGCGCGGGCGTTTGCAACTCGCGCGTGGGCTTCGCTTACCGTCTAATATTCTCATCCTTGATGAGCCGACGAATGATCTCGATTTGGAAACACTAGACCTCCTGCAAGAATTAATTGCAGATTACAAAGGTACAGTGATTTTGATCTCTCATGACCGCGACTTCCTTGACCGTACCGTGTCCCGTACCCTCGCCTATGAAGGGCCGGGGGAATGGCAAACCTATGCGGGCGGTTATAGCGATATGATCAACCAACGCGGCGAAGGGGTGAAAGCCCGTAAAGCCACCGCGCAAGCGAGTGAATCGAAAAAGACGAGCGCAAAGACATCAGCCGCGAAACCTGCGGCGAAATCAGCAGCAAAGCTCTCTTACAAACATAAGTTCCGCCTCGAGAGCTTACCCAAGGAAATGGCCGCGCTTGAAGCAAAAATCACCACCGCTGAAGCCTCACTCGCGGACGCTAACCTCTTTGCGGACAATCCCGACAAATATAATAAAATCGTCGAAGAGCTTTCAGCCGCGCAAAACGACCTCGCCGCCAAAGAGGATGAATGGCTGGAATTAGAAATGCTAAAAGAAGATGCGCACTAGCGCTTAATTGGCGTCGGCAACAATCGTCACATTCACCGTGACGTTCAGATCGACCCATTCACCTTTGGCCCACGCACCTTGACCGACACCGAAATCGCTACGGTCAATTACAAGCTCACCGTTCATAGTTGCAACATCGTCTGTGATGGAGAGATCAAAGGGCAGCGTTACAGGTAGGCTTACACCGCGCAAGCTCAGTTCACCCGCCGCCGCGTAGCCTGTATCAGTCATTGTAAACTCATCGGCGGTAAAAACCGCGTTGGGGAATTTTTTAACTGAAAACCATTCTTTGCCTGGCAGGGCATCATTACGGTCATTATCGCCTGCATCAAAGGACGACATATCAATCACGGCCTTAACGCTCGCCGCGCTCAGGTTTTCAGGGTCAAAGATAATCTCTGCCGTGAAGTCTTTAAACTCACCCGTGAAATCATTACCTGTTTGCTTTCCTGTAAAGGTCACCGTGCTTTCATCTGCGCGAACGGCCCATGTGCCCGTCGACGCCTCGACCGTGGCGACGGACGTAGTTTTCACATCAGACGTCACTTGGGCGTTAGAACTATTCACGCCGCAGGCGACGAGAGCCGTAAATGCGGCGAGTGAGAATATTTGAGAGCGAAAACGCATGACGTGACCTTTCTTAAACATCACAATTAAAGTCACCTTCTCCCTACGCCCTCAATGGCTCATATGTCAAAAGACAGTTACATCAAGAAAACGTCACCAGCAGGGCTTTAGATTTCCCGCCGTCCCCGCTATAGAGGAGCAACCTTATATTCGGAGCCACTATGTCACTTCCTGCCTCTCAGTATCGCGCCCCTACAGATGGACGCGCCGTTTTGGATGATTTCGCCACGCGGGTTGAGCTTTTCAAAAATAAAACCGCTGCCCGTGACGCAGCTAAAGAGAACGCCAAAGCCATAAGTCCTCTCGCTCATAAGCTTTACGGCGAGGCCAGCCGTAGCCTGCTTATCGTGCTGCAAGGCATGGATACGAGCGGGAAAGACGGCACAACCTCAGCAATTTTCAACCGTACACCGCCGCTCAACACCCATGTGGCCGCATTTAAGTCTCCGACAAAAACGGAACTCGCCCATGATTATCTGTGGCGCATTCATCAAGTCTGCCCACAAAAGGGCCATATCACAGTGTTTAACCGCTCTCACTATGAAGACGTCCTCGTCGTGAAGGTACGTGAATTTGTCGACGCAAAAACCATTGAGCAACGCTATGAGCAAATTAACGCCTTTGAAAAGCATCTCGTTGAGAACGGCACGACCATCCTAAAATGTATGCTCAATATTTCTTATGAAACCCAAGGCGAGCGTCTCCAAGACCGTCTTGATGTGCCGCGTAAACGCTGGAAATTTAATCCAAGTGATCTTGATGACCGTAAACTCTGGCCAGACTTTATGGACGCTTATGACACCATGCTAAAGCGCACGTCCACAGACCACGCGCCGTGGTACGTTATCCCGTCTGATAGTCGCTCTACGCGCGGGGCAATTGTCTCAGGGTTAGTGCGTGAGACTTTAGAGGCTATGAACCCTGATTACCCCGACCCCAGCTACCGACCCGAAGATTTTGAAATAAGCTAATTTTAAGATTAGGTAAAATCTATGAAACTTGATGTTCGACGAAATGACCCCAGCGCTCTGCCCCACTTTGCGGCGCTGAATGCGGCATGGATTAAAGACATGCACCACCTAGAGGAGAGCGATAAATTAATGATTGCCCATCCTGAAATATATACGCAAAATGGTAATCATGTATTCTCTGTTCATATAGACGATGAAGTCGCTGGCGCTTGTGCGCTGAAAAAACATAATGACGGTCGTTATGAGTTAACTAAAATGGCCGTCGATTCACAGTTTCGTGGACGCGGTATTGGCCAACAGCTTATAACAGCCATAGAGGCTTACGCTATAAATGATCTGGGATTAGATTATTTATTCCTTCTCTCTAACACCCGTAATGAAGCAGCCCTACGCCTTTATGCCCGCAATGGATGGCGTATAAATCACGAAGGTCCCCATCCCGTTTATGAACGCGCCAATATCGGCATGGAAAAATATTTGTGATAGAGAGACGATCATGAGTTACCCTGACAATGCTATTCCCGACCTTCCCCGTTGCGGATGGGCGACATCTAACGACCCGCTCTATACCCATTACCACGACACCGAATGGGGCCGTCCCGTCCATAATGGCAAAGCTCTTTTCCGCAAACTCATTTTAGACGGGCAACAGGCAGGACTCGCGTGGATTACAATATTGAGAAAGCGCGAAGAGATGATCCGTGCCTATGATAATTTCGACCCTGATAAGCTCATCCATTACACAGATGCAGACCGTGAACGGTTACTCGGGAATGCGGGCGTTATTCGCTCTAAGTTAAAGATCAATGCGACCATTACCAATGCGCACCTGTTTGTTAAAATGCGCGACAATGAAGGGATTGATTTCTCTGACTATCTTTGGAACTACGTGGGTGGTAAACCTATCCAAAATGCGTGGGAAGACTTTAAAGACTCTCCTGTCGATAGTCCTGAGTCCATTGCTCTGTCAAAAGACCTGAAAAAGCGCGGCTTCAAATTCGTCGGCCCCGTGATTGTCTACGCCTTCATGCAAGCCGTCGGCATGATCAATGACCACAGCACCAATTGCCACGCATATGAGCCGTGTAAGGCGCTCGGTTAGTTTTCCCCTAGCCCTGCCCCTCTATAGTCGCTATGGAGATGTTTCGAGTTTTTTAGACAGGATATTTGTATGAAAGCCGTTATTAGCGCCACAGGTCTTTGGACCCCTAAAGATTCGATTTCCAACGAAGAATTGGTGGTAGCTTTCAATGCTTACGTCGATAAATGGAACGGCGAGAACGCGGCCGAAATCGAGGCCGGCACAAAGAACGCGCTTGAATATTCCAACGCGGCTTTCATCGAGAAAGCCTCTGGTATTAAATCCCGTTTTGTCATCTCTAAAGAGCCTATCCTTAACCCTGATATTATGGCCCCGCATATTCCTGCGCGCCCCGACGACCAGCCGTCTATCCTCGCGGAAATGGCGAGCCACGCGGCCACCCAAGCTTTAGAACGCGTAGGCCGCGCCCCTGAAGATGTCGACGCCGTGATTGTCGCGTGCTCCAACTTACAGCGCGGCTACCCTGCGATTGCTGTTGAAGTGCAGGATATCCTCGGCACATCGGGTTTTGCCTTTGATATGAATGTGGCTTGTTCAAGTGCGACCTTCGGAATCGAAGCGGCGCGCGGTTTGATCTTGGGCGGCCAAGCACGCTCTGTTTTGGTCGTGAACCCCGAGATTTGCACAGCCCATTTGAACTTTAAAGACCGCGATAGCCATTTCATTTTCGGCGACGTCGCCACCGCCGTCCTGCTTGAGCGTGAAGACATTGCCCCAAAGGAACATTGGGAGGTCATCGGCGCGAAACTCGTGACAAAATTCTCTAACAATATCCGCAATAATTTCGGCTTCCTCAATCACTGTGCCCCCGAAGATGATGGCCTTAAAGGCGAGCGCGGCAAGCGCGGTCTGACGGATAAATTATTCGTGCAAAATGGCCGCAGCGTGTTCAAAGAAGTCGTGCCAATGGTCGCCGCTATGATCAATGAAGAATGCGCTAAACATAATATTGACCCGAACGACTTAAAACGCATGTGGCTCCACCAAGCCAACCTGAATATGAACGTGTTGATCGCGAAGAAGGTCCTTGGCAAAGACGTCGAAATTGAACAAGCGCCTGTCGTTTTGGATGAATATGCCAACACCTCTAGCGCAGGGTCGATCATCGCCTTCCACAAACATAGTGACGATTTCAAAGACGGCGATAGAGGCCTGATCTGCTCCTTCGGCGCAGGTTACTCTGCGGGTGCAATATTTGTAAAACGGGTTGGAACATAAAATGAAGTCTATCTGTATAACCGCCTTATTCGCTTTATCCGCAATATATGCGCCGCATTCAGTTGGCCAAGAACCCTTAGGCGATGTGCCAAGCGTGCGGCCTGATGACGTTCAGAACATTCTCATTTCGGCGCAAAAAAACCGCGAGACGGCGCAAGACAATGTAAGTTTAATCGCCAAATACCAAGCAGAAAACAAAACAGGCTGCATAGACGGCGACTGCCATAACGGCTTTGGTACGTTTATCAATGCGAGCGGAAACTATTATAAAGGCCCGCACAAATCCAGCGTTCCTGATGGCTTGGGCCATTATATTTGGGCCTCTGGCGATAGCTATAAAGGAAATTTCACGCGCGGTGAACAGGACGGGCAAGGCACATACCTAACGGCGAATGGTGATAAATATTCGGGCGAATTTAAAACAGGTAAACCAAGCGGCCAAGGCACATACTATTTTGCCTCTGGCGATAAATATACAGGTCATCATGAAGGCGGCGAGGTCAATGGATTTGGAACATATTACAGCGCCGACGGGTGGGTCTATGTCGGTGATCATGTCAACCGCGTAAGCGAAGGGCAAGGGACCTATTATTTTGCCAATGGACAAAAATATGTCGGGGCGTTTAAGGACAATGCCTTTAACGGTTACGGCATTGCTTATTTTCCAAATGGAGACATCGCCCATAAAGGTTTGTGGCGAGATAACCAGCCGTCTAAATAATCAAAATGGTTTATAAAAACACCCCACCCCCAGCCCGCGTCCAAAAACGCGCCCAAAAACGCGCATGGCAACGTATGCTCTCAGGCCGTCGGCTTGACCTGCTTGACCCCTCGCCCCTCGATATTGAGATTGAAGACATTGCGCGCGGCTTGGCGCGGGTGGCGCGGTGGAACGGTCAAACATCGGGGGATCATGCCTTTAGCGTCGCCGAACATAGTGTCATTGTTGAAAACCTGTTTCATCAAATTAACCCAAAAGCCACCAAAGCCGAGCGCCTGACCTGCCTGCTTCACGACGCGGCAGAATATGTCATTGGCGATATGATTAGCCCGTTTAAAACCGCCCTTGGCCTGGACTATAAAGCCTTTGAAGCGCGTCTTGAGGAAGCCGTACACATCCGCTTTGGCCTCCCGCCTGAAATCCCGACCCGCCTCAAGAAAAAGATCAAAGCTTGCGATATTTATTGCGCGTGGTTCGAAGCGACGCAAATCGCAGGCTTTAGCGTGGAGGAAGCCAACACCTTTTTCACGACCCCGCCCGAGGGCGTGCATATAACATTAGCCCCCAAACCTGTGGTTGCTGCCGAAGCGCTTTTCCTTGACCATTTCCATAAGCTCCACCAAAGTTAACCTATGCGTGCGATCCTTAAAATCTTAGCTCTCTTATTTGCAATCGCGGCTATATTTCTGACGGCATCCTTTTACCTCGGTCATCGTAATGGCGCGATCACACTAGAAAGCCCCGCTCGTTTAGGTTTCCAAATTTACGGGGGTCTTAGCGCCCTCCTCGCCCTTATCTTTGGGCTGTGGGCGCGGGCAAAAGATAAAACAAACCGACTAGCCACATCCCGCAGCGCGAAATTTAGTATCGTCAGCGGCGTGTTAAGCCTTACGGCTCTGATTGGGCTGTCTTTTTTCGGGTAATTTAGGTCGCAATTTCCGAAACCTCACCTTATATAGGCCTTAGAATAATCATTGGAGGGCCTCATGGGTAAAGAACTCGTCAATTGGGAAAATGGTCGTTGGATTGGCCAAACGCTTGAGGTTGAGAACGGCGTATGCGCTGTCCCAAACATTCCTGCGAGTGAACTAGCCTACACGGACGAAGTGAAAGCGGCGACCGATCACCTTTATGATGAGGTATCAGACTTTATCCCGAAATTTGAATGGCCCGCCTACGCACCGCTTGTCCATGCGATTAACACGCTCAAGAAAAAGAAAAACGCAGTTATCCTCGCCCATAATTATATGACGCCTGATATCTTTGGCCTCGTTGGGGATTATAAAGGCGACAGCCTTGGACTTGCGATTGAGGCCACCAAGACGGACGCCGATATGATCATCCAAGGCGGCGTGCATTTCATGGCCGAAACGTCGAAAATTCTTTGCCCCGATAAAAAAGTCTTTATCCCGTCCATGCGCGCAGGATGCTCCCTCGCCTCGTCAATTACGGGCGATGATATTAAACTCATCAAACAACGCTATCCGGGCATTCCCGTTGTGACCTATGTCAACACATCCGCCGACGTAAAAGCCGAGAGCGATATTTGCTGCACAAGCTCAAATGCGGTTGCCATTGTCGAACATATCACCAAGGAATGGGGCGTGAATAAAGTCATCATGCTGCCTGATGAGTTCCTCGCGAAAAATGTCGCCAAGCAAACCGACGTCGAGGTCATCGCGTGGCATGGCCGCTGCGAAGTTCATGCACGCTTTAGCGCCCAAGACGTACGCGATATGCGGGATGCCAACCCCGGCGTGATCGTGCTCGCTCACCCTGAATGCCCACCCGAAGTGGTCGCCGAGTCGGATTTCACAGGCTCAACCAAGGCCATGAGCGATTATGTCTCTGACAAAAAGCCAGAGAACGTCATCCTGCTGACGGAATGTTCCATGTCCGATAATGTCGCTATGGCCAATCCACAGACTGACTTTATCCGCCCCTGTAACCTCTGCCCGCATATGAAGCGCATCACCCTCGAAAACCTCTATGAATGTCTGCGCGATGAAACCAATGAAGTCCTCGTCGATGAAGATATGCGCAAACGTGCCCACAAAGCCGTCGTCGATATGATCAATGTCAAGTTCGACCCCGTCAAAGGCCATTTCGACCCCGACCTTGCCGAAGCTGATGTGAAGGTGATTTAATTCACTTTTTGCCAAAGGTAAAATGTGAACAGAAGGGCCGCAAAACACGCACCCCCTTAGTGCGTGTTTTGTGCACCGCTAATGGGATATTCAGATTATTTTCCCAAAAGGGGCAAAGGAGACATTAAGTCAGAGGCTTAAGTCGCCCAAAGAAGGACACTGGTTAAAAGCTCTTTTTGATACTATATTTTAGCTATTTGTAGCAATCGGCCAATAATGCCCGCATGGTCTCCACGCCTAAACTCTTCGTTAATTGGATGTTACGTTCAGGGATTTTTTCTGGGTTAGGATAGTTTTTTAAGGCGGCTTCAATACTAGATTCTCGTAAAATATGCAGTACTGGATAAGGTGATCTGTTTGTATAATTGCTGGGATCATCAAGGTCTGCACCTGCAAAGCAATAATTAGGGTGAAAACTTGCTAATTGATAGACGCCTTCATAGCTCTGAGCGTTTAATAAAGCCGTGGCGATGTCTAACATATCTAAATATTCCTCAAAATCAGAAAGACCAAGCGGGAATATTAAGAGGCTCGTTTCTCTATTTATATCCTTATCAAGCGCGCTGCATTGCGCGACTATTTGCTCTAATTGATTATGTAAATCTGCCGTCTCGATGACGTCATAATGAATGCGATCATTGTCATGTTCCCGTTTTGCGAAAGGACATAGAGAGTGCCCAATAACGACATCGGTCAACCATTTTCGTGTTTGATTTATATATTTAGTGTTATCTGGCATGGGCTTAAGGTCGCCTCAAATTCACTAAATCTAACTTCGCTCGAGATTCATTTACGGCGTTCCACGCATGGGGGTCTTTAGCGAGGATTCGAATAAGTTTCCCCGTTGAGATATCAAGTGCGCTTGCCGAGTGGCCAATGGCCCAATCATAATGCGAGATAACGTCGAGAAGGTGAGCGATGAATTCAGCGTAACGGCGGTCTTTTTTGCCAATTTTCCAAGAGCCTTGCCACAATGATTTAATATTTTGGGACGGGTCGTTAGGCGTTATTGGCATGCGCAACTCCAGCGCTATGGTCGATCGGAGGCGCTTTAAAGCTTCGGCTCGATTGCGGTGTTGCGAGCGGTGGTCGGCGCACATGGCCATGATTGTCCCGCCTTGCACTGACAGCCGAACTGCGGAATCCGTGGTGTTGCGATGTTGACCTCCGGGCCCCGAGGCTCGAAAGCACTCTTGGCGGCAATGTCCAAGCAAAGTGTCATCGTCCAAATCAAGAAGGTCTTTGCGGGTCAGTATGGCGTTGCTATGGTTCATTTTAAGAGCATACAGCTATGCATCTTTATCGACAAATTTAAATCGAAACTATTTGAAAACACGACTGCCTGAGCATATTAAAGTCGCCCCAAGTACACTCGCTAATGTCTAGCTTGGCTATACTTCTTCTTTCCTATGCACCAAAAAACAAAATCACCCAGAACGAAACACCCGCCTCGCCCACGCGAAAGAATTTTCCTTGAAAACTTGCAATAACGCTTAATCCCTATAACTTTGAACTCCTGATAAAAATAAACATGCATCGTTCAAATTTATGCCCCTAGGAACTCTCGATACAAAACGTCTTCCCGCAGGATCTGTCCTGATCGTAGGGGCGGGCTTAGCAGGACTTTATACCGCCCTGAAACTCGCGCCGCGGAAGGTGTTTGTTTTGACCTCGCGGCGGTCGTCCAAAGGCTCTGCCAGTGCGTGGGCGCAAGGCGGAATAGCCGCCGCGCTGCATCCTGATGATAGCCCTGAGAGCCACGCGGCGGATACGATCGCGGCAGGCGACGGGCTTGTTAACCCAGAGATTGCCCATATCCTCGCTAGTGAAGGCGCGGCGCGTGTGCATGATCTCGACGCGCTCGGTGTGCCGTTTGACCGCGACGAAAACGGGCAGCTCCATCTTAGCCTCGAAGCCGCTCACGCCGTCCCCCGCGTGGCCCGCGTTAAAGGCGATACGGCGGGTAAAGAAATTATCGACGTTATGGTCAAGCAAGCGCAGGCCGCTGACCATATTACGGGCCTGATCGGATGGCGCGCTGAGAGCTTGCTCACAGATGGCCACGGCGGTATCGCGGGCGCGCTCGCACGGCGGGACTGCGGGAGTCTGCTAGGCATAGAAGCCGATGTGACTATCCTCGCCACAGGCGGAGTCGGCGGACTTTTTGCCGTGACAACCAATCCGAAAACAGCCCGCGGAGACGCGCTGGGTATGGCCGCCGTTGTCGGCGCGAAAATGCGCGATATGGAATTTGTGCAATTTCATCCCACCGCGATTAATATTGGCCGCGACCCTGCGCCCCTCGCGACTGAAGCCCTACGCGGTCACGGCGCGACCTTGATTGACCCAAAGGGCAAACGCTTCATGCCGCGCTATCATAAAGACGGCGAACTGGCTCCGCGTGATGATGTGGCCCGTGCGATCTTTGCTGAGATTGCCGCAGGACGACAGCCTTTCCTCGATTGCCGCGAAGCGGTCGGGAGCCATTTCAAGGATGAATTTCCAACCGTTTATGATAGCTGCATGAGCGCAGGCATTGACCCGAGCATCGCCCCCATCCCTGTCGCCCCCGCCGTGCATTACCATATGGGCGGCCTCGCCACGGATAGTTACGGGCAGACCTCCTTGGACGGCCTCGTTGCGTTAGGGGAATGCTCCGCCACAGGTGTTCACGGGGCTAACCGCCTCGCCAGTAATTCGCTGTTAGAGGCCACAGTCTTCGGGGGCCGCGCCGCCGAGATGATCAATGGTAGCGAGGTGCGCGAGAAACGCGCCGTGCGTATAAAGCCGCAACCGTGGCTCTATATGACACCCGAGATCAGCCAAACCCTACGTAACGCTATGACCAATTATTGCGGCGTACAGCGAAACGCGCAGAACCTAAATAAGCTCATCGATATGATTGACGGCATGATTGACCACGTCGGACGGGCCAACCCGCTGATTGCGTCTCGCATCATTGCCTGCGCCGCCCTCGTCCGCGAAGAAAGCCGCGGCGGCCATTTCCGCACGGACTTCCCCGAGACGAAGGCAGACGCCCGCTCATCTTATATCACTTATGATCGGCTAGATTAATTATGACGGAAAAATCAGAAGATCAATTTCAAGAATTACTTGCTCACATGAGTGTAATTGCCAATAAAATGCTACAGCAAACAAATAAGATGGATGCGATCGGACTACTCCTTTATGAGGACAATACGATAAAAACATCTCTTTCGATAATTGACGATAACGTCTCATCAGCTCTAACAAGTTTACAAGAGGGTCTTGTTCAGCAAGTCAGAGAAACATCCCCCCTTGCCTCGTGTATGGCTTACCCAAACTATCAAGATGGACAAGTAATTGCACTTCTTGAAAACAATGAGCATTATTTATTACAAGTAAATATACCTGTTGTTACGCAACCACATTTACAATTAGATTTAGAAAATTGCAGCACAGAAGATGGTGCGATTTATTTATTCGGGGAATAACCATGACCTACCCACCTCTTCCCCCAACCGTTGTTGAACCGATTGTCCGCATGGCTCTTGCTGAGGATTTCGGCACCGCAGGCGACATCACCGCGAACCTGCTTGTGCCTGAAGCAGCTGAGGCGACGCTTTATTTTAAGTCCCGCGATAGCGGCGTCCTCGCAGGGCTTCAAGCCGCTGCCATGACCTTTGCGCTTGTTGATCCGCGTGTTGAATTTACACCCCACCTTGAAGATGGGGCTGCGCTTGAAAAGGGTACATTGATTGCTACCCTGAAAGGCCCTGTGAGAAGCCTTTTAATGGGTGAACGTACCGCGCTTAATTTCATGGGCAAATTATCGGGCATCGCCACCCTGACCTCGCAATATGTAAAGCTCACGGGCGGTACACGCGCCAAAGTCGCCGCGACCCGTAAAACCACGCCAGGATTACGCGCGCTAGAAAAACGCGCTGTCCTCGCAGGCGGCGGCGCGACCCACCGCGGTAGCCTATCTGACGCGATCATGATCAAGGACAACCATATCGCCCTCGCAGGTGGTATCGAAGCGGCACTGAAAACCATCAAAGCGGGCGCCGATCATATGTGCCGCGTTAGCGTCGAAGTTGACCGCCTAGAGCAGCTTGAAAAAGCCCTTCCATTTGCCCCTGACGTCGTGCTGCTTGATAATATGGGGGCAGATATGCTCCGCAAAGCCGTGACTATTGCCGACGCGCATGAGGGTCACCGCCCCGTGCTTGAGGCGTCAGGCGGGGTGAACCTCAAAACCATCGCAGGCATAGCCAAAACAGGCGTCGACATTATCTCCGTTGGAGCTTTGACCCATAGTGCCGTCAATTTTGATATTGGACTGGATGCGGAGTAAGGGTTAAAGTTAGTTCAGCGGGGGGGTATATTAAGTGATATCGAAACATAAATATTGGCTTGGGTTAACTATTATACTCGCAGGGTGTAATTCATCCGAGGTATCAGCAGATGGTTTGATTATTGAAAATTTGAAAACTGGATTAGTTTGCCCACTACCACTTTGGAATAATATCGAGCCCGAAAAATATAAAACCAATATATGTCATGAAACCAGCACCATAATGATTACAGGGCAAGGCATATGTACTTATAAAAATGAACAACGCCCTTGCACATGGTATGGTTTTGAATTTGATTATAAAAATGCAAAGCCCAATCATAAATTATCATGCATATCAAAAACAGAATATACGGCTGACTTTGGCAATCCAGAAAAGATTGTAGCTGAAGATGTAAATCAAATTAATTTCGAATTAAAATTAGATGATAAGAACGGTCATTTTTTTAACCCACAGTATACTGTTTTTAATAGAGTCTCTAAGGCTAACAGTATCGAAACTCATGAGATAAGTTGTTTCGATGGTTCAAGTGAAGTTTTTAAAATAAAAGAACGCTTAATCTATCCTGTAAAACTAGATGAGTAAGCTTTTACCTGCACTCTCGTTTATCAACGTGCACGGACTTATTAACAGCATCACACAATTTATTACGACCACGTTCCACGCATAAGCGCGAAGCCGTCATGTTGCGTCTTACAAAATCAAGAAATAACGTAGAATTTCAGCGTTAAGGCTAAATCGGAGGGGCAACCGCGACAGCCGTATTTGCGGCAGGACGTTCGCGGAACTTAAAGCGGTAGAACTGATGCGAGCCGATCAGGCGCGTGGGGCGCATATTTGGCGCCCAGTGCGGATTTACCTGCGTTGTATGGTAGTGGGTCGAATTTTCCGTCAACGGCGTCATAGCCCCTGTCAAAGCCAATGTCGCCACATCTTGAGACCGCGTCCATAGTTTACCTTTAGGCTCTCTGGCTGTCGATCCATCGCAAGTAAATGTAAATTGGCACCCTGTGCTGCGCTCTGCGCCTTGGTAAACCACACCGCAAACTGTGTTGGGGTAATGTTTACTCTTAACGCGGTTAAGAATAACTTCCGCCACGGCCTTTTGCCCCGCTTTAGTTTCAGATCGCGCTTCGTAATATACAGCTTCTGCCAAACATTGATGTCGACTCATACGAGCGTTAGCCCACTTGAGAATAACAGGGGTAGCCGCTTTATTGGCCATTAAAAGTCGTGAGTCACGCGCAAAGTTATTTGTATCGACTGTCATGAACACGTCGGTCATAGATACGCTAACAGGAGAGACATAGGCTTCATCGATTAATGTCTCAGCGTCGAACGCAGCCGCACGTGCTTCCCAACGGGCGGCTTCTTTATGGGAGGCAGCCTTATCGGAAATGGCAGGAAAAGCGATAGCCGCAACAGCGCAAGCGCTGGCAGCGAGAGCCCATCCGGCTAAAATTTCACCCAAACGTGTCATGTACGACCTATTTTTCAATTTCGGCGCGCTCCTTACAACTAGAAAACCTTAATTGCAAGACTGACTTGTGTTGGTTAACAACTAATTTATATTTGTGTGAATATCGCCCTTAAATTGCAGATGAGGCAAAATCACACCAAATTAGAAGTATTTTACACCCTGAAGGTGAAAAAACACGCCTATTTGTTCGAAATTGCCGCCTGTGCAGCGGCAAGTCGTGCAATAGGTACGCGATATGGGGAACAAGATACATAGTTCAACCCTGCCCGATGACAAAATTCAATAGAGGCTGGATCACCACCGTGCTCGCCGCAAATACCCATTTTAAGGTCTCTTTTCACCGCTCGGCCACGTGATTCGGCTATTTCAATGAGATCCCCCACACCTTCTTGGTCAAGGGTCACAAATGGGTCTTTTTCGACAATACCGTGCGCTACATAGTCTGGCAGGAAGCGCCCTGCGTCATCCCGCGACAGGCCAAAGGTCGTCTGGGTGAGGTCATTCGTCCCGAAAGAGAAGAACTCCGCATGTTCGGCAATATCACCTGCACGAAGCGCCGCGCGAGGCAGCTCAATCATCGTTCCGACAATATAAGACGGTGCTTTCCCGTTTGCAGCAATATCAGCTGCCACCGCGTCTATACGGCCCTTGAGGATTTCTAGCTCTTTGGCAGAGGAAATAAGCGGAACCATGATCTCTGCGACAGGCGTCACGCCCGTCGCGGCCGCGACTTCAAGCTGCGCTTCTAAAATCGCGCGCGCTTGCATCTCATATATCTCTGGATAGGAAATCCCCAAACGACACCCACGATGACCAAGCATCGGGTTGCTTTCGGCCAGATCACGCGCCCGTGCCATCAGCTCGTCCGCAGATAGGCCCGTCGCTTCGGCCACAGACACAATATCAGCTTTCGCATGCGGTAAAAATTCGTGCAAAGGCGGATCAAGTAGTCGGACCGTACACGGTAGATCGCCCATGATTTCAAATATTTTAACAAAATCAGCACGCTGTACGGGCAAGATTTTTGCTAAAGCTTCTTCGCGCCCCTTCTTATCAGAGGCGAGGATCATTTCGCGGAAGAAGGCCAGACGGTCAGATTCAAAGAACATATGCTCCGTGCGGCAGAGGCCAATACCTTCCGCGCCAAAATCTTTCGCCGTTTGTACATCGAGCGGCGTTTCCGCATTAGTACGAATACCGAGCGTTCTAACCTCATCGGCCCATGTCATGACTTTAGAAAAATCGCCAGACAGCTCAGGTTGCACCATATCTACGGCGCCTGCGTAAACCTGTCCGCTCGCTCCGTCGACGGTGACAATATCGCCTGCTTTGACCGTGTGGCCAAGGGCCGTGAATTCATCCGCCTCATAATTAATCCGCAGATCACCCGCACCCGAGACGCAAGGGCGCCCCATACCGCGTGCAACAACCGCCGCGTGAGAGGTCATGCCGCCCCGCGCAGTGACCACCGCTTCGGCGGCGTGCATACCGTGAATATCTTCGGGACTGGTTTCAACCCGCACCAAAATGACTTTACGGCCAGACTTGGCAATTTCTTCCGCCGCATCAGAGTTAAACACTACTTCGCCAATCGCCGCGCCCGGAGATGCGGGCAAGCCCGTCACGATGAGGTCTCTCTGCGCGTCCACATCAAGGGTCGGATGTAACAGCTGATCGAGCGACAGTGGATCAATCCGCGCCAAAGCGTCTTCCTTGCTGATTTGTCCCGCTTCGGCCATATCAACCGCGATTTTAAGCGCCGCACGTGCTGTGCGCTTACCCGTACGAGTTTGCAGCATCCAAAGCTGACCGCGCTCGACGGTAAACTCAATATCTTGCATGTCGCGGTAATGGGCCTCTAATGTGACAAATGTATCGGCCAACTGTTTGTAAACCTCTGGCAGTGCTTCTTCCATAGAGAGTGCATCGTCTTCCATCGCAAGACGTGCGCGTTTCGTCAGAGTTTGCGGCGTGCGGATACCTGCCACCACATCTTCGCCTTGGGCGTTAATCAAAAACTCGCCGTAATATTCATTTGCGCCCGTAGACGGGTCGCGCGTAAAGGCCACACCTGTCGCAGATGTTTCGCCCATATTACCAAATACCATCGCTTGAATATTGACAGCCGTTCCCCACGCCGCAGGAATATCATTAAGGCGGCGGTAAACAATCGCACGCTCATTCATCCACGAGCCAAAGACCGCGTCAATCGCGCCTTGGAGCTGCACCCGTGCGTCTTGCGGAAAGTCACGGCCCAGCTCGCGGCGTACCGCGGCTTTATAATCTTCGATAACAGCTTCCCAATTCTCAGCCGTCATTTCCGTATCGAGCATATAACCTTCATCGTCTTTATGCTGATCGAGAATATCTTCAAACACATGATGATGCACACCCATAACCACATCGGAATACATGGTGATAAAGCGGCGGTAGCTATCAAGGGCGAAACGTCTGTCCCCCGAGAGCTTGGCCAAACCGTCAACCGTTTCGTCGTTCAGGCCAAGGTTTAACACCGTGTCCATCATCCCCGGCATAGAGGCGCGCGCGCCCGAGCGGACAGAGACTAAAAGTGGATTTGTGTTATCGCCAAATTTCTTGCCTGTCTTGGCCTCAATATGCGCGAGGCCCTCTTCGACCTGCGCCGCGACGCCGTCAGGATAGACTTCACCATTATCATAATAGCCCGTGCAGACATCGGTGGTCATGGTAAAGCCTGGAGGAACTGGTAGGCCAAGCGAGGCCATTTCAGCCAAATTCGCGCCCTTGCCGCCCAAAAGGTTTTTCATGGTGGTATTGCCGTCAGCACTACCCCCGCCAAATGCGTAAACCCATTTTACCATGCTTCATCTCCCCACAGTTCGGAAAAGCTAAAGCGGACGATCTACGACACGAAGAATAAAATTCCCTTCACGGCCGCAATGCGGTTTTAAGACGGGTAAATCTATCCTTGTATCGCTTCAAAATCCGCGATTTGTCGCGCCGTATCACGAATAAGTAAAAGGAGTCTAAGGTTGTTTTCTTTGACAGCGCTGTCATCTGAAATAACTGTCACATGGTCGAAAAATGCATCAATCGGGCCACGTAATTTGGCTAAATTTTGCATCGCGAGGGCATAATCTTCACCTGCAAGCGCGGAATCAATCGCAGGAGCCACGGACTGTAAAGCCTCATAAAGCGCCACCGCTTCGGCTTGCTCTGGATTCGTCGGCGCACCTGTGGGCAAATCACCCTTCTTAGCCTCAGCCTTCAAGATGTTCGCCGCGCGCTTATAGCCCGCCATGAGGTTCTCACCGTCATCGGTGGTGAGGAACGCTTGCAGGGCTTCGATACGACTGACGATAGCAACGAGATCATCGCCGCCTTGATTGAGAACCGCATCAATATGGTCGTGACGGACGCCTTTGTCTTTGAGGTAAACTTTCAAGCGGTCGAGGATGAAAGCGAGGAGGTCATCAACTAAACTTTGAGTTTCAGCATATCCATTAGAGTGCAATCTACGTAACTCTGCCCTAAATTCTTCATGATTAGCTTTAATTAGTTTCACAGCAACATCATATGAAAAAGAACCATTATTTGAGGCTTCACGAATAGCCTTAGACTTCTCTAACACCTCCACAATCTTAATATCTTTAACAATTTGATTAACCAAATGAACAATTAAATAAGCCCGTAAGTTCAACCGACGACCATTCTCCAAAACAATCCGCACAACGCCTAATGCCGCGCGCCTTAACGCAAATGGGTCTTTCGAGCCTGTGGGTTTTTCATCAATCGCCCAGAATCCCTCTAAACTATCGAGTTTATCCGCGAGGGCGACGGCGACGGCGACGGGGTTCGTCGGCACAGCGTCGCTTGGCCCTTTGGGTTTATAATGCTGCTCAATGGCGAGGGCAATGTCTTTGTCGCCGCCTTCCGCCTCATACATCAGTGCGCCAATTTGGCCCTCAAGGGAAGTGAACTCCACCACAGTTTGCGTCACAAGATCACATTTCGCAAGCCGCGCGGCCTTTTCCGCCACGTCAGGGTCAGCGCCGACTGCTTCGGCAAGTACACCTGCAAGCGCCGCAATACGTTTGGCTTTATCTTGGATCGTGCCGAGCTTTTTGTGGAACACTACGGTTTCGAGCTGCCCGTAATAATTTTTGAGATTTTTCTTGGCGTCTTCGGTTTGGAAGAAGCGCGCATCAGAGAGCCTTGCCGAGATGACTTTGCCGTTGCCTTTTTTAATCGCCTCGCCGCCGTCAGGGGCGACTTGGTTAGCGACAATAATATAATGCGGCGCAAGTCTACCCGTCTTCGGGTCGCGCACGGTAAATGTCTTTTGATGAGATTTCAGCGTCAGGCGAATAACTTCGTCGGGCAGCTCTAAGAACGCAGGGTCCATGTCGCCCAAAATCACAACGGGCCATTCTGCGAGGCCAGAGACTTCATTCAGCAAACCTATATCTTCCGCGAGTTCCAAACCCTTAGCGGCACATACAGCTTTGGCGTCTGCGAGGATTTTATCCTTACGGGCTTGGGCGTCGAGAACGACGTGACCGACTCCCTCAAGCTGGGTTTTATACTCCGCAAAGTCTTTGACCGTAAATGGCCCTGCCCCGTGGCGACGATGCCCTTTTGTCGTGCGGCCAGACGTGACGCCGCCAACCGTAAGGTCAACAACATCCCCGTCCAACAGACAGATAATGCCTTGCAGCGGACGCACCCAACGGAAAGCTGTGCTGCCTGATTTCATAGATTTCGGCCAAGGGAAGTTCGCCATGATCTCTGGCAAGAGCGCTGTGACAATATCCGCGCTTGGCTGTCCTGCTTTTTCAATCTTGGCAATATAGAACTGCCCTTTTTTATCGTCCTTAATTTCGGCTTGGGAAATATCGGTCAGACCCGCCGCTTTCATAAAGCCTTCGAGGGCACGGTCGGGCGCACCGACACGCGGCCCCTTGCGCTCGTCAGAAATATCAGGTGATTTTACAGGAACGTCCGCCACAAATATAAGACGGCGCGGCCCTGTCAGGCTCTGCACATTATCAACGCTCAGCCCCGCTTTCACGAGCCCAGCCGTCAAGGCCTTAGCCAAATCTGCGCCCGCCTTTTCTTGCATACGCGCAGGAATCTCTTCGGAAAAAATTTCAATAAAAAGCTCGGACATTAGACGCTCCATGCTTTCTCTTTTACGGTTTTTTCACCCTCGACATGCGCGTCGGCGCAGCCTTTGGCGAGGTCACGCACGCGTTTGATATATTCTTGGCGCTGGGTCGGGCTGACCACGCCGCGTGCATCGAGAAGGTTAAACAAATGCGAAGCCTTGAGGGCATGTTCATACGCGGGGAGCGGCAAGGGTTTCTCGAGGTCAAGTAAAGCCTGACATTCCGCTTCGGCCATTTCAAAGCGTTTTAAAATGTTCTCGCTATTGGAATGCTCGAAATTATAGGTCGATTGCTGCACCTCATTTTGGTGGAACACATCGCCGTAAAGCACTTCGGGCGTACCGTTGGCTTCGTTAGCGTCCGTAAACACAAGGTCGTAAACATTATCGACATTTTGCACATACATCGCGAGGCGCTCAAGCCCGTAAGTTAGCTCGCCAGAGACCAGGTCAACATCAAGGCCGCCGACCTGTTGGAAATAGGTATATTGGCTGACTTCCATACCATCGCACCAAACTTCCCAGCCCAGACCCCACGCGCCGACGGTTGGGTTTTCCCAATCATCTTCGACGAAGCGAATATCGTGCAAATCCATATCAATCCCAATTGCCGCAAGAGAGCCAAGGTAAAGCTCTTGCAGGTTTTTCGGGTTTGGCTTCATGATCACTTGAAACTGATAATAATGCTGCAAGCGGTTTGGGTTCTCCCCGTAGCGCCCATCGGCAGGGCGGCGAGAGGGCTGCACATAAGCCACGTTCCACGGCTTTGGCCCGAGAGAGCGCAGTACAGTCGCAGGATGGAGCGTCCCCGCCCCAACTTCGGTATCGAACGGTTGCAAGATCACACACCCCTGTTCAGCCCAGTAATTTTGCAGGGTCAGAATGAGACCTTGAAAGGAAAGTGTTTTGCCAGATTTAGCCATCGGGGCCGTCCCAAGAAATATTGCGTGTTGCCGTGTAGTGAATACGCACACGGCAGCAAATTTCAAGCCTTTATGACGGCTTTACCAGCTCATCTTCTAACCCTGCTAAGGTTAAAGCCCTACGCGCGGCAAATTCATCAGCGTCAATCACCATTAAGCGGCGCGGAATCGCACCAACCGAGCCTTCCATCAAGCTCATGTGTTGATCCATTACAAAAGATTCGATCTGGCTGTCTTTCAAGACAGCTTGCGCAAAACTGATCGTCACGGGATCATTGGTTCGGATAATACAGATCATTTTAGCTCTTTACATGAGACGCGGATAACCGTCACCTCACATGGTCGCGATAAGCCCTACTTGCTTTCCAACGAAGATTCACTCCGTGATTTGACAGTCGCCAACACATTGTTTTGGATGTCCCCGAGGAAAAACTCTCCCCACAAAGCGCTATAACCATTCACAGGTGTTTGCATGATGTAATTCGTACGTAGCTTTAAAACTGTCGTCTCACCATCAAGACTTTCGAGATCAAAGCCGCCCGTATCAATGTGAAAATAATGACTTCTAGGATCAAGGTGAGGATCGGTTTTATGACGTAAGCTATCATCAGGATAGACAAATTCCCAATGTAGGCGCTCATTAGGCGCCGCTTCCGTAATATGTTCTTCAAACCAAATACCCTTGCTCCAGTAATTCGTCCGAATTGAACGTGGCGTTGCATGCACTGTCTCAGCCTTAACAGGGCGCGGCATGCCTAGAACATCTTGCGTAATGTTCCAGCGACCATCGTCCGCTTCGATATTATCTATGTCATGTAAATGGTTCCAAACCACATCGATAGGAGCGTTCACAACGACCTCGCGCGTGATGGTGCGGCCTTCAATGGGCATCGCAACATTAGCATCAATAATGAGGGTTAAAAACGGCAGAGCCAAAAAATTGACGCTATACAGCTTACGGCGTCTAGTATCTTGGTTAAACAAAACTCGCACAAAAAATGCGCCGATAAAAAGCAGAGGCAACCAAATCGGCGCAAGCATGATAATGCAAATAACCGCCTCTCTTAATATGATGACCCCCAATACAAAAACCGCAACGCCGATAGAAGCGGCAGTCCGGTAAGCTGTATTCGCCCTATTAATTTCAGAAACATAGGCTCCAAGAGCCCCGACTATAATGGGAATCGCAAAAAGTACGGTCAGACCAACAGCTCCGCTCCTACCTGTTGTAACCGCCAAGCCGTAAAGACCTAAGGCTATCACAAGCGCTAGCCCTAACGTCCAGATAAGCAACCGCAAACTCACAGTTTTAATGGTGTCTATTGAGTGCTTTTTACGACCCTGGTCAGACCCCAAGCTTAAAGCTTCTTCCGAACCTGCATCATCGTCAATCATAATCCCTCCTACGACTCGTGTACTACACGCCGTTTTAGAGTCACACAATGCGGCTAAACCGCCCCGCTTTTACGTTCATTATGTGCGACGATAACACTCGCTATATAATTTCGAAAATCGCTTGCCGCTTTGGGTTTAGCCGCGTACCTAAGAGATAGGAATAAAGGAACAAGATCACGTGTCCATACCTGCACAAAAGACTACGGTAGATGTGGTGAGCTCCCCCGCACAACGCCTCATGGCGCTCGCGAAAACTGACATGAAAGCGGTCGATGCGCTGATTATTGAACGCATGGACAGTCCTGTCGGGCTCATTCCAAACTTGGCCGAACATCTTGTTGGGGCGGGCGGAAAACGCTTGCGCCCTTTATTGACGGTCGCAACGGCACAACTTTGCGGTTATCAAGGCGGCGACGCCCATCACAAATTAGCCGCTGCCGTTGAATTTATCCACAGCGCGACTTTACTACATGATGATGTGGTCGACGAAAGCGCTTTGCGGCGCGGCAAAAAACCTGCCAATTTGATTTGGGGTAATTCAGCCTCTATCCTTGTGGGCGATTTCCTCTTTGCTCGTGCCTTTAACCTGATGGTTGAAGCGGGCTCTATGGAAGCTCTCGGAATTTTATCGACGGCTTCATCTGTCATTGCCGAAGGCGAAGTACAACAACTCGCCGCCTTACGCGATATTGAAATGACTGAAGATGCCTATATGAGCGTCATTAAAGCCAAAACCGCGGCGCTCTTTGCCGCCGCGACCGAGGTCTCACCCGTGATAGCGCAGCGGCCACACTCTGAGCGGGCCGCCCTGCGGGACTATGGTATGAAACTCGGACTGGCGTTTCAACTGGTTGACGACGCGCTCGATTATGGGGGCATGGAAAGTGCGCTCGGAAAATCTATTGGTGACGATTTCCGCGAAGGTAAGGTCACCCTGCCCGTCATTCGCGCCTACAAAGCCGCAAGCGAAGATGAGAAAATATTTTGGAAACGTGTGATTGTAGATCATGACCAAAGCGAGACCGACCTTGAACGCGCCGTGTCACTCTTACGGCAAACGGGCGCTTTGACGTCAACGATTGATCTTGCCAAGACATTTGCATGTGAAGCCCGTAACGGCCTTGATCTGTTCCCGAAATCCCCGTGGCGCGACACGCTGCAAGACCTTGTGAGCTTTGTCGTCGAACGGATTAATTAATCTCGGGCAACTCGCCAAACTTTATGACCCACAATATAGGTCAATATTGAGATTATAATCATCATAAATAAGACATTAGAAATCACCTCGTGATCTTGGCTGGTTATAAATAAGGCGATCACCGTACATAACAAAAATGCACTGTAATAGATCAAAGATATTTTTACATGCGAAACGCCACACCTAATTGCTCTTTGATAGAGATGATCGCGATGAGGCATTAAAAGATTTTGCCGACGGGTTAGGCGCCACAAAAGTGTCAATAAAACATCTGTTAAAAAGGGCAGGATTAACAAAGCCCCAAGACAAATAGATGCGGCAAATTCTACTTCATAGGCCAAGAGCAAAACGCCCCCGGCAAAGAGAAAGCCTGCACTCAGCGCGCCAACATCCCCTGAAAATATCAAAGCCTTGCGTTGTAAATTCATCGGCAAAAACCCGGCCCAAGCGGATGCACAAATCAGTCCTAGCCAAAATGTCTGCGGGGCGCCCAGAATATATCCCATAAGGCTTAGCCCGATGAAAGCAATCACCATAGACCCGACCATTAAGCCATTTGCCCCGTCCATAAAATTGACTCCGTTTACGACAACAAAAACCCACAAGAGCGTCCCTAATACTCCGAGCCAGAATGAGAGCTGTAAAATATGTTGCCCGATAGGGAATTGCTGCACAGGCCCTAAAAAATCAATGAGCAGCAATATGATGCCAATAAATATACCAAACTTAATCAACGTCGGTGGGGAAAACAAATCATCGTAAAGTCCGACGAGCGCGATAGCGAAGCTCAATGACAACAAAACCGAAAGTTCTGAAAACATGCCTCCTTGACCTAAAAAAGACAGAGCCAAAAGTCCGGCTGACAAACCTCCCAAAACGCCCAGTCCGCCTGCGGTCGGTGTTGGTTGTGTATGATTGGAGCGGTTAACAGGAATGTCTGCGACGCCAGCACCGATGACTAATCGTACACAAAAGAACGAAATCACACATGTTAAACTGGCAAGATAGAGACTTATAGGGATCATGATAGGCCTCCTAATATGGTTTCAATGCACCAATAGTCAGGATGGTCTCGACATATGATATCTTTCGCGGCACGCGCTTGCTCTTGAGTCTCAAACAGCGCGAAACATGTCGCGCCTGATCCAGACATTCGCGCCAGTTTACTCTGAGGCAAATGGGCTAATTTTCCTATAAGCTCCTTGATTTCAGGCCTCAAAAACATAGCTATATCTTGCAAATCATTTCGACCAAAGCTTGTTGTTTTCAAGAGATCACCACACCATGTTTGCGGACGCGGGTCTTTCTTTTTTGGCGCTGCGTCAAATGCCTTAAATATGCGCGCGGTAGACACAGCAAAACCCGGATTAACCAAGAGAGCCGCTATGCTGCCCATTCCAGACTTCACTTCAACATCTTCCCCAATTCCGCGCATGTGAGACGTTTGTGAAAGAAAGCAAACCGGCACATCAGCGCCTATTTTTTCACATATTGACATCATATCGAGGCCGTCCGCGCCATATGCCGCCTGCAGCAACCTCAAAGCCGCCGCCGCGTCAGCACTCCCCCCACCAATACCAGAGGCGAGCGGTAAGTTTTTTTCGAGGTGAAAATGCCCTTGAGGTGCTATTTTTTTATAAGTGAAAAAAGTCCGTGCCGCCTTTAAAATTAAATTGTCGTCTTCCGCTTTTAAGCCCGCACTAAATGCCCCCGATAAGCTCAGTGATAGATCATTTTCATCCGTTTCATATGAAAGCTGATCACCGACATCTGCGAAGACCACAAAACTATCTAGGGGGTGATAGCCGTCATAACGCCCTGCCGTTATAGATTGCCCAACATGTAATGTTAGATTAATTTTGGCCCGCGCTTTACCAAGCTCAAACTGTGATGAAAACTGCGGCTCCATGGTTGCTTATCGCCCCCTATCTATAAACTAGGGTGACGCCTGAAGGCTATCAAAACCACCTTGAAGTTTCGTCTCGATATTGGCTCTTTCTTCATCAGTCGGATCAAAATCAAGCGCCCGCTTCCACTGATATCCCGCTTCGCGCAACCGACCTAATTTCCAGTAAACATCGCCCAAATGATCAACGATTGTTGCACTTGCAGGCGTTAAGGCAACGGCATTTTCCAAGTTTGTTTTAGCGTCCTCATATTCACCTAATTTATAATGCGCCCATCCTAAACTATCAACAATCGCGCCGCTATCAGGCTCAAGCTCTACGGCTTTACGTATCATTTCAAAAGCCTCCGTGAGATTTTCGCCTCGGTCAACCCATGTATAGCCTAAGTAATTTAAGGCATCGGCATTATCTGGATCAATCTCTAGCACACGGCGGAAATCTGCAACCGCATTGTCCCATTGCTCTAGCCGTTCATAACATATGCCACGAAAATAGAGCGGCTCCACATCGGCCTTCAACTCCTGTTCAGTCAAGCTCGCCACTAAAGATTCGTAAACAGGTAAAGCCTCTTCATAATTCTCACGGAAAATTCGCACACGCCCCAATGTTTCGCGCGTAGCATTAACGGGCTTGCGGGCGTAGCTTTTTTCTAAAATAGCCAACGCCTTATCATCTTCGTCCTTACGCAAATAAAGCGTCGCTAATGAAAGTTCTGCTTGGACATCGTAAGGCGATTTGAGATCAATATCATTATATAGTTTTTCGGCTTCATCTGGACGCTCAAATTGCTCCAACAGGCTTGCTAGCCATAGTTTAGTTTTTTCATTATCGGGATCAATAGAGCGCGCAAGACGTAAATATATTTCAGCGACGTCAGACGCGTCATTACGTTGAAAAAACCCAAAAGCTGGTTCGGTTAAAGCCCGCGCAGCTTCTTGCTTTGGTGACAATAATCCACCCAGGTCACGCCCCGCTTCTAGCTCCGCAATTGCCCACGCCATAGGTCCTGTCTCAAATCCACCGTTAAGGACAGATAAATCCTTCAAGCCTTTTAAAGCCTCTTCGCTTCGTCCCGCATGAACAAGGGCTCGCGCCTGTGACATTGCCGTTTCAGTCGGCGCAATACCCAGAGCTCCAACTTCAGCAAAAAGCTTAACCGCCTCATCCGTTTTTCCCTGCAAGGCATAGATTTTACCCAGTTGCAATTTTCCGTAAAAATTAAAATAAGTCCAACTTTGCAATCCTTGAAACAGTGCCTCAGAATCACTATAATTCCCTTGCTGGGCCTCAGACCACCCCTGTAACAACCCCATAATCATCGCCATAGAGCGATCGGGTGTCGGGGCATTAAAGTAATTACCCGTTTTAGAATATTCACCCCGGGAAAAAGCACGCGCACCTAAAATAATGCGCGCCATAGACTCGCTTGGGTCTTCAGCTAAAACATCTCGTGCTTGCGTTCTGGCCAAATCATAATCGCCATTTCGCAAGGCCGCCGTAACCGCACGCCGTCCTAAACTCGTATCAGATCTTAACCGCGAGAAAGCCTTAGAGTAATAATCAGAACTTGCTTCCGCATCGTCAATTTCACTCGCATAACTTCCCGCAAGATATTCGCCAAATAAACGGCCCTCGGGAAGTGAGTAATCAGGACCAGACGTCGGCGTTGCGCAACTAACCATACAGGCCGCAAAAACCGAAAGCGGTAACGTAAACATACGGGGCATAGAAGGTCTTTCAAAAAGTTCAGTCATGACATTCACCACCGTAAAGACGCTGAATTATACTCAGGATTACGGCACTATTACATATTAGGGTAGTTAGGGCCACCTGCACCTTCGGGAACACACCACACAATATTTTTACTCGGGTCCTTAATATCGCAGGTCTTACAGTGAACGCAATTTTGCGCATTCACCTGAAAACGCGGATTTGATCCATCATCATCGCGTAAAATTTCATAAACACCGGCAGGGCAATAACGCTGCGCAGGCTCATCAAATTCAGGTAAATTTATCCCGACAGGAATATTCGCATCAAGCAGCTGTAAGTGAGACGGCTGATCTTCGCCGTGGTTGGTCGCAGAAAAACTAACATTTGTCAGACGGTCAAAAGACAAGACCCCATCAGGCTTAGGATATTCAATCACCTTATGCTTATCAGCAGACTCCGTGGACTGTGCGTCATCTTTACCATGCGCCAATGTTGTTGAGAGCTTTAGTTTAAACAGATTGAGCAGTCCGCCAACCACATTGATCTTAAATAATGTCGCCGCCCACATATCCATGCCGCCCATCATCATGCCACCAAGAAGCGGGCCAAATTTAGCGTTCATCGGCGCAACATTACGAACAGGCTTTAAATCTTTCCCGACAAGGCCGTTCATAAGTTCATCTTGATAATCAGACAGTGTGTCGCCTGAGCGTCCACCGCCGAGCGCTGCGTGAGCGGCCTCAGCCGCCGCCATGCCTGATAACATCGCATTATGGTTACCCTTAATACGCGGTAAGTTCACAAGCCCAGCCGTACAACCAAGGAGCGCCCCGCCCGGGAAAGCTACTTTCGGAACCGACTGATAGCCGCCTTTGGTCACGACCCGTGCTCCGTAGGCCACGCGTTTGCCGCCTTCAAGCACTTTGGCGATATCAGGATGATGTTTCCACCGCTGAAATTCCATATAAGGGAACAGATGCGGGTTCTTATAGTTCAGGTCGATAATATAGCCGACATATACTTGGTTGTTTTCAATGTGGTAAAGGAACGACCCTCCGCCCGCTTTCCAGCCCAATGGCCAGCCTGCCGTGTGGGTGACTTCGCCTTCATTATGGTTTTCAGGCTTAACATCCCAAATTTCTTTCATGCCGAGGCCGAACTTTGACACATCAGCATCCGAATCAAGTTCATATTTCGCAATCGCTTGTTTTGATAATGATCCGCGTGCGCCCTCAGACAAGAAGACATATTTACCATGAAGCTCCATGCCCGGCTCATAGCCATCGCCTTTGGTTCCGTCCTGACTAATCCCGAACTCACCTGCGACCACGCCTTTTAACTCGCCTTTATCGCCGTAAACCAATTCGGAACAGGCCATGCCTGGAAACACCTCAACGCCAAGGGCTTCCGCTTGTTCGGCCAGCCAACGGCAGACATTCCCCATAGAGACAATATAATTACCGTGATTATTCATCAAAGGCGGCATAATGAAGTTTGGCACGCGCGCGCTGCCGTTCGGCCCTAATAACAAGAATTTATCGACTTTAACTTCGGTGTTAAGCGGCGCGCCCTTTTCTTTCCAATCTGGAATAAGCTTATTCAAGCCAATCGGGTCTAGAACCGCGCCTGATAATATATGCGCACCCACTTCAGAACCTTTTTCCAAGACCACAACATTTGTATCACTGTTAAGCTGCTTAAGGCGAATGGCCGCAGACAAGCCTGCTGGGCCTGCGCCAACAATAACAACATCATATTCCATGGCTTCGCGCTGAATTTGTTCTGCATTTGGCATAATTATGACTCGCTTTATTATTTTCTCTCACCCATTACATAAAGGGTTGAACGCTCGCGGTAAAGGTTCGCTTGCGTCACATATCTGTTTAATTGACGTGTATGGTTGAATAAAATGAGCGAAAATTTTTCACTCGGGTGGGAAGAATGGGCCTCCCTCTCCGACTTGCAACTCCCGGCTATTAAAGTCAAAGTCGACACAGGGGCGCGCACATCCGCGCTTCATGCGGTCGCGATTGAACCGTTTGGTTCCGAGGAAAACCCACAAGTCCGCTTTATTATTCGTCCTGACCCAAATGACAGCTCCTTCGAAGTTGTCTGCTCGGCCAAAGTCATTGATCGCCGCCTCGTCACAAGTTCCAATGGCCAGAGCGAAAACCGATTTGTCATTCAAACGCCCATTACAATAGGTTGTCAAAGCTGGCCCATAAATATCACTCTGACGAACCGTGAGAGTATGAATTACCGCATGTTACTAGGGCGCTCGGCCCTACGTGACGGCGTTTCCATTGCCCCGTCTCAATCCTTCTTGCAACCCGCCCTTGATTACTCAGCCTATAAAAAGTTACGGCGTCGCAAGAACACCAAACGCCGCCCCTTACGCATTGGCATTTTGACGCAGGAACCTGGAAATTACTCAAACCTCAGCATGATAAAGGCGGCTGAAGCGCGCGGCCACGTTATTGAAACCATCGCCACGCGACGGTGCTATATGGATATTAATTCCCACAAGCCCGAGGTCTATTATGACGGCAAAGCCCTGCCACGATATGATGCAATTATTCCGCGTATTGGCTCGCGCATAACGTTTTACGGCATGGCGGTTGTGCGCCAATTTGAAAGCATGGGCGTCTATTGCCTCAACTCAGCCGCCGCCATCGGTCAATCTCGCGATAAATTGTTAGCGCACCAAATTTTAGCGCAGCATCACATTGGCATGCCCAATACCGCCTTCGCACGGTCTGCCCGTGACACAGCGGGCATTATAGACCTTGCAGGCGGATCCCCCCTCGTTGTGAAACTGCTAGAAAGCACACAGGGTAAAGGCGTGATTTTAGCCGAAACCCGCAAAGCGGCCACCGCCCTGATTGATGCTTTTAGGGGGCTGGACGCCAACTTCCTTGTACAAGAATTTGTCAAAGAAGCCAGCGGCACAGATATACGTTGCCTTGTGGTTGACGGTAAAGTTGTTGGGGCGATCAAACGCACAGGACAAGCGGGTGAATTTCGTTCCAACTTACATCAAGGCGGCAGTGCTGAGAAAGTCCGCCTATCAAAAAATGAACGCCAAACAGCGACAAAATCTGCCAAAGCCATGGGCCTGCATGTGGCAGGTGTTGATATATTACGTAGTGACGAGGGCCCGAAAGTCCTCGAGGTCAATTCCTCTCCGGGACTTAAAGGCATTGAAACAGCGACAGGTTTAGATATTGCCACACATATAATCGAAGCTATTGAAGCTAATGTACACACTGTGTTAAAGGCCTAGAATGGATAATTCCGTACACGCCGCCTTTGCCTCTGCCCTTGAGTGGTGGGAGGCTATGGGCGTGGAAACACCACCCGTATCAACGGCGAAACCAAAAGTTCGAACTGCGAAAGCTAAGGCCCCACAAAGCACAGTCACTCGCACGCAAAGCGCGCAGGCTAAGCCGCCGTCAACAAGCGATAAAGAGCGCATGGCCACAGCAAAAAAACTGGCCAGCGCGGCGAAAGACTTGAGCGCACTGAAAAGCGCTATGGGGAGTTTCGATGCGGGAACCTTGTCAGATAACGCCTCTCAATGCGTGTTCTCACGCGGCAATCCTCAGGCCCGTCTTATGATTATCGGTGAAGCCCCTGGGCGCGATGAAGATATTGCCGGCGAGCCTTTCACAGGACGCACAGGGAAATTCCTCGACCGAATGCTCGCCGCGATTGGTTTAACCGACAAAGATTTTTACATCACCAATATCGTCAATTGGCATCCTCCGGGTGGGCGAAAACCAACAGATGACGAGATCGATATGTGCCGTCCCTTTTTGATGAAACATATTGAGTTAGCGGCGCCTGATGTCATCTTAATCGCAGGCGGTGTTAGTTTAGGCGCGATGACAGATTTAAACGGCATTATGAAAAACCGTGGGACCTGGCAAACCCTTGACGTCAACGGGCGCGACATTCCAGCCATCCCGATGTATCATCCTGCCTTTTTGCTCCGACGTCCTGAATTGAAAAAAGAAGCGTGGCGGGATTTATTATCTCTGCATGAACGTCACGCGCAAACAGATTAAGTCCTGACCTAAAGACCTAGGCAGACCCTGCTTGGTACGCCCGAAGCGCGTCAATATCATCAATATCGGTTAAGGTTCGCAAATGGTGCAACTTATAGCCAAGAGCGGAGCAGTTTCGCTCCATATCCTCTAAGGTCTTATCATGGGACCAACGAATATTATCAAACAAACCCGTCGGCGCGGGGCCTAGCAGACCAATGAGCCAAAAGCCGCCGTCACTGGCAGGGCCAAACACCACCGTTTTATCGTCCATATGCTTAAAGGCGTCCGCTATATCTGCGGCTCTAATTTGCGGACTATCGGTTCCAATAACAATGGTCGGGCCGCGCTGTGCAAAGACAGCCGCTAGGCGCGGGGACAGACTGCCTGAGACTTGCGGAAATTGCGGAATCCCGTCCCAATCAGGGACGCGCATATGGAGGTTTGTGCGCGCCGTCGCAATGCTCAAATACCAACGCGGGTCTTTTAAGCGCCGTAATATTGTGCGTGTCATCGCCCTATAATAGCGCTTGGCATGAACCTTCCCCACACCCTTAGCGAGGCGAGTTTTCGCATGTCCAAAGACAGGGGCTTTCGCAAATATTATAAGTCGAGGTTTATGCATCATCACCTAATCTTGCATCTTATCATTATAAACACGTAGCAAGTCAGCCGGGTCTTCGCCCTTATAATAGCGTCTCGCCAATTTGATATTGCGCCAACCGCGCCGAAAATAACCATCGCGTTCATATTTAGACGCGTCCGTGCAAAGAGGGCTCTTCACGCACCCTAGTCGAAAGCGACCAATTTTACGGATAATGTCCACATCCTCAAACAGGGGGAGCGGTGAAAAACCACCAATCTCGTCATAATGTTCGCGCGATATCAACAGTCCTTGATCGCCGTATGGTAGTTTTAGAAAAAGTGATCGCAGACCTACGGCACATTCACAAAACCACGGCGCGAAGCCTTTGGCCTTAAAGCGCATTTGAAAATAGCCCGCGCGTTTCGGATGACGTTGTATAAATTTTGTCACAGCGGATAACCACTTATCATCCAGTTCGCTATCGGCGTGTAAAAATAAGAGCCACTCTGTGTTGGCTAAACGCACACCGCGCCTGAGCTGATGGCCACGGCCACAGCATCCGCTTACAATTCGTGCGCCCGCGGCTATAGCAACGTCCAAGCTTCCATCGGTCGAGCCGCCGTCAGACAGAATGATTTTAACATCCGTCTTTGAAAGTTGGCCAATGAGCGCACGAAGTCCCTCGCCGCCATTTAGATTAGGTATGATCACCGTTAACATGAAGGCTTTAGACACAGGCTTGTTCTAAATGACAAGAAAAAACCCAGCCTCGACAATCGAGACTGGGTCAAATTAAAGTTATGAAAAGACGCTTATTCGTCTTTTGCGCTATCTTCAGCTGTTTCCGACGCAGTTTCTGGTGCTGGCTGTTTACGAATTGTCACAGGGAAAAGACAGTAAAGATCATCATTTAGCTTATCGCCAGGACAATCAATAACACCGAGCTGATTTCCATCATAAATTTCGGAATGATAGGCTTTAGGACGAACTGGCACGAGGCAGTAGTCACTGCCTTTAACCGTTACCATAGAGCCGCCCTCAAATTCACATTGATTCTTATTCGTGATCTGAATGTTAGGCGCGTTAGCACTCCGCTTATCCGCACTCTGCGCGTATGATGGTATAGTGGCTGTTGCAGCGAGGGCGATGCCAGCTGCAATTATACTAGAACGAAACTTACTCATTAGATACTCCTATAAATTTCACATGTGGGTTTTTATCAGACCATTTCTCGTCTAAAAAGCTTTTTTTACACTTTCAATGCATAAATCGAGCCATAATGAGACGCCAAACATCATCTGTTAAATATACTCCAAATTGGTCTTTCGAATGCCAGTACACTGGACACGTCTGCGGGGTAGATGAAGCTGGGCGCGGCCCGCTCGCAGGGCCCGTTGTCGCGGCTGCTGTCATTTTCCCCCGTCAACACGCCCCTGATGGACTGACTGACAGTAAGTGCTTGTCACATAGCCAACGTGAACATCTGCTGAATATTATACGTAAAACCGCAATAATTGGCATCGGCATTTCAGAACCAGAAGAGATTGACCGTATCAATATATTACAAGCGAGCCTAACAGCCATGAAACGGGCCATTGCCGATCTTCCGCTCAAAGCAGACATCGCTTTAATTGACGGCAACAAATGCCCCAACATAAGCATACCATGTGAAGCCATCATCAAAGGTGACGCCCGCAGTTTCTCTATTGCCGCCGCCTCTATTGTTGCCAAAGTCACCCGCGACCGTATTATGGCCCGTGCCCATCAACGCTACCCCGCCTATGATCTTGACCGTCATAAAGGCTACCCGACCAAAGCCCACCGCGAAAAATTGATCGGACATGGTCCCGCTCCGATTCACCGATTAAGTTTTGCCCCCGTTAAGGAAATGCGTTAAAAACTGCGGAAAATTACAATTTCACACCGCAATAGCCCCGAAAACCTCTGTGGATAGATATTTAAATCATTAACAAATTTAGGCGCGTTAAACTTTAAGCCCGCTAAACGGGAGTCTTATACTAACAAAACATTAAAACCCCATATTTTTCAAAATGTTACCGACTTGATTAACCCTTGAGAAAGGAAATCAGCACCAAGTCTTGAATAAGGCAACAATATTGATTCTTTTAAGGGCATAGAATGGCAAATTATATGGATGTGGATGATCAACATACGGAACTTCCCTTGAACACCATAGTTCAGGGAAATTGCGTGGACGGCATGAATGCTTTGCCGGCCGAGTCAGTCGATGTTGTTTTCGCAGATCCACCGTATAATCTACAATTAGGCGGCAACCTCTCGCGCCCTGATAATTCTGTCGTCAACGGCGTCACAGAGGAATGGGACCAGTTCGACACAATGGACGCCTATGACCTCATGACCCATGATTGGCTCCAAGCCGCACGACGTATTCTTAAACCCAATGGCTCGCTTTGGGTGATTGGCAGTTACCACAATATCTTCCGCGTTGGCTGCGTCCTCCAGGACCAGCAGTTTTGGATTCAAAATGACATTATCTGGCGCAAGACCAACCCAATGCCGAACTTTCGCGGCACTCGCTTTACCAATGCCCATGAGACTTTAATCTGGGCAACAAAATCTGAAGACGCACGCCCGACCTTTAATTATGACGCCATGAAGATGATGAATGACGGCGTTCAAATGCGCTCCGATTGGACACTTCCGATTTGCACAGGCCGCGAACGGTTGAAAAAATCAAGCGGCGAGAAAGCGCATCCAACGCAAAAACCAGAAAGCCTACTCCACCGCGTCATCCTTTCGACCTCTAATCCGGGCGACGTTATTGTTGATCCATTCTTTGGCACAGGCACGACGGGCGCTGTGGCGAAAAAACTAGGACGTGATTTTATCGGCTTTGAAATGGAATCTGATTATATCGCCCATGCCAAGCGCCGTATTGATAAAATCGACACAGGCAGCGGCGTTGCGGTCAATGTCACAAAATCAAAACGTTCTGAGCCTCGTGTTCCGTTTGGCACTTTGATCGAGCGCGGACTGATTAACCCTGGCATGACGCTATATTCCGCAAAAGGCAATCACATGGCGCAGGTTTGCGCTGACGGTAGCCTCGTCGTCGACGGTTTCCAAGGCTCTATTCACAAAGTCGGAGCCCATGTCACAGACGCGCCAAGCTGTAATGGCTGGACCTTCTGGCACTTCCATACGCCTCAAGGCCCAACTCAAATTGATGCGTTACGTAATATTATTCGCCAAGAAATGGCTGTAGTCGGTTAATCAACCGACAAAAAAGGCTCACTTAACCCCTAAGTGAGCCCACATTGTTCATTATATTATCTGGATTATTTCGCGCCAGACACAAGCTCTATCTCGATAGAGCCAATACCTTCAAACTCAACTTTTGAGACCGTTCCGATATGCGTATCGTGAACGCCAGAGATTGCGCCCGTGGTAATATAAGACCCAGCGGGAAGATCAAAACCACGGTCACTGCAATTCTTAATCAAGAAGGCAAAAGAAGTCATCGGGCCATCAATGAACGGGCCAATCGCCTTACGGCCAACCTGTTTACCGTCGATCGTCACCGACTCGTAAACTTTCGAGAAATCACGGTCACGCCAATCTTTAATTTCAGCACCAATAATTTGCCCTGCATTACAACCTGAATCGGGGATAATACACATAGGGCCAATTGGATTAGCCCGTAAAATTGAACTCCCCGCGATCTCAACACCAATATGCACAGAAGCAATCATATCCTGAAGCGGCATAGTCCCGTACATACCTGGTTTAAGGTCAACCCCAGTTTTAAGAATAATCTCGCCTTCAATAGCGGCAAAACCGCCTTTAATGCCCAACATTTTATTCCGCTCGCCTGAATCATAGACCAGATTATCTTGATAGATGGGCCCCGCCAATTTCTTGGAACCCAAGTGGCTATGGGCATCGCCAATGCCGCCGATTTTCCAACCTACAAGAGGCTTCTTCCAAGCGCTAATCGACAATGACTGCATGGCGTAGGCTTCATCAAGAGTCGTTGGCAGATCACCCGGAAAAGTGGCGAGGCCTGTCCACGTCTCGCGCGCTTTAACTAGACTCTTGGCGACTTTTTTTGCATTAGCACGTTTGGCTTCGGGGATAACATACATAGAGAAACTCATTTCTTGGCGTAAAACTAAATTCGTGGAAGTTTTTGCAAGTTATAGCCATTGGCGTCAATAATAAGCTTCATAAAAATAGAGCTTTGATTAAGCCGTTAGAAAGGCGAACGCGTCTTTATCATTAGCCCTTAGAAACGTCTCAATTGGGTATCGCGACCCGTAACACTTTCACCATAACACTTGGGAGCGCCTCAGAATCAAGTGAGTGCTCACTCACTATTTTGATCTTTTCGGCATTTGGCGATGATTTAAGGGTGTTTAAAGCCGTACGGTTATCTAAGCTCGCAGTATAAACATCAAGCGTCAGCTCAAAATGGGTAAACACATGACGCACTTGCAGCTTTTGTTTCTGCCAATGTGTTTTAATCGGCGCAAAATCTTCAACCGACTCTGGTAGAGCCACCCCCCACTCTGTTCCGGGAAATTCTAACATCCCCCCTAAAAGCCCTTGATCTGGTCGTTGCCGTAGCAGCACATAACCATCATAGCTCCGCAAGACAAAAGCCGCTCCAAACCGTTTCGGTAGAGGTTTTTTCTTGAGCTTCTTAGGATAGTCCTCTTCAACCCCACCTGCATGAGCCGCGCACATCCCGTCCCACACGCAAATGCCGCATTTCGGATTGCGCGGCGTGCAGACAGTTGCCCCCAAATCCATCAGCGCTTGGGAATAATCCCCTGAACGCTTTACATCTGCGACTTGCGCAGCCACGGATTTAATATCCTTTTTCCCCCTCGGTAGAGGCGCATCCACTCGCGCCATACGGCTAATTACACGCTCGACATTGCCGTCGACCACCACCGTCGCCTCATCAAAGCAAATTCCCGCAATGGCTGCGGCTGTGTAAGGCCCAATACCAGGGAGCTTGAGCAAAGCAGCTTCTGTACCGGGAAATATGCCGCCATGGTCGTCGCGAATAATTTGCGCGCATTTATAAAGGTTGCGCGCCCGCGCATAATACCCGAGCCCAGCCCACATCGCCATCACTTGCTCTCGGTCTGCATTGGCCAAATCTGTTACGGTCGGAAACGCCGCGAGAAATTTCTCCCAATAAGGCGTGGCATGAGGAACAGTCGTCTGTTGCAGCATAATTTCTGAGAGCCACACCGCATATGGGTCGGGCACAACGCCTCGCGCGCGGTCTTCGGGCCGTACACGCCACGGCAATGTCCGCCCCATGCGGTCATACCAATCCAGCAAACCCACGCGGAGGTCTGTAATTTGGCTCTCTGTCCACATTTTAACGCTAATAAGCGCCTCCTTAGGCATCATAGGCTTTACGGCTTGCAGGGAATACGGCAAGATAGCCCCTATGGATAGGCCCCCTAAACAATTTGCGGATAAATTAAGCGCCGACGCACTGAATAAACGTGATATCGCCCGCCATAATCGTTCCAAAATCACGCAGTGGCTTGAAACGCAACGCGGCAGTGCTCAATACAGGCCACCGCCCCGTGCCGCTAGGTCAGTAAATAAAATCTTGAAACCTCTGGCTAAAAAGGCCGGCGGGAGTACGGCAAACCTGCGCCCCCATTGGCCACAAATCGTTGGTGATAAATTAGCCCGTGTCAGCAAACCTGCACGTTACGCCAGTGGTGTGCGCGGCCGCACCCTTGTCATCGAAGCCCCAAGCGCCGCCGCCACATTGCTTAAATCAAATAGAGATCGAATTTTAGCCCGTATTGAAGCCGCCATTGGCCCGCATGATATTGCCCACATTAAAATATCACCACGGCAAAACCGCGATATGGCCCACCCTGCCCTGAAAAAATACACGCCAGCCACTCGCGGCCTGACACCGACAGAGCAAGCAGAGCTTGAAGAAAAACTCTCAAAGCTAAAAAATAAAGCACTGCGTCCGGCCCTCGAAAAGCTTGGCAAAAAACTCTATACTAAAGATTAGACTGAATAACGCACGACATGACTATAAGGAAAATATAATGCGCCGCTTGATCCTCCCTCTTTTTGCTGCTGCAAGTTTCATGGCGGCTCCCGCCCTCGCCCAGCAACCTCCCGCATCCATTGCGGCCGTACCGCAAGATGATGGCTATGCCTTCCTTGAAGCGCCCGATGATCATACGGTAGGCTCCCTCACAGCGCCCAATACACTCATTATATATGCATCAATTACGTGCCCACATTGTTCGAACTGGTTTACAGAAGAATGGGATCTTCTCAAAAGTGAACTCATTGACACGGGCGACCTACGAGTTGTCTTCCGTGAATTCATTACCGCGCCAGCGCGCGCTGCTGTCACAGGATTTACAATTGCCAATTGCGCCCCGAGTGAAAAATATATGGATGTCATCTACCACCAAATGGTCAACCAATCTACCATCTTGGAAGGCCTACAATCTGGGACTGGGATTGCCGCCTATCAAAGTACTTTAGCCGAAGCCGAGCTTTCAGAAGAAAGCCTACCTGCATGTTTCGAGGACCAAAGCCATTTTGCACGACTGGATACAGCCGCTAAGCGCGGAGCCGCAGGCGGACTAACAGCTGTTCCTGGCTTCATCCTCAACGGCGAAGTTTACAAAGGCCAAGCTAAGACAGACGAGCTCAGCAAGCTTTTTGCAAGCGGCGTATCGACTCCATAAAGCGCTAAGAGAGCACAAAGTTTTACACAATAAATGTCCCTAAACCGTCCAAAAAGGCGGCTTATCCACACTTGATCGCGCGAAAAGGTATTAACTTCTTAACAAAGTCTTTACAGTAAACTTGCCTTTTAGCGCTAAATTGTGAGACTGACACATGTTTACTAAATTAAATAATGATTCGAAACGTCGCCTTCTCCTTGTCGGCTTGACGTCAATTCTAGCTTTAACAGCCTGTGGTAATGACAGCAGTACGGCCACCTCAAGCGGGGGGCAAGGTGCTTATGAAATTACGGACGATCATGCCATAGGCAACCCTGACGCGAGAGTCACCGTGACAGAATATGCCTCTGTGACTTGTCCTGCATGCGCGAATTTTCACCAAACGTCCTATGTGGACTTTAAAAAGAAATATATTGATACTGGCCTTGTTCGGTTCGTTTTCCGTGAATTTCCAACAGCGCCAGAAAATATTGCTCAAGCTGGGTTCTTGATTGCCAATTGCGCCGCTGAAGACCGTTTCTTTGACGCCCTGTCTCTTCAGTTCAAAAGGCAAGCTCAAATTCGTCAAGATCCACGCGGTGAGCTTGAGAAGATTGCAAGATCTGCGGGTCTCTCTGCTGATGATTTTGAAGCCTGTCTCCAAAGTGAAGAGGAAATCGCAAAATATAAAACGAAAGTTCAAATGGGCATTGACGCTGGCGTCAGCGGCACGCCGAGTTTTCAGGTGAACGGTGTGATGACGAAACGTACACCCAGCGGAAAGCAACTTTACACAATCGAATCTTGGGACGAAGTTCTTGCCCCTCTTCTAGGTGATGATGCTCCGGCTCCAGAAGAAGCTGAGAGTGCAGCTGAATAATGGGAACCCTCGCGTTCAATCAAATCAAGCTCGTCGGCTTTAAGTCCTTTGTGGACCCAACCGACTTTGTGATTGAACCGGGCCTTACGGGCGTTGTCGGACCCAATGGGTGCGGCAAATCTAATCTCCTTGAAGCCATTCGTTGGGTCATGGGAGCTAATTCGGCTAAAGCCATGCGCGGCAGTGCCATGGACGACGTTATCTTTAACGGAACCAAGCAGCGCCCAGGTCGCAACCAAGCGGCCGTCACATTGACTATAGATAATAAAGCACGTGTAGCACCGCCGATGTTTAATGATGATGATCTGCTAGAAATTTCACGGATTATTACTAAAGGCAAAGGCAGCACCTATAAAGTAAACGGTAAGACCGTGCGCGCCAAAGATATTCAGCTTCTCTTTGCCGATGCCAGTACGGGCGCTAACTCGCCAGCCTTGGTTCGCCAAGGTCAAATCAATGAATTGATTTCGGCTAAGCCCTCCTCTCGTCGACGTATTATTGAAGAAGCCGCAGGTATTTCAGGGCTACATACACGTCGCCATGAGGCTGAACTTCGCCTACGCGCCGCAGAGAATAACCTCTCGCGTCTTGATGACGTAATTGCACAAATTGAGAGCCAGATTTTATCCCTTCGCCGTCAAGCGCGCCAAGCCACACGCTACCGCAGACTTGCGGGAGAAATTCACGAATACCGCTCCCTCCTATGGCTGAAGCGTTGGAAAGACTCGTTAGACGCGCTCAAAGCAGCAGGTGAAGCCAAGTCCCACTGCGAAACTCGTGTGCAAGAGCTGTCAAAGTCAGCCTCTGAAACTATGCGAACTGCGGCAGAGCTAGCGCAAAAACTAGAACCTATTCGCGAAGAACAACTTATCGCCGCCGCCGTGCTTGCGCGCCTCAACGCGGCAAAAGATGCGCTCGAGTCTGAGGAAAGCTCGGCCAAATCAAATATCGACAAGCTTATCCATCAGCTTGAGCAGCTAAAAGGCGATATTGAGCGCGAAAGCGGGATTATTGAAGACGCCGCTACCGCAGAGGCGCGCCTGTCGGAAGAATTTAATGCCATTAATACGGATGGTGATAATGACGCCCTCGTTGAAACGGCGGAAACGCAAGCCCAAGAGACGGCCCAAACACGCACCAAGCTTGAGCAAGAATATAGTGAATTAACACGGAGCATCGCCGATAAAAACGCTCGTAAAGATGCGGCGACACGGGATGTTGAACGCGGCCAACAACGGTTAGGACGACTGGAAAACGACATTAATGACGTCACGGCCAAGCTCGGCACGATCAGCGCCAATGTTGATAGCCAAAACTCTGGCAATCTATTTATTTCGGCCGCGCAAGACGCCTTAGACACTTTAGCCTCCGCTCGTGAATTAGAACAAAAGCAAGTTCAAGCGCGTAGCGACGCCGAACAGGCAGATCAAACAGCTCGCGATCACCTGGTTGAAGAGCGCCAAGCTTTAGGCAAATTAACCGCCGAACGGGACGCGCTGCAAAACTTCCTTGACCGATCCACCCAAGGGGATTGGAAAACTGTTCTTACAGACATTAAAGTCGAGTCTGGCTATGAAACCGCTCTTGCCGCGGCGCTTGGTGATGATCTTGACGGGAGTACTCAAGAGGGGGCACCGTTGCAGTGGACAGGGTCACAAGCCCTGAGCCAAGAGCTACCCGCAGGCGTTACGCCGCTATCGGATGTGGTCAAAGCTCCGTCCGCCCTTAGCGCACGATTGTCACAAATCGGTGTCGTCGAAGGTGATCCATCCGCATTTCGTTCTGCGATTAAAGCGGGGCAAAGATTGGTTAATAAAGACGGCCATGTGCTGCGTTGGGACGGGTTTGAAATCCGCCCTGAAGCTGAAACAGCTGCCGCGAAACGGCTTCAGCAACAAAACCGCCTTGATGTGCTGAGTGGTGATATTGATAATTTTGCAAGCCGCATTGAAGAGGCTGAGAGTAGCTTTAATACAGCCCGACAAATACGGGACGCCGCGAAGGATGCCGCAAAAGAAGCACGGCGCGCCCTACCTGATCTTGAGAAACGTGAACGCGCCGCCCAAGCGGCCGTCACACAATATGAAGCGGACATGGCCCGCGAAGCCGCGCAAAAGGCCGCTCTCGAAGACCGTTTGACCCGCCTAAAAATGGAACGCGATGATGTGCAAGGGCAATTTGACCGCTCCAAGGAATTGCTCGAACAATTTGCAGCAGGGGATGATCTCTCAGCGAAAAGCGATAGTCTGCGCGAAAAGCTCCTAAAGGCCCGTGAAATTGCGGACGATGCCTCAGCCGCTTACCGCAGCTTAAAACGGGAGCTTGAAGCGCGGGCCGCGCGGCGTACTGCGATTGAAAGAGAGCGCGCCGATTGGACGAAGCGCGGCACGACAGCAACCGAGCGTGTTAGCGCCCTACAGTCTCGCCTTAAGCAAACAGAAACAAACCTGGCCGATGCGCGTTTGGCCCCCGATCAGTTTGAAGATCGTCGCCAAGCTCTAATGACAGAACTGAGTGAGGCCGAAGCGCGTCGCCGCTCCGCCGCCGATAAGCTCGCAGCCGCTGAAACCGCAACGCGCGACGCTGACCTAACGGCTCGTACAACAGAAAATGCTCACGCCGAAGCTCGTGAAGCCCGCGCCGCCGCGCAAGCTCGCCTTGAAGCCGCGCAAAGCCGCCTTGCGGAAAATGAAGCCCGTATTGCCGAAACACTCGAATGTACACCTGATGAGCTACCGAAATATCTCGGCGAGCTGTCACCCGACTCGAAATTATCAGAAAATGATATTGAGCGTAAATTAGAACGCCTTAACCGTGAGCGCGAAAGCCTCGGCGGCGTCAACCTACGCGCTGATGAAGAAGTTATCGAGCAAGAAGTGCAGCTTACGGCAATGAATAATGAGCGCCAAGATTTAATATCAGCGATTGCGCGCCTACGTGAAGGCATTGATGAGCTGAACAGTGAAGGTCGTCAAAGATTGTTAAAAGCCTTTGATGAGGTTAATGGACATTTCGGACGCCTGTTCACCACACTCTTTGGCGGCGGCGAAGCGTCTCTTGCTTTGACCGAGTCAGATGACCCTCTCGAAGCCGGCCTTGAAGTTATGGTCAGCCCGCCCGGTAAAAAGCTTGGCTCCATGAGCTTAATGTCAGGTGGAGAGCAAGCCCTAACAGCAACGGCCTTGATTTTTGCGGTCTTCTTATCGAACCCAGCGCCGATTTGTGTCCTCGACGAAGTCGATGCACCGCTTGATGACGCCAATGTCTCTCGCTATTGCAATTTGCTAGATGAGATGACTAAGCAAACCAAAACGAAATTCATCGCCATTACCCATAATCCCGTAACCATGAGCCGTATGGACCGCCTTTTCGGTGTGACTATGGCCGAACAAGGCGTCTCGCAGCTTCTCTCTATGCAGCTAACTGATGCTGAACGATTAGTTGCCGCAGAATAGGGTGCAAAAGACAGACTCACGCGCGAATAAGAGCCCCTTCTTGATACTAAAATATATCCCATTCGATTTTTTCATGAAAAATAAATAAAACTGTTTAAAAACAACAATATAGACGCAATAAGAATAGGTTGACTTCATGATAAGCCGCGAGTAAGTTTCGCGCGCTTTTGAGGATGACTTGAAATGCACTTAGACTGTTATGAACAACGAGACGAATATACCTGACCGAAAGACGTCAAAAACCGACCTTGAAGGCCTCGAAGAGCGCCTGAATGCAGCTAAGAAAAAGCACGCGCCCAAAGTCGATGACGCAAGTGACGGAACTATTCTCGGGATGGCATGGCGCCTAAGTACAGAGATTATTGTGGCGGTTCTCGTCGGTATGGGATTAGGTTACGGCCTAGACCTGTTTTTCGGGACGAAACCATGGATTATGTTGGTCGGTGTTGGCTTTGGCTTCGCCGCGGGAATTATGAATGTGATGCGGTCGGCGGCCAAAATGGACGCGGCAACTTCGCACATACCCCTCGGCGACGACATAGGCTATGACGACGAAGATGACTAAATAAGGGAGAGGGACGTGGCAAACGACCCGATGAAACAATTTGAGATCAAAGAGATCTTTAACGGCCCACAAATTGGCCCGTTTGATCTAACTTTTACAAATTCATCTCTTTGGATGGTGATTGGTGCTGTCGCCGTCATTGGCTTCCTATCGCTCACAGCCCGCGGAAAACTCGTTCCAGGGCGCCTGCAATCACTCGGTGAGCTCAGCTATGAATTTATTGCCAATATGGTGAAAGATACCACAGGCCCCGAAGCCATGAGGTTCTTCCCTTTCGTATTCACCCTGTTCTTCTTTATATTATTTGCCAATATTCTCGGCATGAACCCATATGCCTTTACAACAACATCGCATTTAGCCGTAACCGTTTCACTCGCTGTCTTCACAGTCGTCATGGTGATTGTTGCAGGTATATGGAAAAACGGATTTAAATGGTTTAAGATTTTTGCTCCGTCAGGGCTGCCTTTACCAATGTATATCCTGATTATTCCCATTGAAATTATCTCATTCCTAAGTCGTCCTATTACGCTGGCTGTTCGTCTTTTTGCGAATATGACCGCGGGACACGTTATGTTGAAACTTTTTGCCATCTTTATCGCCTTCCTCGTTGGACAAGGTGGCCTAATGGCAGGTATCGCTATTGTGCCCATAATTGGTACATTGGCGATTATCGCACTCGAATTCCTCGTGGCGGGTCTGCAAGCCTTTGTGTTTGCAATCCTCACCTGTGTTTATCTTAACGACGTATATCACGTCGATCACTAACGCTATTCCATTTCAAGGAGATTACAATGGACGCAGAAGCAGCAAAATTCATCGGCGCAGGTATTGCCGGTACAGCACTAATCGGCGCCGGTATCGGTATCGGTTCGATTTTCTCAAACTACCTGTCAGGTGCGCTACGCAATCCGTCAGCAGCCGCATCACAGCGCACAAACCTTCTTCTTGGTTTTGCTCTTTGTGAAGCGACTGGCCTTTTCGGCTTCGTTCTAGCGATCATCATCCTAAACACACCTGTTTAGTACACCTAGAAAACAGATCATATTCGGAGTCCATGCTTATGGCCGCGGAAAAAACACACAGTTCTGATGTTGCACATGACGCTGCGTCTGGCGGTCTGCCGCAATTTGACTTCACCACATGGTCTAGCCAAATTACGTGGCTGATCATCGTCTTTGGTCTGCTTTATTTCATTTTGGCAAAATTCGTTCTTCCCAAACTTGGTACAACTATTACCGAGCGGGGCGATAGAATTGCGGACGACCTTGATGCAGCCTCACGCATGCAGCGTGACGCTGAAGAGGCTGAAAAAACCTATGAGCGCTCTTTGGCTGACGCCAAGGCGAAAGCTCACAATGTTGCGGAATCTACACGGCAGTCCGTCAATGACGAGATTGCTAAAGAGCTTGAGATTGCGGACGCAGACGCGGCCAAACAAGCCGAGGCCGCAGACGTTCGCATCAAGAAAATTCGGAATAATGCTCTGGCTAATATAGATGCTGTTGCGTCTGACACAGCCTCTGAGATTGTTGCGAAGCTACTCGGTAAAGCCCCAACGAAAGCGCAACTTACCAGCGCCTTCAAAGGATAAGAGGATATCATGCCTATTTTTGCCGCAGCCGCTGGAACACCCTTTTATCTAGACGCAACCTTTTGGGTCGCAGTCTGTGTTGTTTTATTTTTCGGAATTTTGTTCTGGAAAGGCGTCCACAAAGCTATTGGTACATCGCTTGATGACCGTGCTGATAAAATCAAAAGCGAATTAGACGAAGCCAAGCGCCTCCGCGAAGAAGCGCAGGCCTTACTCGCCTCTTATCACCGCAAACAAAAAGAAGCAGAAGAGCAAGCTGAAGGTATCATACTAAAAGCGCGCAAAGATGCTGAGAATATGGCAGAGCAAGCCCGTAAGGATCTTCAAGAACGTCTTGAGCGCCGTGCAGCTCTTGCAGAGACCAAGATTGCCAATGCTGAAGCCCAAGCTTTGGGTGAAGTGAAAGCCAAAGCCGCTCAAATGGCGATTGAGGCGACGCAGAAACTTCTCACCACTCAAATGACAGCGGCCAATCACAATTCACTTGTGAAAAAGGGTATCGACAGCATGTCGTCCAAATTATCCTAAGTCTTTTAATATATATAATCAGATTTAACTATTGAGCCGCGCCCGTCGCGGCTTTATTGTATCCGCATGCAAGACATTCCACCATTGCTAACAAATAACCCGTCTCAGCGCTTGGCTAACATCCAAGCCCTCCGTGGTCTTGCCGCCTTTGGGGTTCTTCTCTCACATTTATATATTATCGAGCAGAAATATAGTCAGGACCATATCCTGTCAGAGCTGTTAAATTTTGGCATGGTCGGTGTTGATATGTTCTTCGTCATATCGGGCTTCATCATGGTCTACGTTACCCATAAATGGCAGAGCGCGTCAGGCGCGAAAATCCCTGAGTTTCTTTTCGCCAGAGCTGGACGGATATATCCCCTCTATTGGGTTATCTCTGCTGCTCTCTTGGCGGTCTATATGATTAAACCTCAGTGGGTGTTCGCCGCCAGCGCAGGTAATGATCCGAATATTGTTAAATCATTCCTATTATGGCCCGACAAAGCCGCCTATCCAATGCTTGAAGTCGCGTGGACATTGATCCATGAAATGAGCTTCTATCTGATTTTTGCTCTCATACTCTTAGTCTCACACCGTTACAGAGCATCATTGATTGGTCTCTGGGCGGTCATCGTCGTCATCGGCGCACACTTGGGATGGGGGCAGGTCAATGCCGTCTCGTCCATTTTATTCCACCCGCTAAGTTTAGAATTTTGCGCAGGGGTGGCTCTTGGTTACGCGCTGTTAAAGACAAAAAACCTGACGCAGGGTCTTCCCCTACTCATCGCCGCTATCATTTTATTTATCTCAAGCGTAGCGCTCCACGTCATGAATGACCAAACCGTGCCCGCTATGGGGTGGTTGCGCGTTCTTACTTTTGGCGTCGCCGCATCTGTTCTACTCCTCGCCGCTTATGCGGTTGAGCAAAAGGGCCGAACCGCCCCGCGTTGGTCAGTGGTTTTAGGAGACTGGTCATACGCGCTATATTTAACCCATGTTCTAACCCTAAGCGTGATGGGGCGTATCTGGGCCTTGGTGGATCAACCCTCACTCTGGGATAATTTTATCGTCCTACCACTGCTCATCATCGGGTCGATTATTGGCGCAGGCCTCACCCACAAAATAATAGAGGCCCCCATGATGAGAGCCTCTAAATATCTTCAGAAAAAACTATTTAAGCGCGGGTGATTACTCCGCCGCTTCAGGCAAGCTTTCGGGCGGTGTCCACCGCAGGATCGGCTTACGCGCCGCTTGCGTTTCATCCAAGCGGCTCTTGGGGGCATAGATAGGTGCGGCTTTAAAATGATCCGCGTCTCCGGCTTTCGCCTTTTCCGCCAAATGACGCATAGAGCCAATGAAACGGTCAAGCTCTTGCTTGCTCTCAGATTCCGTTGGCTCAATCAACATTGCCCCGTGAACAACGAGTGGGAAATACATGGTCATCGGGTGATAGCCCTCATCAATCATCGCCTTGGCGAAATCGAGCGTTTCCACTTCTGTGTCTTTTAAGAAGCGGTCATCAAAAAGCGCCTCATGCATACAAGTTCCCTCAAAGGCGGGGGTCATCACATCCGACAAGGACGCTTGAACATAGTTGGCGTTCAAGACAGCGTCTTCTGTGGCTTGCTTAAGGCCATCCGCGCCGTGGCTCATCATATAACTGAGTGCCCGCGTATACATGCCCATATTACCGTGGAAGGCGCACATACGGCCAAAACTCTCTGCCGCTTCGCCCACTACGTGCTCAACAAGGTCAAAACCTACGTCGGTTTTTACCACATAAGGCACAGGTGCGTGCGCCATGAGCGCGTCTGACAAGACCGTCGGACCAGAACCTGGGCCACCGCCGCCGTGAGGCGTAGAAAATGTCTTATGCAAATTAATATGCATGGCATCGACGCCGAGATCACCAGGGCGCACACGACCAACAAGGGCGTTAAAGTTCGCTCCGTCGCAATAGAAATAACCACCCGCTTTATGGATAAGGTCAGCGATTTCGATAATGTCATTTTCAAACAATCCGCACGTATTGGGATTGGTCAGCATGATACCCGCGATGTCTTCTGTCCCTTCAGACAGTTTCGCGCGGAAGGCGTCCATATCAACGCGGCCTTTATCATTGGCAGGAATTTCATCAACACTAAAGCCGCATTGTACCGCAGTCGCAGGGTTCGTACCGTGGGCGCTTTCAGGCACAAGCACGCGGCGGCGCTGTGTTTGACCATCGGAATCGAGCCTTCCGCGAATAGCCATCATGCCGCAAAGCTCCCCGTGCGCGCCCGCCTTCGGGGTTAGTGCCACGGCAGGCATATTACAAAGCGTCATCAGCCAATGAGAGAGATCATACATCACCTCGAGTGCACCTTGCTTGGTTTGCACAGGCTGAAGCGGATGCACATCAGCAAAGCCCGGCATGCGTGCGATTTTTTCATTGAGGCGCGGATTATGCTTCATGGTGCAAGAGCCAAGCGGATAAACACCCAAATCAATCGCGTAGTTTTGCTGCGAGAGGCGCACATAATGGCGCATGGTTTCAGGCTCTGATAATCCCGGCAGGCCAATCTCGCCTGTGCGGGCATGCGACCCCAGACGCGACGTTGTGCCTTTCGGAGTCGGTAAATCCACGCCCGTATTTTGCGGGGTGCTGGTTTCAAAAATAAGCTTCGTCGCTTGGTCTAAACCTTTAGAGCCAGACTTGGTTTCAACGACATTTGCAGTGACCGCTTGCGGCGCGGTTGGGCGTCCTGTGGTTTTCATGACAACACCTCCTTCAAGGCTTTCCCGTAGGCGGTAATATCACTCTCAATATTGGTTTCTGTGGCGCAAATTAGGAGGTAGCCGTCATCTTCGCCGCCCGTCAGACGCGCGAGAGGCACGCCGCCGATAACGCCTTTGTCCGCGAGAGCGTCAACGACCTCAACCGCAGGGCGGTCGAGTTTGATGGTAAACTCATTAAAGAAGGTTTCATTGACCAATTCCACGCCGTTAATCCCTGCGAGTTCATCCGCGAGGGCGCAGGCATTTTCATGATTAAGTGCCGCCATACGTTTCAGCCCTGCATCCCCGAGGAGCGTCATGTGAACCGTAAACGCCAAGCAGCAAAGGCCAGAATTTGTGCAAATATTCGAGGTCGCTTTTTCGCGGCGAATATGTTGCTCCCGCGTCGACAGCGTCAGGACAAAGCCGCGTTCTCCGTTAGCGTCTACCGTTTCGCCGCAGACGCGGCCTGGCATTTGACGCACAAGCTTTTGACGGCAAGCAAAGAGGCCCACATGCGGGCCGCCGAAATTAAGACCGACGCCAATGCCTTGGCCTTCGCCGACCACAATATCAGCCCCTTGTTCACCAGGGGACTTAATCGCCGCGAGCGCTACAGGCTCGGTGAAGACCGCTATCAATAGCGCCTTATGGGCGTGGGCTTTTTCCGCAATCGGGGCAAGGTCAACAATTTCGCCGAACACATTAGGCGATTGCACGACAACACAGGCCGTATCATCGTCAATATGGTCAATAACGTGAGCGTCACGGTTAGGGCGACAGCCACGCTCATTAACATTTATATCAAGCGTCGAGGCGAGGGTTTGCGTCGCCGCCGCGTAATGCGGGTGCAGCCCCGGCGCGAGAACCGCTTTGCGCTTCTTCCCGCGTGCCACTCGCACGGCCATGACCACCGCTTCGGCGCAGGCGGTCGAGCCGTCATACATAGAAGCATTGGCCACATCCATCCCTGTGAGGAGCGCGACCTGCGTTTGGAACTCAAACAAGGCTTGGAGTGTGCCTTGGGAAATCTCTGGCTGATAAGGCGTATAGGCCGTCAAAAATTCAGAGCGCTGAATCAGGTGATCGACTGTTGCGGGAATATGGTGACGGTAAGCCCCTGCCCCGCAGAAAAACGGAACGCTACCCGCCGCCGTAGATTTAGCAGACAGTCCTGCAAAATAGCGCTCCACTTGCGCTTCGCTTTGGTGGTTCGGGAGATCAATCAGCCCGTCCAGACGAGCAGATTTTGGCACATCTTCAAACAAGGCATCAATATGAGGGACGCCCACTTTTTCGAGCATCTCCGCTCTGTCTTGGTCACTTAAAGGAAGGTAACGCATTTAATTAGTCCTATTTATTTCCAGTGCAAGCGCATGTTCAGCAGGATCGGATGAAGCCCCGAATGCCTGCACAACACCTTGCTTGTCTTTTTCAGATTTATTTTGACTATTTTTCTTAACGAAATTGATTTCGTTTATTTCAAGGGAGAACCCAACAATGGCGTGGGATAGTTTTTCAATATATTCCTTTGGCGCATCATCAACTTTCCAAGGAACATCTCGATTGCTTTCCATCTTATCTGTCAGCGCTGTAAGATAAGGCATCATATGATCATGCCGTGTTTCGACGCTTATTTTTCCCCTAATTTCCACCGCCAGATAATTCCATGTCGGCACCGTTTTTCCATGCTCAACTTTTGAGGGATAGTATGACGGCGAAACATAGGCATCAGCACCACGAAAAATAGCAATTCCCGCCTCGTTACTCTTTTCTACGGCTTGCCAGAAATAATTTGACCGCGCCACATGGCCCAACAAAGTGCCGCCTAGCTTATCAATCGTTAAAGGCACCAAAGCCGTTACAGGCCCCCGTTCTCCATTGATGGCTAAGGTCGCAAAAGGGTGCGCGGATATGAAAGCTAACGCTTCATCCTTATCATCATCTTGGAAAACAGAACTTGGGTGCATAGCTTATAAGCCGTCGCAATAAGTTTTATATTTCGTGGCGTCCATCAAACCCTCGAGCTCGGACGGGTCAGACAGTTTGATTTTGAAAAACCAGCCCGCATCTTCGGCGCTTTCATTGACGGTTTCTGGCGCGTCTTCGAGAGCTTCGTTAGCGCCCACGACTTCGCCGCTGACGGGTGTGTAGACATCAGACGCCGCTTTGACGGATTCGACGACAGATGTATCGTCGCCTTTGGCAACTGTGCGACCTACTTCGGCCAATTCAACATAGACAACATCGCCGAGTTGTTTCGCGGCGTAATCTGAAATGCCGACCGTACCGACGTCACCGTCTACGCTCACCCATTCATGATCTTCTGTAAAATATACGGACATAAGCCCCTCCTATCCTCTGAAATAATTATGTGCGGTGAAAGGAAGTTTCACCACTTTAGCTGCGCGAGGTTTGCCTCGCACGATGAGTTGAATATCACTGCCAGCTTTGGCAAATTTGCGCGCCACATAGCCCATAGCCACAGGGCCGCCTTGGGTCGGGCCAAAGCCGCCAGATGTAATTTCGCCGATGACGTTTCCGTCCATATCCTGAATTTCCGTATGCTCACGGGCAGGTGCGCGGCCTTCGGGCAAAATACCGACGAGGCGCTTTGTTGATTTATCAGCAATATCTGCCGCGACCCGCGCCGCGCCGAGATAGCCCGCATCAGCGCTGCGGCGATGTTTTTGCACCGACCAGAACAATCCCGCTTCAATGGGCGAGACGTTCGTATCAATATCGTGACCATAGAGGCAAAGCCCCGCTTCGAGACGCAGACTGTCCCGCGCGCCAAGGCCGATCATCTCAACACGGTCATCTTTAAGAAGAAGGTCAACCAGTTCACCCACGTCGTCATGCTTGACGGAGATCTCGTAGCCGTCTTCACCTGTATAGCCCGAGCGGGAAACATGCACCCACATGGTCGGGGTCAGTGGCAAATCCGTATGGGTCATAAAGACCAAATCTTGCACCGCACCGTTGAGCGCTCCGAGAACATCCGCCGCGGCGGGGCCTTGGAGGGCAATCAATGACAAAGTGTCATCGGCCACATCGAGTTTCACGTCTTTGGGGAGATGTTTTTGCATATGGGCGAAATCTTGATCTTTACAGCCTGCATTGACGACCAAATAAAGCTTATGCGTATGGCCTTCGAAGCCAAGGCGGGAGATCATCAGATCATCTAAAATACCGCCGTCTTCATTGAGGAATTGACTATAGCGTTGCTGCCCTGGTTCCAGATCAGAAATGCTCGCGGGGACAAGTTTTTCGAGCGCTTTCGCCGCCGTTTCAAACGTCCCATCATCGGCAATGATGAAACATTGCCCCATATGGGACACATCAAACAGGCCTGCTTTTTCACGCGTATGAAGATGTTCTTTCATAACCCCGAGCGGATATTGCACGGGCATATCATAGCCAGCAAAGGGTACCATTTTCGCGCCAAGAGCGACGTGACGGGCATGTAGCGCAGTTTGTTTTAAATCAGACATAGGGCACTTTACGGCGTGAACCGTACCTTGTGCCACCTGCTGTCTCTTTGGGCCTGAGAGATTGACACGCGCTGTCACCTAAACAGCTAATGCTTACTCCTTCGGCGGGGCGTTACACCATATCGCCCGCTTTCCAGCGTTTTGACTCCCAAGCGGTCCATTGTACCTGAGCGTTTCCGGGGCGGTTGCGCCTTCGGTGGTGGCCTGACTTATGCTGACAGACTCACTCTCTCCCACTTGGTAGGGATAGGTGTGAATGACTCGGAAGGCCCCAAGAGTCAATCTATTTGGACGCAAAATCTTAAGACTCTTGTGTATATATTGATGACTTAACATCTAGCCTAGGGGCATGACATGTCAGGTAAAACACCCGAAGAAATCGCATTTGAATTGGTCGCCAAGCTTAAAGGCATGGGCGTTTGGGGAGAAAGAAACATGCCCGACATTTTGGATATGTACGCGGAATGTCTCGACGCCGCTCAAGGGAAGCGTAAATATATTCCAGGGCGTTGCATAATGGAACCTGCGGATAAAGCGAAATTAGACGCGCTGCACAAAGCCAAAGCGCAGCAGGCGCAACACCCCCAACAGGCTCAACAACAAAGAGCCCCGCAAGCTCAACCACAGGCGCAAGCTCAACACGCGCAAATGCAAAGAGCGCCGCAACCTCATGCCGCCGCGCCAGCTCAACCTGTTCATCAGCAACAACAGATGGTACAACAGGCCTTTAAGCAAGGCTAAAGCCGTTTCCTATTAGTTTGGATTTTTAAAAACCAAACTAAGTTAGAAACTTATTTTGGAAGCCATAAATGTGGCTGCATATCAATCACATCTTGTGCACAATCTGCTTCCCACGGAAAAAGCCCTTGTTGAGCACCGGGCCAAACAAGTTGGAAAACCTCTGGGTGACCATCATTACCAGTTTCCCGCCAAAACCAGTTAGCATGCGTAGTATATTCGTTGAATAAATCTTTATGAATGGCTTTTCGACTAATGCAATCAAAGCCCTCCAATAAATCAGACCAAGGCTTTCCGTCTTCAACTATCGCACCATTTTCAATCTGCTTGTAAACTTCCCAAAGCATATTGTGCATTAATTCTTTAGGCAGCCCAAAAATAATAAACTCTGGGGCCTGAATAGATTTTGAAAAACCAACAGAATACCCAAAGTCGGGAGCTGTGCCCTTATCGTCAAATACAAAAGAAAACTGCCAGCCATGATCTTCTACATTTTTGAAAAGTTGTTGTTCATATGTAGAATATTTAGCCATACCTACATCCGTTCAGGCACATCAATCGCGAGGATATCAAGGCCGAGCTCTAATTGGCGCAGCGTTGTTTCAGCGAGGGCAAGGCGCGAGGCTTTCACCTCCACAGGCACTTGGTCTTGGAGGACAGGGCAATCCGTGTAAAAGCGTGAAAAGCTCTGAGCGAGTGAGAATATGTGCTCACACAAAATATGCGGAGAGCGTTTTTCTGCCGCGAGTTTCACCGCACGGCCAAAACTATCCAGCGCCAGAACAAGCGCACTTTCCGCAGGTTCGCTCGGCGTAATATCGCCTGCGCTCAAGCCTTGGTCTTTCGCCTTCCGCAGCAGGGATTTAATCCGCACAGCCGCATATAAAAGATAGGGCCCTGTCTTGCCTTCAAAGGCGGTAAAGCGCTCAAGGTCAAAAACGTAATTGGTCAAAGGCTGATTTTGTAGGTCGGCAAATTTAAGCGCCGCCACAGCCACTTTATGCGCAATATCGGCTTGCTCTGTCGCGTCGAAATCTTTGCCAATTCCCGCTTCGTCTAAACGGGCTTTGGCTGCATCTTCGGCCATGCCAATCAAATCATCCAAACGCAACACGCCGCCGTCACGGGTTTTAAACGGCTTACCGTCTTTCCCGTTCATCGTCCCGAAACCAATATGTTCCATCGCTTCAGGTGCGTACCATCCCGCCTTTACGGCCGCACGGAAAACTTGCTCGAAGTGGAGCGCCTGGCGCTGATCGACCACATATAAAATCAAGTCAGGATTATACTCTGCCTTGCGGTCTAGGAGCGTCGCTAAATCTGTCGTGTGATACAAAACTGCGCCAGAAGACGCCTTAAGGATGACAGGCGGCATTTCTTTTTTATCTGTCTCTTCGGCGACATTGACAATCAACGCGCCGTCACTTTTCTCGGCAATGCCGTCGGCAACGAGCGTGTCAATCATATCTGGAATAAGAGGATCAACCGCCGCCTCACCTTTCCACAAATCAAAGTCTACGTTCAAAGAGCCGTAACCCTTTTTCAGCGCCTTGATCGACTCAGCAATGAAATGTTCGAGAAGCGCGCGGTAGCCCCGCCGCCCTGCTTGCAGTTCGGCTGTCGCGACCCGTGATAGCTCAAGACGGTCTGCGTCCGTTTTCGCCTTATTGCTAGCCTGCGGATATAACCGCGCAAGATCATCCATGGTGACGGGAGATTGCTTTGGGTAATCCCCGTCAAAATCCGCATCGAAATAAGGAAGCTTGGGCTGTTCATGCTCAAGCTCTGAAATCAGGTGACCCATTTGAAGCCCCCAATCGCCCAAATGCACATCGCCAATGACTTTGTGGCCTTGAACGCGAAATAGGCGCTTAATCGCCTCGCCTAAAACGGCAGAACGCAAATGACCTACATGCATCGGCTTAGCGACATTCGCACCGCCGTAATCAACCATGACTGTTTGGGGCGTGACCGCCTCAATCCCGACAGTTGTATCAGATTTTAACCGTGCCGCAGTTTCCGTCACAAGGGCGACAGACGGGTGTATATTAATAAAGCCCGGCCCCGCGATTTCCATCGCAGAAATCTCATCCGCATCTTCAAGGTGCGCCACAATTTTAGTGGCGATTTCACGCGGATTGACCTTCTCGCCTTGTTTTTTGAAATAGCCCGCCACAGCCATCGCCGCATTACATTGAAACGGCGCCAAATCTGGGCGCGCGGATAAAACAACATGCGCGAATTGTGCAGGGTAATTCAACGCCTCGAAGGCAGACTCCACGATGGCACTGAGTCGGTTTAAAACGCTCATCAAACTTATCTCTCGGTTTAAAGGCTAGTTTTGCCCAGCAGAAGGACGGAAGCGTTTACCATCCGCATTAAAGGCTCGTTGTTCAGGTGTGAGAACATATCCAACGATAATCTCGAAGTTTTCACCCGATGTACCTTCATCGGCCCGAGGGATCTCAATACGGTCAATACGCTCATTCACTGTGACACGGTCTGCGCCTGCGGGGAATCGAACCGTGACAGGAAATTCAATTTTCTGAGCCACAGCAATATTTTTACGTGTGACAGCCACGAACATATTATAATCATGTGTGTCGCCATCGGCTGCAGGGCCACGGCCTGCTTCAAATTCAATTTCTAAATCAGCAACAATAGGACGCGTTCCGTAATAACGGCAAAGACTTTTCACTCTGGAAATCTCAGCTGTAAAACCTACGTTACTAAAGCTCTCAGATCCATTAAACTCAACAGTGCGCGAGGCATCATATATAGCAAAGGCACGCGGACACGGCCCAGGGTTGCGTTCAGCCGCCTCACCTGTTGCAAAAACCTCCTGAGCAGATTGACATCCTGCCAACCCAATCACCGCAGATATTAATGCTCCGGCAAAGATATGTCTTTTTGGCATAAAAACCCTATCATCATTTTCTTTACGGGCGATGGTTTAGCCCTTATCAACTAGCCTCATAACCAGTTAAGATGAAAGTCGCAACGGATTCGGGCATTAAAGCGCCCCAAATGAGGATAAATTAATGCAATCACTCGAAACAAATCCATCTCGCGCAACCAAAACCTTACTTTTGGCGGCTCCCAGAGGCTTTTGCGCAGGCGTTGACCGGGCGATTCAAATCGTTGAAAAGTCTCTAGAAAAATATGGACGCCCTGTTTATGTCAGACATGAGATCGTTCACAACCGTCATGTTGTTACACGCCTTGAAGATATGGGGGCTATATTTGTTGCCGAGCTTGATGAATGCCCTGACGACCGGCCTGTGGTTTTCAGCGCCCACGGCGTTCCCAAATCAGTCCCAAAAGCGGCTCAAGCGCGCGAGATGACTTTTTTGGACGCAACCTGTCCGCTTGTTTCAAAAGTTCATGTCGAGGCCGAGCGGCATGCTAAAGATGGCCGACACATCTTACTGATTGGCCACGCGGGTCATCCCGAGGTGGTTGGGACGATGGGCCAATTGCCAGAAGGTGAGATATCCCTTATCGAAACAACGGCAGATGCAAATAATTTCACTCCGATTGATGCTAACAATCTCGCTCTAGTGACACAGACGACTCTGTCTGTAGATGATACAGCCGAATTAATTGCTATTCTAAAGGAGCGTTTTCCGACCATTGCCTTACCGTATAAAGAAGACATTTGTTACGCGACGACAAACCGTCAGATGGCTGTAAAAGCCATTGCAGAAGAATGCGATCTTTTATTAGTTATCGGCGCCTCTAACTCGTCCAATTCCAAGCGCCTTGTTGAGGTAGGGGCGACAGCAGGAGCGACCGCGTCCATGTTAATTTCAAGCGCGGAACATTTAGACTGGGCAATTATTGAAACAGCAAAAACGCTCGGTCTATCCGCAGGTGCGAGTGCTCCTGAATATTTAACAACGGGCGTGATTGCCGCCTTGAAAAGCCGTTATGAAATGACTTTGCAAGAAGTTGAAGTTGTGAAAGAAAAGGTCGTTTTTCGTCTCCCCCGCGAACTTAGAGATATATAGAAATATGTCTCGACCCAGACAAAAAAATCAGACGCAAGACCTTGTGATCTATACTGATGGGGCTTGCTCAGGCAATCCGGGTCCAGGTGGTTGGGGTGTACTGATGCAATTTGGTAAGGCTGAAAAAACATTATGCGGCGGCGAGGCAGAAACCACAAATAACCGTATGGAAATGATGGCCGCTATTGAAGCCATAAAGGCCATCAAACCCAACTATAAAGGCCAAATCACACTTTGGACCGATAGCACATATGTTCTCAAAGGCATTACGGAATGGATACATGGGTGGAAACGGCGTGGTTGGAAAAAAGCCGACAAGAAGCCCGTCGTTAATACAGACCTTTGGAAAATTCTTGATGCGCTAAATCAAAAACACACAATCGAATGGAAGTGGGTTAAAGGTCACGCGGGTATCGACGGTAATGAACGTGCTGACGAACTCGCACGGCAAGGGATACCCCGTTAGAGCGCTAAGGTTTTGTCGGCTTTATACGGTTGAAAATGGCTTCATAAAATATAGTTCCCAAAATATAGATTCCGGCCATAATCACGCCGCGTATAGTCCCTGATATTTTTGATGTTCCAATCCTGTTACGGTAGTGCACAGGAACCTCGGTGTAGCGAAGACCGTGCTTCATGGCCCTGACTTGCATTTCAACTGTCCACCCAAAAGTCGGGGCTTGCATATTAAGCGCTTCAAGGGAGGACATTCTAATCGCCCGAAAAGGCCCAAGGTCCGTAAATTTAGCCCCCCAAAAAAGTCCCATCAACCAACAAGCCAACCAATTCCCAAACTGCTGCGGAACCGTTAGCGAACCTTTCTCTGCTGAACCTGATAAGCGCGATCCAATGACAAAATCGACTTCATTGCTTTTTATCGGTTCGACCAGATCAATTAATTGTTCTGGGAAGTCTGAGGCATCTCCGTCGAGAAAAACCAGTATATCACAAGGTTGCGCGAGCTCTATACCAGCCAAACACGCCCGGCCATAACCCGCAATCGGGACGTCAACAACCTCGGCCCCATGTTCGCGGGCAACGTCAGCCGTTCTGTCTGTTGAGTTATTATTTGCAACGATGATCCGAGATACAATATCAGGAATTTCGGCGATGACTTTACCGATAGCTTCTTCCTCATTCATGGCGGGAATAACGACATTTATAATGAGCATTTTATTTGACATTCTGTCGACGCCTCAAAACTTCATAACCGATCACGAGGAGTGGGAGTGTAAATTGCAATGGTACCACGACATTTTCATACCACTTTGACAGGTCTCTTTCCCCCATAGCGTACCTAACATAATAAAGACCAATCAGACCGCTTAGCAAGGTAAACCCGTAACTTGGGACAAAGGGTAGAAATATAAGGACCCAGTAAAGATACCAAGGATATCCCGTTGGAGATAAAAATAATAACAACCCAATTGTCACCATAAGGGCAGCGGGAACCGTTAAGGCATCTGGTTTCGCCACAAACCCGTAATAAAGTGAAATTAACGAGACTACTATCGCCACCAATAACCGACTCATTTGTCCAGGCGCAATCGTAAAAGGGTCAAAAAATGAAAATATAATTGGGAACAGAAAGCTATTACGTTCCCACTCTCCAGTATAAGCAGAGAGACCGCTATTTTCTCCGATAGATAATAATAAAGGGGCATTAAAAATGAGGCTTAGTCCCGCAACGCTCACGGCAATCATAGCGTAAGTTGCAATCTTTGTTCGCCACGCCCGGAAAAAAATAGGCGCTAACAATAAGGGCCATAATTTCACAGCTGACGCAACTGACAAGGCAATAGCCGCTTTCATAGGGGCGTCTTGTTTCACCCATAGTAATGTCAAAAGCAGCGGCGGCATCAACAGTAAATCCATGTGCACGACATTATAACCGCTATAGATCAGCAGCGGGTTTAGCACATAAAGAAGCGCCCACTTTTGATCCCGCCCATAGGCTTGCAGTGTTTTTATCAGAAGGAAAAAAGTCAGCAGGTCTACTGCTAAATAAAGGCCACGTAGGACATCAAGGTTAAGAGGGCTAATCAGTGTCGCCACTGTAAAAAAACCTTGTGCTACGGGAGGATAAATTGTGCGGAGGTCTGGATGATTTATCCGCTCGGTAATCGGGTCACCATAGTACTTATCTTGTGAATATTGATCCGTCGCACTTCGGTGGACTAATGAAAATTCATGTAAGCGTTGAATATCTTTATTGTCGCTCTCAGCTCCCTCAACTATCTCTAGGGGCGAATATTGATAAGGATTAATCCCCTGTGCTGTAACAGCACCGTCCCACAAGTAACGGTTCCAATCATCCTCATAAATTGGCATGGAGCCCATAAATAAAGACCGAAACAACAAGCCTAATCCGAACAATAAGAGCAAATCGCGTTTCGAAAGAGAGACCGCTTTTAAAACAGGAATTAAAAGTACGGCTAAGCCCCCTCCCACGACAAGGGCGGCTGCAAATTGAATATAAGGATGATCAAAAGTCGTCGTCCCCACGAGAAAATCTCCCGATAAGCTACGAATATAGACAATAACCCCTCCAATTAGAACGGTTATAATATAAATAGACTTACGACTCATCAACCAGGTCATTTTAAGTAATTAAACACAGGGCTCTATATTAGCCACGTCTTTAAGACCCGTAACTTCCGCCGCCTGACGGTTGTTGCGGACGTTGTTGACGACGCTGAGAGCCTTGATTTTGACGATTAGCTTTAGAGCGCGTTCCTTGTTTTTGTGGAACATGAATATCAATAGCATAATTTAACTTTGTATATTCCACTTGATGCGCTCTATTTAAACGGCCCCGTAAATTTGTTAGTGCATGACTTTTAACATGGGCTAAAACCTCTTTATCACTATTTTTAAATAAAGCCGTTTTTTGCCATTCATAAACAGGGGTAAGAGTTACAACACTTTTTTCTGGTGAGACTATTCCGCGAGAATTTACATATTGTCCGCCCAATTCTGCTAATCGCGCCGTAACGGTTTCACCTTGGTAGGGTGTTGATGATAAGCAAGGCCCACCTTTAACGCCCTGGTACAAACCATAGACAATATTTGGATCTTTAAATTCAGCAACAATCTTCGCCTCAATGTCAGCAATGCTATAAGATTGGTCAGCAATCGTCACCCTATCTTTTGTCCACAACTTACCTGGGCTCCCGCCTGTCCCGCGCAGGGATTTTAGGCTTTTTTTCTTCGTATCAAATGCCACAGCTTTGACGACAAGGAAGTTTTGAACGTTAAGCCAATAGGCGAGACGATCATCATCAGGCAAGCTGTTAGCGTCTAGGCCTACAAGGTAATCTTCATAATTTTGAAAGAAACTAGGTTCAGCCTCACGGAGCTGTTTAAAGGCAATAGCTGGTCGACCGCGTTGATTTGAAGTCGAGCGCGCTAAGAAGTCTTGCATAAGCGCATAATCTGGAGACAAGACCTCTGCCGCAACAATCGTTTCCACCTCAACAGCGCTTATTTCATCGGCTGCAATAGACTGCGTGGCGACACTAAGTAGCAGTGTCGACATAGCCACAATCTTAAGGACATGAGAGTTTGAGAAATGCATGTCGTCGTTCCTAAATATTATCAGTGGGTTTATTAAAGCGCGTCTGAACCTTGATAACAAACCATAAATATTCACAAAATGGTTACAGCCTCGATATCAAAAAAGCCGGAAAACCGGCTAGTTTAATCTAAATCAATACCATCAATGGTGGAGCTAAAGCGGCGTTACGACCAAGGTTGTTCCTTTGACCTCAACAACACGCAGCTCGTCGCCTAAAATTGCATCTCCCTTCAACATAGACGCTCGCCACTGACTATCGCCCACTTGGACGCGTCCTTGACCTGTTTCAAAATCAGCAACCGCTTTGACCCGCATGCCGATCATTGTTTTCGCACGGTCATTTAGATCTGAATCATCATCTCCGTCCGACAGCTTACGGCCATATTTATGACCAAGAATAAGCAGCAATACTGATAAAACAAAGAACAAAAGAAATTGTAATTGCCATCCAATCGGTAAGACAAAGGTTAAAAGCCCAACAACCAGCGCGGCGGCCGCGACCCATAAAATATAGGTCGTACCCGTCATCACTTCGAGAACAAGCAAAACAAAGCCTAAAATCAACCAACGGGACCCATCCATACTCTCAAGGAGCTGGATGAGGACATTTCCATCAGAGTTCATAATCATAGCGACCTCCTATTTACCTGACTTTTTACTGCCAGCCTCCAAGAGCGCACCGACACCGCCAACCGTCGCAGCAAGGCTAGAAAGTTCAGCCGGGACAATAACTGTCTTCTGATTTGGCGAGTCTGCTAACTTACCAAAGGCTTTGACATATTCTTGCGCGACAAAGTAATTCACCGCATTAACATCGCCCTTAGAAATCGCTGTCGAGACCATTTCAGTCGCCCGCGCTTCGGCTTCAGCTTCACGCTCACGCGCCTCGGCGTCTAGGAATGTCGCTTCACGGCGACCTTCGGCCTCACGAATGGCAGCTTCTTTTTCGCCTTCAGCCTTAAGAATTTGCGACTGCTTATGACCTTCGGCCAAAAGAATATCTGCCCGTTTTTCACGTTCTGCTTTCATTTGGCGGTTCATGGCTTGCGTAATATCAGCTGGCGGGGACAAGTCTTTAATCTCAATACGCGTGACTTTTGTGCCCCACGGATCCGTGGCCGCATCAATCACTGTCAATAGTTTGGCGTTAATCGCGTCTCGCTTAGACAATGTTTCATCAAGATCCATCGAGCCAACAACTGTCCGTACATTGGTCAAACATAAGTTCTTGATCGCATTGTCCAAATTATTCACTTCGTAAGATGCTTGGCGTGCATCAATCACTTGAATAAAGACAACCGCGTCAGCTGTGACCATGGCGTTATCGCGGGTAATCACATCTTGTGATGGAATATCAATCACGCGCTCACGCATGTTGATTTTATAACCGATGGATGAGAAGAACGGGTTTATAAAAGATAATCCCGGTCTAAGCGTTCCAACATATTTACCAAAACGTTCAACTGTATATTCCATACCCTGCGGAACGGCTTTGATACCCCGCATAGCCAAAACAATTCCGAGTACGACTAAAATAATCGTAATTACACCTACTGGTTCCATAATTTTTCCCTCTCGTTTTATTCATGTTAGCCCCAACCTGTTATGAGGCCGAGTTTTAATCGTCGCGGGCAGAGCCCACACCGTCATCGTGTTAAAAAGAGCCTACGGCTCTATAGTTAAATAATTATGCGCCTAGAGTTGCTCAAGCATATAATCTGCGGACGAGACGCGGTATTCACCGCCCTCTTCGACATTCAACTCTGCAACAACGCCGTCTTTCACAATCATAGAGTAGCGTTGCGAACGCGCACCCATACCAAAGCCGCTGGCATCGAGCTCAAGCCCGACCGCTTTCGCAAAGGCACCATTACCATCAGCGAGCATAACGATATCACCGCTTACGCCTTCGGCCTCGGCCCATGCGCCCATAACAAAGGCATCATTGACAGAGGTACACGCGACCACATCGACACCCTTGGCTTTTAAAGCCTCAAGGTTATCTTTGAAGCTTGGGAGATGTTTCGCGGAGCATGTTGGTGTAAAAGCACCCGGGACAGCAAATAAAGCAACGGTTTTACCTTGGCATAACTCATCACGGCTCATCGGGGCGGGGCCGTCTGCACCAAATGTCATGAAATTTGCTTCAGGTAATTTATCACCAACTTTTACTGTCATCGATCTCTCCATTTGTTAAATTAATATATGGGAGTTGTTTTTATATTTTCAAGATATTGTTACGTCGATTTTTTTAGGTATATATAGAGCATGGCGATTCAACCGCATTTTAATCTAACCCATAAATTCCTCATTGCTCTTCCGGGCATGGGCGACCATAGGTTTGAAAAGTCGGTGATTTTGATCTGCCACCATGACCAAGACGGCGCTATGGGGATTATTATCAACAAGCCAAAAGCAGAGCTGAAGCTTTCCGATATGCTATCAGATATTGGTATAGATGGATCAATAAAGGTCGCTGATACGGCAGTTATTGACGGTGGGCCCGTTGATATTGACCGCGGCTTTGTTTTGCATAGTGACGATATTAGCTCGGAGAATGATGCCCTCGCCCTCAAACACGGCATATGCTTGTCGTCTAGCCGCGAAGCGCTTGAAGTCCTTGTCACAGACGACGCTCCAAACAAAGTGCTCCTTGCGATTGGCTATGCAGGGTGGGGCGGCGGACAAATCGAACAAGAGATACAGGCGAACGCATGGATGGTCGCTGAGAGTGACCCGAACATCATTTTTAATTCAGATCATCACTCAAAATGGGAACAAGCCATACGTTCTATAGGAATTGATCCGAGTATGATTTCCAGTTTTGGGGGGCGGGCCTAACCGTCACTTGATAAACGAGCATAGATAATATGATCATGCCATTGACCGTCAATTTTAAGATAGCCTCGCGCCACACCTTCCTCGTGAAAGTTCAAAGCTTTTAACAAGGATATAGACCGATTGTTTTCTGAGCGAACAGCCGCTTCAAGGCGGTGAAGTCCCAAATCATTATAACAATATTCGCAAACCCGCCCAATCGCAGCTCGTCCGTGACCCTGCCCGCTAAAGCCTTTACCAAGCCAATAGCCAAGCTGTGCGGACTGCGCGGCAGAGCGCTGTATACGCATAACATTAACAGCTCCGATAAGATGTTCGCCCGGGGAGCGGAAAATATGGAAAAAAGCCCCTTCACCATTCGTGACTTGTTTCTTTAGAACGGATAAGCGGTGCTTATAATTACGCCGCAACAAATGGTCGGGGTTCCAACTTGGTTCCCATGGGCTAAGATGTTCACGGCTATTTTCGCGCAAGTTCGACCACGCCTCATAATCCGCCCAGCGCGGATGGCGTAATGTTAAAGCCCCGCCGCGACTATTCACTGTCAGCTCTGTGTGTAAATCAGCCTTCACACCGAGTCTCCGGTAACGCGGCGCCCTGCACGCCCATCACGAAAATGGATGAGCATGTAAAAAACAAGTAGGATGAATGCGAGAGAAAACCATGTCAGCATATAATCAAAATGATTATTGGCAATCTCGGGCTGTTTTGGCGGCAAATCATCGCCATCTTTTACGCCCTCTACAGTTTCAATGAAAAACCGCATATCAATATTATGAGGGCTGTTTACTGACCAATCATCCGTCTTAGTCATAGGGTTGAAGCCAAACCAACGGTTGGCCTCTGGTGAGCTTTGCGTGCGCGGGCTCTCTTGCCACGCTTGGGTACGAACGTAACCGATTAAGCGTATAGCGCCTGTTTTGACCTTAATCTCGTCGCGCGCTTCATCAGGCACAATATCAATATCGGCAAAAGCGTAATGACCCATATTTTGCGCAATTTGAAATTGACGCCAACTCACATCACGGTTCCGGCCTGTGAATACAAAAAATGGAGCATCCATACTCGCCAAATTGGCAGAAATATCAACACGGCGGAACTCTACAAAGCTGCTATTATCAATAGAAACCGCAATAGCGTCAAATGATTGAAACGCAGGTGCAGTCACTGCGGCCTCAACAGAAGCTAAAAGTTCTGTCTTCCACGCGAGGCGTTGTTTTTGCCAAAGCCCAAGCTTAACCAAAACAATAAGCCCAACCAGCGTTATTATAGTCAGTATGGGTTGGGGTTTAAAATAATATCGGGTCATGAGGCCCCATGACCCTTAATTCTGTTAGGATGAATAGCTGTTAGATACTAAATCCGAAAATGATATAGACGAAGGCAAACAAGAAGAGCCAAACCACATCAACAAAATGCCAGTACCACGCCGCGGCTTCAAAACCGAAATGCTTCTCAGGTCGGAATTTACCTTTTAAGACAAGTCCAAGACAAACCGCCAAGAAGATGGTCCCGATCAAGACGTGCAGACCATGAAAGCCTGTCGCTAAGAAGAAGGTTGACCCGTAAATATCAGTTGAGAGCCAAGGCGCTCCAGATTCGCGGTGTGCATAAGCTTCTGCATATTCTATCACTTGGAGGAACGTAAAGAAGATACCGAGACCGACTGTAAGACCTAAGCCCCACTTCGCAGCCTTACGGTCATTATGGATAAGCGCATGATGCGCCCATGTCACAGTTGTCCCTGATAAAAGCAAGATCAACGTATTCATGAGCGGTAAGTGCCATGGGTTAATCGCAGTAATTCCCGGTGCAATTGAATCCGCATAAGCGGGCGCATTCGTTAAAATCGACGTATCCCATTTTGCGCGCGCTTTATTAAACAGACCCGCTTCGAAAAACATCCAGAACCAACCGACAAAGAACATAGCCTCTTGCATGATGAACATAATCATGCCGTAGCGCAGACCAATTTCGACAACAGGCGTGTGATCGCCGGCTTCGGCTTCGCGGATAACGTCGCGCCACCATGCAAACATCACATAGGCAGCAAAGGCACACCCAAAAGCGAGGATGATCCATCCACCACCAGCACCCTCACGACCTTGAATCGTATCAAGACCACGGGCGAAGAAAAATTCGAGCATTGGGCTATCGCCTGTACGCTGCACAAGACCTGTAAAGAAGGTCACCATGCCAAGGCCCCAGATAAGGCAAGCACAGCCAGAAAGAAACGGCCACGGGCTCGGTGGAATAAGGTGATAGTCGTGTTCTACGGCATGTCCGGCCATGGAGCCCTCCAACTGTTCATTTGCCAATTTGGCGTTGCTATAACGCGGCTTTTAGAAGCTCGCAATAGAAAGCCGCTATTTGACGCAGGGTTTAATTCAAACTCTGGGTGTTTACTGACGAGTCCGCGCTTGTTTTAACGCTTTCACTGGGTTCAATTTCAAAAAATGTATAAGATAAGGTTATATCGCGAACATCATCGAGGCGTTTTTCCTCATCGATTTGCGAATCGACGTGAAACAAGACGGGAAAACTGACCTCTTGGCCTGGCTCAATCGTCTGTTCCGTAAAACAAAAACATTCGGTCTTCACAAAAAATGGAGCCGCTTTAATCGGCGTCACATTATAAGTTGCCGTGCCTGTAATGGTGCGCTCAGACGTATTTACCACCTTGTAATAGGCCAAGCCAGATTGACCGACATTGACGGTCATTTTAACTTGCTCTTGTTTAAATTCCCACGGAAGGCCGCCCGCGACATTACTGTCAAAGAAGACGGTAACTTCACGGTCTAAAATTTCAGACTCGTTCGTTTGAGCTTGCTTTGTTGTCCCGCCGTAACCCGTTACCTTACAAAACGTATCGTAAAGCGGTTTGGACGCGAAACCTAGACTTAGCATCCCAACGGCGACAGCGGCTAGTACCTTAGCTGTAAAGGCTTGTCTCATCCGAAAGCTCCAGAGCGTGCCATCATTGTGATAAAGACGAAGGTGATAAATCCAGCCAATGACAAAGCCAAAGCAATATTGCGGCCATTGCGGGCTTTTAGTTCAGCATCGGTCGGTTGATATATCTCGGGTGCATTGCGCTCAGTCATGATCCTGTCCAAACTTTCAAAAGGGATTCAAAGGCTAGAACAGCGAATACAGCAAAAAGATAGATAATAGAATAGGCAAAGAGGTCGCGGGCAGCTTTATTGCCTTTGCGGACATCATACAGACCCTCTGGATTATCCTTAGGCGCTTCGTCCCCAGCGCTTGAGCGCCAGACGCGGAACGCGAGACCTAGGAAGGCAGCGTTCAATAAAATGGCGGCAACCATATAAATTGTCCCGCCAAGCCCTGTGAAGACAGGCGCAATCGTCGTTGCCGCTAATAGAAGACTATAAGCAAAAATTTGGTTACGTGTGGACGGCGCGCCTTTGACATTCGGCATCATCGGAATACCGACCTTGGCATAATCACCGCGCTTATACAGCGCCAACGCCCAGAAATGCGGCGGCGTCCAAATAAAAATAATCATAAACAGCAAAACAGAATTGAGCGGGATGTCACCTGTCACAGCCACCCATCCAATCATGGGCGGGAAAGCGCCAGCCGCGCCGCCAATCACAATATTTTGCGGCGTGCGTCGTTTCAGCCACATAGAGTAAATCACAAGATAAAAGAAAATCGTAAAGGCGAGCAATAAGGCCGCTGTCACATTAGAGACCCAATAAAGTCCCCACACAGACAAAGCCCCGACGATAATACCAAAGATCAAAGCGCTTTCGCGCGCCATCTTACCTTGCGGCAACGGACGTCCGCGTGTGCGGGTCATGCGCGCATCAATATCTGCGTCATACCACATGTTCAGCGCACCCGATGCACCTGCACCTGCCGCGATACATAAAATAATAACCGCTCCCGTAAACCAACCCACTGCTGCAGGGGCGCAGACCAAGCCGACCCACGCCGTAAAGACGACAAGGCTCATGACGCGCGGCTTCATCAGCGCGAAAAAATCTGACGGATCCGCCAAACTCAGGCTCACAGGGGTAAGCGCGTCATTCACGATTGAGGCCGCTCCGTTTTCCAGAGCGGCCTTATCAGAATGTCGTGATGTAGAGTTTGCGTTCACGCAGACCTCTTATCTTAATGGTGATCCTCATCCTTATAGACAGGAAGGGTGTTAAATTGGTGATAAGGTGGTGGTGAGCTAAGAGTCCACTCAAGCGTGTTGGCATATTCACCCCAATAATTATCAGGAGCTTTACGACGAACGATCAAAGCTTCGATCACCCAAACAAAGAAGAATATAACAGAGACCCCCGTCAGAGCAGCACCCCAAGATGAAATCTCATTGTAAAGTGCAAATTCTTCTGGGTAATCCACATAACGACGCGGCATACCTTGCATTCCAAGGAAATGCTGCGGGAAGAAGATGATGTTCACACCGACAAAGAACGTCCAGAAGTGAAGCGCAGCAAGATATTTATTATAAAGAACGCCGAACATTTTACCGAACCAGTAAGTAAACCCACAGAAAATACCGAAGACAGCCCCCATAGACAGAACGTAATGGAAGTGAGCCACAACATAATATGTATCATGCAAAGCCGTATCAATACCCGCATTGGCAAGGACAACACCTGTCACACCGCCGATTACGAACAAGAAGATAAAGGCGAGCGCCCACTGCATTGGGATAGAAAAACTGATTGAGCCGCCCCACATTGTTGCGAGCCATGAGAAAATTTTAACCCCTGTTGGAACCGCAATCACAAGCGTCGCCGCCAAGAAGTAAGCTTTCAAATTAACGTCCATACCGACTGTGTACATATGGTGAGCCCAGACGACGAAGCCGACAACACCAATCGCGACCATCGCGTAGGCCATTCCGAGGTAACCAAAAATCGGTTTCTTAGAGAATGTTGATACAACGTGCGAGACAATACCAAAGGCTGGCAAGATCATGATGTAAACTTCAGGGTGACCAAAGAACCAGAAGAGATGCTGGAACATTTCTGGATCACCACCACGCGCGGGGTCAAAGAACCCAGTACCGCCTTCAACGCGGTCGCCCATAAGCATAAAGAGAGCCGCAGCTAAGACAGGAAGCGCAAGAAGAAGCAAGAAAGCCGTTACAAGAACAGACCATGCAAATAACGGCATCTTATGGATCGTCATGCCCGGTGCGCGCATGTTCAAAATCGTCGTAATGAAGTTAATCGCACCAAAAATAGATGAGAAACCCGCCGCTAAAAGGCCAATAATGATAAAATCAAAAGATGGCCCAGGCGATCCGATTGTGGAGAGCGGCGGATACATGACCCAACCTCCACCAAATCCATTACCCGAGGCACTGCCTTGAACAAAGAATGAAATGATAAGACAGATCAACGCCACAGGCAGAAGCCAGAAAGAAAGGTTATTCATGCGCGGGAAGGCCATATCAGGCGCGCCGATCATGAGCGGAACAAACCAGTTACCAAAACCACCAATCACCGCAGGCATGACCATGAAGAAAATCATGATCAAACCATGCATAGAGACGAACACATTATAAGTATGAAGGTCGTGGAAGATTTGAATGCCTGGCTGCGCAAGCTCTGCGCGCATAGCAAATGATAAAAACCCACCAATAATTCCAGAGAAAATCGCAAATATCAGGTAAAGTGTCCCAATATCCTTGTGGTTAGTTGAATAGAACCAGCGCGCAAAAAATGCGGGCTTGTCATCGTGGCCGTAACCTTCGTCTGCACCAATAGCTGCCATAACCTTATCCTCGTCTATCGATTACTTAGGGGCCGCAGCAGGCGCGGCAATGTTCGCTTGCGCGACATTTGTTGAGAAGCTTCCGCCATTATTAACCCATCGGTGAAAGTCGCTCTTACTAACGACTTTCACCTCGATCGGCATAAAGGCATGTCTAATACCACACAATTCAGAACATTGTCCGTAATATGTGCCTTCTTTACCCGGATTGACTTGGAACCATGTCTCATTCAAACGACCAGGAACGGCGTCCATCTTCACGCCAAATGACGGAACTGAAAATGAGTGTAGATTTGCCTGGGATGTCACGATGACTTTAACTTTAGTATCAACAGGAACTACCAAAGGGGCATCCGTGCCTAAAAGGTACGGCTTACCCGCCGCAAGAGCATCTTCCTTTTTTAAAAGGTAAGATTCGAAGCCTTCGACTTTGTCTTCAAGTTCTGGATATTGATATTCCCAATGCCATGTATGGCCAACGACTTTAATTGTCATTTCCGTTGTCGGTAGACGGTCTTGCATGTAAAGCAATTTCATACTTGGCACGACCATCACCAAAAGAATAAGAATAGGAACAAGCGTCCACGCAACTTCAAGACCCACATGGTGAGTTGTTTTGCTTGGGACAGGGTTCGCTTTTTCGTTAAACCGCACCATGATGTAAATCATCAAAGCCATAACGAAAATTGTAATGGCAACAATCACAGGAAAAACAAAGCTATGGTGGAAGCGTATAAGTTCCTCCATCACGGGGGTGACGGCTTCTTGAAAGCCAATCTTCCCGTCTTTGGGCTGCGATGCCATGGCGATGCCAGACATCATTAGAGACGTAAGTGTTAGTGCAACTTTTGAAATAAGACGCATATGGCCTATCCCTCATCATAATAGATTCATTTCGGCGGGTTATGTCTACATAATACACGAAATGCAAGAAATCAGTGTGTTTTTTAAGCGCGGATTGTCGCACACGTTTTATTAAGCCTCAAAATAACGTCATCAGGCGTTTGATAGCCTTGCTTTTCGCGTAGATATCGCCAAATTAAAGCTTCAATTACAAATAAGCAGACCAATATGACCTCTTTTCTCTTTGAAGATTGTGACCTGACACAATCTCAAGCCCAATCCATCCTCGAAGATACACTCACAGGAGCCGATGACGGGGAGCTTTTTGTCGAACGCAGTAGCTCTGAGTCGCTCGTATTTGACGATGGCCGCTTAAAATCTGCCAATTTTGATAGTTCGCGCGGATTTGGCCTGCGCTGCGTTGCGGGAGAGATGACGGGATTCGCCCAAGCCACCGATATGACGCCTGCGGCCCTGAAAAACGCCGCCTCCGCCGTATCACTTGTTAAGGCAGGACACTCTGGCACACCGAGCGACGCCCCCAAGCGAACTAATAAACGTATGTATACCGATATAGATCCTGTCGCCTCCCCTGTGTTTGGCGACAAGGTGGCCCTCCTCCAAGAAATCGACGCCTATTGCCGCGCGCTCGATTCAAGTGTCGTGCAAGTCAGCGTCTCTATGGCAGGCTCTCGCCGCGCTATCTCTATAATAAAGGCAGGCCTTGCGCCCTATACAGATGAGCGCCCCCTTGTGCGCCTCAACATATCTATCACCGTCGAACGCACGGGTCGCCGCGAGTCGGGTTATTCGGGCGGCGGCGGACGTGTGCCGTATGACTTTTACCTCTCAGCAGAGAACTGGAAAAAAGTTGCCCAAGAAAGCTTCCGCCAAGCGACGATCAACCTTGATAGTGTTCCCGCTCCCGCAGGCGAGATGGATGTTGTCCTTGGCCCTGGTTGGCCGGGTGTCTTACTCCACGAAGCCATTGGCCACGGTCTTGAAGGTGATTTCATCCGCAAAGGCACATCCGCTTTCACAGGCATGGTCGGAGAGCGCGTTGCCTCCAAAGGCGTAACCGTCGTGGACGACGGCACGCTTGATGGTCGCCGAGGCTCGCTAACGATGGATGATGAAGGCACGCCAACCGCGCGAACAACCTTGATTGAAGACGGCATACTCAAAGGCTTTATGCAAGACCGTCTTAACGCGCGGCTTTTAGGTGTCGACGTTACAGGCAATGGCCGCCGCGAGACCTTTTCCCACGCGCCCATGCCGCGTATGACCAACACATTTATGCTCGCAGGAGATAAAGACCCAGGCGAGATTATCGCAGACCTTAAAGACGGTATCTATGCGCCGAACTTTGGCGGCGGACAAGTTGACATTACCAACGGGAAATTCGTCTTCCAGTGTACCGAGGCCTACCGCGTCAGAAACGGCAAGATCGAAGAACCGCTCAAAGGTGCGACACTGATTGGTGATGGCCCAACGGTTCTGACCCAAATTCGCCACATCGGGAATGATCTTCAACTTGACCCTGGTATCGGTGTCTGCGGCAAGGCAGGACAAGGCGTCCCCGTCGGCGTCGGCCAACCGAGCCTTTACGTGGAACGCATGACCGTTGGGGGAAGTGAGGGATAGGCCCTCACTTTATGCTCACTTCTTAGGCAGGTCTAGCCACCTGAACTTTCGACTCTCATTTCGCACCTCAATCATGTATAGACCTTTCAAATTACATTGGAGGACGCCATGAGCGGAATGAATTTACTAGATATGATTATGAGTGCACAGGGCGGCGGGGTCGCGCAGCAAGCCGGCGCGCAGCTTGGCCTGAACCAACAACAAAGCCAAAGCGCAATTGCCGCGCTCTTGCCTGCTATTTCATCGGCCTTAAAGCAAAACACAGCCAAACCCGAAGGTTTAGCGGGGCTTTTAGGCGCGTTGCAAAATGGCAGCCATGGCCAATATCTCGACAATGCGCAAGCGGTGGCTCAACCGTCTGCCGTGACGGACGGTAATGCAATTTTAGGGCACCTCTTTGGCTCTAAAGACGTGAGCCGTGCGGTTGCAGGTCACGCCGCGCAGCAAACAGGGCTGGACTCGTCTCTGCTTAAGAAAATGCTGCCGATGGTTGCCGCTATGGCGATGGGCAGCTTATCCAAACAAACCAGCCAACCGTCTATGGCGCAAGGCCTCGCAGGGTTAGCCATGGGGCAACTGATGGGCGGCGGTCAAAAAGCCAGCGGCCTCGGTGGTCTTCTAAGCGCTGTACTTGGCGGCGGACAGAAAAAACAAGTCGCACAGCAACATCAGCAAGGCCTCGGCATGCTCGGCAATCTTCTTGACGCAGACGGCAACGGCTCTGTCATGGATGACGTGCTTAAAATGGCCATGAAGGGCATGATGAAATAACATCGCCCCCTAAGTTTAGATAAAGAAAAAGCCCGCTCAATGAGCGGGCTTTTTTATTTGAAATATATTGACGGGCCTATTCAGACGCATCTTCCTTGAACTTTTGCGTGTCAGCTTCAAGTGTTTCAAGGTGCATAAACCGTCCTACGATTGGCGATAGAGCAATCAAGCCCACACCAACAGCGACAGCAACCCACCCAACATTGGAGTAGACAGCCAGAACTTGTCCTTCACCACCGTCGCCAGCCGCGGTTAGCTTCGCAATCTGCGCGGCAGCAAAGTTACCTGCTCCTGACGCAAGGAACCAAGCGCCCATAATCAACCCAACCATTTTAGGAGCCGATAAGCGTGTCATCGCAGACAGTCCGACAGGGGAGAGACAAAGCTCACCTGTTGTATGCAGAAGGTAAATCAAGAAGATAAAGATAACTGGCGTTAGGTTTGTGCCTGCGGCTTTTGCGCCCCAAACAAGAACCAAGAACCCAAGGCCAAGCTGTATAACACCAAGACCAAACTTAAAGGGGGCGTTTGGTTCCAACCCTTTTTTCCCAAGCATCACCCACATCATCGCGAACAATGGTCCTAAGAAGACAATATACATCGCGTTCAATGATTGGAAAACAGATGTAACAACTTCTTGTCCAAAGATATTACGGTCAACTTCGCGGTCGGTATAAAGGCTCAGCGATGAACCTGCTTGTTCAAACAAAGCCCAGAAAAGAACTTGAATCGTAATCAAGAAAAGAGCCACAAAAATTCTATTTCTAGGATGTCGAGGCAAGGTCATGACTGACGTAAAGATGATGTATAAATAAACAAGAGCCATCGATGTATAGAGTGCATATTTAACAATGCCTTCATCACGTATCACAAACCAAATCAAAGCGACGCCGACAAATGTCGAAAGATAAATGACCCATTCGGTCGATAGTCCTACAAATTGTTTTTTAGCTAAAACTAATGCATTCGGACTTTCTCCAGCACCTTTTAGAAGAGGTTTGCCCCAAACGAAAACGACCAAGCCAGCTAACATGCCAAGTCCTGCGGCCCCGAAGCCATATTTCCAGCCAAATGTTTCCCCCAAAAACCCTGCGATTAAAGCACCGGCAAACGCGCCAAGGTTAATCCCCACGTAGAAAAGCGTAAACGCTCCATCACGGCGAGGGTCAGTTTTATCGTAAAGCTCACCAACAATTGTCGAAATATTCGCCTTGAGGAAGCCAACACCAGCAACAATTAAAGCGAGTGAAAGATAGAAAACATTAAGGACTGTCGCATCGCGAAGCGCCGCATTTTGTACAGGTTCTCCTTCGAAAGCCATGCCTAAATGTCCAAGAACAAGCAAGATAGCGCCGAATAAAACAGCCTTACGTTGGCCTAAGAATTTATCCGCTAACATCCCGCCTATAACAGGAGTTATATAAACGAGCGTCGTGTAGGCCCCATAGATTCCATAAGCTTGCCCATCGGTAAAAAGAAAATGTTTCGTTAGATATAAAACCAACAAAGCCCTCATTCCGTAATATGAAAACCGTTCCCACATTTCTACGAAGAACAAAATATAAAGCCCTTTAGGATGATTTCTCATCTGGAATAAGGCCATCGAAACGCCAACAAGCGCAACAGCTGCTAGTACGAGATAAAACATTGAATGTCCCTTAATATATTTTTTACCTGTCTACCCCTCCAACAAGCGGGGAAACAAGTCATTTTTTAATCAAATGACGAAATGTTTGCCTCCTGTCATCTTTTTCACTTGGAATATTGTGCCTTTCAGCCTAATCAAACGCGGCTTATGTAAAATGACAATATCTGTGGGATAAAAATTCAAGGCATGGCAGTGGATATTAAAAAAAGATTGCATATCACTTTAGCGTCCGTCCTCCTCTTAAGCTTAGGGGTGAGTGCAGGTGTATGGGCTCAAGACACAGCTCAAGCGGTTCCTCAGGCGCCCTCCGCCGCGTCCAATATTCGCCAAACATTTCAAGCTGACTATTTTGCAGAATTTGGCCCGCAAAACGCTCTGGATATGATCCGCCGCGTGCCCGGGTTTCGCTTGCGTGTTTCTAATAATGACAGCCGAGGCCTCGGGCAGCGTACCGACAATGTTTTGCTCAATGGGCGGCAGCTCTCTAGCAAAAGTTCAAATATTTCAGACCAATTACAACGCCTGACCGCAGGTAAGGTTATACGAATTGAGATCATTGACGGGACCACTCTTGGCATACCGGGCCTATCGGGAGACGTCGCTAACGTTATCACCAAGGCCGGCGGCTTAACGGGCACGTGGCAATGGAGCCCACAATTTAGAGAAGGGCTACAACCGCGCCTGAATGATTACAGACTGTCTATCGCAGGGGAAACAAATCAACTGGATTACTCTGTTAGCTTATCAGACAATGGGCGACGCAACGGCGGATCTGGACTTGAAACCAGAACCCTTGAGGATGGGACTTTGTTTGAAGAACGTCTCGATGACGTACAAATATTTCTGTCAAATCCAACCTTAACCGGCACGGTCGCATGGACACCAAAGCCAGACCATATCTTAACGTTAAACGGAGAATTGGCCACGCAAACCTTTCGGGATATAACCACCACTGAACGAACAGCCATTACGGACCTCGGCGAAACGGGGTTCCTTAATTTCACGTCAAACCAAGACGCTGAAGGCGGAGAATTTAGCTTTGATTATGAGCGACCCCTAGGCGCAGGTACGGCCAAATTAATCGGATTGACGAACTTTTTAAATTCAGATTCAGTGTCACAAATCGATGAATTTGATGCGATAGGGAATTTGACCGGAAGCCAATTTAACCGCGAAGTCGAACTGCGTGAATATATTGGCCGCGGGGAATACCGTTTTGGCGGCGACAACCAAAATGATTGGGATTTCGCCTTTGAAACGGCTTTCAATTCACTCAGTGATGATTCCCAATTTTTCGAGCGCCTTGTCGATAATGGTGAACTTATTTTTGATGCGGATAGTGAAGGCGATACAATTGTCGAAGAGATACGCAGTGTCGCAACCCTCACGCGGAATTGGACCTTAGGCCAAAAATGGAACTTTCAAGCCTCTGCATCTGGCGAATATTCAGAAATTTCATCCGAAGACATCACAGGTTTTAGTCAATCACGCGAATTTTTTCGGCCTCGCGGGAAATTTGGTGCGACCTATGCCTACGATAAGGATTTGGACATTCGCCTAACCTTAGAGCGGGCTGTTGGGCAGTTAAACTTTTTCGCCTTTATAGCCAGCGTTAGTCTGGACTCAGACGTAACCCGTACAGGGAATATCGACCTGACCCCAGACCAAACGACAAGTGCGGAGCTGGAATTTGATAAAACCATATGGAAAGAAAGCAACCTGACCCTAACCTTACGCGGGGCACAAGTTGATGATGTGATCGACAGTATTCCCATCGGCGACGACGGTGACGGGATTGGCAATCTTGAAGACCCAGCCTATCTATATTCGGCGCGTCTGCGCGGGACTTTTAAAGGGGTTGATTTTAATTTTCCTGGCCTTGAATGGAATTTTACTCTGTTTGGTAGTGGCTCAAGCCTTGATGACCCCCTGACAGATGAAAGCCGCCGTATTAATAATCAGGTTCGCTTTTTCCTGAGTTCAGATGTTCGTTATGATTTCCAAAACTCGGACTGGGCTATCGGCAGCGATATTGACTTTGGTCGCCGTGCCACTGATTTCCGCGTGACGACAACAGAATTAAATATACCTGATCGTCCAAGCTGGGATCTGTTTGTCGAACATCAAAATATATTCGGCGTGAAAGTCAGAGTTGATCTTAACAACCTACTTGATGATCGCCGCGTTACAGAACGAACCTTCTTCGAAGGACGTCGTGATATAACAGAGATTGACTTTATTGAACGCCGCGAACTCGTGAACGGACGGAGTGTTCGCCTGACGCTAAGTGGTAACTTCTAATAGCGACAGTCTTCATATGCCCGTAGAATATCGCCGCCCCATTCCCCGTGATAACGCTCAAGCAGAAGGTCAGCATTGGTTTTTCCCGTGCGAACAAAACCGTCAAGCTCTTGAAGATAGACGCTTTCGCTTTCGCCGTGAGCATTTAACCGACCGCGCGCCTTTAATCCTTCGCGCGAAATCATAAGCACGATTTTCGCCAAATCTTGTACTGTTTTATCTCTGAACTTAGTTTGCAGGCCATGTTTGGCCACATCACGACGAAGCTCTAAGCGTTCTTCTTCGCTCCAGTCTTTAACAAAGTCCCACGCCGTATCCAGCGCGCTTTGGTCATATAAAAGTCCGACCCAAAAAGCAGGTAGAGCGCAAAGCTCTGTCCACGGACCTGTATCCGCGCCGCGCATCTCGAGGAAAGATTTCAACCGTACTTCAGGGAAGATCGTTGAAATATGGTCTTCGAAATCTTGTTCCGTCGGTAACTCGCCCGGTAATATATCAAGCTTACCGTCCAAGAAATCACGGAAGGATTTTCCTGACGCGTCCAGATAAGTTCCGTTACGGTAGACAAAATACATCGGCACATCGAGGGCGTAGTCGACATAACGCTCAAAACTAAATCCGTCTTCGAATGCAAATGGCAACATGCCTGTTCTGTCCGCATCTGTATCAAGCCAAATGCGCGAGCGGAAAGATTTATACCCATTCGGAACCCCATCCGTAAACGGGGAATGGGCAAACAAAGCTGTAGCAATCGGTTGCAGGGCCAAGCTAACTCGCATTTTTTTGACCATATCGGCTTCGGAAGAAAAATCGAGATTGGTCTGAACCGTACACGTTCGAAACATCATCTCCAAACCGTGGGTTCCCACTTTCGGCATATAAGACCGCATAATCCCATAGCGTCCCTTGGGCATGACGGGTACATCTTCTAATTTTGTATCAGGACGAAAGCCAAGAGATAGAAAACCTGCGCCCATTTCGTCCGCAACTTCTTTGACTTCACGTAGGTGACGATGAACTTCACCGCAGGTTTGATGTACATTTTCCAAAGGCGCACCAGACAGCTCTAACTGCCCACCGGGCTCAAGAGAGACGGACGCATCATCAAGTTTTAAGGCAATCACATTTTCGCCCTCATAGACAGGTGCCCAATCAAAGCGCTGTAGTCCCTCCAACATCCCTTTTATGCCGCAATCACCTTCATAAGATAAAGGTGTTTTTTTCTCGAGGCAAAAGCCGATCTTTTCATGCTCTGTACCAATACGCCACGCGGATTTGGGTTTGCAGCCCTTTGATAGGCTTTCAATCATTTGAGCTTTTTTAGTGATAGATGGAGAGTGTCCACTAGATGCAGGCGCGGCCATAAACTAACCTTTATTGATATTATGCACCCTCTAATCGGGTATGAGAGCCCAAAGCAAGCCCAAATTCATCACAAGATTGTGGCCATCTAGAACAACTGCACACTATGGCCTAAAAAACCTACCCAGCGAGACGGGCTTTAACTAAAGCCCCTGCCTTACCCATATCGACACGTCCCGGGTAAGTGGATTTTATCTTGCCCATGATTTTGCCCATATCCTTAAGACATGTGGCATTACATCCATCGACATATTCGTCAATCGCCGCAACAAGGTCAGCCTCGCTCAGCGGTTGGGGCATAAATTCGCGTAAAATAACAATCTCTGCGCGCTCACGTTCAGCCAAATCGGGGCGACCATTATCTTCATAAGTGGTTTCACTCTCTTGGCGTTGCTTGACCATTTTTGCTAAGATTGTGAGAATTTCACCGTCTTCGATACCTTGGCATCGATCTTCGGCGCGGGCCGCGATATCTCGGTCTTTAATCGCAGCACTAATTAATCGTAGGGCCGAGACGCGAAGCTTATCCTTCGCGCGCATAGCGTCTTTAGTTTGTTCTATAATGTCTTGCCTGATACTCATGACGTACAAGCTCCTTAATCGATAAGATCATGTTTTTTATCTTATACCCCACTGACATCCTCAGTTTCACCTGACTGTCAGCTTTACAGGGTGAGGAGCTATAAAGGGTCAAGCCCCACCTTGCAAAGACTTAAATTAAGAAAAATATAGTTGAGAAATAACGTTTTAGGCTTGTCTTGTCGGAAAATCTTCCTAAAAGCAGGCCGTTTTGTCGACTCTTACATAAGAATCTGGCAAACACTTACGAAATTACAAGGCCTATAATTGCAAGGGCTATAAGGATAAGATCATGACAACACAGCCAACCGCTGCATTAGTTCTCGCCGATGGTCAGGTTTTTTATGGTCAAGGATGCGGGGCCGAAGGCGACGCTGTTGGCGAAGTTTGCTTTAACACCGCCATGACGGGCTATCAAGAAATCCTTACGGACCCCTCATATGCTGAGCAAATCATTTGCTTCACTTTCCCCCATATAGGCAATGTCGGCACAAACAGTGACGATGAAGAAGCCGCCATTCCGCGCGCGCAAAAGGCCGCTGTGGGCGCAATTTTCAAAGCGCCAATTACTGCGCCCTCAAGTTGGCGTTCAGATAGCCACCTCAATGATTGGATGGTGACGCGAAACATCATCGGCCTCACAGGTCTCGATACGCGCGCCCTCACCGCTTATATTCGTGATAACGGAATGCCTAACGGCGTGATCGCCCATAATAAATACGGGCAATTTGATATTCCAGCCCTGACGAAAAAAGCCTCAGACTGGGCCGGCCTTGTTGGGCTTGACTTAGCCGTTCAAGTTCACACCGAAGACAGTTATGAGTGGTATGAAACGCGCTGGATCTGGCCCGAAGGTTTTGGCGAAAGCGACGGCCTCAAGCGGGTCGTTCTGATTGATTACGGCGTAAAGCGAAATATCATGCGTCTCCTCGCTTCGCTTAATGTCGGCATCACCGTTGTACCGCCGCAAATGAAAGCGGCTGATATTTTAAAACTTGATCCTGACGGCATTATTCTCTCCAACGGCCCAGGTGATCCTGCGGCGACAGGTGAATATGCGCTGCCGATCATTCGTAATCTGGTTGAGAGCGGCCTCCCTATGTTTGGTATTTGTCTTGGACATCAGCTCTTGGCCCTCGCTCTGGGGGGACAAACGCTCAAGATGGAACAAGGTCACCATGGTGCGAACCACCCTGTTATGGATAAGAGCACGAATAAGGTTGAGATTGTTTCCATGAACCATGGCTTTGCTGTGGACGCACAGAGCCTTCCTGAGAAGGTTGAACAGACCCATGTATCACTATTTGATGGCTCAAATTGCGGCATTCGCCTCAAAGGCAAACCAGTCTTTTCCGTTCAACATCACCCTGAAGCCAGTCCGGGGCCGCAAGATAGTTTCTATATTTTTGAGCGCTTTGCCAGAACACTGTAAACATTAGCGAACTTGCAGCCTATGAGTATATTTGCATTTTTGCCGAACATAATCGTAGCCATCGCAATTATACAACTGGCTCTTTTAAATAGTTGGTTGCTTATCCGCCTGTGGAGGTGGATTGGAAGAAAATTATTCTTCAAAGGCACAACAAAACCACACGCTATTGGTCAAATTATTTATATGAAAACGATACCGTTTTTAATCTATCTACTAGTTATAGCTTTTGCATTGACGCATGTTTTAGCCGTCCTTGACTGGAGAGCTATATCTGACATCTATCGCCATATAGTCGTTAATATGTTGCGACACCCAACCTTCACACTATTTGGAATAATTTCAATCGCGATGTTCTATACTTTATGGAAGACGCGAGCGCAGAAAATCAAACTTAACCCGCATTAGCTTAGTTTTTCGTCTGACCTTGCACACTTTCAGCCGCAGCTAAAATGGCTTCTTTCGCAGGGCGCGGGATCACTTTGGTAAGCGCGGATACATAAGCGGCGTCCGCCTGATGAAATGTCCCGAGGTCTGGCAATATGCCTTTCACCCGATCATCAAATAGCCCGACAAGCCGTAAAATCACATTCGGCATATCGCCTTTAGGAAGTTTCTTCGCCTGCGGGTAAGCGGCGCGTAAAATTTCGGCAATCTCTTTGAACCAAAGGGTTTGCCCTGCGGCCATAAGCCGACGCCCCCCTGCGCCTTCCGCTGTCATCGCGGACACATGTATAGACGCGACGTCCCGCACGTCAGCAATCGGATAGGCGACCTTTGGTACGCGCGGAAACTCACCTGCAAACATAAGTTTAATCAGAGCCAGTGAGGCCCCACTATTGTTAAAACTATCTGGCCCCAAAACCAACCCGGGGTTAACCGTCGCAAGTTTATTTTGCATATTATGCCGTTTCACATAGTCCCAAGCGCTCGCTTCTGCCCGCGTTTTAGACACAGGATAAGCCGTTAAAGGTTTCCAGTCTGGATCGCTCCAATCTTGTTCTGTTATCGTCATATGTGCGCCCCGCCCCGCTTGACCCATCATAGAGACGAGAGACGATGTCATAATAATCCGCTCCGCCCCAGAGCCCAGACCATGCTCAATCACGCGCATCGCACCAACGCGCGCTTCGGGAACAAGCGCTTCACGGTTGCGCGGAGGCTCCAGCGGAAAAGGCGACGCAATATGTTGGATATAGCGGCAATCTTTCACGGCCTCGGACCAGCTTTGCTCTTCGCCAAGATCGGCCTCAATCAGCTCAAGTCCTTCAGTATTATGACCTGCGGCCATGAGCGAGTCGACGACACGCGCCCCTTTCTCAAGATCACGAACCGTGCCGCGCACCGCGTAGCCTTTATCCAAAAGCTTCGCCGCAACATGCGACGCAATAAAACCCGTAATGCCTGTAACAAGAACTCTATCCGTCATAAATTCATCTTTCACATTATCCAAACACGTTAACTAAAAGTCGGATAAGATAACCAAACCCATACCAAAATCCACCCGCGACGAACATCGTTATAATAACAATAAGTGAAGAACTTATCGGTAAGTTTACGGCAGGGTTTCGAATCTTCGTTTTTGCGTCAGAAATCGCATTTATGCGGTTTTTATCTTCATCGGAAAGGTTTGAAAACTCTTCAAAACTCGTCTCGGAAATATCTAAACCATCGGCCTTCGCTTCATCGTCCAACAAGTCTACACGTGTGACCTCAGCCGTATTATCAATCATGCGTTTAAATATTTTTGTTCCCAGAAAAAGAGCGCCGCCTATTGGAATCGTGATGTACCACGGCCAACCTTTGAACCCACCGACCGCAATCGTAATGACGCAAATAAGGCCCACCACTGTCAGTATCCACCTTATTATAGGAACGACTTTGTCTAAATCATCTAACGTTAAATCGTCATCACCACTGGACATTTCGATAGCTACCGAATCTTGTTCGGACAATTTCGATTATAAATCTCGATCGCTTCGGGCATCCAGCGTTGGAAATCATTGACGCGTGTTTGCGGCGACGGATGGGTTGATTGAAACTCTGGCGGGGTTTGCCCCCCTGCAGCGCCCATACGTTCCCATAATTTTGGCGCTTCACGCGGATCATAACACGCGCGAGCCACCAAAATCAGACCAATATAATCAGCTTCGGATTCATGCTTGCGTGAAAAGGGTAGCGCAAAGCCGTATTGCGAAATCCCGCCAAAGACACCCATAACCGCTTTTTGCGCGCCGAAGTCCATGCCCCCTGCGCCCATCGCCACACCTGCGCCAACGATACGCTGTATATTTTGCTGTGCCATCCGTTCAGCCCCGTGATGCGCCAAAGCATGTGCAACCTCATGACCCATAATAACCGCAAGACCGTGCTCATTTTTGGCAACAGGAACTAGACCTGTGTAAATCGCCGTATAGCCGCCCGGCAACGCAAACGCATTGGCTTGCTCAGACTCAATCACGTTAAAGGCCCAGTCAAACCCTGGGTCACTATCGGAGGCTGCATCGGCAATTTTAGTGCCGATCTCATTGACGGTATCGTAAAGCGCCCCTGACGTAATCAAGTTCGGCGCATTATCTTGTAGAATTTGCTGGTAGCTTTGAAGGCCAAGCTGCATTTCGGCGGCAGGCTTCATAGTTCGGAGCTGTTTACGGCACATATTTGCGGATCGAAACTCGGCATCACAGACATAGGGAATGGTCTTTTGGTTCGCGAAGTAATAAACTGCGGCACCAATGCCAAATAAAAGCATAATTTGCCACCGAAAGCCGCCACGACGACGCGCCCGACTGCCACCCAGTGACGTGCGGCCAAAATTACTTCGTTGATAAGCCATGTCCCTCACCTCGGTTTAATTATATCGTTATTAACAATAACTGGCCACAAACGAAACATAAATTTATAGTTGAAATCAGTTCGGGCTCAATAAGCACCTCAAACCTCACAAGCGGCAGACTTAACTGAAAATTTCATCTTATTTTCATAAGCTTCTTCTTGCATCCCACGTAGTGAAACTTTAAAGGGGGGAAATTTGCTTTTTCGCGGGAGATTCTAACCTCCTGGCAGCCATATTTGAGGTCAAAATGGGTAAACGTACTGATATTAAGAGCATTCTCATTATCGGAGCTGGGCCTATCATTATCGGGCAAGCTTGCGAATTTGACTATTCTGGCGTTCAGGCCTGTAAAGCGCTGAAAGATGAAGGCTACCGCGTTATCTTGGTGAACTCCAATCCTGCTACAATTATGACCGACCCCGGCATGGCCGACGCGACCTATATTGAACCGATCACACCTGAACTGGTTGAGAAAGTCATCGCCAAAGAGCGCCCAGATGCGTTGCTCCCAACTATGGGCGGGCAGACTGCGCTCAACACGGCGCTCGCGCTTGAAGAGATGGGTGTTCTCGAGAAATACGGCGTGGAAATGATCGGCGCGAAAGCCGACTCGATTGATAAGGCTGAGAACCGTGAACGCTTCGCCGAAGCCATGACCAAGATCGGTCTTGAAAACCCGCGCGCGGAAATCGTCGAAGCCCCGCTAGATGCCGACGGACAGCCTGATTATAATGCCGGCGTTGTCGACGCTGTTGAGAAATTGAAATCTTTAGGCCTTCCTGCCATTATCCGCCCTGCCTTTACCCTCGGTGGAACGGGCGGCGGTGTTGCTTATAATAAAGAAGAATATGAGCAAATCATTCGCTCTGGCCTTATGGCCTCCCCGACCAATCAAGTGCTCGTTGATGAGAGCTTATTGGGATGGAAAGAATATGAGATGGAAGTGGTGCGCGACAAAGCGGATAATTGCATCATCATTTGCGCCATCGAAAATATTGACCCGATGGGTGTGCATACGGGCGACTCAATTACTGTCGCCCCTGCCCTGACCCTAACGGACAAAGAATATCAAATCATGCGCGACGCCTCGATTGCGGTCTTGCGTGAAATCGGCGTCGAAACAGGCGGCTCGAATGTGCAGTTCGGCCTGAACCCCAAAGACGGGCGCATGGTGGTGATTGAAATGAACCCACGCGTCTCGCGCTCATCTGCTCTGGCCTCCAAAGCAACTGGCTTCCCAATTGCGAAGATCGCCGCTAAACTCGCGATTGGCTATACGCTGGATGAGCTTGATAATGACATTACGGGCGCAACCCCTGCAGCGTTCGAGCCGACCATTGATTATGTCGTCACGAAAATTCCGCGTTTTGCCTTTGAAAAGTTCCCAGGCTCAGAGCCTATCCTGACAACGGCGATGCGCTCTGTCGGTGAAGCGATGGCCATTGGACGGACGTTTAATGAGAGCTTCCAGAAAGCGCTGCGCTCACTTGAGACTGACCTGACAGGCCTCAACGAGATGAGCTTCGAAACCGCGGACCGTAAGAGCGAAGCCCGCCAGAAGCTTTCGGTGCAAACCCCTGAGCGCCTCCTATGGGTCGCCCAAGGTTTCCGTGAAGGCCTCACGGTTGATGATGTTTTTGACATCACCTCGATTGACCCATGGTTCCTCAGCCAAATCGAAACGCTTGTGAAAGCGGAAGATTTCGTACGCGAGAAGGGTTTGCCAAAAGACGTCGAAACGCTACGTCAGTTGAAAGCCGAAGGCTTCTCTGATGAACGCCTCGCAGAGCTGACGGGTATGACATCTAGAGCGGTTCGCACGACGCGGCAAAAAGCGGGCGTGCGCCCTGTCTATAAGCGCGTTGATACCTGCGCGGCAGAGTTCCAGGCTAAAACTCCTTATATGTATTCTTGTTATGAGACGCCGAGCTTTAACAATGAACCTGCCTGTGAAGCGGGAATTTCCGACCGCAAGAAAGTCGTGATTTTAGGCGGCGGCCCCAACCGTATCGGCCAAGGGATTGAATTTGATTATTGCTGCTGTCACGCCGCCTATGCGCTCGAAGAAATCGGCATTGAATCGATCATGGTCAATTGTAACCCTGAAACGGTTTCAACCGATTATGATACATCCGACCGCCTTTATTTTGAGCCTCTCACCGAAGAAGACGTGCTTGAGCTCATCCAAAAAGAAATGCAGGACGGCGAGCTTCTCGGCGTGATTGTACAGTTCGGCGGCCAAACCCCGTTGAAACTCGCCGAAAGCCTTGAAGCTCACGGCATTCCGTTACTCGGAACCAAGCGCGACGCTCTTGACCGCGCCGAAGACCGTAAGCGGTTTAAAGACTTGGTTGAAAAACTAAAGTTAAAGCAACCTAATAATGCCATAGCCAGCAACGCTAAAGATGCAGAAGCCGCAGCGGAAAAAGTCGGCTACCCTGTTGTCCTACGTCCTTCGAACGTCCTAGGTGGGCGCGGCATGGAAATTGTCGACGATACGCAGCATCTGCGCCGTTATGTAAACGAGGCCGTGAAAGTCTCTGGAAAATCACCGCTTTTAATTGACCAATATCTGCGCGACGCCATCGAAGTGGATGTGGATACAATTTGCGACGGCGAAAATGTCTACGTCGCAGGTGTGATGGAACATATTGAAGAAGCGGGTGTTCACTCGGGTGATAGCGCCTGCTCTCTCCCCCCTTACACCTTATCAGACAACATCGTTACAGAGCTTAAGCGTCAAGCGAAAGTCTTAGCGCTCGAACTCGGTGTTGTGGGTCTTATGAATGTACAGTTCGCCGTCAAAGATGATGAGGTCTACCTCATTGAGGTCAATCCACGCGCGTCTCGGACGGTTCCGTTCGTCGCCAAAGCCATCGGCTTACCTGTCGCCAATATTGCGGCGAAAGTCATGGCGGGGGCAAAGCTCTCTGAATTTGACCTCGACTTACCGCCGCAAAAATCCATCGCGGTGAAAGAAGCCGTCTTCCCATTTGCACGCTTCCCGAATGTTGACCCTGTTCTCGGCCCTGAAATGCGCTCTACGGGTGAAGTCATGGGCCTCGCCAAAAGCTTCGGCATGGCTTTTGCCAAATCACAGCTTGGCGGCGGCGTAGTCCTGCCTAAGTCGGGTAAAGTCTTCATCTCTGTCAGAGATCACAACAAGCCAATGATGGTTGATCTTGCGCGTGACCTTATATCTCTTGGGTTTGAGATTGTCGCAACAGGCGGCACGGCTACTTACCTCACAGAGGCAGGGCTTGAAATTGAAGCGGTTAAGAAAGTTCACGAAGGACGGCCCAATATTGTCGACGCAATGAAGAATGGTCAAATCCAACTAGTCTTCAACACCACCGAAGGCAAACAATCCTTTAAAGATAGCTATTCCATTCGGAGAACAGCTTTGACTCAAAAAATTCCGTATTTCACAACAGCCGCAGCCGCCAAAGCAACGGTTGAGGCGATCAAAGATATATCTAAGGATGATTATGAGGTCGAAAGTTTACAGTCAGCTTTTGGATTAACCGGCTAGGTCACACTAACAAACTTTGTTAACTGCTTATGGCTGCCACACTGTATTGACAGACCTCTGTAGCCTTGCCACCTTGTGAGTGGTGATGGGCATTTTCTAATCCTTTCTTAAATGCAAATCCCCTAGTGCGGCGGGATGGCGATCCCGCCGCTTTTATAAGACACCGATCTGGAGGAGAGTTGGGAACATACGGCACCTTATTGTTTACCCGTAATATAAGTCTCCCATAAAAGCATCAGTTTATTATCGTTTTTCAATAAATAACTGGTAATGTTTTAAAAACACTTCTAACGCTATAAACAGGAAAGAGAATTAAGCCTTGATTCCTGCCTTAAATGGCTTACTTGACTTCGGCTTGTAATTTTCACATCAGATGAGATAGTTTAATAAGGGTATATTAATGCAAAAAGTTCCTATGACAGTTGGCGGCCATGCAGCGCTTGAGACTGAGCTTAAACACCTCAAAAGTGTCGAACGTCCTGAGATCATTCAGGCGATTTCCGTTGCGCGTGACCATGGCGATCTCTCAGAGAATGCCGAATATCACGCCGCCAAAGAAAAGCAGGGCTTTATCGAGGGCCGTATCAAAGAGCTTGAGAGCAAGCTCACATTAGCTCAAATTATTGATGTCACCACAATGTCGGGCGACACGGTTCGCTTCGGCGCGACCGTGACAATCGTCAATGAAGATACGGACGAAGAAAGCACGTACCAAATTGTGGGTGAAGATGAAGCCAGTGTCAAAAACGGCAAAATCTCTGTCACATCACCTATTGCGCGTGCGATGATTTCAAAAACAATTGGTGACGCCTTTGAAGTTAACGCACCGGGCGGTTCACGCGGCTATGAAATTATTGGCGTCGAGTACGCATAGTGGCTTCTGCCCCGTTGTTGGCTTGGATCATATCTGACGGACGACGGGGTATTGAAAATCAAGCACTAGGACTCGCTGAAGCCCTTGCACGTCTCACCCCTCTAAATATCACTCGAAAATCTATCGGGTCTGATCCCACATTCGCGGCCATACCGCCTCGGTTACAATTCTTACGAAAACCTAAGCCCATCAAATACGGCCTCGCGGCGCCTTTTCCAAATATTGCTATCGGTTGCGGACGACAGGCGATAGCGCCGCTGCGCGTAATTAAGGCGCAAAACCCCAAAACATTTATCGTCTATGTTCAAGACCCACGTGGAAGTTACGGCTTATTTGATCTTATAATTGCGCCGCAACATGACGGTCTTAAGCGGCCTAATGCCATCTCAATGATAGGCTCGCCCAACCGCATCACAGAGCAAAAATTACAAGACGCTAAGCATGCCTTTAAATCTAAACTATCAAATTATAAATCCCCGCGTGCTGCTATGCTTATCGGGGGACGTTCAAGAACTCAATTCATCGATGAGTGTCATCTCAGGCAACATATAACGACAGCATACAATCTGATGAAAGCTAATTATAGCCTCTTCATCACCCTATCGCGCCGTACAGATGACGTAAGCCGTAAAGCTTGGACGAAGCTATCAAACGACCATTCCGATAAAATTTGGTTTTACGACGAAGAGACAATGGGTGCAGAACGCAATCCTTATTTTGCCTTTCTCGCCGCCAGTGACATTATTTTCGTCACCCAAGATAGCACAAATATGTTAACCGAAGCCTATGCAACGACTGCTCCCGTGTACCGTCTCAACATGGCAGGTCAGGTTGGAAAGTTTCTAAAGCTATATGACGCGCTGGACGAATTTCGTGACACACCGCCACTCGACGCGACCTTAAACAGTGCTAAAATATCCTATGAGCCTTTACGTGAAACAGACCGTATCGCGGCGTCAATGTTGGACAGCTATTCACAGTTTTAAAAATTTCCCTTGCGTGCCCATCATTTCGTGCCAGAAAAACCCATGACGATTCGAAAATATACTCTCTTAGCTATAGCATCCATCGCCTTATCGGCCTGTCGTGATGTCAACATTGAAGCCAATAACAAACCGATAGCAAAAGCCATCACTCAAACAGCTGAAATTGAGCCAAAGCAAAAACCGTCACTCTTTCAATATGATGAAACTGTGACGTACTCGCCAACAGCACTGCCTGTCTGGAAGGCTGGCCCACCCGGGTTTGAAGGTAAACAAACTATCCCTGAATCAGCACAAGACTGGTGGGTGAGAGATATTCACAACCCTACTCTTAATGCCTTCCTCCCCATTAAAAGACAGAGCCGCGCCGCCGTGATCGTCGTACCAGGCGGCGGACATGAGAATCTTGTTTTTAATTCTGAAGGTCAACGCCCCGCGCGTTTTTTAAACCAATGGGGCGTAAGCGCCTTTGCCCTTAAATACCGCCTCGCCCGTCAAGACGGCTCTCCTTATGATATTGAAGATCATGCGGGTGAAGATTTACGGCGAGCGGTGAAATGGCTACGCGCCCATGCCGAAGATTATGACATTGACCCTAACCAAATCGGTGTTCTTGGCTTCTCAGCCGGAGGCGAGCTTGTTAATTTCATCACTTATGACCCCCGCGCTGGCATCGCTAATGCGCAAGACCCAATAGAACGACACGGTGATCATGCTGATTTCACCATGCAAATTTATCCTGGTCCGATTGGGATTCCGCAGACATATACGGGGCCGCTTCCGCCTAGCTTTTTCGTCACAGCCAATGACGACCCACAACCGGCCCGATCGGTCATAGATCACTATAAGCTCTACCAGGACAATAATACTCCAATTGAGCTGCATGTATTTGCTCAAGGCGGGCATGCCTTTAATATGGGGACGCGTTCAGAGCTAAAGACTATATCTGATTGGCCTAACCGCCTCAAACACTGGATGATAGATCAAGGATATATTACAATTGTTCAGTAGAGACATATTGCTAATCGGCCTAAGGCCCTCTATCTAAACATCAAATTATTTCGAAATTTTCAATGAGTACATTATGTCAAAGACCATCCACCACAAAGTTCTGATCATTGGGTCTGGCCCAGCTGGTTACACGGCGGCTGTTTACGCCGCGCGCGCAATGCTAGAGCCGGGTATCGTGGCTGGTTTGCAACCTGGTGGACAACTGACCATCACAACTGATGTTGAGAACTATCCCGGCTTTCCTGAAATTCTCGGGCCAGAGCTTATGGATAAGTTTAAAGAACATGCGCTGAAATTTGGCACAGCCTTTCATGAAGACACGATCATAGACGTGGATTTCACCAAACGCCCCTTCGTTATGAACGGAGATAGCGGCACGACTTATACATCCGACGCGGTGATTATTGCGACAGGCGCACAAGCCAAATGGATTGGCCTGCCCAGCGAAGATTTCTTCCAAGGCTTCGGTGTTTCAGCCTGTGCCACCTGCGACGGGTTCTTTTACCGCGGTAAAGAGGTCGTTGTTGTCGGCGGCGGCAATACAGCCGTAGAAGAGGCTTTGTTTCTGACTAATTTTGCCTCTAAGGTTACTTTGATTCATCGCCGTGATAGTCTTCGTGCTGAGAAAATTCTTCAAGAACGTTTGTTTAAGAATGAGAAAGTCGAAATCCTTTGGGATACAACGCTTGATGAAATTCTCGGTGATGAAAATCCAAAGGGCGTCACAGGCGTTCGCTTAAAAAGCACAAAGACGGGCGAGCTATTTGAACGCGCAACACACGGTGTATTCATCGCTATTGGACACAAACCTTCCACAGAAGTTTTCAAAGGACACGTCAAAATGAATGACGGCGGCTATATTGAAACCGCGCCAGATAGTACAGCCACGGACATTCCGGGCGTCTTTGCTACAGGTGATGTCTCTGATGAGCTATACCGACAAGCTGTGACAGCCGCAGGTCTGGGCTGCATGGGGGCGCTAGAAGCCGAACGTTGGTTAACCGAACAAGAGGCACACAAAGACACGGGCGTATAAGGAGTTATTTTGGATCACATTGATTGGGATAAGTTAAAAACATTTTATGCCGCCTCGGAAACGGGGTCGCTCACCGCTGCAGCTGAGCGTTTGCATATTTCCCAATCGGCTGTCAGCCGCCAAATTAGCGCTCTGGAAGAGCAATTAGAAACACCCTTGTTTCATCGACATGCCCGCGGCCTGACCCTGACGGAGCAAGGCCACATATTACATAATGCTGCCAAGGAAATGGCTCGAAGTGCTGCGCGTGCAGAACGAACCGTCACAGATAGCCGCAGTAAACCGCAAGGCAAGCTTAGAATATCAAGCCCTATTTCTCTAGGGTCTAATTGGCTGATCTCCGTTTTGCCAAAATTTATAAAAGCTTACCCAGATATTGAAATTCAACTCATCCTTGAAGATGAAGAGCATGATCTCTCTACATTTGATGTCGATTGCGCGCTCCGCCCGTGGCCCTCAACGCAAGGGGATGTGATTGAGCGTAAAATAGGTACGATTTCGCAGAGCCTTTATGCTTCAGATGGCTACCTATCATCATACGGCCCACCAACATCCGAGGCAGATTTAGACAATCATCAAATTGTCGCCTTTGGAGACCTTACACCCTCTCGCCTTAATAGTTCAAACTGGGTGTTAAAGGCTGGACGTCCAGACGGTGATCCTCGCAAACCGATTATGTCCGTGAATAATCTGCACGGCCTAATGCGGGCGGCGGAATCAGGTATAGGTCTCGTCGGTTTACCTGACTATATGGTGACCATGTCAAAACGCTTAGTTCGTATCTTACCAACCGTCAGAGGCGAACCGTTTGATGTTTACTTTGTCTACCCATCTGAAATGCGCGGATCTATGAAAGCTAAAGTTTTTCGCGAATTTCTCACTGATGTGACAAAAAACTGGTAATTTCGTTTGCGTGCCTCTTAAAAGTGCAAAATATTACCTCAACATGCACAATAGATAGCTAATACAGCGAATGGTATGCAAAAGTGCATAGCAAATTTGCATGACTATCGGTTCTGGCAATCGCTTAATCTGCTAGTTAATACTCATACGCTTTATTGTGTATCCCGCATACTATTCCTCCCCGAATGTACTGCGAAGACTTTATGCCGGGCCTCCTTGTTACGAACAAGTGCCCGGTTTTTTTTTGCCTCAAAGATAAATTCGGCGTTCGGGGTAGCTTTTATCATATTCTGTTTTCAAAAAAAAATTTGAGCCTTTATTAACCATAAGTGTTTAACGAGGACACAATTACACTTTAAAAGTGTCAACTTTGCATTCGGGGTGCAGGTTAAAAATATTACAAGGCCTATAATGTCACGAGATAATATTATCAAAAGCGGTATGGACGAAAAAATCATTGATGCGTTAGCGGAAGGGCTAAATTCCGGTATCAGTATTCTCGATGAACAGATGAATTACTGCTTTCTCAGTTCCGCGGCTTATAGCCTATTCGGCTTTGACAGGTCTAAGCTTAAAGTTGGTAATAATCTAAATGATGCTCACAATCTTATGATTGAAATGGGGCTTATATCTCAAAGGTCCCTCGAAGACCGAAAGTTAATTAACACGCAAGAACAAAAACAAACCGAATTTCCACGAGAACCCGTTTCACAATTGATGAAACTGCAAAACAATCATACTTATGAAGTGACGCGGCAAAAATTATCCAATGGGCTTAGCATTTCTATCGCGAGTGACGTCAGTCATCTTATCGAACAAAGTCAAATGTTACAAAACACCCTAGAATTAGGCAAATCAGGCTATTGGATATATTCGATAGAATCAAAAAAATATGAAATTAGTGACACCTTACGCGCATTCATCGGGGAGGAACGTATGGCTTTATTTGAAAAGCATGGTGTCACGTCCATACTGAATCCCGAAGACCGCAATCTTTTAAAAGAGAGTCTCAAAACCGCGCTTTCAACTAACGAATTAGTCCAGTTTGAAGCCCGTTACATCCGAAATGCAGCTGATAAAATACGCCTAAAAGGCAAACACGACAGTCACGCTCAGATTTGGGCGCGCACATCCATAAACATTACGCGTGATGAAAATGGAAAACCTCTTAAAATTCGAGCCTATATACAAAACACGACTAAAACTAAATTCCAAGAGATTGCTTTGGAACAAGCGAAAGATGAAGCTGTGGCGGCCTCAAAAGCCAAATCAGAATTTCTCGCTAATATGAGCCATGAAATTCGCACTCCTATGAATGGCATTTTAGGTATGGCAGGACTCCTCGCCAATACAGATATAGATGATCGCCAACATGAGTTTGTAAAAATCATCAATAATTCCGCAGAGGCTCTTCTCACAATCATTAATGACATTCTTGACTTCTCTAAGATCGAAGCTGGAGCTTTTAGTTTAGACCCCATGCCATTTGACTTAAAAGAGGCCATTAATGACGTTGCGGCGCTATTATCTTCCAAGGCTCATGAGAAAAATATTGAGCTCATTATAAATTATAGTACGAACCTACCTCGAAACTTCATTGGCGATGCGGGTCGTATGCGCCAAGTTCTGACAAACCTTATAGGAAATGCAATCAAATTTACCGACGAAGGTTATGTCGTTATTGACGTTGATATCACTGATGCACAGCAAGCCGGTTACAGTCAGATAAATTTAAAGGTAACGGATACGGGAATTGGAATTGAACCTGAAAAAGTCAAAGAAATTTTTCAAAAATTCACTCAAGCTGACGGAAGCACGACACGTATTTACGGCGGAACGGGATTAGGCCTCAGTATTTCCAAGCATATTGTTGAAATGATGGATGGTAACGTCAGTGTTAAATCTGTTTTCGGAAAAGGGTCAACTTTTATATGTGATATGCCTCTTAAGCAAGATCCACACGCCATAAAAAAACAATATGATACATCAACTATCCTAGGCAAACGCGCTCTTATCGTCGATGATATTACCGTAAACCAAACCATACTTACAGAACACTTACACGCCTGGAATATGCGTTCAGACGCTGTAGATGATGGTGTCGCTGCACTTGCAGCCTTAAAAAAAGCCGCTGCAGAAAATGATCCTTACGACATTATCCTCCTTGATTATCTTATGCCAGGAATGAATGGCCAAGAAGTTGCAAATGTCATTTATTCAAACCAAGCCATCCCGCCTACGCCCATGATTATATTATCATCTTGCGATCAGCCTGTTTTAAGTGAGACTTTGGCAAAAGTTGATGTTGGAACCTATCTTGTCAAACCCGTACGTGAACAACGTTTGTTTGATTCCATCATCCATGTAACCTCTGACTTTAAGTATAATGATAAATTTCAACCGCCACGGCCAACCGTCCAAGACAAATTGCCAAAAGGCCCCGTGGTAGTAACACGTCAGACACGTGTCAGAGAAAACCTATTTGAAGATAACCCTCAAGACTCCGTCGCCACAAACAACGGTATAGAAATATTAGTCGCAGAGGACTTCGCCCTTAATCAAGACGTCGTTCGCTTGATGCTATCTGATACAGTTTTCAATCCTATCTTTGCCAATAATGGACGTGAAGCCCTTAACATGTTCTGTAAAGAGCCTGATCGCTTCCATCTTATTCTAATGGATATTTCAATGCCCGTTATGGATGGATACGAGGCCTGTACGAAAATTTTGGGGTTCCAAAGTCAAAACAATCTTAACAAAACGCCGATCATCGCCTTAACGGGGCATGCCCTCAAACATGATAAAGAACGCTGCTTAAAAATTGGCATGAGCGCTTATCTTTCGAAACCCGTTAAGCAAATTGAACTTATTGAATGTTTAGAGCATTGGACAACGCAGGCCAAACAAACCGCCCAATCAGCATAGAGATCAAAAATCCAATCAGATTAATCTCTTGAATTATCCTTAAGTGGTTTTGTCGACATGCCTGGAATAACAACAGCCCCGGGCCTGCGTCGTTTCACACGTTCAGCCGTCCCTCTGTTTTGTTCCGCATAAAGTCGTTTAATACCCTCAAGCATAATCAAACCTGAAAATCCGGGCCAAAGCGTCTCGCCTAATTTTTCTGTGGCCATCGACAATCGAGGGCGAGCAAAAAACCGCAACGGCGGCGCATAAAGCACACCCGCGCTGAGAGACGGTAAAAACCCAGCACCGTGAAGAGACGCTCGTAATTGCGTCCGGCTAAACGGACGCCCTGCTCCAAGGGGTGTATGATCAAATTGCGCCCAGAGGCCTTTACGATGTGCGGCAATGATCACAATGCGGCCTTCGGGCATGGTCACCCGCCATAATTCTTTAAGCAGCTGATCCACATCCACCGCCTCTTCTAGGCCGTGGGCGACAATGACATTATCAAAACTTGCATCCGCGAAAGGCAGATAATCATCTTGCACTAACACCGACATGATGCCCCGATCTGTGCGCGCCACCACCGCCCCTTGTCTGGCTGGCATAGCCAGAACCGCAGATTTCGCCGTTTGAATATGAGGCCGAATAAATCCACCCGCATAGCCAAAACCTAAAATATTTCGCCCTGTCAGGTCAGGCCATAGGTTTTGCAGACGACGCGTGGCCATAATCTCGGTCAAACGACCGAGACGGCTCGCATAAAACTGCTCAAGTTGCACAACGCTCTGGCGCATAATCCTCTCTTGTCTTCGGGGCTTTTCCTAGCATACATTCAAACAAATCCCAACTGGAGCCTTTCCAATGTCCGCAGCCCTTATACATATGTTTCCCTGCCTAAGCGATAATTACGGTTTGCTGCTACATGACCCAGAGAGTGGCCTCACAGCCAGTATCGACACGCCAGACGCCAAAGAAATCTTAGCGCAATGCGCGGCCAAAGGCTGGACCTTGAGCCACATCTTTAACACCCACCATCATTGGGATCATACAGGCGGGAATTTGGAATTAGCCCAGCAAAACCCAAAGCTTGAGATCATCGGCCCCGCTCATGATGAAAAACGAATTCCCGGCATGACGCGCGGTGTCTCTCAAGGTGACGCGTTTGAATTTGGGCAACAAACCATCCATGTCATCGAAACACCCGGTCACACCACAAGCCATATTGTCTTTCATGTCCCAAGCGCTAAGGCCGCCTTCGTCGGGGATACCTTATTTAAAATGGGGTGCGGACGTCTGTTTGAAGGCACACCGCAAGATATGTATGACAGCATGGCCAAAATCGCCGCCCTCCCCGACGAGACGCAACTTTACTGCGCCCATGAATATACACTCGCCAACGGGCGCTTTGCCCTCACAGTCGAGCCTGACAATCAACAGCTAAAAGCAGAAATGCAAACGGCGAAATCCTTGCGCGACAAAGGCCTCCCAACGGTTCCAACCTCGGTTGGTTTAGAGAAGAAAATCAATCCCTTCATGCGCGCACAAACGCCGCAGCAGCTAGGGGACATACGCCGTGCAAAAGATAATTTTTAACGCCTTAATCTCCGATAAGTGACGTTCGATATTTCCGCTAACCCTACGAAAGCGGGCGTCCCGAGTGTCTTATTTTGGGCGACTTTAAGACGCTCAGTTTTATCCACACTATTAAGCAAGAAGAGAGAATATTTCCTCTAAAACGCTTGCTTTCCATACTCTACCTAACTGGGAACCAATCCCTTCATCAGAAACACGTCCTGAGTAGATACCAATAAAATTTTCCCATGTCCCTATAATCTCTGTGCCTGTCAATTTGCCTCCCTTCATAAAAATACCACTGCTGCGCCCGATTACACACGATCCAGAAAGCCCTTTATTCCCAATAGTGTCTACCAAGAACATTGGTTTTTCTTGATGATCTAAACTTGGTTCTGTCGAGACAGAACCTCGTTTCCATATCGGAGTAGTCAGTGGGCCAGAGAAACCTTCTGGATAGCCCACGATAAAACCCTCACTCCCTATTCTAGGGTTCCAATCCTTTTGAAAATCCTGCTCGTTTAAAGCTAGGAGATCATAATTATCGGGTAAATCGTCATCATAAAAAGGTATTGCAACAACATCAATTAAACGACCTTGTGGATGCTCAATCCATTTGGGGTTTTCTTCATTATTGTAAAGAGAAAGGTCAACAGTTCCCGATGCAATTGATTGGTCATCATTTTTTACAGCTTTATATTCACAACAAAAATGAGTTGGAGTAAAGCTCCCGATAGGCTCTTCGCTATCTGGGTGAAGGCCTGTCACATTATGCCAATTAGTGATCAAAAAATCCGCACCATCATTGCGCCATATGAAACCAGACATTACAGATTTTCCCGTCTTAGTACCATCATCATATTTTCGATATCCAGTCAGTCTAACGGTACATAAGGAAATAAGGTCCACTGCGCTCAAAGTATGTATCCTCCATAACATTAATCTTCTTACGTTAGGTAACACTCAGAACAATGACAATGATCGAAATTTATCTATTTTCTCACATCTGTTATCTGGATTATTGGACATTAACTCAGCGTCTTATTTTGGGCGTTTTAGGCCTCTCGCAGAATGTCTGGTTTTAAGAGCTTACACCACCGCGTTTTGGGTGCTGATTAAAGTCATGCTCGGATATAGGTTTTCCGAGGTAATAGCCTTGCAGGTAATCCACGCCTAAAGCAGATAATAGCATTTGCTCTTTGCGTGTTTCGACCCGCTCGACAACCAATTTCACGTCAAATGTATCGGCGAAGTCAACCATAAGCCTAACAAAGTTTTGTTGTTCCTGACTGCGGCAAATATTTGAAATCAAGCTCCCGTCGAGCTTGATTTGGGCCGCCTCAGTCGTCATTAAAGTTTTGAAGGTCGTGTGACCTGCGCCGAAATCATCAATCGATAAAGCACAGCCGCGTAGACCAAGCTCACTTGAAAACGCCGCGACCATATCCAGATTATCAAGCGCCATTGTCTCGGTCATCTCACATGTGATGCGATGATGCAGGTTTGGATGCGCGTCCAATAAATCAAAATATTCAGCCTGATAGACGTCATTACAGATGGTTGCGGCTGAAACGTTCAAAGCGATATGGATATCTGGATAACGCAGCATAAGCAAAGTCGCACGCTCTAAGGCGCGCATATCCATTAAATGAACCAAATCAAGCTTTTCCGCGGCAAGAATATGTCGCCATGCGGATATCGGGCCTTTGTCAGGATCATCGACACGCATAAGCGCTTCGTAATGATGTATCTTTCCTGTTTTGGCATCACAGATAGGCTGCAAAGCAAGACTTAAACGTCGTTGATTGAGCAAGGTCAAAATGTCTTCCGCCGTAAGCTCTTGTGTCATTTGACGCTTGAGAACTTGCTCCGCAGGTTTCGGGTTCAGCTTCGTTGGCGGTAGCAACATTTGCGTATCAATATCCAAGGCTATGTTCACAGCGCCTTCCGGCGTGGATATAGGAAAGGCAGTTAAAGCTTGTGAAAGGCTTTCAGCGTCAAGCGTTTGAATGTCTGGCAACAGCAACATAAGGCGTCCGTCATCAAGACAAACAGACGTTCCGTCTGGCAAGAAGGCGGTCAACCGCCGAAGCAATTCTCGCTCAATATGCTCTAAGGTCAGAGGCCCGTATAATGCGTCCATCTGCTCTGCATCATGAAGCTTAAAACTAATATGTGTGGCGTGCGGGCAATAGTGAGCCGCCATAGTCGCGAGCAAATCTCGCCGCGCCGTAAATACGGCAAGATCAAGGCCGCCTAACGCAACAGACTTCGACACATGATCCGACGGGGCCAATTGTTTTTGAACCGTTACTGTGACATCTTGTAAAGCGCCTATGAAATGATCTGGCTCTTCCGTGCGTTCAAGGCGAAGTTCGAAATATTGTGTCTCACCTGCGTAATTCTCGCGACTGAAACTCCAGCGAGATTGAGAGCCAGGAAGATAATTCGGTAAATTATTAATGGAGAAACGCGGTGTGATGGCGTCAAAGTGACCATCCAATTGCAATAAAGTTTTAGGAAGTTGTTCTCCCAAATTCATATGCGCAACTTGTGGGTTTGCCCATAAAATATTTTTACCCAAGGTAAGCTCGAAGGCCATACTATCCAGCAATTCAAGAGTAGAACCATGTTGTCCGACCTTAGGAAACGGATTTGATTGCGGGGTGTTCATCATATTAATCACCCGTGCTCACAACACCGATATCGCGGCGAGCTGCGGCGAGAGTTACCATGAAACCGGCCATGACATCTAAGAGGCACATTAAAGTAATCAAGAAGAAAACGGATGTCGCAAAGGCGTCAAACATTAAAAACTCAATCAAACAAACGATAAATAACACCATCGAAAAAGCATGATTAATAATCGCGGCGCGACCAATTCCCGTGGCTTTCAAAAGCTCAAAAAATAACGCCAACAGACCGACACAAATCAAAGCATGGCCGGGCGTAATTGTCCATGTTGCGCCTGAGGTCATCGGGACAAAAAGGAAGTCTTCGTTCAACCGGTCTCGAACCGCTTGAGCGTTCGTAAAAGCCGATCCGCTCCACGCCATAAAGTTATAAATCAAGACAGGCGCTAAAAGAAGCGGGAACACTGTGAAAATTTTCATACCTCCCGCCTTTCATAACCGTTAGTCCACCCAAACAGGGTTAATCAAAACTAAACAGATATACTTGACGAGAAGTTAATAAAGTTAAGGTTCGCCCATTTAAAGCTCATCCCAGCCTTGCGGATTTCGGGCGCGGCGGTTGAGCCACATCACACCTCGAAGATCAGCAATAGAGACCATCAGCCGTCCAAAATTCGTATATTTGGACACGCCGTGCGTTCTGGAGCGGTGATTGACATCAGCAAATTCAATCTCATAGCCTTCACGGATCATCAAAGCGGGAATATAACGGTGAACATGATCAAAGAACGGCAAGCGTAAAAAGGCCTCACGTGAGAAGACTTTAATCCCGCACCCCGTATCATCGGCTTGGTCTTTAAGTAACCATCTCCTGACACCATTTCCAATTTTTGAACCTATTTTCTTCGCCGCACTATCGATACGTTTTGCTCGGCGCCCGCCCACAAGACGAAGGGTCTCAGCAGCATCTTTACGGGTAAGTTGTTTGAACAGAGCAGGAATATCGGCGGGGTCATTTTGTCCGTCACCATCAAGGGTCGCAATAATTGTCGCGCGGGCTGCAATAATACCGCTGCGCACGGCCCTAGACTGTCCTGCGTTAGATTTATGAGACAATATACGAAGCTTAGGATAGACCTCCTTCAACTCTGTCAAAACAGCCGCCGTTTCGTCCGTACTCGCATCATCAACAAAGATCATTTCATAGGGACGGCCTGACAAAGCGGCCTCAATCTCAGCCACAAGCGTGGCAACATTTTCCGCCTCATTGTACACAGGGACAACAACGGACAATTCTGGGCGATGATAATCCATCTATTTCTCCTCATTTTGGCTCATGGCACGGATGGAACGGGGCTGCAATCAAACGCATAGATATTTCACTCAACAATTGTAACAATTTACGATAGGAGCGTCCCATGAAGCCCTTAAACACATATCGCCATTCAGTTCTTATCTTTATACTTATGGCAATCACCTTGTTAGGGTCTTTACCCGGCCTCTCAAGCCTGCAAGTCATTGACCGCGATGAAGCCCGATTTGCACAAGCCAGCGTGCAAATGCGCGATAGCGGGGATTATGTAAACATTCGCTTCCATGATCGAGATCGCCACAAAAAACCTGCTGGCGTCTATTGGCTACAAACCGCGTCGCTCAAGCTTTTTTCTTCACCCGAAAAACGTGACATATGGGTTCACCGCCTGCCGTCCGTCATTGCAGGTCTCTTGTCTGTCATCGGCCTCTATTGGGCGGGCTTAACACTCTATGGTCGACGCGGGGCCTTTATCGGCGCTCTACTTCTGGGCACCTCCCTTTTGTTTATTTTTGAAAGTCATATTGCCAAAACGGATGCGGCCCTTTGTGCCGCTGCTGTTTGGACGCTTGGCGCTATTTTACGACTCCGTGACCCGCAATGTTCCAAAACACAGTTCCGCGACGGGCTTATATTATGGACAGCCTTAGGGTGCGCCGTCATTGTCAAAGGCCCTATATTGCCAGCCATTGTAAGTGTCGCTTGGCTAACTATTTTAATTTGGGAGCGAAAACTAGATAAAACAACCCCCAATTGGTCGGTTGCTTTCAACCCTCTCGGTATATGTCTTTTCGGGCTCATCGTTTTACCGTGGTATATTATGATCCATAAAGCCACAGGCGGTACATTTCTCGGCGCGGCGATATCAGGCGACTTAACACCAAAGCTAACAGGCGGACAAGAGAGCCACGGCGTGCCGCCCGGCTTCTATATATTGACAGTCTTTGTAACCTTTTGGCCAGCTGCCTTATTTTTACTCACAGCATTTGCTTACGGTTTTAAAGCAACAAAAGGTGCAGATGCAGATGTGAATGCAGAGGCCATAAAGCCCGCCCAAAGCCGTTGGTTGCTTGCTTGGATCATTCCTTTTTGGTTAATTCTTGAGCTCGTTCCGACTAAGCTTACTCATTATGTTCTCCCCCTCTTTCCAGCGATCGCTCTATTAATGGCGGGCGCCATTATAGAGATCAGCGCGCATAAATCTTTTGGGAAAACCCGCATAATAGGCGCTGTTATCTTTTTTATGATCAGCGCAAGTTTAGTTTTTACAATCGCGGGAGCCGATGCGTTTTACGGTCAAAGCAATATATGGATGTATGGCCTTGCTATATTTATTCTAATTTTAGCCTTATTAACGACGGTCTGGGCCTGCCAAGGTCGTATCATGCGCAGTTTAACCTGCGCCACCTTAACAGGTCTTGGACTATCCATTCCGACTTACGCTCAGGTTATGCCCAATCTTGACCGCTTTCGAATAGCACCTAATATAGAGGCTCAACTGGCTAAGGAAAACATCTCACTGCCACGTAATGGTGGTCCGTTAATTCGCTCCCCCCATTTCACTGAACCGAGTTTAATTTACCATCTGGGAACGAATGTTCTTCTCGGCCAGAAAGCGGATAACTATCCTCGCTATCCTGTTCAACCAGAACAAATATGGATTATAGACGAACAAAAACCTGATAGTGAGACTCGCTCTAAAGCTTTAAAAGATTTAGCAGCATATAACGGCATGTGTTTGTCTGCGATTGGCAAGGTTAGCGGTGTGAATTATTCCAATGGCGATGATGTGGACTTGAAGCTCTATACAATCAGTGACTGCTAAACCTCATCCAAAACAAATCAAAGTGAAACATATTGGTGACGTTACTTAATGACCCATAATAGCTTTACGGAAAACTAACCACCACGCGCGGCTCATTATCGTTAAAAATATGAAAGGCGTTGCTAAGGTCACGTAGAAACGGCCCAACGACGTCTTTGCGTATTTCCTAAAATAAGTAACAAGTCCGTCTGCCTTTTGCCATTCGACAGATTGGCGGCGCACACGGCTCGTTGATCCGTAATGAGTCACTTCAGCATCAGGAACAAAGTAAATTTTTCCACCCGCTTCACCAACACGGCGGCAGATATCAATATCTTCCACATGTAGGAAATAAGCTTCATCAAACCCACCAATACTATCGAAACCGGTACGCTTCATCAACATACAAGCCCCGCTGACCACGGGTATAGAGATTGGCTCCGTAGGGACTGGATCATTATGACGATGAATTGTTTCGAAAAATGGCAATTTATGTAAAGGCGTAAAGCTAACAAAGGCACTCCACGGTGTTAAAAGCTCTCGGCGCGCCCCGCATTGCTCGAGGCCATTCGTTAATCGTAACATCGCACCCGCAATCCACGGCCCTTTTAACTGGCTGCCACATTTAACAAGTTTACGTAAAGTCCCTTTGCGTAATATCGCATCTGGATTCAAGAACAAGAGATAGTCCCCAGTTGCAACTTTAGCGCCTAAATTATTAGCTTTTGAGAATCCAATATTACCCTGTCCTTGAATAATTTGAATCGTGTTGTTTCTAGCCGCAAAAAGACCGAGTTTACGGCGCGTTTCAATCTCATTTCCATTATCAACGATAATAAGTTCACATATATCTGGATCTTCTAAAACAGCTGCAATTGCTTCAAATAAGGCCGGTCCCGTCATGTATGAAACCATGACTACACTGACTCTAACTTGCGCTATTTCAGGCGGAAAAGCTAAAACACTTGCCACCAATCATTCCTCCTATGCCGCCCCACTGTAGGCATGAAATAAACCTATGATTGACATCCGTTGAGATGTAAAGATAAGATTACACATTTACAAATATAAGTTGTCTCACAAAATACTTAACTAAGACCTTAATTTTGACGCGTGACATGTGAAAATCATAGAGATTGCTAAGATGGAACTCGCCCACCACCAATGCTGCCAAACCCCATAAGTTACAACTGAAATAATGGTTACAGCTATAGTAAAAGAAGAACATGCCATAGCGAAGTCATTTGATCTCTGGGCGATTTCAACCGCGCGGCGTCCTAATATAAAAATTGTCAGGCTCGCTAAAACCGCTCCAATAACACCCGTTTCAACCCATATGTGAAGTCCCGCATTATGAGGATGCAAGGACACGATGGGCCACTCATCAGCCAAACCTAACTTCATTGTATCATCAAAAGTTCTGACAGCATCAAACCCGTGCCCCCATATAGGAGCTTCCCAAATTCGGTTCGCTGTATAATCCCACATGGCCACACGATGTTCCCATGAAAGAGGTAGTTTTTCTACCGGTAAAAAAGGAAGTAACCACTGTATAATGGGAGCGAATAAAATTGAAGAAAAGGCAGCAAAAATGGCGACTTTAAGGGTTAAAACTGGTGCAAATTTCGACGCAATCAATGTTATAAAAATCAATATTGTACATAGCAGCCCAACTGCAAGGCCAGCCAAATAAGAGACTACCATAAGTAACCCAAAATATAGAGTCGCGAGCATCCAACCATATTTAACCTGTTGAATAAGACTCGTGGCCATAACACCTAAGAACAACAATAAAATTGTCACAGAATGCCCTAAATTCATTTCCGCAGAGGCAAGCCTGCGATTAACATCTTGATCTGCACGAATAGGGTCAACCAGGAATGTAAGACCGTAGCCCGATAAACTATCAATAATAATCAAACCACACATCAATAGGTTAATTATCCAAAACAGAGTCCGTAAGAATCGAGGGCGATGATTATTTGCCGCAGCAATAGCCTTTATCGTCCCAACAAAAAGACAAACCCCGATAATGAGCTTAAAAGGGTTACTTAATAAAAACTCCTGTGTGTAAGGGCTCCATAGACTTGTCAGACCCGCCCACAATAAAAACACAAGGAGACAAATCATCCATGTGGCAGGCCTATAACCCTTCAACGGTGTCACTGTTAGCCATCCAACACCGCCAATAATCGCCGCAAGCGGAGCCATACCTAAGCCTCCTGCATGAGCCAGTGCAGGGGTAAGCATTAAAAAAAACAAGACAATAAAACTATTTATACGCCGACGCGTTGAGACCGGCTGAACATGAATATGTTGGTCAACTGCCGTCATTTAGTTTACGTTGTTAGACGCTTTTGGTCTGGCGGCAACGCCTCATGACTTAAAGCTGCAAACGCCTCATCAAGCGTGAGAATTTCTTGTTTTTGCGAGCCAAGGCGGCGAAGGGCGAGCTTGCCCTCTTCCGCTTCGCGGCGACCAACAACGGCAATGACAGGGATTTTACGGTCCGCAGAGAGCTCTCGGATTTTGTAATTAATCTTCTCATTACGCGTATCCGTTTCAACCCGAAGACCGAGCGCGCGCATTTTAGCTGCGACCTCTTCCGCATACTCATCCGCCTCAGACGTAATCGTCGCGATCACCACCTGCACAGGGGAGAGCCAGAGCGGGAAGCGCCCGGCGTAATTCTCAATCAAGATACCGAGGAAGCGCTCAAATGAGCCTAACACCGCACGGTGCAACATGACGGGAATATGCTTGGCGTCATCCGCGCCAACGTAGCTCGCATCAAGACGCTCTGGCAGGTTAAAGTCCGCCTGTATCGTGCCTGCTTGCCACTCACGGCCAATGGCGTCTTTCAAAACAAAATCGAGTTTCGGGCCGTAAAATGCCCCGTCCCCTTCGTTTAGTTCAACATCAAGACCTGAGGCTTTCGCCGCCTCTTCAAGCGCCGCTTCGGCGTTATCCCAAACCTCATCCGAACCAACGCGGGTTTCAGGCCGCGTTGAAAATTTCACTTTTACCTCATCAAATCCAAGGTCGGCATACACTGACTTTAGCATATCCGTGAACAATTTGACTTCGTCGGTGATTTGGTCTTGGCGGCAGAAAATATGTCCGTCGTCTTGGACAAAGGCCCGCACACGCATCAAGCCGTGGAGCGCACCCGACGGCTCATAACGGTGACAAGAGCCAAATTCGGCCAAACGTAGCGGCAAATCACGGTAAGACTTTTGCCCGAAATTAAACACTTGGACATGGCATGGGCAATTCATTGGTTTGAGTGAGAGGACTTTATCTTCTTCGGCAATTTCCGCGACAAACATATTCTCGCGGTATTTGTCCCAATGACCTGACGCTTCCCAGAATTTCCGGTCCATCAATTGAGGCGTTTTAATTTCCTCATAGCCATATTCATTTTGGCGGCGCTGCATATAGTTCAGCAAGATTTGATAAAGCGTCCAACCGCGTGCGTGCCAAAAGGCTTGGCCTTGCGCTTCTTCTTGGAAATGAAACAGACCAAGCTGCCGACCCAGTCGTCTGTGGTCGCGCGCTTCGGCTTCTTCAATCATCTTCAGATGCGCGTCGAGTTCCTCTTGGGTCGCCCAAGCGGTTCCGTAAATTCTTTGCAATTGTTGGTTCGAGCTATCGCCGCGCCAATAAGCGCCTGCGACTTTCATTAATTTAAACGCCTTACCCACCTTACCTGTTGAGGGCAAATGCGGCCCACGGCAAAGGTCAAACCATTTGCCTTGCTTATAAACCGTAATGGTTTCGCTTTCAGGCAGGTCACGGATCAGCTCCGCCTTATAAGCCTCGCCCATATCTTCAAATGTCTTGATCGCTTCATCTCGCGGCATAACAACCCGCTCAAACTTATCATTGCGGTTAATGATGAAGGCCATCTTTTTTTCAATCTTGGCAAAGTCATCTTCCGAGAACGGTTGCTCGCGGTAGAAATCATAGTAAAAGCCATTTTCAATCACGGGGCCGATTGTGACCTGCGTGCCAGGGAAAAGCTCCTGCACTGCTTCGGCCAACACATGCGCCGCATCATGGCGAATAAGCTCTAAGCCTTCTGGGTCTTTCGCCGTAATTAATTCAATCGCCGCGTCGCCTTCAATTTCGCGCAACGCATCACGCAGCTCGCCGTTGATTTTGGCGGCGAGGACTTTTTTCGCTAGGCCAGACGATATAGACTTGGCCACAGCCATTGCCGTGACGCCCGCCTCAAATTCGCGGGTGTTACCATCAGGAAATGTGATCGTGATCATGGTCATTTGTCTCTTTATCTAGTCGCCAAACCCCGAGTTTCCACGGAGCCCATATAGGCGCGTTGGTAACAGTTTCCGGCACGTTATCAACCCCAGATGTGCCGCCGAGCATCTTAAACGGCTGACAGCGCAGTAACCTCGCAAGGGTCAACCACCCGCCAACCCATGGCCCGTGGCGCATAATCGCCTCTTTCGAATAGGCAGAACAGGATGGTTCATGGCGACACCGCACCCCGAACATATACAGCATAGGCGATATGAAGGCCCTGTAAATCCACAGCGCCGCAAACATCGGATATGTAAAAATACGGTGCATTACACCTGTGCTGCCTCAATCGCTTTTATCGCCGCTTCAAAGGCGAGGAGAGTGGAGGTATGGCGCGCGGGGTAATCCGCTACGCCCCTCAGCAAAGAGAGTTTTGCAAACCGTCCCAAAGGCGGCTCACCCCCCGCTTTCAGCATGGCCTTTAGCGCGTCGCGCGCCGTTATAATCTCTTGCAAGCTCGCCCCAATAATCGCCTCTTGTAAGATCGCGGCAGACGATTGACCGAGGGCGCACGCTTCAACGCGCAGAGCCACATCCGACACAAGCCCGTCCTCGAACTTCACATCAATTTCAAGCGTCGACCCGCAGAGCTTACTCACTTCCCTTGCTGTACCGTAAAGGGCTGTACCATCAGTCGCGTCCAAGCGCGCATCCACAAGCTGCGCCGACAGCGTCAAAATATCCGTATTGTAGAGATCATCCAACATAGGAGAGATGTAGGGGTAAAGGGGGGAGAAATAAAGGGCGCGTTTCATTTGTGGGCGGCGGCCCTTCGAGACGGCCTTCGGCCGCCTCAGGATCAGGGAAATAGGTGAACTCAAACATACCCTCACCCTGAGGCGCAGCATAAGCTGCGGGACTCGAAAGGTGGGCTACAAGAAAATCACCGAGATATATCCTCGGGGCGTAAACGTCCCCTATATTACCCTCACCACCTTTTGAGGACAGGCAAGTGTACATTGGCTGCTGTGAGGGTGTGGCATGGGCGGTAAACGTAGCGGGTTAATGTCTGTTAGCTGTACCGCCGTACTTCGGTTCGATGGCCTAGATCCACGGCTGTCCCGGACTGTGAAAAACCATGTCACCGCGAAGCGCTTGCGCTGCGAAACATTTAGAAAATTTGGTATCCAGTAGCGTTAGCGCTTCGCGGTTGTCCGATTTAATTTACTAACTCGGGTCTTAGAGCGCGGGAGGTCTTCGCGTGGCTAATTATCATCCGTCCATCCCGACGAAAGTTGGAAAAACACTGTCATTCCGGCCGACGCAGGAGAGCCGGAAGGTCGACCTTCCGTATGTCGCTTCGCTCCTACGGAATGACAATATAAAATGGTAACAGACGAGCTTGTCATCTAATTTTATACGGTCTCCAAACCCTTTATTAACCCAAACTGTGGGACTATTATTTATGTCAATTCCGAGTATATCCACGCGCGAGATGAGCCGTCTGTTCCTTGAGCACCTCTCAGGCGAGCGGCGCTTATCGCCTAAAACGGTTAGCGCTTATGAGCGGGATATATCGGCCTTTTTTGAATTTATGGCGGGGCACCTCGGGGACATGGTAACCTTGCGCAATATTCCCGCCATCAGCCTTCGTGATTTTCGCGCCTATATTGCCATGCGCCGACGCGGAGAGGACGGCCTTTCGCCTAATTCTATCGCGCGGCACCTCTCAAGCCTGCGGACGTTTTTCCGCTACGTGGAGCGACGGTGGGATGTTAAAAATGCGGCCATTGCTTTAATCAAAGGCCCCAAGGTGAAAACGCCTTTGCCGAAACCCATCTCTGTTGATCACGCTAAAAAAATCGTCGATTTTAACACCCAACGCGGGGAGAATAATAAAGCCCCCATGTGGGTCAGCCACCGTAATCATGCGGTGATGTGCCTACTTTACGGCGCGGGATTACGGATTGCCGAAGTCTTATCCATGACCACCACTGACTTACCTCTAGGCGATGTTTTACGCGTCAAAGGTAAGGGCGGGAAAACCCGCATTGTGCCTGTTCTGCCGCAGGTGGTGAAAGCCGTATCGGATTATATCGACAGCTATCCCCTGCCCTTAGAGCCAAATGATTTTATCTTTCGCGGCGTTCGCGGCGGAGTCCTCCGCGCGGAAATCATTCAATCTGAAATTCGGAAATTACGCGGCGCGCTCGGCCTGCCTGAAACAACAACACCCCATGCGCTACGCCATAGTTTCGCCACCCATCTTTTGGCCGAAGGCGGCGACTTACGCACCATACAAACATTACTCGGCCATGAAGACCTTACAACCACGCAACGCTATACGCATGTCGATGCGGCACGCCTGATAAATATACACCGCGATAGTCACCCCCGCGCACGGCGGCGAAAAAACACTTCTAACGGACAATAATTATGCCTAAAAAAACCCTTTACCATCCCGGAAGCCTCGCCGAAGATCTTGATGTTTTCCTCGCAGAATTATGTGAAGATTGGGATTTTTGCGCAGGCGTCACAGGCGAACAGCTCGTAAAAACCAACGCCCTCCTCACCCCCAAACGCTTTACCGATACGGTGATTTTAGCCGAAGGTATGAAGCTCGCGGACGAAGCCAATTGGGTGCGGCGTATCAAACGCCGCTTCGTGCAACGTTACGGTAATGAAGTGAATGCCAATAAATGGAACATTTAAACCGCCGATTATAATGTCTCAATCGTTTCAGGTTTGGCGGCGTGAATATCCGTCGTCAAATTAAGACCCACCGCGCCAATAACAATCAAACTTATCAACGCCATTTGCAACCATGATAATCTTTGCTCGAACAAAGCAAAGGACAAAACCGCGACGCAGACAATCCCGATCCCGGCCCAAACCGCATAAGCTACGCCCGCAGGAATAGCTTTCAATGCAGGGGCAAAAAACCAAAAACACACCGAATAACAGGCAATCGCCGCCATCCCGAGAGCCATTTTTTCAAACCCATTAGAGGCTTTCAACAATAACGTCCCAGCCACTTCAAAGGCGATTGCAATGCTTAAATAAACCCATGGTGACATATATAGACCTCTCTCATTTTGTTAGGTTTGTATTTCAAACTTGACATATCAGATTTAAGTTTGTATTTCAAACTAAATTACAAATGAAACTAAATTGCTATGAACAATATCTCAGACACTGATCTTAAGGCAGAAATTCTTCACCGACGACAAGCGAGTTACATTCGTTTAAACGGCGGGTTTCCAATCCCGCTCGCAGGCGCTTTATACTGGTTGATACTCGGAATTTCTGGATATTATTTGAACCTCGCTAATTGGGCACAACTCGCCTTTTTTGGATCAGGCGCCATATTCCCTATCGCTTTGCTCTTCGCTAAAATCTTTAAAAACAACTTTATGAAAGACAAAGGCATTGTCGACAGTGTCTTACTCCCAACCTTTATCAGTATGCTTTTATTTTGGCCGATAATGATCGCCGCCGTGAAAACGGAACCCGAACTTGTGACAATAATTCTCGCAATTGGGATGTCACTCCATTGGCCTGTCATTGGGTGGAGCTATGGACGTGCGACATTATTTTCTGCTCATAGTATCATTCGAGCCGTCATCGTTCTTTATCTATGGCTTGCTTTTCCTGAGGCGCGGTTGACATGGCTCCCGTTCAGCGTGGCTATAATATACACTCTGACAGTCATCGCCCTTTTGTTTGATGTAAAATATCTTTCTTCAATAGCTAAACGTAATATACGGAACCTATCATGACACAAAAAGAAATTCTTGACGACATAGACTATATTAAATCCATCGCAGAAGGCGGTGTGCAAGCTCCCCTCGTGGGCGGCCGTATTGGCTTAATGTGGGGCATTTTGATCGCCATTGTGTTTACGCTACAATGGGCGATATTATCGCAAGCGCTCAATATAGAGGAGAAAAACCTATTCTTTGTCTGGATAGGGTTTATCCTTATTGGCGGCCTTGGCTCTATGGTCTTAGGAAAAAATATGTCGTCAATGGCAGGGGCTAATTCCGTTGCGAACCGCGCTGATAATTATGTCTGGGTCATGTTTTCAGCGATGATGATGACGCTTTTTGTCGGAATTATTTTAAAGATGATTTTCACAGGCGGCACGCCTGCCTTGTTTGATTTGATGCTTCCCGTTGGTTTTGCGGGGCAAGGGCTCGCTTATGGTTTGGTCGCCAAAATCTCTGGATTTAAATGGATGCGCATGGTCGCATTGGTGAATTTCATAGTCTCCGCCATTTGTTTTGTCGCTTACGGGGAAGTGCATATTTATTTAATTGGAGCAGCTGGTATTGTTCTGACGGTTGTCATTCCGTCGCTGATTACGATTAAAAATGAGCCCAACCATGTCGTCTAAAGACCTCAACCTCGGACAGATCAATGATGTGATCCATGGGCGCCTACGTTTGGGTGTGATGGCTTATCTCTCGGCGGTGAATCCTGCGAGTTTTCCTGAGCTTTTGAAAAAGACGGGCGCGAGTAATGGTAATCTATCCACGCACCTGACAAAGCTTGAGGCGGCAGGATATATCACGCAAGAAAAAGGATATAATGGCAAGCGTCCGCAAACGTTGGTGCATTTGACAGAGGCAGGGCGCGCGGCATGGATTAGCTATCTTGATGCCATGCGCGGTCTATTGGGGGCATAAAAAAACCAGAGCTGTTGGGCTCTGGCCATTCATAATATGGTCGTGAGTAAACGCCCCAAATTAGCTCTGCATCGTCCAGCCTTCGACGTCCATCGCGGCCTGACGGACAGCTTCGGAGATCGTTGGATGAGCATGGCACGTACGTGCAATATCTTCAGAGGCCGCGCGGAACTCCATCGCCACGCAAACTTCTGCAATGAGGTCACCGACATGGGCTCCGATCATATGCGCGCCGAGAATTTCGTCAGTCTCCGCGTGAGCAAGAATTTTAACAAAGCCGTCCGTTTGATGATTAGCTCTCGCGCGCGAATTGGCAGCAAATGGGAATTTACCCTTTTTGTAAGGCACACCCGCCGCTTTCAGCTCTTCCTCGGTTTTACCCACAGAGGCAATCTCTGGCGCGCTATAAACCACACCCGGAATCACGTCATAATTAACATGGCCAGCCTTGCCCGCAATAATTTCCGCCGCAGCGACACCTTCGTCCTCTGCCTTGTGCGCGAGCATTGGTCCAGGTGTACAATCGCCAATCGCGTAAATACCCGCGACATTTGTTTTAAAGTGGTTGGTTTTAATAAAGCCGCGCTTATCCGTAGAAACGCCGACTTCTTCAAGGCCAAGCCCATTTGTGAAAGGACGACGACCAATACAAACAAGGACAACATCCGCGTCAATATCTTTAGCATCACCGCCCTTAGACGCTTCAGTTTGAACCTTAAGGCTCGATGCGTTACTGGCGTCAATGCCCGTAACCTTACGGCCTAGCTCGAACTTCATTTTTTGTTTCTTAAAAATACGCAGCGAATGTTTTTGCACTTCACCGTCCATACCCGGCATGATGTGGTCGAGATATTCAACAACCGTCACTTCGGAACCGAGACGTCGCCACACAGAACCAAGCTCAAGGCCAATAACACCGCCGCCAATGACGAGTAATTTCTTAGGAACCGACTTCAGCTCTAGCGCGCCCGTTGATGAAACTATACGCGTTTCATCAATCTCAATGTTCGGCAGCGTTGCCACTTCAGAGCCTGTGGCGATGACAATGTTTTTCGTACTCAATTTTTTACCATCCACATCAACAGTCTTCGCGTCAATGATCTTGCCAAAACCTTCAATATGCTCAACCTTATTCTTCTTGAACAAATATTTAATTCCATCGGTTAGACCAGAAACGGTCTTTTCTTTCGCGGCCATCATCTTGCCAAGGTCGTGGCCGACCTTACCCGTGGTGATACCCATGGCGTCAAAATCATTTTGCGCGGTTTCGAGCATCTCAGTAGCGTGAAGCAAAGCTTTGGACGGTATACACCCAACATTAAGACACGTCCCACCAAGGGTCTTGCGCGTTTCAACACAGGCAACCTTAAGGCCCAATTGTCCTGCCCGAATAGCGCAATTATAGCCGCCCGGTCCGCCGCCAATCACAATAATATCGTAAGTGTCTGCCATGATGATCTCCGTCGAAAAATATTCCATGTTCATTTAAGCGAGGATGATAACAGGGTCAATCATAATGACGACACATCAAAGGTAAGACATGCCTCATTAGCGGTAAAACCTTGATGATTTTAGGATAACGTTCCGTCCGCCACCTTTTTGCGCGACCACCAAACTTCGACGCAACCGAGCGTAACCACGACGGCTGGCATCACCCAAAACTGAGACCCCGCAGCCGCTTTATATTCAGCATTCGTAAAGCCCCAAATAAAACTGATAATAGCCATAATCAAAGACATCACGAATAAAGGGGATGCCCATCTATTACGCAGTAAATATAAAAGTGTAGCAAGCAAACCGCCCCAAACAGCGACGGCATAAGACGCAACCGACCATATTGGATATTGATGCCTAATCGCAGCTAACGCATCCCCATAAGCCTCAGCATAGGCCGCGTCTGGCAATGTCTGGTCTAAATAATAAAAATAACATCCAATAATGTTCCAAATTAAAAACACCGCTCCCAACATCCAAAACAAAGCTCTCGATTTGTTATAAAATTCTCCACTCATAACATTCTCCCTCTTTTATAAAAATAAGATCAATTAAAACGCAAAAAAAAGACGCTGTCAAAACAGCGCCTTTTTAAAACAAAATTTGAAACTCTTAAATATCAAGCAAAAGACGCTCTGGGTCTTCGAGGCATTCTTTGACGCGCACCAAGAATGTCACGGCTTCCTTACCGTCAACAATGCGGTGATCATAGCTAAGCGCGAGATACATCATCGGTCGAATGACGATTTCATCATTGACGACAACCGCGCGCTTTTCGATTTTGTGCATGCCTAAAATACCCGATTGCGGGGGGTTCAAAATAGGTGACGACATGAGCGAGCCGTAAACACCACCATTAGAGATGGTGAACGTCCCCCCTGACATATCGGCCATTGATAATTGACCCTCACGCGCTTTTTGGCCCAAAGCTGAAATGCCTTTTTCAACACCGCCGAGCGAGAGTTGATCACAATCGCGCAATACAGGCACAACAAGTCCCTTTGGTGTTCCGACCGCAATCGAAATATCGTAGAAATTCTTATAGATAATATCCGTACCGTCAATTTCCGCATTCACCGCAGGAACATCTTTTAATGCTTGAACACAGGCTTTGACAAAGAAGCTCATGAAGCCAAGTTTGATACCGTGTTTCTTAATGAAGGTCTCTTTGTATTGAGAGCGCATCGCCATGATATTTGTCATGTCCGCTTCATTATAAGTGGTCAGCATAGCCGCCGTATTTTGCGCATCCTTTAAGCGGCGCGCAATGGTTTGGCGAAGACGTGACATCCGCACGCGCTCTTCCCGTGGGCCCAACTCACGCGGTGCAGACGGAACAGCCGCAACAGGTGCAGGAGCTGTAGCAGGTGTTGCTACTGGTGGGTTTGCTTTGGCGTTCAAAGCATCACCTTTGGTAATGCGACCATCTTTACCTGTGCCTGCAATAGCACCTGCGTTTAAACCATTTTCAGCAATAACGCGCTGTGCTGACGGCATTGCGACGCCGCTATTACCAGTGGCGCTAGGGGCAGACGTTGGAGCAGGAGACGACGCAGGCGTACTCGCTGAAGTGCTACCTGACGCACCGGCCAAAAGAACTGCAAGTTGCTGTCCAACTTTAGCCACATCGCCTTCAGCCACAAGGATTTCTCCCATAACGCCATCTTCGGGAGAGACAAGTTCTTGCGCGGCTTTGTCGGTTTCAAGTTCGACAATCGCTTCATCTTTTTTGACCGCGTCGCCCGGTTGTTTCATCCATGATGCGACCGTGACTTCGGAGACGCTTTCGCCGACATTCGGGACATTAATCGCAACTTCAGTGCCGCCAGAACTTGCCGCAGGGGTTTCAGTTTTTGTCGCAGCGGGAGTCTCCGTAGGTGCCGGTGCAGCTACAGGAGCAGGTTCCGCCGCTTTAGCCGGGGCCGCAGTGGCACTTTCACCTGCCGCGCCGAGACGCGCAATCAACGCGCCGACAAGAGCATTATCGCCTTCGGCAACAACGATCTCAACCAAGACACCATCTTCAGGCGAGACAAGTTCTTGCGCCGCCTTATCGGTTTCAAGCTCTACAATAGCTTCGTCTTTTTTGACGCTATCACCAACTTTTTTAAACCATGTGGCAATGGTGACTTCAGAAACGCTTTCGCCAACGTTAGGGACTTTAATATCGGTCATAATTACCTACTTCAAACTCAGATCTATTTTGCAAATGCACCGTCGAATACGGCCTGTTGTTCTTTTTTATGTTTAGCGCTGATACCTGTGGCTGTCGAGGCCGCAGCGGGACGTCCCACATATCGTGCGCGCGTGTTTTTCGCCCCAATCGCAATCAAGCTCTCTTCTAAGAGTGGATTGACGAAACTCCAAGCGCCCATATTTTTCGGTTCTTCTTGGACCCAGACGACTTCCGCGTTTTTGAACCGCTTAAGTTCAACCTGCATAGCGTCATCAGGGAAAGGATAAAATTGCTCAAGGCGGAGCAAATAAATATCATTCACGCCAAGCCGTTCACGTTCTGCAAACAGGTCATAATAAGCCTTACCAGAACACACAATCACGCGGCGAATATCTTTATCTGCTTTCAATGTAATTTCGCTAACCTCTGGACGGTACTCTGCATCATCCCACAATATACGGTGGAATTCTGACCCTGTGGCCATTTCCTCAAAGGTCGAAACACAAAGCTTATGACGTAAGAGGCTCTTAGGGCTCATATTGATCAGAGGCTTACGGAAACGTCTGTGAATTTGACGACGCAGCGCGTGGAAATAATTGGCAGGTGTCGAGATATTCGTGACTTGCATATTATCTTCGGCGCACATTTGAAGGTAGCGTTCTAAGCGTGCTGAACTATGTTCTGGCCCTTGACCTTCATAACCGTGCGGCAAGAGCATAACGAGGCCTGACATGCGCAGCCATTTCTGCTCCGCACTTGAGATAAATTGATCAACCATAACCTGGGCGCCATTGGCAAAATCACCAAATTGCGCCTCCCAAATTGTTAACGCATGCGGCGCGGCGGCGGAAAATCCATACTCAAAACCAAGAACCGCTTCCTCAGAGAGGTGAGAGTTCAAGACTTGATAATATTCTTGATCAGGCGAGAGATTGTTTAGCGGCGTATATTTGCTTTCATCCACTTGGTCGACGAAATGCGATTGACGTTGGCTGAATGTGCCGCGTTCCGAATCTTGTCCCGAAAGGCGTACTGGATGACCTTCGAGAGCCAAAGTCCCGAACGCTAAATGCTCAGCCAAGCCCCAATCAATATCTTTACCGCTCGCGACTTTATCCGCGCGGGCTTTAATCACCTTTTTCAAAGTGCGGTGCATGTTCACAGAGTTAGGGAAGGTCGTAATTTTCGTCCCAATATCTTTTAATCGTTCAATATCCACGGACGTGTCGCCACGGCGTTTTTCATCACCGTCATCAGGACGGGCGAGACCTTGCCACACACCACGAAGCCAATCAGGCTCTTTCGTTTCAAAGGCTTTCGCCTGATCAAATTCACCGTCAAGGAAGCTGTAAAAATCATCAACGCGCTTTTGGTAATCGTCCTCGGTCAGGTCACCTTGCGCAATCAAACGTTTCGCATAAGTTTTCGCCGTACTCTCAAGCTTCTTAATGACGCCGTACATAAGCGGCTGCGTAAAGCTTGGATCATCGCCTTCATTATGACCATAGCGGCGATAACAAATAATATCGATGACCACGTCTTTACCGAATTTTTGACGGTATTCAGTCGCGATCCGCGCGGCGTAAACCACCGCTTCGGGGTCATCACCGTTCACATGGAAAACAGGCGCTTCGACCATAAAGGCCACGTCAGAGCAATATTGTCCCGAGCGGTATTCATCTGGCGTTGTCGTAAAGCCAATTTGGTTATTCACAATTACATGGATGGTTCCGCCCGTACGGTAACCCGCAAGTTGGGACATCTGGAAGCCTTCCATGACAATCCCCTGCCCTGCAAAAGCGCTATCGCCGTGAAGGATAACTGCCATAACTTGTTCCGGATTATGGGACTGATACGTGCCCGATGCCATTTGTTGTTTGGCACGAGTTTTACCCATCACAACTGGGGCGACGACTTCAAGGTGAGACGGGTTCGGCGCAAGTGATAAATGCACACTATTACCGTCAAATTCGCGGTCATCAGAGACCCCGAGATGGTATTTCACATCGCCTGATCCGTAACCTTCGCCGCCAGCGGCCACGCCGCCGAGAAATTCAAAGAAAATCGCTGAGTAAGGCTTTTTCATCACGGCTGCCATGACATTCAAACGCCCACGATGCGGCATGCCGAAATTAATATCTTTAAGACCTAATTGACCGCCGCGCTTAATGATTTGCTCAAGGGCTGGCAGTAAGCTTTCGGCCCCGTCGACACCAAAACGCTTTGTTCCTGGGTAGCGTTTATGAAGAAGTTGTTCGAAGCTTTCACCTTCGATGAGCTTTTGCAAAATCGCAAGACGGCCTTGTTTGGTAAAGCTAATCTCTTTGTCGGGTCCTTCAATACGCTCTTGCAGCCATTTTTTCTCTTCAGGATTAGAGACGTGCATGAACTGGATGCCAAAGGTTGAACAATAGGTGCGTTTAATGATTTCGAGGATCTGACGCAGGCTCGCGTTCTCAAGACCTAAGACGCCATCAATGAAGATCGGACGATCCATGTCAGCGTCCGTAAATCCGTATGTTGAAGGTTCTAATTCAGGATGTGGATCAGCTTTGTGCAGTCCCAGCGGGTCAAGGTTAGCGATCATATGACCGCGCATCCGATAGGCCCGTATGAGCATCAACGCACGTAAGCTGTCTTTTGTGGCGCGGCGAATATCCTCTTCGCTCGCACCGCTCATTTTACGTTTTAAAGCGCCACTAACAGGCGCGTCATCGCCCCAATCACCCGTGAGGGCCGCTGTGAGCTCGTCGCCCTTCGCCGCAGGCCAGTCCGCTCGTTTCCAGCTTGGCCCGTCTGCATTTTTACGCGCATTGCTCTGATCTTCCGCAAGAGAGGAAAAATAAGTGCGCCAGCTAGCATCCACACTATTGGGGTTTTCCAAATATTGCGCCTGCATTTGCTCGAGGTAGGCGGCATTCCCCCCATCTAAAAACAGGGTGTCCAGAAACGTCTGGTTTTGCTCGGAACGCGGCTTCTCAGTCATAGTTTCGACCTTTGTAAGCAAAGCCCTCGATTATTCGAGGGCTGGTAAATTAACTGCCTAACAGTTCCATCATTGTAACGCCCAGTTTAGCGGGACTAGCTGAGACACGAATGCCTGCTTTTTCCATTGCAGCGATTTTATCTTCTGCGCCGCCTTTGCCGCCAGAGACAATCGCGCCAGCATGGCCCATTGTTCGGCCTGGAGGCGCTGTACGACCTGCAATAAATCCAACCATCGGTTTCTTGATGCCTTTTTTCGCCATATGCGCAACAAATTCAGCCGCTTCTTCTTCGGCAGAGCCGCCAATTTCGCCAATCATGATAATTTGCTTTGTATCATCATCATTAAGGAATAACTCTAAACAATCTATAAAGTTCGTGCCGTTAATTGGATCACCACCAATACCAATCGCCGTTGTCTGACCAAGGCCAACTTGAGACGTCTGGTAAACGGCTTCATAGGTCAGCGTACCAGAGCGTGAAACCACACCGCATGTGCCTTTTTGGAAAATCTTACCGGGCATAATTCCGATTTTACATTCTTCAGGGGTGAGAACGCCCGGACAGTTCGGCCCAATTAAGCGAGACTTAGAACCTTGAAGCGCGCGCTTCACAGGGATCATGTCAGAAACAGGAATTCCCTCGGTGATGGCAATGATAAGCTCCATTTCGGCGTCAATCGCCTCAAGGATTGAATCCGCAGCAAAAGGCGGCGGCACGTAAATCACAGAAGCTGTTGCGCCTGTCGCATGTTTGGCTTCGTGTACAGTGTCATAATTCGGCAAACCAATATGCGTTGTTCCGCCTTTACCGGGCGTGACGCCCGCTACCATTTGTGTTCCGTGATAGGCAATGGCTTGTTCCGTGTGAAACGTCCCCGTTTTACCGGTCATGCCTTGGGTGATAATTTTAGTATCTTTGTTTATGAGTACTGACATGTGTTTAACCTTTTACCGCCGCGACAATTTTCTGCGCTGCATCGTCCAAATCATCCGCCGCGATCACGTTGAGACCGCTATTATTGATAATTGCTTTACCCGCGTCCACATTCGTACCTTCGAGGCGGACAACGAGTGGCACTTCGAGGCCGACTTCTTTCACGGCATCGACCGTACCTTGCGCGATGACGTCGCATTTCATAATGCCGCCAAAAATGTTGATCAAGATGCCTTTAACATTGTCATCTGACGTCAGGATTTTAAATGCTGCGACGATATTTTCTTTTGTCGCGCCGCCGCCGACATCGAGGAAGTTGGCAGGCTCTTCACCGTAAAGCTTGATGATGTCCATTGTCGACATCGCCAAACCTGCACCATTGACCATACAACCAATATTACCGTCGAGGGCAACATATGACAGGTCATATTTCTTGGCTTCAGTTTCTTTGCTATCTTCTTCGGTGATATCGCGAAGCTCTTGAATGTCTTTATGACGGAAGAGCGCATTTTCATCAAAGCTGATTTTCGCGTCCAAGCAATGTAGACGACCATCTTCTGTGACGATCAATGGGTTAATTTCCATCATAGACATGTCTTTGGCGAGGAACCCGTTATAGAGTGTGCGGCCAAGCTTATTAGCTTGCTTCGCAAGATCACCTGACAAACCAAACGCTTTCGCGAGTTTGCGACCATGATGCGGCATAAAGCCTGTTGCAGGGTCAATGTCAAAATTGATGACTTTTTCTGGTGTGTCATGCGCAACAGCTTCGATATCCATACCGCCTTCAGTTGAGACGATAAATGACACGCGTGATGTGTCTCGGTTGATAATGATCGAGAGATAAAGCTCTGTCTCAATGTCAGATCCGTCTTCAATATATAAACGGTTAACCTGTTTACCTTTGGCGTCTGTTTGTTCTGTCACAAGGTGCGCGCCGAGCATTTGCTTGGCATTCTCGACCACTTCGTCAACAGACCACGCCAAGCGGACACCGCCAGCTTCGCCTGCGCTGTCTTCGATAAATTTACCTTTGCCGCGTCCACCTGCATGAATTTGGGATTTAACGACCCAAAGGGGGCCTCCTAATTTTTCTGCAGCAGCTCTCGCCTCATCTGCATTAAAAATAGCCACACCGTTAGAAACGGGCGCGCCGAGCTCTTTCAGAACCGCTTTGCCCTGATATTCATGTATATTCATGGAAATTGTCCGTGCTTAAATTCACTAAATATAAGATACGTTCAAAAATGACGCACCTAGTTAGCAGCGCTTATAAGCATGTGATGAGCGACTCGCAACCGAGAAACGCGCCCTAATGACCTGCATTTTTGAACAGGGGGCATAAAAGCCGTCAACTCTGTGTGACAAGGACGTGAAACCTTTACGCTTACTGCTGAGCCCATTCATCTTTAGTTTGGCCGTAAGCCCAACAGTCCACCGCGCCAAAGGGCGGTAAATTGTCAATTTTATAAAGCCGTTTCGAGCCTATCGCTTCGGCGGTTTTTATCGACCCTACATTTCCCTCTGCAGTCACATGTATCACCCGCTCCCACCCGAGCGTGTTAAAGCAGTAATCTACACAGGCGGCTCCTGCTTCTTTGGCATAACCACGACGGGTATAATCGCGGTGGATTGTCCACCCCACTTCGGGTTCAGGCCACCCTTCGGGCGCCCACGGCCCAACACGGCCAACAAAATTCCCGCTCGCCTTTTCAATGACCGTCCAAAACACATAACCGCGAACAGCCTCATGGCCCATGAACATAGTCATTTGACGCCACGCACTCGCACGGTCGAGGGTTTGCCCACCAATATGACGGACGGTTTCCTCATCGCTCATCATATCCACCCACGCGTCGAGGTCTTCATCGATATCAATATCGCGCAGGATGAGGCGGGGTGTTTCAAGGATGATTTTACTCATGAGACTCTCCCAAATAAAAGGTAAACCGCTAGGCCCATCTATAAGAAGTCAATGAAATTAGTCATCAACTTCCAATGACCGAATTTCTGTGGGCGCAGGAATTGTACGTTCCCGCGCTTTGTTTTTCTTCAAATAAAGGCTCTGATAAGCCCGTCGCTGCTTGGTGATTTCATAAAAGACAATACCCGTGCATGTGCCGAGATTAAGGCTTTCCACCATCCCAAACATAGGTAGCGCAATGCACATTTCGCTCTGAGAAACAGCCAAGTCACTTATTCCGCGACCTTCATTTCCAAACCAAACAGCTAATTTTGGGTAAACCGTGTAATCTGCCTCATGCAACCAAGCATTATTCTTACCTTTAATGTGCGGTGACGTTACGATTGAAACGAAATTATTTTTCTTCAAATGCTCCAAACACGCTTCGGTACTGTCGAAACGCTTTACAAAAGTCCACTTAACCGCAGAAACCGATAGCTTTGACAATTTCCTATTTTCTCGCATGTCTTCCCAATCATCGGGAAGTGACTTTCTAGGATCAATAATGTAAACCTTCTCGACACCAAGTGCGTTCACATTTCGAATAACTGTCCCTATATTAAACCGGTCAGACGGCGCTTCTAATACAGCAATTAAATGCTTGCATTTGAAATGCTTAATTTTATTCGCGCGGGCGCGTACAGATTTTCTTTTCTTGGTTTTTTCGTCAGGCTTCACTCAATTTCTCCGAGTTATAAATATGAGTATTTTGAAGCAATAACGTGAAATTGCAAATAAATAAGGCGAGCCAAAAGCTCGCCTTATAATCGTAAAATAATGCGCGATTAGTCTTTCAACTAATCCTTAAGTTCAGGCATCATTTCCTGACATTCAGCAATGATCTTCTCAACGGCTGCGACAGATTTCATGAACATTTCACGCTCGTTATTTTTGAGACGGATATTCATCACTTTCTCAATACCGCGTGAGCCAATCATAGCGGGCGCGCCAACGTAAAGACCGCGAACACCTGCGATTTGACCGCTTAGGCGTACTGCACATGGCAGGATACGCTTTTTGTCGCGTAGGTAAGATGTTGCCATTTCAATCGCGCTTTCTGCAGGCGCGTAAAAGGCTGAACCATTGCCCAAAAGACCAACAATCTCGCCGCCGCCTTTGCGGGTGCGTTCGACAATCGCGTCAATGCGCTCTTGTGTCGTCCATTTCATTTTGATGAGATCTGGGAGCGGCACACCGTTCACTGTTGAGTAACGCGTTAGCGGAACCATTGTATCGCCGTGGCCACCAAGAACAGAGGCGTGAACATCTTCGACAGAACATTTAAATTCGTCTGCGAGGAAGTAGCGGAAACGCGCACTATCGAGAACGCCCGCCATGCCCACAACTTTGCGCGGCTGAAGACCAGAGAATTTTTGCAAGGCCCAAACCATCGCATCAAGCGGGTTGGTGATACAAATAACAAAAGCTTTCGGCGCATATTGTTTGATGCCTTCAGCGACCTGTTTGATCACGCCAAGGTTTTTACCGACGAGGTCTTTACGGTCCATGCCCGGCTTACGCGGGAAGCCTGCGGTGATGATGCAGACATCTGCTCCCGCAATATCAGCATAATCATTTGTGCCTTTAAGATTTGAGTCTTTACCAAACACTGGCGCGGCTTCGCTAAGGTCAAGTGCCTTACCTTTAGCTGTGCCTTCAAAAATATCAAAAAGAACAACATCGCCTAATTCTTCACGTGCTGCGATATGGGCTAATGTGCCCCCGATCATGCCTGCGCCAATCAGCGCAATTTTTGCCCGTGCCATAAAGGTCTCCTATGTGGGTTAGAGTGAGTCACGCACTCTTTACGCCTCTAACTTGCAAGGCGCAAGAGCTATAGGACAAAGTCACATAAATGTTTTGCCACGATTGGAGGGGTGACGTTAAGTAGCCTCTAGCCGTCTTTAGACAAGACGGATCGCCGCATCTCTCTAATCAACCTCGGCATAATATTGGGATAAAGCTCGGTAGAATTCCATCGCAATTTGCCCATAAGAAACCCCGTCTTCATTAACTTCTGAGGCGTCTTTAAAAGTTGAGAGTTTGACAATAACTGTGCCGTGGTTTGGGTTGACGTAAATATGTTGACCGTAAAATCCAGCCGCAACATAGTCATTTTGAAATTCGGCTTCAGGGCGTGGCGCGGGAACCCACCATTGATAACCATAGCCGAGTAAGCCCCCGTCAAGGCGCGGAGGTGCAGAATTAGCTGTACTTTCAGCCACCCAGCTTTCGGAGATAATTTGTTCACCCTTCCATGCACCTTTTTGCAAAAATAATTGCCCCAAAAGTGCATAGTCACGTGCAGTCATATTTAATCCGCCAAGAACATATTCATTCCCCTCACTATCTGTGAGGTAATAAATGCCTTCGCTAAACCCAAGTTTCGTTCCCAGCACATCTTCAAAATTTTCCGAGGTCGATTGACCCGTTGCGCCTTTTAAAACCATCCCGAGCGCATGGGTATCAATCGACACATAGCGCATCGCCGTCCCAGGTTCGAAATCGCGCTCTTTATAGCGCGTTGTAAATTCATCCAGCGAGCCATTAACCGCAAGAATATGGGTCATTTTAGTGACGTCGCTATTATTGTCGAAATAATCCTCATTAAAGCGAATGCCGCTCGACATATTTAAAACATGCCGAATAGCGACACCCTCATAGGCTGTCCCCTTTAAGGTCGGCGCATATTTTTCCATAGGATCTTCAACGCTTGTAATGTCGCCGCGCTCAATCGCCGCTCCGATTAAAGTCGAGAGGAAACTCTTTGCCACAGACCAAGAGATACGGTGATCGCCTTGCGCTGCGCCTTGGTAATAATTTTCATATAAAACGACGCCGTCCTTAATCACCAACAAAGCCACCGCGTCTGTATCGTCTAAGAACTCCGTCGTTGTGATGGATTGATTGTTAACCGTTAGTGTTTGCGCAAGGGGCCTCAAATTCTCAGGCCAAACATATTCAGGGGCTTTAACGGCAAGCTCACGCTTATGGAACGCATCACCCGCGTGGGCAAAGTTATAAACGACACGCTCAGGATCGAGATAATCTTTGACTAAAAGTAGGCGTTGAATATTGCCCAAATTCATCGCTAATATGGCAAGACCAATAATCCCAAGGCTACCAAACACTATTAAAAACTTACGCATATTATCCCCGATATTTATCTCAAACCAACATCAGTGTATTTTTGTAAAGTCTAAGGATGATTATGTGGCATCACAAGCTTTACCCGTAAATAGCCTCTATACATATAGGATTGCTTTAATTAAGGCCAAAACACAGCTTGCCTTTTATAGCATAACTAGCCAAAGAAGGTGGTATTAACCCCGCAATAAAACAATAAGAGAAACTTTATGGGCCCCGTAATTGACAGTTTGGCAAACGGCTTTCCTTGGCTTATTTTTTACCTGCTCGTCATTGCGCTTGTCTATATTATAGGGCTGTTCATTTACGTGAAACTTACCCCCATGAAAGAACTTGCCCTCATTGAGCAAGGAAATGTCGCCGCAGCGGTTTCGTTTTCCGCTGTCGTCATTGGCTTAGCATTGCCGCTCGCAGCGTGCCTCGTAAATAAGTTTAGTCTTATTGATGTCGCAGCATGGGGGACGCTGAGTTTGTTTCTACAATTGTTTCTATTTCGCGTCACAGATGCTTTCTTTAAAGGGATGCCCACGCGGATCGAAGCCAATGAAATGGCCCCTGCTCTTGTTTTAGCCGCTTTTAAAATTTCAGGGTCTATCCTGTTGGCCTTTGCTATTGCCGGCTAATGAAGTCCGTTTTTAATATTCCTGACGTTATAATTTACGGTGTCATTGTTGGTTTAATCGTCTGCTATACTAATATTAAAAGCGAAGCCCGCGGTGCGGCCAAGGCCCCCACTCATATCGGCGAGGCCTTGCCAAGTGATAGCCCCCTAGATCCGTCTATTCTTATAACTATAGATAAGCCACGGTCAGGAACAGGAACAGCCTTTGCTATTAATGAAGAGGGGCTATGGCTAACCGCACGGCACGTAGTGGATAGCTGCGACCGCATCGCCTTAAAAGTAAGTGATCAACGGTTTCTACCCGTTTCGGCTAAGATTTATAGAAATGTTGATCTCGCTGTTTTATCGGGGGACTGGACACGAAAACCCATACGTAGCGATATTCATACGCCTCGTTTCCTCGGGGAATATGGGTTTTTCTTCGGGTTTCCTCAGGGTAATCCCGGTGAAGTGGTTGGTAAATTACTCGGCCGTGGTAGAATGAAAGTCACTGGACGTTACACATCAAATGAATCCATCTTAGCGTGGGCAGAGAGTGGCCGCTCTAATGGGCTGACTGGGTCGCTAGGTGGATTATCAGGTGGACCTGTTCTGGATAAAGACGGCGAAATTATTGGTGTCGTTACCGCCGAAAGTCTACGCCGCGGCCGCGTTTACACAGTTGCGCCGCGAAACCTACAAACAGTAATAGATGAAAATAAGGACTATAAAGCTCGTCCTATTTCCCTCGCGACTTATGGTTTGCAAGCGGATGAATATCGTCGCAATCGTCAAATTTCGCAGGTGGTTTGCCTCGTTAATTAGAGCCTTATATGAGTATTTCGCGTAAAGATCTTAGGTTTAGCCGTCGCCCTAAACGGCAATTTCTCATCGGCGCTCTTATTTTGAGCGCCGTTTTTTTCGCCGCCAATAAGTATATCCCGTCTCAGCATTTACCGTGGCGGAGTTTGAACCCTAATGCGCCTGTTGGTCTCTCAACATCCTTACATTTAATCCGTGTCAGTCTATCGCCTAATTCAATTTGTGAAGACATTGTCAGCCGCGCAACCGACTTTCAATCCACGCCAGCAGTCGCGAAAAATAGTCATGACGTTTGCGGTTGGAGAAACGCTCGTTCAGTCAGCGCAAGAAGCGACACGCGCTTATCGCCGCCCGACATAAATATGCAATGCCCCTTGGCATTAGGGGTGCATATTTGGCTCGGCGAACTCAATTATACCGCGCTGCGCATTTTTGATTCAAAGATCGTGGAAGTACACCACGCGGGAAGCTATTCTTGCCGCAAGCAAGTTGGCAACTCATCCGGTGCATGGTCTGAACATGCTTTTGCAAATGCGTGGGACATCACAGGCTTCACCCTTGAGAACGGCGAGTTGATATCTGTCTTGAAGGATTGGGACGGCCAGAAAGACAAGAAAAAATTTCTCAGATCCGCCCGCTCCAAAGCCTGCAAAATTTTTCGCGTGACCTTATCTCCCGATTATAACGAAGCTCACCGCGATCATTTTCATCTTGATATGGGGCCTACAACCGCCTGCCGTTAAGTCGCGTTCCAATGTTTAAACTTGGGGATAAAAAACATATGATTTCGAAACGTGGCAACCCGCGCATCACTCGCTAAGACCGTGTTCCAATCAGATGGAAAGCCATTTTCAATGGCATCAACTTGGTTGCTTATAAAACAATAGTTCGCTGGACCAACAGATCGGTAATTCGCCGCTGTACCTGTACCAACAATCGTAAATTGATTTAACCCCGGCGTGTAATTTATTAAAAACCTAACTTGCACTTCAGGGCCATTAACCCCTAATGCAAACATGTACCAACCACGCGGCAGTATCGTCGGAGTCGAAAGTGAATACTCAAACCCACCTGCGGGGCTTATCGCTTGCGTGCCGAAATCAACCCGTCGAGCGCCAACTTTCCAATTGTTTCCTGACGGCTCACCAATGTCGTAAATCCCTAGCCGCAGGATCGCATCAGGTCGCGATCCTGCGTTTGCTATCACCGCAAATCCACCTGTTATCTCTGTAGGCCTATCAACAAACACTGCGTTAAAATACACACGGTTCTGTATGAGCGTTATCGAAGCTTGGCCCGTTGACACAGTCGTTAAATTGGGAAAGCCATAAAACTCTTGCCCATTACCCGCCTCAGTTAAGGTACCTAAAAGCATATCCCGGTTTAAGCCGTTGGGAAATTTCACATCTCCCGTATGCCGTTGAACCCGCATGGCATCGCTAAATTGCGACCCGTCAGGACTGACCCGCACAGCAAAATCATTTGACCCCGTCAAACCCATTTCAGCATGACCTTGATAATTTGATTGAAACAAAAGACTCGCGGTCTTATCGACGTTAGACTTATTGACTTTTAGTTGATGCCCTTCGCCCGCATGATCAAATAAAGACGCCTCTGACTTAACGATCAACCGGTTAAAATCGTCCGCTGTTGCGTTAATCCCAAAGTGCGTAGCAAATTCTTGCGGCAAATTCTCGGGCAAAACGGGATTCCATCCTCTGTCATTAAACACATATAGTTCTTCGCTTGCTTCATCATAAACGAGCCAGCCTGCTTGTGGTGTTAAAAACACCCAAGCTCCATCTTGAAACGCCGCGATCTTATTCGCTTTATCCGAAAACTCACCCTCAGAACTTTCACCAACAATATAACGTTCACCCTCAACAGGAACCACAGGCGGCGCATTTGATATAGAGCTAACGGAGAGCTGCACAAGGGCGTCCAAAGCGCGGATAGTTTCATTATGGGTGATATGTTTTTGCGCTTGCGCGGGGGCAATATAAGGCAAATCAAGATTGGGCGTTCGGAAAGTCATAAGTCCTCGATGTCAAATTATTGAACTCATCCTACAGACCCTCTACTCACCTGCGCAAAAAGGTCTTATGATTTCCACTAACACATTGGTTTTAAACTCATATTGCGCCCCATACTGTTGAATATAATACTCCACTTTTAATCACACATATATTGTCAGTCGCTTAAGCGCTTTCTAACCAATTGCTGGTATCGAAGCGATTATGATTGACAATATATCAATAGAGCGCCTTAAACCGTCACAGCTTTCGCAAGATGATTGTAAGCTATGGACGGATATGCGTGCGGATAATTCGCAGCTTTATAGCCCTTATTTTCATCCCGAATATACGCAGCTCTTAGGCCGCCTCCAAAATGATGTCTGGGTCGCTGTGATAAAATCAGGTAAAAACACAATTGGTTTTTTACCGTTCCAACAAAGACGCAACGGCGGGAAGGCCCGTCCAGTTGGCGCGCCAATGACCGATTATCACGGAATTATTTCACGCACGCCGCTTGATGTTAATATGTCGGAGATTCTGTCTTTAGCCAAAGTCAGCGCATTGCAAATGCCCTCGCAAATGAACCTATCTTCGACATTCCCAGATGAGGCAATTGCCACCTGCGCCGTGGCCAAACTCGATGACTTTGCCTCTATTACCGATTGGCGAAACGCTCATGATAGCTCTTATAATCGGCATTTAAAATCTTTGCGTCGCCGTATTAAAAAAATAGAGACAGAACACGGCACACGCACCTTTATCTGGCAATCCCAAGACTCAAACCATTTTGATATTTTGATAAAGTGGAAAAGAGACAAGTTTAAAACTACAGGTAAATATGATGTCTTGTCTGTGGGTTGGACGCTGGGCCTGCTTCGCAAGCTTTGGCAAAATGGACCAGAGGCTCCGCTTCGTTGTGATTTGCAAGTGATGATGATCGACGATAAGCCTGTGGCAATGGACCTTGGCCTCTCCGACGGCGAAACCTTTCATAGCTGGATTGTCGGATATGATAACGCCTTTCATAGCTACTCCCCCGGCATGCAATTACTAGAGGCCCTTGTCGATGAAACGGCGCAGCTCGGCTATAATATTATTGATCTGGGCTCAGGCGTTGACGGGTATAAAAAACATTACGCCACATGGGAGCAATCCGCTGCTGCAACCCTTTGGACAGGGCAAGGCATGGGCGCGAAAAAAGCACGGATATATTCCCGTATCGAAAAAATGGGCCAATCTCGTCTGAAAGATATTCCAGGGAAATTCAGACGTCGTTATTCCCAGATAGAAGCTTGCGACCCGTCAATGTCAGGTCAAGCACAGGCTATGTGGCACGCCATAAAAAATGGCGGCTAAGCAGCCGCCATTTCTTTTACATATTAGGTAAATTACCAGATTTTGACTCTGTCCTCTGGAGCCAGATAAAGCGCGTCACCTGGTTTTACATCAAAAGCTTCATACCACGGATCAAAATTACGAACGATGCCGTTGGTGCGGAACTCGCCTGGACTATGCGGGCCATTTTTGATCTGCGTTGAGAGAGCGGCATCACGCCATTTGATCGCCCAAACTTGGGCCCACGCCATAAAGAAGCGTTGGTCGCCTGTTAACCCATCAATCACAGGCGCAGGCTTGCCGCCCAATGACCGCTTATAAGCATCATAGGCCATGGTCACGCCTGTCAGGTCGCCAATATTTTCGCCGAGCCCTAATTTACCGTTTAGCTTTTCACCTGGTAGAGGTTCAAATTCGCTATATTGTGCGGCTAGCGCTTCGGCACGGGCCGTATATTTCTCAGCATCCTCTTTCGTCCACCAATCTCGCTTCACGCCGTCGCCGTCTGTTTTACGGCCTTGATCGTCAAAACCGTGGCCCATCTCGTGACCAATCACAGCACCAATACCGCCGTAATTCACCGCAGCGTCAGCGTTCGGGTCAAAAAATGGCGGCTGTAAGATAGCGGCAGGGAAAACAATTTCGTTCAAGTCTGCACGGTAATAAGCATTAACTCTTTGCGGGTTCATCCCCCATTCGTCGCGGTCAATCGGCCCACCGAGCTTGGATATATCATCATTCCAGCCCCAAATAGCCGCTGATTTTACCGTACCCATAAGGTCATTACGGTCAACTTTCAGGTCAGAATAATCTGTCCAAACATCAGGATAGCCAATTTTAGGATTAAATTTAGCCAGCTTGTCTTGGGCTTGGACTTTAGTGTCCTCATCCATCCACTCGAGATTATCAATACCATCTTTGAAAGAGGCGCGGAGGTTTTCGATCAGGCCAAGCATCTGAGTTTTAGAGCTTTCTGGGAAATGCTGGGCCACATAAACCTTACCGACGATCTCACCCATATTGCCATCAATTTGACTGACAGCCCGTTTCCACCGCGCACGCTCTTCTTGCGTGCCACGTAACGTCTTCCCGAAAAATTCGAAATTAGCATCGCCAATTTCTTTCGGCAGGTAAGCTGACTTTGACATAAGATAACGTGCCGTCAGATAATCTTTCAAGACGGCCACATCTGTTTTCGCCATCACAGTCGCAGATTTTTTAATGGCGTCTTTTTCACGCACAACAAAAACCGTTTGATCACCCAGACCCGACGTTTGCAACATCGTATCCAATTGCAAATCAGGTGCGTAACTTTCTAATTCCGCTTTCGTCATTTTATTATATGTGAGGTCGCGGTCACGTCGCTTCGTTGGAGTCCAGTGATGTTTAGCAACACGACGTTCAAACGTCATAACCTTGCTGGCCCGTTGGTTGGCCATATCAGCACCTGTCATCGTCAACATCTTAGCCAGTAAATTTCGATAACCTCTTTTAAGGGCCTTACCTTTTTCACTATCATCATAATAATAATCACGGTTCGGTAAGCCTAAACCTGATTGCGTGATGTAAACGATATAATTATCGACGTCTTGCAAATCAACACTGACAAATGGCGCAACGAGTGTCGGCAGACCAAGCGCAGGGTCAGACATTAGCGCGTAAATATCCGCATGTGAATTGGCGGCAGAAATCTTGTCGAGGTCAGGCTGAGCTACGCTCAAACCAGCTGCTTCAATCGCTTCCACATCCATAAAGGCTTTATAAAAATCACCCACTTTTTGCTCATCTGATCCTGATGGAGCCGTTTTAGCAGCGGCCGCTTCAATGATCTCTTTGACGCGCACTTCAGATAAATCAGCTAGTTTTCCGAAGCTACCATAGCGTGACTTATCAGCAGGGATTACGGTTTTCTCAAGCCATTTTCCGTTTACATGTCTGAAAAAATCATTCCCAGGCTTTACGCTCTCATCCATATTTTGAAGCTCAATGCCAAAGGTTCCCAATTGAGCTTCGCCTATTACGGTGGCTGTTGCCTCAGATTTATGCGTATCCGTCGACCTATCACCGCCCGAGCAGGCAACGAGTGCTAAAGCCATCAATGACGGCACGAGTAATTTTTTCAAAGTCATTTTAGTCATTTCCTATAGTCGTTTTTTATTGTGTAGGTTGAGCCTCAAGGTCATGGGAATCTTCGAGGTCCATATCGTCAAGCGCCAGCGCCAAATTTGGATCATAGCTTGATCCTAACATTGGGACTGATTTACCCGTAATAATACTAAGGAAAATCCGTCGAATGTCGACTCCTATCCCGTACATGGCAGGCACAAGCATCAGAGTTAAGAAAAAATCAAACAAGACGCCAAACGCCAAAGCCACGACCATCGGCTTCAAAAACTCCGCCTGCGTAGAAGTTTCAAACAAGATCGGCGTAATACCGACAAATGTGGTCACAGAGGTCAAAAGAATAGGGCGGAAGCGCGATACACAGGCGTCCATCATCGCTTGATAAGCCCCCACACCTTTTGCCCGCAAACGGTTCACGTAATCAATCAAGACCAGATTATCATTCACGGCAACACCCGAGGCGGCTAAAAATCCGAATATTGACATAACGCCAAACGGCACTTGTGTAACCGCGTTCCCTACGATCATGCCAACAAAGGCAAAGGGAATGGCGATCATAATGAGTAAAGGCTGCGCGTAGGACTTAAAGGCAATCGCAAGAAGTCCGTACATGGCAATCAAAATAAATACGAGACTCACAAGACCTTCCTTAAGTAAAGTAGCTTGTAGGTCACTATCGCCCAAATTAATTCGGTTCACACTTGGATGGCGCGCTTCCCATCCAGGGAAAAAGTTCTCATCGAGGTCTTTACGAATTCTTGTTGCTTCATCCGCGTCACCGCGCACCCGGGCGCCTGTTCTTTCAACCCGCTGACGGTCACGGCGATTAATTTGTGTTACACCTTCGGTGAAATTAATGTCAGCCACAGACAAAAGAGGCACTTCAACACCATTTTGAGCGCGAATACGAAGCGTTTTCAAACTATCAATCGAATCTCTTGCCGCCTTAGGATAACGTACCATAACACGCACATCATCACCATTACGAGGGAGCCTTTGCACTTCCAAGCCAAAGAAAGCTTGCCTAACTTGTGTGGTCACATCGGCAAGATTAATCCCAAGAGATTCAGCCCCCGGTTTTAGGCTAAATTGCATTTCTTGTGCTGACGATTCAAGACTATCAAATGCACGTGTAACAGCAGAGTAAGTTTCAAGCTCAGACTTTAACTCCAATAAAGCGAGACTCAATGCGTCAGGGTCAGACGAGGCAATGCCGTAGAACAAGCCGCCGCGGTCACCGCTCCCACCAGCCGTAAACCCATAAGTTACACGAAACGCATCCGGAATGGTGCCAACATATTCCTCTAACTTATCAGCAATATCTTTCGTCGAAATCATATCGCGCGTGTTGGCGGGTGATAGAGCGAGGAACCCCTGCACACTTCGGTTATTAACAAAAGCGCCTGGAGCCGTGATAAGATCACCCTCGACATTAAAGTCTACTTTTGCATTTTCATTTAATTTTGCAACGCCAGCGTCCAATTGCTTTTGAATTTGCAACAGACGTTCAAAGGGTGTTCCCTCTGGGAGTCGCGCATTGAATTGAATCAAATCATCATCAACTTCAGGGAAGAATGAGGTCGGCGCAACACCCGCCTTAAGCAGTCCAATCGCCAGAATAAACAAGGCAATGAAGGCTGCAAAAGTTGCGTAGCGGAAGCGGATGAGAAAACCCACGAACGGTCGAAAGTAGGTCACCGCAAAATAAACAAGTGAATGGGCGATGCGTGTTTGGAACCGCGATAGTGCATTTTCCTGATATTCAGGCACTTCTTTCATTTTGCGTAAATGAGAAGGCAAAATAAAGAACGCCTCTATAAGTGAGAAACATAAGACAGCGATGACGACAAGGCTGATTTGTGAAAACAAAGGACGGAATGGACCGCTAATGAATAGAGCAGGCAAGAACATCATAATGGTCGTAATCACAGCAAAATAAACGGGCTTTATAACCATATTGGAGCCACCTATGGCCCCGCGCTCGCCCGCAACACCGTTCTCGACATGTAAATGAATAGACTCGCCCACGACAATCGCATCATCAACGACAATACCAATCACCAAAAGGAAGGCAAAAAGAGAAATCATATTCAGTGTAATGCCAACCATAGGCGCAATACCAATCGCGCCTGCGAAGGCCGCCGCGATACCGACAGTCACCCAAATCGCAACTTTCGGACGCAGAAATAATATAAGAATGATTAAGACAAGCACCAATCCCATGATCGCATTAGACCCAATTAGTGTCATGCGACTATCAAAAACCGTTGACTGATCAAACCAAATAGAAAACTCAAGCCCCGCTGGTAAATTATCTTGAACATCTTTCTCGAATTTTCGGATCGCCTTCCCGGCCTTTGTAATATTTATGGTATCTGGAGAGCTAACTTGGTAAATCGCAGCTTTCTTACCGCGGAATGTCGCTTCAAAATCATCAACTTGGAATTCATCTTTAATGACCGCAATATCACGCAAGCGAACGCTACTGCCATCAGTCGTTTGACGCACAATAATTTCGCCAAATTCTTGTGAACTATCCGCAAGAGCACGCGTCCGTAATTGTAAATTACCACCACTCGTTTCAACAACGCCGGCTGATTGATTGACAGATGAGTTTCGAATAGCTGCCGCCACCTGATTAAAGGTGAGGTTGAATTTTTGTAGATTCTGCTCAGAAACCTCAATCGTCACTTGCTCGGGAATTTTAGTAATATGCTCTGTGAGCTGAAGGCCATTTAACTGCGTTAATTTCGTCCGTAAATCATCTCCAGCGCGCTGAAGCGTCAAACGGTCCATGTCCCCATAAAGCGTTAAAAAAGCGATAGACGGTTTTAATTCAAATCGCGTGAGTTCAGGCCGAAAGGAATCAGGTGGTAAGTTTTGCACTGAGTCGACACGTGATTGTACCTGATCGAGCAATTTCTCGTAGTTGATACCTAGCTTCGTCCAGACCGTAATCGAACCGCTACCCTCGCGCGCCGTGCTTTCAATATAATCAATACCGTCAAGCCCATCAATGGCTTCTTCAAAACGAACAATTAGCTGCTCTTCCACATCACGTGGAGATCCACCTGGCCAAGATACATTGACACTCATTGCATTGACGCTTGCCGTGGGAATAAATTCACGCTCTAAATTGAAATATCCATAGATACCCATGACGAACATAAGCACCATCGCCAAATTTGAAGCGACAGGATTTCTAACAAACCATGCAACAATATTTTTCATCTTCTCGGCCTTATCTCAATGCCACATTCGCACATTAATTATATTTTTAACGTCATCAAACTGTCGTCACGGTAGATCTATTCAGGCGTCTTTTCAGACCGTTTTCGTTTGTCACCATCAGGCCGTGGCTTTTTAACAGCTTTATCATCACCCGACTTTTTCAATAACTTAGCCTCAGTGCCGTCTTTTTTGCTTTTTTTCTTGCGCCATTCATCGAGCTTACTTTTCTTTTCTTCTTTCTCGGCACTTTCTTTTTTGAACCATTCTGGCTGAGGTGGATCTACCAATAATATTGTCGGATCATTCGCATCACTAACTTTTAAGGTTAAGCTTGTACGCGACGGCTCCATCGGGGATAAGACCACCAATTCCCCATCTCTAATACCCTCAGAAATTACCGCACGCTCACTATTCGTATCCAAAACAGATACTGTGCGAATTTCCACTTTACCTTTATTATCTGCCAAATAGACTTGGTTTTGAGGACGAAGACCATCGCGAGGAATGACAATCACATCTTTAAATTCACGCCCATTAATCGCCGCTTCAACAAAGAGACCTGGCGCCAAAGGAACCCCATCTTCGGACATGCCTGTATCATAAGGGTCTGTTACCTCGACAATGGCAGAGAGGCCGCGTGTCTGAGTATTGATCACACTGTCTGTACGCATGACACGCCCTTTCCAGTAGCGGCGCTTGCCAGCAATGGTTGTGCTTAATTCAACTTCGGGCGCATTGCTCCGTTTATCCGCCACGTAAGCCAGTGGCAGATTGACCTTATAAAGATCGTCATCCGTCAGTGGTAATGTGACCTCAACAACATCTGTTGAAAAAATCTGTCCCAAAGCCGCACCAGGTGACACAAATTGACCAATGTCGGATGTTTTAGACCGCACGCGTCCATCAAAAGGTGCTTTTACTTTCGTTCGTTCTAATTGTAATTTCGCCGCGAGGAGTTGCCCTTTGGCTGCCTTTACAGCGGCTTCTGCCTGTGCGCGCTGCGGTTCACGTAGAGCCAAAGACGAGGCCGTGCCACTAAGTAATTCTTCAAAGTCTTTACGCGCTAGGTCACCCTCAGCAATTTCACGCACGAGGTTTTGCTCTGCTTGCGCCACATCTGCTTCAGCCCGGATAATAGAAATTTCAAAATCTGCTGCCTCAATTTCAATGAGGGTTTCGCCTTTTTTAAAAATCCCACCTTGAATAAAGTTCGGTGAGACTTTGACGATTTGCCCGCCCACTTGTGGGACGAGGTTAATTTCAATTTGAGGACGAACTTCACCTTGCACGTTAACCATCAATTGAACATCATCGGTCCGCGCATAATCTGCCAAGACAGACAATGTATTGAAACTTCTTTTGCGTTCTTCAGGCTTTTCATACGCCTTGATAATCACCTTGGCGAGAATATAGCTCCCGGCAATAAGAACTATCGGAATCCCAATGAGCAATGCCCACCCTACAGCACCGCGTTCACGCTTTTCTGGAATGCTTCCAATGTCGTGCGTCATAGTCTCTCTCGCATCTATATGATATAAGGCGGAGCCTTATATTAAATCAGTCTATTCGTCTTGTGACAAAAAGTTCAACTTACCAAAATTCAAAACAGGTGGAACCACTTCATCAACATCTTTCGTCACTTCTTCACCAAAGACACCGCCGCCAAGAGCTACATGTAAAGCAACACGATTGGCCAGGCGGTCTTTACGGGCCGTAATGAGTTGAGCTTCCGAAGAGATTTGCCGTGATTGTGCATCCAAAAGCTCTAATATTGTCGCCAAGCCTTCGACATATCTTTGCTCGAGTCGCTCTTCGGCCGCACGAGACTCGCTGAGAGCCACGCGTAAGGAGGCTTCGCGAGTTGCGAGATGTTGTTCCGCGTCAAGAGCATTTTCAACCTCAAGATAAGCATCCAATAGCGTATCTGTGTAGCCTTCAATTTGTTGACGTAGGACGGCATCTTGCCCAGCGACATTGGCGCGCAGGGCCCCGCCTTGAAAAATAGGCTGCGATATATTCCCTGCAAGGTTCCCGATAACATTATTAACATCAAAAATCGTCGACAGAGACGAGCCCGAGCTATTTAATGTCGGTGATAACGACAGCCGAGGATATAGGTTTTTACGGGCCACGTCGACATTCAAACCTGCAGCGTGCATACGGCGTTCTGCCGCTAAAAGGTCAGGACGCCGCTTTAAAATATACCCCGGTTGCGCTGCGCCTGACAGGGCAGGTAATGTTGGCAAATCAGCCGTTGAAGCAATCGCCCCTTCAGGATAGCGGCGCAGTAAAATCTCTAATGCGCGTGTTTGCGAGGCTAGGCTTTGCTTTCGAGAAGCTTCAAGCGCTTTGGCATTGGCAACGGACGACCGCGCCAAACGCACATCGCTCGAACTTGTGACGCCGCCTTGGAAACGGCGCTCCGTGAGCCGCAATGCCCCTTCAAGAGTTTGAATGTCACGCGCCGATAAATCGACTAATAATTTAGCTTCAATAATATTAAACCATGTCTGTGACACCCGCGACGCAATCAAGAGCTTCGTCGCTGCAACATCTGCAGATGAGGCTGAAGCTGATAATTCACTTGATGAAACGCTGTCACGTATCCGGCCCCAGACATCGGCTTCCCAAGACGCATTCAAACCAAGTCCAAGGTTAGTTGTCCCACCGCCGACAGAGACTTGTCCACCTCCAGGAATGGTCACAACACCCCCGCCGCCAAAAGGTTCAGACCGTGATACATTTACACCGCCGTTTAAAGTCGGCAGTCGGTCGGCCTGCGCGCCTTTAAGCTGCGCAAGTGCTTGGTCGTACCGCGCGATGGCGGTTCTGATATCTGTGTTTTTTTCAAGCGCTTCATTGATAAGCTCTGGCAAGCGACTATCGCCAAACTCACTCACCCAATCGGTTTGTGGTAAATCGTCAGGTGCATAGGCCACCCAATCAGGCTTCGGCGACACAGGAGCATCGACAACAACAGGCGTAGCCTTTGGTCCTAAACCATGGCCACCCGTCAGGGTTTCACATGCACCTAACAATAGGGCTGTTGTTGTTAATAAGATCACTCGACGCATTCATCTCTCCATAATCCCTCAATAGGGGTAATACATAGCGAAAGTCAATAGATCATTATTGAAAAACGATAATTATTACTTAGCTTTCACAAGGCACAATTTTCTTCAGTAGCCCTATACACACCCATAAAACGACATTTTATGTCCTTTTTATGTAATATCGCGAATAAATCATTTTATTTGCAATAATCATCTTTATTACAAAGCCGATAGGCCCCGAAAGACGAAGTTACTTTATGTCAAATGATAATAAAATATCCCCCCCATCACGCAACCCAGTCCTGCTCCTTGCGGGCCTATCTTGCGGCATGGGCGGTACGGTAGCTCACTTTTTGGGCATAGATAGCGTTTGGGGGGCCGCCCTCATTATATTTATAGGCTTTACCGCCAGTCTCTTCACTGTAACACTGACAGCCCCTCGCAACACCAAAAACGCCGCCTCACCAGCAGCCACCCCGCACGATAAAATTAAGTTAGCCCGCAAGAACCTCGAGGCGGCCATTGCCGAAGGCCTGCAAGAGGCCATATTCATCATCGACCGCAATGCGCTGATTACCTACGCCAACCTTGCCGCGAGACGCCTATTTCCAGAACTGACCCTCAAACAACCTCTGTCGACCTATGTACCCAACCCCGCCGTATCAGACCTAATAACAGAAACCCTCGACGGCAGCATCGGCACGCCGCTATCTATTATTCGTCCCGGCTCCGTAGACCGCCATATTCGAATCTCTGGCACGCCGATTATCTCGCAAAAGAACGGCGAAGATGTGATCAAACGCGCCGTCATCATTTTGGCTGACGTGACCGAGATTGAACGAACCAATACCCAACGCGCAGATTTTCTCGCAAATGCCTCGCACGAGCTTAAAACGCCGATTGCCTCGATGCTTGGTTATATTGAAACCCTACGAGGACACGCCAAAGATGACCCCGCCGCGCAGGAAATGTTCCTTGGCATTATGCAAGAGCAAGCCGAGCGGATGCAGCGCTTAATCACAGACATTCTCTCTTTACGCAAAATCGAACTGGCCGAACATCAGATCCCGACGGAACGGGCCGACTTTGGCCTCGCGGCAAAAGCCGCGCTCGAGGCGGTTCACCCGATTGCCAAAATGCGCAAGGTGAAAGTGCGCCTGTCAGGGAAAAAGAAAAATGCCCTCGTCATGGGCCGCCAAGATGAGCTTGTGCAGCTCGCCCTGAACCTCGTCGATAATGCGGTGCGTATGAGTCCTGAAGATAGCCGCATTCAACTTGAGATGGACAAAATAGAGGCGTGGGTCCCGGGGATGGAATTTCGCGAGGCCCCCTTTGCCACAACAGCGCAGCGACGCGGCGTCGTCCTCCCGCCGCGCACCGATATTCCCTATTGGCGCCTGACCGTACGCGACGCAGGCCCCGGCTTTAAAGCCGATCACCTGCCCCGTCTCGGCGAGAGGTTTTACCGCATCGCAGGCGACAGAAGCTCTAAGGAAAAAGGCACAGGCCTCGGCCTCGCTATCGTCAAACATATCGTCCGCTGGCACCGCGGCGGCCTTTATATTGAAAGCGCCGAAGGCAAAGGCACAGAATTTACCATCATCATCCCCATCGCCGACGACCCTGATGAGACGCATATAACGCCAGACCCGCTAACCCTTGAGCGCGGCGCAACTTAGGCGTAGGTGCATAAAGTGAGGTGAATTGCTTAACGGTGAGCGTCCATAAACGCCTAAAGAAAGACGCTCACCCATCCCAACAGGAAAGCGTTATGTTATGCCGCAGGGGATTAGGCGCGCACCATGTTACTTCGAAGCATCACGCAACACGTCAAAGACCAGAACTGGTTCGCGGTTGGGGTTGTGCCGCGAACATTTATGTTTGGCTCGATAATATAAACAAAAAGAAAAATATGAAAAAACTCTATCAACTGCACTTGTCTTAATACCCCTCATTGTAGCGTGTGAGACGTCAACATCTCTACCGGATCCGTTGGAGGCAGGTTGGCAGGGTAAGCCGGTCTGCGAAACCCTTCACGAAGATGCCAAACAAAGAGTTCTGCGTTGCACATTCGAGCCAAACACGGGCCACGAGCATCATTATCATGATCCTCATTTTGGTTACACGCTCGAAGGAGGCAAGGGCCGCTTGACTGACGAAAATGGCGTTCGGGAGGTTGAACTCGTCAAAGGCGCCAGCATCGCCAGCCCCGGAACGGCTTGGCACGAAGTGATGAACATTGGCGATACGACAATCGTCTATCTCATTGTTTAGCCTAAGTAACAAGAGGTGCCTGCATCGACTGCGCTCAGCGGGGGTTAGAGGTCGTCTTAGGAGGTCTTGTCATATGTTGCCGTTACCTTGTGAGCGTGCCCCAGCCCTCCAGTACGTGAACGTCTTATTTGGAATGATTATCCACAGTAAGGGTTAATCACGTCCGACAAAAATGTCTAAGGGTAGGATCGCTGTTACGCCGACATTCGGAACGTCAACGAGTTGTCCTATCCGCAGATCGACCGCAACACTGGCGATCATATAGGCTTGCGTCTGATCATATCCATACTCTGTCATGATGTAGTCGATCATTGCGGCCAGCGCATTGCGGGCTGCAAGATTAACATCCCCAGATAAGTTGCTGAGATCCGCAATTTTTGGGGATTCGAGGTAAGCGAGGTTCGCCGGAACACTGCCTTTTTCCTTCAGTGGAAATCCGGTCACTGCGTAAAAGCGCTCAGAGGGTATCCGAAGCACCGATGCTGGCCCCTCATAGTGTGGTCCATGGCTCAGATCAGGTGGGTTGTCGACAATACGCGTGGTAACGGTCAGCTCGCCGCCCATCTCAATCGCTGTACCTGCCACCTCTCCATCACCCTGCGCGTAATGAAAGTCACCAACCGACACGCCGCAACCATCAACCAGACACGGCAAATACAATGTCGTGCCTGCGGTGATATAACGGATATCCAAATTACCTCCATGCTCACGCGGTGGCACTGTCCGGAGGCACTCTGACGGTTTCAATCCATCTACCCCGCAAATTTTTGCCGGCTTTGCTTCAACCGGATCGGGAGGGATAACCGATCCTCCAGCCTCCAGCAGCTGCGTCTCTCGCGCGAGTATGTCAGCATGCATTTTTTTGTCCGGTAAGGTTGTTACAACGCCGGGGAAACTTGCATTGGGAATCCGTATACCCGGCAATGCATCGCTTTCGGCATAGTTGTCATTTAAACGCCAAACGATAAAACGGCCGTCGGTTCCGAATTGGTCTGCTGCAAAACCAAATGGTCCTACTTCTGTCCAGCCGACCTTGGCGGGTTTGAGAGACTCGATAGTAACGGCTAATACGTCACCTGCCTTAGCGCCGTTGACATGGACTGGCCCAGTCAGCGCATGGACAACACCAACGCCTTCACGGGGATTTCTTTCCGCGCTTGAGAACTCATCAGGATCAAGAGTTAGGTCGAAAGCGTCTCGACTAAAAAACACGATGCGCTCACCCGGATCAGCTTCGGCAATCATTGGGATTTCAGGATGGATGCGGTTTACACACGCTAGGTCCTCAGCGCAGCTTACGCTGAGGTCGCCAACTATGACCTCAGCAGTAGCATCGCTCTTATTTTCTTGCGTAGCTTCACACGCGGCAAGTCCGAACATCAGTGTGGTTATTATTAGTGTGTTGCGCCAAGTCATTATCTATGCCCCTACGAAAAATTTTAGCGCAGGCTTTCGTAAATGTCCAGTTCTCGAAGGAGAAATTGACCGATTGAAACCGCAGCCTACAATAAGACACTCGTGGCACAGTTCCAAAACGCCCTTCGTGCCAATTACCCCCCCACCGCCTCGAATTAACATTCTTTCAAATTCCCCCCATCCCTGCATGTCATATTTTCTTCATAAATATGACATGATGGTGTATGAAAATACGTAGATTGATTTATAAAAATATCGTCGCATTTATCGGCGACGCATATCAACCGATTAACACCTCACGACGGGGCTAACATGAAACCATATATACTCATCGCCGAAGATGAAGACGCGTTGGCGACGCTCTTGGAATATAATTTCCAAAAGGAAGGCTACTCGGTCGGCGTGGCCCGCGACGGCGAAGAAGTGTTGGTCATGGCCGAGGAACGCACACCCGACCTGATTTTAATGGATTGGATGATGCCGAAACTATCAGGTGTCGAAGCTTGCCGCAGATTACGGCGCAAATCCGAAACGCGGACGACACCGATCATTATGCTCACCGCACGCGGAGATGAAACCGACCGCATCACGGGCCTTGATTACGGCGCGGATGATTATGTGGTCAAACCTTTCTCAACCCCTGAACTTCTCGCCCGCGTCCGCGCGGTTCTGCGCCGCGCACAGCCGGGCCTGCTTGATGACGTTATTCGCCAAGGCGACATAGAGATTGACGTCAAAGCCTTCCGTGTTCGCAGGAATGATAAGGAAATCCACCTGGGACCAACGGAGTTTCGTTTGCTCGACCACTTCATGCATCATCCTGCGCGCGTGTTCTCCCGCGAGCAACTCCTTGATACCGTCTGGGGGCGTGATGTTTACGTCGAGGCCCGCACAGTGGACGTCCACATTGGCCGCCTTCGCAAAGCACTTAAAAAAGCCGGCGGTGGTGACCCGATACGAACCGTCCGCTCTGCGGGTTATGCGTTTGAGATTAAGGACAAATAGTCGGCAAACTGACTATTTGTTAAGGCATCGCACGATATGAAATTATATTCGTTTCTCATAGCCCTAAGGGTCGCAATGACGTCAAGGTATCCCCACCTTACAGTTACATATTGGAGAAACAGAAAAACGATATCCAACACATTAGGTGTCGAGCCCCTAAGTATATTTCGCTCCAAACAATGTCGTTTACAACGCGCATCAATGGCAGCACGTAGAGGGGAAGCAATTCAAAATCGCCTCGCGGATCAAACCGCAAAACAAATGACTTCAGATGATTTACCCATGGTAACAATTTGTCTGGTCACTCATAATTCTCAAAACTGGCTTGAGGCGTGGTTTGAAGGTCTATCTCAATCATCTTATCCGAAGACAAAATTATCACTTAGCATTACAGATAATGCTTCAAGTGACAACACATCTGACACAATTGAAAGGTTAGTTAAAAAACACAATTTTTCCCACTCTACAAAGTTTCATAAAAGCGAATCTAATTTAGGTTTCGGAAAAGGTCAAAACCTAGCCATTTCAAATGCTAAAAGTGAATTTATTTTAGTCATTAATCCCGACGCTGTTTTAAAACCGGATAGTCTGCTAAATGCAGTAAAATTTGCTTTATATGATGAGGCCGATATCTGTGCATGGGAATTTGCTCAATTACCTTTTGAACATCCAAAATATTATGACCCCGTCACTTTAGAAACTTCATGGAATAGCCATGCGTGTGTGTTGCTTAAGACATCCGCTCATACAAAAGTAGGCGGCTATGATAAAAATTTATTCATGTACGGGGAAGATGTCGACTTAAGTTATAAATTGAGGTTAGCAGGGTTTAGATTGCGGTATTTACCTTGGGCTCGCGTAACACACAACAGCTTAGAGCGTTATGGAAAACGGTCAGAACAATCCTTTCGTATCATGGCCGCTAACTTATGTTTGCGGCGACGTTACGGAACCTTGCATGATAAAATTATAGGGTATTTATTGTTTTTTCGAACTCAATTTTCTCGTGATCCAGATATTAGGCATTCGATGAAAAAAGCATGGCCGCTTTACAGGAAGATGCGGTCCAATTTCACCCCCGTAAAACGCATGGATGCATACTTCCCTTTTAACGGTTTTGGCTTTGACCGTAACAGGCCAAATGCCAATGTCAGCTTGGATGCTGATGTCATTAACGTCCCAAAAATATCTGTCATCACAAGGGTGCATAAAAAGACAGATATATTAGGGGAATCTTTACTGACGGTCGTCAACCAAACATATTCAAATATTGAGCATATTGTTGTTTTTGATAAATGCGTTCCCTATTTAATTTCAAATCAGAAAATCATACAAAACAATTTTAGCACGCGGTCAGAGGCTGCAAATGCAGGTGCTGAGGCTGCCACAGGTGACTATTTATTATTCTTAGACTATGATGATCTGCTGTTTTCTGATCACCTAGAAGGCCTGATGTCAGCATTTAAAGCTAACCCAAAGGCCGTTTGTACATATGCAATTTCCTGGGAAGCCATGACAGATAACAGGCTGCTGGGACGTGACCAATATATGGGTATACAAGTTGGTATGGAGGCCGTCTTTGAGCCTGATAGTTTAAAAATACGAAATTCATTCGCCATTCAATCCGTACTTATTAAAAAATCAGCCTTCATGGAGGTGGATGGCTTTAATAAAGGTCTTGATATGTTAGAAGATTGGGACTTATGGAAACGCCTTGCTAAATTGGGTGATTTTAAAGCAAATTCAAAAGTGACTTCTATTTTTTACACGCCTAGTCATTTAGCTACTCGTTTGAAGCGGTCATTAGATTTAACTTAATTGCACTACTGCATTATTGATTTAAAGCTATTCCACATCGGAAGGCTTAACGCCTTGAGAAACACTTTCTCTCACTCTTTAGTAACCAAATCTTGGAAAAAATTTGGGTTTTGCTTTGCGAATTTTTGCCCCGCATATTGCGAAAATTCAAAAGACTTATGATGACGATCATACATCATAGGCGTGTTATTCGGCGTTTTAGTTTCACATGTTGCGGGTGTATTGCCAGCACATAAAAGATTACCATAATTAATAACCATATCAGATATTTCAATCAGAGGCTCATAAAAATTTTGCTTATCATCCATATCAGGATGGTGACTTGTCCGTAGCCACATAAACGCAAAAAATCCAGAACCTGTTTCTAGAAAAGATTCAAGTTGTAAAGTTTTACTTTCTCGTGACTTTGAATATTCATTAACAGCCGTCTGGAAAGTTTCAGGAGCATTTGCACCACTCCCAACGCTACCAAAACCTAAAGTTTCGGATGAAAACACTTCAATATTTTCGCAAAATTCCAACATTTGTGCGGGTTGTTAATTAATTAGAAAGTCGTTAAAAATTCAAATATTTGAGATGTTTTCATTTGTAAGCGTCACTATACATCAATAAAAAAAATTAGAACATTAATTTTAGTGTCAACAGTTGACCTTGTAAATGCGTTAAGCTGCACGAATTCCTTCATTGCACCCATTCCAGGCCTCACCGCAAAGCTAGGAAAACCGCATTTTTCATATATATTGCGAATATTTATAGATTTACACCTTTAAGCTGTATTCGATAAGCGTTGGATTTTAAATTACCCCTAAATTGCAGCGATTTACAGCTTTATCTACTTGACTTAGAGCACATACAAATTATCGATGTGTTGAATTTTGGAGGGCAGCATGAAATTCAATAAAACTGACATAGAAGGTGTGTTTATAATTACACCAACGAGATATCAGGATGATAGAGGTTTTTTTTGCGAAACCTTTAAAGCTGAAGTTTTTAACGCAGAAACAGACACGAACTTAAATTTCGTTCAAGATAATTTCTCTTACTCTAACCAAGCGGGAACCGTGAGAGGATTGCACTATCAAGCGCCTCCCTTTGAACAGGGCAAGCTTGTGAGATGCACCCGCGGTAAGGTCGTCGACGTTGCTGTGGATGTCAGACCTAGTTCACCAACATATGGGAAACAAGTAAGAGCCGTCTTGTCAGCTGATAACGGTCATCAAATCTGGGTTCCGCCAGGATTTTTACATGGGTTTTGCACCCTTGAAAATAATTCTGAAGTTGCTTACAAGGTCACGAATTATTATTCTAAAGAATGTGATGGAAATGTACTTTGGAATGATCCAACACTTAACATCGATTGGGGCATTGATGAAGAAAAAGCTATACTCTCCGATAAAGATAAAAATGCTCCCAAGCTAGACGCTTGGGTTAATCCCTTTTAACATACCATTTAGGCTTAATGATGAAGTTACTTATAACGGGCGGTGCGGGCTTTATTGGCTCGGCAGTCGTACGAATTGCTATAGCACGCGGATATCAGGTTGTGAATTTAGATAAGCTGACATACGCAGCTAATCTGAATAATATAGCCGCTGTATCAAACAATCCGAATTACGCATTCGAACAGGTCGACATTAACGACTTAGATGCAGTTATGTCAGTGTTTAAAACCCATAAACCCGATATGGTTATGCATTTAGCCGCCGAGAGCCATGTTGATAGATCAATTGATGGGCCGGACGAATTCGTCCAAACAAATGTGATAGGTACATTTAACATGCTCCAAGCGGCCCGTAGCTTATGGGATGAGCTTGAAGGCGAGAAAAAGGATAGTTTCCGTTTCCACCACGTATCAACGGATGAGGTTTACGGCGACCTTCACCCAGGCGACCCCGCGTTTGAAGAAACAACACCTTACGACCCAAGCTCGCCTTATTCAGCCTCCAAAGCGGCCTCTGATCACCTAGTACGGGCCTGGCACCGAACATTTGGCTTGCCCGTTGTTATTACAAATTGCTCAAACAATTATGGCCCCTATCAATTTCCTGAGAAATTAATACCTGTTGTCATTCTTAAAGCACTCCACGAACAAGATATTCCTGTATACGGTACAGGTGAAAATATTCGTGACTGGTTATATGTCGACGATCATGCCGATGCCCTCCTCGCTGTCTTAGCAAGAGGGAAACTTGGAGAAACCTATAACATTGGCGGCAATAATGAGCGTACCAATTTGGAACTTGTAAAAACCATTTGCACCCTCATTGATAAACGAGATATTCATAAAACTAAGTGTGAAAGTTTAATCACATATGTGACCGACCGACCTGGTCATGATTACCGCTACGCCATCAATGCGAATAAAATTAAGAATGAGCTAAACTGGACACCGTCCATAGAGTGGAATCAAGGGTTTGAAAAAACGATTGAGTGGTACATTGATAATCGAGAATGGTGGACCCCCCTCATGAAGAAGAAGATTTTTGGTGAACGTTTAGGAACGACAAACTAGATGAAAAATATTGCCGTTATAGGAAAACATGGGCAGCTGTCAAAAGCAATAGCTGTGCGTGCAAATCGTTTCAATCTCAATATTATTGCATCTTATGATATTGAAGATCAGGATTTAACGGCTCCAAAACACGAAATTTCTGCCTTTGCAAAAACACTCCCTGAAACAATTGAGGGTCTTATCATCGCTGCTGCTTACACGGCTGTTGATAATGCAGAAGATAACCCAGATATAGCACACGCTATTAATGCGGTTGCTCCTGGTGTCTTTGCGGATGAGTGTGCCGCACGAAATATACCTCTCGTTCATGTATCGACGGATTATGTCTTCAATGGCGAAAATGATACACCTTGGACACCAGAAGACAATACCGGCCCCATTAATGTTTACGGCAAAACCAAACTTGACGGTGAAAACGCGATTGTGAAATCAGGTGTTCGAGCCGCAATTCATAGAACAAGCTGGGTTTATGACGGCACAGGTAAAAACTTCATGCTAACCATGCTCAAATTAGCTGAAACTCGCGATTCTTTAAATATAGTCAATGACCAAATTGGACGCCCTACTTACGCGGGTCACTTAGCTGATGCATGCCTGACATCACTTCACAAACTTATAACCGATGATAGTTATAGCGGCGGAACCTATCATGTCTCAAACACAGGCGATCCAATCTCTTGGGCTGATTTTGCGCAAGCCATTTTTCAAGCCGCATCAAATCATATTCCACAAGTACCATCAGTGACGGGAATTCCATCTTCCCAATATCCAACACCGGCATCACGGCCAAGCTATTCTGTCATGGACACTGGAGCTTTTGAGGCTACATTTCATTATAACTTGCCCAATTGGAAAATTGGGCTAAAAGATGCTATTTTAGAATGGGCGCAAAACCAAAATCTGGGATAATGTGTGACAATTAAACGCTACATTACCCAAATATCTTCAACTCAAAAATAAAGATATTCAATGGCAAAACGACCCGTTATTGTACACTTTCATTTGTTTAAAAATGCTGGAACATCCGTTGATACAGTTTTAGAAAAAAACTTTGGCGAAAGATGGATCGAAATTGAAGGTCCCAATGCAAGAAAACTGACACAAGAAGCTCTTGTGGAATTTATTGAGTCTAACCCTCAATATGATGCAATTAGTTCCCATACAGCAATTGTTGGCATGCCCGTTATGGACACGGCCGAAATCATTCCTATATTTTTCTTTCGTCATCCAATTGATCGGATTAGATCCGCCTATGATTTCGAATGTACACAAAATGTACAGACGCCTGGAGCTATCAAAGCAAAAGAAGGTGACTTTGAACATTATATGAATTGGCGCCTTTCGACGCCTACACCTTGGCAAGTCTCAGAATTCCACGCATTTCGTCTGAAAGACTTTCATACTTTCACTCCTGCTAAGCAGACTCAACTGTTCCTGCCTCGCGCAAAGCAGGCATTAGATGCGCTTCCCTTTATTGGCCTTGTAGAGGAGTTTAACGCCTCTATGATACACATGGAGCAGCATATTCAAAAGTATTTTCCTAACTTTGCGGGTGAAGCTGTCCATAAAAACACAACCTCTGACCCTTCACTAAAGCTTTCGCAAAATGTTGAGAAATTCAAAAACAGAATAGGGGAAACTGTATTCGACAAGTTGACAGAAGTTAATGAAATGGATTTTGAGCTTTATCATTTTGTAAAAAACAAAATAGCTAATTACAATCAAACCATTTAAGATAGTTGAATGTCGAATCAGCTACCTATAGTTTTAGTCGTAGGGGCCCACCGATCTGGGACCTCTTTTTTAACACAAATAATAAGCGTGCTTGGGTTTGATTTGGGCAAAACACTCATGCTGCCATCCTATGATAACCCCAGAGGGTTTTGGGAGAACCAAAAGATCGTTACCGTTCATGACGACTTATCAAAACAATTTGATAAAGACTGGACAACCATGAGCGGCCTACCCGACGACTGGGCAAAATCAAGCGCTGCGCAAAATGCCAAACTACAAATTCAGGACATATTAGAGACCGACTTCAATCAAAATCAGCCCTGGTTAGTAAAAGACCCTCGTTTATGTATCATGCTTCCAATTTGGAAAGATATTTGTAAAAATTTAAACCGGCCCCTCAAACTTATTACTATTTTAAGATCTCCTCAGGCTACTAGCCAATCCATCCAAGTTCGCAATCGCCTTTCAGCAGACTCAGCAGACAGCTTGGTTCTCTCATATATTCAAGCAATGTATGATAACTCTCACGGTGTTGTTTCTGACACTTTAATTTATGAAACCTTAATAACAAAAACGGGCGAGAGCATTTTTGAGATTTTAAAAGAGATTTTAGATGGCAAATACTTACCCTCAAATGGCAACATAGTCTCTCAGATAGATAGGCTTATATTAGGTGACCCTAATAAAAAAATTGAAGATTCTCATATACATCAAACTTACATGAACCTCACAAGGGGAAGACTTCAAGTTGATTCATCAAGACTAAAAAAACTGATAAGTGAACTGATAGACACTGACACGCTTAAATCAATATCAGAACTTCAATTAAAACCAAGTCTACTGGATAAAAAAGAACAACTTGTACCTCTAACACAACGAGAGCTCGATAAGTTTATAGTAAAATCAGAAGCACATGATTTACTCAAAAAACAGCTAGGTGAGCTGGAAGCCAAACAGAGTTTAGATTCCGAATATAAAATTCAAAACGCAGAACTCTTGGAAGAAACAACAAATTTGCGCAAATCATCGGGTGAATTGCAGAAAGCCATAAAAGAGCGTGACATTGAGTTAGACCTCGCCCAAAATCAATTCTTAACCTTCAAGAAAGACAGCGAAAAAGTCAAAATAGCTATAGAAAAAAAAATGCAGAAGTCAGAAAGAGCAATGAAAAGACGATTAAAAGTCGTGGAAAAAAATATTAATTCTCAAGCGACACAAATCAACAAGTTGCAACTTGATATTGAAGGAAAAGCCAAAGCTTTAGTAGAATTGCAAACTCAAAAAAACAGTATGGCAGCTAAACTTGAGCAGTCAAACAACATGCTTTTCTCTGAAAAAGAAAACCGTCAAAACATTGAGGTTAAATTTGCCGAACTCTTACGCATTAAAGAAATGCAGGAGACCACGATTAAATTTGATGGTGCCCGCAGTGAAATGATCGAAAGCCAACTCAACACTCGCATAAGTGATTTGGAGATAAAACTTAAATATTACGAAAATGCTCCTTTTAAGGCGGGCTTAAAGAGAGCCGCTTTCTCTGTATTGCGAACGCTTAGACGAGGACTGCCTCTCCCAGAGCCGATTAAATTAAAAATTGCTCAAAAGATGACAAGTATAGCACTATTTTTGCAGCCACCGTCTCAACTTTCTCTGCTTCCTCATACTCAAGAAATTAAGGTTTCTAGCGAAATAAATTTCACTTTTCAAAAAACAGAAAACCCTATTATCTCAATAATCCTTCCTGTTTATAATGAAATCAGTCAAACTATTGCATGCTTGCAATCAATCTATAAACAAAATGTAAGCGTGGAGTATGAAGTCATACTCGCAGATGATTGCTCACCTGACCCTTATCATTCTATCTTAAAAGACATAGTTGGCCTTCGATATTTTCGCAATAAAGAGAATTTGCACTTCCTTCAAAATTGCAACCAAAACGCACGCCATGCACGAGGTGAATATATCGTATTTTTAAATAATGATACCATCGTAAAACCGGGTTGGTTACAAAATTTATATCAAACCTTTTTTGACTATAGCAACGTTGGAATCGTTGGATCAAAACTTATCTACCCATCTGGTGAATTACAAGAAGCAGGTGGCATAATATGGGAAGACGCAAGCGGTTGGAATTGGGGAAAAGGCCAAAATTCAAGTCATCCTCTGTATAATTTTACACGCGATGTCGATTACGTATCAGGCGCATCTTTGATGATTAAAGCCGACCTATGGCGTGAAGTGGGAGGCTTTAACGAAGACCTAGAAAAGGCTTATTATGAGGATACAGATTTATGTTTCCGCTTACGGTCTATGGGGCATCGCGTCATCTATCAGCCATTTTCTGAAGTCATTCATATCGAAGGTTTAAGTTCAGGGAATGATCTGAACGAAGGTGCGAAACAATATCAGTTAGTAAACCAAAAAACATTCAAGGACACATGGGAGTCCACCCTTCGTCATCATTTACCAAATGCTGAAACACCCTTGCTAGCAAGTGATCGAAATTCACGTGGTCACATTCTTTACATTGATGCGGTAACGCCAGAGCCCAATAAAGATTCCGGGTCAGTTGATGCCGTTTACTCAATGCGCATATTGATTGAACAAGGATACCGTGTACATTTTGCTCCTTTTTCTAATTTCGCGTATTGGGATCAAGCGACTATAGATCTTCAAAAAATAGGTGTAGAATGTATCTATCACCCATTTTACAGTAACCTTACGAGCTTTTTAGAAGAGCGTGGTGACATGTTTGACTATGTAGTTATTGCACGTCCTGAATGCGCTGATCGTGGATTAGATATCGTCTTGAAATACTGTCCTAGCGCAAAAATAATTTATAATACTGTAGATCTGCACTTCATGCGAATGCAACGTGAAGCCAAGACGCTCAAACAAGATAATATCAAACTTGCAGCAAAAGAAATGAAAGAAAAAGAACTTGGTTACATTAATAATA
>JBDXGZ010000007.1:0-7968 GCA_039989855.1 Maricaulaceae bacterium | reverse complement strand
TTCATTCAACCATTCAAGATTGGCTTTATGATCATCAGAGCTTACCTCATCACGAAATATTTGCCCTTCTTTAGAAGATAACCTCATCGATTGAGATTTTGAACTTTTTGTTAACGTAATATGACGTCTAAAAGCGTCGAGTTCGTTTTCTGATATTCTAATAGGGCCTAACAACCTGCTTAGAGGCTTCAATACCGATAATTCAATGGCTGTAACTGCTGTGAACAGGTCTATAACGACTCCATTGCCAAGACCATGAATAGTTTCTTCGGCCCTAGCTTGGGCCTCTTTCGTCCCTAAGCTTGTGGCTATATTATATCCACGCTGCCTCAAAGCATAAGCTAAACCCAATCCTCCGATGTCGTCATCTCCCCCCATAAATGTTAGAGGCAATCCTTTCTCGACCACTGTTCGACATACGTTGTCTACGTATTGTCCCCGCTCTCTCACCATTTCAAGCAATGGTTCGACATTATCTCCATCTGTTACAATTTTGTAAACGATTGCCGCCTCGCCAAACTTATCGGTGTGCTCGCTTGAAAGGTATTGCGCTGCTCGAATATATTCTGGCCAGACGTCTTCTATAACCCAGTGACTTTCGTCTCTTAACTTCGTTTTGATATTTGCCTTATCACCGAGACTTTTGCCGATAAACGGGGATATTCTCTGATCAGTTTCTTGTAATATTTGCCCCCAAGGCTGATGCACTTTACCCCCGATGACGCCTTCAACAACTTCCTCTCCATCGATCTTACGAATTCGAACATACTGGCCTTTATGAACCTTGCGACTAACTTCTGGCTGTTCTTCCATCGTGAAGATAAAGCCAACATAGCTTCCAGATACAGTTGCTGAATTTTGACCCTCTGGCTTGCTTATTGCTCGAAATGCTGTTTCGATAGCAGCGTCAAACTCCCCATGATGTTTCAAGATTGTAGCTAGTTCCATAGAGTCTCTAGGAGAATGCTCTAAGGACATTAAATCGGGTCGAAGCAATAGAGCGTTTAGGTCATCATTATTGCCAATCCGCATTAAAGACCTGTAGAGGCTTAACCAAAACTTCAAGCTGGCATGTTTCGACAGAAGTTCTTCGAAATACTGTTTTGCAAGAGCGAAATCTCGGCGATTAAATGCCGCAATCGCTGCTAGCTCTTTGTAAAAAGGGTCGTTCAATAATTTGGGGCTAAGCTTATTGTAGATATCAACTGAACGTTGGCGAACAGGGTTTTCTTCTGCGGCGATTTTAAGAAGGTTGTTTAGGGCTTCAGACGGTCGGCTATAATCGATCTTGTTCTGCAAAAGGCTAAATACTGTATCTACGTCCCCCAAAACATATGCCTCACGAGCGACACTCAAAATATCTTCAACTTTAGAGGTTTCAGAAGTATATTTCTTTACCAACTCGAGACAACTATGAGCAGCATCAACCCCTAAATACTTACGGGCTAGTTGAATGCGAATTGTCCATTCCCGACATTCTTCAGATTCAGTCTCTATTAGTTTATGGACTTCTTCTCCACGCTTTTCTTCGGGTAATTGCTCAATTATAGCAAGGGAACGGATTCCGAGTAATAACCCTAAGTCCCTATCTGTCTCATTACTTGTCTTTATACGTTTTTCGCACAGGTTATCTACCAGTTGCCAATCGCCGATATTCATTGCATGTTGCAAGCGAACTTTGTCAGCATCTAGATGATCTTGAGGAAGCTTATCAATTACTCCTGCAAGCTCTTCAGAAGAACCTCTTTCCATTAGGTTTATAGCAAACTCTAAGGCTACAGCAGAGTGATCCGCCGTTGACGGCAAAGCATTCCGGCCCACTTCTATAGCTTGCTCAAATTCTCCAGATACCCTCAAGGCTTGCATGTAATTTGTTGGCAGTGCAGGATCAGTCAGTTGCTGATAGTTCTGCGTTTCTGTTAATTCTCTCCAAAGATCACTGTAAAGGCCTTTTGCTTCCTCCAAATAAGAGGCTGCCCCATCGCTAAATGGCGTGAATCCATAAGCCCCTTTTTCAACCAGAACTTTCTCTAAAAGCGTATCTGCTAAAAACTGTCGTAAGCTAAAATCATTAGGGTGCGCTCTCAATGCCTCCCTAGAATTCAATATTAAATCAACATTAGCGCCTGACTTTCTCTGAGACTCAAGCCGTGCCAACCAAACATGCGCGTCTTTTACAATGCTATCAGGTATTATTGTTTCATCTTGAAGAAAGAATAGAGCGCGCGCTGCAAGAGTAGCGTTCTGAGGGTCTTTGCTCAATTCAGTTTTTGCAAACCTTGCAAGCTTATCTAGTTGACCTTCAAATCCTAACTTAAGTGCGTAATTTGCAATCGTCGGAGAGCGGTCTGGTTTGTGATTATATGCGGTTTCGTAATGTTCAAATGCTGGCTCCCTATCTTCCAAAAGGAAATAACAATTTCCGATACCGCCATGAATTCGAGCTAAATTCGTCGCATTGAATTCTGTTTTAGTCACGAGTAAAGCTTGGAAGCCTTTGAGTGCTTCTTTTGGGTCCGTCAGAATTAGTTTTGAGATAATCCCGATCTCATCTGAATGGTCTTCTGCATTATCATATGAGTCTATTGTACGAATCTCAATTAGCGTGTTTTGTCGCCTAGCAGGCAAAAAACCGTCTAAAACACCTTTCTTATATTCTTCTAGAAGCTCAGGTTTCTCAACTCGTAAATACTCTAGCGCCCCCAGAGTTGCAGCGTATTGTTTATCCAGCGCACGAAGTATATCGGGGTTATTGCGCCCCATATCGGTTAGACTATCCCAATCCCATATCTGGATAAGAGGAGCATCATCGCCCATATCTTTATTTAATTGCTCTTGCAGGGCATCAGCCGCATCTTGCAAGGCTGTTTTCTTGCCCGCAGTAGTAGCATAGATAAAACGTTGAAATGTAAACTTCTTCAACGCCTGCGTTACATGTGACTCAACATCCTCTGGCTTTTCTTCCTTGCCGGGTTCACGACACTTTCCTTGAATAACATATAATTTTCGAGTATCGTCTTTTGGCCTACCGCGAACGTCTATTCCATGCTGAGTTGAACCCTTTTTTCCATATCTTTCAAATGTTGTGCTATTGAAAAAAATGTTTGCAACATCAATCAATGTAATCTCGAAGTCCTGATCATTGACTGGTGGTTGAATATGTTTGGCCGAAATTGCAGTGCTAGATATCATGTTCCTAAGGTTGCACGATTCGGCACTAAATTACCATTATTTACCAATCCATGAGAAATGCTCACCATGTTAAAAGTATTTACTGAGGCAGGCACGCTTCAACATCCTCGAAACACTACTTTTATACCAAACCCCTCCGTTTCGAGTTGTAATGCTATTGTCATTCAAAACTTGCGCAATCTCTCCAATTTTCATTTCAGGTGTCAGACCTAGTTGTGGGAATTGACTTAAAATGGACCGAGAAAACTCTTCCGCTTTTTGCCGATTTTGTTTAGCCAACACCTTCCCGTTCTTACCCAACTCAACCCCACGTTCCTTCGCCGCTGCAAGAGCCGCCTTCGTCCTCTCACTAATGCGCCTCCCCTCTTCCTCAGCCATAGCGGCGTAAACATGGAGCATGAAACGGTCTGCGTTGGGCATATCCGCTGCGACAAAGTCTACGCCGCTTTCCATAAGGCCAGATATGAAATGCACGTTTCGGGCGAGGCGGTCTAATTTGGCGATCACCAGTTTAGTCTTATGCTTCTTGCAATAGGCGATGGCGGCATCAAGCTTTGGGCGTTTGGTCTTCTTACCACTCTCGACCTCGATGAACTCTTCATAGGCTTGGCCGTCTAGTAAATGCTCAATCGCTTTACGTTGCGCTTCAAGTCCTAGACCGCTTTGGCCTTGTCTTTGTGTGCTTACTCGCAGGTAAGCCGCTGGCGGGGCTTCCTCGGGCTTCATTCGGCCTCTCCAAAGCCCATGTAACATGTAAAGGTTGGTTTATGTGTTACGCACGCTCTCACAGGTGTGCCTCCGTCATAGGATGCGAGAGCAGCGCGGCGCTTAAAATGCGCTTTCCTTCGTTGATGGTTTGAGCTGATAAGCCAAACCCAATTTGGTTTGCCTTATCTCTGATGTCATCAGACACTGACCAAAGCTGACGATTAGCACATAAGGAAGAGTGGGTTCTAAAATAGAGTTTTCGGAGCAAAGCCTTTCGGTCAGCAAAACTTACATCATATAAATAGGCTTTTAGGTCCGGTGTTTGTTCACTCAACCCATAAAGATAGCGCCGCCCAGCACGGGTATTTCCGTCAAAGGCATAGCGTGGAATTCCGCCAATTGTTTCTACTGGCCCTAACTGATCCATGACCCCTTTGGGTGGCGTTTGGACATTTAACCAATGTTCCCATAACAAAGCCGCCACCGCGGGTAAGATTGTTCCTGAACGTGAGAGAGCTATTCTACAAATTGATGTGACATGCTCACGGCAATGCGGTGGCTCAAAAGACGAGAAAAACCGATCAACATCACCTTTGCGTCTGTAAAGAAAGTCAGACCCATATTTGTCCGTTCCTAGCAAATACCATGAGGCAATAACGCGGTGGCTTAATTCCTCACCAGACCCGAAAGCTATGGATCGTAATTTAGATGTTTCAGCGGTGCCTAGGCGGTCTCTTATATTAACTAATGAAAAATCATGTTCAGCGATAACCAGAATGTCGTCAGTGATACGGTTTTTCTGAGCCTTACACAGGGCGGATATAAGATAGGATGCCACCCGCCATTCACCGCCAAATTTGGCTCTCCACCGTTTAGAGCCAGATGCGGCTGTGACCATTCCGCACAAATCAAAATCACCAAAGCTGATATCTTCCCATGCGATCACAACTAATCGCCGCCATAGCATTCTATAATCGGCGTTGAGTAAATAGCGTCCAGCCCGAAGCGCTTGCTGTTTGTCACCCCGCCGTATCGCCTTTTGCAACAGACTCATAGCAATCCATCGGTCAGGTAATGATTGATAATTTTTATCAGGCGGAATGTAACCCCTAAGCCTATCCGCTAATTGTTCTTTGAGATATTCAGTCCAGATGTTTTCGAGCAATTAAGCCTCCCGTTAATTCGGGAGGGCAAAATCGTTTCACCCCAACAAAAACGTAACTTGTGGCGCAACGGGGTCAATTTGTTTATGGAGCGTTTCGAACGTCTTCGTTGACCAGTTTAGCCTCTCACGAGCGGCCTTAATTGGGCTGCGAGTTTAGGACGCTCGATTAATGTCGACAACGACCCGTAAACACGTTTGCTGAAATTTAAGAAGTATAGGCAAATTAGGCGGTCTAATTATTATATTAAGGCTCTGCCTCAGATAACTCGTCAAGTTGAGCACAAGATTTTTTGTTGTTAAGATCACAAGCCTTCGTAAAATATAATCTAGCCTCTGTTACGTTTTTAACAACGCCATCTCCAGATTTATAAAGTAACCCTAAATTATGACACCCTTTTGATGATGCCTTATCACAGGCTTTTAAATAAAACTGATAAGCCCGCTCATAATCTGGTTCTTGAGTTTCCCAACCTTTGTCAAGAAAATACCCAGCGTCGACGCATGCCAACATATCTTCTTTTTCACATTTTGTTTTAGCATGTTGAAAAGCTCTATCTTTATCTTCTTTAACTGCATCTCCCATCCAGTAACGAAACCGATAGGAACTACACCCAATTTCGTTTCCTAATTCACAAGCCATTTCATAGAGTTCCATAGCCTTAACAAGGTCTTTTTTTATAAACTCTCCTCTAAAGTATAGGCTTGCCAAGCCACTACAGCCGAGCGCATAGCCTTCATCACAGGTTCTTTCATATAACGATAAAAATTCCTCAGCTTTCTCTTTCGCATTCGGAAGGTCGTCCAAGACAGCGGCTTGGTTGTAGCATCCTCTTAGAGACCCTAAGCCACATGCTTTCTTATATATTTCAATAGCCTTATTTTTATCCAGCTTCATGCCCTCACCAGAGAAAGCCATGTAACCTGCAGCATCACAAGCATTCGTATACTTTAAATCACACCCCTTAATATAAAAATCGAAAGCTTTGGACTTGTCTAGAACGAAGCTTTCAACACTTTCCCCTTTAATACCATTCTGGTAAAGATCAGCTAAATTATAGCAGGCGAGACTAGATTCAAGGTCACAAGCCTTAGTATACATCCTGATAGCTTCTGGAATCTTTTTGTCGACGCCATCGCCATTCAAATATGCCCTACCAAGTGAACGACAAGAATTGCTGTTTTTAATCTCACAACCACGCTCATAAAAAGAAAAAGCTTTCAGCTTGTCCGAAAGGATATTCGTACCACCATCAACTTCTCGGCCATTATTGTATATATTTCCTAAATTGTTACATGCATAGTAATTTTTAAGATCGCAGGATTTCTCATAAAATAAGAGAGCTCTTTGTACATTTTTTTCGACACCCTTCCCTGTCAAATAGGCAACCCCCAAGGAATTGCAGGACTCACCATTTTCAACATCACAGCCAAGCTCATAGTAGGTTGCCGCTTTAGATGCATCTTTGACTATATTATCATTATTTTCTACTTTTTGACCATTATTGTAGGTATTACCAAGGTTATTGCAGGCATTATAATCCCACAGTTTACAGGCTTTCTCGTACAGCGACATGGCTTTTGGTACGTCTTTTTCAGTTCCTCGGCCCTCTAAATACGAAATACCTAATGAATTACACGACACATTATCATCTAAATCGCAACCGCGTTTGTAATAAACATTGGCCTTTGCCATATCCGCTACAATATCGTCATTTCTTTTTATTTCTTGACCATTTGCAAAAGTATTTCCTAAATTTCTACAGGCTAGACCCGTATCAAGGTTACAGGCCTTTTTATAAAGGGCAACACCCTGGATAATATCCTTTTCCAGACCCTCACCAATCAAATGCTGCCGTCCAAAGACGTAACAAGCTTCTCCTTTCTCTTTACTGCACCAATATTCTAGAAGCTCTTTTCCTTCTTGAATCTGTAAGCTTTCGCCTGAGGAAACTAAATATTCACCTAGCTCGGCGCAACCCACCATATCTCGAAAGTCACAACTCCTTTTTAAGTAGTGAAGCTTAGAGTGGAAATTTTCTGTTCGGATTCCTGAACCCTGTATAATAATGCTGGCGAAAACGCACGCTCTAGCATTGGAGAGACTGCAACTTTTATCATATATCTCAATCGCTTTATTGCGATCTTTAGGCCGCCCGCGCCCATGTTCGAAAGCAAGGCCCAGACTATTACAGGAATTAAAATCGCCTAAATCACAACCAAAGTCAAAGTAGTCAGCACCATCCTTCAAATCCCTAGGAAAAATATTTCCTATCGTGAACAAAGACCCTAAAAGATAACAGGATTCATAATGGCCTGCCTCACAAGACTGAAGCGCTAAATCTAAACCCTTTGACACATCTTTCGGCAAACCATCGCCCATCATGGTTGCATGTGCGACAATCTTACAACCAAGCCCACTCTTCAAATCGCAGGCATTACGCGCTAATTTTATAGCTTCTTGGATATCATTTTCTACATCATCATCGTGATAAAATAGTAGGTTGGCTTTATGGGCACAATTATCAATTGTAAAACCATCGCATCCTACATTGAATACAGTTAGGGCGAGGTTGTTGTCTTTTTTCACCCCCCTTCCCAACAATAAGTTCAAACCAAGCTCTAGACACCCTTGACCACTTTCGAAATTCCAACATGACGCAGCAAAATAAGTATTAGCCTTTATAAAATCTGGGGTTAAGAGAGCGCCATTTGAATGTATTAAACCTAGAAGATAACAACCGCGGTCTACCGAACTCAAAGCCTCCTGTTTGTTTAAACCTCCACCGGATGAAGGGTCGCAAGTTTTTCTCAGGTATTCTTGCGCTTTCTCAGCACTAAGTGTCTCTGCGTCATACATGTAATGTCGTCCAATGTTGACACATGAAAAAGAATTTCGATGTTCG
>JBDXGZ010000006.1:0-30288 GCA_039989855.1 Maricaulaceae bacterium | reverse complement strand
CAATATCTATTCCTCTGTTTTTTAAGTATGGTTTGAAGCCATATCAACAAGAACGCGTGTTAACATTGTTAGACCCCGGGCGGGATCCAACAGGCGCAAGTTATCATATTATACAATCGAAAATTGCTTTGGGGAGCGGAGGTGTCTCGGGGAAAGGCTTTATGAACGGTACGCAACGGCAACTTGCGTACGTTCCTGAAAATAGAACGGACTTTATCTTTACTGTGATTGGTGAAGAATTCGGACTTATTGGAGGGGTTGCTACAATGGGATTGTATGCAGGTGTCATAGCCTTGTGCTTTTGGATGTCGATCAAGTGCAAACATTTTTTCACACGCTTACTGATCATGGGAATTACCATTACGTTTGCACTCTATGTATTTATCAATTTAGCTATGGTCACGGGGATTGCACCGGTTGTCGGTGTTCCTCTGCCTTTAATTTCATATGGTGGAACCGTTATGTTGACCATGATGTTAGGGTTTGGGCTTATTCTATCAGGTTATGTGCATAGGAATACCGAGCTTCCTCGTAGTGGGCGTGGGTTCGGGTTATAAATCCCTTAGCTAAACTTTAATCAATCCTTGACGCGCTCTTAATTTTGGTTTTTGTACCAAATATAAAAATAAATAAGGGATAGGAACACGCGCATGACAGCTACTCAGAACGTACAATGGTCTTCAAGATTTGCCTTTATAATGGCAGCTGTTGGTTCATCTGTTGGCTTGGGAAACCTTTGGAGGTTTTCTGCTGAAGTTGGCAATAATGGGGGCGGGGCTTTTATCCTGTTATATCTACTATGTGTGTTATTTATTGGTATTCCTGTTCTTATTTGTGAATATGTAATTGGACGCGCAGGCAATGCTTCCAGTGCAGTTGAAAGCATCGCTGACGTTTCTCGTAGGTCTGGCGCAAACCCTAATTGGGGTGCATTAGGTTGGATTGGGCAAGTTGCATCCTTCCTAATTGTTGCTTTTTATTGTGTTGTTGCTGCATGGGTCATGATGTACATCCCGAAATTTTTCGGAGGCACTTTTGATGCTATGACGCCAGAACAAATCAATGATAGCTTTGGAGCTAACATAACGAATTGGAAGGCTGTTTTACCATATTTTACAATATTTGCAGTTCTAACGACGCTCCTTGTAGCTAGAGGAGTTAATAAGGGGATTGAAATGACGGCGAAATTTCTTATGCCGCTTTTCTTTATTATGCTGATCGGTCTAGCTCTTTTTGGCTTAACTGCAGATTTTTCTAAACTTGCAGGTGATAATGTTAATGTGGTTGAGAATTCACGAAGCATAACACTAAAATATTTGTTTAGCCCTGATTTCAATAAAATTTCAGACCCTAACATTATCGTTGCTGCGCTAGGGCAGGCCTTTTTCTCAATTGGTCTTGGGAGTGCAATTATGATCACATATGGCTCTTACTTACCGCGTAGCGTCAATATTCCAAGATCAGCCATGATCGTTGGTTTAACGGATACGGGTGTTGCTTTGATTGCAGGTCTTGCGATTTTCCCAGTTATCTTTGCATTTGGTATCGATCCTGGTGAGGGCGGTGCAGGGTTGTTCTTTAAATCAATCCCGATTGCTATGCAGCAAATTCCAGGTGGTAATGTTATTGGCGGTGCCTTCTTCTTCTTAGCTATCTTTGCCGCCATCACATCGTCAGTGTCACTCTTGGAACCTATTACGGCCTATGTGTCAGAGAAATTCAACATGACGAAAGCAAAAGCAGCCTATTATATGGGCGGTTTAATGTGGTTGGTTGGTCTTATATCAATGGTGAATTTAGTAGCACTTGATGCCTTTGATAAGAACATTACAGGGGCATTGATGCTTCCATTGTGTGGATTACTCGCCGTACTTTATGTGGGTTGGAACATGGACAAGAAAATTTTGGACCAAGAGTTAGAAGGTATTTCTGATTTTTGGAAAAAATTACTACTTGCTCTCGTTAAATTTGTAGCTCCAGCATGTGTTGCGGTAGTCTTAGGATTCTCGTTCTTCTTCCGTTTCTTCAAACCAAATTTAAGCAAGGTTAAGCCGGAAAAAATCGCTGAGACAGTTGCGGAGTTTAATGCAATTAGAGACGTGTCTTTAGTCATTCTTGCTGTCTTAATTGGACTTACTGTCATTGGAATATTTATTGCAAGGTCAAAATCGAAAGCATCTTAAGTTTTCATTAGTCGCCATCTCATTGATATATATAAATATCAAATGTCATATTTGTTTGATTAAAACTTGTGCATATAGCCATGGTTTTATGAAAACATAGTAATATCAAAATTTTGATCTTGCGATTGTTGCAGTGTCTTATATCAAACTTTAGAATGAATATGTTTAGTTCAGGATATATTCAGTAATATAACGTAATATGTGGGTATTACATAACGGCCTTAGTTAAGGGATCTTATGCCGATGAAAATAACCCAATTTGCCAGAACTTGTTCTGTGGCAATGATACTGTCGCTTTCTGCCTGCGCAACTGTGGATGTAACATCTATGGGGTCGGCAGAACAAGAAACAGTGAATGTTGAAACTGTCGACACGGGTAATATTATTACGCGGACAGTGAAGCGCCTCCACCAAGCCTTTGTCAATAAAGGGTGGTCTGAGGATGTATCACAAGAGAAGACTCAATCTGCGGCAAATGTTTTGCTTAATGGTCTTGAAGATATTGACCCGACCGACGTCGCACCGCGTGAGTTGACTTATACAAATGCAGATGACCTCTTGAGTGACATTAAAACGGCGCGCTACCATCTTTCCCAAACGACGAAAGCTGCGGAAGTTTATCTGGATGTGGCGTCTTCGGATAGTGATTTATCTGGTGAGTTAAAGCAGTTGCAAAAAGCGCTACATGATAGTGAGACTGCGCATGAAAACTTTATAAAACAAAAGAAATATTCAACGGCTATTGAACATGAAATTATGTATTATGCTTCAGAAGTTGAAAAGCTGAGAGCTGTTACGAATGACTTTGGTGATATTGTTCGGGCACGTCGCCTAGCTGTCATGGCTGCTTCTGCGTCATAAAATGTTAGCCCCAGAGGGCTGACTTGGGCGGATAAACGCGCCCGTTTTCATAGACAAGTCCGTGCTCTCTATCCTGAGCAAGCAGAGCCCCTGCATCTAAGTCAATAATGTCAAATAATCCCATGATAGCTGCCATTGGGGCAACGGCTAAAGATGTGCTTAACATACAGCCGCCCATTAGATAAAAGTCAGCAGCTTTAGCCGCCTCTATAATTTTCAAAGCCGAGGTTAATCCACCACATTTATCAAGTTTAATATTTAATGCTCCGTAGCCTAGTCGTTTTAAGGCTAAAAGATCATCAACCCCGTGAAAAGACTCATCGGCGCATAATATAGGGCCGTTATAATTTTCGAATTTGTGATTTCGAATAATATCGTCATGTAACGGTTGCTCAATAAGGGCGATGTGGTCCCGGTAAGAATGCTTAGCGAGAGATAAAACATCACTAGCCGATAGAGCTTCGTTCGCGTCAACAATAAGTTGGCAATCTGGTCTGGCAGTTGCCACGGCTGTAATTTGTTCCGTAAACCGTTCTGCATCAACTTTTATCTTTAAAATCTTAAAAAGAGCCATCTGTTTTGCAAGTTTGGCCATATTTTGAGGGCTATCAACGGATATAGTAAAGGCCGTAGCTTGCGGAGTAGGGGAGGGAATTTTTGTCAAATCCCATATGGTCAGGCCCGATGATTTACAGGCGTAATCCCATAAAGCACAGTCGAGCGCGTTTCTGGCGGCTCCAGCGGGAAGTTTTGCAATAAGCTCGTCGTGAGTACGTCCCACTTTGATGTCGTGTCGAAGGGCTTCTAACTGCGTACAAACAGTTTGGGGTGTTTCGTTGTAACGTGAATATGGGCGACATTCCCCATGTCCTACGATGTTACCCTTGCTTATTTCAACAATTACAACATCAACTGAGGTCAAGCTTGAGCGTGAGATTGTAAAATGACCGCGTATGGGCCAGCTTTCTGTTTTGATTGAGAAATTCACGAACTTTTCACTTTACTTCCAATAGCTAAGAGCCAAGATATGTGAACTTATGCGTGGATCTGATAATTATAACAAGCCAAATGATCGTGCTGGTTTTTCTTTGGAAACGCTGGGGGATACATTGCATGTTAATGCGTGGGGGTATTGGAATCTATCCGAAGCAGCCCAGCTAGATGAGACATTTTCTCAAGAGGTTGATGAGAAACCTTACATGTCAGTTGTCTACAACCTCGATAATGTCGATGATATTGATACGGCTGGTGCGTATATTTTAACCAGAGCAATTCGTTGTGATTCAGAAAAATGTTTTCATTGGAGCCAGAAAACACCAAATTCAGGACGGCAGGTTTTATTAGAGGCGGCAGAAAAGGCCGCTCTGGGGCGATTGCGCCCCCCCCCACGTCCTTGGTATCAAATGTTTGCTCGAATTGGCGAATCCGTCATGCGTTTTTGCCACGAGTTTTATGATACACTCGTGTTTTTTGGGCGCTTCCTTACTGTTTTATCTGGCTTGCTATTGAGACCCCATAAGATCAGGTGGAAATCTGTGGTTGCGAAGACTGAAGATGTCGGACTGAATGCATTGCCTATTGTTATGCTTTTGTGTTTCTTCATCGGAGCAGTGATTGCTTATATGGGGGCTAACTTACTGGCTGTGATTGGCTTTCAGATCTATATGGTTGAACTTGTTGGTTTTGCTATGCTACGGGAATTGGCTGGCCTGATAACGGCTATTTTGCTGGCTGGACGTTCTGATTCGGCTTTTACCGCTCAGATAGGGGCGATGAAAATGCGCCAAGAAATCGATGCTATGCAGGTCATCGGCGTCGACCCTTATGAAGCTTTAGTTGTTCCACGAGCATTAGCTTGCTTAATTGCGACACCTATTTTGACTTTTTTTGCTATGCTCTCCGGCGTGTTTGGGGGAATGCTTGTCGCATGGTTGGGACCAACAGATATTTCACCCGTTTTGTTTCTTGTTCGTTTGCAAGATACGGTCGGAATGCAACATTTCTGGGTAGGTATGATAAAGGCCCCATTTTTCGCACTCATAATTGCTGTTATTGGCTGTCGTCAAGGGTTAGCCGTTGCGGGCAGTGTGGACTCTCTTGGAGCGCGAACAACGTCAAGTGTTGTTCAAGCTATCTTTACAGTGATTATGGTTGATGCGGCCTTTTCCATGTTCTTTTTGGAGATTGGGATGTGAGCGAATTCATTGTTGAAGCCCGTAATGTTCTCACTCAATTTGGTGATGTGGTTATTCATGAGAGCTTAAATTTTTCTGTTAAACGCGGAGAGATCGTTGGGCTTGTCGGTGGGTCTGGTACAGGTAAGTCGGTGCTCCTTAATACGGTTTTGGGACTTAAGAAACCTGAGGGCGGGGAGATTTATATACAGGGACTGAACCGGGCTGAGATGATAGCGGCTGACCGTGACAGACTTAACAATCAACTTGGCGTTCTTTTTCAGGGCGGGGCCTTGTTTTCATCTCTAAATGTTCGCGAAAATATTATGGTTCCGATGAGGGAACACACGAATTTACCTTTAGGATTGATGCGTGAATTAGCCGATATGAAAATTAATATGGTTGGATTACCCGCGAATGCCGGAATGTTAAAACCGTCTGATTTATCGGGAGGAATGAGAAAGCGGGCAGGGTTAGCACGCTCATTAGCTCTTGATCCCGCTATTTTGTTTCTTGACGAACCGACGGCTGGGTTAGATCCTGTCGGAGCGAGCGCCTTTGATGAGCTTATTTTAAATCTTCATAAGGCTATGGGGCTGACGGTTGTAATGATAACCCATGACCTTGATAGTCTTTTTCGGATTTGCGATCGCGTTGCCGTATTGGTGGATAAGAAAATCGGAATCAATGATAGACTTGAAAAAGTCTTGGAATATGATCATCCATGGGTAAAAGAATATTTTGGTGGTCCCCGATCTCGCGCCGCCCTAACTGCTGGAGGCAAATGATATGGAGAGCCGCGCACACTTTGCTCTTATAGGCGTATTTGTCATGTTATCATTCATCGCTATGATTGGGTTTATAGGGTGGTATTCAAAGGCCGAATTTGATCAGCAATATGAATTTTATGATGTTCGATTTTCTGGACCTGTTCGGGGCGTTAATAAGGGAACAGAAGTACGGTTCAACGGATTGCGGTTTGGGGAAGTTGTAGATTTAACGCTCGACTCTGAGGCGGCGAACACTGTTATAGTACAGCTTCGTGTGACGGCTAACTACCCGATTACAACAGATAGTTTTGCGCAGCTTGAACCGTCGGGTTTGACAGGCCTGAACTATATACAAATATTTGAGGGTGAATCAAACGTTTTAATGGCGAAGAGTGGAGCGACATCTCCCTATAGTCTTCCCGGACGAATGAGTCAGATTGAAACCTTTTTGGATGATGGTGGTTCAGTTATAGTCGGAGCCCAAAAAGCTATTGCACGTGTTAATGCGGTTCTGACGCCAGAAGCTATTAATGATTTTCACGAAACTCTATCAAATATAAATATTCTAACAAAGAAGCTAAGCGATTCTGAACTGGACCCTGAACTTGTGAATAGTGTACTAAAATCTTTTGAAATAGCAGCGGATGAAGTGACAAAAGCGGCTAACGAAGTTGATACTGCTGCTGCAGATTTCGATAAATTTGTTTTAGAAGACCTGAACATATTTCTTACGCGTGCGGCGATTACCATGGATGAACTTGACCAAACACTTAATGCTTTTGAAGTTACGGCTGGAGATGCATCTACTGTGGCAATAGATTTGAGTGATGCGCTCAACCGTATATCTAATTCAGGGTTAACTGATCTTGAGGAGTCTGCCAGCATGGTTAGGGATCTTGTGGAGAGTTTGAACCGCGTCATTGAGTCGTTAGAACAAAACCCTATTGAATTTATCAGTGGGGAAAAAAGAGAGACTGTGGAGTTGCCGCAATGATTAAATGGAATGTGTTTTGTGGAATAGTGTTCCTAACTGCAATGATTCTGAGTGGTTGCCAGTCTTTACTTTTACCTAAGCCTGCTGATGCGAGCCATATATACCGTTTGTCAAACAGTTCTAGTGATACAAACACGGCTACGATTGATCACATCCAAGACGCTTTTACAATTAGAATCGATCGGCCCAATGCCCCTAAAGCGTTACAGGGTAATGATTTGCTTATTGTGAAGGAAGACACTCAATTAGCTATTGTTGATAAAGCAGAATGGGCAGATAGCTTGCCAATTATGGTTCAGAAGTCTTTCTTATCAGAAATGAACGGGCGCGCTAAACTTATTGGCGTGCTTCCAACTTCAGGTGCACGGGCTCAATATCGCGCTCATATCACTATTCGTAACTTCGAAGCTAAATTTGATAGAGGTGAAGATCAAGCTCCGCTAATTATAGTGGATTATCTTGTAACTCTTTCAAACGCCAGCTCACGGAAATTAGTAGGGACGCAGAGTTTTCGCTCGGATAACCGTGCTTTGTCCAATCGTGTTAGTGACATTGTCAAAAGTAAGTCTGGAGCCAATCAACAAAATCTTGAAAAAATATCAGATTGGTTGATTATAAGTCTTTCAGATCAAGGCTCTTAGAATGTTAATATGATCCGTTGACAGCCGCTTCACAAAGTAAATATTCACGGCCAGCCTGACTACTGAAAATATAAACTAAAGCCTCTTCATCACGTATATCTAGCTTTTCTCTGATAGGGAAGACAGCCGCCATATCGTGGACTTGTGTGCGAAGTGCTGGGTTGCTGGGCAACAGGTCTCGTAGGTGAACAACAGCAGCTCCCAGATGGATTGACACGTACTGGCTCATTGCAAAAGGGCCTTCATGTAGCCTTAGTCTTGCCGCTTCACGTGCACAGCCAGAATCGATTAAGACGTCTGGTGATAACTGTTCACGAATGAGTCTGTCGGTTAACGTAAGCGGAACATAGTTTTTATTGTGTGACGGGAGCGGTTTTGTCGGCGCTGGAATGGGTGGTATTGATATGTTATCATTATCTTTTTTAGGGTTTGGGCTTTCTTGACGCTTACCAAAAGATTTAAACCATTTCTTCTTTGGGGCGTTGTGCGTGTCAACGCCAATACGTTGGCTGGATAAGGAAGGCTGTGGCACATTTGGACTTGAGTATAAGACATCATCCATGTCCGTTGAGGCTATATCTTCAAAATCTAGATCTAAAGGAGGAGGGGTCTCCGCTTCTGTAACGGCTTCGGCTTCTAAGAGAGTTGGTAGTATGGCTTTTGCTTCTCCTAGGCCTGGCAGCAAGTCGAGTTGTTCGATTGCCATAGAGCCTCTTAATGGAAGTTTATTTGATAAGTTTGCGGCAGATTTTAAAGTCTGACTAGAGTGTTGAAGCTTAGAGACGAGTGCTTCTGTTTGCTCACTCAATGCGTCGATCTGAGAGAGCTGATTGAATATACGGTCTTGGAATAGATCATCATCATTTTGCCATTTACTACGAATATCTTCTGAGCTTTGTTTAATCTTATCATGCCGATCGCTTATGATTTTAACCTTGGCTTCTTGTTTGTTTAGAGCCTCATCAAAGTCCACATTATATTCTTCCATTGAAGCTTTAACGCTATCAAATTGTTGATGAGTTGTTTCAATTCGTGTTTGAAAGCTACTTAAAACACTATCGAGTGATTGAGACAGATCAGCAATCGTCTGATCTGTATCTTTAATTGTTTGTGTCCAAGCAATTTTTGAATTTATCAATTGAGCATCTAATTGACCATTTTGCTCTGCATTTTGATTAAGCGTTTGAGTGACAGATGTGATTTGTTTGTCAAAAGCCGTTTGTAGTTGTTGAACACGATGAACGGCTTGTTCCGCACGTTGTTCAATTTTATCCATTTGCTTTGTTATGGCGCTTGATAAATGAGTTGCGGATTTTGCTGCGTAATCGGATGGTGTTAAAAGTTGCTCATTGATGAAAGCCATTTTTTGACTTTCATAACTCAATTGGTTCATGCGTCTCAACATAAGGGCCGTTACCAAAAGTAAGCAAGCCGGTACAAGAATAAACCCTACAAAACCTAAAGCATGGATAGGGTTCGCATTTAGTGAGTCGAGGCCAAGCTCAAAATAACCGTAGGCTGCTGCGGAGCTGCCAATTATCCACATAAAACCTATAATGACGAGCATCCAATAAGGCCATTTGGGTGCACTAAATGATGGAATACTTAGTGGAACGCTCGGAATATCGGATAAGATAGTTGGCATTCTATCGGTTATGTTGCTCATGTTTGGCGTAGGCTTATTAGCGGTAGGGCTATCCGTCTCAATAGTTTCAATTGATAGCGTTTCGGGCTCTACTGGGGTTGATTTCATATCAACGGGATGAATGTTTAAGCCGTTCTTATCGGTGTGAGAGTTGGCTTCATTATTAGGCCTATTTTCTGTTCTTTGGTTAGATAGATGATCTGCTTCTACTTTACTATCTATCGATTTATTGCGCTCAGTTAGCTCTTCAACAGGTATTCGTAAATCATTGTCTACGTCATCACTTACAGAGTTTTCAATATTTGTTGTGGATGAAATATCATCATCGTCTTTTGCTAGGATTGGTTTTAATCCCAATGGCTTATGCTTTTCCATCGATGAATCGTGGGTCGGCACATCAAGTACTTCCTCTATCGTTTTGATTTTTTTAAATATATTGGCCAAGCCAAACCCCTTATATTCACATGTTGTGGATATTAACGTTATTTTTCATCTTATACGCTAATTTAGCCAGAATAAAGAAAGACGCAAATTAAAAGCGTTATTTAAAGGGTGAAATTGGTGGGTGTAATGGCTGATAGGTCAAAGAGTAATTCTGCGCGTGTACTAACAGATGATGAACATGAGTATTTGAAGCTTGGAACAACACAGCCAGGGGGTAAACTCCCTCTATTTGATGAGAATGGTCAAGAGATAAAAGCCAAAGTTATAAGAGGATGCCTAGATAAAGGGTTGGCTGAGCCTTGGTTTGCCAATCCGATGAAACCAGATTGGCTTGTATGCCGCCTTACAGACGCAGGGCGTCACGCGATTACATAAGTTTTCTATAGTGATTTAGCGGCGGCAGGGCGCGTTCTAACAAGTATATATGTCACTAAGCCTAGCATAGCCATACTAATCGGTAAGTCATAGTTAGGATTTATATTGGCGATAAACATAGAGGGTGTTGGTAGAACAGATCCTTCATAATTGACGAAAATAGCTGCAAATAAATTATTAGCAACATGGACGCCAATCGCGGTCTCTAATCCACCTTCGTAATATACCAACACACATAATAAAAAGCCAAAGCTAAAATAAGTACTCATAGTCAATAGGTGCATGTACGCGCCTTTATCTGCGCTAGAGGTGGCTTCGGGATTGCCCAAATGTAACGCCATAAAAAATAGGCTCGTTATAATAAACACGATCCACGGGCTTTTAATATATTGCCCTAAACCTTGGTTCATATAGCCTCGTACGATGATTTCCTCGGTTGCAGATTGCAATGGAATAAAAAGGAGGGAGGCTATGGCAAAGCCAAAGAAACGGCTTGGATCAAAAGTTACTTTTAAAGGTGATAGACCCGATAAGTGGCCAATGGCTCCAAATATAGCGGCAATGATCCAAAAGATGCTAATTGCAAAAAAAGTACGCTTCCAATTATAACGCTCAAAGGCTGTATGTAAGCTCGTAATCGTGCGGCCGTGCCAGTATTTTTGAATAAGGAAAACGACAGCGAGAGTGCCAGGGAAGGTGATTAAAAAACTTATATATATCAGTGGATTAAGGCCCATAGCTTGTGTCATGAGGCGAGCTGACTCTGCATCACTTAATATGGGCCCGAGTTGAACGGCGGAAAAAATAGCGATGAAGGTTGAGAACAGGGCTATGAGGCCTAAAGCATTAGCTATTTTTATCTGTTTTACGACTCCGGCCCCAACCCAAAAGCCTGTGGCTAATAGCCCAGATAGAAAGAAAACACCTCCAAAAAGTGCGATTTTCTCTACCGCCATTTTTTCAAAAATAGCCAAGCTGGCTTCACTCAGTTGACGTGATAGTTCAGGATCAGTTTGCTCAAGTAATGGCATCATAGGAGAGGTTAAAATTACCTGCGCTATAATCCACCCAACGAAAATCAGCCAAAATCCACCAAGCCAATGATACCAATTTATTTTCCCTGCGCGGCTAGCATTAAGGTAGTGTGTCCATGCTGACATAATGTGTCTCTCCTGGTATTTTTATTTACATTAAGCTATAAGGGAAAAAGGGCAAATATTATTCCAGTTTCATATGGCTGTTTGTGAACATCAAAGCTAAATTAGCCTATGACGACTGACCTTCAAAATGATTCGAGTGCAGAAATAGATTTCGACCACCTAAACCGTTATGTGGATGGAGATGTTGATTTAACGCGTGAATTATTTGGTCTGTTTAAGAACCAAATAGATACTTGGATGAAAATGATCTCGATGGATGTTGACTCGGAGATGTTCGAATCCGCCGCTCATACGTTGAAAGGAACATCACAGGCCGTTGGTGCCATGCGACTGGCACATTTGTGTCAACAAGCCGAAGATCATCACACTATGAAGGGGACACAGGGTCGTAAGGCTCAGCTTATCCAAGACATTGAATTTACGGTTTCACGCGTTGTGACGGAAATCCAACGCTGGGAGCACCGCCAAATGATTAGCGATCTTGGTTAGTTTGTTTTAACGCGCAAGCTCTTTCATCGCGCCTTCGATACCTGATAATGTCATTGGGAACATACGGTCTTTACCGATAATCTCTTGAATGATGCTTGTAGATTGAGAGTAGTTCCAATATTTTTCAGGTGAAGGATTAATCCAAATCAGGTTCGGGTAAACCTCTACGAGGCGTTGCAACCAAAGCCCGCCCGCTTCTTCGTTCCAATGTTCAACAGAGCCGCCGCGCATCGTCAATTCATAAGGGCTCATTGCTGCGTCACCGACCATCACAACGCGGTAATCAGACGGGAATTTATGCAACACATCCCATGTCGGCGTTAGCTCTTGCTGACGACGGTAATTATCTTTCCACAAGTGTTCATAGACGCAATTATGGAAGTAGAAATATTCAAGGTGCTTAAATTCGGAACGCGCCGCAGAGAATAATTCCTCGACATGTTTAATATGCGGATCCATTGACCCGCCCACATCAAAAAAGGCTAAGACTTTTACGGCGTTACGGCGCTCGGGACGCATCTGTATATCGAGCCACCCTTTTTGGGCTGTACCGCGTATAGTCCCGTTTAAATCAAGCTCATCGCGAGCCCCGTCACGAGCAAAGCGTCGTAGGCGGCGTAGGGCTACTTTGATATTACGCGTACCAAGCTCACGGTCTCCGTCGAGGTTTTTATACTGACGTTTATCCCACACCTTCACAGCTTTACCGTGGCGGCCTTCTTTTTGCCCAATTCGCACACCTTCAGGGTTATAGCCGTAAGCCCCAAAAGGCGAGGTGCCCGCCGTGCCAATGTTTTTACTACCACCCTCATGGCGTTTATCTTGGTTCTCTAGTCGCTCACGTAATGCGTCCATCAAGGCATCAAAGCCGCCCTTGCTTTCGATCTCGGCCATCTCTTCAGGGGACAGAAGTTTCTCTGCCATCGCCCGTAGCCAGTCATTCGGGATTTCACCTTCGGCCATACCAAAGATGTCGCCAATATAATCAAGGCCACGAAAAACATGAGAGAAAACTTGATCAAACTTATCGAGGTCACGCTCATCTTTGATCAGAGTCGTGCGAGAGAGGTAATAAAACCCGTCAATAGTTTCGTCACTCGCTTCTTTTTCCACGCCTTCAAGAAGCGTAAGGTATTCCCGTATGGATACGGGAATTTTAGCGGCGCGCAGTTCTGAAAAGAATGTTTGGAACATTGAGAGTTACCCTAATTTAAATCAGACTATAGACCATCAATACCCCAAAGGGCAGGGTATAATCCCTATTCAGTTACGATGAGCCCGTTCTAACGTCCGTTTCAATTAAGGCGGCTAACTCTGGATCAAGTCCAAGCCCCATAGCAAGGGCGTCAAGGTAATTGCGCTCTGCTGGGTTTAAGCCGTCCGCTATTCGGCATGATATAGCATAAATCTCAGCCGATTCTTGTTTGGAGTTTGAAAGCGCTGCGATGTCTCTGGCCGAATAAGATTTTGAGAGAAAGGACTTAAGCGCCTCTTGGGTTGCCCCGTCATAGGCTTCAAGTAATTCCATCTCGGTTTCGCTTAAGTCTCCATCGGCATGAGCAGCAGCGATCATAGCTTTTAATAACACATCCGCACGCTCATGGGCAGCCTTGCCCTTTAACAGGCCCACAACATCGTCCACTGACGTTGGCATTTTCCCGTCCTTATGGGCTTTATAGGCGACAATACCGAGGGCAGAAAGCCCCCCTAATGTTGCGAGTTTACGTCCAGAACGTGACGATAAAAGAAGCGCTAAAGCGCCGGCAGCGGCACCAGCCCCAACGCCTTTGCGGAGCGCTTCTCGGGAAACTTCTGTGTCTTCAACACCCAATCTATCAACAAGAACGTCTTCGCCCTTCTTAGCAAGCTCCTTGCCCTTTTCCGTTAGATTTCCTGTTTTTGCTTTGCTCTCGCTTATAAGGTCCTTACCCGCGGTCAAAATTTCATTGAGTAAGTCTTGTGCATTAAAATTTGTTATCGACATAATATCCTCCGTATTTCTGAACTTAGCCCTGCAAGATGAACCTGACTAGAACATAGATAGTCGTGTTTTGATATTTTACCATAATGGAGAATTTATTTGTTCAGTTAGGATATTAGTCTATAGTCATAAAATGATAAAATATAAGGTTCTTATATTTGTTTTCACTGCAGCAAGTTTTTTATCTGCCTGTGCGACTCAAACACGTTCTCCAGATTTAGGAGTAGAGCTAATTGAGATCATTCAACAGCTAGATGTTGTAAGTTTTCCCTTGAAAAAATCAGAATATGGTCGGTGGATTGTCCCCCTTACTATCAATGATGAATATGAGGCGGAAATGGTTATAGATACAGGGGCAACATATTCGGCCCTTTTCGAAACATCGGTTGAAAAGTTTAATCTGATTGAAAGTCCTGATAAAACTATACGGGTTCACGGCCTCATCACTAATGCCAATACGATGACGACTTTGGTCAATTCTTTACGTTTTGGGAACGAATTTTTAGGATCAAAATCCTTTGCTATCTTGCCAAGTGATGATGAACAAGATGAAAAGTTTGAGGCCTATGACGGCGTCATCGGTATGGAGGTTTTGGAACGGTATAGACTCTATATTGATGGGAGTGAAAAGCGAATATACTTTATTCCACGAAGTTCTAGGTTGATTCAAAAGCCAAACCATTATGTTGAAGTAGATCTATATCAAAATCCATATAGTGAGCTTGCACCAAGCCTTCACTTTTTCGATTTATCCGTTAAGAACAAAAACATTCCGTCCTTACTTGATACTGGGACTGATGTTCACGTCATTAATTGGCATGCCGCGACATTTGTTGAAGCCAAATCTTTACGGGCTCGGTTAAAATGGCAATGGGAACTAGCAGGTGCCGTTGGGGAGTTTAAACCCGTTGTAGCGGCGAAGATGCGAAGCTTAAAGTCAGGGCGTTATAAATGGGAAGATACGATTATGCTGATTAAGGATACGGATAGTTTAAGTTTTATTGGTGTCGATGATAAACCCTTTGTTGTTGCAGGAGTTAATCTACTGGGTGACCGTGATGTATTTTTGGATTTTGATGCTAATAAAATGTGGCTGCAACCCCGCTAGGTCTTAACGTTACTCAACCTTATCCACGTGCCCTAGTTGTCAGGGTCGCTACTAAAATAATCACGGCGGCAACGGCTGCCCATGCGGACAAGTATTTCGTAAGGAATAGTCCCAGCTGATTTTGCTAAAGCTAGAAGATCATTGCCTAAAAACTCAGCCCAGTCACCCAATTGAAGCTCGCGGCGTAGGTTGGTGACTTCTAATATTGTAAGGTCCATACTGACGCGACCGACAATAGGAACCGTTAATCCTTGCATACGGGCGTAGCCACCGCCTTGCGTATGTGTCGAGCTGCTCGCGACAGGAATTCCGTCGGCATATCCTGCGCCGACAATGGCGATCTTCATATCACGTTTGGCCACGTAGCTTGCATTATAGCCAAGGCTTTCACCTTTAGCGACGTTGCGGACTTGTAAGACAGGCGCCATAAGCGACAGGGCATTCTCGGTTATATTGTTTGCCTTATCGTTGCTAATGTCTTTGGCATATAATCCCAATCCAGCGCGAACCATTTGGAAATGGTACTGCTTCCCAAGATAGATACCCGGTGAATTAGCAAGACTTAGCGGCATGACGGGAAATTTTGCGGCGAGCCGTCTAAATCGCCCTAACTGCGCGTCGTTCATTTTAGAATTTGGGTCAGACGCGCAAGCAAGGTGACTCATAATCAGGACGGGTACGAGTTTTTCGACCATGCGCTTATTGCCAGCTAAAAGCTCTAGATCTTTCAGTCCGAAACCTAACCTGTTCATGCCAGTGTCGATATGAATAGCGCAGGCAGGATGACGCCGTGCGTCAGAGATCATGTCGAGCCAGACCTTCGCTTGCTCAAAAGAGTTGATAACAGGTTTAAGGTCTGCCCCATGATAAAGCGCGAGATCTCTAGGTGCAGGGCCGTTTAAAACGAAAATACTCGCCGTGTCCCCAATGGCTTGGCGTAGGATTTTTCCCTCACCCGGAGTGGCGACGAAAAAGTTACGGCAACCGGCACCATATAATGTTTTACCGACTCTGATGGCTCCAAGACCGTATGCATCTGCCTTGATGCTTGAAGCCAGTTTAACGGAGCGTCCAAGCTTGTTTTGTAAGGCGTGGTAATTCCGTTGCACGGCACCGAGGTCAATCTTAAGCGTTGCACGCGCACTATATTGCGCGGTCATTTCATGAGGAGGGGGCATATTGTTTATTTATCCCATACCATCATAATTGTCTTCTTGGGCAAGGTTGCCAAACTTTGTTAGCTCGGCGCGGAAGGATAATTTGATCGTTCCAATTGGGCCGTGGCGTTGCTTGCCAACAATCACTTCGGCTTTGCCGTGTAACTGTTCCATGTCTGCTTGCCAATCCATGTGTTCTTGGGTGCCTTCTGTTGGCTCCATACGAGCTTTGTAATATTCCTCGCGGTAAACGAACATGACAACATCTGCGTCTTGTTCAATGGAACCTGATTCCCGTAAGTCAGAGAGTTGAGGCCGCTTATCATCGCGCTGTTCCACTTGACGAGATAGCTGCGCGAGGGCGAGGACGGGAACGTCTAGTTCTTTGGCGAGGGCCTTGAGACCCTGCGTAATCATACTAACTTCTTGCACACGGTTATCTGATGACTTCATACGGCTACCGCCCGTTAGTAGTTGGAGATAGTCAACGACAATCAAGTCAAGACCTTCCATGCGTTTTAATCGCCGTGAGCGCGCGGCCATCTGGCCAATAGAGATGCCGCCCGTATCGTCAATATAAAGTGGGATAGAATTAATTTCATCCGCGGCGTCTCTAACGACTTCAAATTGTTCGGCTGTAATATCACCACGGCGAATGTGGAAAGATGAAATTTCGGCCTGCTCTGCGAGTAGACGCGTGGCCAATTGTTCCGATGACATCTCTAAGCTGAAAAAGGCTACGCGTGCGCCGTTGACGGTCTTCATGATGCCGTTTTCATCGCGCTCTTCTTTAAAGGCTTTGGCTGCGTGGAAGGCGATGTTCATGGCTAAGGATGATTTGCCCATAGAGGGTCGCCCCGCGAGGATGATAAGATCTGATCTATGTAGACCTGAAAGCTGACGGTCCATGTCTATTAGGCCTGTCGAAATTCCAGACAGACTCCCGTCACGGCTAAAGGCGGCGGTGGCCATCTCAATAGATTTTAACAAGGATTGATCAAAGCTTTCAAAGCCGCCTTGAACGGTTCCGACTTCTGCGAGAGAGAAGAGTTGCCCTTCGGCATTGGCAATCTGGCCAATAGCGTCAGCGTCGTTTTCCATGTTTTTGGCGTCTTTGGCTATGTCTTGGCCAAGACGAATAAGTTCGCGCCGCATGGCGAGATCAAATATCAGTTTAGCATACTCAGGCGCAGCAGACCCGCTTGGCGCGTCATGGAGGAGACGGGCTAAATATTCAACGCCGCCGATATCAACGAGTGTGTCATCTTGGGCAAAACGGTTCTTAAGAACAATCGCATCCGCGAGTTTGCCGTGCTCAACGAGTGTTGCGATAGAATCGAAGATGCGCACATGGATAGGGTTGTAAAAATGTTTGGCCTTAACAATACCGCTCACACGGTGAAATATCTCATTATCATATAAAAGAGCACCAATAAGCGCTTGTTCAGCCTCCTGACTGTAAGGAGTAGCATTTAGCTCATCATCACTCTCATGAGGTGGAGGCGGTGTATCATCAATAAAAGCCATAATCATTGTCTAACATATCATAATGAAATTGGGCAGACTTATGTCGAGATTTAGAAGAATATGTGTGCATCTATTTTGAGAAGGCTATAAATGCTCACAGCTTACCCACATGGTTATGCACAAGGCAAAAAAAACCCGGCTCAGAGGCCGGGCTTTCGAATAAATGAGGGAGAAGATTACTCTTCTTCGCCTTTTGATTCAGCCGAATCAGGAATGTCCTGCTCAGGATCGCGTCCTTCGTCAAACATTTCAGCAGCAATTTCAGCGCGCTCAGATGCAGCGTCTTCAGCGTCAGCTCGGTCTTGCTCATGTTGCATAGCAATTACGTCTTCGCCTTTGGCTTGACGTTCAGCTTCTTCTTCAGAGCGTGCTACATTTACAACAACTGAGATAGAGACTTCAGGGTGAAGCTTAATTGAAACATTGTGAAGACCTAAAGCTTTAATCGGTTGCTCAAGGCTAACCATATTACGCTTAACGTCTCCGCCAACACTTTCAACAACATCACGAGCTGATACAGACCCGTAAAGCTGTCCAGTATCACCAGCCTTACGAATGATGACGTAGCTTGTGCCGTCGAGACCTTCGCCAGATGTTGACGCCGCAGCGCGTGTTTCTTCATTGCGCTTTTCGAGAAATTCCCGTTCCGCTTCAAAGCGAGCCATATTAGCTTTGGTCGCACGAAGGGCTTTTTGCTGTGGCAAAAGGAAGTTACGAGCAAAACCAGGCTTGACGTTAACAACGTCGCCCATGCTGCCAAGCTTTTCAATACGTTCTAGTAGAATGATTTCCATGATCAGCTCCTATTTCGTCTCATAAGGAAGCAGGCCGAGGAAACGAGCGCGTTTGATTGCGCGGGCCAGTTCACGTTGCTTCTTGCGAGAGACGGCAGTAATCCGACTCGGGACGATCTTGCCTTTTTCAGACATGTAGCGCTGAAGAAGTTTCGGATCTTTATAGTCAATTGTTAGGCCATTGTCAGATGAGAATGGGCAGACTTTACGACGACGACGAAAAGATGTCCGTGACGGTAAGTTTTCAATTTTAATCGCTTGTTTAGCCATGATCTAGTTTCTCCGCTCGCGACGCTTACGTTCTTCACGCTTAGCTAGAATAGGTGAGGGATCCTCAGAGAGTTCTTCAACCTTGATTGTCATGTAACGTAAGATATCTTCGTTGATACGGTGCTGACGCTCAATTTCGTGGAGTGCGCCCGCTGGGGCTTCAACTTTTAGTAGGCTATAGTGAGCCTTACGATTTTTGTTCATGCGGTATGCAAGATTACGCAGACCCCAATATTCAGCGCCGTGGACGCTTCCGCCAAGATTTTCGATCTTTTTGGATGTTTCTTCTATCATCGTTTCAACAGCAGCCGGAGAAACGTCCGGGCGTGAAATGATGACATGCTCGTAAAATGACATGTCAATGTCCTTCGTATTTGGCTGCGGCATTCAGACGACCATGAAGGATGGCTCTGAATGATGGCTCCGACTGAGTAGTTTGACCCCATGTCAAACATATCAAACGGACCGCATCCGGTTAAGTGGTGGGCTTTTAGCCTTATTTAAGGTAAAATCAAGCCCTTATATTACTTGTGGCCTTAGATTTTGGCTCTATAAAGCGCCTTTAAAAGTTTAGATACTGAAGGGTGTAATATGTCCTACGCATTTGTTTTTCCCGGACAAGGAAGTCAATCTGTTGGAATGGGGAAAGACTTAGCTGAAAACTTCCCCATTGCGAAAGCTGTTTTTAATCAGGTTGATGAGGCTTTATCGCAGAAACTCTCTACTATAATGTGGGATGGGTCTGCAGAAGACTTAACCTTAACGGCTAATGCTCAGCCCGCTCTTATGGCTGTCTCCATGGCTGTTGTTGAGGTGTTGCGCCGCGAATTTGATGTAAATATCTCGGCGGCTAAGTTTCTCGCAGGGCATTCACTCGGTGAATATTCAGCCCTGTGCGCTGCAGGCGTTGTCTCGCTTGAAGATACGGCACGGCTTTTGCGTATACGCGGCAATGCGATGCAATCCGCAGTGCCTGTTGGAAAGGGTGCAATGGCGGCTTTATTAGGTGCGTCCCTTGAGGATGCCGCAGCCGCTGTTGAATTTGCCGCTTCGAAAGGTATTTGCCAAATTGCGAATGATAATGCTGTTGGGCAGATTGTTTTATCTGGCGAAAAAGCAGCCGTGGAAGCGGCTGCGGGATATGCGCGCGAAAACGGCGTTAAAAAGGCTGTGATTCTGCCTGTGTCTGCCCCGTTCCACTGCGGTCTCATGCAGCCTGCCGCTGATGCGATGGCGGAGGCTTTGGCGAGTGTAAGCTTTAAGGCTCCTGTTACGCCGATTGTGAACAATGTCACCGCAAGTCCCGTGTCTGACCCTGAACAATTAAAAGCAGATTTGGTCGCTCAGGTGACAGGGCGTGTCCGTTGGCGCGAGTCTATTACGTGGATGGCCGAGGATGCAGGCGTGACCCATATAGCTGAATTTGGCCACGGGAAAGTCCTCACAGTAATGTTACGTCGTATTGTTAAAGGTATAAACGGGCTTGCCGTTGGGACGCCAGAGCAGCTAGAAGCGTTTGCAACGCAGATTAAAGAGTAGAGATATATAATGTTTGATTTATCAGGAAAAAACGCCCTTGTTACAGGTGCAACAGGCGGATTGGGTGAGGCGACAGCCCGTCAACTCCATGCTTTGGGTGCAAATATTGCTATATCGGGAACACGCGTTGAAAAATTAGAGGCATTAGCCGCTGATTTGGGTGAGCGTGTGTCCATAACTCCTTGTAATTTATCAGATTCTGACGCGGTTGACGGTCTAGTCAAGCAAGCGGCTGATGCGCTTGGCGGCGGTGTTGACATATTAGTGTCAAACGCTGGTCTTACGCGTGATGGTCTTCTGATGCGGATGAAGGACGATGATTGGGCGCTTGTGCAAAAAGTCAATCTTGAGGCTTATTACCGGCTCGCCAAATCATGCCTTCGGAGCATGATGAAAGCACGTCACGGACGTATTATTGGTGTAACTTCCGTTGTCGGTGTGACAGGAAATGCAGGGCAGTCCAACTATGCGGCTTCTAAAGCAGGTATGATTGGTTTTTCTAAATCTCTTGCTCAAGAAGTTGCGAGCCGCGGTGTGACTGTGAACTGTGTCGCCCCTGGGTTCATCGCATCGCCTATGACAGACGTGCTAACAGACGCGCAAAAAGAAGGAATTTTATCAAAAATTCCCGCTGGTAAATTAGGTGCGGGCGATGATATTGCAAAGACGGTTGCATTTTTGGCGTCTGACGCTGCAAATTACATTACTGGCCAAACATTCCATGTGAATGGTGGTATGGCAATGATCTAAGGCTTTTTTTACGCCTAATTCGCTTTGCAGTCGCAATATTCTATGTTAGTGACCGCGCCGATACTTAGCAGGTCTTGTAATTTGAGGGGTAGCCCTTAAATTAACTGCGTTAAACCGCCGAAATGCCTAATTTATCTAGGCTGGCACCAAAAAAGGACACATTATGTCAGATATTTTAGCCCGCGTAAAAAAGATGGTCGTTGAGCATCTAGACGCTGATGAAGATAAAGTGACAGATAAAGCTCACTTCATTGACGATCTTGGCGCTGATAGCCTTGATACGGTTGAGCTTGTTATGGCTTTCGAAGAAGAATTTGATATCGAAATTCCTGACGACGCTGCTGAGCACATTCAAACTGTTGGTGACGCTGTTAAGTTCATCACTGAAAAAGCAGGCTAGGAGACGCCTTATTCATGCGGCGCGTTGTTGTCACTGGTATAGGCCTTGTAACGCCTGTTGGGTGCGGTAAAGACGTCGCATGGGAAAACCTTCTTGCTGGGAAATCCGGCGCTAAGAAAATTACGAAATTTGATGCCAGCGACCTTGCCTGCAAGGTCGCTGCTTTTGTTCCAAGGGTAGACGATGCGGATGTCCCTGATGAGGGAGCCTTTGATCCGGATAGTGTCATGCCCGCGCGTGACCGCAAACGCATCGATGATTTCATTCTTTATGGTATTGCTGCGGCTGATGAAGCTATTAAAGATTCTGGATGGATGCCGAGTGAGGATGAGCTTGAGGCCCGTCACCGCACAGGGGTTATGATTGGCTCTGGAATTGGAGGTCTTGAAACAACCTATAATGCGTCGATTACCCTCGTTGAAAAAGGCCCACGCCGTCTCAGCCCCTTTGTTATTCCTGGTATGTTGATTAATTTAGCGTCTGGGCAAGTCTCGATGCGTTACGGTTTTCAAGGGCCAAACCATTCTGTTGTGACAGCTTGTGCCTCTGGCGTTCATGCCATTGGTGATGCAGCTCGCCTTATCCAACATGGTGACGCGGACGTTATGGTTGCGGGCGGCGCAGAAGCGGCTGTTTGCCGCTTAGGAATTGCAAGTTTTGTTGCCTGCCGTGCGATGACGACGGGTTATAATGATGAACCTGAAAAAGCCTCCCGTCCTTACGATGAGGGACGAGACGGGTTTTTAATGGGCGAGGGCGCGGGTATTGTTGTCCTTGAAGAATATGAGCATGCGAAAGCGCGGGGCGCGCATATTTACGCCGAATATAAAGGCTACGGCCTGTCGGGTGATGCTCACCACATAACAAGCCCACCGCCTGACGGAAACGGGGGGTATAGAGCCATGAGCGCGGCGATTAATGACGCAGCTATTGATATATCAGAAATTGGCTACGTCAACGCTCACGGGACATCTACGCCTGTGGGTGATGAAATTGAAGTGAAAGCTGTTGAACGCCGCTTTGGTGAACATGCTAAAAACCTACTTATGTCATCGACTAAATCTGCCACAGGGCATTTGCTCGGCGCGGCTGGAGCGATTGAGGCTGTGTTCTCGATATTGGCACTGCGCGATCAAGTTGCGCCTGCGACACTCAATTTAGAGAATTGTTCGATTGATACTGAGATTGATTTGGTGCCACTTAAGCCCAAACCCTTTAAAGGCTCTGCGGTTTTATCAAATTCATTTGGTTTTGGCGGTACAAATGCGGCTATAATATTTGCCAAGCCTGAATAAATGCGTGACTCTAAAGACGATTCAAAATCTTTAGCGAAGGCGCTTCCCAAAAAATCAAAAATCATGCTTGCCTTTATGGCGATATGCGGCTTGGCGACATTTGCGCTAGGTTTAATTGTCGCGCTCTATGCTTACGTGAATTACCGCTACGAAGCCGTTCCAAACAGTGCGTCTAAGGAAATTGTCTTTGATGTCTCCAAAGGATCTGGCCTGTCGCGCATTGCGGCTAATCTCGAAGTTGAAGGGGCGATAGAATCAGCCACAATTTTTAAGCTCGTGACCAAGCTGCGCGGGAATGAAAGAGAATTTAAAGCGGGTGAGTTTTCCCTAACACTGCCCGCCTCAATGAATGATATTTATACGGTTCTATCTGAGGGCAAAGCGATCCTTTATCCAGTGACGATAGCCGAAGGACGAACTAGCGCGCAGATTGTACGTCAGTTGTTCGATTATAAATGGATGACGTCCGAGGACATTGCGGTTCCCGCGGAAGGGACACTTCTCCCTGAAACCTACCTCTTACCACGAGACATGAGGCACTCTGATGTGATTTCACGTATGACCAGAGCGCAGCAAGATGTTGTAGGCCGATTGTGGGACACACGTGCAGAAGGGCTACCGATTAAAACGAAACAAGAAGCAATTATTCTAGCCTCTGTTGTGGAAAAAGAAACAGGTATCGATGGAGAACGTGACCGCGTAGCGAGCGTGTTTATTAACCGCCTTAATCGAGGTATACGCCTCCAGTCTGATCCCACGATTATTTATGGCATCTCTAAGGGTGAAATCCTACGTAATAGAGCGGGGAAACAACGGGGTATTCGACGGTCTGAAATTGACCGCAAAACTGACTGGAATACCTACCAGATTGATGGCTTACCTAAGACGCCTATCTGCAATCCGGGTGAGGCTGCTATTGCTGCGGTTTTAAACCCTCCAACAACTGATGATTTATATTTTGTTGCAGACGGGACGGGCGGACATGTTTTTGCTAAAACTTTAGCCGAACATAATCGGAATGTTGAAAAATGGCGTAAAATAGAGCGTCAACGTAAGCGCTAAAGCAGTTTAGAGGACTTAAACCATGTCACTAGAAGATCATAAAACAGCGCGGCGCGGCCTTCTTGTTGTTTTATCATCGCCTTCAGGCGCGGGTAAATCAACGCTCACACGCCGTCTATTGGCGGAAGACGATAATATGTCCATGTCCGTCTCTGCGACGACAAGGGAGCCTCGGCCAGGTGAGATAGACGGAACGCATTATTTCTTCATCTCTAAGGATAAGTTCGGAACGATGATCGATCACGGTGAATTCCTTGAGCACGCCAAAGTGTTTGATAATTATTACGGAACTCCGAGCGCGCCGGTTGAAGAGGCTTTGGCCAATGGTGAGGATGTTCTTTTTGATATTGATTGGCAAGGGGCGCAGCAGTTAACACAGGCCGCTGCGGATGACCTTGTACGGGTCTTTATCTTACCACCAGATATGCGAGAGCTAGAACGCAGACTACGGACACGGGCGCAAGATAGTGATGAGGTCATTGCCAAACGGATGTCAAAGTCAGAATCAGAGATCAGCCATTGGGCTGAATATGACTATGTTATCGTCAACCGTGATATTGATGCCGCCATGGGTGAGTTGAAGACAATTATCGCCACCGAGCGTATGGCGCGGCGCAGACAGCTTTGGTTGCAGCCCTTTATTAAGTCGCTTGTGTCAGGTGAATAAAGTGCCGCGTGAGGCGGTGAAAGTCGTCTACGGATAAAGCTTCTGGACGATTTTCTGGTTTAATTTCAGATAGTTCCAGCCAGTTTTCAAGATTTATACTATGTTTTTTCGCGAAGGGTTTTAAGGAACGGCGTAGCATTTTTCGGCGCATCATAAAGGCTGATTGCGTGATTAATCCAAGCGTATTTAAATCCTCAAATCGGCGATTTTTAGGCAGAGGGTCGAGTAATACGACCGCCGAATCGACTTTAGGAGGTGGCGTAAAAATACGTGCAGGGACATCGTAAACGATCTGCGTTTGGGCGACACTTTGCGATAAAATAGCCAGCCGACCATAGTTGGAATCACCGACTTGTGCGACAATACGTTGGGCCACCTCCTTTTGAAACATTAAGATCATTTGGTCCCAAAATAGAGGGGTTGCGGTTAGCCAATTAATCAGCATTTTCGTGCCGACATTATAGGGGAGGTTTGATATGATTTTAATTGGCCGAGGCAGCTCTGCACCAATATCAACTTTTAAACCATTGCCTTTGTAAACGGATAGGCGCTCGCCGCTCTCACGGCCAATATCTGCGAGGGCAGGTAGGAAGCGCTCATCCATTTCTATCGCTAAAACGCTCGCAGCTCCCATGCGAAGAAGAGAGCGAGTTAGTCCGCCTGGGCCAGGGCCAATTTCAACGGCATTTACTCCGTCAAGAGGCTTGGCGTATTGTGCAATTTTATCTGTTACATTTTGGTCCAGAAGAAAGTGCTGCCCCAGACGTTTATCGGCGGATAGCCCATATTGCTTTACTGTTTCGGCGAGTGTGGGAAGGTTATCCAACATATTGGGCTCTATTGTGGGCTAAAAACCGTGCCTTTTTAATAGCTGCAATCAAGCTGTCAGCGCGCGCAATGCCTTGTCCTGCAATATCAAAAGCTGTGCCATGATCAGGGGAGGTACGAATAATGGGCAAACCAAGTGTAATATTGACACCGCCGTGAAAGTCCAAAGTCTTGACGGGGATAAGTCCTTGATCGTGATACATGGCTAAGACGGCATCATAATTCGCTCTGGCTTCCGCGTGAAATAGTGTGTCGGCAGGACGGGCATCGCTTATATCTATGCCTTCGCTCCGAAGAGCTTCAGCAGTGGGGTTTTGTATCTCAATCTCTTCCATTCCAAGCGCACCATTTTCCCCTGCATGAGGGTTAAGCCCTGCCATGGCGATATGCGGAGCGGTGAGGCCGTAATCGACCTCTAACGCCCCGTAGAGTGTTCTGGCTATCTGTGAGATTGATATTGGGGTTATATCAGCAATAATGTCGGAGAGTGGTTTGTGGATAGTAAGCAACGCACAGCGAAGCCCCCCTCCGTCCAAAAGCATCACAGGGCCTTTATTATATGGGACGGGGTGCCCTTCACATAATTTGCCCAAGAATTCTGTGTGACCGGGAAATTCAAATCCTGCCTTATAGAGGTTATCTTTAGCTATGGGGCATGTAACAACTGCGGCGGCGTCACCCTTGAGAGATAAAGAAACAGCCGTTTCGATTGATTTTATAATAGCGGCTGCATGTTTAGAGTTAGGACAGCCAATTTCTATATCCTTAAGTGAGCCCGTGTTTAAAACAGGTAAACGGTTAGGAAATATGGAATGTACTTCATCAGTTGAATTTGTAATTTCATGCGGTGCTGGTAGTGAGGCTTTAGACAACACCGTTTCGTAAAGTGATATGTCACCGGTAACAAAAAATGAATAATCTGAGTTGCTACGTAACTCTGACCATGCCTTTGCTGTTATCTCAGGCCCAATACCTGCCGGATCGCCCATAGTTAGGGCGATTGGGCGAGTGGTAATTGTAGTCATCTACCGAATCGAGATGGCAGCATCTCGTCTTAAGTCTCTAAGGTGTCGTTTGGAAGCCTGTGCGAGTTGTTGGTTTGTTAGGCGGTCTTCAATTTGATCACGCGTTGGTATGTTTTCTCCAGTTATCTGCTTTTCACAAACGAAAAAACTCACAGCAACATCTGGTCCTGGAATGGGTGTAGAGATTTGTCCTTCTTCAACACCTTCGAGCGCCTTGACAATTGCGGGACTCATTGCTGTTGCTTTGATCTCGCCCATAGCTATGCTTGAAACATCTTCGATATCTTTTAAATCCGCTTTCAATGTGTCGCAGGAGTCCAGGGATGGTAGGGTTTCGTTTAAACGAGACTTTGCCGTTTCAAAATCAACATCATCCGTAACATCCACACGAATTTGCTCTAATCTAAATAAAGTATCTGGTTTTGAAATTCGCTTGTCTATTAAAGCGACGACATATATTCCACCAGGAACTTGTATTGGGGTTGATACTTTCCCTATTTCCATAGTCTGAATAACCGAGTCAATTTCTTCCCGAAGTTCACCCTCGTTAACCCATCCAACATCTCCACCACGAGCAGATGACGGTGATGAAGAAAATTGTTGAGCCAAAAGATTGAACGGCGCACCTTGATTTAATTGTTCTATCATAGCTTTAGCGCCTTCGCGAGCACCGTCAATTCCACCAATTTCTGGAGTTGCCTCAATATAAATCTCTGCAACTCTATAGCTAGGTTTAGATGAGCTGGCTGTTAGGCGAGTTAAATTTTCATCAATTTGAGCATCACTAATGCGAATTCTTGAACCAAAAAGTCCGTTTACAATTCGTTGCCAAGCAATTTCAGATCGAACCTGATTTTGTAAGGTTCCGAGACCGGCACCAACAGTAGCTAGGCGTTGTGCGACTTCTTCTGGGGACACATTGTTTCTGCTGAGCAATTCGACCACTCTTTGATTAACTTCCTGGTCATTAATCGATTGATCAAATTTACGGGATTCTTGAATCTGAAGAGCTTCGTCGATTAAGTTTTTTAAAGCTTGGTTTTGAACCCGTAGAAGGGATTGTTCATCCCGTTCGACGCCCGTGGTTGCAAGGATAAAAAGTACACGTTGACGAAGGTCATAGCTTGTTACAATGTCTTCATTCACAACAGCGGCAATACCTTGGCCAGTTTGTGCAGCTATAGTGGGTGCTGTGACCGTAAAAAACGCGGCGGTTGCACTTAAAACAAAGTTTCGAAAAATCGGTGTTGACGTCATGTCTGTAAATCCGTTTCAGTTCCTAGCGAGTAAAATTACTTATCTTGGTGCTCATTACCTAAGCTAATGGTAGATTGCAATTCTTTGACGCATATTTCATTTAACCATCTTCTATCTTTGATAAGTAATATACACCTAAAAAAAATGTCATAATTGGTATAACCCAAGTCGCTATCAAAATAGGCACAGTAGTTGACTCACCAAATGCATTAAAAATTGAGTTAGTAAAGAACACAATAAAACCAATTGTCGTTCCGACAATAAGTAAACGCAAAGTTCCACCTTCTCGCGTTAAGTTCATCGAAACAGCAGCTGCAATGAATGTCATGGCGACTAATGTAAGAGGTAGAGCTAAAAGCTTGTGCCATTGCATTTCTAACTTAGTTGTAGAAAAACCAGCACGTTTGGTATGTGAAATTTCATCGCGGATAGACCAAAAGGGAGGGGCGAATTTAGCGTTAGCTTGCGATTCAATGTCTTCAAGCCTAATGGCTGTTGGTATGGATAAAATATCATGTCTAATAAAATGCCCAGAGATATTATCCGTGTTTTCTGTTACGTCATAAAGCTGCCAATAACCAGCAGAAATAAGGTCTGCACTTTCTGCGTCAAACCTTGTTCTGAATATAATGTTGCCATCAGGTGTGATTTCAGATTGCGAGATAAAAACATTATGTAACTTTCTTGTTTTTGGATTATATTCGCGCGCTTTTATGAGGGATTGTGAACGACTTGAGACTTCTCGGAGCCATATGTCTGAATTTGCGGTTGTGTCACTGTCTAATTGAGTGACTTTATTTTGATAAACACTTAAGGATTTTGCTGCGATTGGATTGAAACAAGTTGCCCAGATAATGCCAAGTAAAAAAGTGACACTTAAAGCTGGGCTGAGAAAGTTCCATGCAGACAGTCCAGACGCACGTAGAACGATGAGTTCAGATCGTTTGTTGAGTCCGAAAAATGTTGCCATAACGCCAAAAAGTACAACAAAAGGAATCGTTTGCTCGATAAGAGACGGGGCCTTTAGAAGCGTGAGGTACATGATCTTAAAGCTATTTAGCTCAAGGTCTTGTCCAATATTTCGAGTGGATTCTACGAAATCTACTAACAATATTACACCCGTAACGATGAGGAAAGCCATAAGTATGCCGCGCAAGGTTTTGCTTATGATGTATTTTTTAACAAGTGAAATCATAATGTTTGCGACGCCTTTATGGATGCTTCATTTAAGGCATTGATATTTTCTCTTTTACGAAAAAAACGAGGTTTAGTAATTCTGTTTGGTAAAAGTATAATGAACAGTGAAATCAATATAATGAGTGTTGGAAATGCATATTGTAGAATATTAACAATAATGTTGCTTTCTGCAGCTGATGAAATTGCAAAGCCACTAATACGTATAGTGAACCCAAACACAACACAAAGAGCAATCCGTCGTCCATACCCGGTTCGTTGCAATTCACCTCTAATTAGAAAGCATAAAGCCAACATAGCCAAAGCTATATTGTACAAGGGAGATGATAGTCGTGAGTGTCCTTCTGAAATCATAGAAAGTCTGGATTTTTCTGTCACGAATTCACGTTGATCAGGGTGTAATAATTCATGTAAGTACCGATCTGATGTTTTAAGTCTCAAAACTGAGTCCACAGCGAGAATGTCTGATAAATCAAGAGAATAGGTTTCAAATTCAATCAAATCTAAACGGCCTCCATCAACAATTTCTTCAATATGGCCGTTTGATAAACCTAGACGTGACGTGTTATCAGATGTTGTGATGCGCCCTGTTTTAGAAATATAGGTTTGAACTCCGTTAGGGTTTCGCGCGTCATGAATGACAACATCTTCAAGAGCACCACCAGGTGATATAGTTTTCGAATACAGCGTCAAACCTGGCGCTGGAGAGTTAAATTCTCCAGCTCGTATAACTTGCGAAGCTAGATCTGTTTTAACCTTTAAAAGTTCCGCCCGCATTTGCCGAAAAGCAACTGGTTGAACAGCGATATTGATAACTAGGTGAATAATTGCGGCTAAAATTGATAATCTAATTATCGGACTTGCTATTCCCCATGGACTTAAACCAGATGCTTTGCTGACAACCAATTCGCTATCAGTATTGAGCCGATTGATCGCATAAATAAAAGCAATAAAAACCGCGAGAGGGAGTATGACAGCAACTAATTGAGGTATTGCAAGTAATGTGATGTAGAAAAATGTTCCGGCACTTTGACGATTTTCCACAATCAAATCTAAAGTCGAGAGGCTTTGCGTTAAGATGGCGAGTATAGATAGGGCAGATAAAGTAATGATTAAGGGCCAAAACCCTTGTTTTCGCAAATATTTTTGCAAAAGTTTCATTTCACTTACCCCAAGATACACAATATTTTCATGCTGAAAATTATTTTAAAAAAGCATGACATGTAATAGTGACACATCTATTACAGTGCAAAGAACATATCTGCAAAAGAATAAGAATTAAAAAGCGCATAGCTTTCGATAAATCATACCAAAGGAGTAAATTGTGACAATCACTTTTAAACAAGCTGAGATACATAAAGCTGGACTCGCAATATTTCCAGTTTTCGATGATCTTGTTAGAAATGGTGTTGGGTCATCATTGGCTTTAAACTTTGAAGATTTAGCTCAAGCTGCTGATTTTAAAGGACAAAAGGGTCAATTTTTTAGTGTCTATGCACTTGATGGAGCAAAGTCTAATCAAGTCATTTTCGCTGGAGCAGGTAAAAAAGCTGATTTTGACGCTGAAATGTTTGCGGCAAATCTGACCAAAAAGTTTTTAATGAGCCGACAAACCGATTGGGTGCTTTATCTTGATGGATACGATATAAGCCCCGATAGTGCAGCTCGTGCCGCGCTTGGAGCAAAATTAGCAACATA
>JBDXGZ010000005.1:0-8929 GCA_039989855.1 Maricaulaceae bacterium | reverse complement strand
TGGAACATGCGAACATTCGGCGCGATTATTCTTTCGGCCTCCAACGTCTTGTAGATGTTTCATCCCTAGAAGCTTTAGCGCTGCACCGTACGACCCAAGTCTATCAGTCACAATTCGGTTAGGTTTGATGCCTTGGTTCTTTAGGAGTTTTCGCAGCAAACGTGTGGCTGCTTTTGTATTTCGCCGCCGCTGAACAACAACATCGAGAACCGTTCCCTCGTCATCGACGGCTCGCCAGAGGTAAACCATCTTCCCATTAATCTTAGTGTAGACTTCGTCTAAATGCCATACTGGGGAGGGGCACTCGACCCGAAACTTTATCCGCTTTGCATAAGTTGGTCCAAATTTATCAACCCATCTTCGGATTGTTTCATAGGCAACATCAACACCGCGTTCGACCATTAGCTCTTCCACATCACGAAAACTCAGATTGAACCTAAAATACATCCAAACGGCACGACTAAGTATATCCAAATGGAAACGATGTCGAGAATAGATAGAGCTTTTCATGCCGTCCGATTAGCATCACAACGGAAAAGCGGAGTTAACGTGACAAAGCCGTAAGAGGCTATAAAGTATGAGTTTTTAATGACTTGCACAATAAGTCTACGGTTGAGTGGCCAGATTTGATTTTAAAAACGATATCGCTAGCTTCGTATCGCGTTAGTTTTGGCGGCATGTGACGTTGATCTTTTCGAGTTCGGTCTCTGAGTTCTATAAGGGCGTTGTAAAGTTTTGAGCGGTCATCTTTTACGTCAGTTGAGCTGTGCCCAAGCGTAGCTAAAGCACTTAGGCAAGCCACATAGATGAGGCGCTCACCAAGAGATTTATGGTTTTCAAGAAGCGTTTGCATCTCTTCAACTGTTGCGGCGTTTGAAATTCTTTTCGCAAGACTGGGCGTTTTGTTCAGTCTTATCTCTAGTGCTTTTCGCATTTTATTATGAAACTCATCCGTCCACCCATATGAGGTTTTTAACAAAATAGGCTCTGCGCGCCTGAAGGCTAGAACAGGCTCGTAATCCTTTTGCTCCTCCGCAAGGTAATCAATAAATTCAGCTAAAACTTCAGGCGCTTCGCGCGGCATAGCCCGCAGGCTGAGGCCGGCCGCCTGAGCCCGAAGGTCTAGGGGCACGTCTGCTTTTAAGAACGTCTCTAAGCTGATAAGCTGATCCTTTAATGTGTCTCGTAAAGTCGGGAAGAGATCAAAAAAGGCTGCACGGCCTAAAAGACTCTCCGCCTCGGACATTAAAAATCCAATACTATGCCATGCGGCAATTTTTTGATTAACATTATGGGTTGAAATGCTCAGACTAGACGCTTGAATTTTCTCTAAAGCATCATAGATACCACAAGCCAGACCAAAGGCCATATAATGTTTAAATGGAAGCGTCTCATGACCATCAGTGGGCCATATATCGGATAAATATTTATATAGGATAGCGCGTTGACTGGGGCGGCCTTCTAAAAACTGTTCAGATCGTCGCTCGCTGTCATAATGATGACGGAGGGCGATTGCAGTTCTGCCAGCCTCAAAAGTTGCATCAGACCGATCAAGACGTTTATCTAAGGTGGGTTGGTCCCGTTGAGTCATATTGACGAATAACTCATAATAAGGCTGCAGCACTCCTAAGAGCGCTTCATTTCGTTCTATGGTCTGAGTCGTTAACTTAGATGACAAGATCGGCCTATTTTGCACTGCGGCCCCTAAAACAAGTCCTGTCCACATATCATATAAATTAAAACGGTAATCACATAAATCATTCACATAAGCTGCATTTTCGTCTTTCAAGGATGCGAACCCTAAGAGGTCCCCAATGGCGTCTCTCATTTCTTCTAAAGACATAGCCGTTTGGTTTGCGGGCGCTATTTGATTATGGATGCTAATACGGTCTTCTGTATCGCCGTAATATAATTCAGCCTCATCAAATAGAGGGGTGATTTTATCTATTGCAGCCGCCTCAAAACTTCGGCCAGGTACAGTTACAACCACCCATAAACCCTGAGCGCCGTCTTTTGGACCAACAAGGTGTGAGAGAGCCTCAATGTCGCGCTCTCGCCAATTCGTAACATCATCAATGATCATAACGGGATAATCCGAGCCAGCATAAAGTCGGCTTTGCGCCCACTGCGTCCAGATTTTACTCGCATTTATGTTTTTTTCTAACTTGCCAATAAATATCTGGAGCATCTGGCGTAGAAATGGAGACCCTATGCCTTTGTCTCCCATGTCCATTATGGACGCGCCAAATTTTATAGGCCGTGGCAATAATGAATTTAGGAGCCGCAATGAGATAAGCCCTGTGGTGAAAATGCCCATGCTCCCGAAGAACATACGCCATGGGGATAGCGGGGCTTTTCCCAATAGAGCGCCTTTAAGGACGGCCCATATTTGGGCGCGACCTTCCGCGATAAGGGGAACGGGTAAAAAGGCCAGTAAAAGGATAAGGCCCAACGCAAGCGTTAAGAATTTATGGGAGGCAAGCGCTTTCACCCGTTGCCAGCCGATGGATTGGCCCTCACGTAAAGCCGTGTCAAATATTGTGTCACCAGAGGTGTTCCCTGCCTCAGATTCATCAACTGGAGGGGGGCTATTTATATATAGAGCGGGCGCAATGTTTAGGTCATCGGCAATTGATGGCTCAGTATAATTTTTTGCGAGGGCCTCCGCTGCCTTTATATCATTGGGGCCCTCAGGCCAGCTGCCATGAGCGGTTAGGCTCCGAAGACGTATGTGTTCGGCAAGGTCCGAGGCATCTTGCGGGTCTGGCGTGATCATAATGGACAGCCGTGTCTTGCGTATGCTATCTGTATGAGGTCGCAGCTTTGCGATTAAGCGGTCAAAATGTAGCGGCAGCCATGTTGAGGGCTCACCCGATGGAGACGGCACGGCCTTGCGCGTAATGGCGTCACCATTTCCCTCAGCTGTGAGTTTGTATTTATACCCTTGCGCGCCAAATTTGGGCGGCTCAGGCAGCTCAGGCGACACCCGCTCTTCCGTCCAGATTGACGCAAATAATCCGCGCGCGAGATATGATTTTGTGAACTGATCGAGTTGCCAAACTAATTTTGCATCGGCGGCAATGTCACCATCTAAAGCCGCTAAATTTAAGTTTTGAGGCGCAATATTATAGAATATTCCGGGGGTAGAAAGAGAGGCCGTTTCATATTCAAATGTCCCCGAATTTAGCGGCAATTTCGGATCTTGAAACACCGCCTCCTCATGCGCATGTAAAATATTGCCCGACCCATTTAATTCCCAACTCGGATTGTCAGTATAATAATTGCCCCAATTGGGCCAAAAATTATAAAGAGCGTGAGCGCCATTATCGTAAGATTGCAGATTGTCACATAAGGCATTGACACCAGAGAGACTTAAGCCTTGCCTAAGGTTTCCCGAGCTGATTGTATTTTTGAGGGAGATGGTAAAGTTGTTATGTTCTTGCCTATGAGAGCTCCGATATAGGGCTAGGCCAATATTTTTATTTTGAGAGCATAGGTTATCTGTCAGTATAGCGTTAACGCCTAATACACCAATGCCAGCACTTTCGTTTTCACAGCTTTGGTTACCCGTTAATGTGATCTCGAAATCTGTATCGTCAGGCCTATCAGGATACCGCTCTAGGGTTATGCCATTATTTTTATTTTGAGAGCATAGGTTATCTGCCAGCACAGCGTTGACGCCGAATACAACAATACCCGAATGTCCGTTATCACAACTTTGGTTACCCGCTAATGTGATCTTGAAATTTGTATCGTCAGGTCTATTAATATCCCGATGTAGAAATATACCACTCTCTTTATTTTGAGAGCATAGGTTATTGGCCAGCACAGCGTTAACGCCGTATACACCAATACCAGTACTTTCATTTTCACAGCTTTGGTTGCCCGTTAATGTGATCTCGAAATCCGTATCATCAGGCCTATCAGGATACCGCTGTAGGAATATACCAGTTTCTTTATTTTGAGAGCATAGGTTATCTGCCAGCACAGCGTTAACGCCGAATACAACAATACCCGAATGTCCGTTATCACAACTTTGGTTACCCGCTAATGTGATCACAAAATTCGTATCATCAGGCCTCTCAGGATACCGCTGTAGTACTATACCAGTTTCTTTATTTTGACAGGATAGATTACCCGTCAGCACAGCGTCGACTCCAGATACAAGAATGCCACTATTTTTGTTATTACAGCTTTGGTTGCCCGTTAATGTGATTTCGAAATCTGTATCATCACGCCTATCAGAATCCCTCTGTAGGGATATACCATGCCTTTTATTTTGAGAGCATTGGTTATCTTCCAGCACAGCGTTGATGCCGAATACAAGAATGCCATAATTTTCGTTTTTACAGCTTTGGTTACCCGTTAATGTGATCTCGAAATCTGTATCATCAGGTCTGTCAAAATCCCGCTGTAGGCCTATGCCACTCTCTTTATTTTGAGAGGATAAATTGTCCGTCAACACAGCGTTGACGCCACCTACAATAATGCCATTCCCTTCCGACTGCTTAACTATGCAACTTTTGATATGAAGACCTTCACCTAACTCAGTCTGAGTATTTTTACCCCACGCCGAAATACCGTTCAATCCTGCATTGCTTATCTGACAGCTCTGTATTGCAGCCGGTGTCTGGCTCAATGTAAGGCCATTGCAAAATCCATTAATTATGACCTCGTCATAGCAGTGCTCGAGCCCCTGCTTTGAAAAGACACCATGAATACCTTGATTTTTACTTGATAAGTTGAGCGCTTTTAAGCGGCAGTTCAAACTACGCTCAGTCTGAATAGCCCCTAAGTCATCATCAGGGTTGTCTGTTTCTTCATTGTCTGGAGCTTGCCCGTCATAATGCAGACTAAAGCGTTCAAGGGTGACGTTAGCGGCCTCTATGATTTGCAACGCGGAGTCATGCCCTTTAAAAATAAGCTGTGTCGCATCCCCCGACCCGATCATTGTGACGCCCGACGGAATTAAAAGCGGTTCCGTGCCTTCATATTGGCCAGCAGTAATTTCAATCCTATAGGCGCTATCAACACTCTGTCGTGCGGTCTTAAGGGCGGTTATAATACCGTCCCAGCCTTGGTCTTCCGATATATGAAGTACACGCCCAGTCACACTTACGTTTAACTTTAATCGCAATCCTTGTCTAAAGTTTTTTCGAATTAATTAGGGGGCATAATTGTCGAGGCCATAAAGGCTGAGGCTTTGTGACGGTAATGGTAGATTTCGTAATAATCTAGTCCAAAGTCTTAGAGAAAGACTGAAGCCGCAACTAAATTCCATTCAGCTTGAGCATTTGCCTAAACTTTCGAGATGTTGAATTTGAGATGAGATGCCGTCGATGATTGAAGAGATTGTAGATTTAAGCGTGTGTCGTAAGTTATTTTTACGCGAGATGAATTAACCTAAATTTCTGTGGTTGCCGCCCAAGTGCCAGACAGGTGAGGGTGCTTCTGCTCTTTATTTTATTCGTTTAGCGTAAACTGTACCAAACTTATCGGCTCATCTTCAGATACGTTTCGTATGACACGTCGATACCACGTTCGGCCATTAGCTCTTTCACATCGCGAAAACTTAGATTGAACCTAAGATACATCCGAACTGTAAAGCTAATTATATCCGAATGGAAATGATTATGGGAATAGATAGAGGCCTTCATGCCGTCCGGTTAGCATCACAACGGAAAAACGGAGTTAACGTGACAAAATCACCAAATGCTAGATAGATAACATATCTGTCGGTTGTTTTTTGAAAAACATGTAACTCATTTGATAATGCTAAATATTTTATTTGAACGTGACGAACGCTTATCAATAATTATTTATAACGTTTTAATATTTCAGCTAATTTGTCATCTGTGCTGTCTGAATTTGATTTCTCAATGTCACGTGGGTAAACATTTTCTCGCCTTTTAACAGGGCGTTTTTCTTCTTCTTTTACAGGGGCGAAATGGTAGAGTGGATTGCTCTCATATTTTCCTTCGAAGGCGGGGTCTGTTAAATAGTTTGGGCGTCGGGCTATAAAGGCATCGTCACCGCGTGTTTGAACAATCATCTCTTCGGGGCCCATGTCGAGTACCCCTTCTGGTCGCATGAGCAAGAAGAGGTCAGAGATACTTTTAGCAGCGCTCATATTGGGCGCGCCAAAGGCTTGAACGACCTGACAATTATTGATGATGGTTTCCCAGCTATTTGGATAAGCATTTTTCAGCTGAGACATATCCTGCCAGAAGCTCCATGTTTGCAGGCCATAGCCACGCATGAGTGTAATGGCTTGTCTGAGAGGTGGAAATTCGCCTAATTGAGCCGCCTCATCTAAGATCATAAGCGTTGACTTTTGCACGCGGTGGCGTCGTTTTGTAATCGCCTTTAACAGAGCATTTATCCATATGCGTAACAGTGGCGCATGGCTTTCTAACATATGCGGAGGCAGTACAATGTAAACTGTAATCGGATCACCTCGCGTAATCTCTTCAAGTGAGAATGACGAAGTTGAGGTGGCATTGCGAACGGGGTCGCCTCGTACAAAATCCACCATATCTTGTGCCATGCTTATTATGCTGCCGAGCGTTGAGTCGGCCATTCCTGTGACTGTGGCGGCGGCCCGTTTGACTTCTGGATGAAGAGATGATGATAAGAGTTCATAAAGTGGATTGTTATTTTCGTCTCGAACATCATTATGGTTTGAACTCCCTACGCCCAGAGCCAAATTATTTCTAACATGAAATAAATTTCTATCTTGCGGTGCTTCAGAACAAGCCGCTTGCAAAATAAGGGCAGTAATCAAATTTTTCCCACGACTATGCCAATATTGATTATTCGTATCTTGGCGAAGATGAATAGCGAGGCTTTCTGCAAGCGCCACAGCTTCATCCACACAATTGGGATCTTTAGGGTCAATCGCATCGAGCGGGTTAAGACAGGCAGACTCTCCAGGTACGATGTCCATGGGGTCAATGACATAAACTTTTTGTCCTAAGACCTCTTCACGGTATTTACGTGTTACAGCGGCATTTTCTCCCTTGGGGTCAATGACAATCATAGGGCCATCATAGGTTAGCAAAGCGGGCACGATACACCCCACACCCTTTCCCGCGCCCGTTGCGGCAATTGTAATTAAATGGCCTTCTGATCCGAATAAAATAGGGTCAACTAATTCAGGATCTTTCTGACTGCACGCGTCGCCAAATTGAAAGCCCATAGTTGGTTTTTTATGTTCTCTTTCCATCGACCATCCGACAAGAAGGCCGTCCCCTTCAATCTCTTTAGGTAAACGCGGGTTACTCGTAGCAGTGGCATAGATATCACGGAGCATAGTTAATCGTCTTTCCTAAAATAACGAATGTGGGATTCAAATTGCCATGAGGCAGTATCAGGGCCGAAATCAAAGATTTCATCATCAGTCAACATCTCAACTAACCCATTGGGGTGTACATCAAATCCAGCCTGAAATGCGGTCTGGTTATAGTAAATTGGAGCGGCTATGTTCCAATGCCCCTTTTTGTCAAGGCCAGGGTTAGCTACAGGGGCGAGGGGAGTGAAAAAACCCTCTAAGGCCGTCTTCGCGTCCTCGTTTAGATGGCGTTCCAGTCTTTCTTTCTCATCTACAATAGAAAATGGGCCTTCATTCCCGCAGACAATCCAGCAAAAGAATTTCAAATAAAGTGATACATTATCAGCGGTTTCAAAATTAGGGCTTTGGTCATGATTTATCTCATGAATTTCTATAGAGTTGTGAGTCAACTGCACTAATCTGTTATTGAATACGATGAAACTTGTATGCCCAATCCACCCAATGCGGTGTCTCAAGACAGTGTCGATCAAAATTGCATCTTCGTAAAACGGCAGAGGCGTAGACCGCAGGGCTAAGGCTTCATGTTGTAAGGGCCAGGGGGTATCATTACCACGATCTACCAAGGTTCTGGTGAGTTGCGATAGTAGCTCAATGGAATCTTCTCGTGATACACTGAACCAATTGGCCGTAAAGGGAATAGGCCGTTCGTTAAGCAAATCAGGATCTAAACGTATATCAATTGCGTTATGTAGTTGGGTATTTAAATCTTGTGATGACATTCAGTAGGGCGCCCATGTTTATATCTTAAATTTTTAGCTATTAGTGCTTAAAAGTAAATAGCTCGGTTTTGTTTTATTAAACAAAGTGGCTTTGTCTGTTTAACGTAATGAGTCGTCGCTTTGTTATGATTGATGCTTTGGCTTTGTGACGTTAATCACACAAACAGAGCTTTCTAATTTCACAAAGCCCTATGGGTAAATTGATGTTGCAGCTGAAGGAGCGAGGTTCCGTATGTGTAAATAACTGCCCAAAATCAAACTCAAATAAGTGACCTAAAACTGCTCGATTAAGGACATGAGCAGAGATCATTGATGGGGCTAAATTGTATTTATTTTGGAGTTGTTTCCGTTGAGTGAACACTCATTCTAGATCCCTTATGGGTATTTTATATTTCCCAGTTTTCGAATTTAAATTCCCTGTTATTTATTAACAGGGAAATGCGTAAATTAGGACGGTGTTTCAGGGACATACGAGGCTGGAAACTCCTAAATCGGTTAGGTCGTCGCCCTTTTTCAATATTTTCCCTGTAAATTCCCTGTTTAACAGGGAATTTGAGGCCTGAGACGCGTTATCAACGGACTAACCAATCTACCACGTACACTGCGTATTTCCAGGTCCTATAGTCTCGCGCTATAAAGGGCTTTGTCACATTAACTGAACTAACTGCTATTTCCCGCCGATGCCGTGACCAAATTCCATTCAGTCTTAGCATTATATCGGAATTTACGGAGTGTGTTTCTAGCGATAAGATGGCGTCGGTGATTGAAGAGATTGTAGATTTGGCTGTGGGCTGAAAGCAGTCTTTGAGCGTTCCCCACGGATCTAAACTTCTGAGCCTTTCGTTCTCTTCGCCTAATT
>JBDXGZ010000004.1:0-2328 GCA_039989855.1 Maricaulaceae bacterium | reverse complement strand
CGATCAAGAACGCACAAAAAATGCTCTCGGTCTTCGGCCTAATTTACAACCTCTTCAATCATCGGCGCCATCTTATCTCAAGACAAATACTTCGAAAATTCAGAGCGCAAGCGCAGATGGAATGGTATAGAGCCACGGCATCAACTTGTGCTTAAGAAAGGCATCCTGAGAAAATTACGACGAGTTCTGTTAACGTGACAAAGCCCAATTTAGTATATTTGAAGATCAAGAATAAAATTTATATTGTCAGCGCTCGTCGATACTGTTTGCAGTCGGTGAATATGATCACTGTATTTGCGCTCTAAAGGAGATCGAAAATGATGGGTCTGGAGTTCCTGATTGAAAGGCCCCCGTTGGCTGAATGCAAATATAGGTGACTGCTGGATCATATCCCGTGACTGGCGCATAGGTACAATCGGTCATAACAGACGGCTTTACATCTAAATTTGAAAACCTGACATCACTTGTATAATCAAAGGCCAACCCAGAGCCATTCTCTGTAAAAGATACAGGATTAGTTTCTGGACCTTCATCATCAATATCTCCATTATAAAAAATAACTTCTAAAGGCATTTGGTCGCTTAAGAAAAAAGACTCCATATCAAGTGCCGGGCCACTTTCATGAGTTGAAGTAATTGTATAGATAACATCGTTTCCAGGAATGGCATATTTTCCAGACTCGGTTGGGTCCCAGACCTCAACGACCTGGGTCGCAGAAACATTCACTGAGCATCCTGATGGCGCAGCTGATAACTTCCATTTCAACAAGAGAAAGCACTCAACATCTGCAATTTCGGCGGTTGTTAAAGCCCGATCATAGATTAAAATTTCTGCGAACCTACCATCATACACTAGGCCGTTTGATAGAGTGCCTATATGAACGCCACGGGATACATTTGCAGATATAGCGGTAGTATCAGCCCCGAATGCCTGTCCATCAATACGAAATAACTGAGAGCTTCCATTTGCATCATTAAGACCGGTAAAAAGTGTAGTCTCGGTTAATGCGTTAGGAAATGGTCCGAATAGACGGTGTTGGGCCAGTGATGAGCCCGCATCAAAAAAGGCATCATTTGTTGTCCAAGGCGTATGAAAGCTAAAGCGTCCATCTGCAGGATCATCACTTCTATTATGCCCATTTAAAGACAGAGACACACCCCTTTGGAAGGTCACATTTGCGGCAACAAAAAATACTGTTAGTTCATTTTGAAAATCACCAGAGAATGGGTTCGGCGCATCCATATCAGCTGAAAGAGGTAATCTAAGAGAGGGGTTTATACCGTCAAAGCCCGTGGCTTCGAAGGTCACTGTTCCAGCGGACGTCGTAAGATTATTTCCTACGCTACTTTTATCAGCCCAGCTTGTAACAACATCTCCATTTACGGGTTGAATTCCAGTTCCATTTACATCGCTGGCATCCACCCAAAAAACAAGGTTGCCAACATCTTGGGGAGTTGAGATTTGTGCCTGCGCCATAGGCGTAATGTTTAAAACTGCCCCAAGAGCCGTCAGCGCTATCAAGACCCGCGAAACCATATGCATAGAACCTCTTATCTCAGCTTTATTGCGCCCCATATGACTGAGCGTGTATAAATAATTATTGCTCACCTAAATATCCTGTTAATACTAAGCTCGGAGCTTGCTTGGCGCTTAAGTCCAGCCTTATTAAAAAGTAATATCTGTACGCAAGACTTCAACTCAGCCTAAGAGTGTATTTTAATATATAAAACTATATGGTGTATTTATTGCTACTAAATAATTACGAAATCACTAACGGCATAAAATCTACAAGTGAAACATTGTGATGTTTTAACCGTGGGGCTCATGGCATAAAACTACACTACAATAGATGCCCCACCAGCGTCTTAAAATCGCCCAATAAAGGACACTCGCTGAGGTCCACTTTGGGGATAATTCTACGTATTCCCTATTCTTCCATAAACCACTGGACTTGCGGTGCAAAGGAAGCGTTAGTGTCTGTGCGGCCCTGTATGTGAGGGCCTTGTCTCAATAGTAGCGGTCACATGGTGTGGTCGCCCTTACGGAGATTAAAATGGACACTCAAACACCAACAGAAGAAACTGCGGCTTTGTCACATTAACTGAACTAACTGCTATTTCCCGCCGACAAGCACCTTATGCGCACGCCGCTGCCGCGACTAAATTCCATTCAGTCTTAGCATTATGCCGGAATTTACGGAGTGTGTTTCTAGCGATAAGATGGCGTCGGTGATTGAAGAGATTGTAGATTTGGCTGTGGGCTGAAAGCAGTCTTTGAGCGTTCCCCACGGATCTAAACTTCTGAGCCTTTCGTTCTCTTCGCCTAATT
>JBDXGZ010000003.1:0-149988 GCA_039989855.1 Maricaulaceae bacterium | reverse complement strand
TTTAAAGCTTCATCATTCGTAGCAATTCGTTTACCATGCTCACACGAACGCCAATCCATATTACACGCAAATTGGTCGAAATTTCCAATAGGGCTATCTTTAATTAAGGCTCCAGACACAAGAGAAAAGCTTGTTACAATCACGCTTCCAATAACTCCCATTGTTAAAAATGGACGGCCTTTAATATCTAATGTGTTTTTTAAAAAGGTTCCCGATATCAAACGTATTGTCAGGCTCGAAATCCAAAATATCCACGCACTCAAAGAAGTCAAAAAAGTCGAATAGAAAAATATAGACGTTGACCGATAACTCGCAATTGGCTCCAAAGCACTATTAATAGATACTGGAACTCTATAAGCGATACGTTGAAAAATAATAAGAGGCACTAGAATAACTAGCATCGTAAACAAAAGGTCTATCAATAAGAGTAATACCTGCCAACTAAACCTCTTAGTTTTAGAAATCGTCCTTATAACCCATCTAGTCTGAGCAATAGAAAAGAAGTCCGGAACCAGATTGAGAATAACTCCAAAGATAACTACTGAGTAGATAGTCAAATCATCAACAGCTCTTTTGCCAAGTATATTTAAGAAGTTGCCGTCAAATAATATAAACAACACGAATACAGATATTAAAGAGCTAAAAGCAGAGGACTTCAGGCGCTTCCAACTCCACATTTTTGGTGAATAAATTTCATCAAATTTAGAAAGAAATACATCCGCCCAATCAGCGTTAGAGCGTTCGCCAGTTAAAAACGATGCAATTCTTAGCTTAAAACTATCAGTCGGATTAAAACCAAAAACGACGCTAAATGCAAGAAACGTAATGAAGCCTAGCAGTATAGGAATACCGCCGACTTGAAAGAGTCTATCAAAAAAATCTAACTGAATTCCGCCCATTATACTTACATCGATAGTTTAAACTGCACTCACTATACTAAGGTTTAAAACGTATTACATCTATATATGCAAGTACTATGGACCTGCTTCACTAAAGTCCACCCCATATGATTAGTCAAAGCTGCCTTGACCGCCTTCTGGTAATTAACGGCAGTCAGCTAGAGTCCTTGCTTTGGGTGCGGTTTAAAGCACTCGCTTGACCATCAAAATTGACAGATCAAGAAGCCTTGTAAGCCTGAAAGGCTTGGTTTGCGTATAACCAATAGGATTCCATTTGTATTAGGTATGTATTTACATGCATGCCCTTTGGGCGTTCAGGAAAAGGCTCTGACATATTCTCCGAACCACCTAAGTCTCGCCTGATCTTTCTTGCTTTAGAAAACAGTCGAGAACTTTCGGGTTTGTACTGGCTCTCGTAATATAAATTTGTACAATGACGGCATTTGAATTGAGTTTGATAATATAAAACTCCAACCCGCCGATCACAATCAGGGCATAAAAACCATTTACGGGAGCCGCCATAATTGCAAGGGGTTTGAGTAAGAGGGATATGTTGGTTGATATTAAAGTTCGAGGCTCCGCTGACCATTAGAAAGTCGTGGCTGGCTTGGAGTTTCATGACCCCAACGGTTTCACCATTTCTAGCAATTTCCATACTGCAGGGCGTATGATTGCTGAGTACGCCTTTTTTTCTCAACTCTGATATATCTAGGCGTAACAAGCCATCTAAGTGCCTTAGCTCGCCCATCCCATTATTTGGAAGATATTTCGCAAATTCTTCGAAATCATTAGGCAAAATATATAAATTTTGCATGTTCTTGTTCCGCCTGTTACTGCTTAGCGCGTGGCTTTGTAGGTCTCTACAGCCTGAAGTATGGCCTTTATTTCGTTAGAGGCCATCGAGCCGTCGTAATCCTTGCCTGACTGTCCTTTAACCCTAAACCTGACAGCTTTTTCTGATAGAGACTCTAATGCAGTCAGAACACCTTGCAGCTCTTCTTTGGTAAAGTTGACAACCACATCTTCAAAGTTCGTACATGATGCCCCAGAACAAGTCGCATCAATGCCAATTCTGTCTGTGGGTTTTGATCCAAGCCCCGCCGAGAAGTTAATCTGTGAAGGGCGTTTCCATTGTGAAGAGCTAAGCAGGAAATACATCTGATATATTTCCTTGCCGCTGTCTTTAAAAACATGCGCCCGCATAAACTCATCATTAGGATTTGAAACGAAAGACAAATACAAATCACCAGATGGATTAGGTCTGCGGCCTTTATAGGTCGAAAATTGAGCGCTAGTTTCTAGCTCATCATCTTTAAGCGTCATAAGTTCCAAGAAATGCTCAATGGGTAAATTTGCATATTCCTGATCGCTATACGGGAGATTGCCCGGAGCGGTTGCACAGGCGCTGACCATTAAAGCCGCCATAAAGGTTATTGCATATCGTTTCATCATAGTCTCCATTTTGAGTTAGCGTGGGGGTATTGTTCGGCACTCACCAGGTTTGGCCCACGGACCAACTGGAATGGCTTTGCGGATAAAGCCTTGTCCGTCATAGATTTTGAGGCCGCCATCGTCTCCGATACGGGCATATTCACCGAAACCGCTCTGGATTTGCCATGAACCCTTGATCTTTTTTGCCACATAAGAATTCATCGATGGAATATCGGAGGTTTTGGTTTTGAATATCTGATGGTAAGAATAGCCGCCATTAGCAGATTTCCATATCTCAATAATGTAGTCCTGTTCAGGCATTGCAGGAATGGCTGTATCGCACCACCGCCCAATGCGTTCACCCGATCGTTCAATATCCGATGAAGCAAAGGCCTGATTATATTGGAAGCTATACCCAAATAGAATCAACCCCACTAATACATGCTTCATAATACCCACCCTAAAATTACCGTAACAAGAACAAACAGAACTATTACTTAATATGCAATTGATTGCAATATGAGTTTGGTTAATTACAAAAACCGTAATTTAAGTCTCTCACACTCTCAAATCCTTCCCTCTATCACTGACAGTGACTGAAGGAGGGAATATGAGCACGCTTAAGAAGCTATTTGGGGCGCAAATACGTATTCACCGTACACGTATGAATCTCACCCAAACTCAATTGGCCAACCGCATTGGGTTATCAGAGGAAATGATAGGCAAAATGGAACGCGGGACGGCAGGGGCCTCATTTAAAACCATAGAACGGCTCTGCGGAGTATTTGATGTACCGCCTAATAGCTTTTTTCCAGCTCAAGGGCTTTCACACAGCGATGAAAAGAGTGTTTTGGGAGATATGTTAGTTCAATTATCCAAGCTCAATGAAGCGGAACTTAAATGGGCACAACGCCTCCTAAATGAAGCCCTAAAACACCCTTAAGTTATAACCACAAATACCTCTAAAATTCATTGGGAGTGTTTTCCCCGCCATGGCTTGTAAATTTCTCTTTGAATTCAATTTGGTAAGTCCAGCACAGCCAGAATTTCGAGGGGAGTTAAACCTATTGGGATTTCTACTGGGTTTTACTGCGTGAAAGGCGGTGAAGTTAACGTGTGCTGCGTGCAATCAATTGCAATACGGTTTTATATTAAATCTATAACTTAAAGGCGGAAATTAATCGTTGTAGAGGTGTGACAAATCCAATTTCGGATATTCAATTCTAGACATCATCTCGGCTAGCTTCTCTAAAGATAAGTCTTTTGGCTTTTTATACGTCCCCCCTTGCCCGCCAACCAATGTCCAGCCCGACAGTGCATTCTCATAGTCATTAGGAATTTCTACATCAGAGCAGGCAATAGAAAAGTTCCTACGAAAAGAATGGAAAACCGTGCGTTTGGTATGCACACCAACGGCTTTGCTATATCTTGAAAACTTTGGCGAGAATAGTTTGCGATACGTTGGATCCGAACCTGTTGCCCGTTTCAATTTAGGAAAAAGACGACCCATTTTATTATTTTTGCAGACAGAGAGGTAGTCATGAAACCCCAAGTTCTTCAAAAGAGGATTAAAAGGCACCCGCCGTATTGCATTGGCATTTTTTACCTCATCGGTTGTAAATCCCGTAAGGTCAAAATACCAAACCCCAAGGGTTTTATCGCATTTTACTTCTTTTAGCGTGAGAAGGAGAATTTCTTCCATTCGAAACCCATGTAAAAGCGCTAATAGCGGGACCCAAAACATTGCCGGACCTTTTGGGTATGATTTGTCAAAGGCCTCAGAAGTAAAAAGTTTTTGCAATTGTTCATAAGTGTAAGGCTCTCTAGCGGAGGCTTCTTTTTCCGCCGCGCTAATATGAAATTTAATTTCTTTACATGGATTGTGTGCAATAATTGCCGTCGAAACCGCAAACTCCATAAGACTCTTCAGCCGCATGATAATTTTGTTAGCATTCTGCTTGCTCATAAATTCCATATTTTGAGCTGTGGCATACGCAGACACCTCGGAGAGAGACATCCCTTTCAGTACTTTCTGCCTTGTCGCGTTCTTTGGAAAAGCTTCTAAAATCTTCCTAATTTGAACAAAATGATCCCGTGTTAAATTCTCAACGGAAAAGTCCTCACCTACCGATTCAGTTAAATACTTAAATGCAGCATATTTATCACCAATCGTTTTAGCCTTAGTGTGACTACCTTTGCTGGACATATAATCATCGATAAGTTTTGAAAGCGGTGTTCTTGATTTCAACGCCGAACCGAAGTTTGTCATCTCTTGCCAAAACACTCGGCCATTAGGAGTGCAGGCGATACCATCACCTAACCGCCTTAATTCATATTCATAGAGCTCTATTTGAGCTGTAATCAGTAGCTCTAAAAGCTGTTCGTATTTTGGGTCGTTAAAATCAACATTGGCGATTTTTTTATTTTTACGGCTCACGTAGCCCATATCAAGCAATAGCTGGTTTGCGGTAGATTGAACGGCATGAAACCGCCTTTCCGTATTCTTTGAAAACAACTCGGTCAGGTCATATTTCAATCCAAGCTTATATTCTTGTAATTGCGCTTCGTCAGAGAACCTAGCTTTAGTCGTCGCTGTTATTGTTGCATGTTGTTTATGAAACCACTCATTTACAACCCCGAAAACATTAAACCCTATGAGCAGGGCAGGACTTTCATTGTCCAACTTCCCACGCGCAATCTCAAACAACTTCAGAATCGCCCCCAGTTTCTCAGGATAAAGTTTGTTTGCTTGATCGAAGTCCCGTGTACTTAATGAGCGCGTGATTTCTGGTTTGCCAATAACTCCCTGAAGCTTTTTAGGCACGGGCACCCGTATCACATAGGTTTTACCCCTCAATTTGAGGTATTTATGCATCTTTGCCACGTTCTTCTCCATACATGTTACTGTAGCAGGTAATTGTAGCAAAACCTAAGTGTTTTCAGGCACTTATAATAAAAACAATAACTTAGAAGAAAATGGAGCGGGCGATGAAATTCGAATTCACGACCCCAACCTTGGCAAGGTTGTGCTCTACCACTGAGCTACGCCCGCTCAAAAAGACGTATATAAAGGCAATGCTTCAAAGAAGTAATACCTTGGTCGAAGGCGCGCTATATGACCCAGAACAGATCCAAGATCAAGCCCTCTTTAAAAAAAAATCAGCACAAATTTAAAGAAATTGCCCAAGGCTCGCTAAAGCTTCGCATTCAAGCCTCCCCTGAGCTCCTCCCCCCAAGCTACCATGGCTATTTAAACATGGCAGAGCCTGTCATATCAACGGGTTTTTGCAAGCGACGCTTCGTATCATGATCGGCTTCACGTTCTTTACCGCTCACCGTTTCGCCGCGCATATAATGGCGCTGCCAGCCCTTAGCGACTGTATCAGGGTCACGCTCTTCAAGCTTTTTAACAAAGTCCCCGCGGCTCTCTGACCAGCCTTTATGATCGCGTTCAAGCTGCGGATCTGATGAGAGTAGGCGAATTTTCGGTACGACCGCATCCATACGGCGATGTTCAGATAAGGTAACAAAGCAAAAGGGTTCCCCTTTTTCAAAGCGAACTTTACCCGGGCGGGTCAGTTGCCAATTCATCGTAAATCCAAAGGGTAGCCAGTCCGTCTCTACGAGTCCCGATAAGGGATAGACCCCATCTTTTGGCCAATTAGGCGGACCCATGGCCCACACGGCCCATCCGGGCGGCGTGCGAAACAGGTAGCCTGTGTGAAAGGTAATAATGCCATTTTGAAAATGGCTCGTCGCGAAATGATCCAGCGTAGTTTTAACCTCAGGTGAGGTTACTTTAATATCTTCCTTCGCGGGCCCGCCGTTCCATTCAAGGTCAACCGTAAAGGGGCAAAGAATCTCCCACCCTGTGGCATTAGCCATTGTCATCGGTAGGCACCGGTAAGGAACGCGCCCCGGCGTATCGTCCATCCACTGACGGTTTGAACGGGCGGGGAGTAGCTCTGGCGCAGGGTTTTGAACCTTATAAGCGTCGAGAAATAAGTCAGTCTTTTTATCAGTCATGATAGTTGTTTGCAGGAAAATAACCCGCATGAAAAGTCTTGCTGTTAAAAAAAATCAAACTATGCCAAATCAATGAGGCATGTATAAGCACGGGAGAGCTCATGCCAGCGACACGCAATGAATTATATGACATCTTTCGGGACTGTAACATTGACTATGACACGGTGGAGCACCCGCCCATTTTCACCGTTGCTGACGGGGCAGATATCAAAGCGGCTATGCCCGGTGGCTCGACAAAAAATCTCTTCCTTAAAGATAAAAAGAATCGCTATTTCTTGATATGCGCCATCGCGACAACGCAAATTCGCATCAATCGCCTTCACCCTATATTGGACTGTAAGCGCCTATCCTTTGGCAAAGAAGAGGCGCTATATGAACATCTGGGCGTGCGGCCCGGTTCGGTGACGCTTTTCTCTATCATTAATGACCCGAGCTATCAGGTGACACTGATATTAGACGCCGCTTTAATAAAAGAAAATCGCCTAAACTTTCATCCTCTCAAAAATACAGCAACGACGGGTATTTCAAAGGATGATATGCTACGCTTTATCCGCCATATGGGGCGTGAGCCCATAATTGTTGATTTCAGTGATATAGATTTACCTAAGATACAAACGTGAGTTCACAGCCATGTGAGGTCAACCCCCTTGACCCGACATAAAAAGCACCCACATTATAAACAAATCAAAAGGACTATAATTCATGACCGAGACTGCTGCTGTTCCCACCCCTGCTCCTGATAGTTTTATTGTCAATGGCTCTGATCAAACCTTTGTCGCCGATGTAATAACGCCGTCCAATGACTTACCTGTCATTGTTGATTTCTGGGCGCCGTGGTGTGGCCCTTGTAAGCAGCTTATTCCGGCTCTGGAGCGGGTCGTGACGGGTGCAAAAGGTAAGGTTAAACTTGTTAAGGTTAATATTGATGACAACCCCGGTGTTGCGGGACAATTAGGTGTTCGCTCTATTCCTGCTGTTTTTGCCTTCAAAGACGGGAAGCCTGTGGACGGATTTATGGGCGGTCAGCCAGAAAGCGAACTTGAGAAATTTGTCGCCCGCCTGTCGGGTGAGCGTTCGGCCTCTGAAGATTCTGCTGCAATGGTGGCGCGCGCCAAAGACAGCCTCACAGCAGGCGACCCCGGCGGAGCCGCGCAAGACTTTGCCGCCGCCCTTAAACTTGACCCTGAAAACCCCGAAGCGATTGCAGGTCTCGCGCGTCTTTACATAGAAAGCGGGGATAATGAGGCGGCTGTGCAAATGATGGCGCAAGTCCCTGAAAGCCTCGTTGGGCATCCCGACATTACCGCTATCGCCGCTATGCTGAATTTACGGCCCGAACCTGAAGCCCCTGACGAAACATCAGAGCTACAGGCTAAGGTTGCCGCAAACCCTGATGATTTGGATGCGCGCTTAGAGCTCGCCAAGGCCTTTGCAGGATTAGGCAGAAACGGAGACGCTATCGATCATTTGCTTTATTCTATCGGTAAAAACCGCGCCCATAATGACGAAGCCGCTCGGCACTTCCTCTTGACCATTTTCCAAGCAGAAGGAAATGAAAGTGACGTCACAATTGCGGGTCGGCGGCGGCTCTCCTCAATTCTCTATGCGTAAATTCGTCCACATATGAGCGCCCATTATAAATCCCTAGCGCGGCGAACTAGCCCCAAGCAGAATGCCATGTTTCCGCTTAACGGAGCTATTTTGTTGCCGGGATGTGACTTGCCGCTCAATGTCTTCGAGCCGCGATATCTCAACATGTTTGATGACGCCCTCAAAGGCGACCGTCTCATTGCTATGATACAAAATATTGATCAGCATCTGGCTCCTGTGGGGAGCTTGGGGCGTATCACTCAATTCTCCGAGACTGATGATGGGCGTTATCTCATTGTCCTTCGAGGATTAAAACGGTTTAACTTTATCGGTGAAGTCGAAACGCAAACCCCCTACCGCATAGCAAAACTCGATTTCACCAAATTTGCAGATGATATTGACGCACACATGGATGCAAATTTACCCGAATCTTTATCCGATAAGGGCGGCAGTGAGCGCGCCGCCTTGACCGTTGCGATGAAAGCTTTTGCCAAACATTTACGTGTTGACGTCGATTGGGACGCCCTGGCGGATATCCCCCTCAATCGCCTGATTGACCAAGCGACAATGATTAGTCCGTTAAATCCCCAAGACAAGCAATCCCTCCTCGAAGCCCACACCCATGATGAGCGACGGCGTCTCCTCACTGGCTTGATGACATTATATTCTGCCAGTGATAATCTGGATAACCCTCTTCAATAAGTTTAATAATGAGCCATACAGATCACATCATGACCTTAGATCCCAAATTATTACAGCAACTCATTTGCCCCAAAACGCGCGGGCCGTTGACCCATGATAAAGAGGCGGGAGAGTTGATTTCAAAAAAGGCTAAGCTTGCTTATCCTATCCGCGGCGGAGTTCCTATTATGTTGATCGAAGAAGCGCGCAATTTGAGAGATGCAAAATGACCGATTTGACCCAAAGCGAAAAAGACGCGCTCGACGCCGCGACCTTTCGCCGTCTGCTAAAACATCTCGATGATAATAAGGACGTTCAAAATATTGACCTCATGATCCTCGCAGATTTTTGCCGAAACTGCCTCTCAAAATGGTACAAAACCGCTGCAAATAACGCGGGACTTGAGGTTGATTTAGACGAGGCCCGTCAGCGCGTTTACGGCATGAGCTATGATGAATGGAAAGCCCATCATCAACCCAAAGCCACGCCAGAGCAATTAGCCGCCTTTAACGCGCGTCAAAGTAATTGCTGAACAAGCCATAACAACCGCTTATATTTGGGTTTACAGAACTCTTGACTTAAAATAGCTACGTATACATTATATACCCCATAGAGGTATATAGTATGCGAGACATTGCAAAAGACAAATCAATAAAGCGACTATCGCGTATAGAGGGACAAGTTCGCGGCATTGCCCGAATGGTCGAGTCTGATAAATATTGCATTGATATCTTGCGGCAGGTTCAAGCTGTGAAATCAGCCCTATCGAGCTTAGAGACCGTTATTCTTGATGATCACCTCGGCAGCTGTGTCGAGACAGCTCTGAATAGTGACGATGTATCTGAACGGCGCGATAAAGTTGAAGAACTGGTCGCCATCTTAACGAAGCAAAAAAAGTGATCCGCAGCGCGGTCATATCCCTCCTGATATGTCCTCTAATGTGCCTGTGGGCTTTACCCGCTGCGGCACGGCCTGTCTCTTATCCAGGGGGATGGACAATTATTCAAAACAATAATGCTAATTTCTCTAGCGCTAATTTACATTATTCCTTCACAGCAAAAGATGCGCTCGGCTTTTACGGTGAACAAAATTGGGCAACAGATAGTCGATTTTATGGGGCGCAATATACGCGGCTTTTAAAACGCTGGAACGGGCCTGGCTCTCAAGCAAATATATATTTAAACCTTGGAGCTGGAGTCGCAGAGAATTTTGATCAAACCGACACTGACCTCGCTGGCTTTGTTGGCCTCACAGCCGACTGGGAAACGCGGCGTTGGTTCGTCAGCTATAGCGCGCGCGCCGATGACCTTAGCTTTGATCAAAACTTTCGACAAAATGCGCGCCTCGGCTTTGCTCCCTATGTAGGTGGGTTCGGCGATCTTCACACGTGGTTTATGATTCAACTTGATAATATACCAGAAAATGAAACAGCCGTGACGGCCACGCCTTTAATTCGCTTTTTCAAAGATGTTCACCTATTTGAACTTGGATATACACCCGCGCGGGATCGGTTTCTGGCAAATTACACACGACGATTTTAGAAAGGATGATTATGTCTATCAAATATCTTTTTACACTTTTACTCGCCGGGAGCTTTACGCCTCCCTTAATTGCCAATGCACAAACAACGCCGCCAGCGGTTGCATCTGCGGAACATAAAACAGAAATCATGACGGCGAAAGTCAACGGTATGGTTTGTGATTTTTGCGCTCAAGCGGTTATCAAAGTTTTTAGCAAAGAAGAGGGCGTCGAAGATGTTGCTGTAGACCTTGATGCACAAGCCATTATCGTCACAATGCAGCAAGGCCATTCTCTGGATGATGAGCGCATAAAAAAACTCGTTCGCAAATCAGGCTATGCTCTGGTTGAGATTAACCGCGTGGTGTCACAGCTCTGATGGCTCCAAATGACGACGCATTAGGGGATGTGAAACCCGTGAGCCTCTGGCCTGCGACACTGTCCTTATTCGCCTCGACCTCAACATTAATTTGTTGCGTCTTACCCGCCTTACTTGTCAGTGTTGGGCTAGGGGCCGTTATGGCAGGATTAATTGAGACGGTTCCGGCCATCACATGGTTCGGTAAAAATAAAACATGGGTCTTTTCTGGAGCTGGAATAATTTTAGCGCTTTCGGGATGGCTGCAATGGCGCGCCCGTAACCTCCCCTGCCCAACAGATCCCGCTCAGGCCAAAGCCTGCCAAAGGCTCCGCCGCCTAAGCTGGAGGCTTTGGATATTCGCTGTTAGCTTATTTATGTTAGGAACGGGCTTTACCTATTTTGGTATCTATTTCATTTAATTGAAAACACCCGTTTACAGCGTAGATGCCTCGCGCCGCGCATTAGCCCACTCTTGAATGATTTGCGGCTGATATAAAGAGCGTGGATAGGCCGCCATTAGGTCCGCCTCAAGCTCTGGCCATTCACTATAGAGCGCCTTGATATCTCCCGTTTCCATATTCACGCCCCGTAGAGATTGGCTCATGGTCGAAAGTTTTTCTTGCAGTCCAGAATGATTCGGGAAACGGTTATGCAGTCGCCCTAACTCTACCCGTAACGCGGCCACCATAAAGTCAAAACTTTCAACATTTAAGTTAGAGCCTATCAAAGCGCCGTAACTCTGCCGAACAGACTTTAATTGATGAGCGAGCAAGGCCTCATGCTCAATATGAGACGCCGTACAATGCTCATCAGACACTCCCCGCAAATAAGACATCAAAGCCGCTTGAACTTCAGGGGTGGGTTCGGGACCCGTAAATTCTTTCGTGATTAAACGCAGAACAAATTTTTCCAAATCCGTTTTATCAGGATCAAAATCAACAGCCTCAACATCATCAGATAAAGACGGTATAGGAACGGGATTAAAGCTCTCATCTCCAAGCACGTCACTGAAATGAAAACTGGTTACATCAGCTGTACCGGGAGTCTCTGATAGGCCCACAACGAAGAAGTTTTCATTGACCTGTCCCTGCCCGTGGCACGCTTGACAAGTAAGTCCCCGTCGCGCGGCCTGTCCGCCCAAAAGAAACGGAGAACGAAAAGCCAAGCGACCTAAAACTTGCGAGTCTGTCGGGATCTCGGGCAAACACTCATTTGGCTCAATCGATAAAACATCGACTATGTTTGCTGTCGGTAAAGACCAACGCACAATCTCTGGAGCCTCAGCCTTTACATAGTGCTCCGTCGAATCGCAGCTAACTAAACCTAACATAAAAAAGCCCACCATGAATGACGGGCTTTTGATATGATATTTAAACATGCTCATGCCTGAGAACTACGAAACCTATGGGCGCGCGTCAACAATCCATGCACGAAGCTCATCTTCTTCGATACAGCCAAAGGTGCAAATTTCTTCAAGTTTCGCAAGTTGCACATGAGCTTTCTTAAGCTCACCTGTTTCAACGTAAAGCTCGCCTAGATATTCGTTCGCGCCCTTATGGTTAGGCTCAACCTCTAGAGCCATCGCGTAATAGGTCTTGGCAAGATCATAATTTCCAAGTTTACGCTGTGTATAGCCCATATAGGTTGTAATATCAGGATGTGGCCCCGCAGCCGCAGCTGTTAAAGACAAATCATTAAAAGCAGCTTGGTATTCGCCTTTGTTAATGAGGCTGACTGATGCAAAATATTGTGTTTCCAGAACCTCTGGACCGTATGGCGATAGGTACGATGTTTTTTGGACGTCGCCGTTAATGGCCGCTGTGATTTTCTCTTGCGCCAACTTAATCCGTACGGCCTGTGCACAGGTACCACACTCAGCGGCAATTGTTTCCAGGTTAGTCAGGACAGCTTGAGCCTTCTCAGCTTTACCGGAAAGAAAATAGGCAGCTCCAAGCTGACCCTGCGCTTCATATAATGTTTTGTCATATTTCGCAGCATTCTTGAAATAACGAACCGATGATTTGTGTTTATCTTGTCCAGCTTTTGCCAAGCCCATGTAATAATTCGCGCTGGCATTTCGGCGTGTCGCTTTAAGCACTTTAGAGAATTTTCTATCAGCCTGTTTAAACTCACCCGCTTTTAACATCTGTAAACCAGCTTGATAATCAACAACGGGATTATATGCTGGCCCTGAAACACCTCGGTCACCGGTACTGATGCTACCGCCGCCACCGCCGCCGCCAGAACCGCTCGCAAAAGCTGGAGAAACGATAAGAAGGCTCGCCGTTGCAGCCGTCATTAATATTGTCTTGAATTGGGTCATTTAATCATCCTGTCTATCTCGTGTTTATTCGATAATTAGGGTGTTAAATGATAAGTATGATCAATGCCAAACACGACAGTTCACAAATTTGTAAGCTCTTTGTGGGGGTGACCACTGACAATAAGCCACGCACTGACACTTACGACAATAAGATAGGCTTGACCCGCCCATCACAGACCTATATACGCCGCTTTCACCCGCGGGGGACCAACTAAAGCAATCCCGTGGTAACAGGAGTCAGACCCATGAGAAAAGATATACACCCCGATTATCACGCAATCACCGTTCAAATGGTTGACGGTTCAGAATATCAAACACGTAGCACCTATGGTAAAGAAGGTGACCGTCTTGTACTTGATATTGATTCAAAGACACATCCAGCCTGGACAGGCGGAGACGCGAAACTTATGGACCGCGGTGGCCGTGTGTCTCGCTTCAAGGATAAGTTTAAAGGTTTTGTCTAAAAGGCAACCCCCGAATATGAACCAAGAACGGTCCAAAGGGGCCGTTTTTTTTTGCCCTTTATGAAAGGCACTTCAACATAATCCATTATGCCTAATGACAATATCGACATAGCGGCTCAAGCCTCACCCCAAAAGTTAGCCATATCACCGGCGGAATTTGTGGCAATTATTGCGCTTTGCATTTCATTAAATGCAGTCGCTATTGATACAATGCTACCTGCGTTAGATGACATCGCAGAGCATTATGCCTTAACCGAAAGTAACCATCAACAATGGGTGGTTTTTTCCTATGTCCTTGGTTTTGGCATCCCTCAACTTTTTGCAGGGCCTTTGTCAGATCGCTTTGGCCGTAAGAAAATTTTACGGGTCTCATTTTTCTTTTATATCATTTGTGGTTTTGCTTGCATGTTCATGCCAAGTTTTAGCGCCCTCTTAATTATGCGGTCCTTGCAAGGAGTCAGCGCAGCAGGCGTTCGGGTCGCGGCCGTGTCTGTCGTTCGTGATGTCTATGCGGGCCGCGGCATGGCGCGAATTATGTCGCTTGTACTAACCGTCTTTATGATCGTCCCAATAATTGCACCGGGGATTGGAGAACTCGTCTTAATGGTCACGAATTGGCGTTGGACCTTTGGGATTTTGGGGATATTGGGCCTCGTGACGTGGGGGTGGGTCGAATTACGCTTACCTGAGACTTTAGACCCAGCCAGTCGTCGCCCTCTAAAACCAAGCGTCATTGCAGATGGTTATATGCAAGTTATTAAAAGCCCGATCACACTCGGTTATATGCTAAGCAGCGGTGTTCTTTTTGGCGCACTTTTCGCCTTTATCGGCGCGGCTGAGCAAATTTTCTCTGATGTATTTGATCAAGAAAAATATTTCGCCTTATGGTTTGGTGGCGTTGCCTCTGCTCTTGCCGTTGCAAATTTGACCAATGCTCGCATTGTCGAACGGTTTGGTATGCGCCGCATCAGCCATACAGCTTTACTTGTGTTCACAAGCCTATCTTTTTTAAATTTAATTCTATGCCTCATTTACGGCCCAAGCTTGGCTATTTTCTTCCCGCTCTTTGCCATAACCTTTGGGTGCTTTGGTATGGTGAGTGCAAATTTCTCAGCTCTCGCGATGGAACCTCTCGGAAAATTAGCTGGCACGGGCAGTGCCGCCTACGGCTTTGCCACGACAACTATCGCGAGTGCAATTGGGATCACGATTGCCAGCCAATATAACGGGACCTTAACACCAATATTAATTGGTTATGGTGTCTTAGGTCTCGGCTCTATTGCGATTATCTTAATGACGGAAAAAGGTCGGCTATTTCGTGACGGAACAGCCGAACGCCTCGCAAAAACCGCAGAAGCAACCCTACAAACAAGATCTGCTCCGTCCGTTGACGATAAAAAGTAGGGAATAACAATAAATAGAGGCCTTAAGCGTCTGGCTCTATATTAAAAGCGCTTTCAAGGCGGCTGATCTGATCCGCAACTGTATTGCCCATTTGCGCAGCAATTGAACCATAAAGACTACGGTCTAATCTTGATATCCGTTCATACAAGGCTTGAGAGCGAGCGAGAAGGTCGAGTAAAATTGACGGTAAAGCTTGTGAGTGCTTCGCAAGTTCGGCGAAACTTAAATCACCCTCTTTCGCGGCCTCAGGCACAAGGCGGTATTTTTCCGCACGTGCATCTTGCAGGGTCATTTCACCCGTTTTCACACCGCGTTGTACAAGTAACCAACTCGCGACTTGCATGAGGCGAGTTGTCAGTTTCATGCTTTGCGAAGCATAAATGAGGGCATCATTTTTTGGTAAGGCTTTACTATCTTGCCGTCCTGCCCCGTCGAGGTAAGCCGCGGTTTCCTCAACCATGTCCATACCTTCACGAAACGTACGCGCAAAAAGTTCTGAGCGCGTAAACTCTAAAAGACGCTCTTCTGCCTGAGGTGTCAATGTATCCACTAGATCCTCGCCCGATTTTTGAGATGTTAAATTCATCTTTCTCTTGCCCTTTGCCTGGTACCCGTCTGCACCCGTGTTACCACTTTACAGATTTGGCACATATTGTGATCTTTAGCCTAGCTGTTGCAAGCAGTAAGCCACTTACGTATTTGTTTTAAATATTTTATCTGCCTGCAGGCGTTCTTGTTGCTTTTTTTCAATCTCAGCTTCAATACGGACAATGTCGTGATGTAAAGCCTCTACCCATAATCGCATGTCATTGACAGACGCCGCATAAAGATCTTGCCCGACTGTATAGTCTTTAACAGCTTTATCGTGTTGCTTTAAATCCGAATCAAACATTAAAACTCCCTATAAGACTAGTAACGGAAGGATTATAATTGCGACAAGTCAATTTCCTCAAGGGCTTGCAATATAGTTAAAGCTTGTTTATAGTCCACAACTATACGGAAATACCGTAAAATAACCTGGCCGAGCCGGGTTTTTTAATGTCTGAACGCTTAAATTTCTTGGAAGGTCACGACATGACACAAATTTTAATGCCCAAAGCCACTGCCGTTTGGTTGATCGACAATACAGGTTTAACATTTAGACAAATATCAGAATTTTGCAGCTTGCATATTCTTGAAGTTGAAGGCATTGCCGACGGTGATGTTGCGGGTGGGGTTCGTGGAGCCGATCCAATTGCCAATGGTCAACTTGATCGTAGTGAAATTGAAAAAGGCGAATCAGATTCAAACTATGCTTTAAAAGCCAATACGTTTGAAAGTACACCGGCGCCCGATAAGAAAAAACGTAAAGGGCCACGCTACACGCCTTTGTCACGCCGCCAAGACCGCCCAGACGCTATTGCTTGGCTTGTGCGTAATCACCCAGAAGTCACAGACGCACAAATCTCCAAACTCATTGGCACAACCAAGCCAACGATTAAGGCCATCCGCGAACGAACTCACTGGAAAATATCTCTTATTAATCCGATTGACCCTGTATCGCTTGGCCTGTGTTCGCAAGTTGATCTGGATGAAGTTGTTTTAAAAGCCGCTGAGAAAAAAGCAAAGTTAGAGGGTGATAAAGCCGCCGAGGACGGCAGCGAAGGCCTAAAGCCTATCGTTGAGGCTGCAGCGGAGCCAACTATTGATCCCAATAAAACGCACACATTGGAAAGCTTGTTTAAGCCTCAATCTGACAGTTAAGCTGCTTTCGTTTATAATATATATATGACCATAAATGCCGTCTCTAGGGACGGCATTTATATTTTACCCTATAGATAAATCATGACACTTGGAGGGCTTAATCAAGCTCTGTGCGCGCAGGCATGGTATAGTTTAAAGCCATCCGTCCCCCGTCCACATAAATCGTCTCACCTGTAACGTAGCTGGCATCCTCAGACGCAAGGAACGCCGCAACGCCTGCAACTTCTTCTGGTTGAGCGACCCGCCCTAAAGGTGTACGGGCAAAAATTTTAGCCATAGCTTTTTCATCACCCACAACGCCCGCCAACATATCCGTTCGAACGCTTCCTGGGCCTATAGCATTCACCCGAATACCGTAAGGTGCAAGCTCAAGGGCCATAGCTTTCGTCATTTGCTGTAACCCGCCTTTAGACACGGTATAAGCCAAATAATCAGGAATAGCGACACGGTCATTAACCGATGACATATTGATAATAGCGTAAGGCCGTTCATTGAGCCGTGAACGGTCTTCTCTATTATCAATTTCTTCAATCATAAATTCAGTAACGACTTTGGAGACCAAAAATGCGCCGCGTAAATTCACCGATAAAACCCGATCAAAATCATCCACACTCAAATCCAGAATACCGCCTGGTAACGCGATAGCTGCATTATTAATCAGAACATCAACACGGCCAAATTGATTTAGCGTCATCGCCATAAGATTATGAACAGACAGACGATCAGACACATCGCATTGTACAAAAACCGCCCGGCGGCCTTCAGCATTTAAATCTTGAGCCGCTTTTTGTCCGGCCTCTTCATTACGGTCAGCCAGAATAACATTATAGCCATCCTCATAAAACCTTCGCGCACACGACAAGCCAATTCCAGCCGCAGCTCCCGTCACAATTACAACACGATCTGACATAATATTCTGGCTCTTCCCTCATTTACCGCCTCTTAGACAATGTTTGCCAAGAGGATGGCAAGCAAATTCCGCGCAAATCAAAGATTAGCCCAAAAATAGACGCCAGCCTGTGGTAACAGCCCGGTAGCCAATGGCACAGACATAGCCAGCGAACAATGCTAGCGAGTTAAACTTCCCGCATAGTCAGATATCTTATCTTTTAGATGAAGTTTTTCTTTTTTGAGTTGGGATATTCGGAACATGTCCGGGTTTCGTTTTTTCATTTCCAATATGATCTCTTTATCAAGATCCGAATGTTTCAGATTTAACTGTAGAACGTGAGCCCGTACACCCATAAACTATCTCCATTTATATTGTTCTCTATTTGAGGCTTTCAGTCTATACTATAAAATAGCTTATGTGTCACGAGACCCAGTACAAACGAGGTTAACAAAGAGCGTTAGCCGATGATAAGGATGGAATATACGGTGAGTAAAGATATCTCAGACAATCACCCAGATCCAGAGATCAACAATGATAATCTGACCCTTGAAGAGCAGATGCAAAGCCAGTTGACTTGGTTGCGTCAAGAACATCGACGTTTAGATAGTGAGATCAAAGCTTTTATGGAGACTAAGGCGACTGATATGATAAAAATTCAACGTATGAAGAAGGTTAAGCTCTCCATGAAAGATCAAATAACCTGTTTAGAGAACCAGTTAACGCCAGATATAATTGCCTGAATACAAAGCCTATTCTATAACGGCCCAGTCATTGACAAGCTGACTATTTACGACGCCTGTTGCTCGCGTCTTTTATTCGCAAACATTTGACCGTCTGCTCGCGATAATATGTCTTCTGGGTCGGTATTTGCTATACATTCAGCGACCCCCCAACTTACAGATACATCCAACTTAGGTAAATTTAACATTTCAACTTTTCCGCTGAATGTCTGCGAGACTTCGTCCGCTTTTCTAAAAGCCTGATCAATATCAGTTTTAAACAGTAAAGCAGCAAATTCATCCCCGCCTATGCGCGCGATAACATCGCAATCGCGAACATGAGTTTGTAGAGCCGCCGCAATAGTTTTTAAGACCTCATCGCCGACAGAATGATCATAGATATCATTCACAGATTTAAAATTATCCAAATCGAAATAAACAACCGTCGACGTAATATCGTAGCGTAAGCTAACCGTTTGTGCGCGTGATAACTCTCTAATAAACGCACGTCGATTATACAAAGGCACTAAAGGATCTGTATCAGCTACGCGCTCAAGTTCAATCAACTGAAGACGTAAATGACCTAGCTCAACTTTTAAACGTTCATTTTCTTCAAGCAAAAGTACATCTGCATCGTTCAACGCGTGTTCTGTATTTTCAGATGCCGATTGTAACACCGACGACAAGAGTGACCTCATCTCATTACCCTAACCTTATCCCATGATGTCCTCTTAGCGGCCTCAATTTAATAATTTACCAAAAGCTATCCTTTATAATTTGTAAAAATACTGAAAATGCCGCCTAAATAGACTTTAAAGTTTGACCTCAATGGATCCTTACGTCATGTAACTTCTTTTAAATTCGGCAGGGTTTGCCCAATGAACGAAACACAGACACTCGCTAAAATCGCCATCATCATGGGCTCGCAGTCCGACTGGCCAACAATGAAGCTGGCGGCGAATATCTTAGATACGCTAAATCTAAGCTACGACGCCAAGATTATATCAGCTCACCGAACGCCTGACCGTCTAACCGATTTTGCAAAAACGGCCAAAGACACTGGCTATAATGTGATCATTGCAGGTGCAGGCGGCGCAGCTCACCTGCCGGGGATGGTTGCCGCTATGACCCCTCTTCCCGTCTTAGGCGTTCCCGTCAAAAGCCGCGCCTTATCCGGACTTGATAGTCTTTTATCGATTGTACAAATGCCGGGCGGCGTGCCTGTTGGAACCCTCGCCATTGGCGATGCGGGCGCGAAAAACGCAGCGCTTTTCGCCGCGAGCATTATCGCCCTCCAAGACCCAGAGCTCGCCATACGTCTCGCGGCGTGGCGTCAGGCGCAAACCGATTCTGTGGGAGACATCCCGCAAGATAAGGCCTAAGAGGCATGAGCACTGCTAATTTTACCCCGCTAAAATCAGGGGCCGTCATTGGTATTTTAGGCGGCGGACAATTAGGACGTATGCTAAGCGTTGCGGCAAGCCGTCTTGGATTCAAAACTCATATTTATTGCCCCGACGCAAATGCACCCGCGTCCCATGTCGCGGCCTATCAAACAATCGCCCCCTATGAAGACTTTGATAGCGTGCGTGAATTCGCTGAGAGCTGTGATGTCGTCACCTATGAATTTGAAAACATCCCTGAATTTACCGCAAAGGCCGCTTTAACTGGCGCGCCATTAAGACCGGGTTTAGACGCGCTCATTACCGCCCAAGATCGGTTTGCGGAAAAAAGCTTCTTGCAAGATAAAGCTAAGGTTCCCGTTACGCCTTTCAAGGTGGTTGATAATGTTTTTGATCTCAAACGGGCTGTGAAAGTCATTGGCTTACCCGCTGTGCTTAAAACACGGCGCTTTGGCTATGACGGTAAAGGGCAATATACATTAAAGAGCGAAGCCGATATAGACACAGCATGGGATGCTGTAGGCCAACAGCCGTCTATCCTTGAAGGCTTTGTCGGTTTTAAACGTGAGATTTCTATCATTGCCGCTCAAAGCGTTAATGGCGAAATAAGCGCTTACCCAATCACCGAAAATGTTCACAAGAACCACATCCTTCATACCAGTACGGCCCCAGCAAACGGTCGTGATGGAAAAGCTAAAGCTATCGCTCAAAACATCCTTAAAGAACTCAATTACCACGGTGTCATCGGGGTCGAGTTTTTTCAAATGGATAATGAGGATTTGATTGTTAATGAAATCGCGCCTCGCGTCCATAATTCTGGTCATTGGACACAAGACGCAGGCTGTATCGATCAGTTTGAATTACATATCCGTGCTATCGCAGGATGGCCACTCGGAGAAATTCACCTCAAGCATGGCGTCCAGATGACGAATCTTATCGGGAATGATGTGGATAAAATTGATAGCTACGCCCGCGAACCCGATACATTTATACACCTCTACGGAAAAAATGAGCCTCGTCCAGGGCGGAAAATGGGTCACATCAACCGCATTATTAACCAGCTGGACGACACCTAAACCAGTCTTGATAACGTCGCCTTAATAACGGCGTCTTAATAACGTCTGCGGCGGCGCGAGCTTCCTTTACGGAGGCGACCCTCAGGTGAGAGCGGCCCCTTTTGAATAAGCGGTAATATGTCTTGCGGTTTTGGCAGGTTCGACATCACGGACAGAGTTTGGCCTTTAAATTTTTCAAATTGCATCACATTTTCAATGCGGCGCTGCAAAAAGGCGCGGGCCTCTGACTTTTCATCCGTATCATCCGCGAGCCACGCCAATAAGGTCGAGCCGATCACGCCCGATAGAATCGTGCGCTTTGTATAATAATTATAATCTTCGCTCGTGTCACCCATAGCCGTCCAAATCGCGTCTGCACTCGCCCATAATTGCGCCGCCGCTTGTCCACTTGCTGTTGGTAAACTTAAGCGGCTGACCGCGCGCCGTGCAGCTTCTTGATGAGGGCGAAGCAGTTCCAAACGTAGCCACACGGCTTCTGTAACCTTGTCGCGTATCCGCATATTATCGAAGCCTCGGTTTTCGATAGCCTCAACCATCTGCTGATCAAGTTGGTCCGACCAGACACGCAAAAGACCGAGCGCCCCATCAGGCGCGTAAATATGCTCTGCGCCAACAGGCAGCTCCGTGCTTTCCATCGCCATCTTTAAAGCGCGAGATGTCCAGCCTTCAAACGGGACGTGTTTTAAAACCGCGTCCAAAATTTCATATGATTTATCATTCATTGTTTGGCTCATGCGTGCAGCCTAGCAGATCAAGCGAGGTAGGTCACCCTTTTGCCTTGCGGCGCAATATCACACGGTTAAACCACGCTTTGACACTGGCCACGCCAGACCCTGACAGGACCCCGTAGCGGAAGATACGACCCGCGAGATAAATAACGCCAATCGTCAAGATAAATACCGACACTGCGGGTAAGATCATTTCAATCAAAGGCGGATTACTCGGCAGTCTTATGATCGCCGCAAACGGCGCTGACAACGGGAACAGGGAGGCCCAACGAACAATTTCAGAATCTGGCGCGTTCAAAGCGACAGGGATAATCATGATACAAGCCGTCAAAATAAGGATAATCGGCGTGGTCAATGTCTGCGCGTCTTGCATAGATTGTGCGAGAGAGCCAATGGCAATAAACATCGCGCCGTAAAACACATAACCCAACACCAAATAAAGACAGAAGAAAAATACTAATTGCGGCGGGAACGCTGCCGCCACACCACGCGCTAACTCTGGGTTGGGAGCAAAAAATACGAGCGCGACAACACCACAGATTGCCAAGAGAATATAAGGTAGCATCGCCATAATCGTCAGCGCCGCCACGCCAAGTAATTTCCCTAAAATTACCTCAGAGAATTGCACACTGGAGAGCATCATCTCGAGTAGCTTATTGAGTTTTTCCTCCAGCATAGAGGTCAGCAGCATGTAAGATCCTGAGAAAATGGTAAGCCACAAAAACCCGCTCATGATGATTGCGACATAAAATGGCGCTTTATCTTCGATAGTCACAGCTTGATTCTCACCCGTGGACGTATCGACTTGCTTATTCGGGTTAAAGCTTTCCATCGCGATAGATCCACTCCGCGCGGCCTTATACCCTTTAAGATTGAGATTACCTTGGGCCAAATACTCATCGGCGGCGCGGTCACTAAAATAGCCTTGCGCTAGATTTAAAACACTATTGCTATTAATATTGCTCGACCAATAATCGGCGCGTGAAAATCCTGTTTCAGGGTCTTTGGTCAGATGTAAAACGCCGTCCAAATTCACAGCTTCGCCGTCAACGATTATCTGCTGCTCCCCTCTGAGGTAAGGCTGCAGTCCCTCAATCGTCGGGGCGGGCGGGTCAACAAAAACCATCGTTGGTATCGGTAATTTTACTCGCTTCGCCAACTCAGGTTGGGCGCTTTCAAGATAGTCACGGGCCGCATCCACCCCACTAGCGTCCAATGTTGCAAGTAAAGTCTCACTTTGATCATCGCTCAAAACAAAGTCGAGTTTTTCATAAGCCTGACGATATAGATTGTTTTGCCGCTCTAGAAACCGGTGCTCAATATTGGCCGCATGTAGGCCAGAATCGTCTAAAATCGCTTCATAGCGCGATGTAGTCAAATTAATATCAAGGGTCGCTGCGAAAACACCAATCGCACCGCCAATTAAAGGAAAAAGGAACGAAATCCAAAAACCCCATGTTTTGATATAGCCGACAAAATCACGCTTCGCGATGAGTAATGTTCGTCGTAGGTTCGGGAAGCCAGCTATCATGACGCGTCCTCCGCCTCAGTAGATTGCGAGGCAACGTCTGCGCCGACCATAGCCACAAAGGCCTCATGAAGAGTCGCCCGCTGCGGCTCAAACCGTGTGAGCTTGATGTTTTTATCTACCGCTTTGACCAAAATGTTTTGCGCGTCGACGGTGTCTTTCATGACAATGGATATGTCATCCCCATCCACAGTCTCGGTCGTCTCGGTGAACGGCGCAAGCATCTCTTTAAAACGCGCGTCAGCCGAGCCAATAACCAAACGACGCGGGGCTTTTGCCAAAGCCTCTGCCGTCGGGCCATCAAAATATTTCTGCCCTTGGGACATTAAGATAATACGGTCACAGAGCCGCTCCGCATGTTCCATAACATGGGTCGAGAATATAATCGTATGGCCTTGCGCCGCAATCTCGCGCACCACCCCTTCGAGCACGTGTTGGTTCACAGGGTCTAGGCCAGAGAACGGCTCGTCTAGGATGTAAAATTCTGGATTATGAGCAATCGCCGCCAAGAGCTGAACCTTTTGCGCCATCCCCTTGGACATGTCTTTATTTTTCTTGCGCCGCGCCTCGCCAAGCCCGTAGCGAATGAGCATGTCGTCCGCGCGTTTAAACGCCGCCTTGCGCTTCATACCGTTAAGCTGCGCCATATGGGCCACCGCCTCACGCGCGGTTTGTTTTTTGTAAAGCCCGCGCTCCTCAGGCAAAAATCCAATGCGGCCAAAATTATGCGGCCCAGGGGCCTTGCCAAATAAGGACACGGTTCCAGTGTCTGGCTTAATCAAGCCGAGAGCCATGCGAAGGCTCGTGGTCTTTCCCGCGCCGTTGGGACCTAAAAACCCAACGATCTCGCCGTTACCCACATCGAAACTGACATCTTTAACAGCCGCTTTCCCCGCGAAAGATTTAGAGACATTTTGAAGGCTTAAAATAGGTTCCATAAGAATAATCTATGTCGAGGGACGCGGTAAAAAGATAGCTAAATTTTAAAATATAGATATAAATATCTTAAACGTATAAACGATGAGCCTATATATTTATGACCCTATCAGACTATATCGCCGCGCTAAGCACGCACCCCACTTCATTTAACTTTACCGCCACATTAGAAGTGATTGACACCCATTATGCTTTTACGCCTGCAACATTTAAAAATGGGGCCGTTGAGAACCTCGCAGGGACAAATTCAGGCTCTTGTAAAGTGTTTAGCTTCGCCTTGCTCCATAAGCTATCACCCGCGCAAACCTTAAATATGTTTGCTGAGCATTATCAAAATGTATTAGATGATCCAAACGGCAACGCCCACGCTAATATTCGCGCCTTTATGCAAGACGGATTTGCAGGATTAAGCTTTGATACCTCCGCCCTTTCGCCGCGCAAATATCAAAATCCGACTTAGCGAACCTCAAGGCTAAAGGCATGAATTTTAGGCATTTCTTCGGACAAAGCTTCCATTACGGCGCGGTGACGGGCCAAGCGGGAGAGCGGCGTGAGAGCGCTTGCCTCGATAATCACATGGAAATGGCTCTCGGGGGAGCCGTCCTTTTGGCCATGTTCCGCCGCGTGAGCCGCCGCGCCAGCATGCCCAGCGTGCATATGGGACTGATCTTCGACCTCTAAGTGCGATGGATTGAAGCTTTTTGTGAGTTTTTCCTTGATTGCTGACCCAATTACGCCCATTTTATATAGTCCTTCCTTAAAGCCCATTTTGCGGCTTAACTATATATAGGCCCTATGACTGATAATTATAAGTATAAACCCAAGGGAATTGATATTCGTATCAAAACCCGGAAGAAAAAACCTGAGCCTCATATGGAGCCCTGCGAGTGGGAAGGGTGCATAAGTAAAGGCGGCTGCAAAGCTCCTAAAGGTCCTGACCGTCTGCGCGAATATTATAATTTCTGCCAGATCCATGCGCGTGAATATAATAAGAACTGGAATTTCTTCACCGGCATGACCGATGACGATATCAAAGAATGGCAAGCGGGCGCGCGTCATGGTCACAGACCCACATGGGACGTTCGTAAAAATACCGCCGAACGCGCCGCAGCCCGTAAAAAGGCCAAAGCTGGCACGACAGGCGCTTACGCCGAACCGCTCTCTATTTTCGGAGACGGCGGCATTGAAGACATCAATGAGCAGCCGCGTCGCCGTCTCTCTAAGATGCAAATCAAAGCACTTAATGATCTGGGACTTGATGACACAGCAAGCAAAGAAGAAGTTCGCAAGCGTTATACGCAACTTGTGAAGCAACTTCATCCCGATGCCAATAAAGGCGACCGCAGCACCGAAGAAAGCTTCGCCCGTGTTGTTAAAGCCAATAAGGTTCTAAAATCTACAGGTTTGGGTTAGGCTTATAGCCTATCCCCGTATGCCTTCATGAAACAGATTTCGCGTTACCTCACAGCTGGAACAGCGGTCATCATTTTTTATGTTAGCGGCGTATGGATCGCAACGGACATCCTCGGCCTACCGCCGCGTCCCGTCAATATTAGCCTTTACGTCACGGCGACCTTCATCTCTTTTGCCCTCGCCTATAAGTGGGTGTTCGCCGCGACGGGCAACCCGAAACGCGCACTTATTTTATTTTGCGCCTTACAACTTGGCGGCATTGGTTTTAACGCGCTTTGGGTGGAGGCTGGCCTGCGCTTTACCAAGATTTACCCATGGATTATTGCAGCGAGTTTTTTCGCCGTTTGGCCCTTTATATCCTACCGCATACAGCGACAATATATCTTCCAATGAGACGCTTGGAATCTGCCGCTCAAAGGCCTATAGCTGACATTAATAACGGTAGGCGCGACCCCGCATAGAAAAAGCAAACATTATGTCTAATACACAATTCCCCCAAATGACCCCTGACATCACAATTTCCGCGCGCGACACGTTCGGCGTTGATTTCGACATGGAGGTTCCCGCCTTCAGTCAGCCTAGCGAATATACGCCTCCGATTGACGAAAGCTATATTTTTGACGGCCCGACAACGCAGGCCATTCTCGCAGGCTTTGCCTATAATCGCCGCGTCATGGTGCAGGGCTATCACGGCACAGGAAAATCGACCCACATTGAACAAATCGCCGCGCGCCTCAACTGGCCGCTCGTACGGATTAACCTCGATAGCCATGTCAGCCGAATTGATCTGGTCGGGAAGGACGCCATCGTCCTCAAAGACGGAAAGCAAATCACAGAGTTCCGCGAAGGGCTATTGCCGTGGGCGCTGCAAAACCCTGTCGCCCTGACCTTTGATGAATATGACGCGGGGCGTCCTGATGTGATGTTCGTCATCCAGCGCGTTCTGGAGGCCGAGGGCCGCTTGACGCTCCTTGACCAAAACAAAGTCATTACGCCGAACCCGTCCTTCCGCCTATTTGCCACAACCAATACGGTCGGTCTCGGCGACACTAGCGGTCTGTACCACGGCACGCAGCAGATCAACCAAGGTCAGATGGATCGTTGGTCCATTGTCTGTCAGTTGAATTATCTGCCGCACAGCCAAGAAGAAGCCATCGTCCTCGCCAAGTCACCGACATATGATAATGCAGAAGGCAAAGAGATTATCGCCAGCATGGTGCGCGTCGCCGATATGACCCGCCAGAGCTTTATGGCGGGTGATATATCCACCGTTATGTCACCGCGAACCGTGATGAACTGGGCGGAAAATGCCCGTATCTTCGGCGGCGATATTGCCCAGTCCTTCCGCCTCACCTTCCTCAATAAATGTGATGAGCTAGAGCGCCCTGTGATTTCAGAGTTCTACCAACGCGCCTTCGGCACAGACCTCCCAGAAAGCGCCGCGGCGGGGATATTAGCATGATGACTTCTTTTTAAATTTTATGGAGGGAAAAATGAAAAAACGAATTTTAGCAAGCGCAATGATGGCCATGATAACAATAGGCTGCGCAACAACTGATCTTGGAACTTTAAATTTACAACCCAATGGTGAAACAGCTGCCATAATCTTAAAAATAGATTCTACGCCCGCGACAGCTCAAAAATATATCATTCATAGTTATGAGCCATCAACGGCAGGGGATAAAATCGAAAAATATAAAGATAGTAAGGCTTTATACCTCACTAATACTAAAGATGGATTTCTTTTTAGTACGCTTAAACCCGGTCATTACTACATAAATGAATTAGTTCAGCAAGAACAGTGGAGCTTATGTTTTCATGCCAGCACATACGCGTTTGAAGTCAAGCCAGATACTGTCAACTACATTGGTCAACTAGACCCACGCTCAAACATTGCGCAATTGCAAGCGACTGTCATTAGAGAGAGAGATCAAAATGCCCGAGAGTATAACCATTATTACTATACGGACAATATTCTCCCCCCAGGCCTATTGACGGCTCGTGAAAATGATCGTCGTGATGCCGAAGAATATTTGAAATTAAATGCCCCTGGCGTTGGACTGCCTGTCGTAAGTTCACCGATAACAGAGGCGCGTTACAAGCCAAACCTTGATATTCGTGGAAACCCAAAAACCTGTTGAGTTAGAATGCTGAGAACATCGGAGCGGCTAAAACTTCAAAAATAATTACCATCCAGTACATTAGTTGATGCGATATTCGGATATATCTGGCTATTTATGATAATTTACTACAGAGTTTTTTACTTACGATACGGGCAGTTTTCCTTGGATAAGAAATATAAACACCCAGAATTTATTGAGACCGAATGAGCAACACCACCCCCCTCGATAATTTTAAGCGTGCGATTGGCGCGGCGACGAAGGCGATTGCCCGTGAGCCTGAGATGGAGGTGAGTTACGGTGGGGATACGGCCCATGTGAGCATGGGTGAAGATGCGCCGAATATGCGCCTACCAAGCTTGCCGCCTCACCCCAAGCCCGAGGTCATTGCCAAAGCACGCGGGGAAGCAGACGCCCTCGCGCTCAGGCTATCGCTACATGATGCAGATATTCACCGCGCCCACCAGCCCGCGGCAGGGGTCGCGCGCGCCACATTCGAGGCCCTAGAGCAAGCCCGTGTTGAGGCGTTCGGCTCGCGGCATTTACCCGGTCTCGCGGATAACCTTAGCACGGCGCAAGCCGCGCGTTGCACTCGCAAAGGCTTTCACAAAGACGGGATTGAGAAGACCGACCTGACCTTTGCCGAAGCTATGGGCATCTATGCGCGTGAGCAATTAACAGGTCGCGCTGCGCCGCCTGAAAGTGACGGACTGATGAGCCTCTGGCGGGGAGATTTGGAAAAGGCCGAAGACCGCTTTAAAAGTCTGAAAGAGGTGATGGGCGACCAAGCGCTCTATAGCCAAACCGTACAGCAACTCCTGCTTGATTTTGACATGGGCGATAAGGGCGACGACCCGCAAGAAGAAGACGGGGATGATCAAGACGAAGCCTCTGAGGATGAAAATCAAACACCCGACGAAGAACCCGATGCGCCTCAAGATCAACAGCAAAACCAAACCACCACCGCCGACGCGGACGCGCTTGATGACGATAGTGACAACGCCCAAGACCTCGTCGACGCGGAAAATATAGAGGGCGAGTCTGAGAATGACGACGGGGAGCCTGACAGCGCCCCGAACCGCCCGATGCCGAGCAATATGCCCGACACTTATTCGGTCTACAGCCGCGCCCATGACGAGACGATTAAGGCCGAAGAGCTGTGTGAGGCGGATGAGCTTGATCGTCTACGCGGCTATCTGGATGGGCATATGAAGGGGCTATCTTCCGTGATTGCGCGTCTCGCCAATCGCTTGCAACGCAGGCTCCTGGCGCAACAACAACGCAGTTGGACTTATGATCTCGAAGAAGGCATGCTCGATACGGCGCGGCTGACGCGGGTCATCACCGACCCGATGAGCGCCCTCACCTTTAAGGAAGAAAAAGAAACCGATTTCCGCGATACGGTCGTGACGATTCTGATTGATAATTCAGGCTCTATGCGCGGACGGCCAATTATGGTCGCGGCTGTCTGTGCCGATATTATGGCTCGCACCCTCGAGCGCTGCGGCGTCAAAGCAGAAATTCTCGGTTTTACCACACGAGCATGGAAAGGTGGCCGCGCCTTTCAAGATTGGATGGGGGCTGACAAGCCAACTAACCCGGGCCGCCTCAATGATCTGCGCCATATTATCTATAAATCCGCCGACATGCCGTGGCGACGCGCCAAGCGTAACCTCGGCCTGATGATGCGCGAAGGCTTGCTGAAAGAAAATATCGACGGTGAAGCGCTCGAATGGGCACTCGCCCGTCTTATGGCACGACCAGAGCAACGCCGTATTTTGATGGTTATTTCCGATGGCGCGCCTGTGGATGACGCCACCCAAAGCCAAAATAAATCAGGCCTCCTTGAAGGGCATTTGCGCATGGTTATCGACAAGATTGAAAACCGTTCTAGCGTCGAACTCGTCGCCATCGGTATCGGTCATGATGTCACTCGCTGGTACAAACGCGCCGTTACCATCATGGACGTCGAACAGCTCGGCGGCGCCATGACGGAAAAGCTCGCAGAATTATTTGAAGACGTAAAGCGGTAGGGCTTAAGTCCTATCCATCAATACAAGTGAGGTCATTTATGACGGTTACGGGTTAAAACCGCCACTTTAACTTATAAATATTAGTCGTTTCTGAGCCCCAGAGACTCGTACAAATCTCCATCAGATCTATCTCTGAGAGCATCTTTAAGGGCAACAAAACAGATAATTAAGGCGGTATAAAACAATAAATTCGTGAATATATCCGCTCCCACTACAACCTTGTATGGTAGGAAACTGTCAAAGAAAAATCTATTTACCCAGATTATAATAGTTTTCACAACATTTAAGCTAGTAGCAAAAATTGCAAAGTTTATGGAGCTGGTAATATTCATGATACTGCCTTTAATTTACTCATTAGAATCAAGATGCTTAACTGTATCACCAGGGTTTTGATCATAGAGTCGATGTGCGAATTCTAAAATATTTCTAACACGTGAAATGGTATGAGGAAAAGGCGACAACATTCTAGCTAACCATGAGAAAAAACTTCCTCTACTAATATAGCCTTGCTTGATTATACTTTCCGTATTCACTTTAGAGGCAATGTCTTTTCCAACCATTAGCTTCGTTAAAACGGACACAGCCGATGTTGTATCCCCGTGTATAAAGTGCAGCCCGAGTTGATCACCCGTATAAATAACGGATCTTTCATATGGGTACAAAACTATATTAAAAATTACAATTTTTTCTACGCTATTAATTAAAAACTCTAACCAACCAAACCTATAGTGCTTGGACGCAAGTCCACCAACAAATCTGCCAACTAGAAACCTTTTCTCATTAACATCTGAATCATCTGCCATAAGCTCTGAATTAAACATGAGAGCTTTTCTACCAAGCAAAGGAAGTAATCCAATATTATAAGTTCCTGCCTCGAAAACATAGGCATCTACAGTTTTGTTATACCCAAAATGTTCTTTAGCTTCATTTATCGCATCCCAGATTTCTGGAAACGATGTTTCAGTAACAAGTACGGAATTGTTCATATGGTGGGCGATAAATAATTTTAAGGCCACCCATAAGAAAAACAAAAGAAATGGCAGATATAAAAGTATAAGACCAAAGCTTAATACCACGAGTGAAATAAGTAACAAGGCAACTGGGATAAGCACGAATAATGTTAAATAAAACCTCGAAGCTTCACTTTTATGCCGTAAACTTTTCAACTCGACTTTGCTCAATGCCATAATCTTTCCCCGTAATTGTTTCTTAACAGATGATTAACTAATGGAATTCACATAATCAATGAAATTCCGACGATTAATTACCATCATCTGAGAGAGACTTGCATTGATAGGAATCTTGTCACCTATTTTTGTTATTCCCATTATTCATTTTGATATCAGTTAATCGACAAAGACCTAAGTTTTAGAGAGATAGAATGAAACTAAATGATCTATTCATATGTTCAAAGTAAGTTTCATCAGCTCATGAGCTGCATTAAGTCCTCGCAATATTTTTCTTTGTTTGTTAAGCCGTGATCGGCAGTTAGGTTCATTCGCAATCCACATCTAGAACCTAACTGTCACTCACACATCACCTCTAAAAGACATATTGTTACTAACTATTTTCTTTGACTTGATATAAAGATCAGAAACAATGTTAAACATAAGCATGAGGATTCTATGCGCACCCCAAGATCGCAAGCCATCAAAAAATCTATGGAAAATTTCAGCTGGGGATCAGCATTTGCCGCCATTATTTACCCTGCACTTGGCGTCATCGTTCTCGTCACCATGATTGTGCTGGGACTTGTTCTAAAAAGTGTCGAACTTAAGACATATTATATAGGCTTAGCCTTAGGCGTTATCGCTCTCTCTATATTAATATGTAACGGGGGGATTGGCCCTTTGCACAGAATTATGCAGCACCGCGCTGGACGTCTGAGCACGCCCGCTCAAATCATCACCATGATTAACCTTATGATTGCGATGCAAGGTACTGTCAGAGAATGGGTCAATTACCATAGTCAACATCACCGCTTTGCGGATGAACCGGGTGATCCTCATAACCCGTTTGAGAGCAAAACATGGGCGTGGGTCGGTTGGATTTTATTTCGCGATGAGCGCGATGGCCGTCGCCCTATGGCCTTATGGCTTAAAGACAGCCCCGTCATAGTCTGGATGGACAGATATTATCATGAGCTATCAATCCTCATACATTTTATCATTCCTGCTTTTATTTATATGTCCGTCTGGCTTATGGGAGGGTCTTTAATCCTCACAGGTATTCTTCATGGATCCTTTGTAATTGGGCGCTCCATGCAATTCCACGCGACCAATTATGGTATAAATGTTTTAGGACATCTAAAGACACCGAAATGGGCGGATTATGCAATGGCTTTATTGACAGGCGGCGAAGCCTTTCATGATCATCACCATGATGAGCCTCAAAGCGCCCTCCACCTGCCTCGTAAAGGATTTTGGAACCGTCTTTTCGACTATAATGGAACCCTCCTGCTTGTTTACGAAAAACTCGGATGGCTGAAAGACGCTAAAATTTCTCCGCGCTTTACCTAACCTTGTCTCTTATGAATTGAGGTCGCGGTTAAGCGACCTTTTTCTTAAAGACCCAAAACTTATTTAAAGTGAACGTGACCAAGGGGACAAGCATAACGGCGCAAATAAGCGTTATGTGGAAGGCAAAGCCGAGATGTTCTGTCAGCCCCCAGACAATAAATTGACTTAAGAGAAGCCCCGTTATTGAGACGGTTAATGATTTAGGTAAAGAGTCTCGGTGCTTAGCATCCGCTTCAAAGGCCCAAAAATAATTACCTATATATGTCGCATTAAACGCCACGCAAAAAGCGACAAAATTTGACCACAAAGGCGAAAGCTCCAAACCATGATAGACAAAAATCGCTGTAACAAAATGAATAACAGTCGCCGTTCCGCCAATGATTATAAACCGGCAAATATCAGTATAACGGTGATAGAACGCGCCCAAAGGCTGGGGTATTAAATTTAATATATAAGTTTCAACAGACGACATAATTTTCGATTATAAAAGCTAATGCTTAAAAGAGGTTTTAAGGCCCATACAATTTTTTCTCATAAAACGTATATGGTGGGTTAGGGTGTTTTGTCTTGTACACGTGCCAATAAAATAGCCGCAGGAGAGTTCGGATCAAGCGCGAGTGATCTCTCTAGCGGCTCGACGATAGAGGGGTCTGAGAACGGTAGTCCTTGCGAGCGGCGCGTCATGGCCAAAATAAGCCAAAGCTGAGCCATGCCTTCAGATTGTTCTTTTGAATAAAGTACGGCCTGTTCAAACGCCGCTTCCGCTCCCGCGTAATCGGCCTGCCTATTCTTTAAGTCCCCCAGAGCAACCCACAACCGTCCCTCTTCAGGCGTATCTTTCAGGCGAGTTTCAATTTCAGCTATAGCACTCTCTAGGGTCAGATCCGCCTGCGCCTGCGCCCCTAATTGTACTTTTTCTTGTGCCGCCGCCTCTGCCCTCTGCGGATTAGGAGTCCCAAGGCGAGCGTAGCCTGCCCATAATAGAACAGGCGCGATTACAAGAATGATAGAAACACAGATAAACGCCGCGCGGCCCTTTGGTCGAGCGGCCATAGGCGACCTGTCAGCATCAGAACGTGTCAAAGCCGCTTCCGCTTTGCGGGCTATATCAACTCTTTGCGCCTCTGCCGCCTCTGCGCTGAGAACACCCCGTGCTTCATCCTTATCGACAGCGGCTAAAGCCGCTTTTAAACTTTGCCGCGTCCAATCCGTCTGAACCCCGTCAGATGTTGGCCGCAAAAATGGCCATAACACGATGAGCGTTATCGCCATAAGCGCAAAGAATAAAACCATCCATACCACGTCAAATGACCTTTCTAAAATTCACCTTTAAGACCAAAAAATACAGTGCGAGGACGCCCCGGAAAGAACCGTTCATTCCCAAATGCAAAGTCCGCTCTATCAGCATAGTCGATATTAAATAAATTATCTACGCGGCCAAAGACATTTAACTTATCCGTCAGCGCTACATCCCCACGCGCGACAAATAGATCATGGCCGTCATATTCGTTAGTATTGCCCGGGTCGGTGAAATAAGAGCCAACATGACGCCATTCAAGTTCCACTGTCACTCTGTCTATGGGGGTAAATATCGCCGTCACATGTCCGAGCGTATCAGGGGCTGTGTCGACACGGTCGCCGTCCGTAATATCATTCGCCGCAGAGCCAACAATTTCGGTAAAGTCATAGCTATGTTTGGCTAATGTCCCTGATCCGCGTACAGCGATATAATCATTCAAGGGAACATAAAAGCTCGCCTCAATTCCAGTATGGTTTGTTTGGCCGTTACTGACGTTAAACCCATTCGCATTGCGAAAGAAGAAATTATCTTTCTTTTGCACGAAGCCTGCAAGATCAAGAACAAGGTCGCCCCAGCGCCCTTTAAAGCCAAGCTCTAGACTATCGAGCGTTTCAACCTCGGCCTCCCCAGGGACTTGGTTTTGCTGCAAAGAATAAAGGTCGCTCGTCTGCGGCGCACGAGATGACCGCGCCGCGCGGGCATATAGGTTCACCGCCTCAGACGCGGCAAAGGTCAGGCTCGCTTTCGGGGTGAGAGTGAAATAATCATCACGGCGATCATCCAAGCGGATAAAACGACCTGAGATTCCGCTATCCGCGCGGTTATCATAATCATAGCGCGTATATTCCCCGCGCGCACCGATGTTAAAGCTGAGCCGTTCAGTCAATTGGAAATCTTTTTCCGCAAACCCCGCAATGACAATACTCTCGACCTCATAATCAAAATGCAATCCTTGGGTGAATGAAAAAACCGTCGGATTGTCTTGAAACTCAAACAGCTCCCCTTCGGTATATTCGGCGTCGAGCCCAACATTAAAATCATCGCCGTAATAAGACGTCAGCACGCCGACAGAACGGTGACTATTTTCTTCAAGCGCTTGGCCGGGGACAAAGTGCCGAAGAAAGCGCAAATCTACATCGCGCGCATAGGGCGTAACCGAAAGCGTTCCTTCTCCAAAATCACGCTCAAGTTTCAAATGGGCGCGGTATGTGGAACTATCGCGAAAGGCTTCGGGAAACGCATTCCCCGAAGCAAGCTCTTCATCCTCAAACGCATCGTCCCCTTGGACAAAGCCAGCCGTTTCTTGGCTGAGGTTTTGAATAGAGACTTGACCTGTTGCCTCCCATGCGCCCCACTGGCCTTCATAGCGTAAACCCAGTTTCTGCTGGTCATAGCCAGAATCAGCCCTAAATCCATTATCATGGGTGACACTGGCTGTGACACGCACAGGCCCAAGCGCCGCACTCACACGCGCCGCCGCAAGACCATCATCACTGCCTAAGATTTGGTAGCGGTTTGGCCCCTCTACAGAGGGGCTCACAATATTAATCAAACCATGCACAGCGTTTGAACCGTAAAGCACAGGCCCCGGCCCTTTGACCACTTCGAGGCTTTGCGCGGTTTCAGTTAATCCTTCGAACAAGCCGTTAACATTGGCAAATCCCGCCGCCCGTAACGGCACGCCGTCCTCAAGATATAAAAAACTACCTGCCCCCGCTCCTCCCGTGAGGACAGGTGAGCGTATCGCCGTCAGGTGTTCTTGCCCACTACCACGGTGAATATTCACGCCTACAACGGAATTGAGGCTTTCCGCTGGGTGTACAGCGGCAATTTCAGTTAATGTTTCTTGGCCTAATGACGAGATAGAAAGAGGTAAATCTGCGGCAACAGGCGCGCGCTCATCATAAACCACAACCACGTCGCGAACTGTATCGATGCTTTCATCTTGGGCCTGAATTTGTGCTTGGGCCACAGAAACTTTGCTTACGCCTCCATAAATACCAACGAGTAAAATCGTTGATAGATAAGTAGAATAGCGCAAATTCAATTTCATGCCGCAAGACCTTTATAATTTCATGCGGTCATATGGGGCCAAGATTGAAAAAGAAAGCCCTTATAAAGTCGCAGTCAATAATTGTGCGCTCTGAGAGAAATTTTAAAGATCTTTACCTTACCGCCTGACGCCCTATTGCCAGCGCGAGAAAAGTCCCTATTCTCTCCGCATGAACTTTGACACATTGACCCTTTGGATAACGACCCATGAAGGCCGCTTAAGGCTATGCGTCTTCATCGGATTATTGATGGGTTTAATCCTGCTGGAAGCCCTCTTCCCGCGAAAGGCCCGTACACAAAAACGACCTCATCGTTGGGCCACAAATCTGTTGATGGTGGTTATAGATAGTGTCGTACTACGGCTGGTTTTTCCCATCATCGCTGTCGGTTTTTCTATGAAAGCCAGTGCCTCGGGATGGGGAGTGTTTAATCTTTGGGCGGGGCCCCTATGGTTGGAACTCGCTCTTGCCGTCATTCTGCTGGACGGGGTGATATATCTCCAACATGTCCTGTCCCACCGTGTCCCATTTCTTTGGGCCCTTCATAAGGTGCACCATACGGACCGCGACCTTGACGTGACGAGCGCCCTTCGCTTTCATCCTGTCGAGATTTTATTTTCTATGGCCTATAAAATCATCTGGGTTTTAGTTTTAGGGCCATCCGTGGCCGCCGTGATTATTTTTGAAGTGATCCTCAATGGTAGCGCCATGTTTAATCATGCTAATTTGCGCTTGCCGCTTTGGATGGATAAAATCCTTCGTCCTGTGATTGTCACGCCCGATATGCACCGCGTCCACCATTCCGTTATTGAAGGCGAGACTAATCGTAATTACGGGTTTTTCTTATCCGTCTGGGACCGTCTATTTCGTACCTACCGCGCCCAACCCGAAGCGGGTCACGACGGCATGACCCTCGGCCTCGCTGAGCATCAGCATAGTGGCCCAAAGTCACTCCTCTGGAGCCTCGCCCTACCGTTTGGCCAATGGTTCAAACAAGGGCACGAGAAAATGAGACGCTGGCTTTAACGAATGATTTCTTGGGCGGGTAGAACAATCAAGCCCGTCGACTTTACTTTGTTAGCGGCAGCTCTCTCAAATCCAGACTTTTTCTGCATGTCCACATCACCCGCCATGATCGGCACAGACAGGGTGCGGCGCATCTGTTGGCCGAACCTGTCCTCATGTATAATTTCAACGTTGAGATTATACGCACCAGATTTTAGGGTTGAGAATTGAACATAAAGCTGCATGACCGAACCAACTGATATCTCAGTCTGTTGCGGGGTCGTATCTGAAATAATATCAAGTCCTGAACTAGGCAAAATAGCCGCGCTTAACATGCCGCTCTTATAAAGATGGCTGATAGAAAGCGTCACCGTCTCTAACGCTCCAAGTTCCGTATGCCCATCATAATCATGGCTAAGGGAAACCGCCGCGCCTGGTTTAACGGAACTGATGTCCGCGAAATGATCGTGCTTAGATTGCGCTTTATCTTGCGCGTTTACTTCAGCGCATCCCGCCAAAGCAAAAAGACAAGAGGTTAAAATGACATGCGTGATTATCTTCATGGCCTTAATTTCCTTCAACCCGTAAATCATAACAACTATCCCCACGCTGAGAGCGAAGGCCGCTTATGTTTAAAAAATCATAGGCTTCGATAATATATTCACCCGCTTGTAATGTACCTTCAAAGCTGTCTTCATCTATGAGGCTCTGTTGGGCTCTATGAATTAATTGACCGTCTTGCCAAATATTAAAATCAGGGTCTCGCGACGCGGCGCCGCTAATCTTCGAGACCGTTATTTTGACGTTTTGTTCTTGCGACAATGTCAGGAAGGTAAAGTCCCGATTGCCAAGTTTGTTAAACACGCCTGCATCATCGGTTGAGCAAAACTGAACGGGAGCGCCTTGTAAAGTAATTTCCTTATAGACAGGTAAGGCCGACCCTATAGCGCCGTTATTAACCTCGCCGTTTCCGTTTGGCCCTGCGCCAGAAATAGCGTGAGCGTCAAGTAAGGTATCAATCTGCTGATCCTCCACACTGTCTTCCAATCGAAGGCCATCTGCAAAAGAAAATATTGTCGCAAAGACAGGTGAGCTTTTATAAGCCTCACTGCGCATAACATTATATATTGGCGCGAGGCCAACTGCTATATCGTCAACATCATCTGACTTATTGTTATAAACATCGTAAATAATAGCGCCGACCGAGGCTTCACTAAACCAACCCGGTTTATCTAAATTCAGCGCCTCTAAATCAAAGGAAAAGCCAGTGCCTTGGGCGAAACCCGACGCATCGCGGTAAATGGGATCACCTGTAATAATAGCTGAGAGTGCATTTGCCCATCCTTCGCTAAAGGCCACACGCGCATCAAGCCGGTCATCCAACGCGTGCAATCCTCCAATAGAATCCGTGCGAGACAGACGGTGTTCGAAATAATGACCCCACTCATGAATAATCACATGTTGATCATATTCATCCGTGTCTGCATCTTCTTGCCCCAAAATATAGATGACCCCGTCGCCCTCATTCGGAAAATAAGCCGACTTACCAATATGACCTAAAGACCGATCTCCAATTGCGGTGATGTTATCGACGCTCCAGTGAATGAGTAAGGGCGGAAATTGAACGTTGGGATCAACCTCTACAAAGGCCTGCGTCGTCCCGTAGACACTATCAAGAATGGCGAAAGGGGCCGCCGTACGGGCTTCACCATATGAACTTCCAGTCCAACCATGAGCGGCGTGAAGATCGCGAACCTGCTCCCGCGCGCCCCCTGTACTCACAAGTGAACCTTGCATAACGTAAAGCTGATTGCCTTGCGTATTATCCGTGACTGAGACATCCCACATTGCCCCTGACGTCGACAATAATTGAGCTTTGACTTGCACGCGAACATCTGTCTGCGCATCGACACTCAATTCATAACGCCCATCAGTGCCTGAAACGGTTGAATCAACGATAGACCCCGCAGCATCCACGGCTTCAACAACGGCTCCGCGTATAGGGCGGATGATTGTGTTAGAATAATCCAAACCAGAGGCGTCATTATGAGGGATACGGTCAAAACTTATCTGCCCTGATAGGCTGACTTTAGTAATCGGTGCTGGGGGTGGAGACACATTTTGAACCACGGGTTGAGAGGCCGTATTTCCACCGCCTCCTCCACATCCAGAAAGCGTTGTCACAAAAAGACCTAAAATAGCTGCTTCAAGTAAACGCATGGTTGTTCCTTCTTGTCATTCAAGACAGGAACTGATGCAACTAAGATGCCAATATAAGGACAGCGCAATAGGTGGCGCCTGGCGCAACGTCTCACGCCTTAGAGAACAGACTTAAAAACAAAGGGAGAAATATGGCTATCTGAGCCGTAACACGCAAAGGTCAATCGCACTATAGGAGGGCCGCTGGAGCGCACATTAAAGGCGCAAATTAAAGCTAGCTAAATTGTGAAACTAAAAGAAAACGTGACCGCGTTTCAGACGCTCTATTTTTAATTTTCTCATAAGCCTCTTTTTCCGAGGCAATAATAAGCGCTTCCATGACGTGAGAGAAATGAGCCTTCATCGCAGCCTTCACATACGCGGAGTCTTTATTCTTCAAAGCGTCGAGAATAGCGATGTGATCGTCTTCAAATTGAGACAGGTTTGACACACTAATGTTTTCCAACATGCAAGACTCTTTACGTTTCTTCCACATCGTTTCCATCATCGTAATAATGACTTCATTTTGGGTCGCCTTGGCAATGACCGTATGAAATTCAACGTAAGCTCGCAGAGGGCTCATATCATCTTGTGTCCGGCCCGACATGATCGGAATATAAGTTTCCATCTCTAAAGTCATGTCTTCAGTGATCATAGATACTGCCATTGCAGCGCACTCCACAGCGATAAGAGCGTGCGCTTCGGCCAATTCAAAGGATTTTATTTGAGGAAGACCCTGTGAATTTAACTTAGGTTTATTAACGATATAAGCGCCAGAACGCGGCTTAATGATAAGGATGTCTTGCGCTTGTAGGGCTATAAGAGCTTCACGCACAACGGTACGACTCACACCTAATTGCAGCGCCAAATCACGCGTTGCAGGAAGTCGACCCTCTAGGGCGCACACACCCGAATCGATCAACTTCATAATATCCCGGACGGTTTTTTGATATACAAACCGGCTTTCACCCATGATTTTTGCCTCTTAACTACCTGTAGCTATATCACATTAAAGCCGTCATAAATCGCCGTCTAGAACATTTATATATCTAGTCACGGCACACTCAAGATCAGGGCATAAACCCGCCCGTTTAAGCTCAGTGTGATATTTAAAAATTCAAATGTTAGATTTAAAGTGGAAGAATGAAATGATGTTTTCCATTCTTCCGAAAGTTTTAAAAACGCGTTAGGTCTAGCCATAAAAGATTAGACCTAACTCCAAAAATTGGACTGTTTCTTTATGTGTAAGCTTAGAATTTAAAGCTTGCACCCGCAACAATACGACGGTCTGTAATGCCGTTAAAGCATAAGAGTGAATTGTTGGTCACACAGAACTGGTCCGCATCATTTTGTAGAAGGTTAATCGCTTCAACACCGATATTGATGTTTTCATTAATATCGTAGTTTACGCTCGTGTTTAACTGTCCACGTGATGCATTCACCCGAGGAACACCAAACTGAATTGGGTCTGTCGACTGGAAGCTAGACCGCCATGTGTAACGAGCACGGGCGCTTAGACCATATTTCTCATAAAACGCTGTGATATTATAAGAATTTCTGGACAAGTTTTGAAGTTGAATTTGATCCTGAGCATTATCAATACCTAAGGCATCAAATACACTGCGTGATCCGCCGACATCAGCGAAGTTTGCAGGGAAGTCTTCGGCACTACCGCCCGTAGTTTGGTAAGTATAGTTACCAATAAAACCAAAACCAGAGGCCCAACCGAGTTGATCTTCCCAACCAGATAGGTCGTACTGCACGGCAAGTTCAATACCTGTCTGCGTTGTTGTACCTTCACCATTGGTTGTAGATGTCACGGGTGTACAGATACCAGTTCCTTCAATCGGGCTGTTAATGTTCCGGTTAGCAATTGGGTTAAAGATACCACCAGCTTCACATGGGTCAGTAACATCAATGTTCAATATACCATTTGCATCTAGATTCTCCGGCGGAAATACTGTTGCCGATGTAAATAGATTTGTACGTGACTTATGGAAGAAACCAACGCTGATAAGGCTTGACGGTGCAAAATACCATTCTGCAGATGCGTCATATGACCAAACAGCTTCTGGCGCCAAATTCGGGTTACCGACAGGCACAGGATCATTTGGACCAGAACCGAAGATGATTGATGTTGACAAAGCGCCAAAGTCAGGACGGTTGATATCGCGTGCAATACCACCACGGAGCGTGATGTCATCCGTTGCATCAATCGCAAGGTTAAAGCGTGGTAAGAAGAAATCATAAGAGCTTTCTTCAACAACAGTAACATCCGTTGCCACACCATTCACAACAGAACTTGTCGCACCTGTTGATTCTTGCGTTGTTTCAATCCAACGAAGACCCGCGTTACCACGAACTGGAAGATCACCAAACTGTGTATCAAAATTTGCTTGTGCATACAGAGCATGTGTTTCTTCATCAATGAAGAACGACGCTGTCGCAGCAGCCGTTGGCACACCGATCAAAGCAACATCTTCACCCAGTACAGCTTCATTCCCATCATTTGTCAGGTTATTGGCTGTAATTGCGGCGTTAAGCGTATCACGAACCAAATCAGGATCATCAAAGGCAAGAACAGGGTCAATGATCAGGAAGTTCTCAATGAACAACTCACGACCATCACCATCACCAAAATTATCTGGACCTGGGATTACGATACTTGCAAACAAGTCTGCATTTGGACGGTTAAAAGCACCCGTCGCAGATGTTAAATTTGTCGCAGATGTCGCGTTAATATTGTCGGATGAGTTTTCATTATACCGATAACCAAAATCAATTGATGAGATAAAGGGTGCAATATCCGTTGTATCGTAAGAGAAGTCTACACGGAAGGCTTTCTCTTCGTTTTCACCTGTAGAGGCACCTTGGTTAACTTGACGGAGTTGATAGTTCGCAGGATCAAGCAATTCGGCCGTTGTCGGCGTTGTTGTCTGCCCTTGAGCAATACCAAACGTTAAGGCACCATCCGTAAGATCGAAAACAAGCGGTGTACCATTATCAAGACTTTGACCGATCGCAGGTTGAATATCATTCGGGTTAATGAAGTCAATCGTCGTTGAAAGGTTTGGAGCTTCTGTATCAGCTGTTGAAATAGACGCTTGAGCTGAAATTGATAGACGCTCACCTTCCCAGTCACCACCAACACTAAAAACATTACTTTCAGTTAAACGTGCACCGGCGTTACTCACACCCCGTAGGTTTGGATTCAAAGATCCTGTGAGGTTCGTACCCGGCAGTAGAATACCTGACGTAACCGTTGGAACTGTACCGAGGTTGATAGGTCCATTAGGTCCAAGAATTGTACCAAAATCAGTATCTTCAAACGTTGCATTTGTTGTGTTGTTAACAACTGGCGGTAAAGAAACACCAGAGAGCTGAACTTGTGACCCTTCAGAATTAACTGTTTGGTCATTATAGATACCATCAAAATAGAAGCTTAGGTTTTCACTTGGAGCCCATTCTAATGTACCTGCAAGGTTAAGCGTTTCTAACGCGAAAATATCCTGACGTTGGTCAAAGAACTGAATACGTAGGAATTGGAAATCCTCAGCACTACCCGTAATGTCAGTAATTCCTGTATTAGGATCTGTAAATGTATCGCCTGGGCTAACGACCGCATCACGGTCAACACGCGGGCGTAGCGCTGTAACATTTTGCTCAGCGTAGCTACCACTTAAAACGAGGCCAATTTCACCGCCACCGTTAAGATCCCATTTATCGCCATAAGTCCCTGAAAAACGAGGAACGATTTCATCAGATAGATCGTTATGTTCACCTTGGACACGAACAGATATGAGGCGCTCAGAAAGCTCAAGAGGACGAATAGTCCGAAGGTTAATTGTACCACCGACTGTACCTTCAACCGCTTTAGCATCAGGAACTTTAGTCACCTGTAGAGAGGCGATCAATGACGCGGGTAAATCTTGGAAGTCAATACCACTACGGCCACCAGAACTTGTACCTTGGCCACCGCCAAGTCCGCCTGAACCCACTGTTGAAACGCCGTTGATTTCAATACGGTTATCATCTGTACCCCGAATTTGAACGGCACTACCGATACCCGCTGTTCTGGTAATTTGGATACCTGTAATATTTTCCAAAACTTCAGCCAAGTTTTGGTCTGGAAGCTTACCAATATCTTCTGACTGAATGATCTCAGTCAAATTGGTTGTTGCGCGCTTTTCTACAATCGCATTCGCCAAAGATTGACGAATACCTGTAACGATAACTTCGTCATCAGCGGTTTGTGCTTGGGCCGCCAACGGCGTTGCAGCCACAGCCAGTAATGCTGCGGATGCACCCGTCAACATTTTTGTTTTAGTCCCCTTAAAATTCATTGGATATTCCTCTTGTTGGGTTTCATTAGGTTTATTGGGAGAAATCATAATGACTTCTCTGTTCAATAGGTTCCCTGAAAACCCTGAGTCTCGAAGAATGAGATCCAACGCTTCTTGAAGTGTATAATCGCCTTTCAATGAATTAACGCGCAAATCACGCACCTGATCAAAATCAAAAAGTAGAGGATAATTCGTTTGGCTCGCCAAACTATTCAACGCAGTAACCGCGTCAGATTCGTCAATATCTATCGAGAATGTCTCCGATGAAGCGGAAGCACTCACAAAATATATCGTAAAACCTGCACACACAAGTGCTACTTTTAACGTTTTATTGAGTTTCAACTCTTTTCCCTACTATTTTTTTATCAGGCTCACGAAGTAAAATCATATCACTTTGGTTACCTGATAGATTAGAGGGATGACTAACCTTTTACCTCAGTCGTTTTCAGTAAAGAAATTACAAAGAGGCCACATTCCCTATAGTTGTTGTTTTTATACAACAGTTTAGTTGGATTTAGAGAGGTAAGCGACGTTTCCTTCAGCTTTATCAACTTTGATGCCGAAATTAAGCTCTAAGGAGGTGAGGAATAAATCTGGCTCGCCCGTTGGAAAAGAGCCACCGACCCGAATATCTTTAAGCTTCGGATCTTTGATTAGAATGCGTAAATCGCTATAGCGCGTATATTCATTTATCGCCTCTTCTAAACCTTCTCCAGTAAAATCAAGACGGCCAACACGCCAAGATAATTCAGCGTCGATTTTCTCATCGCTAACATTAACAATAGAGGCGGTAGAATCTTCGACATGGGCCGTATGCCCTGCTTTAATGACACCAAGGCTTGCAACTTTCGTTTCACGCGGGAAGACTGTCGTTAAAGACTGTGTAGGCTGCGTCGGCTTAAGTGTTGAAAGCTCAACAGACCCTTCCGAAACAATAACTTCCATCCTTATATCCGTAACATGCACGGAGAACTCAGTCCCAACAGCTCTAACGATACCGTCATTGGCAAAGACTAAAAAGGGACGCCGCTCGTCATGCGCCACAGAGAATAAGGCCTCACCCTTTAAGAGACGTATATTTCTTTGCCCTTTGGTAAAATCAACCTCAATATGGCTATCTGTATTAAGTGTAATAACAGAGCCATCTTTCAGCGAGTGTGTTTGCTGCTCACCTTTGACTGTCTTAAAAATAAGAGGAACATTCACTTGGGCTTCATAAGAATTCGTGCCCTCTGGACCTTTTAGTAAGGTCGGGCTGACAGCGATCGCCAATAAAGCGGCGGTAACGAAAGCGGGTATAGCCATTTTACGCCGCCATTCCTGGCGCGCTTTCTTTCTACGTAATTGCTTAGATAGCTTATCCGCCTGACGTATAGGCTCATCCATGGCCGTTAAGACGTTTAGATCACTCCAAAGCGCTGATAGCTCTCTAATTTCCTTTTGGTGCAAGGGGCTGCGGTTCACCCACTCTCTAAAAGTGGCTAAATCCTGCTCGGACACGTCGTCGCCATTAAGCTGCGCAATCCAAGCTAGAGCCTCAGATTCGATGAGGGACGAAGCTTCTGGTAAAGCGTCTGTTTTTGTAAAATTAGTCATCTTTATTTCAACCGTCCTTTCATCTCTGATTTCATTTCATTTATATCGACTACCGTATTCGGCGTCTCTTGAGACTTAACAGATTGGCGGCATTTTTTCAGGCCTGCCATAATATGTTTCTCAACCGTACTTACAGATATTCCTAGCTGCTGGGATATTTCCTTATATTTAAATCCATATACTTTATGCATGATGAATACGCGTTGACACTGCTGCGGCAACTCCGCAATTGCAATCTTAACGCGGTCAAACTTTTCCGACACAATCGTATTGCTCTCGATATCCTCTCCTGATTGTAAGAGTGAATTATCACAAGAATCCTCAATATAGCTCGTCAATTTAATTGACTTTTTTGTTAATACTTCAAACGCAAGGTTTCTGGCGATACGATAAATATAGGCCTTTGGATGCTGAATATCAGCCTTCCTCTCAGCCAAGAAAGCTCTGACAAATGTTTCTTGTGCCACATCATCAACATCTTGCGGGCGTCTGATAAGGCGCGATATGAAAACCTTAAGAGGCGCTTGCTGCTCGACAAAAGCTTTTGAAACATCAGAAAAAGCAGACGTTGATGTTTGACCATCAACGCTTTCGTCTTTTTCTATTTTTTCAATATCATCTGGCTGCGCCATCACACTCTACCCATTCAGCAACACACTTAATATGTTGCAACTCCCGTAACTCCATAAACAATAGCTATTCGTAATATAAGAGGGCGTAAATGTAAAAAACCTCTATAAAAAACTATATATGCCAAAAAGCAGGCTGATTTATACACGAAACGATCACTATGGCCATAAATTTTACCGATGATGGCATATTGCGCCTAATTTACACGATCTTGCACGCATTACGCCTTAAACGTTAGAGTCTGGCCAATTTTCCAAGACGTCAACAAATCTTGAAAGCCACATATTGGTTTGGTGGCCATCCAACACGCGGTGATCAATTGTCAAACTGACGAAAGCCATCGGTTTAACCGCGATAACGTCTTGCCCATCCAGTGTCTTAACGACGACACGTTTTTCGAGTTTACCGATACCGAGAATGGCCGATTGCGGCTGATTAATAATAATCGGGCTCGCCACAAGACTCCCGCTCACACCGTGATTGGAAATCGTAAACGTCCCGCCTTTAACATCAGACGGCTTCAACTTATTATCGCGCGCACGGCTCGTAAGGTCTTGCAGGTTTTGAGCTATGCCAAAAAGGCTTTTCGCCTGCGCCTGCTTCACCACAGGAACCACAAGCCCCGCGCTTCCGAGGCTCGTGCCGATGCCAATGTTTACATCTCCGAAAACTTGAAGCCTATCATCATGCCAACGGCTGTTCACCGTGGGCACAGCCTTCATCGCCTCGACGCAGGCCATAATGAAATAAGCCGTATAGGTAAGCTTGACGCCTTTCGCGGCAAACTCCGCTTTATGGACCGCGCGGTGTGCCATAATCGACGTAAAATCAAGCTCGAATACCGCTGTCACATGCGGGGCCGTCGCGACGGAATGCGTCATATGTTTAGCAATAGCGAGGCGCATACTCGAATGAGGAATGATTTGATCGCCCTGCGCCAAATCAAGCTTAGGCTCAACAGGATTAGAGGGCATTGGGTTTGCGCGCATATGACTCAGGCAAGATTTGACGTCAGCTAACGTTAACCGCCCGCCTCTTCCAGAGCCAGAAATTCCAGATATATCTATATTATTTTGCGCCACAAACCGTCTCACAGACGGACTCAGCCCAACGTTTGAGGGCACTTCATTTAATGGCGCGCCTTCGGGGTTTGCAGCAGGCGCGCTTAAGTCCACGTCAGATATTGGCGCTTCATCCTTCGCAATCTCTGAGCCTGTTTGCGCTGTCGACAAAGCGCCAATGATCGCCCCTGCATCGACATCTACGCCGATTTGGCATGTGATTTCCGTCAAGACACCGTCCGCAGGTGCTTCAATTTCCATCGTGACCTTATCCGTTTCAATTTCAACCAACGGCTCATCTTTTGTAACAACATCGCCAATAGCCTTAAGCCATTTTTGAATTTTCATTGTTGTGCCTTCTTCATTGTCAGAAGGGACTTTTATTTCAATCGTGGTCATAGCGTGTCCTAGAACGAAATAAGCTGAAGAATTTTTTGCTCAATTTTGGCTTCACTTGGAACCGCCGCATTTAACAAAACAGGATTATGAGGGCTCGGAATATCAGGCATGGTCAAACGCGACAAGGGCGCATCAAGATCGAGGAAACAAGCCTCTCCAATCACCGCAAGAATTTCCGCACCGAAGCCTGCCGTCCCATTATCTTCATGAACCACAAGGCAGCGACTGGTTTTAGCAACGGACTCGACAACGGCCTGCCTATCCCACGGGATGAGTGTGCGTAAGTCAATAACTTCCACACTTTTACCAGAGGCTTTGGCGGCATTTTCACATCGCTCAACCATTGCGCCCCATGTTACGATCGTCAGCTCATCACCCGCTTGCGTTATCTTGGCCTTGCCGAAAGGGAGAACATATTCATCCCCGGGATAAGGCCGACGCGCCCACGCATGATCAAGCATAGCGCGGTGTTCAAAGAAAAACACAGGATCATTGCCGCGCATGGATGAGCGCAAAAGCCCAACCGCATCTTCCGCATTAGACGGGACAGCCACACGCCACCCCACCGCATGAGCAAATTGAACCTCATTGGTTTGACTATGCCAAGGATCTCCACATTTAAAGAACCCTCCTGGGATACGCACAACAATAGGCGCCGCAAATCGGTTGTTCGTGCGCCACCGCATGGTTCCGCAATCATTTAACTGTTCAACCGCAGGGTCCGCATATTTACGAAATTGAATTTCAGGAACAGGTACCAGACCCGCCATAGCCATGCCCGCAGCACGGCCAATAATACCTTCTTCCGACAAGCTTGTGTCAAACACACGTCCTTCACCAAATTTGGCCTGCAAACCCATCGTCACAGCATGAACACCGCCCTTTGGGCCAACGTCTTCACCAAAAACGACAACTTTTTCATTGGTCTTTAATTCATAATCCAGCGTCTTACGAATGGCGGTAACCATATTTATGCGTTTGCCTTCAGGGGTCGGCGTTTCACGAGACGCTGGGAACTCATGCCCTACGGCGTGAACACCGCCCATTATTTGCTTTATAATATTGCCGTCATCATCCGTTTCCGAAAAGGCAAAAGTTTCAATCGTCTCGGGGTCGGCGACGGGCCGTTGCTTAGCGCCTGCAATAGCCGCTCTAACATCTTTTTCAGCCCGTAGCTCAATCTCCGCCCACGCGGCCTCACTCATAAAGTTAGGAATGAGATAATCTTTCAATTTAGGCAGCGGGTCACGGGCGCGCTCCGCCGCGATTTCTGCGTCCGATTTATAAGTTTGCGTATCTTGCGCCGAATGACCCGATAAGCGCGGAACTCTTAACCGTAACAGGACTGGCCCCTGACGAGAGCGCACATGCTCCATTGATTTGTGAATAAGGTCAGACGCTTCAACAGGTTCTGTGCCGTCGCCATCAAATATTTTTAGCCCTTGAAAGGATGCCAAATTCGCGGCGATATTACAGCCGGGCGTTTGCTTGTCCGACTTAACAGAGATGCCGTAGCCATTATCTTCGATATAAAACAACATCGGCAGCTTTAAAGTTGTCGCCATCGTCAAGGCCGACCAAAATCCGTTCGTCGCCACAGACGCATCGCCGCCGAGCACAAGAGCTATCGCGTCTTTATAGTCTGACTGACCCAATACATTATTGTAATATTCAACCGCCTGAGCCCAACCTGCACTCGGCGTATATTGCGCCCCGACACCGCCGCACATGGGCAAGGCACTGGTCCCGCCTGGGTTAGGATAATTAAATACAACCCCTATGTCTCGACCGTCGCTATAACCTCCTGACCTCGCCAATGGTCCTGCCATAGCGTCTTCAAGATCAACGCCGAGGCACAGCAACATAGGTCGAGACCTATAATAACCGCAGGTCGCGTCATGGGGCTTATTTAGCAAACTTCCCAACATGATTTGCGCCACATCATGACCGCGCGCTGAAAATTGATATAAAACCTCTTTCGTCGGAACCAGTTCCGTTTCTTCTATATGGTCCATGCTGCGGCTTATATTGACCAAATAGGCGATACGCTCCCAATCAAATGCAGGATTAACCGCGTCCCGTGCCGCAGGTTTCATTTTAATCGCTACACTTTGGTTCATATCTACCGCCTGTAATTATTTCACTCAAGGAAAGGCCGCCACATCTAACTCAAGCGTTATTTTTATAAAGATAGCAAATATATGAAGGTTTTTCTGGCCATTCTTGGCGTAAAATATTAGTTTGATAGTCGTGATACGCTAAGTAATGCTATTTTTGTAGCATAATCGGTCACAAATAGAGGGTTAAGCCATGGATAAAACTGATTATAAAATGCTGGAAGTCCTTCAAAAAAATGGTCGTATGAGCAATGCTGACTTGTCGGCAGAAGTGAACCTATCCCCCACGCCGTGTTTAAAGCGTCTCAGGAAATTAGAAAATCAAGGCATCATCAAAGGCTATAAGGCTGTGCTCGACGCGCCGAAAGCAGGGTTTAATATCACCAGCCTTGTGTTGATCAAAATGAATGATAACACACGCGAATCGGTGAACGCGTTTACCGAAGCCGTCAATAAAGTCTCTGCCATTACTGAATGTTATATGTCGACCGGCCGAATTGATTATGTCGCGCGAGTCTATGCCAGAGACTTCGTTGAATATGAGGCTATTTTAAGAGATGAAATTGCTCGCCTCCCCAATATCAGAGATATGGAAACCTTGTTTTTATTCAGCAATTGCGTGCCAGATGATAGTCTTAAATTTGGCCTTTAACCTCTCATCAAGGGTGGTCGCTTTGGGCGCATTGAATAACCATAACAGCCTCCCTATATAGACTAAAGAATAAGCATTAAGGAAGGCTCCACAAATGGTCAGACTCCCCAAAAACTTATCTAATACTCTATCCTTTAAATCGGGTGTGATTAAGACGGGCGCGGATGTCTTAGAGACAGAATTACTTGGTGAAAAAGCCTATTCTTTAGGTCTAGCGGCCAAATCCATGGAAAAAGCTTTAGTCAAATTATACGCATTCGAAGGTTCTGAGAAAGAGCGGTTAAATCTCCTGCAACGCGCTAACGACGCAACCCATGATTTTTTCATTCAACGTGAAATGATGGGGTTTGCAAATCATGACCACCCTATTGAGTATTATAAAATTTCCAATGAGGTCCTCAGCCGAGTTGGGGCGAAACATAAATAATATTCGCCCAACCTTATGCGAGATGCTTTTGCAGCGCCTAGCTTGACCGAGCCGCTTTTGCGCGCGGAGCAACGATATAAAACACGAGGGCCATGCCTGCATATCCCAAGAGGAAATGCCCATAGTCCAATATCAGCAAGCCGAGCGGCGTTCCTGCAAACAACGTCGCGTTCCCAAGAGCGGGCAATACTACCAAGGTGGACAGCCCAAGACTGACGCTCATATAGTCGATGAATGTCCGCGCTTTCACCCACCTCAAAGCGGCGCAAATCGCAATAGCCTGCGGCACGCTGATGAGGATCGTCAACACATCCTGAATAGGCCCTCGCGCCACCGCCATAACGATAAGGTCCGCTTCGCTAACGCCAATCAGCGCTTGCCAGACATCATCAAAAACGGTCGCATACCAAATATAGCCCCAAATAGAAAAGGCCAGTGAGGCTAAGATAAGGGCTAAAAGGGTGCGAACCATATTGTCTCTCCGAAACGCTTACACTCCACCAAGCAATTTCTGCACCATATTGGGCACTTGCATTAAAATCTGTTCCACTCAAAGCCCTATCTAAAGCCGCACATATCACTCCCAGCAACAGAAACGAGCTGAGTTAATTGTTTTTTGGGTTATTTGAGGCGGTTTAATCATGCCTATGAAGGCCACAAAGCGGACATTGTCGCAATGGCTTAATTCGTCTTCGAACACATCTATGCGGTATGGAGCAAGAATAATTAATCACCAGCCGATTAGTTATTTTATAATAAGCAGCTTCCAAATAAAAATATTACTTAGCTCTGATAACTTAGCGCTCATAGAGGGGGCTAAATAAAATTCTAATTGATATCAGTAATCCCATAACGCGCCTAACATCGGCTATGAAAATTAATGGTTCAAACCACTACCCCAAAAAATGCGTCCAGATCCATGCGCCGCTGAGGGCTAACGCTCCGCCAATTGCCGCCCAACCTAGCCCTTCATAAGAACGCGGTTTTGCTGTCATCGGCGTTTGCGCAGCTTTACTCAAGTCAACATCACCGTCGACCCATGCTTTGGCGAGGGCTGCGATATTCTCTGTAGCCTCTGGGAGTTTTTCCAATGTCGCACGGGCACGTTCAAAGCCGTCCAAGACATCATTAAGCCGTCCTTCGAGGCCCAGCTCGCGGCGCATGGAGGCCTCGACGATGGGACGGGAGGTTTCCCACATATCAAAATTCGCATCAAGACGGCGACAGACGCCTTCGCTTTGCATCATAGTTTTTTGCAGCATAATGAGCTGCGGCTGCATCTTCATATCGAAAATATCGGTAATCTCAAACAGTTGCAGCAAGACTTTGCTCATGGAGACATTATTGGCATTTTTGCCAAAGATCGGCTCCCCGACAGAGCGAAGCGCGCTGGCGAAATCTTCAATAGAATGATAGGTCGGCACGTAGCCCGCTTCGAAATGCACTTCTGCAATGCGTTGATAATCACGCACCAAAAAGCCGTAGAGAATTTCCGCATGAAAGCGTTGTTCTTTCGGGGCGAGCCGTCCTAAAATGCCAAAATCAATCAAGTATAGATCACCACCCGTGACCTTCCCTGTTTCGCTCACGACCTTCGGGGTGACGATCATATTGCCTTCGTGCATGTCCGCATGAAACACGCCGTAATCAAAAGAACTTGCGAGGAAGCTGTGCATGACATTGCGTGCAATTTCTGTCGGGTCATAATTGGCATCGGTAAGCACCGCATCATCAGAAAGCGCCATGCCCTCGACCCACTGCGTGACCATGACATCTTTGCCGCCCAAATCCCAGTAAATTTCAGGCACTTTGAAATGGCCCGTTTCAACTGCAATTTCGCCAACTTCCGAGGCCGCTGCCGCCTCTAAGCGTAAATCAAGCTCGAGCATCACTGCGCGCCGTGCAGTCTCTATAAAAATTTTCGGGCGGAGACGCTCAAGGTCTTTAACGAACATATCCGCAAGCCCCGCCACCATCGCCAGAACATCCATGTCCTTTGTCATTCGTGCGCGAATATTGGGCCGCAGGATTTTCACAGCCACAACCTCGCCAGACTTTAAAACACCCTTATGCACTTGCGCCACGGACGCGGCAGCCACAGGTTCTGATAGGCTCTCGAGGTGATCACGCCAATCGCTACCCCATTCCGCCTTGAGCATCTCCTCCGCCTTTTCCATGCCAAAGGCGGGAACTTTATCCTTCAAGCGCGAGAGGCCTTTGACAAAAACAGGGTCGAGCATATCCGCGCGCGTCGATAGGATTTGTCCAAATTTAATATAGGCAGGGCCAAGCTTTTCTAGCGCATTGGCAAAGCGCTCTCCGGGGTTCTCCGCGCGCTTACGAATGGCGAAAATTCGCGACAGAGTCCCGAGCCAACGAATGAAGAACGGCACGTCCCCCGCATATTCTGCTGGCACGAGTGCATCATGGCGAACCATCACCCATCCTGTGCGTAACATGCGGAAAAATGTCATTATTTTTGCGATCATAGCCATCCTATAGCGGGGCTTTGGTTAAAAATATATGTGTTATTTTCGCGCGGGGTAAAGCGCTGGGTTTGACTACAAAAAAATAAGCCCTCCAGAGCAAATTCTATAATTTAACAACAATAATTTGCGCACACCCTAAATGGCACGTAAGATAGGCGCGTGTCTTGGGCTGATCAATATCCTTTCCTCACCGCGAGCTGTTTTGCGGCAGGTCTACTGCTTTCGTCTTGCACAAAGCAAACCGTTAGGACACCCTCAAACAGCGACACCCCGCGCATTGTCAGTCTTGATGTTTGCGCCGATCAATATGCGCTCGCGCTTCTGCCTTCTGACCATATCGCGGCTCTCTCACCTGACGCGGACTCTGACTTTTCTTATCATCAAGACAAAGCCCGTAGTCATTCCTCTGTGCGCCCGCGCGCAGAAGATATACTCGCCTTAAAGCCTGACACTGTGTTGCGCGCTTACGGCGGCGGCCCGAATGCCACGCGCATGTTCGAGGCCGCAGGCATAGAGGTCGTCAACATCGGATGGGTCAACACACTTGAAGGTGACAGGCAAGGCTCGGTCATTGATACGCTACGTACAGTCGCCAAAGATTTAAACCAGACGTCCGCAGGCGAGCGGCTAATTACGCAATATGAGCAACGCCTCACCGCATTAAAAGACACGTACAACAGCACGCGGGACACGGCCCTTTACGTCACGCCTTACGGGGCGACCACGGGGGCGGGTAGCCTCATCCATGATCTTATCATTTTGAGTGGTTATGAGAATTACCAACAGCGTACAGGATGGGCGTCCCTCCCACTTGAACACTTAACCCAAGACCAACCCGATATAATCCTGACCAGTTTCTTTGATAGCCACGGTAGCGTCAGCGCCCATTGGTCGCCCTCGCGCCATCCGATTATTCGCCGCATGATGGATGAGCTTCCCGCGGTTGACCTGAAAGGTGCATGGACGAGTTGCAACGCTTGGTTTGTCCTTGACGTGGCCGAGGCCATACAATCTGCCAGATTAGAACACTCAGACGTACAGCAGGGCTTAATCCAATGAGCCGCACGTCTATCCTCATCATCGGTTTATGCGCAGCTAATATCATCGCGCTTATTTTGGCGTGCGGCCTCGGGACGACACCAATGGAGCCCTCGCGGATAATCTCCGCCTTGATCGGCCAAGGCCTCCCGAGCGACGAAATTATCATCTGGACCATCCGTATGCCCCGCGCCCTCGCAGCGTCGCTTACAGGGTTAGCCCTCGGCGCGAGCGGAGCCGCCTTGCAAGGCTTGTTACGAAACCCCCTCGCTGAGCCGGGCATATTAGGGGTCTCGGCCACAGGGTCGCTGTTTGCCAGCGTGTCGATTTATTATGGCCTCGCGGCGCTGTCCCCGTGGGTCATCCCAAGCGCGGCCATCCTCGGCGCGGTTACAGCGACAGCGATCATTGCTCTTGCCGCGCTGAAAACCCGTTCTGTGGTGACGCTCATCCTCATCGGCGTCGGCCTCTCGAGTTTCGCAGGGGCCCTCATGAGCCTCCTCGTGAATTTCGCGCCCAATCCGTTCACCTTGTCAGATATTATGAATTGGATGCTCGGGTCTGTGGCCAACCGAAGCTTCGCTGATATTCTCTTCGTCCTCCCCTTCATGATCGCAGGACTTTTAATTATATGGTCGATTCGCCGCGGACTGTCCGCCCTAACCTTGGGCGAAGATACGGCCCATAGTTTGGGCTTGGATTTAAAGAAAATTCGGTGGCTGACAGTTCTCGGCGCGGGGCTTGCCACAGGCGCGTCCATCGCCCTCGCAGGGGCCATCGGATTTGTCGGCATTGTTGCCCCGCATATGATCCGCCCCTTTGTTCACCATGACCCTGCGCGCACGATTTTACCGTCGGCGCTACTCGGGTCAGTGATGCTCGTCCTCGCCGATATGGGGGTGAGGCTCTTGCCGACACAGACCGAGCTCAAGCTTGGCGTGGTCGCCGCGATCATCGGCGCGCCCGCCTTTATTTGGATTGCGGTGCAGCGATCAAATGGAGGGCGCGGCGCATGAGTATATCGGTCGAAAATCTCTGCGTTAAAATTGGCAATACAATATTGGTGGAGGATGTGTCCTTTGCCCTTAAACGCGGCGAACTTGTCGTGCTGCTTGGCCCGAACGGCGCGGGGAAAACGACCCTCCTCAAAGCCTGTTTGGATATTATTCCGAAAACATCTGGAACCGTAACCTATGAAGACACGCCTGCTGCGGATTTATCCCCGCAAGCCCGCGCACGGGCTATGGCCTACTTACCGCAAATTCAGCCGCTCACATGGCCGAACCGCGTTAAGGACATTGTCGCCTTAGGGCGCTTTGCCTACGGCGCCAATCCGTCGACCCTCAAAGGCGAAGACCAGAGCGCTGTCGATCACGCCTTATCAGATTGCGAGCTGAGCCACATGGCCGAGCGGAGCGCCGAAACCTTATCAGGCGGAGAACAAGCGCGTCTTCATTTCGCCCGCGCCCTCGCCGCGCAAACGCCGTTCCTACTCGCCGATGAACCCGTCGCCGCCCTCGACCCGCACCACCAGTTTAAAGTCTTGGGCCTCATCCGCCGCTACGTCGATCAAGGGAACGGCGCGCTCGTGATCTTGCACGACATCGCCCTCGCCGCCCGCTACGCTGACAGGCTTTTGTGGATGAAGGACGGGCAGTTAAAAGCAGACGGGTCGGTGGCCGAGACACTGACGGTTGAACGGCTGAAAGATATTTACAATGTGGACGCGGACATTAACGGCACACGTGTGGAGCTATTGGGGCCGCGTGGGTGAGGGTCATTAATTTAAGCTGCCTACCTTTTCCATAGAACGATAGATACAAACCCAAATACAATGGAAATAAATAACAATAACAAAAAATCCATTGTTGCAGACCCAAGCATGAAGTAATCTCGAGGTGTAAATATTAGCGTCGTTGATTGAGTCCAAGATACATAAAACTCATGCCATTCCCCCCTCCATATACCGATCAAATAAGTACCATCAGGAGGTGTCCCAAAGCTTTTTTTCTGCAAAGACGTGTCACTTAGACGGAAAATAATATCGCCTTTATTTTTAACCAAGAATGTATTTCTTAGTGAGTAAGGCTCTAATTGTTTTTGAGTTGAAGCCCATTCGATATATTCTTTATCTGTTGGCAAAACTCCATTTTTGAATTCAAATTCATTTACAAAGTTTGCACCTAAACGCAGGGTTTCATCCAATTTATAATTTTTCTCAATTTGATATTCTATGTTTTCAGCCTGAAATATGGGATTGAATAATACGGCCATCATAAAAAACACCAAGGTCAAGAGAACAAATATTGACGATATAAATTTCAACATTCGTCTCAATACCCTTTTAATGCGCCGACAATATGGCTTATCATAAGGTTAGTGATGGAAAAACACATCACGCAATTTCGCACTTCGAGATATCCGCGTGGGCTAAACCCGAGGGGGACGGATAATAACCCAACCCGCTCACCCCGCTGTAGAGCGGGGTCCATCACACCTTACGTCTGGATTCCGCCCTTCGGCGGAATGAGCGGAGAAGAAAAAAGGCCAAGATAAATCCACACCCTCAAAACATGTACTATCTTAATCTCGTTCCGGTCACACGGACAATGATGATCACGTTGGCTTCATTGTGGTTGGACGGTTGGCGCTATGATCAGCGGGGTTAACGACCTCGCCAGAATAGCCGGACGCCCTGTAACTGCGAGAGAAATACTCAAGGTAAGGTGAGAGCTGTGATGACCAAGACCACACCGTTGTCTAGGGCCTTTGAAAAAGCCAACCGTTGCGAAGGACTTTCCGTTTATTCGGAGAGGTCAGGCTCAAAGTGCGTCTGATATCCATTGCGTAAAACACATTAGATAATCGGTAGCCATCGTAGTGGAGACCTTCGCAAACTGTCCTTTAACTTGCTCCGAAAGGCGCGGGACGTTTTGGCGTGGGTGTAAGGAAACAAACCTTCACGCACAAAAAAACCGGACCAAGGCCCGGCTTTAACATCATTATTTAAGAAAGAGGTTTGAGCCTATTCTTCTTCAGACTTAGGCGCTTCTTCAGCAGGAGCAGCCTTGGCTTCAGCTTCGGCAGCAGCGGCGGCTGCGGCAGCCGCAGCAGCGGCTTCTTTCGCCGCTTCTTTAGCTTCAGCTTCAGCCGCTTTACGAGCTTCTTCCTTTTCTTTTTTCTCTTCAATAAGCTGTAGAGCTTTCGCACCTGGCTTACCTTTATTTGGATTGCTTCCCGCTTTCCATTCCCAAAGGCCAGCCGCGCCTAAGAAACGTGCAACACGCTCTGTTGGGCGTGCGCCTTTACCAAGCCATTCTTTAACTTTTTCAACATCCAACTGTACGCGGTCTTCACTGTCTTTTGGAAGCATTGGGTTGTAACGTCCCACAATATCGATGAAGCGACCATCGCGCGGGGCGCGAACGTCAGCAACGACGATACGGTAATAGGGACGTTTTTTAGCGCCGTGACGGGCGAGACGTAGTTTAATAGCCATGAGTTTTCCTTTTAATCAAATGCTCTATTTTTTCTTTTTTCCAAATGGAGAACCAAGACCTGGCAATCCACCTCCCAGTCCTGGCAATCCACCGCCAAGTCCTGGTAATCCTTTAGGCATTCCGCCCTTATCAAATTGTTTTTTCAACTCTTCGAGCTGTGCAGGGTCCATGCTGCTTGGGTCAGGCATACCCTTAGGCATCGCGCCTTTTGGCATGCCGGGCATACCGCCCATACCCATAGCGTTCATCATGCCGGCCATGCCGCCTTTTTTCATTTTCTTCATCATGTCGGCCATGCCGCGGTGCATTTTCAAAAGCTTATTCACGTCTTGCACATTCATGCCCGCACCTGCGGCAATTCGCTTTTTGCGAGAGGCTTTGATCTTGGCGGGGTTCTGGCGTTCCCATTTGGTCATGGAGTATATGATCGCCTGTTGGCGCTTGAGCATTTTATCATCAATGCCGCCTGCCGCATCAACTTGCTTTTTCATTTTACCCATACCGGGCATTAATCCCATCAGACCGCCAATGCCGCCCATTTTTTGCATTTGCCCGAGTTGCTTGGCGAGGTCATCCAGATCGAAGATGCCTTTTTGCATCTTCTTGGCCATTTGCTCGGCCTCTTTCTGGTCGATCATTTCACTGGCTTTTTCCACCAATGAGACCACATCACCTTGGCCGAGGATACGTCCTGCGAGGCGCTTGGCATCGAAAACCTCAAGCCCAGACATTTTCTCGCCCGTGCCCAAGAACTTAATCGGTAAGCCTGTGACCGCGCGCATAGAGAGCGCTGCACCGCCGCGACCATCGCCGTCAATACGGGTTAGCACGAGGCCTGTTAGAGGGAGTTGCGCATGAAAGCGTTTCGCCGTTTGTACCGCGTCTTGACCTGTCAGACTGTCCGCGACCAAAAGCGTCTCAATCGGCTTAGAGACTTTGGCGATTTGTTCGACTTCGGCCATAAGCTCTTCGTCGATCGTTGTCCGGCCTGCCGTATCAAGGAAGACAATATCGTAGCCGCCCTTAGCGCCTTGATCCATTGCCCGTTTGGCAATTTTAACCGCGTCTTGACCTTTAATAATTTCAAGGAAGTCGACGCCGACTTGTTTGGCCAAAATACCGAGCTGCTCCATCGCAGCGGGGCGGCGCGTATCAAGCGAGGCGAGAAGGACTTTCTTTTTGTGCTTCTCTTTCAAAAATTTCGCAAGTTTACCCGTGGTCGTGGTTTTACCCGAGCCTTGAAGACCTGCCATCAAAATCGCAACAGGCGGACGCCCTGCGAGGTTCAAGCTCGTGTCAGCCTCTTCGCCGCCGAGCATATCCACAAGACCGTCATGAACGATTTTAACAATCTGCTGACCGGGTTTGATCGATTTGATGACTTTTTCACCGACCGCTTCGGCCTTAACCGTTTCGATAAAGTCTTTAACAACGGGCAAGGCGACATCGGCTTCGAGCAAGGCCACGCGGATTTCGCGCATCGCTGACGCAACGTCTTTCTCCGACAGCGCCCCACGTCCTGTGAGGTTGTCGAATACATTACCAAGTTTATCGCCAAGGGCTTCAAACATAGAGACTTTCAACCGTTCCAAATTCCAACATCCGCTGCGGCTCAGTCTCTGAATGGCTTAGGCGAAAACCCAATGCCAAAAAGCCCCAATGAGCGAAACTCGCCGATCAGGGGACCCCGCCTATCTCATCCACTTTATGTGGGATCGGATAGGTCAGAGCGCAAACGTAAAATTTGCGCGGAATGGAGGGCGTATAAGCCCGTCTTTATGTACTGTCAAGCCGAAGCTTGTGGGAATAGTGGGGTGTAGCCCTTCTACGTGAAGGCGGCGATCAGCTTGTCGACATCGAGACTAAAGTCACCAAAGACGAGACCGCCGTTCGGGTCAATCACCAAAAAGAACGGCGTGCCGCGTGTGCGATAATCTTGCATAACAGTCGGATAATTATCGCCGTTTTTCGGGTCATGACCAAAAGGGATTTTTAAGCCATATTTAAGCTGCATCTCACGCACACGGTCTTGGGAGTTTTGCGGGTCATCATCAAAGGCCGTATGCACTACGGCAAAGCCGAAGTCTTTGTCGCCCAGGTTTTTAACAAGTTTTTGCATGGCTGGAAAGCCGCGCGAATGACACCCTGGGCAAGAGGCTTTAAAGCAAAAAATGACTTTATAGCCTGTTCCAAGGTCAGCGAGTTTCAAGCTATCGATCTCATTTCCTTCACCGTCAAGCCAATAGGGAACGCGAAGCTCTGGGGCACGGGGCGCAGTTTGTTGCATGGTATATCTCACTTCAAATACATTAGACGGCTTAAACTATGATTATTTTAATATGCTGGCCAGACACATTTATTTTACTGCGTTGCCCTGAAAGTATTTTGAAAAATATATAGGACGATTTGCCCCAAAACATGATCGCCTCTGGACATTTCTAGCAGGGGTCGCCATTTCCCCCATATCGCCGTCCCCATAAGGAATAATTTATGCCGCCTAATAGCCCATCTAAACACCGCTCAACTTTTGACCCCTCGGTGCAAAAGGTGGACGGGCTGTGGGTTCAACTTAAGAGCTTTGGCAAGCTATGGCCCTATCTTTGGCCCGATGACAAACCCACCCATAAGGTGCGGATTATCCTTGCCTTAATTATCACTATTACCAGCCAATTTGTCTTAGTCCTCGGCCCGTTCTTTTTAGGCTGGGCGGTGAACGCGGTCGAGACGGCAGTTGATAGCGGCTCTCTTTGGCAACAGGCCGGTCTTTATATAACGGCGCTTATTTTAGGATACGGCGGTTTTCGCCTGCTCTCGACATTTCTCAATGAGGCGCGGGAGTATATTTTCGCTCCCGTCGGGCAGCTCGCGCAACGGCGTGTCGCTACATCGACCTTTGCGCATCTGCATAAATTATCCCTGCGCTTTCATTTAGAACGGCGCACAGGCGGTCTATCTCGGGTGATAGAACGAGGTCTACGTTCGATAGATTTCTTGTTTCGGTTTTTACTGTTCAATATTGGGCCAACACTCTTACAGCTCGCCATTGCAGGGGCCGCCTTTGCTGTCGTCTATGATCTGCGCTTTACCGCTATCGCGATTATCATTGTCACTGCCTATATCACCTTCACCATTATGACGACGGAGTGGCGACTGAAATTTCGCCGCGAAATGAACAAGCAAGACACCATCGCCAGTAGCCGCTCTGTAGATAGTCTGTTGAATTACGAAACCGTCAAATATTTCGGCACGGAAGGTTTTGAGACCGAACGTTATGATACGGCTATGGCGCGATACCAAACGGCGGCTATTCGGTCGCGGACAAGTTTGGCGACGGTCAATATCGGTCAAAGCTTTTTGATGAACCTTGGCATTGTCCCCATGATGCTTCTCGCAGCGCGGGAAATATTGGATGGCCAGATGAAGCTTGGCGATATGACCGCCATTACACTTGTTATGATGCAGGTTTACCGTCCGCTTAATATTCTAGGCTTTGCCTACCGCGAGATTAAACAAGCTCTCACCGATATGGATAAGATGTTTGATCTATTAGACCTTAGTCCTGAAATTCAAGATACGGATGACGCACAAACACTCACGGACGTAGCGGGGAAGATTATTTTTGAAGATGTCGATTTTTCCTACGAGCCTGACAGGGAAATTCTAAAAGGTGTGAGCTTTACGGTTGAGGCGGGAAAAACACTCGCAATCGTTGGGCCAACAGGCGCTGGAAAATCGACCGTGCCACGTATTCTCTACCGGTTTTATGATATTACAAACGGGCATGTACGCATTGACGGGCAAGATATTAGCAGCCTCACACAAGATAGTCTCAGGCGCGCCATTGGAATTGTCCCGCAAGACACGGTTTTGTTTAACGACACGATTGGTTATAACATTGGCTACGCTAAACCCGGAGCGTCGCAATCCGAAATCGAAAAGGCGGCGCAAGACGCTCAAGTTCACGATTTTATCCAAAGCCTTCCATTGGGTTACGATACCCTTGTTGGCGAGCGTGGACTAAAGCTCTCAGGCGGCGAGAAACAACGCGTCGCCATTGCGCGGACACTTCTGAAAAACCCCGCTATTTTAATTTTAGACGAAGCGACCTCGGCCCTCGATAATAAGACTGAACGCGACATCAGGGACGCTCTCAAACGCGCAAGCGAGAATAGAACCACCTTGATTATAGCCCACCGCCTGTCGACGATTACCCACGCCGACCAAATTATCATTTTAGATAAAGGCGAAATTGTTGAGCGGGGAACCCATGGTGAGTTACTCGCAAAAAAAGGTCTTTATAAGAAGTTATGGGCGGAGCAGGAAAAATCTGTTCGGCATGAAACGGCCTAGATTAAGGCACGGGCTTTCACCAAGGCATCCGTAAACACCTTGATCTGCTGCTTTTCATTTTCAATGCCCATTTCAAGCGCAATTAATTTTCCTGTTTTAAGCTGGGTCAACTCTTGCTTATCATAATGGCGCGCTTTGATTTTAAGATAAGTTTGAAGGCGCGTTTCATGTTGTTCAATACGGTGAGACATATGTTCAACCATGGCGCCTAAATCAATATCGTCAAAGCCGTAGAATTTCAGCAACAAATCATCTTTCACCGACGGCATGCGCGGCTGTTTCAAAGACCATTGATGTACGACTGAGCGACCTTCATCTGTGATCGTGTGGACAATACGGTTAGGCTTCCCGGATTGAGAAATCTCTTCACTTTGCACGAGGTTACGACTGCGGAGCTTGGCAAGCTCACGGTAAATTTGCTGATGGGAGGCGCGCCAGAAAAACCCGACGGACGCGTCGAAGTTTTTTGCGAGATCGTAACCACTCATCGGTTTTTCCGTTAAGCAAACTAAAATAGCCTCTGCCAGTGCCATGCTGTTCCCCGTTTCAATCGCTTAATGAGCTAAAGCTTGTTATTATGCACTTTTGTGCATATACATTTTCTATTAAGTAAAAGGAAATCATATGTCTCTGCAAGGAAAAACCATCTTCATGTCAGGAGGTTCCAGAGGGATTGGCCTCGCCATTGCCTTACGCGCCGCAAAAGATGGGGCCAATATTGCTATTGCCGCCAAAACTGCAGAGCCACATCCGAAGCTTCCCGGAACGATTTATACAGCGGCGAAAGAAATTGAAGCTGCGGGGGGAAAAGCCTTGCCGTTTGTGTGTGATATCCGCAATGATGATATGGTCGCCGCAGCGGTTGCCAAAACAGTAAAGACGTTCGGCGGTATAGATATTTGCATTAATAATGCCTCGGCCATTGCCCTCGTCGGGGTCGAGCAAATCGAAATGAAGCGTTATGACCTCATGAACCAAGTCAATGCGCGTGGGACATTTTTGCTCTCTAAACTGTGCTTACCGCACCTTAAAAAATCAGACAATGGCCATATCCTCAGCCTCGCCCCACCGCTGGATTTATCGCCAAAATGGTTCGCGCGGCACACGGCCTACACAATGGCGAAATACGGCATGAGTTTTTGCACACTAGGCATGGCCGAAGAATTTAAGCCGCATAATATTGCGGTTAATTCACTCTGGCCGCTGACCTCTATTGATACGGCGGCGGTGCGTAATATTTTAGGCGGGGACGCTGTCGCTAAGTTAAGCCGTACGCCAGACATCCTCGCAGATACAGCCCATCATATTCTTTGCCGCCCTTCATCCGAGATCACAGGTCAGTTCATTATTGATGAGGTTTACCTGCGCGAACAGGGTGTGACGGATTTCGCTCAATATGCGCCTGATTATGACGGCCCGTTGATGGCGGATTTCTTCATCCCGCAAGACGTATTTGACTCTGTACCGACACAGCTCCTCATGTCGCCTCTATATAAATAGGATATATGATGGAAAACGCGCTGCACCCCACGCCCGATCAAATTCAGGATTTCCTGAAAGCCTCTTGTGACGACCCAGTGCACATGGTCAATTTGTTAAAGTTCAAAGCGCACGCAACCTATAAAGACGGAGAAGACGTCTCGGGTGAGACCGCCTACCGCCGTTATGCCAAAGCTTTCGCAGATTATGTCCGCCCGCATGGGTGTGAGGCGACTTACGGCGGTAAGCTTCTCGCAAGTCTTATCGGCGACGGGAACCCCCAATGGGACGCCGTCGCGATTGTCAAATACCCCTCAGCTAAAATCATGATTGAGCTGACGAGTTCAGATGCGTACCGCAAAATCCACAGACACAGACGCGCAGGACTTGCGGGCCAACTCTTACTCGCCTGTGATGATACGGGCATATTTTAATAAAGAGCGTTCTATGACACCTCAAACCACCCTCTGCGTGAACCGCACAAATTTCGACAATCTTACGTCTATCCATCGTCAGATGGAGCCACTAGCCGCTGATCATATTCGTGTTCGCCTGACCTCTTTTGCGCTCACCGCGAATAATGTGACCTATATGGTGACCGGCGACCTCATCGGCTATTGGAAATTTTTCAATCCGCATGATTACGGTATAGAGGGCGAAAATCTTGGCCGTATGCCCGTTTGGGGATTTGCTGAAATTACCGAGAGCCATGTGTCAGACCTTGAGGTGGGCACACGAATTTACGGCTTCTTTCCCGTGACTGATTATTTCGATATAAAACCCATAAAACTAAACCCGCACGGATTTAGCGACGGCGCGGATCACCGTCTGCCACTTCATGCCATTTACAATCGTTATACCCGCGTCGACGCTGACCCGTCTTTTGGCGGTGGCTTTGATGATCTTCAGCCCATCTTGCGCCCGCTCTTTACCACGAGCTTTTTAATTGATGACTTTTTAGAGCGTGAAAATTTCTTTGATGCAGAGCAAGTCTTGCTGCTCTCGGGCTCCTCTAAAACCGCTCTTGGGACGGCTTTTTGTCTCGCCCAAAAAAAAGGCATTAAGGTGACGGGCTTAACCTCCGAGCGTAATAAAAAGTTCGTACAAAAAACAGGGTTTTACGACGTAGTTGAGAGCTATGATAACATCACCGACTTAAACCCTGACGTCAAAACAGTCATTGTCGACATGGCGGGAAACGGCGATGTGTCGAAAACCGTCTATGAGCATTTCGGAGAAAAAATCGTTTATAATTGCATGGTCGGAAAATCCCATTGGGACGGCGGCAAGCCGCCGAAAATCGTGGCAGGTGCGCCGCCCGTCATGTTCTTTGCCCCAGACCAAGCCCAGCGTCGCCTTAAAGATTGGGGGCCAGATGGTTTTGCCCAAAACCTTGGCGCGAGGTGGGTTCCTTTTTGCCGCTCGGCGAAAAACTGGATGAATATAGAAAGGCATGAGGGCGCTGACGCTTTTATGTCTGTTTACAAAGCCCTCTTGGCGGGGGATATTCCTGCGAGTGCAGGCCAATTAATGCGCCTATAAGAGAGCCGTATGACCTATAAATGTTTTAAACTTACTATCGCCGATAATATAGCGCACATACAGCTTAACCGCCCCGAAAAGCGCAATGCGATGATCAAAGAGTTTTGGAGTGAACTACCTGAGGCCGTAAAAAAAATCGACGACGAAGCCCTCGCGCGCGTAATCGTTATTTCATCAACGGGGCCAATTTTTTCCGCAGGCATTGATATTTCCATGCTATCCTCTGTAGGCGGCAGCCCTGATAAAAACCGCGCTACATATGGCGCCGAATTTTATACCACCGTTAAAGGCTTGCAGGAGAGTTTTACTACTCTTGAAAACTGCCGCATTCCCGTCCTAGCCGCCATTCAAGGCGGCTGTATTGGCGCAGGACTCGATTTGATTACCGCCTGCGATATGCGCTACGGCACGGACGATAGCTATATTACGATTTACGAAATTAATGTCGGCATGACTGCCGATGTCGGAACCTTCCCGCGCATTCTCAATCACCTGCCCGAAGGCATTGTCCGTGAGCTCGCCTATACGGGCCGTAAAATGGGAGCGGCTGAGTGCGTGTCGCGCGGACTTTATAATGGCGTCTACCCCACCCAAGAGGCGATGATGGACGGGGTTATGCAGACCGCCAAAACCATAGCCTCCAAGCCCCCCCTCGCAGTTTACGGCTGTAAACATATGATCACATATGGGCGCGATCATAGCACGCAAGACGCGCTCGATTATGTCGGCGTTTGGAACATGTCCATGCTGCTACCGAGTGAAATGATGGAAGCTATGCAATCTATGGGACAAAAACGAGTGGGTAAGTTTGCTGATCTTCCTTCAAAGACACCAAAGAAATAGAGGCTCAAACTATGACGACACCCCTCACACTTTACGGCGTTAAAATATCCATGTTCACAGGCAAAGCGAGGAGCTACCTGATTAAGCAAGGCATACCGTTTCACGAAGTCGCACCTGTCTCTGAGCACTACCAAAATAAAGTCCTGCCCCAACTCGGTCGCCGTATCATTCCTGTGATTGAATTTGAGGACGGGACACTCGTCCAAGACACCAGTGACATTATTGATTATTTCGAAGCGCAAGGCCCGCAACCACAACCCGCTTATCCGGGTGATACGCTTCAGCATCTTTTATCGCTAGTCCTAGAGCTGTTCGGGGATGAAGGTTTAATTCGCCCTGCCATGCATTACCGCTGGAATTATGACGATAAGACTGACCGCTTTATCACACACGGATTCGGCGGGTGGCAAGGGCCCGACGCGAGTAACGACGCCAAGGCTCTGATTAAACAGACGATGGGAAAGTTTTCAGGCTACCTCCCACCGCTTGGGATTACGCCAGAAACCATTCCCGAAGTGGAGCGCGCCTATGTTGAACTGCTAAGTGTATTAGAGACCCATTTTGCGCGCACGCCTTATCTTTTGGGAGCCAAGTCAACCCTTGGAGATTATGGCATGATGTGCTCGCTCTATGCCCATTTAGGGCGTGACCCTGTTCCTGCGGGCATCATGAAAAACCATAGCCCGTCAACTTTTCGGTGGACGGAGCGGATGAACGTCGCCCATGATGATATATCGGATATGCCTTATTATAAGCCGTCGGAAGACCTCCCTGAAACCCTTGGCGCATTATTTAAATATATCGCTGATTATTTCCTGCCAGAGCTTGAGATGAATGTTGAAACGCTGAACGGAATGGAGGCTGGGAAGCACGGAAGTCTCGCGTCCATCCATCCGAAAATGAGCGTGCTCGGATTTGGAAAGTTTCGCCACGGGGATGTGGATATAAGTTGCGCCGTACGGCCTATGCGCTTTTACATGCTGCAACGGGTGACGGATTATTTCTCGCAAATGGGTGAAAAAGAACAAAAACGCGCGCAAGATTACCTAGCCCCAAGCGGTCTCGCGCCGCTACTAACGCTTACGGCAAAGCACCGCATTATGCGCGAAAATTTTCAAGAGGTTTGGGCTTAGCTTTCTTATAACTGTCGTGTATAGTTAGGAAAAATAACTCGCATGGCAGACCTCAAGATGAGCACACTTAAACTCGCACTTCCCCAACTTTACCCTGTTTGGCTTAACCGCGCAGGTGGGCTAAAACAGGTAATTGAAACGATTAAAACCGCCGCCAAAGAAAAGGCAGATCTGATTGTCTTCTCCGAAGGTTTTGTTCCGGGCTATCCGTTCTGGCTCGACCAAACAGGCGGAGCTAATTTTGACAACCCCGTGCAAAAATCAATCTTTGCACATTATTCTGATCAAGCTGTGACGATTGAAGACGGACATCTTGATGGTGTATGCGCCGCGCTGAAAACCGCTAAGATGGCTTGCTATCTTGGAATTATCGAGCGCCCTCGCAATATGACGGGCCATTCGCTTTATTGTAGTTTCGTTTATATCGACAAGACGGGCACTATTCAGTCCGTGCACCGCAAACTACGCCCAACCTATGATGAGCGCCTTGTTTGGGCGCCAGGCGACGGGAACGGACTTGTCACTCACCGCTTAGATAGTTTTACTGTCGGTGGTCTGAACTGTTGGGAAAATTGGATGCCCCTCGCCCGCGCCTCCCTCTATGGGCAAGGCGAAGATTTGCATGTTGCCTGCTGGCCTGGAAGTGACCGCAATACCCATGACATTACGCCGTTCCTCGCCAAAGAAGGACGGAGCTATTGCGTCTCCGTTTCGGCCTTAATGCACAAGGACAAAGTCGGCGACCATATTCCTCATGCGGACTTTATTCGCGAGACCCTCAGCGATATTCCGTCGAACGGCGGCTCCTGTGTGGCAGCCCCTGACGGGAGTTGGATTCTACCGCCTATCATCAATGAAGAGGGGATACGCTACGCCCAACTTGACCCTGTTAAAGTGCGCGAGGAGCGCCAAAATTTTGATCCCGCGGGTCATTATTCACGTCCTGACGTAACGCAATTAACGGTTGACCGTCGAAGACAGTCCACCGTTAATTTTATTGGCTAGTTAACTAAGCATACGCCTATTCAAGACGTTGGATTACCAAAGCTGCGAGCTCTAAAGCTTAATTTGATAAGCGAACTACATCCACCTTTTCGCTAATCAACTGGAAAGCTCTAGATAGAGATGAGCCATCATTACTAGCTTCATAGAAGTTACCAGCGCCCGACGCACAACCACGTATCAAGTCAATTATGTCCTCATCATCAATATCAAACGCAATCGTGTAAACTGCAATATCTGTCTGAGATTTGATACTCTCACATATATCTGCAGTTCTATCATTTGCAGGGCCAGCCACCTGAGCTCTTGGAAGCTCTTTTGTATCTAAAAGATGATAGTGTCCCCCATGATATGGCGTGGCACTACTTTGATAGACCGAATTACTGCCATCCGTCATAAGCACAAGTATTTGTTTGCGCGGCTCATTTGAGGGCGTATATTCATAATATGGCAAGCGAGGGTCAAGTGTCCGCCAGCCCCACATGAGACCAATGGGCATAAATGTCCTGCCCTTTGCAGCCAATTCACTTACTTTAGCGCGAACATCATTCATATTATCAGTGAGCGGCAGAACAGCCGCTGCTGGACAGCCGTACTTAGTATAATCATAGGCTGACCCAACTTTTCCATCATCGTAAACGGCTTCAAATTTCATCCCACCATATTCTGGAACAGACCAATTCATTCCAGTTCGAGACCCTACACACCCATCCCAATCTCGTCTTGGAGAGACGGTTGTACTTGAAGAACCAAGCGTAGACGCAGGAAAATCAGTGTTGTCTAAGCTATTATCAGCCCATGTCGGGGTTGTTCCATTGGATCTAATATTTACATAATTAGCATAAGGTACAATCGAAACACGGACATCGCTATCCATGTTATCAATCTCATTAATGAGACTCGTAATGGAGTTTTTCAAATTGATAATTCTACTCCCCTGCATAGAGGCTGTTACGTCCAGTACGAGAGCAATATCGACCCCCTTACCTTTTGAGGTCAATGCGGATGAAGATACAGAAATGGTTTGCGACCCAAACCCCATAACTCCCATGATAACAGGATCATATTCTAACTGCGAAATGAGGTTAACACCAGTGCTTGAAAATTCATATTTTCGCGTAACAGCTCCGTCAGAAGACTCAACTTCTAAAAAGCTTCCATCGGCTATTTCAATGGCCTCAGATTCGCTTAAATGAACCGCCTGCGCCGCCATCAAGACAGCGCTATCATTCGCAGATTGTAGTCGAGTAGATATGTTTGTCATTGCTAAATAATCAACACTTAAGCCCGTGGCCCCCAATAATACGAGCACCCCGGTCGCCATCATAACACTGAAGTTACCCGATGTATCTTTGATCAAATTACTTAACATATATTACTTTCAAAATTTCTCTAAGAGAACCTAAACTATAGTTACGGAACGTCTGCTACGGATTAATTTTTACAGCGAATTAAGTTATACGTTCTGATTAGGCATAGGCGTGCATAAAATGTTTTAATTAATGAGTCTGACACTCGCTAAGTCAGCGCCAATCGCTGCGAAAGCTGCATTCAAATTTGCCCCGCCGCTCGCATCAAAAAAATTACTAGGTGTCGATGAGCAATAGCTTAATAAATCTTTCGTTGTCGCCGCATCGCCGTCAGATGGTAGGTCATATGCAATTGTATAGACTAAAATGTCTGTTGACTTTAAATTGTCGCAAATACGTTCAGTTACTTTGTTCGCATCAGCATTAACACTATTAGTAGCTGTCGCTTCACCATAGTGATATTTATCCGAGCCTAAACGGGATACGGTGTTATGACCATCCGTCATAAAAACAAGAGCTTTTTTACGAGTCTCGCCTGCAATTGGGTCTCCTAATGGGATATCATCATCAAGCGTTCTCCATCCCCATGCCAGCCCACTTGGCAAATAAGTCGTCCCATCTGCGTTCAACGCCTGAACCATATTTCTTGCCGCTGTCAGGTCTGATGTTAAGGGCAAAAGAGGGTCTGGGCAGGCATAGTCTGTCTGCCAATAAGGTCCAACACTACCATCATCATAGATAGCGGGGAACGGCTTCCCTGCATATTGCGGCTCTGTTGGTTTGTTTCCAGTGCGGGATCCCACACACCCATCCCATTCACGCACAGGCACTACAGTTGTTGTTGTTGAGACCCCACCCGTCCAACCACCAGGGCAACTATTACAGGTCCCTTCATATTCAACACCATCTTTATGACGCGTGCATGGATTGGTTACAACTCCGCCCGTACAGACAGAACCGTCCGTATCTGTATCCGTCACGGGTGGAAAAGTCGTACCTTCTTCGCTATTATCAATCCATGGTTGGGAGGCATATTGTGTACCGACATTCACATATTGAGAAAACGGTACCACAGCGACACGTATATCGGACCCGCTCGTCTCAAACGCATCAATAAAGTTATCAACAGCCGTTTTCATCGCGTCAAGCTTTCCGTCAAAATCCATAGAGTCTGTAACATCTAGAACGAGTGTGACGTCCAAACTCCCACCGACGCCGCGAGGCGCTTCGGCCATAGCACTAAGCCTTTGATGACCAAATCCAAAAATATTCATAATCTGCGGTGTATAATTTGTGTACGCTCGCACAATAATAGAATTATCAGTAAATTCATATTCTGTCGTAACATCTAAATTATCCGTTTTGAACGGCGTGAGCGTTTCATCACCAATGGCTTTAATGCGTGTTATATCATCTTCACCTGAAAGCGCTGCGGCGAGAATGGCTCCATCTGCTGCGGATTGTAATTGAGCCGACGCTTGGGTCATACCAAGGTAATCTACACTCAAACCAAGAGCGCCCATTAAAGAGAGAAACCCTCCAGCCATCATTATACTGAAATTGCCCGATGTATTCTTCCAATATGTTTTAAGCATTATCTTGAACCCTCTAATTTGTCTTTCAATTAGATGAAAATGCTTAATTCTACGTATGAAAGCATAGTTAAGTTTTGATAAATAACCATTTTCAGCCTTTATATAAATTTTAGCCTGACTATAAACCCTCTATGGTAAAGCCGCCTCATATTCTTATTATTGGCGCAGGACTGATCGGTCTTGCGACAGCGCGTGCCTGCGTCAACAAAGGGGCTAAAATCACACTGGTTGAGCGACAATCTCACACAGGACACGGCGCCGGATTTGCCAATTCAGGCATGATCCACCGCAGCCAAGCCTGGCCATGGGTGACGGGAGACCTCAGAGCTTCAGACCAACGACAGGCCGCGCAAAACGTTGCGGCTCTCGCGACAACTTCGGTTGAAAGTTTAAAGCACCGCATGGCGCAACTTGACCTCTCAGACGTTATGCGAGCCACAGGGTGTTTCAAATTTTTTGAGACAGACGCGCTACGAGACCATGCGAAATCCCAATATTTGGACATTGCCGTTCAAACTCGAGACACAGAGATTTTTGGTCGCCCCGCGCTTAGCTTTCCAAATGACTTTTCTGGCAACGCCTATGAGTGGAGCCAAGCGGAAACTCGCGCTTTAATCAATGACGGCGTCACCGTGAAAACCAATGTGCAGATCATCCTTCATGAAGAAAACGGACATGTGTCTGCCACTTCGAACGGACGTAAGGTTAAGGCTGACCATATAATCCTTTGCGCAGGCTATAACACAAATACGCTTCTCGCGCCGTTGGGGCTGTCCTTGCCCATAAAGCCCGAGCGCGGCTTCGCCCTTGATTTTGATATCACCGACATTGACTTATCGTCGCTCCCTCAAGCTCCAATCATGGACGCAGCCTCAAATAGTGCGCTGACGTTTTTTGATCAGACCTTGCGATTATCAGGAACCCTTGGGCAGCAAACCGCCCGTCCGTTATGGCAAAGGTGGTGTGATCTCGCGCCGCAAATCATGTCACGCCTCGGAGACCCGAATCGCGTGTGGTCAGGCTTTCGTCCTGTCAGTGAATTAGGGCGGCCGATTATAAGCCCAAGTCCCCTTAAAGGTCTTTGGGTCAATAGTGGTCATGGCCATATGGGGTGGACGCTGTCTTTAGTGTCTGGGGCACTTATGCGGGATTTAGTTCTCGACGACTATCAAGACACACGCTTTGGCTGGCCCCAAGATTAATCAGATAGCTTTCAGCTTAAGACGTCGCCACTCGCGAACGGAGTTGAGGCATCAACTGTTCATTCGTCACAATCGGGTCACAGGCTTCAAGGACATTTCCGTCCGTTAGACTTTCAACATGCAGACCCGCTTCGCGGCAAATGATAATACCCGCGGCAATATCCCAAACCGAGAGACCACGCTCCCAAAAGCCGTCATAACGCCCTGCGGCAGTCCATGCCAGATCAAGCGCGGCAGAGCCGAGACGCCGCACACCTGAACTTGCACCCATCACTTGATGAAGCTCTTTTAAGAATTTCGCATGGCCTGGACGGCCCAAGAAAGGAATACCCGTAGCAAACAAGCTGTCTGTAAAAATATCACGCCGTGACGGTTTTAGGCGTCGGTCGCCACCACCGCGTGTGCCGTCATTGATAAAGGCTCCGCGTCCTTTTTCGGCAAAGAACATTTCATCCGTAATCGGGTTATAAATCACACCCGCGACGAGTTCTGTGACTTCATCAACGGTTCGCTCCAAGGCGATTGAAATCGCAAAATGCGGAATGCCGTGAAGATAGTTGGTTGTCCCGTCGAGCGGATCAATGATGAAACGGTGAGACTTATCTGTCCCCTCAACCACACCAGATTCCTCCATCAAGAAGCCATAGCCCGGTCGGTCGCGGCGTAAATTATCAAAAATAACCTGCTCGGCACGACGGTCGGCGCGAGAAACAAAATCCGCTGGCCCCTTGCGAGACACTTGGAGCGTTTCAACTTCGCCAAAATCGCGCAAAAGGTTTTTTGAGCCCTTGCGTGCCGCATGTTGCATGACCCGCATAATCGGCGAGAGATGGCTAGTTGTATCAGTATGGGCGTCCATAATATTTCCGATTTTAAAGTGCCCCTACCCCCCTTTATGTCTAAGGAAGGTGAAGCCTGTCAGTGCGGTCATTAAAGGCCATCATAACGCGTATAAATTAACGCATGATAACCGACTTATATTTGAGTTTAATCTGCGCGTTTAACGTAGGATCCATCTTCGGTGTAAATCACGAGGCGCTCGCCAATATTAATAAAAGGCGGAACCGCTGTACGGACGCCATTTTCCAAAATAGCGGGCTTGAAAGAGTTGGCGGCTGTTTGGCCTTTAACAACAGGTTCAGTTTCTTCCACCGCAAGGATCACTTGCTCAGGTAGGCTCACCGAAATCGGCTTATCTTCATAAAACTCAAGTTCAACATTCATGCCGTCCGTCAAATATTGCGCTCGGTCACCAACAAAATCCTTCTCAAGATTGATTTGTTCATAAGTTTCACCGTTCATAAAGACGAGGAAGGTTCCGTCATCATATAAAAAGCTATGTGTCTTTTGATCGAGGCGAACCCGTTCAACTGTTTCCGCCGCGCGGAAGCGTTCATTGAGCTTACGGCCATCCAGTAGGTTCTTCAACTCAACCTGATTAAACGCACCGCCCTTACCGGGTTTAACCGCATTACATTTCACAGCCACCCAGAGCGTATCTTGGTGCTTGATAATGTTACCTTGTCTAATTTCGTTGCCGTTCATTTTCATGAGCTTGACCCCATCTTTAGTCTGTTTTGATCATGACCTTTAAAAGGTACATAATATATGTGCGGTTCATATACACCGCTTAGCTGCAATGTCACCCGTATTTTACGCCTTGTCGTCCGTTAAGCCACTGAGCTGTTGCAATTGACAGAGTGGAATTAAGCGACTAGATGCGCAAGCCATACGCCGCCGTGACACATGGCGCTTTTTTACTTTATACGTTTCGCCTCGTCTTCTGTCACAACCGGGTCGTAAATCCTGCCCGAAATGGCCCTCGACTATGACAACATTTTCTGACCTTAAGCTGGCCGCACCCGTTGCGTCTGCCCTTGAAAAAATCGGCTATCAAACGCCGACACCCATTCAAGCCCAGGCTATTCCGTCTATTTTAGAAGGCCGCGATATCCAAGGCATCGCCCAAACGGGCACGGGTAAAACAGCCGCATTTACCTTACCCGTACTTAGTCGCCTCTGCGATGATCCCAAAGAAGCCCCCAAGCGTAGCATGCGGGTTTTGATCTTATCGCCAACCCGAGAACTGGCACGTCAAATTGGCGAATCTGTCACAGATTATGCACGCCACATTGAAGGCTTCCGCAGCACGGTTGTGTTCGGCGGCGTGTCACTTCGACAGCAAATCAAAAAAGTTGTACCTGGTAATGACATTGTTGTCGCCACACCGGGCCGTTTGCTCGACTTGATGGGCCAAAAGCTTATTAATCTGAAATCTGTTGAATATCTCGTCCTAGATGAAGCCGATCAGATGATGGATATGGGGTTCATTCATGCGCTGCGTAAAATGATCCCTCACCTTCCTAAAGAACGCCAAACTTTGTTTTTCTCTGCGACGATGCCAAAATCTATCGCGCAACTTGCCTCGAAATTTCTGACAAATCCCGTGAAAGTCTCCGTGACGCCTGAATCGACTACGGCTGAACGAGTGGAACAATCCGTCGTCTTCGCCAAGCGTCAAGAGAAGCATGATCTCCTGTGTATCAAGCTGCTTGATCCGACGGTGAACCGCGCCCTTGTCTTTACCCGAACCAAGCACGGCGCAGACCGCGTGGTCAAACGCCTTGCCAGCGTCGGGCTGAAATCCGTCGCCATTCACGGAAATAAAAGCCAAGGGCAAAGAACGCGCGCCCTGACCGCCTTTAAAGACGGCAGCGTTAAGTTTTTAATTGCGACGGATGTGGCCGCGCGCGGGATTGATATTCGCGGCGTCAGCCATGTGTTTAACTTTGAAATTCCAAATGTGCCTGAACAATATGTTCATAGAATTGGCCGTACGGGCCGCGCAGGCGAAGCCGGTATTGCCGTCGCCTTTGTCGCCGATGACGAGAAAAATTATCTTCGCGACATTCAAAAAATGTTGAAGACATCAATCCAAGTTGATCCGCTCCCAACAAATTTCAGAGAGCAAGTCAAAGCGCTAAAATCGCGCCCTGCTCTCACCAAAGAAGAGATGCAAGTGGGTGACGTCCCGCAACAACAACCGCGCGCACGCAAGGGGAGAAAGTCTCGCCCTGCCTTTGGTGAAGGAAAGAAAAAGTCTAAAACGTCAACGCACCGCAAAGGCCCGACCGCGCAACCTAAAAGCCGAGACCAAGACCGAAATAGAGACAATGACGATAACGCCGCCGCCGTAACTGGGGCAGGCGCAGGCTTCCAACATAAAAAGAAAGACGCATCTGGAAAACCAAGCCGCGCGGAACGTAAGCGTAGCAAGGCCGTCGAACATGATGGGGCTGATAATCGTAAAGGTAAGAAAAAACCTTATAATCACAAACCGCGCCGGGCCTCGGGCGAGCGTTCAGATAATAATGATACACAAAATAGCGCTAAACCCAAATCAGGAAATTTCAAACGCAAACCGCGCCGTGAAGATGACCGTTCAACAGGTGAACGCTCTAGTGGTGCAGGTCGTAACGATAATCGCGGTTTTAAAGGCCGCAAAGATGGTAACCGTGATGAAAACCGTAATGATAGACCGCGTCGAGACAATGGCTCTAACGAGAGTAAGCCCAAGAGCCGCTCAAACACAGACAATCGTGAAAATCGTAACAGAGACAATAAACGCAGCGATAAACCATCTGGCCAACAAGGTGGTGGGCAACAAGGCGGCTACGGCTCACCAAAACGCCGCTCTAGTCGTACGGATGGTGGCAGACCTCCAAGCAAGGGTGGTTCAAAAGGCCCTCGTGCAAAGTCTGGCGATAAATCAAAATTCAAGCGCAAACCGAACGGTAACTCACGACCAAAAAATTAGAGCACTTTCACCCTCTAGTGTTTGACGTGACCTTATCACCCAATTAAAGGGCGGGGCATGTCACTGGATATATGGATATCATTGGTCGTTCTTTTTGGCCTTGGCGGATTGACTCCTGGCCCTGCGGTTGGCCTCGTTCTGGCTTCGGCCTTTCGTTACGGCTTTCGCCCTGCCCTCCTCGCAGCCCTAGGAATAGCGTCTGCAAATGTGGTCTGGTTATGTTTGGCCGCAACAGGGGCCGCGACACTTTTAGAAAATGTTCCACAAGCGCTGTTAGTTTTAAAGCTAATCGGTTTAGCGGTTATATTATATCTCGCCTGTTCTGTAATTTTCGGGCCTCTGCCCGACGCGAATCAATCTGCGGCGGATGCGCCGCAAAAATCAAAACTGTATGGGCGCGGTGTCATTTTACAACTCTCAAGCCCCATGCCACTTGTTTATTTTGGACTGTTACTTCCTGCTTTTTTCGTGACGGATAGGCCGCTCGCACCCCAGCTTTTAACGATGTTAGTGACTGTGACTATCACAGAACTTGTCGGGCTTGCCGTATATGCTTATGGGGCCGGGAAAATAAGAGATTGGCTCTCGGACCCAAAGCTGGCGAAGAGATTTAACATACTCATCGGGCTGTTAATGATAATATCAGGCATATGGGCCATTTGGAGTACAATATAGTCGATACGTTCAAGATTAATTCACCTTTCCGCGTCAAAAAGACCGCTTCACGGTTAGTAAATCTCTTGCTAAACGCCGCGTAAATCGAAATCCAATTAAGGACGTTCATCATGGATATGAGTAAAATCACAGCGGGTGAAAACCCACCCATGGACATCAATGTTATTATCGAAGTCCCCTTAGGCGGCGAGCCGATAAAATATGAAATGGACAAAGCCTCTGGCGCAATGTTCGTTGACCGCTTTCTCTACACAGCAATGCGCTACCCATGCAATTACGGCTTTATCCCGCACACACTATCTGATGATGGTGATCCAACGGATGTCCTAGTCGTTGGTAGCCGACCGCTCATGCCGGGATGTATCGTCCGTGCACGTCCCGTCGGTGTTTTGATGATGGAAGATGAGGCTGGAATTGATGAAAAAATCGTTGCCGTTCCACATCCAAAACTCACGCCATATTATAACCAGATTCAATCCTACACGGACCTTCCACAAGTTCTGCAAGACCGTATTCCGCATTTCTTTGCTCATTATAAAGATCTTGAAAAAGATAAATGGGTTAAGGTTTTAGGCTGGGAAAATGCTGAAAAAGCGGCCGAATTGATCGCTCAAGGTATCGCCGCCGTAAAATAAACCCTGTTGCGTGAACGCAGGCCATTGCACCACTCGCTTAGCTCCCTTAGAAATACATCTAAATGACGGAGCTATTTGATGAGCACTATTTTTATCGGCAAAGATACGGACGGCAAGTCGCAAGAATTACTGCTTAACCGTGCCAACCGTCACGGCTTGATAGCAGGGGCAACAGGTACGGGTAAGACCGTGACCTTGCAAATCCTCACGGAAGGGTTTTCCAAAGCGGGCGTCCCTGTTTTTTGCGCAGACGTCAAAGGTGATCTTTCTGGCCTGTCCCAAAGCGGCAGTGAAGATCATAAGCTTCACGACAAACTCATGTCTCGTTCTGAGAAAATCGGTTTAAACGATTATAGCTACGCCAATGTGCCCGTGACCTTCTGGGACCTATTCGGCGAAAAAGGGCACCCTATTCGGGCCACGATAGCCGAAATGGGGCCGATGCTTCTCTCTCGCCTCATGGAACTTACGGATGCGCAAGAAGGGATTATGACGATTGTCTTTGATGTGGCCGAAGATCATAAATGGCCCCTGCTTGATATGAAAGATCTGCGTGCCGTTCTGACCTATGTATCAGATAATCGCAAAGACCTCTCGGTCGAATATGGCAATATTACTACCCAATCCGTCGGCGCGATTATGCGTAACCTTTTGGTTTTAGAACGTGAAGGCGCGAATGAATTTTTCGGTGAACCAGCCCTAGACCTTAAAGACATGATCCGCCGTAAAGACGGCCAAGGAATCGTCAATATACTCGCCGCTGATACCTTGATAAATTCCCCGCGTCTTTATGCTATTTTCCTGCTGTGGATGCTTAGCGAAGTGTTCGAGGAACTTCCCGAAGTGGGTGATCCTGACAAGCCAGTCATGGCGTTCTTTTTTGATGAAGCTCATTTGCTTTTCGAAGATGCACCGAAAGCCCTCATCCAGAAAATCAAACAAGTCTCACGTCTTATTCGCTCGAAAGGTGTCTCACTGTGGTTCGTCACACAAAATCCAAGCGACATTCCTGATGGCGTCCTAAGCCAGATCGGAAACCGTATACAACATGCGCTTCGTGGCTACACGCCCAAAGAGCAAAAGGCCATCCAAGCCAGCGCCGAAGCCTTTCGCCCCAATCCGAATTTTACAACCACTAACGTGATCTCTGCCCTTGGTGTTGGAGAAGCGCTTGTTTCAGTTTTAGACGCAAAAGCTATTCCTCAAATCGTCGGGCAGACCCTTATCCGCCCGCCGTCCTCCCGTCTTGGCCCTGTCACAGTTTCAGAGCGTAGTGCTATCTTAAGAGATAGCGACATGGGTGATAAGTATGACGAAATGATTGACAGAAAGTCGGCTGAAGAAATGTTGCAATCCAAACGTGACGCCGCCGTCAGAGCCCAAGAAGATGCTGTAAAAAAATCTGAAAAACAAGCGGCTAAAGATAAGAAAAAACCGTCGAAGACACGCAAATCATCAGGCCGTAAGAAAAAGTCGGCGGGCGACCATATTATGCATGAAGTCAAATTAGTTGGCCGCCAACTCATGCGCGCCCAAGGCCGGAAACTCATTCGAGGCATATTAGGCTCAGTTATGCGGCGGTAGCTAACCACTGGACACCCACGGTTTCAGGTGTCAAAAACATATACCTGAAATAAAGAGAGAGAGACACGCCATGATGAAATCTTCTGCGGCCCTCGTCGCCAGCCTATTCGTTCTCGGTTTTGTGGTTGCCAAGTCTACCACATCTGCAACAACTGCAACGTCTACAACAACTAAAACGTCTGTAACGTCTACTGCGTCTGCCACACCGAAAGATGTAGATCTAACAAAAGCAGTCAGCGTGGATTATGATTATGTCTATGATCTCTACAAAGACTTTCACGAAAACCCTGAATTGTCTTACCAAGAAAAAGACAGCGCTGCTCGTATGGCAAAAGAATGGCGCGAGCTTGGTTTTACCGTCACAGAACGGATTGGCGACGCTTGGGTTAAGAAAAAGATGGAACAATTCTTTGGCAAGGTTCCTGACGACGTGGGCGGATATGGTCTCATTGGTGTCATGAAAAATGGCGACGGCCCCACGCTTATGCTCCGCGCCGATATGGACGCCTTGCCGCTGGAAGAAAAAACCGGTCTTGCTTATGCCTCCAAAACTGTTGCCACAGATTACCGCGGTATCAAAGCGCCTGTTATGCACGCCTGTGCTCATGATAGCCATATGGCCATATTGGTCGGAACTGCTCGCCAATTGGTCAGAAATAAAGATAAATGGTCAGGTACACTTATTTTACTTGGCCAACCTGCCGAAGAAGTCGGCCACGGCGCCCGCGCTATGCTCGCCGATGGTATTTATGAAAAATTCCCCAAGCCTGATTATGTACTTGCGACCCATACCTCGGGTTGGGACAAGGCAGGAGACGTCACCTATACACCAGGATATGCGCTTGCTAATGTTGATAGTGTCGACATACATATTAAAGGCCTCGGCACACACGGCTCAGCGCCGCATACGGGTAAAGACCCTATTGTTATAGGCGCGCAAATCACCAATGCGCTACAAACTCTGGTCAGCCGAGAGTTAAACCCTCTCGACGCAGGTGTCGTCACCGTTGGCGCATTTAATGCGGGTTATAAACATAATATAATCCCTGACGCGGCCCACCTGCAACTCACAGTTCGCTCTTATAGTGACGACGTCCGTACAACCCTTATCGAAGGCATTAAACGTATCGCCAAAGCCCAAGCGATCTCCGCAGGACTTCCCGAAGAGCTTCACCCGACAGTGGAGGTAGAAAACGAATATACGCCGTCGACCTATAATGACCCCGCACTGACACAGCGCGTTATGGGCGCAGTCGCGGCGCAGATCGGTGAAGCCCGAGTGTATGAACGCCCTCCGAGCATGGGTGGTGAGGACTTTTCCTTTTTCCATCGTCAAGATGAAACTATTCCAACTCTAATTTTTTGGACGGGCGGAAGTGATCCTGATGCTATGGATAAAGCTGCCGCAGGCAAAGGCAAACTCCCTCCTGCAAATCATTCTCCTTTCTTTGCACCCGATCCAGAAGCCGCCCTAAAAACGGGCGTCGAAGCCATGACCATTGGTGCCCTAGAGCTTTTGCAAAATTAAACTCGAAAAAGAATAAAAAATGGCCCGACGGAAAACTTGAAAATCCGTCAGGCCTAGGGGGGAACATGAACGCTCCTGGTGTGATTGGAATTGTTCATGGAGGCAACAAATAGGATATAATCGCCTTATTGGTGTATTGCACTCTAAGTTATAACAATTCCTTAAAATCACACTATTAAATAGTTTTTTTTATTTAAAACTTATTTGGTGTATCTCAAATAAGACAAACAGGTGATTTTATATTAAGCGTCTTGGAGAAATTCATAAACAGAATTAACTAATCCGTCTGCCGCGCTCAAGCTGTCCTGAGATTGACTTTTAATGACTTCATAATGCCAAAGCGTTAGAACCGCTTTTGCGTCTTCAATAGTGTTAATTGGACGCGAAAGGACCGTTTCAAGAAGAGTCGCCTGACGATCTAATAGACGTAATTCTTGCTTTACAAGTTCTTTTTGCTCAGTTTCAGTATCTGGTACATTGTCAGCAAAAAGGCCGAGCTTAATGGCCAGTACTTTATATTCGATAATAATATCTTTAATAGAAACATCAGATTCAGGCACGTCAATATCTACGAGATCTACACCAGAGTTTAAATTTAATTCAGAGGTCATCAGTTATCCAATCTAACAATTACTTCACATTTATGTGAACATACATATGACAAATCATTAAAACTAAACATAGAACTCACCTGACGGGGTTTAATTGAGGAGACTCAATGTTGGGGGGTCTATTTAAGGGGTCATCTTGGTGTGATTCGATTGGCGTGATTCAATTGGTGTGATTCAGTTGTTGTGAGTCGATTAAAGCGAGTCGATTGGATTGACGCATATACGCCACATATTTATTCTATAGACTTTGTTCAAATTTAGCTTAAATGTCTAAAAATTAGGATCGCGATAATATCCAATTTTCTAGGCGGGATGAGGATTGGTTCTCTTGATACTCATCTTCTTGCGCTCGCAATTTCGCTTTAAGACTATTATTTATAACATCTTCTTTGATAATGCTTTTTTTCAACAACTCTTTTTCAACATTCAATTTATCAGCAATAGCTTTTTTTTCTTCCTGTAAGCTACTGATCTTGCCTTGGGTCATATTGCGCCATTTCTCTAGCATGACCGCATCTCCAATCTCCTTATCCGTGCTGACGCCTGAAAAAAACGCCTGACTCTTTTCGGATAAGCTTGCTTCCATAGCCTTAATCTTATGGTCAATGCTCTGCAAAACTATTGTCGTAGCCGCCACATCTCGCTCAGCAAGAGAGCGTTTCATCGCTAAGACTTCGTGAATTTTTTCAAGTTTGCTCATTTAAGCCTCAATATGGCTTCGGACGCATTTGATCGGCGAAATGAATCGCCGCTGCAACAGCTGCGTAATGTTCGGGCAAAATCGCGTCGCCAATTTCTATCATCGCATGTAAAGAGCGCGCACAGGGCGGATCGGAATGAATAGGTATGTCATGCAGTGTTGCGCGCTCTCTTATACGCATCGCCATTTCGTCGACCCCTTTAGCCACGCAAACTGGCACAGCACCCGAATCACGACTCCATTCAAGCGCTACAGCATAGTGGGTCGGGTTTACGATAATAACATCAGCCTTAGCCACATCACGAAGTACATTCGAGTTAGCAATTTCTTGCGCCCGCATCCGTCTCGCGCGCTTCATATGAGGGTCGCCCTCATTCTCTTTCGCTTCATCTTTGACCTCTTGAAATGACATCCGAAGTTTCTTCATATGTGAAAAGCGTGCATAGGGTAGGTCAATCAACGTAATGAGAGCTGTCGCGATGAGCATGTAAAAGGTTAGTTTCAGAGCAACCGACTTGATTTGATCCAATATAGCCGATGGCCCGTGGGCACTGAGTGACGGCAGATCAAAGAAGGCCTGATAAAAAAACAAGCCTGCAATAGCTGTAATAAATGACAATTTTGCAAAGCGTTTCAAAAATTCAACCATCCCGTCAGGACCATATTTTTGCTTCGCATTTGAGAGGGGTGATATGCGAGATAGTTTAGGTTTTATTTTTTCTGGGGCCACGACAATAGCTTGCTGCACAACCAAAGAAATAATTATGAAAACAATTGGGATTAAAAAGACAGGTGAAACTATAGCCGCAATATTCGTTAAAATATTAGTAAACGCTGTCCCGTCTTGATCTTGTAAAGCCATGTCGCCTATTTCAGACGGTCGAGATAGTAAAATTGATAGGGTTGAAAATAGGGCCCTCATGACAAAACCACCTATCATTACAATGACAACTAAAACACTGACATACAGCATAAATGTATTAGCTTCGGTCGATTGAGGCGTATCCCCCTTATCGCGGGATTGTTTAAGCTTTGTTTCCGACGCGTCAAAATTCTTTTCCTGACTTTCATCATCCGAACCGCCACTCATTATAGCGCACCTTTAACGGAAATATCAAAAAGGCCCTGAAAACTATTTGTATAATCTTGCGCCCAAAATAAGAGGATACTGCCCGTAGAAATCACTAAGAGAAATATACCCGCGCCCGTGATTGCAGGAATACCCACAAATGAAACCATCAGCTGTGGCATAGCTCGGTTCAAAAAACCAAGCATGAGATTATAAACAAAGTTCAATATAATAAAGGGTAGCGCTAAGGTCACCGCAAAGGCAAACATTCCCATGGCCTTGTGTGTCATCCAATAGGCGATATTATCCATATGTGGGGCGCTACCCAGTGGGAACGTTTCATAACTGCGGTAAAAAACCCCAATGGCTTCAACATGAAGGTTCATTGTCACCAACAATGTCGTTCCCGCCATCATCAATAGAGTGCTAATCGTCGTATTAGGCTCCGTCGCAATACCTTCACCTAAAACTTGGGAAATAGATAAGGCCTGAGAAATTATATTTCCTAAAATTTGCAAAGCAAAGATCATTATACGAAAGGCAAACCCTAATACAAAGCCGTGAAATCCCTCTTTTATAATTAACAAAGCTCCACTCGTCAGTGTTAGGTCTGGCAAATTTATATTAGGCACTAATATAGGCACTAGAACCCAGGTCATTAGAAAGGCCGCCCCTAATCTAACATTTTGCGGAATCACTGTTTCGCCAATACCCGGAAGTAAATATATGAAGGTCGACAGCCGCGTAAAAATCGCGATAACAGGAACAAGCAGAGCAATGTTTTCGATTATAATATCAGAAAAGACTGTTAGAAATTCCATCAGGCCACGCCAACAATAGCTGGCCGTTCTGTTGCCATAATCTCCTCGTAAGAAATAACGGGATTACGTATCTTTTTAGCCGATAAGACGGTCTTTAAGAAACGGCGGCGCTTAGCGCTTGTTGCAACAGCTGCAAAATGTCCCTGAAGGGCAGACGCATCTAGCTTCTCTTTAACGGAATTGGCGAGGCGATTAAATTCATCTGGCGGCAGGGCAATATCGCTACGTCCAGAACTATCCGTAATTTCATGACTCGCAAATTGGGTTTCCCATTCAGGGCCAATCTGCACTAAAGGCAGCCGCCCTTGCCCATCCCTTAACTTGCTCAAAAACTGATAGCTTAAGCGCCGTCTGACAAAGTCAGCAATTTGGTCTGGCGCCGTCATGGAGCCTCTAGCTTCAGCAATAGTTTCTAAGATAACAGGAATATTGCGTACAGAGACTCGCTCTTCTAACAAGAGTCGTAACACAGATTGTAAGCTTTCCATCGGAACTTTATCAGGCAAAAACTCTTCGAGTATCTTCTTATTTGATTCGGCGCGATCAGGGTCACTGACATTCTTGAAAGCATCTAAAGTCGCGCGCAATGACCGACGTGTAAGAAGCTTTGTGAAATTCGCTTGAACAGTTTCTAAGAGGTGTGTAGCGAGCACTTCAATTACCTCAACCGTTGGAATACCCAGCATCATCAATTCGTCTTGATGTTCCTTTTGAACCCAACGTGCGGGCGCATTATAAACAGGTTCACGCGTGTTAAATCCAATAATTTCAGGATAATCAGTATTTTCCATCAAAGCTAAAACATGTTGGGGCCGTAGTGTATTGCTCGCAATTTCAGTCCCTTGGATTTTTATTCTGTAGGTATTCGGCTCAAGTTGTGCATTATCGGTCAGGCGAATAGCTGGGAGGATAAACCCAAATTCAGTCGCAATATATTTTCGAATTTTTTCAACACGTTTATCGAAACCAAAATCTTCACTCATCGCAACATGGATAAGTTCTTTGGCAAGCTCAACATGGACTTCATCAATATCAAGCGCATCACCTAATAAAGGTACAGCTGGTACATCTTCTACGATATTAGCGGTTTCCAGTTCACTGACTTTCTCCGCCTCTTGCGATTGATAGGATCGGTAAGCGGCAAACCCCAAAATACACGCTCCTATCAGAAAAGGGAAAAACGGCATTCCCGGGAAAAATGCGAAAATTAACATAATGCCAGACACTGCTGTCAAGGCTGCCGGATATTGAGCAAATTGTTTGAAGAGCGTGGTGTCAACTGTCCCCTCGCCTCGCCCTTTTGAAAGAAGCAAACCTGCGGCAATCGAAATTATGACCGCTGGAATTTGCGAAACAAGGCCGTCCCCTACGGTGAGGATAGAGTAATTTTTCATGGCCTCGCCAAAGCCAACTTTATGAACACCGACCCCAATAGCAATCCCCGCAATGAGATTTAGCAAGGTAATTAAGATACCGGCAATGGCGTCGCCTTTCATAAATTTAGACACGCCGTCTAACGATCCAAGAAACGCCGTTTCTTCTTGTTCAGCCGTGCGCCGCGCCCTGGCCACCTCATGACTTATCGCGCCGGCTGCAAGATCAGCGTCAATCGCCATTTGTTTGCCCGGCATGGCGTCAAGCGCAAACCGCGCACCGACTTCGGCCATACGCCCCGCACCCTTTGTAATCACCATGAAGTTGACAATCACCAAGACAGAGAACACGATAAGTCCAATAAAAATATTGCCCCCCATGATAAACATGGCAAAGCCCTCGATGACACCACCCGCCGCATCTGCGCCAGTATGCCCATTCCCAATAATGAGTTTTGTCGAGGAAATATTTAGCGATAATCTAAGTAATAAAGAGGCCAATAGCACCGAAGGGAAGGATGAAAAATCCAATGGCTTTTCGATAAATAATACAATCGTAAAAACCAAAATCGCAAAGGCAAATGAGGTCGTTAATCCAGCGTCAAGCACCCATGAGGGTACGGGCAAAACCATCATGATGATAATCATCATTAAACCCATGGCTAGAAATACCGTCGGGTTATTAAAGGACGACAGGGTCAGCTTTGGCATGAAAACGATCTAGCCTCCAGCGATGACGGGTATAACGTGATTATCGAAAAGACTCACGCAAATACGAGCCATATATCCAGCAGAGATAAAGAACACGATAAGCATCGCAGCAAGCTTTGGTACAAATGTCAGTGTCATCTCTTGAATGGCCGTGAGGGCTTGCAGCAAACCTACGACAAGCCCGACCACCAATGCAGCGGTCAAAAGCGGCATAGCCATAAGCGCTGCGCCCCAGAGAAACTCACGCAAAACGGTTAGAATATCGGCTTCAGTCATTAAACAGGCATTCTCAAGAGTTCCTGATAAGCTTCCACGACGCGGTTCCTGATGGTCACAGCCGTTTCCAGCGCAACCTCTGCCGTTGCCATAGCCTCGACCACCGCATGAGCATTCCCCTGGCCCGTCCCTAAAGCTTGAGCCGTCGTTTCTACCTTTTCAAAAACTTCAGAAAACTCCTGCAATCCCTTCGCCATAGGAGACGGTTTTGCTTCAGCACCAGCGGCCTTCGCGCCGCCTTTCATACCATCAGGACTTAAAGCTTGTTTTGCAATTTTATAATGCTGTGCAGCACCTATTGATGCGGGTTCCATAATGTCCTCCTATCGACGCAACAGATCAATCAAGCCGCTATACATTTGAACGGCTTGTTTAAAGGTGGAAAGATTGGCTTCGTAAGTCCGGCCAGCCTCACGCGCATCGGCGAGCTCAATCATCATATCAACATTGGACATGGCAACATACCCTTGCTCATCAGCAAGAGGATGATTAGGATCATAGAGTGTTTCGCCTTGGCTTCGGTCAAGCACAACCGAGTCAATACTCACACCGTCTGTATCTCTCAGGGCGTTAATTTGATTTTCAAAGGTTACAAGCTTGCGCTGATATCCATGCGTGTCGGCATTTGATAAGTTTTCACTGACAACACGCAAACGAAATGCTTGTGCATTCATACCGCTGCTGGCAGCCGACATGGCTTTTGATATTGAATCTGGTCCCATAAATGCATCCTGCTTTATTGGTATTATTATTACGCGCGCTGATCATCCTGACAGCGCGAAATTTATTTTAAATGTGTTTTCCTATCGCCATTTTCATCATGTCGAGTGATTTCTTATAGACGGCTAATGCCATATCATGGCTGCCTTGAGTTTGTGTCGAGAGCATCAGCTGCTGTTCCAAAGAGACTGTATTGCCGTTTGGTGACGCAATATCGCCTGTGTCCATCTCTATGGTTTTTGCTTGAAGCATTTTGATATTTTGCTGACCCTGTTCGGCGGCTTTATGAACTTCAGAAAAAGGTTGCAGGTCTTTGGCTTTGAAATTCGGCGTATCAGCATTCGCGATATTATTGGCCAGAACAGAATGACGCTTCGCGGCATGACCAGCCATCGCCGACATGGTGTCGAGAATCTTAATATTACTGAGCATGATGAGTAATCCTTATCATCATAGTTATTGTTATAGTTAACGAATATCTAACAATTACACCATATAATTGAACAAAATATTAACAAACCAATAAACAGTCAGTTTTCTTACATGCTTTCACCGATAAATTCTCACACCACAGATTTCATAAATAGGTGGCAAACCCCTGATCTTAGGCCTGCCACGTCTATTTGGGGTAAGATTATACAAATTGGCGCACAATCTATTCGGGTTGAGGGGCTCTCCGCCATTATTAGGCTAGGCGACCTAATCTCAATCGCTACAAATGATGGCTCTCATATTTCAGGTGAAATCATAGCTCTTGAAGGGGATATTAGCATAGCCATGATGCATGGTAGCCCTACGGGACTTCGGACAGGGCAACGTGCTTATATTATCGATGACCGTGCCCCTCATCCATCAGATGACTGGATTGGTTGCGTTCTAAATCATTCAGGCGAAGCTATTGACGGTGGAACACCGAAACCTGGTTTATATCCAGCGCCCTTAAAAGCGTCTCCCCCTGCTGCCATTTTAAGAAAGGCTTTAGGGCCCAGATTACAAACGGGCATTAGCGCAATTGATACATTCTTGCCACTTTGCCAAGGGCAGCGCGTCGGCCTGTTTGCAGGATCTGGTGTGGGCAAATCCACCCTACTCGGTTCGCTAGCCAAGGGGAGCAATGCAGATATAAACATCATTGCACTGATCGGTGAACGCGGGCGAGAAGTCCGTAGTTTTGTTGAAAAAACACTCGGTCCTGAAGGCATGAAAAAATCGATCATTTTCGTCGCAACGTCAAATGAGCTTTCGGCCCTAAAGCTGCGAACAGCTCTTTTAGCTATGGCGACAGCCGAATATTTTCGCGATCAAGGCAAACAGGTTCTTTTCTTATTTGATTCAATCACACGTTACGCCGAAGCGCACCGCGATGTGGCTTTAACCGCCGGAGAAGTGCCGTCATTAAGAGCTTATCCGCCCTCTACATTTGGCGCTCTTGCCGCCCTTTGTGAACGTGCTGGCCCTGGAATTGATTCCGCAGGTGACATCACGGGTATTTTTAGCGTTCTCGTCGCAGGGTCAAATATGGAAGAACCCATCGCAGATATGGTACGTGGAATACTGGATGGTCATATCATCTTAGACCGCGAAATCGCAGAACGCGGGCGATACCCTGCGATAAATTTACCCAAAAGCGTTTCACGCTCTCTACCTGAGGCCGCGACAGAATCCGAAAATGAAGATCTACTCCTCGCCCGTCGGTATATCACTCATTATGAAGAATCACGCACGCTGATTCAGGCGGGTCTTTATGTCGCTGGAACTGATGTTATTTTAGATAAAGCGATTGAAGTATATGACGCGCTTGATGACTTCATCGGTAACATAGGACAAGCTGATATAAAAATGAGTTTTAAGCGACTACATGCCATACTCTATAAAGAGACCGTAATTGAAAACGCCCCTGAGAACCTCGCTACTGAAAGTGAAAGTCTAACTCAATAAACCGTAACCGCGCATAATATTTCTATTAAATATTTGATAATAGCAAGTTAGTAATTCCTGTACTCCCAAGCCCACCGCCACTGCTTAGCAGCGTTAAGGCCGTCGACCCGCGTGTCGACGCGGAAGGGCCCTCTTCAATTTGCCTTTGAACAAAGAAACGTTGTATCGCTCTGTCAACATTATCAGGGTCTAAAAATACATCTAAACTATCACTTCCAAACGTTCTCAATGTACGTTCTTGTAAAATATCAGCCTGTCTATCGATATCTAATTGGGAAAAACTCGATGGTAGACCGAAAATAGTTTCTACAACTTCGCGTAGAGGCTCAGACCCTAAAACGCGAAAAAAACCTGCGCGTTCTGTTGACGCCGACTCTGCAATATTAACAATTTCACGTTGGAAATTAGACGCTAAGCGAAGATTAGGATCAACATTATCTAACTCTCTTTCGAATTGAAGGTCATGGTATTGCGATAAAATTTGATCAACTAATCCGTCAGGGGGTTGAAAATTTTCCTCGCTATCAAACCTAAATGTATCAGCATAATTTAAATAATTTGTATTATTCAAACGTACAGCAAATGCGCTTGAGTCTTCAGTACCTTCCGCCAGAATTCTACGGACGAGCGCACCTTTATTAATCTCATCATCAAGACCAAAGGCCCCCAAGCTAACGCGTAGGAGCCGACGATCAGAAATAAAATCATCTAATGTTTCTACTGACCCAATATTCTCAGTGAAGTATTCAACTTCTCTTTGAATATCCGGTGACCGGTTGAAAATTTCTGTTTGGGATTGTATAGATAACTGCAGAAAATTCCAACCGGCCAAACCGGACGCTGGTATGGTAGGTGTAAACGGCATGGGAAACCGTTAACTTGCCATAGCAGACAGCATCTCTGTGGGTGAGATTACGGGAACAGGTTTTGCCAACAGGTCTTCTTCAACCTTTAGCAGAGGTTTTAACGCGCAAAGAACCGAATAATAGCGTCCATTTTTAACGGCAAATTGAGCTTTTTCAATATTTTTCTTGAGCGGTGTGCCTTCAAACACGGTACTTAGTGCGTCTAAACCTTCACGGATTTCACCGTCAATTTCTATCGCTCCAGCATCGCCAGATAAAATAATTTGCGTCGCATAATAAACGCGACGAATGGGAGTATTGACCTCGTCAGGATGTATAACATCGCTCATACGTAAAACATGAACATCATCGTCACCCACACAAATCTGCCCCCGTTTGGGGCCATTACTCAGTAAGGCGCCATTGACGAGAAATTTTTCGTTAGGTTTTAGACTTAAAACGAGACCAGCCATGATTATGCTACCTTAGTTTCTTGGGTTATCATATCTACTTTTGATCCAGCTCGCATACCATTCATCATCGCTTGGTTTATGTCGATAAGGACGTCATGCTTGGCACGACCTGCCAATATTTCAAATGTTTGAGACTGTGTAAACTTAGCCAGTGACATAATTTGAGCTTTCAGCTCGTCCGGCATTTTATTGCTCGCCAGCGATAGATCTGAAAATAAGATATTCCATAGTTTCATATTATCAGTCAAAGCTTCAGCAAGTTTAGACATTCCACCCGTTTCTGAAATATCGGCAGCACGCATGCGGGAGGTTATTTGATAAAAAACTTGGAGCTCTATAGACTTTTCTGAGGCTAATTCACGTTGTGAATTTTTATAAGCCTGTTGTGCAAAACTTGCAGCTGTCATCTCTATATCCTTTACATATTAATTATGTTCGGAGCGGGACGACCCGCTCCGGGTTAATTGGAGAGAAACTTAGTTCTCAACCCTTCCGACCTTAATCTATCGGAAGAGTGAAAGAAGCTGCTGTGGTCCTTGGTTGGCAATTGACAGAGCCTGAACACCAAGCTGCTGTTGAACCTGAAGTGACTGCAAACGAGCAGACGCTTCTTCAAGATCAGAGTCAACGAGTGCACCAACACCAACAGTCAAACTGTCTGTCAATGAGCTCAAGAAATCACCTTGATTCTCAATACGGTTTTGTTTCGCACCGAAGCTAGCTGCAGCATCAATAGATGACTGTAAAAATCCTTCGATGTCAGTCAGAGCTTGGGCTGCACCTTCGTTGGTCGTCAGATCGATCGTATCAAGACCTGCGAGAGCACCAGCGGCTACCCCGCCTTGACCGACAGCTTCATTATCGACTACACCAGCACCACCTGTTCCATTAGAAACAGTTACCACGCCAGCAGACGCTGCAAATGTATAACCATCAATGCCCGCGCCGTCATTCAAGGCTCCAGCCGCGGCGACTAAGCCCGCAGCAACCTCTTCATTCGTATCTCCTTCAACAGAAGTATATGAAACGGTTTCACCATCAACGTCAAAAGATGTCGTCGTGCCTGCCACAACGCCATTTGTACCAGCAGCGATAGTCACTGTAGCATCGGCATTATCAGCAACAGTACCACCCGTAATCGTGGCTGTACCGCCATTACCAGCTTCCAATGTATCTGTACCTGCAGTCGCAGCGCTAGTTGTTAAATTTTGACGCTCAACATTAATCTGTGAAGCTGTAACAGTTCCATCAGATGAACGATCAAGTGAAGATAGGATATTAATGCTTCCGTCTGAGCTTAGAAGGTTTTGGCCATTAAATTGAGCCGCACCAACGATAGACTGAACGTTACCAACAAGCTCGTCAAAACTAGCTTGAATTTTTGTACGATCGACATTTTCTTCTTGAGCAGAAACGATCAGCTCTTTAGCGTCTTGTAAAAGATCTGTTACTTGCTCAGAAGCAGATCGTGCAACACCAACTGTCGCAGAACCAAGACTTAATGAGTCAGAAACTTGCTTAAAACTATCGATATCAGTTTGGATTACTGTTGAAATCGCATAGATTGATGAGTTATCTTTGGCATTAGAAACTTTTTTACCAGTTGAGATTTCGTTCTGAACAGAACTAAGATCGCTATTAATATTGCGAAGTGTGTCAAGGGCAACAAGTGCACTTTGGTTTGTAAGAATACTAGACATAGGGTTTTCCTTTATATGCGCTTACGCGCTTGAAAATTAGAGCAAAAGCTCCGTATTGATCGCATTCCGAATTGAATGAAACCACCTAAGTCATCCTGACATTTATGCTCGGCATCCCTCACTTGAAGTTTGCCTAACACAGCGCGACTCTCCTGAGCCACGTAACTTATTTATACACCAAATAATAACATTATATTAATTTACACCTTTTTTTCAGAAAGAATACTTTCCTCTGTTAAATATAGTGCGCCGCCCGTTCTATTATAAGCCCCAACTTGGGCTTGCTGATTTTGTAAAGCCTGTAACCGTTTACGTGCAGACCGTAGTCCATTTAATACGCTTTTCAACATTAGACCGTTTTCATCAGCTAAGCGTTTTAGTTTTTTCATCTGTGGTGCAATATTAGCGACGCTCTCACTTGAGGTTAAACCCGCAGTTAACATGACCAGCTCTGCCATCCCGTCTCTTTTTTGACGCACAATATCGTCAAGACCATCTATGCGGCCTTTACTCAGCATTGTCATTTCTTGCTTTAATATAGCAATGAGTTCAGAGATTTTAAGATTACAATTTACCAAAGTCGACATGAGAGACCTCTCCGTTATTCAACTCATTATTATCTATTTCTGACAAGCCGCTCATTTTAAGCATTTGCTCATAGAAATTATCGGCGAGGCCAAAACCACCTTTTTCGGCGATTTCCGCTGCAAAGCTTTCAATATAAAAACTTGCAAAAGCTGCTACGTCTTCACCCCCGCCCGACATCAAGGCTTTATCTAGTCCGCTGAAGGTTAGCATTTGCGCGATATAAGACGCTTCAAAATCCTGCGCCGATTGACGTAACTCAGCTTCCTTAAGCGCACGGTCTGTTTCTTCAGACGTCGAAATAAGTGTCTCAGTAGATGCTGACGACGCTTGAAAAGATGAAACTGAAGAAACCATGTAATGACCTTATTTTGTTAACTATATTTTTTAACACGTAAAGGATTAGTAAATACTTTTGATTTATTTAGTGTATTATGAATATTAACACCAAAGTTTCTGACGTCAAAATTCCGCCGCAAGCTGAACCTGTTCCCGAGGTCGCTGAAGATTTAACTCAACCAGTAAAGTTGTTTTCAACTTATGCTGAAAGCCATGGTGCTCCAACGCCAAATATAGAGGCAGGCAATATAAATAATATTGACTCTATTAATATTGATAGAGTTAATGACGACTACTTACATGCCGACATTTTTTTAGGCCTCACAAATCAGCAGCCTAACCCGCAGGGGGCCACACAAGATATTAGTCTCGTCGCAAACCTAGTAGACACACCTGCTTTACCAAAGCAAACGGGCGGTTCCATAGTTGAAGAGTTAATTTCATCGTCAACGGTCTCAAATGAAATTCAAACACCATTAAGCACTTCGAACCAGCTAAACACAAACCTAGCACAGCAAGCGCCAGAAGACACAACGCCAGAGAATATAAATCCAAAGGATATAAATAACGTCATAACGAACTCACTTAGTACAAATAGTGAGACAAACGTTCTTGAGCTAAATAACGCAATAACGAATTCACTTAGTACAAATAGTGAGACAAATGCTCAGCCTAAACTTCCAACGGCTGAAACCGTTGTAACGAACGTTCTTGAGACAGATAACGCAATAACAAATTCACTTAGTACAAATAGCGAGACAAATGTTCAGCCTAAACTTCCAACGGCTGAAACCGTTGTAACGAACGTTCTTGAGTCAGATAACGTAATAACAAATTCGGTTAGCACAAATAGCGAGACAAATGTTCAGCCTACCCTCCCAACGGCTCAATTCGTTGCAACGAACATTCTTGAAACAAATATAGTAACAGCGCAGACGGATGGACTTACAGAGCAGGTAAAAACAACCTCAACAGTAGCAAGTACAGAAACGAACCTTCAAGCCAACACTTCAACAGTTGAACCTGTTGCGAGAGAGCTTACCTTGGCAACGACTGTCACCCCGCAGTCCCAGAACCGTATAGACCATACAGAAGCACCCCATATTGACTCAAGCGCTCAAAAGGATATTCAATCGAACAATCCTATAGCTAACTCAGTCCCTTTAAAGGAGCCAACCGTTCCGCCAAATACACCGCAGCTTTTAGTAACCTCAACACAAGATAATATCTCGGCACACGCGCTTACGTCTAGCGAAGCCATTAAAACTGACCCTGTCAGCATTATACCCAAGATAAGCTTAGACGCCGCTGCCCCCCTGGCAACCGTCGCAAATCCCATCGTAGATACTCAGGTTCGAGTGCCTCATACGGCAAATATTACGACAAACCTGCCAACATCTCACCCAGCGATTCAGACCATCGCTCAAAATTTGGTTAAAGTACAAGAAACGCAATCCGGCATTTCTGTGCGTCTTGATCCACCCGAAATGGGTCGCGTTTATATTGACTTTCAGTTCGACACTGACCGAAGCGTGATCGCGACACTAAGGTCAGATGTGGCAGAGACAGCCGTACACTTGAAAGATAAAGCTGAGTTTTTTCAGCAAATACTTAAAGAAAATGGGTTTAACAATGTTACACTTAACTTTGAGCAAAATAATACATCACAAGACAATAGTTCCGATTCATTTGATGAATCGCCGAGTTTTTCTAACACAGGCTCTGAGTTAGAAGAGGCAACAACAGCCGCACTACCAGCAAACACTTTGTATAAATTATCACCCGAAACTGCCATCGATATCAAACTGTAGGAGTCCGTTATGAATATCAATAGCCTCGTCGCCCTCACCCAAGGTCAACAACAACAACCGCTGTTTTCCACATCTGAGGATGCTGAAACCACTGAACCTATCATCAATGAAACATCAGACACATCTGATACAACTGACACAACCACAACCACAACCACAACCTCGACGAACACCACAAGCGCGACAACATCATCTGCACAAGCAGAGGAGTTTACGACATTTTTGACATTGTTAACGGCTCAAATTCGAAACCAGGACCCGCTCGCGCCTCTAGACTCGACGCAATTCGTGGAACAGTTGGCGACCTTTTCAAATCTTGAATTACAAGCCGAAGGTAATGCTGTTCTTGAAGACATCGCTCTATTGCTTGCACAGTCTACTTTCGTAAACCCATCGCAATCAGAACCAACAACTTAATAAAAAGATGAGCCTCTTGAAAAGGAGGCTCGTTTTCCTACTGCTCTTGACGCGCAACATCAAGGATAAGAATATCCTGAACACCTTCAATCGTTACCGACTTCACCGCAGACAATAAAGTGCTGCGAACATCCTCGTAGCTTTCCACCGATGTCAGATTTTCACCAAATACACCTTTATTGGATAGCGTTAATAATTCACGCGTCAAAGCGTCCCGAAACTTCGGCTCTAAAGTATAAATGTTGTCAGGCGCATCAGAATTTAACTCCAAACTTAAATTCATAATCACCAAAGCTTCAATTTTTCCTTGCGTCATCACAGGGACGACAAATTGCCGTTTAAACTTATAAAAGGAAAGTGCGTCGGAATCATAAGAATCTCCACCATGATCCCCCTTCCCTTTTTTATGACCCTTATCTTTTTTCTTCTTATCTTTTTTCTTCTTATCTTTTTTGCTTTTTTTGTCCTTACCGTGACCTTTGTCATCCTTACCGTGACCTTTATCATCCTTACCATGCCCCTTATCCGCCTTCTTTTTATCTTTTTTAGACTCTGCGTGAGCTTCACCGTCCCCGCCAGAAGATGCGGAGCGTTTCACGAAATCAGCGGCAATAACACCGCCAATCACGAAAAGGATCATTAAAATAGGAAATATAATTTTTTTCATGAGAAATACAAATCTGTTCTAAAAAGGAATGACTTTTGATAAAACTTTATCTCCGATACGCGGGCGGACACTATCAGTTATTTGACCTTGCCCACCATAGAAAACTCTGGCTTCAGCGATCTTATCATATGTAATTGTATTTAAGCGCGTGATATCCTCAGGCCGAACAAGACCCGTGACCTGAAGATAGCGCGCTTCATTATTGACGATGACCTCTTGCCGTCCAGCTAAACTTAAATATCCATTTGGGGTTACGTTTACAACACGTGCAGCAAGACGAAGCGTGAGTGTTTCTTGGCGTCTAATATTTCCATTCCCATTCACGCTACTCCCACGATTAATATCTAGGCCAGGCGACAAACCTGCGCCATCCGGCAATTTTGGTGTTAAAAACTCTGGAAGTCCGAATAAAGCATTAAGAGAAAAGTCTTGATCACTTTGTCGGTTTTGCGTGACTGAGTTTACAATTTCAGCCTCATCATCAATCTCAATAACAACCGTCAGAATGTCACCATGTTGACTGGCTCTACGGTCACCAAACAGAGACTTTGGACTACTACTCCAAAGTGATGTCGCTTGCGCATTACTCGTATTTTGATCCGGGACATCCTTCTGTAAAACAGGTGGAGCGTCAATATATTGGCCAGATGTATCCCAATTAGTTGGAAGGTCATTTGGCGGTTGTAATCCATTATTGGATGCACAGGCGGAAAGCGTGAAAACAACTAGCAAAGCCGCCGGTTTGATAAAAGACGATGATAATAAATCTAATGAAAATGTCATGTGCGTACCTCTATAAGACCAGATGCCAGAACAATACCTTGAATGCGCTGACGAGATTCCAAGTTCATAATATTTATCATGTCACCTTCACTGCCCTCATCTAATGCGCGTCCCCACGCATTGATCTCGAGGCGGCCAAAACGGTAAACCATATTGACGCGGCTATTACGCTTAACCAATATAGGATTACCTACAAAGTCAGGCTTTAAAACATGCCCAGCATAAATAGTACGCTTTACTTGCTTGCCGACATACCCGACTAAAATATCGTCGCGGTGCTCCCCTTTGTTAGCCACAATCGTTAAATCACGCGCTTGCAGGACATCCCCGCGTTTCAGCGTTGAATTAGCAGTCACTGTTCCTGCAAAAGCAGAGATAGGGGCGGCGATTAAAACCAGAGAAAATACGAGGCTAAGATATTTCATCTATCTAATCCGCGTTGTAGCCGCCAGCATTTCATCTGAGGCCGTGATGACTTTGGAATTTAATTCATAGCCACGTTGGGCTTCAATGAGTTCAGAAATTTCTTCGACAACGTCAACGCCAGAGTCTTCCAGATAGCCTTGCCGCATCGTGCCTATGCCTTCACTCCCTGGCTCGCCAACAATGGGCGCACCAGACGCGGATGTCTCGCGAAACAAATTCCCGCCCATAGCTTCGAGGCCTTTGGGGTTAGCGAACACCGTCATAGATATCGTACCAATTTCCTGACCTTCTGGGGCATTATCAAAGAAGGCACTAACAGTGCCGTCTTGGCTTATTGTCAGTCGACGCGTATCAATTGGAATCGTGATATTATCTGCGAGCGGAAACCCATCGGTATTAACGATAAGACCCTCTGCATCTCGGAAAAACTTACCGTCACGCGTATAAGACGCCTCCCCACTTGGAAGCGTAATCTCAAAGTAACCCCGTCCTTCAATCGCGAGATCCAAATCGCCGCCTGTTGGACTTAAGCCGCCTTGAGTAATTTCTATAGACACTGTCGACGGACGCACACCCATACCTATTTGAATACCAGCAGGTACAATATTACCTGTCTGCGAAGACACCGCACCAGGCGGTAAATGTTGTTGATATAATAAATCGGCAAATTCAGCGACGCGCGGCTGATAAGCGGTTGTACTCATATTTGCAAGATTGTTTGAAATGACATCCACGCGAATTTGCTGTGCTGCCATGCCTGTCGCGGCAATTTTTAGAGCATTCATAAAGAACCTCCCTTTCTAAAACGGACATCCTGTCCGGGTTTCGGCTAAGTTAGTTGCCGAATAGTTGTGATGACCGATTCAATTCGGTCATTTTCAATTTCTAATAATTTCTGTCCGACGTCATAGGCACGTTGGACTTCGATCATTCGTGCGATTTCTGCGATAGGTTGAACGTTTGATCCTTCAAGAAACCCTTGTACAAATGTGGCATCCTCAACGGGTTCGTACCCGTTTCCAGCCACCCAAAGATTTTCACCTTCACGAGATAATTCTTGGGGGTTTGCGTTCACAAGGCCTAGCTTTCCTAGCTCAATGCCATCTGCGCTTATTGTGCCGTCACCACCAATAGCCAAAATATTAACTTCTTGTGGGATTTGAATACGTCCACCTGCATCATCAAGAACAGCATAACCAGATGTGTTTATCAGCGTCCCTTCATTATCCGTTGAAAAATGACCTGCGCGTGTAAGCCTTTCACCTCGTGGTGTTTCAACGAGAAAAAATCCTTCCCCTTCGATCGCCACGTCAAGTGTGCCGCCCGTTTGACTCAGCTCGCCACTTTCAAAATGACTAACATGTGCCCCCAGTCGACCCATCGACATTGACTCGCGCGGGCTGTCAGATGGCCTATCAGACCCGACAGATTTTACATATTCTGTAAAAATTGCCCCTTCTCGTTTAAAACCTGTTGTACCTGCATTCGCCATATTATTGGCAATGACACTCAACTCTTTTAACAAGCCCGATTGGCGGGATAAGCTGACATAGGTAGGGTTATCCATTGGAAAGATACCCCTGTACAACGGTCATATCTTTAATGAGTTGCGCCGTGAGATTGTCAAAATCTACAGCCGTTTTAGGAACGGCCCGATCAACATAAGCACGACCTTCATCGCCAATATAATTTGCTAGGGCAATCTTCGTCGTAAGATCAGTGTTAGGGGTTTCACCCGCTAAAGATTCGAGCGCCATCTTGGCCTCACTCCACTCACCATTTTGCCACGCAATTCCGGAATGTAAGGCGTAACGTTCCGCATCTTCAGCCGTTAGTTTTAAAGACGCGATTGTTTCTTTAAAGTTCCCAGACTTCACGGCGGCTTCAAGTTTCAACGACTGAAAATCGGGGTTGCCAGAAAAACCTTTAGCGGTCTTTATAACGGTATCATACTCGCCATGTTTCGCAGCAATGAGTGTTTGAGCATATAGCAGCATGTCTTTATCATCAGAAGATAGCGTTTTGGACGTCGAGAAAATATTACTAACTAATTCAGGTAAATTTAGATCAATGGCTGTGTTATTAGCCATTCCTTGTAGTGTGGTGAGGTCATCATAAGACGCAAAAAAATCAAGGTCATAAAGAAAAGCATTTAATGCCAGTAATTGCCGGGATTTTAGCTCATCTTTAAAGGCGGCCTTCATCCGATCAGCGGCGAAGATAACGGCCTCAACGCGTTCGACATCGACCGCTGTAAATTCACGTTTTACCTGTTTAATAGCGTCGATAAAACTATCTGTATTAAGACGATGCTTGATAATTTGTAGACTTGCTTGGCGGCTCTCTTGCTGTCCATTATATTGCTGACTAACAGCGTCAACGTCATCCGAGAAACTTTCATATAGTCGCGTGCCATGGCTCAAATTTTCTTCTGCCAACCTTTGCAGTGAGCGGACGCGGTAAAGCCCATCACGTTCAGCCAGATGCTTGAATATCTCTAAGCCACTCGGGTCCCCATCAATCTGGCGGACGAGCCCATGAAAATAGAGTAAACCATCATCTTTATACGTTGCCAATTCACCTCGTCTTGCGCGAGGCACTAATGATGTGAGCAATTTGGTCGCCATCATTCGTGACCCATTTTCTGCGGCGTATATACCAAACCTTGTGGTCACAATTTTTTTAAGGTTTACAGGTAACTCGTTTAAAAAATCTTCGTCATCATAACTTAATTCAAATGGCGTAACATTATTTGCATCTGGAGATATAATTAACCCTGAAAACTGACTCCAGAACAACGCAGCACTATTACAATCGGAATATCGGGTTATAAACTCATAATCATTTACAGATTGATCACCCTCTATAGTCCGCCCAATAGACTCGATTAAGCGCGCCTTATTCCCTTTGAAATTTTTAACGACGCCAGACATTTCGGCCCCAAAACCTAAGGCCATATAGCTATGAGCTAAAGGCATAACATCTTCTATATTTTCGACTTTTTCTAAGGCTGACTTCGCCGTGTGAATGGCATCATATGATTCAAGCGAGGTATAATTTGAAAGATCTAATACAGACGTAATATTACAATCTACAATCCCTAATGGATTGTTGCGTTCTAGCTGTGTTATTTTAGTAGCTGGCTTGGACGATGGTTTTTGGGATAGCGTCTCTGACGAAGCTCTTTCAGTCACGGGCGTTTGCACGTCGCCCTCTATCGCAATAAAGCCTTGTTCGCCTGCTTTTTTAAGAATTGATTTAAGTGATGAAGCCGCATCATTATTTAGGGCTTTATTTTTAGCATCATCAGCCGCAACACTTAAGCTGCCCCACAAAGCTGAGGCTATTATGATTCCCGCAGATGCACGTCGTATATATCTACGTTTAGACCCCATTAAGCGGCCTGCTTTAAGGCTTTAAGAGACTCTTCAATATCTACAAAACTTGGACGATTATGCTTTGGTGCGCTGCGTCTAGCGACTTCAACACATAAATTCGTCGCATTATTATGCAAACTTGAGACTAAGACACCCCGAATAAGTGAATAAAAATAATGCTCTTCTTCACGAACAGATTTTACTTTATTCGCAAACGGCCCAACCAATGAATAAGCTAAGAAAACACCGAGGAATGTACCAACCAAGGCCCCCCCGATCATACCGCCTAAAACCTCTGGCGGCTTGTCAATTGAGCCCATTGTTTTAATCACGCCCAAAACCGCTGCTACAATACCCAATGCGGGCAAGGCATCTGCCATATTTTGTAGTGCGTGTGATCCATGAAGACTTTCCTCTTTCATCGTATCAAGTTGCTTATCCAGTAACTCTTCGACCTGATAAACATCATCAAAGTTCATAATCATCGATCGAATAGTATCGCATATCAATTCCACAAACGCCGTCTCACCTAAAATACGCGGGTAGCGTTGAAAAAATGACGAATCCTCAGGCGCTTCGATATGAGCTTCAATCTCGACCGGACTTTCTTTGGCTAAACGCACCAATTCGTGCATTAAGCATAGTAGATCGTTGTAATCTGATTTCTTCCATTTCGCGCCTTTAAAAACAGCGCCAAAATCTTTCATTGTATGTTTAATCGTATGCATGTCATTACCACATGCAAACGCACCAACGGCAGCGCCTCCAATAATCATCATCTCATAAGGGAGGGAGTGAAGGATAATTCCCATTTTCCCGCCCGCTAGAATGTAGCCACCGAAAACACAGAACAATGTTAAAATAATACCAAAAATAGAACTCATGATCTTTGTATAGTATTTTAATGGTTACGTATTTATTAAAATAACACCAAAATGGTGTTTATTAGATATATAATTTTACACAGATATAGTATCAGGACAAAAGTTAGGATCTATATTATCAATAAGCTTCACAGCTCTATGCGCTTTATATATGCCCAAGGCCGCCCACGCAAAATTGACGCTAACTCCGCTCATTTCTGCTTCAATCCCAATGGAGTCTAAAGATACGCCTGGCAAACTAATAACTTGACCGATCTCAAGCCTGGTACAATCAGCAACAGTCATGCGGCAGGTCTCTGCAACAACTCTAACAGGCACGATAGCCGTATCGAGTGATTTACGCATATGGAGCGTCCAAGGATTTTGGGGATCTATAACTTGCTCATTTGTCTGATTGCCACGCACAGACAATAACTTTAACAATAAATTTTGCGGTAATAAAATCCTTACAGCTAGAGATGACGCCTTGTTATCTTTAGGCTTAGACTTTTCAGCTTTATTTTTAACGGGCTGAATGTATAGAGCCATCTCAATCCAAGCCGCACTATCTGTCACAAGGCCAATATCATCTGAACTAAGGCCTCTTCCTATTTCATTTAATGGTGATTTGGGATCTCTGGGGACGTCTTCATCGATACCTTTAAATATATATATATCATTAAACATCTTCCAGAACTCTACATTCAAACTATCTGCGACGGGTTTGAATAAAATTAAGTCTAGCTTCCCCATTTTATGGGCTTCGTTAACCTCAGTTTTTTGAATATCTAATGCACTTTTCGTGACTTTCTCAGCAAACGCCTCGTCATAATATGTTATATAACTCGTTTGCCCTTCCTTTTCCCCGTAACCAAAATAAAGGCCCTGTTTCGGTAAGCCTGATATTAGCTCTACTATGGGCGCGACTTTAATTTCAGCACGAGCCACCTCCCAACTCGATTGCGAAAGCTCAGAAAAATTATCGCAGAAAACACTATGTAATGAGCTCCAAAGAGCAACACTGTCTTTTATATGATCAGGTAATTCCGGTTTAAGGTCTAACTTTTTCTGCAAAATACTCATTAAGCACCATCCTAGTGTTTTATTATAATCACTCCATAATTTAGATCTTCTTTCGAAACTCTTAATAGTTTACTGTTTTTTAAGCCTATTTGTTACCTTTAAATTCAACTGTCGTCTCTATAACTTGCTGGCTCAAACGACCATATAAAATTTTGGCATAGGTATTGAAATGACTGAAACAGTTAGACCAATTATAATTCGGCGGAAAAAAGTATATGCCGCGGATGGTCACCATGGCGGCGCGTGGAAAGTTGCATATGCTGACTTCGTAACAGCGATGATGGCATTTTTCCTTCTCATGTGGCTATTAAATGCGACAACTGAAGAACAACGCAAAGGTATCGCCGATCATTTCAGTCCTAATATTCCTATCGTCTCTGTTTCTGGTGGTGGATCTGGTGCCTTGTCAGGAGATTCTATATTTACGCAAGATACCTTAATAAAATCAGGTACGGGCGCCAAAGATGACGGCGATGACGCCATTAATACCGAACAGAAAGATCAAGCGGATGATAAATCGCAAAATCAAATTAAAGCCCTAAATGAGGCGCTCATTGCGCAAAATGAAGGCTTATTGAAGCATGTCAGCATAAAATTAAGCCCAGAAGGTCTTGTCATTGAGCTTATTGACAGTGATGATGCTCCACTGTTTTCAATCGGCGATACAACGCCATCCGATCTTCTAAAAGAACTGCTCATAGTTGTCACAGATTCATTTTCATCCGTAAAAAATAATATTAAAATTGTTGGTCATACAGACAGCAGTGCCTTTGCCAATCGCAAACAATACTCAAATTGGGAGCTTTCAACCGATCGTGCAAATATTGCGCGCCGCTTACTTGTTTCTAATGGATTTGCCATTGAAAAGATTTCTGAAATCTCTGGTAAGGCCTATACAGATCCGCTATCAGATGATCCTTTAGCGCCCCAAAATCGGCGGATATCCATCACTATTTTGCAGTAATTATATTGGTGTATTTATTTTTACACACTTTATTAACCACCTATGTCTACCCTTTATAGTTAAGTTGTTAACTATCAAGGATTGATCATGACAATATCTTCTTCCCTCAATGCGGGGGTTCAGGGCCTCAATGTAAATGCTACACGTCTGGCCACAATTTCAGACAATATCGCTAACTCCAGCACCAATGGCTACAAACGTAGTGATGTTGATTTCTCAAGCTTAGTCACCAATCAACAGGACGGAATTTATTCAGCAGGTGGCGTCAGAGCGACAACCTTTAAAGACGTCGCAACCGCTGGCGCTCTCATTACAACAGGAAACGCTCTCGACATTGCTATTAACGGCAGTGGCCTCATTCCCGTCACTGACGTTTTTGGGGTTAATGAATCACCCACAGAACGCGATTTCCAACTGGTACCAACAGGTAGTTTTTCCCCTGATGAAGACGGCAATCTTAGCACCCCAAGCGGCTTATACCTCCTAGGATGGCCCGCAGACGCGCAAGGTAATATTCAAACTGGCACACGCGATAGTTCAACGAGCCTGGTTCCTGTCAATATTGACGCGAGTGGGTTTTCAGCATCACCAACGCGTAATATTAGCCTTGGAATCAATCTACCTTCAGACTCCACAATAAACGGCTCATCGGGCGAAGCTTTCGAACTACCAATCGAATATTTTGATAACCTTGGTGGCTCGCAAACCTTAACTTATACATTTACACCAAATGTACCAGGGACAGGGGCCAGTAATACTTGGAATGTCGGCATAACGGACCTTGCGGGTGACCCTCTCACACCAATTGCAAGTTTTGACATTACATTTAATGACGGCATTGAAAATGGGGGATCCATTGGAACAATTATACCGAATCCAGGTACAAATTACAATGCCGCAACAGGTGAGCTCGACCTTAATGTCGCGAGTGGCCCGATAAGTGCATTTATTGGCAGGCCCGGAGAATCCAACGGAATCACGCAATTAGCCGCGCCATTTTCCCCAACTAATGTGACAAAAGATGGATCACTGATTGGAGATTTGCAAGGCGTTGAAATTAACCAAGCAGGCCACGTAGAAGCGATTTTCAGTTCCGGTTTCCGCAGAACAATCTTTCAAGTTCCCGTTGCAGATGTCCCCAATCTTAATGGTTTAACCGCGCGGAGCAACCAAGCTTACTCCATTTCCCCAGAAAGCGGTGACGTATTTCTTTGGGACGCAGGAACAGGGCCGACGGGCAGCGTTGCAGGTTATGCCTTAGCACAATCCACGACTGATATTGCATCAGAATTGACGAGCCTGATCGAAACCCAACGAGCTTATTCATCTAATGCAACAATCATTCAAACCGTTGATGAAATGCTCCAAGAGACAACAAACCTTAAGCGATAAATAAAGATCGACTAAGGGCATAAAATGTCTCTCACTCAAGCTCTTAATAACGCCAATTCAGGACTGGCAAGTTCTGGGTTTCGTGCGGACATTGCTGCCAGCAATGTCGCTAACGCTTCAACGCCGGGCTATGTCCGTCGTGACGTTATCGCCAATGCAAGTATTGTTGGTAACACAGGCAATGGTGTCACGATTACGGGCATCAATCGCAATCAAGATATTGAGCTTTCTCGACTAAGGCGAGATTCAGACGCGTCTTTTGGGCGAGCCAATATTTTATCAGAAACATATAATCAATTAAATCGTGAACTCGGCGAACCGGGTGACGACTTTGGTCTGTTCGCGTCTTATGAATCGCTTGAAGCGGATCTCAGAGAGCTCGCCACAACACCTGAATCGCCAGCTCTACAAAATGCTGTCCTCGGATCCACAACAGAGCTTGTGAGCCAATTTAGCTCACTCTCAGAAACGGTCGACACTCTGCGCAATACAGCTGACGCTAATATTAGCCGCGGTGTTGAAATTGTGAACACGGCTTTAAACCGTCTTCAAGAGCTTAATGGCGATATTAGCACCATAAATCAAACATCGGGCGACACGGCCGCACTTGAAGATGAGCGCCAACGATTAATTGATTCCATTGCAGAAATAATCCCTATTCGCGACGTTCCTCGTGAAAATGGTCACGTCGATATCGTGACAGATAGCGGCGTCTTTCTATTAGCAGGAAATGTAAATGAGCTTTCGTTCCAACCGGCTGGCGCCATTCCTCCAGGCGCTTCTTATGCTGACGGGACAGGCGGTTTATCGGGCTTATTTGTCGGCACTCAAGACTTAACCCCCGGCACGGGCGGAAACTTCTCACTCAGTTCAGGAACATTAGCCGGGCATTTTTCTGTGCGCGATTCTGTAGCCCCAAATTTTTTAGCCCAATTGGACAGTCTCGCTGCTGATTTAGTGACACGCTTTTCAGACGATAATTTAGATACAAGTAAAACAGCGGGATTACCTGGAATTTTTACAGATGCGGGTCAACCACTCGACCCCGCCAATATAGTTGGCGTTGCGGGACGCCTAAAGCTTAATGCCGCAATCGACCCGGCACAAGGCGGTGACGTCACACGTTTTAGAGACGGGTTAGGTGCAACCACTACAGGCCCAACAGGTAATGCGGATCTTATCAACGGATTATTGGCCGCCTTTACTGAATCGAATGCGGCACCTAACGGATCTGGTCTATCAGGAAATCATTCCTCTACAGAACTGGCCGCAGGATTCTCCTCTCTTGTTGGAGAATCGCGCATACGTCATGACGCTCTTAGCGCCAGTGCTTTAACGCGTAGCAATACGCTCTATGATGCAGAGATTGAAATATCAGGGGTTGATACAGACCAAGAACTTCAATCTCTTCTTTTAATCGAACAATCTTTTGCAGCAAATGCTCGAGTCATCCAAACTATTGATGAGATGATTCAGCGTCTGCTACAGATTTAGGGGGCTATAATGCAATTAGGTGGATATCCTGATTTACTCAGTTTCACGCGTCAAAATCGAACAACGACAGATATTAAAGCCAGACTAGATGTTGCCGCTCAAGAGGCGGTGACGGGTCGACAAGCTGACATAACAAAGGCCACAAATGGTCGTGTTGGTAATGCTCATCTTTTAAATAAAGCGCTGAATGATATTGAGCAATCCTCACGTATTAATTCTTTAAGCACAACGCGGATTGATCTGCTGAGTCAAGGCATAAGCGGCGCCCGTGCCGCATTGGACGGTATTGATACAAGGGCAGTCATTGCATTGAATACGATAAATTCACCTGCGATTGACGTCATTGCAGACGAAGCCGAATCCAATTTGCGTAGCGCATTGACGGCCTTGAACATAAAACATGGCACACGCAGCTTATTTTCAGGGGATGCCGCAGATCAGGCCCCATTCGCCAGTGCAGATATCCTTCTGGATGATGTTAGAAACATCGTAACAACGGCTGGATCTCCTGCAGACATTGAAGCGGCTTTAAATACATATTTCGATGACCCAACGGGTGGATTTCAAACTAAAATTTACACAGGTGGAACGGGGCAAGCTTCACCGCTTCATATTGGGAACGGTCAAACAATTGATTTAGATATTCGCGGTGATAATGACGCAATCAAAGATGTCCTGCGTGGGCTTGCTGTATTATCAACAGCTCAAGAGACTGGTTTCGCGATTGATACAGCCGAATTTGCCGAAGTCTTCAACAGCGCTATAACAAAAACGGCCAACGGTACGTCAGATCTCGTAACGTTAGAAGCAAATTTGGGTACCTATGCTGAAACCTTAAGTAAAGCCGATGAACGCAATCAGTTTGAAGCTCTGTCATTAACAGCTGCCTATCAGGCTCTAACAGGCCGTGACCAATTTGAAGCTGCCGCTGAGTTGACCCAGCTCGAGGTCCAACTCGAAGGCTCGTTCATCCTTACCTCGCGTCTTTCAGACCTAACGCTTACCAACTTCCTGAGATAGATTATGTTCAAACTATTAGCTCGTTTAAGCTGTTTCGTCATACTTAGTTTCTGCATTTTTTCAGCGCCCGTCTACGCTTCTGTAAAAATCAAAGACATCATTGATGTCGAAGGCGTGCGGGGCAATGACCTTGTAGGTTACGGCCTTGTCATTGGCCTCGACGGCACAGGCGATACTATTCGTAACTCACCCTATACGGAGGAAGCTCTGTCAAATTTGCTAGAACGACTCGGTGTCAATATTCAAGGCAGTGATTTTCGCCCCAATAATGTTGCGGCTGTTTTAGTGACAGCCGCCCTCCCCCCCTTTGCCCGCACAGGCTCTCGCATCGATATTAATGTATCGTCGATTGGCGACGCTCAAAGTCTCGCAGGAGGCACGTTGATTATGACGCCCCTTAACGCCGCTGACGGGGAAGTGTACGCCGTAGCACAAGGTAGCGTATTGATTAGTGGGTTTCAGGCCGAAGGCGACGGGGCATCGATAACTGAGGGTGTACCAACGTCAGGGTCTATTCCCAACGGCGCGCGAATTGAGCGTGAAATTACATTTGATTTTGGCTCAATGTCACGTATTCGACTTGCCTTACGCTCACCAGATTTTACAACAGCCGAACGTGTTGAAGCTAAAATAAATGAAACCTTTGGTCAGCCCATTGCAACCTTACTCGACTCAGGCACAGTTGAACTCGATTTAAGCAATGTTAAACAATCCCCAGCGCGTTTAATCAGTCGTATTGAAAATTATGATATATCTCCGGCTCAGAAAGCCAAAGTTGTTATCGATCAACGTTCAGGAACAATTGTCTTAGGGCAAAATGTTAAAGTCTCATCCGTTGCAATTGCACAAGGCAATCTATCTATCAAAATAGCGGAAAGGCCTATCGCCTCGCAACCGAACCCCTTCGCCCCAGGTGAAACCATTGTCCTTCCTAGCACAAATATAGAGATTACAGATGGAGAGCCTGGAAATATCGCTTTAGTGAATGAAAATGTCACATTACCAGACCTTGTCGCAGGCTTGAATGCTCTGGGTGTTTCACCACGTGAGATGATTGATATTCTCAAAACAATGAAAACTGCCGGAGCGCTTCACGCCGAATTAGTCTTACAATAAAGGGCTATTACTCGTCAGCATCCGTGACGACGGGTTTGATAAATGTGATGCGATCTGTTTTCTCAAGACGTCCAAGAAAACTCATGATACTTGATATTGCGCTGTCAGCTACTTTTTGACTAATATCACCCATTTCTTCAATTTGTTCTTTAAATTGCCCCGCCATACGCTGGGAGATGTTCGCAAATAAGAATTCAACCGTCGCAGGATATTGCTCCGCGCCAGCTTTCAACGCCAATATAAGCTTCTCCTGATCAAAGTCTTTAAAGATGATTGGAACCGCCGTTGTTGGCAACCGGTAAGGAAGGTCTTCAAAGGTCATCATACCTTTGCGGATTTTTTCCGCCGTCTCGGCATCTGTTTTCTCAATCATATCCAACATCATATCTCTACGTTCACTGGGCAGAATACCTAAAATTTCAGTTACAAAAACCACAGAATTTGGCTTATTGGAATCAGCTTCAGCATTTGATAGGAATTCAGTTTGTATAAGCTCGGCGACAGCGTCTATTGTCCGACTAGAGATATTTGTATCCCTCGACATTTCTCTTACGCATGCCACTGAAATATTTTCAGGAAGTTCGATCAATATTTCTCCGACGCGGTCCGCGGGAAAATTTGACATAACAATACTGACGACCTCGCTTGGTTGTTCCGATAGATAGTTTATAATATCAACATCTTTCCGCATTTTCAGCTCCTCCCAAACTTCATCCGCAAACGATCCCGTGGGCGGCGGCGGCGGCGGAGCGCCAAACAAACGAAGCGCTCGGTCTTGCTCGAATAAGCTTTCTGCCAATTCACGCGCCGCCTTGGCACCTCCTCGCACACTGCCTTGGCGAGCATTAAGTTCTGTAATGAAATCGGCGACACAGGCTAACATAGTTTCACGCGGAATGAGTTTTAAATTTTCCATGGCCCTCATAAAAGCCCGTAAATGTTTATCTTCTATTTTCTCCACGACAGGGCCTGCATTATCTGTCCCTAAAAGCGCCAAAATAACAGCCGCTTTTTCTGGCCCAGATAACTTATAGGTTTCATTCACGGAGACTGCTGTATCTTGTGGCGCATTTATAATAGATGAGGTTTCCATCAAGCAACTCCATAACCGCGTAGCAACGCTTCTGTAATTTTTATCCAGCCATCCGCCATCACAAAGAAAGCCAATTTAAAGGGTAAGGACACCACCGCAGGCGGAACCATCATCATGCCCATTGCCATTAGGATAGAAGCTACAATCAAGTCGATGATCAAAAAGGGTAGAAAAATCACAAATCCAATTTGAAAGGCTTGTTTGATTTCTGACAACATAAATGATGTTGTTAAAAGCGGGAACGGCACCTCTTCCTCAAGATTATAATTTCGTGATGGCATCGTGTCCGCTAAGCGTTCTAACGTATCTTGTTGCACACGGTTTTTCATAAACGTTTTAAACGGTGTTAAGCTCCGCTCAATGGCTTGCTCTTCAGTGATAGACCCTTCCATAAGCGGAGATAGTCCTTCATCCCATGACTTCATAAATACGGGCTCCATCACAAAAAATGTCAGAAACATTGCCAGCCCCATAATCATCATATTTGGCGGTGACTGTTGCAGCCCAATGGCTTGCCGTAAGAAGGAAAACACGATGACCATAAAAGGAAGGCAGGTCATCATCATGGCGATGCCCGGAGCAAGACTCAGAATGGTAACAATGAGGAAAAGCTGAATCACGCGGGCATTTAAGCCAACGCTTTCTCCGTCGCCTACATCTTGGGCGCCCTCTAACAGACCTTGTAAAAGTTCTCCTGTCTCAGACGTAGCTTGCGCATGTGCCTCAGCTCCAAATAAGACAGTTGAGAGTAAAATGCCAAAACTCGTTAAGGCCCACACCCAAATAAATTTACGTTTATAATAAGGGGGTGATATCATTGCAGCATATCTTCAGATATATCGACAATCTCCGTCAACTTCACCCCTATACTCCCAGTTTCAGGATCCGTTTCAACTAACTCACCTCTCGCAATAACGCGGTTGTTAATACAAAGATCTACAGGATCTTCAATTTTACTATTAAGCTGAATAAGCGAGTCCTGCTTAAACTGTAAAAGCTCAGCAATGGTCGGCTGTGCCGTACCAATCACGACCTGCACATCAACGGGCAAAGCATATATCGACCGCTTATATTTTGCACCTTCCGAACTATCACGACGTTCAGCCATAGGAGCCTCTTTGGTATCTTCATTAAGGGGGGGGGTTGCAACTTCAGCCATAAGAATTTCTCTCTCATAAATCTCTAGAATTTTCTAACTCTACCGCGCTTAGGCTCTCCAAACAGCGTGATGCGACGGATAGGCAGTCAATATCTGCACCGCCACCGCTCCACTGTAGGCGCATCTGCAACGGCTTAAGCGCATCATCCGTGGAAACAAGAATATCTTGATCGCGACTAAATTTCTCGCAATGTGACTCATCATCGGGATGAACCATGAGATGAACTTGACCTTTTAGAGCTGATCCACACGCTAGCTTTAACACGGCTTGTAGTTCCAGATCCGTTCCTCCGCGCATGAGAGCAGGAAAAACAGCCCGCATACAGGCCCCTATCGCTGATAAATAATTTGCCTCAATCTCGCGCACTACAGAGGCTCTTTCAGTTTGCAATAGATCCAATGCAGCCTGCATGACTTTAATTGTATCTTGATGAACTGCAATCTCCTGCTGATAGTTCGCGTTTGACTGCTCTTGGCCCTGCTTAAACCCTTCATCATAATCAGGTACAAGCGGTGTACTATCCTCTACAGTTTCCACCTCTATCTCAAGCGAGGGCTCATGAAATCGCGATATATCTGGTTTGATAAGCGTAGAGCTTTCACTTTTAGCCGTCTTAGTGATAGTCTCAGAGGTGACATCCGACGGGTAGACGTCCATTTTTTTAAATAACTCAATATCCATTAGCCCGCTGCCCGGTTATCTTGTTCAAGCCAACTGGCTAACAAATCAGCAGCGTCAGTAGTTTGTCCAGCGGTTATAGACTTTAACTGCTCAATAGGATCGGAAAGTCCATTATTATTCGCCGAAATATTTGGCGTCATTTCTAGCAAAGGCAGCTCACCCAAATTTTCTGACGCTAACCCGGCAATATCTTCGCCATTGTTGGATAGGGACAAAGGCTCTAAGCCAGCAACAGGTTCATAACCCGTTTGCGTCAGCAAAGGTCTCACAACAAATAGTCCTAAGACAAGGACGACAATCGCCAAAATTCCAGCCTGAATTGTACTCCAGAGGTAACGCTCTAAAAATTTGGCCATTAAGCTCGGTTTTTCAATCAAATCTGTAACAATCGGTTGGTCAAAAGATAGGCTTCTTAACGTCAACTTATCGCCACGGGCTTCATCAAGCCCTGCCGCAGTGGCCACAAGCTCTTGTAAAGCTTGGAGTTCAGTGTCAGGTCGTGGTGTTTGGGTCACGCTTCCGTCGTCATTACGAGTCGCAACATCACTCACCAAAACTGCAACTGTAATACGTTTTATCCCGCCAGGTAATATTTCAGTATTTTTAACAATTTCCGATATTTCGTAAGTGACAGTTTCCGATGTTTCACTCCGGTCGGATGTGGAGTTCTCACCCCCTGCTTCACCTTCTGGGAGATTGCTAGCAACCGTAACAGAACTGGTTGTGCCCGTATTATTATCCGTCGTTTCATTACTTGTTTGCGACTTAACCACGCGCGTATCAGGATCAAAGCTACGTTCTGCCATAGTGATATGTTCGCGTTCAATATCAAGGGAAACATTAACGCGCGCATTACCCAGACCGACGCGTGCTTCTAATAAATTAATCAAGCTTCGTTTGATTTCAGCGGCACGTTCAAGTTCACCCATACCACCTTTTGAGACCTTTCCGTCTAATCCCGGCCCCGCAATCACACCCTGAGATGTATCAATCACAGCAACATCCGAAGGTTTCAGACCTGACACAGATAAAGCTGTTATATATTGAATAGCTTTGGCCTGTTCCGCAGAAATACCGCCCGGTGCTGATAAGGTTACAGATGCAGAGTTTGCCGAAGGTCCTGTTGAAAATCCTTTAGATTTCTGTGTGCCCAAATGCACTCGTGCTCCACGTATATTGGGCATTGCTAATAAAGTACGGGCAAGCTCACCCTCCTTCGCACGCCAATAGGCCGTATCAAACATCTCTGATGTCATGGCAAAGCTATTCATATCGTCAAATAGTTCATAGCCAACAACACTTTGACGCGGCAGACCATCTTTAGCGAGTTCTAGTCTCAAAGAGTCGCGACGGCTTTCATCTGCATAAATCGCATTGCCCTTAACTTCATAGACAACATCCATTGTTTCAAGTTTAGCAACAATTTCACCAGCTGCAGCGGGGTCTAACCCAGAATAAAGCAAGCTTGTTTTTGGTTTTAAAGTCGTATTGACGAGAAAGTAGAATGTAACGACCGTAACAATTACGCTTAAAATCGACATTATTTTTTTTTGAGGCGTTAAAGCCATCCACACATTTATTATATTCATCCTGCCGCCATTTAATTAAGTGAGTCCTACACAGTAAGGCAAATTCAGAATTAAGTGGAAAGCGTTAACAGAGCGTTTACTTTAAGGTGCGTATTTAATAATACACCAAATATTAGCAACCTTATTTGAAAGCATATAATTGCAGCATGGCTAAGAAAAAAGAAAAACCCAAAAAAGGGACGGATAACGACGACGCGCCCCCCAAAAAAAAGGGGGGAACTATTGGTGCTCTTGTAACATTGATCGCTCTAGGCGCAGCCTCTTTTGGTACAGTCTTTATGTTACCCAGTAACGATCCCGTATCTCACGAAGACAATGAAAAAGAGATGGCAACGGATGAAACACAACCAAAATTAGACCTTACTGTCGATACAGGCTACTTAGAACTTACGCCTCTCACCTTATCACTGCAAAATAACAATCGTATTTTGAAGATAGGCATCACGTTAGAAACACTCGCCGGCGAAGAAGATTATATTGATGCCAATGATCCCAAAATTAGAGATGCTTTTACAGGCTACCTGCGTGCATTACGACTCGAGCAGATTGAAGATGCCGCCTTCATGGCACAAATGCGAGCGCAGCTACTCCGCAGGGCACAACTTATTCTTGGTGCGGAAAATATACGCAGTATTCTTATAACTGACTTTTTGGTGCAATAATCATGAACATGCTAAGTTTCGCAAACATTACGCCTTATATTCCAGATATGGTATTAATATTCATTTCAGGCATGGCTTGCCTTTATTGTGCTATTTTAAGCCGGCGTTTGAAAAAACTTAACAATCTAAAGACTGGAGTTGGTGCATCGATACTCTCTCTAACAAAGGCTATTGAAGACACTCATAAAGCCGCACGCGAGGCCCAAACATCAACTGTGCAAACAGTCGAAACACTGCGTCACCTCCTAGAGAAATCTGAAAGTGCCGCGCCTAAGATTGAAGCCCTCATTTTGGAACTTGAACAAGCAAGTGTCCAAGCCAATACGCGACGCCAAGAGCTTGACGGCGTCGTGAAAACAAAACTATCGCCTGCAATTAATAAAGCTCAACTCACCGCCTCAGAGCTTCTTAAAATTGTCTCAAATATTGACCAGTATAAAAAATCACTGCCAACACCAAAGCCGCACCATAAAAACATGCAAACGGATACAATTATTAAATTGAAGAACGTAAAGCGGTCGGCAACATGAGAACACGCATATTACCCATTATTGGTATAAGCTTCGCTGTATTATTGTTAACCCGTAGCATTGCCGTTTCATCAGAGATTACACCCAATGAACCCGCCGTAGCGGAGAAAAACAATGCACCTATTTCTCTGCCCACGGAGCAATGCCTCACAGGCCTTGTTCTTGAGACTGTTTCGGCAGATATCGAGCGCCTTGAAATACAGAAAAGAGAAATGGCTGAACGTGAAACTGCCCTCATCGCGATTGAAGAGAAACTCGCAACACAAATGAGTGCGATAGAAGATGCCACTTCGGCACTTCAAACGAACATTGATAGTTTAAAAGCTATTGCTAATGAAGATATTCAACACCTTGTTGGCATGTATCAAACGATGAAACCTAAACAGGCAGCAGATATTTTCAACTCAATGGACCCATCGTTTGCCGCTGGATTTTTACGAGAGATGAGTAGCGATAAAGCTGGACTCATAATGGCTAATATGGATGCGCCTAAATCCTATGCTATAAGCGTTATTATTGCTCGGCAGAACTCCAAATACAGATATTCTCAGTAAAATAAAACCCCATTTTCAACTAAAAAATGTTTCGTCTTTGTTAACTGCATTATTTTTATGACCAACAAAAAAAATCAATTCAATGAGATCAAAATTCAATAACGCTATTTCCACCTAATATAGATTTATTTAGTCCAGTTATTATGCATTGATTTTAATAATATGTAGAAAATTTTTCATTCTCTCTCTCGCTAAATCTAAAATAATTTAATTTATACTTGTTTCCTGTAAGCATTATGCAATTATAGACATAGTAATATTACATTGAAGTTAGCGGGGGCTAATAGAGGTAACTATTAATAGCAGAACTAAAACACAAGCGATTACAACAGCTTTAGCCCTATCAGGCTTCAATTTCATATGGATAAGCATCTTGAAATACTTAGGATGTTTGCAAGTTAATCTTGATGGTATCTTTATGATAAGAAGGGTAAGGAGCCATGTAAATGTCAGTTGATTCAACGTTGGAAATTCTACTTGATCATTTAGATAGCATTTTTAAAACGAATGAGGTGTGGCAAGCATTTTACGAATATACTCAAGCTCTCGGCGCTGACGCGATGAGTTATTATCATTTCCCGCCACCTGGTGCTGTAGACTTTGACGAAAAAACTTTCATCTCCTTGGGTTATGAAGCAAACGCTTCGGCTGATTACTCACGGCAAAGCCAAATTTCTAACAATCCATTTGAAAATAGGACCTTGGCATTTGATAAACCTATATTCTGGTCAAGTATCAAAAAAGAACTCGGATTTTGTGAAAACCAATGGAACCTTTTGAAAAGTATTTATTGCGAAAATCACTTTAATGGTATCGCAATACCAGTGCACGGTCCCAATAATCGAAATGGGGTTATTGTTTTACGTTTTGAAGATAGCGACCGAAAATATAGTCAATCAGAAATACGAAAACTGCAAACTGCCAGCCAATATGCCCACTCAACATTCTGTAGGTTACGAATTAAAAATCGTAAGAAACAGACGTCACTAACATCACGAGAGCAAGAAATCTTAACATGGGTTGCTCACGGTAAAAGTAATGCCGTAATTGCTGATATTGTCGGGATATCTCGCCACACTGTAAATGGTTACTTGCGTCGTATCTATTTAAAGACAGGAACTTCTGATAGAACTACAGCTTCTTTAAGAGGCATTGGTGAAGGGCTTATAAATTACTAAGTCGAGACACGTTCAGTTGCACTTTCATTTTACACTTGATTTTAAGCTGTAAGTTGTTAGTACGACTATATTGTCAACTTTAGAGTGTATATTTCAGGAACACGTTACACACTATAAAAAAAAACTAACTAACCTGTAGGTTGCGTGGGGTTGCCAATAAGGCGGTAATAAAAATAATTCATGCTATTTTAGGGACACAATAATGTCACAAGATAATACGCCAAGCCCCTTAGATGACTTGCTAAGCCGCCACACCATTATTGAAGAAACAATAAGCACAGCTATTACCTCACACAATGATAAAGTCGTGAGCGAACTATCCGCTAAATTTGACGAGATAACGTCATCAATACTATCATTACCAATAGAGACGTTTTCCGACTTAAAGCATAAATGCACATTTAGTCAGAACCTCATAATGCCAGACCACAATGACCCCTCATTTGTGACAGAGATATTCGCGACAATAATGCGAGACATTGACAGTATAAGTAACAGCTATAGCTCTAAGACGAAAAACCTATAGTCTGAGCTTAGCTCGCAAAAGCTTGGCAAAGTTTAATCACAAGGTTACGCTTATCGCCATCATCAATAGTTTTAAATGCTAACATCAATTTAATATCCTGCGATGTGGCGACAGTATCAGGAATCAGTGCACCTCGAACTTCGGATTTCTTGGAGACATCTAAAACATTCTCAAACAATAAGTTCGGAGTGATTGAAAATATATTACATATTTGCCACAGACGGCTGACTGATATTCTATTTAACCCTGTTTCATATTTTTGAACCTGTTGGTAGGTAATCCCCATGGTTTTTGCTAAATCTTTTTGCGAGATTTTGTGTGCCATACGAAGCATTTTGATTTGCTTGCCTATATGTTTCTCTACGTCATCAAGTTCCATAAAACACTCTCGCCAAACTCAAACACACTGTTAAAAGTGCTAATATTAAATTAAAATTCAAATCAACGGTAAAATCCATAAATCAGTTCGATTATAAATCATAGGGGAAATGCAGTGGAGGAAAGTGCAAAAATAGCTCATATTTTACGGTATAGCAGGCTAACATAAAGCTTCACCGCTAAGTTTGCTTACACTTATAACGTCGATGCTTCATAAACACCCCGCGCAATTGCGCGGGCCACACAACGCGCCGCAGCAGCTCCAAGATCAGCGAGTTGAACGGCTCGGGGCTCATGCGTCAAGGCTTTATGACCTGTCGAAACAGCAAATAATGTGTCTCCATCAAAAGGTGTATGCGCGGGCTGCGCCGCTATCGCCATGCCGTCATGCGCCATAGCTGCAAGACGATTGAGCTCACGCATATTCAAGTCCGCATCCGTTGCAACGATCCCAATAATCGTTGCTGCGCCAGCTTGTTTCAAGAAGGTCAACTTACTATCTTTAGCATGGGTAAATTGAAAATTTACAGGCGGGCGCTTGCCGCCAAATTCATTATTAACTTCATACGGCCACGACCAAAAACAATCGGTCCCTGGCATATAAGGTGAGCCGACGGGATTAGCTGCAACAATAACTCCCACCATATAGGGGCCAACTTTTTCAGAAACAGAACCTAACCCCCCGCGGTAAAGACCCGCCGTCGCTCCGAATCCAGCGCCCGCACGGCCAAGCTCGAAACTATCACTCACCGCTTGCAAAGCCTCACCGCCTAATTGCGCGAAGGGCGTGCCCGCATCCCAATTTTTATTACCGCCATTAGCATTATCAAATAACATGGCCGAAGGAACAATTGGCGAGACGGGAACAGGCGGAGGGGCCGCTATATAGCCCAGACCACGCCGACCTAATTCTAATGTCACACGAGAGGCCGCATCAAATCCATAAACAGAACCGCCAGATAGGACAATTGCGTCAACTTGATCAACCAATCCAGAGTCACTCAAAACATCGGTTTCTCGCGTGCAGGCTCCACCGCCGCGTACGTCCACCCCGCACCGAACGGGATTATCGGGAAGCATTACTGTGACCCCCGTACAAACTTTTTCATCATGGGCTTGGCCAATTTTCAAACCAGCAACATCTGTAATAAGATTATCGGGCCCGGTAATTATTTTTGACATATAAAACCCTACTCACCTTCATATAACGCCCAAATACATAAGGCTTATATCTTTATCTATCTTTCCGACGCCTAGCATTTCATTCCAAGGAAAACAAATGTCCTTTAGTAACAACAACAAAATCTGTTCAGGGGAGCGGTTTAGATGAGCTAAAGATAAAGCGTCGAGAGCAAAAGCAAAGCCAGCACAATATCAACAGCAATACCGAACCAGATCAACTTTATTGGACATTTATCCAAAAGAGTGAAGAGTGTCTTTATAATCGCTGCTGCGAGGGCCGCCATGCCGAAGAATTCGAATATTTCAGCCTTTTGCGAGAGTATGGCCAACAGAGGTAGCGTGACGAGAAAGCTCCCGAACAGAACACGAATTTCCACGAGGCCGACTTTTGTCGTTGGGGTCAATCCGACAAGTTTACCCATATGTAGCGGACGAAACAGTCCATTAAGCCCGACAAGCATGGCGAGGACAGCACCTATATATTGTAATATATGCGGGGTCATGACTTAGCGTCTTTCTGGGTCTTTTTCGGTTTATTAAGCGCATTATATATCAGGCGGTCAACCGTTCGCTTCGGGGCAAAGCATGAAGATAAAATTCGCGAAACACGCGACCCAACACCCACATGATAACTTAATTTGTTCTTCCGCCCTTCAATAATATCTAAAATCAATTCAGAGATGACACTTGGCGGCAAGGCTTTTTTCTTGGCGTTATTCATAATACGCTGGGTGCGTCGGCTCGCTTCTTCATAGGGTGTGCCGTCATACGGCGTGGCTTCATCAATATTTTTACGCCATATCTCCGTCTGTATCGGCCCAGACCTAATAGAGACAACATCAATCTGTTCAGTCAAAAGCTCTCGCCTATAAATCTCACCAAGGCTTTCCATCGCATGTTTAGACACGCAATAAGCACCGCTCATCGGCGTATTGAAAATACCAGAGAGCGAACTAACATTGACAATTTTACGAGGGACTTGAGACATACCGTTTCGCATCAAAGGCAAAAAAGCATTGGTCACCAGCCGCGTGCCAATGACATTGACTTTCATAATATGCTCAAAAGCATCATCGTCTAAAAGCTCCATCGGGCCAAACAACGCGAGGCCTGCATTATTGATAATCGCAGTAACAGGCTCATCGCCTATTATTTTAAACGCCTGCGCTGCTGCGGACTTTATATTTTCGCCATCACAGACGTCAAAAACCATAGCGTAAAAACGGTCGCCTAATTCACTTTGCAATACGTCTGCGTCGACGAGTTTGCGAACGCTGCCAAAAACTCGGTAACCACGTTTGGCGAGGCAGCGAACTGTTTCTTGACCAATACCGCTCGAGACACCTGTGATGATGACATTTTTCCCGTTGGATGGTTGCATGTTCTCGCCTGCTCTCACAACTTAAAGAATACGACTATAAAGACCGATAAAACTCGTCTCGGTTTTCTTAATTACGTCTAGGTAATTAGCGGCGTCAATAAAGCCTATAAGATCCGCGTCGTCAGCGGCCCTTAAAATCAAAATTTTTTCTATGATGCAATCCACGAGGGCGCAGCTCCCTTGCTCTTTGCCTGTTCCGATACGCGCTTTTATCTGGCTACTGAAAAATATATCGACGGAGCTATTTTGGGCCAAGCTTTGAAGCTCAGCCCTTATATCAGTCGGGCCTGAATAATGATGGACGGCGTAAGCCTGCGTCTCGCCTTTAACCATGGGTTGAAAATCAGCACCTCCGTCCGCTCGTTTGCTCAGGCCAAATGTAAAACTATCCACGGCAGCCATTCGAATGAGGCTGACCATCTGGAAATATAAATCTTCCAACATGGTTTTGAAATTTTGCAAAGACGGGTAGCGCACGACGAGTAAAATATCACGCCGCCCCTCGCGCTCTCCGTATAAGGTCTTTAAATATTTCCCTTTAAAAAAGGGCCCGCCGCCAATCTTCTTGACCGCCTTCACCGCGAGGAAATTGTAAAAATCATAGACCCATTGCGTTTTCGTATTAAACCAATTGATCGCGTAAACGGGCTCATTCGCGCTCAACGCCTTTTCATCGTGAAAAATATAGGCGCTTAGCCCCTGCGGAAGTTTTGCCGTGATCACAGCCGAAGACGTGTCATCACTCATTAGTAAACATCCCGAACATAGCGTTTGTCTTGCTTCATAAGCTCTAAATATTGATCGGCCTGTGTCTTGGTCATATTCCCTTGGGTTTGGATAATTTCGCGCAAGGCAAGGTCAACGTCGTGCGCCATATGTTTGGCATCGCCGCAGATAAAAACCGCTGCGTCTTTTTCAAGATAGTCAAAAAGCTCCGCCGCATTTTCCCGCATACGGTCTTGAACATAGACTTTCTCGGCATGGTCACGGGAAAAGGCGAGGTCTAATTTGCTCAACGTGCCAGCGCTTAAATAGCCCTCAATCTCGTCTTCATAAAGAAAATCCGTATCCATATTACGGTCGCCAAAAAACAGCCATGTGGGACTGGTATATCCTCTATGCGCATGCTCTTGCAGGAAGCCTCTGAACGGCGCCAAGCCAGTACCGGGGCCAATCATAATCACCGGTTGCGTGCTATCACTCGGCAAGGCGAAGGCTTTATTACTAACGAAATAGCCTCTGACCTTATCACCAACCTCAAGCTGGTCTTGTAGATAAGCGGACGCCACGCCGCCGTAAGCGCGCGCGCCTAAGTCATAGCGAACCGTCGCCACGCAAAGATCAACTTTGTCACTCGACGTTTTTGAACTGGACGCGATAGAATAAGCACGCGGCATAAGTGGGCGTAGGCACTCTATAATTTGGCCGCGCATTTTACTGATATTCCCTTTTTTATTCGCGATCATTTTAATGACATCAATCACGTCTAGGCCGTTTAAATCAACCGCCTTGAGACCCGCCATATCGAGCAGGTCTTGCGAGGGCGTGCGAAGGTCTAAGCCGTCAATCAGCTTTTGCGCGAGCGCCGCATGTTTCTTTGCGGATAATTTAATCCCAATCATTTTAGCAAATAAGTCGACAAGCGCAGGATCATTTTTCGCGAAGATATTTAAAATTCCTCCCGCTTCATAAAGCCCGTCAATATCATCATGGCTGAGCGTATAATGATAGGTCTCTTTACTCGAGCCCTCACCTGTTAAGGCGCGCTTTTCGCTCAGGGTAAATTCAAGCGGGTTATCGCGGCTTGTCCCTTTAAGTCTACGCATATTCGCGCGAGACGCTTGGGTGACGCGCCTGTCTTGATCTCCCGCTTTGGTGATGAGCGGTAAGGCGACCTCTACCCAATTTTCAAAGTTTTCCGTATAGTCTACATCGCAATCAATACGCGGAGAGACACGCACCCCGCCAAGTTTTTCTAACTGCGCGTCCCAGTTTTTCCCCGCTTGGCAATAGGTCTCATAGGCCGTGTCGCCAAGGGCTAAGACGCTATAGTTGACGCCCGATAGAGCGCCCTTTTGGGCCACCAGAACTTCATCCCAAAGCGCTTGAGCATTATCGGGCATGTCCCCTTCGCCGTAGGTGCTGCAAATAATAAGCACGCGCTCCATACTGCTTAGCTGTTCAATGTCTATATCTTCCATAGCGTAGACGTTTGCGGCCATATCGTGGGCTTCTACTTTCCGCGCCGCGTCAGAGGCGAGTGCTTCGGCATTCCCTGTACGCGATCCGTAAAGAATGCTCACGGGCTTAGCCGTGACTTGTGTGATCTCTTGGCGCTCGATTAAAGCTTTGACTTTGACCATTTGCCCTGAAAAAGCGGCATTGCCCGTCAACGGGTCAATCAGCATATGGTCTGTAATATCATTGACGCTAACGCCCGGCTTTTCAGACGCCACAGGCACACGCGTGCCTTTACGGTGGTGACCGAACCCGTGCGGGATACAGATGGTTCCCGCCATCATATTATCAGTGACTTCGGCAGGGAGTTTTATTTCGCCAATACGGGTGCTGACAGAGATATCGTCACCATCGCCGATCTTGAGGCGGTCGGCATCTTGCGGGTTTATCATGGCAGTGCAGCGCACCATCTTAGATTTGCTTAGCTTTCTATATTGGTGCATCCAACTATTATTTGTGTTCACATGGCGGCGGCCAATGAGGCGTAATTCATCAGACTTTTGCGCGGCGGCAATGTTGGCGAGCTCTACAAATTCCGTTGCCGTTACCTGTTTGAGGCGGGCCACATAATTCTCTGGTGCAATATTGATTTTACGGTCATTCGTAATGAGGCCGTCTGGGACGCGGGGCTGCATCGGCCCCATCCGCAGGCCGTGCTTGGAGGCGATAACCTTCTTAAGCGTTAAGCCTGAGACCCATCGTTTCGGATGACTTAACTTACCGTACGGCCCTAACATAAGCCCCCAGTTAATCACGCGGCGCGGCGTCGCAAACCGCGTAAACAGATCAAGGCCTTTGGGCGAAAAACGCTTAATAAGCTCCTTAAGAACTTGCCAATCATAAGGTCTATCTTTTTCTACGGGGAAAAGCGCTTCTGAGAATTTCACATTATTACTGACCGAAATCGTATGAAAAATTAGATCATAATGATCAATTTCTAAGCCTGTGGGCGTCGGCAAAATAAGGTTTGCATGACGCGTGGTTTCATTGATGTAATTATCGATTGAAACCATAAATTCAACGTCGGGCAATTCAGCTTCAAGACGGCTACCGCTCGGCGTTGACAGGACGGGGTTGCCGCAAATCGTCAAAAACCCGCGCACTTTCGTTTCAGCCTTTGAGCTAAATTCATCGACCATGCCCGAGACAGGATATTCCCCGTAAAACTCATCCAGGCCGCGTGATTGGCTCTTCCATCGCCCAGAAGCCTTAGGTTGTGTCTTCCCGCGCGCCAGTTCAATCGCAGGGGACGGAAACATCATCCCGCCGTCTTGGTCAAAATTTCCCGAGATAATATTGATCGTATTCAGCAGCCAATTATTTAGCCCGCCATGCGCCTGAGTCGAGAGGCCCATACGGCCATAAATCACGGCCTTATCTTGGGCCATAAATTCAGCGACCATGCGCTCAATCTCGGAGGCTTCTATGCCTGTAATAGGCGCAACGGCTTCGGGCGTGAACGGCGCGACCAAGTCTTTCAGTTGCTCCTCACCTTTGATATGCACCTCTAGGCGGCCAAGTTTTTTGTGATTGTCGCGGTAGAGAATATGTAAAAAGGATAGCAAGAAATACACATCAGTTGCGGGTCGAATAAAATGATGCTCGGAGGCAATCTTAGCCGTCTCCGTGTGGCGCGGGTCGATGACGACGAACTTCCCGCCGCGTGATTGAATGTGCTTCAAGCGTTCCGTCACCCCAGCAGAGGTCATAATACTGCCATTACTGGCGAGCGGGTTTGCACCCATAATGATCATGTGATCTGTTCGGTCGATATCAGGCACAGGAATTCTAAATTCGTGACCAAACATGAAATGCGCGGCGAAGTGATGGGGGAGTTGATCCATCGACGTTGCGGAAAAAACATTTTTTGAGCCAATGGCCTTCGTCAGCGTTTTGACAAAGAGCAACATACCTAAATTATGGACAATCGGATTGCCGAGATAAGTCGCGATAGCATCCTTGCCGTATTTATCACGCAAAGCTTTAAACTCGCGCTCAACCATATCATAGGCTTCAGGCCAGCTTATTTTCTCCCATTTATCGCCCACGCGTTTAACGGGATATTTCAAACGGTTTTTATCAAAATGCAAGGGACCAAGAACGGGCGCTTTGGGACACATGCTACCGCGACTAAACGGGTCTAGCTTATCTGGCTTAACCGCGATTTGTTTTTCGCCCTTCGCCTCAGGGTCATAGGATACGGTCACGCCGCACATGGCTTCGCAAAAATTACAAACGCGCTGATGTGTTTTAACGCTCATCTTGATTGCTATGCCTATTGTGTCACGAAATTAAACGGCTTGGAAATAAGTATGCCTAAGATTGCGAATTTTTGCCAGCAATTTGATTAGCTATTTTGAGGGAAAGCTCATTGAGCGCTTCGTTCATAGCGGCAATTACATTGTTGATGTTCTTATCATCTTCATTGTCTTCAGAATATTTAATTGTCGTTTTGATATTTTCTGAATAGAGCTTATTTTGCAGGGATGACTTGCCTGATAATTCCCAAGACGCGGATAAAGACACTGTATCGGGACTCACGCGGCCAAATTCAGTCACGTTCAATTTCACAATATAATCAGGTGTTATTGTAAAATTTGCATAATAATCAAAGGCTTTTTCCGTACCAAGATGGGCGGCCAAATCAGATGTAATGACCGAGATCATATTGCGTTCAAGACTTTCAGCCCACCGCTCATATTCATTAAGGTTCACATCATATGCGCCAGACCGAAAGACAATTTCTGAGCGTTTAAGATGCTCAGGCATAACGATAGGTCCAACCCGAACTGAGACGTGTGAACTCGTTTGCGAGATGAGAGCCCCATTCGCACTCTTTAATAAATGCAGTTGAGCATCAGGGGACGAGGCGCAGGCGCTAAGAGTTGCAAGTGCACTAAGTGCGAGAAGCTTGAACGATGAAGTTTTTCGGGGATTAATTTTCAAGTTTTTCATGACTATCGTCCTCTTAGTAACGCTTCTGGATTTGATTCAAGATATCGAGTGAAGGTGCGTAATTGTTCAGCCGTCAACTTCATTTCTCGTAACATAGTTGTCAGTTCAGTGGAGATTGGACTATTTGGATCCAACTGGGTTTGAGCTGTACTTAATGTAGATTCTAGCTGCCCCATTGTGACGTCAAATTGCCGCATAGTCGAAGATAAATTGACGAGTGTTTCTTGAGAGAGTTGCTCTGTCAATGTTTTCATAGACTGGTCAAGCGTCACTAAAGTCTCATTTGAAAGTTTGTCCGTCAAAGCGCTAATAGACGTGTCGCCCGTTTTTAACGTTGCCCTGAGCTGTGCCGCGGTTAGGGGAAGATCGTCCGTGGTGAACATTCCAATGGCTTTGAGCATTAGATCCGCATCAGCAAGCAATGTCGGGAGATAGCTGGCGCTCTCAGAGATACCCTCATTGGCAAGGACATTATCTAATGAATCCAATGTATTGGTAAGTTGGACGACAAGCGCATCAAGAGGTAAATCTTGAAACGCTTTGAATATTTCGCCGAGTCCTGAATCAATCGTCGGCATTTCCGGATATTTATCCTTGTCCGTGCCGAGAGTTCGGATAGCTCTGTTGTCATAAAAATCTAGCGATAGATATAACTGACCCGTTAGAAAGCTTTGGGACTTTAGAGACGCGCGCATGCCTTGTTTGAGAAGCGGCTGAAATAAAGTGTATTCCCCTTTGGCAACTTTCGCGCCTTTAAGGGTTTCAGGATGAAACTCTAATAATAGGCGTGGCCTTACCGCGCTGGTCTCTGGATCATAAATGCCGACAATTTCTTTTACAGACCCAACTTCAATCCCACTGAACTTCATCGGCGCACCAATATCAACGCCGCTCACATCTTGTTCAAAATAAGCATAGAAATATCGTTTCTTTTGAAAAATATCCCTGCTGCCAAATAGAAATATTGACCCAATCATAAGTAATAGGGCACCGAAAACAAAGATGCCGATAATTTTAGTGTTTGCGCGTTTCATGGCTTTCTTCTTTCTGAATTATTTAGAGCTTCGGCTCAAAAACTCTGCAACTTTTGGGCTTGGAGGTGATTTCCTGAGGTCAGAAATTCTTCCCAGTGCCGTTTGAGTTCTGACATCGGCATCTACAAAGACACCACGATCACCAATAGCAAATATGCTGTCGAGTTCATGCGTAACAATGACGATAGTTGTCCCCAGCCCGTCGCGAAGTTCAATAATAAGATCATCCAGACGTTTTGAACTGATGGGATCAAGTCCGGCGCCTGGTTCGTCAAAAAATAGTATTTCAGGGTCAAGCGCCATAGCTCTTGCAAGGCCCGCGCGCTTTTTCATTCCGCCGCTGATTTCTGACGGGTAAAAATCTTCAAACCCAGCCAGACCTACTAAGGATAGCTTTAAAGCAATAATGTCCTTTATGTCACTTTCCGAGTAATCCGTGTAAGTGGCCAAGGGCAGCCGAATATTTTGCGCGAGCGTCATTGAGCTCCACAACGCCCCGCTTTGATATAATACGCCAAACCGCTGCGACGCTACTTTACGTTCTTCTTCGCTAGAGGCCCAAAAGTCTCCGGCCTGATAAAGTATCTGTCCGGTCTTTGGCTTCATGAGGCCGATCATGTGTTTTAAGAGCGTACTTTTACCACTACCGCTATCGCCCATAATGATAAATATTTCGCCCTTGTTGATCTCAAATTCCAACCCGCGTTGGATGATGAAATCACCATAGGCCATAGTCAGATCTCTAATTCCAATAGCTGTTTTTGGATCCAACATAATTATATACCCAACGCGCTTGCAAGAACGGCAAAAATTGCTGTGGCGAGAATGATCGCAACAATGCCGCTGACCACAGCTTTTGTGGCCGCGTCACCTACGGCAGACGCGCTACGCCCACTCATAATACCTTCTTTACAGCCCGTAATAGCCACCAGAATTCCAAAGACACTACCTTTAAAGACGCCGAGCATGATATCTGTGAGACCAATCGCGTTTTGAGTTTGAGTGATATATTCTACTGCGCCCAAATCTAACATTAATGTGCCGATCAAAAACCCGCCAAAAATGCCCACGGCATCACCGTATAGCACCAGTAATGGCATCATAATGGCCAAGGCCAACATACGCGGCAGAACTAAGAAATCCATGGAAGAAAATCCGAAAGTCTTCAAAGCGTCAATTTCTTCGTTCACCTGCATAGTGCCTAATTGTGCGGCGTAGGCAGCGCCCGTTCGGCCGGCCAATATAATAGCTGTCATCATCGGGGCTATTTCACGTGTATGGCCAAGAGCCACGAGATCAGCGACAAATATTTCTGCTCCAAATAATTTCAGTTGTGCCGCGCCCATAAAGGCAAGAATGACTCCTAAGAGGAGGTTGACGACTGTGACAATGACAAGAGCTGCTGGGCCCGTCGTTTGGATAAATGTCATCAAGTCACTGCGTTGATACTGGGCCTTTCCCAGAAAAAATCTTTTAAAGGAGCTTAATGACAGTCCAATAAAATGATTAAGCTCTTTGGCTTGGTCAAACGCTGCCAGCGCCATAACGCCGAGAGTATAAAATAAGCTGTAAGGTTCTTTTTCGGAAGTCCTAGATTCGTCAATTACAGTCGTTTTCGTTAAGGCGAGAATCTTACTAACGCCCAATGGCATGGACGATAAATCAGACGGAATATTTTTGTCGTCAGCAAATTCTGAAATGCCTTTAATGGTAGCAAGGGTTAAACTGTTCCATTGCGCGCCTTCCGCCAAAGCATATTTGATTGAGCGAATATGCCCTGAGGATATCGCTAGTTCCGCTTCAGATTTAAGCGCATATGAATCAAACGAAACTGAATGTTGGCTATTAGGTAACACAACATGCAATGAATCGCCGATTATTTCGACATTGTCGCTCATAAATCCTCTTCAATAATTTAGTCTAAATGTAAATTATATACTGCCTAACCCAATCCCGGCCATAGCAATTAAGACGTCTAAGGGGCGCATATGGTTACAAAAATAATTTTTTGCCTTTTTCATAAGGGAATTTCAATTCGCTTTAAACTACACTATCGTTACTCTTGCAACTTGTATCAATTAATGCCTTGAACCGATTGGCGCTAGATCAAACCATATATTCACGCAGATTTAGGTTTATTAAATCTTCTCTCCAATGACCAACTATACTACTAAGTGAATTACCCCTAAAGAGACTTAAACTAGGTCATTAAGGCTTACAGTAGAGTTTTTCAACAGCATTGCCCAAAACAAGCCACTCACAGAGCGAGCAAATGAATAATGCCAGTCATTATTCAAAGAATGACTAAACTGAAATATTAAGATGCCTTTAGCGCGTTCAATCACCTTTCGAGCTTCAAGCTCCTCTTTGGATTTGTGAGTTCGTTTTGAAGCTAACCCACATTACCGACAAAACGCGAATCATCTAAAGACGCCGAGGGTGTTTTATGCACTTCGAGCGTACGGACAAATTCAGATGGCAAGGCTGTAAAATCGAAACTCCGACTTGTATCTTCTAAATTAGCCGCGCGGGACGCATTCGGCAAATCCACATTATTCAAACGAACCTGCACGAAGTTTGAGGGTAAGCTTCTGATATTGGCATTCTGCCCCTCACCCCTTTAGCGGAAAGTCTGCACACCTGAAATACGCTGTAGCGATTCGCTACATTTTCATCTGGAAATTTGCCGACATCGTATAGTGAAATTCTAATCCATTTTGCCAAAAATATTATCTCAATTATAATCAGATTCTTCGCGTTTGACGATTAACGTGAAAATGAATGTGAACCCCGTCATGCTTCCTAAATTAGTCAATAATCAGCTTGATATGGTTTTTGCTGCATGCGAAGGCGAGCAACTCCTTCCCGCACATATTTCGTAAGAGCCGATGATCTCAATTTCACACCGCCTTGTCTGTGGCGCGGATCATCCCATCAAGAAATTAGATAAAATCACGCCTGATCTCATTTTTGAATTCCCCTTCATAATCTATAGAAGTGACCAAAAGAATATTCAAAATTTATTACATGATTTAACCAACCTTTCGAACCGTCGCATAAAAATCGCTCTATGGACTTAATCTTACGCCTTCACCGTAAAGATGTTACAATCTGGAGAATATTTATCCTGCTTGGCTTGTTCTGATGATTTACCGTTCACCTTATCAGAGACAGGCCTATGCATACCCTCGATCGATCTTCCCTTACAAAAGCTGAAATCCCGTGTGTGCTAGAGAAATATGTTAAAAAAGGCCGTTCCCGTGCAACGCCTTTTAGAGTTATCGAGAAGCATATGCGCAAGCTATGGAACCAAATAAAGTCATCAAAACGAATCTTTCTTTGCTATCAAACAGGCAGATGAATCATCGCATTATTTTTGCATTTTCCCCGAGCCCCCCCTCATCAATAGTTCCACATGGTTCCGTCTTCTAGGCGGACAATCGGGTGATAACGGCGATCAAAGCTATAACGCTTCGCTTCTGCTTCGTCGAAGTCGACACCAAGGCCAGGCGCATCGCTGACGTAAAATAGGCCGTTTTCTAGATAATGCTCAGACGGGAAAAGGGCGTCACATTCAGGCGTACCAAGAACCAAATATTCTTGAATACCGAAATTCGGGGCCCAAGCATTAAGATGGGCTTGCGCGGCCATCGAAATGGGAGAGTGGCTCGGGGCCCCGTGAAATCCCGTTCTGACATTGTGCAAGCCAGCCAGTTCAACAATCCGCCGGACATGGGTAATACCTCCCGCATAGGTGACGGACACGCGAATGAAATCGAGTAGCTCTTCTTCGATCATATCTTTGCAATCCCATATAGAATTAAACACTTCGCCAATCGCGATTGGAACCGTTGTGTGTTGACGAATGAGCCTGAGTACAGATTGGTCATCTGCGGGGGTTGGGTCTTCCATCCAAAAGAGATTATATTTCTCGATTTCCTTTCCAAAGGCAGCGGCCTCTCTGGGGCGCAATCTATGATGAACATCGTGGAGGAGTTTCAAATCAGGGCCGAAGCGTTCGCGGACTTTTTCAAACACGGTCGGCATATATTTAAGGTATTTTTCTGTATCCCAAATCTCTTGATCAGGAAGCGTGCCATATTGCGTGATGAAATGTTTTGAATCCCCGCCTTTACCCGTGGCGTAACCGCCTTCGGGCATATCAGGAATGCCGCATTGCAGACGGATGGCTTTATATCCTAAATCTTGGTAATGAGCGACGGAGTCGAGCAGCATATCCAAATCCGTCCCGACAGCGTGAGCATAGACCAAGGCCCCGTCTCGGCTTTTACCGCCGAAGAGTTGATAAAGCGGAAGGCCTGCGATTTTGCCTTTGATATCCCAGAGCGCCATATCAACCGCGCCGAAGGCCGCCATCGCGACAGGGCCACGACGAAAATATGCGCCACGGTAAAAATATTGCCAAATGTCTTCGCTATTGCGCGGGTCCATCCCAATCAAGCAGGGGATGATATATGTTTTCAAAAATTCAGCAGGAAGTGTCTCGCGCGTATTTAAAGTGCCGTCTCCAATGCCGTAAATTCCCGCGTCTGTCATAATTTTCAAGGTGACGTAATTCTTACCGGGGCCGCCGACAAAGACTTCAGCGCTTGTAATTTTCATTTTAGTCTCCAAACTTTCCATGATTGGTGTTAACAGATAGGTAAAATTGGTATAGCTATTTGGTTAAATAGGATGGAGCGCGTGAATGAGCAAGATAATAAAGGTCCTTGTCCATGGTACAGGCTTTGCCGGGCAAGGCCATACGGATGCTTTTAGATTTGCAGGCGCAAAGGTCGTTGGCATGGTGGGACGTACTGACAGCGTCGTTAAACAGGTCACAACAGACATGAAAATTCCATATGCGGGAACGGACTGGGCGCAAGCGCTTAGCGATTGCAAGCCAGACATTGTATCCATTGCGACTCCGGGCGGCGCACATGTTGAACCGATTAAACAGGCTATCGCCGCGGGGTGTCATGTGTTTTGCGAAAAGCCTCTGAGCGCAGATGGGGACACGGCCAAAGAGCTGTCGAAGCTTGCGGGTAAGGCAGGCGTCAAGACGGCTTTTGCAGCAAGTTTTAGATATATGCCTGAAGTTCTTCACGCCAAAAGACTCGTCGCGGACGGCGTAATCGGAGAGCCGTTAGAGGTGGAATGTATTTCGCATTTTAATTTAGAGCGGGATATTCCTTTTGGCTGGTCACACCGTAGAGAAGACGGCGGCGGGCGTCTCAATAATAATTTTACCCATAAGCTTTCCATCGTCACGTCAGTGATAGGCGAAAATATTCTCTCTATTATGGGCGAAGTGCGTGATGATATGGGCCAAGCGCCAATTGTCAAAGGCGTTCATAATTTTAAAACCAGACGCGAACACATTCCTGACGATTTGAACGACCCTTCACTCGAATGGGGCACATCTAATGTGGAATGGTCATATAACGTCACAGCTAAGCTCCAAAGTCCATTTGCGAAAAACCCGGTGACGGCTTTGTTTAAACATGGCGGTTTGCACCCGCGCTTTAACGAAGATTATATCGCCTTTCACGGTAGCAAGGGCGCGATTTATATTAAAGGCCATTACGGTAGCGGGCCGTTATATGTGTACGGTGCAAGCAAGGACTGGGAAGAGGTTAAACTACCTGCCGATATCGCCGCTGACGTTCCAGACGTAGACGGTGATACGGAGCGAAACTGGCAATACCTTATTCGGGAATTTGTCAAAGACATAAAGGGCGAACCCGCATTGCCATATCAAACCTTCAAAGACGGCGCGCAATATCAGCAACTCATAGATATTATTCGCCAAAATAATAGTTGGACGGATGTAGGGCATCTCCAGTGAAACTGGACGACGTAAATACTCTTTTGGGATTTCAAACCTAATGTCAAAAATAGAAATATCGAACATCGAATATCTCGTCATCATTGGCTATCTTATTTTGATTGCTGTGGTCGGTATTGTTTTTAAAACATTTTCTTCAGACACAGATGATTATTTTAAAAGCGGATCTAAAGGGAGCTGGTGGCTTGTCGGTAGTAGCGCCTTTATGAGTGCTTTTAGCGCATGGACATTCACAGGCGCAGCGGGGGTTGCTTACGAGTCTGGTTTTTCCGTGATGATTATCTTTTTAGGCAATGCCTTTGGTTTCTTTTTAAACTTTTTATTCTTGGGACCTTGGTTGCGTCAAATGCGGGTGACGACATTCCCCGAAGCTATTTCAAAGCGGTTCGGAGAAAAAACCCGTATGTTCTACGCTCTTTATGAAGTGCCCATTCGGATTTTATATTCGGCGATGGCCTTATATGGGTTGGGCATTTTTTGTTCGGCTGTATTTGGGTATAATATTTTTCACGTCATCCTCGCCTGCGGCGTGATCGTACTGTTCTACTCCGCCACTGGTGGGCGGTGGGCCGTTATGGCAACAGACTTTTTACAAGGTCTTATTTTAGTGCCACTCACTATCCTCGTGGCTTGGCTTTGCATCAACAAGCTCGGTGGGTTTAGCAATATGTTTGCGCAGATCGAAGCCCAAGGGCTGTCAGAAGAGTTTAGTATGATAAATTCGGGTGTTCTTTTTGGTGGAGCTTATACGTGGGGTTGGGCCAGCGCAATGGTCACAAAGGGGTTCTTAGTCTTCAATTCCATGTATGCAGGCCCACGATATTTCTCCGTCAAAGATACGCGTGAAGCGCGTAAGGCGGCTTTACTGGCCTCCGCTTTATTTTTACTCGGAGGATTAATTTGGTTTCTACCACCTATCACGGCACGACTTTTGTTTTCCGAAGACGTTATGGCACTTGGTATCAGCAAACCCGCTGAAGCGGCCTATGCTATTGCGAGTATTAAAGTTCTCCCGACGGGATTAATTGGATTGATTGTTGTGGCAATATTAACCGCCGCCATGAGCTCAATGGATACTGGCCTCAACACGAATGTCGCGATTATTATCAAAGATATTTATCCGAAACTGGCCCATCGTTTGAAATGGAAACTTAAACAGGAGTCCGAGCTCTTGAAATATGGCCGTCTTTATACGTGGCTTATGGGCGTGTTTATTCTTCTGCTCGCACTATATATGGCGCAATCTAAAGGCAAAGGTATTTTTGAGATCATGTTAGATATTGGGGCACTCTTGATGAGCCCTATCCAAATACCGCTCATGTGGGGACTGTTTATTCGCAGGACGCCCCCGTGGGCGGCTCTTTTATCGATCAGCCTCTCTTTAACTGTTTCCCTTATCGCATTTCTGAATGTGCCGCTCTCCACTTTTGGATTTTCAGACGACGCAACATGGACATTCCAAGTTAAGTTTTTCAGTGTCTTCGCGGCTGGCAGTTTGGGGTTCTTATTGTCGATACCCTTTGCGCCCGCGAAAGATTCTGCGCACCGCGCCATGGTCGATAAATTCATTACTACGATGAAAACGCCTATCGATTTTACAAAGGAAGTGGGCGAGGCTAATGATTTGGCGCAACTGAAAGTCATAGGGTCCTTTGGTTTAGTCATTGCGGGATTTATCGCCTTAATGCTATTTGTTCCAAATTCTTTTGACGGTCGATTAGTGATCACAGTGCTTGCGTTGATAATCGGAAGCGTGAGCGCCTTTATGATCAAGATGGGCAACCGAACACCCTCAACGTAATGAATTTAATATATTCAGCCAAGTATCCATCCCCCTAAACGGCAAAACTTAACTGAGTCAGAATTATTAAGGTTAATATTAACTTTATATTAACCCTGATTCGTTAACTAGAAGATGTTCCCGAAAGGGACCCACCATTCACCTTATACTTCGGGAGCCTTGAGCTCCCTTTTTTTTGCCCTGAAAAAAGATGAACTCCACAAAACGCTGGTCTTCCTCAAAAGCCCCTTATCATAAACCGTGATTGATACAGCCCTCATCTTTAACATTAAAAAAAATCTAAAATTTTTCATAAATAGGCTTGTAAGCTTTGTGAAAACTCTGCTAAACGGCGCTCCTACCGAAGATGGTCTATTCCGCAATAGCTCAGTTGGTAGAGCAGCTGACTGTTAATCAGCTTGTCGCAGGTTCGAGTCCTGCTTGCGGAGCCATCATCTTTCACACTTAAAAATATTATCAGGTTATTTCTAGGGGCGTGTTTCATCTTAGGTGGAAACTCTATCCCGTAGCTGGAGAGGTCACAACATTTCATTCGGATTCCGATATGCGGCGGAATTCTCAGAGTGTGTTTTGTGAAATTAAATGACGGCGAGGATTAAAGAGATTGCAGATGGGTGCGTAAATGGAACGCAGCCTTGGCCTTCTTTCGACCTTGAACAACAATATCTAAGACCGTACCTCCGTCATCATCGGCGCACGGGTTAATTTTGCAGAGCCCACGCTTATCGTACCACTCGTCATGACTGGTATTTTGCACGAAACACCACCGCCTCGGACCATCTTACCGTAAATGTCGCGGGACTTGGCTTTTCTTGCTATGCCTAACAAGCCACGCGCCAAACTCTATCTTTGGCATTCGCACAGATCTTGTTCTCTTTACTGGAGTTAGCTTCAGTGCCATCATAGCCTGCGCACTGACATCGAGTACAAATAAGAAAAACTGCAATGTCACCGTTTAAAACGAATGAAACAAATAGCTAACGAATAGAAAGACCTATCATGGCAACACTTGCAAAGTTCAATTGGGCAGATGCTTTTCTTCTTGATGATCAACTCACAGACGACGAACGTATGGTTCGTGATACAACGCATGCTTATGCACAAGACCGTCTACAACCGCGCATTATCGAAGCCTTTTCAAAGGAGCACACGGATCCTGAGATTTTCAGAGAAATGGGTGAACTCGGTTTGCTGGGCATTACAATTTCAGAAGAATATGGCGGCGTAGGTGCGTCTTATGTGTCCTACGGATTAGTTGCGCGCGAAGTTGAACGTGTTGATTCAGGTTACCGCTCCATGATGTCAGTGCAATCTTCACTGGTCATGTACCCAATCTATGCCTTTGGTTCAGAAGCGCAAAAGAAGAAATACCTTCCTAAATTAGCGAGTGGTGAATTTATCGGCTGTTTTGGCTTGACTGAACCCGATGCGGGGTCTGATCCAAATGGCATGCGCACACGCGCAGAAAAAATCGATGGTGGCTACCGTATTAATGGCTCTAAAACGTGGATTTCTAACTCCCCTATTGCGGACGTCTTTGTCGTATGGGCAAAATCAGACGCTCACGGTGGGGCCATTAAAGGCTTTATTCTTGATAAAGGGATGAAAGGATTATCGGCTCCAAAAATTGAGGGTAAACTTTCATTACGCGCTTCGATTACGGGCATGATCATGATGGATGATGTCATTGTTTCAGAAGACGCAATTCTACCCGACGTAAAAGGCCTGAAAGGGCCGTTCAGCTGTTTAAACCGCGCGCGCTACGGCATTAGCTGGGGCGCTTTAGGTGCTGCGGAGTTTTGCTTTCATGCGGCTAGAGAGTATGGACTTGAGCGCAAACAATTTGGTAGACCTCTCGCTGGAACTCAGCTTTATCAGAAAAAGCTCGCCGATATGGAAACAGAAATTTCTCTAGGACTACAAGCCTCATTACGTGTTGGGCGCTTAATGGATGAAGAGCGTTTCGCCCCAGAAATGGTGTCCATTGTTAAACGTAATAATGTCGGAAAAGCTCTCGATATCGCCCGTATGGCGAGGGACATGCACGGCGGCAACGGTATCTCAGAAGAATACCAAGTCATGCGTCACGCGATGAATTTGGAAACCGTCAATACCTATGAAGGCGCGCATGACGTTCACGCACTCATCATTGGCCGCGCTATCACGGATATAGCTGCCTTTTAATGGTATCTTAGGCTGCCTAAATACTCCGTTAAAAGGCGTGAGAGTTCTTGAACTCGCACGCCTTTTAACGGGCCGTGGCGAGGCAAACACTCGTAGAGCTTGACGCAGATCTTTTGAAAGTCGAACGCCATGAGGGAGATGACATACGGCTATGGGGCCCACGCAGAAAATTGGTGTCGTCTTCGCTGGTATATTCAAAAGGCTTTACGCCGTCATCGGCATGCGACGACTTCCTAGAAAAACTCTTCCCCTCTGGACCGTAAAGACAGGGCGATATAACCATGAAACTCTCGACACATAATTCATTAATGCTTAATGGGTGCTTTCCGATAACGCAGTCCCCAACATAAACCCATCCGATACAGATGATATTATCAGGGAGGTTTTCCTAGCCAATATCAAGGATACTGAAGTTGCAATCGACGTCGTAATTCAAGCCCAGCTAAAATGGCGCGATGTATATGCTGACGCGCATTATTCACGTTTCCGGCGCACCTGCGGGCCTATTCAACCCCGTTATCGACCTCGGCTCGCACGTGGGGCAAACCCGCGTTGACCATCTTGGAGTTAGCGCCATTTCCTTCACTAGATCCGTTCCTGTCGGACGCGGGTTTGCAATATCTGCAGCGCAGAGCATGAAGAAAATTCAAATGGAGGTGGGCGGTAAAATCCAATGGTTATTATGGCTGACGCCGATCTGGATATCGCCGTCAAAGCCGACCTTAACGGTGCATTTTATAAACAGGGCAACGCTGCACGGCATCTTCAAGATTAGTTGTTGACGCCGTTATCCATTATAGTTTCGTAGATAAAATTTTTTAAAAGAAGCTTCGGCGACTGGGGTTGATGGTGTTTTCGAGGACACCCAGGTTCATTTTTACGTTCTACAAACAATGACCAAACATATCATTGAATGAAAATAATAGCCGCCTCTTGCAAGGTGACCATATTATTATGTTAGCCTCTCCGCATGCCACGCGATATGGTCAGCCATAAAGGTCGATATGAAATAATAGCTATGGTCATAGCCCTCTTGCATGCGGATGGTGACCGCCTGCCTTGCCTTCGCGCAGGCTTGTTCAAAGAGATGAGTTTTAAGTTGACCCTCGAGGAAATCATCCGCCGTGCCTTGGTCAATTAAAATATGATTGGCCCATGCGCCGTCTTCAATCAAGGCACACGCATCATAGTCCCGCCACGCCGTGCAGTTATCGCCCAAATATCCTGACAGCGCTTTCTCACCCCATGGGCAGTCCATCGGCGCCACAATAGGTGAAAAGGCGGATATAGATTTAAACCTATCAGGATTACGCAGCCCAATCGTCAGCGCGCCGTGCCCGCCCATACTATGGCCTGTAATCCCTTGGCGAGACATGTCCGCTTGCGGAAACTCTTTCGCTATCAGCGCAGGAAGCTCCGTCTCAATATAGTCACGCATCTGGAAATGCGCTGCCCACGGCGCCTGCGTGGCATTGACGTAAAACCCCGCCCCTTGGCCCATATCATAGGCCTCATCATTGGCCACACCCTCGCCGCGAGGCGAAGTATCAGGCGCAATAAAGATAATCCCGTGCTCAGCGCAAGCCGCACGGTACTCGCCCTTCTCTGTGACATTGGCGTGACTACAGGTCAGGCCAGATAAGTACCACAACACAGGAAACGGGCCGTCACCCTCAGGGACAAAGACAGAGAACGTCATGTCCGTCTTTGTAGAGGTCGACGCGTGGCTATAAACGCCCTGCGTGCCGCCGTGGGATATGTTGGTGGAGAGGGTTTTCATTCTTCAATCACCTTGAATAATACTTTGCGCTTCGTTCATAAAAGATTGAGCCGTATTTATTTGTTCTTGAGATGGCTCGCCTTTAATAATGCGCAAACGAAACTGTCCTTTGACCATTTCAACAACAATTATAGTCTCATCATCAGTTAACATAATTGGTTTATTTACCGCACTAACAGCTAAAAAATCGGCCGTCTCAAGCTTTAAACCCTCGCGAGAACATAAGATTGAAGACACATCACGCAATTCATTTGGTAACGTAAAACTTTGACCTTTAGATAAATCTAAACCTAAAGCATCAGTAAAAGTTACCTCTCCATCATTGCTTTCGAAAGAAACCTTACAGTTCGTGTCTTTCGCTTTTGCGCACCCCACTAAACCAACTAGTGTTAAAACAATAGATAATGGTAACTTCACCCTAAAAAACCACAACGCTTCGAATAGACTTCCCCGCGTGCATCAAATCGAAGCCTTTATTGATCTCTTCCAAACACAGTACATGGGTAATCATTGGGTCAATTTGGATTTTGCCCTCCATATACCAGTCGACGATTTTGGGGACATCTGTGCGGCCTTTGGCGCCGCCGAAGGCTGTGCCTTTCCAGACGCGGCCTGTGACGAGTTGGAACGGACGGGTGGCGATTTCCTTGCCTGATTCCGCCACACCGATAACGACAGAGACGCCCCAGCCGCGGTGACAGGCTTCGAGGGCTTGGCGCATGACGACCGTATTGCCCGTACAGTCAAAGGTATATTCCGCGCCGCCGTCCGTCAGCGCCACAAGGTGCGCGACAATATCGCCGTCGATTTCGTTAGGGTTGACGAAATGGGTCATGCCGAATTTCTCACCCCACTCTTTTTTATCATTGTTAATATCAACGCCGATGATTTTCCCTGCGCCGACCATTTTCGCCGCTTGCAGCACGTTCAGGCCAATGCCGCCAAGCCCGAAGACAATCACATTATCGCCCGCTTGCACTTTGGCCGTATTGGTCACCGCGCCCACGCCCGTGGTAACGCCGCAACCGATATAGCAGCTCTTATCAAACGGTGCGTCTTTGCGGATTTTCGCCACGGCAATCTCTGGCAAAACCGTAAAATTGGAAAAGGTCGAGCATCCCATATAGTGATAGATCGTCTGGCCTTTATAGGAAAAACGGCTCGTCCCGTCAGGCATCAGGCCTTTGCCTTGGGTCGCGCGAATGGCGGTGCAGAGGTTGGTCTTCCCAGAGAGGCAAGATTTACACTGGCGGCACTCGGGCGTGTAGAGCGGGATGACGTGATCACCCACGGCCACAGACGTGACCCCTGCTCCGATTTCGCGCACAATCCCCGCGCCTTCGTGGCCAAGGATGCTCGGGAACAGACCCTCACTATCAAGACCGTCAAGCGTATAGGAGTCAGTGTGGCAAATACCTGTCGCCATAATCTCAACGAGGACTTCCCCGTCTTTCGGGCCGTCAAGGTCAAGCTCAACAATTTCCAAAGGTTTCTTGGCTTCAAAAGCTACTGCGGCACGCGTTTTCATAATTAAGACTCCAAGATATTAGCTATATAATTGAGATAGCATACTCATACTCATAATGATTGTAAGTTTTACGTCATCATTACTCATTCGTATCTTAATAAATTAATCATTTTTTAAAAGACGGTTAAATCTAAAAATATAAGGCAAAAAGTCGGCTTTCAATACAAGGCGAGTGTCTTTGAATAATCTGAAGTTTTAATTTTAACCTGTCTGATGGGCTTTATTACGCTAATCACACACGGTAAAAACTTCAATCTAATCTCACGATCGCTTCTATCTGGATATCATCGGACGTACTATTTGGATGACGCCTACATCAAGATGAATAGGGAGATGGCCTATCTCTCGAGAACAGTTGATGACGAGGGAACCGTTCTAGATGTAGTTGTTCAACGACGGATAAATACTAAAGCAGCCACACGTTTGCCTCGAAAGCTCCTAAAGAACCAAGGCGTCAAATCTCTCCCTGTTGTAACAGGTAGGCTTAGGTTTTACGGATAAGCCATCACACTATTAGGCTTGAAATATCTCTCAAAAAATACTTTCTGAAAGCTCAGGTCTCAAGCAGTTATAGAATGAAATTTAGTTACGACACGAGTTTGCGCTTAGGAGCGCACCGAGACAAAAGGGGTATGCGTGCGGCGTAGTAGGTCTTAATCAAAAATTTTGCTAGTTTCTGAATCGGTTAATTGCTCAAGATAGGATAGTATCTTGTTTCGACTGCCAAATGCTCAATACCTATACTTTTGGTTAGGGCGATAACTCTTATGATTATCTATTCCAGACAGTTTTCATTTCGTATTTGTTAACTATGAAAACAAAAACTGATTTTTGACCCTATGGTTGGAACACGACTGTTTTCTTATTTTGATGCGTCTCGTTAGACGCCAACGAAAGAAGTTAAAAGTGATCGACGCTGTAAAATTTGAAAATCTATGCGAAAACCTTGAAGAGGTGCGTCATGATGAAAGTGTTTGGGAGTATCTCTTCGCTTATGTCAAAGATTTTGGAATGGATGCTTTGAGTTATCATCATCATTCACCTCAGGGCGCTTATGATTTTGAAAGGCAAATTTTCTTTGCTCAGGGTTTTTCATCGCAAAGCATAAACGATTATCTTTCAAGTGAGGTGTTTCTGAACAGCCCTTTCGAAGATTTAGGCACGCTTCCGAACAAGCCCATGAGTTGGACCGACGCCATGAAAAATGCCGGGGCGTGTGAAAAGTTTTGGAGTCGCTTGATGGCCTTTTATTGCGATGGCCGTCAAAACAAAGACTGTAATGGTTTTATTCTTCCTGTGCATGGACCCAGTAGCCGAAATGGCTGTGTTTGGCTGCGTTTAACGGATGATGAATACTCGCTTACCAAAACCGATATTAGGCAGCTTCAATGGGCTTGCCAAATGGCCCATAAAGCCTTTTGTGGTATATTGGATGAAAAACCTAAGGCGACTAGGCCTCTTACCCTTCGCGAGCAAGAGATACTAAAATTGGTGGCACGAGGCAAAAGCAATGCAGTAATTGCGGATATTATTGGAATTTCCAAGCATACTGTGAATGGTTATCTACGCCGGATTTACTTAAAAACAAATACGTCTGACCGCACGATGGCTGCAGTTAGAGGCATAGCTGAAGCCCTCATATAACGCTAAAGGTTAGGCTGATTTGGAATAAGTCCAAATAACATGAAAGCTATAGTTGATTATAGGATAGTAATCCGTAAGGCTGTGTATGCTTAAAGATTTTATTTATTATATCATTCACTTTGAATAAAGGATTACGCCATGAAGGGTATAGTATTCAGAGCCTTCGAGAGCTACATTGATACAAGGTGGCCGGATAGCATTGCAGACCAGATGTTGTCTATTGAATCCCTTTCGTCTCAAGGCTCTTATACGACTGTCGGGTATTATCCGCATACTGAGTTTTTGGCGATGGCTATCCATGTGGCTGAAACGACTAAAACTCCGATAAACGCCCTCGTAACAGACTTTGGAGAGAAATTATTTTATAATCTTGCGGGCGCTCATCCCGAGATGATTAAAACCTATGACACGCCCATCGGGTTGTTATCTGTTATTGAAAACGTCATTCATAGGGATGTACGTAAGCTCTATACAAATACTGAGCTACCGCGCTTTGATATTGTGGAGCGCGATGGCAACGCGCGGATTACTATGGAATACTCATCAGGTCGTCCTTTTGCTGATTTGGCGGAAGGACTTATATGGGGCTGCTTAGATTTTTACCGCGTAAAAGCACGATCATCTGTTATACGTACGGATGTAACGTCTGACGGAACGCACTCAATATTTAAGGTCAAAGTCCATAATGAACGAAAGAACCCCACTGAATAACAGCCAGGAGTTAAAGCGTCTTACACGGCGTCTTGAACGTGAACGTAAGGCCCGTCAAGAGGCCGAGCGCCTACTAGAGCTAAAGTCATCAGAGCTATATGACGCTAGCCAGCAGCTAGCTAAAGAAGTTCATCAAGTGCGCATTCTAAGTGCGGGTGTTGAAGCGGCTCGAGATGGGGTGGCACTGATGGATAAACACGGAAATTGTTCTTACATGAACCCCGCTTTTGCAGCGATATTTGGGTATCAACCTTCGGAGCTTTTAGGGCAGTCTTGGCGAATGCTATTTGGCTCGACCGAGCGCGATCGGTTTATCTCTGTTATATATCCACAGTTTGAGCGAGACGGTGTTTGGCGCGGGGAAGCCCTTGGACAAAGCAAAATCGGTGAGACTATTGTTCAGGACGTCGTGCTTAGCCGTCTGCCCGATGCAGGCTTTCTTTATTCTCTCAGAGATATCACCAAGCGGCGAGGGCGAGAGAAATATGCCCGCGACCTTGAAGAGCGTTTGCTAAAGGCCGAGCGCGAGTCTGCGTTATTCACATTTGGTAATGCGGTGGCACATGATTTCAATAATCTCATCGCCGCTATAAACGGTAATGTCACTATGATGAAAATGGATCTTCAAAATGACCCAGATAATTACTACCGTGCCCACCAAATTGAAATCGCAATTCAACAAGCGGCAAATGTAATTCGCTCTTTGGAAATTGAACGTTCAAATGAGGTGCAGCTTATTGCTCCTCTTGATTTAGTCGAATTGATGAATACCGGCCTGCAAATCGCGAGCTCGATCCAACCGGCCAACATTGCCGTACACACTAATTTTCCCTCTGCAGCGCACATAGAGACAAATGAGGTGTTATTGACGCGCTGCTTACTCAATATATTAACCAATGCTTTTGCCGCAATGAAAGAGGGCGGAACGTTTAATATTAAAATCACGAAAAGAAAATCTAAACTCATAACCTCCAATGCCCAAATGGTAACGCTCGGGACTGCCGGAAAAAAACTGAGTTATTTGATTGAGTTGACAGATGATGGAACGGGCATAAACCCTGAAAAACTTACCCGCATTTTCGATGAGTTTTATACAACTAAACCTAAAGTTACAGGCTCAGGCCTAGGCCTTGAATCCCTTAAGACACTCGTGGAAACGTCAAAAGCTTTAGTTGAAGTTGAAAGCTCAACAGGTGTTGGAACACGTTTCAGGTTGAGTTTCTATAGTGATGAAAAGCCAGCCGTTCAGAGCGCAGCGAAAACGCCGCGGCAAATGGGAAAGACAAAAACTGAACTGAAGATAATGCTCGTAGATGATGACGCTTTAGTTGGACACACGCTCAAGGAACAGATTGAAAGCCGAAATCATCATGTTACATGGTATATCGATCCCGCCAAGGCGCTTAACGCGTTCAAGCTGAATCAAAAGCACTATGACATTGTCATAACAGACTTAACGATGCCCGGTTTGAGTGGGAAAGAGCTTGCCGCTCAGTTGAAACAGCTTAGCCCAAATCTTCCTATTATTTTATATTCAGGGCAAACTGCATATATTGAAAAAGATAGTCTCTATGCCGCTATTTTACAAAAACCAATCACTTTGAAGGCGCTTGAAGCGGCATTGGTCAAAGCTGTTTCCTAAAGGGAATGTGAGCCATAGATTCATGTTGTGCTGAAGTCGCTTCACTTTAACCTATCGATTTGGTATATAACTTAAATGCGTATTCTTTTAGCCGATGATCACGGCCTTGTCAGAGACGCCATTGGGGCTTTACTTCAGAAAGATGACCCAGAGGCAATTGTTATAACAACAAAAGACTTGCCGAGTGCGATAATTATGTTGAGGCAAGATGGCCCTTATGACGTGATTATTTTAGATATGCGGATGCCAGGGATGAACGGACTTTCAGGCATCGCTGATGTAAAAAAAATAAGCCCCGATACTCCAATTATGATTATGTCTGGAAATGCAAGTACTGAAGATGTACATGCTGCGCTTGAAATGGGGGCAAAAGGCTTTGTCCCTAAAACACTAGCGGGGCGGTCTTTGATCAATGCTGTAAGGCTCGTGGCTGGCGGTGAAAGCTATGTTCCGATAGATGTTTTCAAAAACTCAAATACGTCATCAAGCCAAGGGTTAAGGGAAACACTCACAAAGCGCGAAACGGAAGTGTTAGCGCAACTGCGCCAGGGGCATTCTAATAAAGAGATTGCTCGCGCTCTTACGATTGCTGAGGCAACCGTAAAATTACACATTCGCTCTCTCAGTAAAAAATTCTCAGCGCGTAACCGAACTGATATAATTATACGCGCTATTGATGCGGGCGTTCTTTAACTTAATTTTTGAGTAGCTCGCGTTTATAGTCTCTTAGCAAGGCAGCCTTACTTTCAAAACTCTCATCCTTTGTTGATTTCACGAAGTTCCGTTTACCATATCCTGTCTAACGTCAGCGCTCGTGTCTCAGATTTAGGTCTGGACTAAGAAAGATTTTTCGCTGATCTTCATTCTCACGGAGAGAAAGATGAGACAGAGCAAACAACGTCCAGCGAGTGTATCATCAAAGACATTAAACGTAAGATCCGGATAGTGCTAGATGGCTTGCGCGGTGAAAAAGCATCGCAGAGTTATATCGACAGGAGGGCATCGCTCAGGGTTTATATTACAAATGGCCCAAAGACTTCTTAGAGGCAGGCAAGAAACGGTTAGCAGGCGATATCACTCGCCAAGCCAACACGACTGAAGTCAAGAGCCTACGCTCTGAGGCTCGCGAGCTGAAGGAATATGTCGCCGAACTCACGTTCGAGAACCGTCTACTTAAAAAAAGCATGCTTGGAGATGGGGGCGAAGATTTATGAGATAGTCTGCATCCGAAAAGCTAGAAATAATCCTCATCTTGGGGTATTCATCACGCCCCGCCAAGTAGACCTTGAATAAGCTCGGCGTGCAACGCCAAGCCTTCTATCCTTGGTATGATAGTTACCCCGAGCATGGGAAGGATGGTTTTGTTGACCGTGCGCCACATCTAGGTCGTGTCTGAAATAAAACACCAGATAACATCCGAGCGGAACTTCTAGATATGGCTCTTGATATACCGGAGCTATCGCCACGTGAGTTAGCCGTACGGTTTACTTATACCAAAGGCTACTTTGTGTATAAAAGCACAGTTTACCGCATTATGAAGGCTCATGACATGATCTCAAGCCCTACTTTTATCGCTACGAAAGCAGCGAGTGAGTTTAAGGATAAGACGATCGCCATAAACCTGATCTGGCAAACTAATTTTACCTACTTCAAGATTATCGGGTAGGGCTGGATGTACCCATCAACAATCTTGGGTGACTTCTCACGCTATATCATCAGCTGGAAGCTTTGCACGACTATGAAGACGAGTGACGTTACCGATACGCTGAACATGGCACTCGTCGCGTCTGGCGGTGATCAAGCTAAAAGCTACTTTCACCGCCGAACATAAAAGATGAATTAAGCGACTCAACTTGGCGCAAATGTTGGTTATATGTTGGCTGGAATTGACTTATTCACTCAATTCTATACGTTAACTTTACAAATCATTGATTTTACTAAGAAAAATGGTGCCCACACGGACTTGAACCGCGGACCCCCTGATTACAAAAATAAAAAATCGCTTTATCACCCATTTCGCTCGTTTACTCTGAACGTGCATAAACATCTGATTCTATTGACAAATTTTAAATTTTACCACTCTGTATGACGCTAAAGATACGGCGGTTTTCGCTGCCAAATGCTTCCAAATTGCTTCCAAATCGAAACGGAGTGAAAAATGCGACTTACAAAACGCTCTATAGATAACCTAGTCACACCCGACAAAGACACGTTCTTATGGGATGATGAAATCAAAGGCTTTGGTTTGCGCTTGTCCCCTCAAGGTAAAAAGACATTCATAGTTCAATACCGCCATAATGGGCGAACTCAAAGGATTCGTCTAGGGCACGTGGGAAACCTTACAATTCATAAAGCAAGGCGAGACGCACAAATTTTAATAGGCGAAATTGCGAATGGTAAAAGCCCTGCAAAGACCGTCCGAAATTTTCGCGAATCTCCAACTCTAGAAGATGTGTCAAAGCGCTTCATAAATGAACATGTGAAATTGAAGCTCAAACCGTCAACACAATCAGATTATCAGCACAATATAAGAAAGTATATTTTACCCAGTTTGGGCAAACGAAAGATTGCAGAAATTCAATATCAAGACATTCACGCGTTACATTTGAAAATGAAGGATATTCCCACACAGGCGAATAGAACCGTTAGTCTGCTATCTAAAATATTTAGCTTAAGTGAAAGATGGGGTTTGAGGGAGGGATCATCTAATCCGTGCACCCAGATAGAGCGTTACAAAGAAAAGCGTCGTATTCGATTTTTAGATAAGAACGAACTAAGCAAACTTTGGGAAACATTGGAAACAGCTCATGCAAAAAACCTTACAAGCATCTATGCTGTTACGGCCTATAAGCTGTTAATTTTAACTGGATGCAGGCTTGGAGAAATCCGAACCTTAAAATGGAATTACATCAAAGGAAACCGAATCGACTTCCCTGATAGTAAAACGGGACACAAGCGCATTCCGCTCAATGCAGCGGCAATGGACGTTTTACAACAGACGCCAAGAAAAATGGATAATGAATATGTCATTTGCGGCGATGTTTGCGGACAGCCGATAATCAATTTACAAAAGTCTTGGAGACGCATACGAAGAGAAGCGGGGTTAGATGATGTACGCATACATGATTTACGTCATACCTTTGCATCACACGCCGTTATGGGAGGGACGCCGTTGGCACTTGTAAGCAAGCTTCTCGGACATACGCAAATTTCAACGACTATGCGTTATGCACATCTAGCAGATGCGGAACTTGCAAAAGCTAGTGAGGGCATAGGTTCGATTTTAATAAATGAAAGTGTTTAGCTTCGCCTATTTTTTATTATGGTGTATAAATGAGTCAGAAAAAAAATAACATCTTGGTCACATGCGATGTACTGCGTGAAAATTTGCAAAACCTTTTAAGTGGCCAAGAACACGAAGTTGATAATACTTCGATTGTAGGCATGATAAATGCGGCTAATGCAACGATTAGAAACCCAAATAAAGTTGCTTTATATTCAACCGCCGTAAATGGCATTTATGAACGCTTTAAAATACCGCAAAATGAACAGGCAAACCTTAAAGTCGTATTAGAAACAGCTAGCCAGTTTTATTTATACCTATCCCTTAAACCTTATGCACCCCAAGCATACGAAAAATACATAACCCAACTTAATCAAATTATTAGAACCGCAGTAAAATTACGAAACCAAATTAATTCAGCAGGATTAGATTTTGCCGATTTTTTAGAATTGGTTAATTATACGGAAACAAAAGATGAAGGTGAGCCAAGCGCCCACGATTTCTTATATGACTTAGTTGAAAAATTAAGAGTTATCGCTGCCATTAAGTATAAGTTTAACGATACTGTTTTTGCAAAAGAAATTGGATATGGTGTCAAAGGCCGCCCCAAACATGAAGCTATTTTACTATGGGTTTCTGCGCTATATAATTTTTGGATTCAGAATTTAAATCGCTCTATGAAAAGAGATAAAACAGGCATTGGTGGACGTAAGAAATTTCTAGTTTTTTTGGATCAATGTATTGAACCCCTCCACCCTGAATTAATGTCTTATAATTCTGACGCTTTAGATACAGCTCTAAAACAAGTTCAAAAAAACATACGTCATGGAGAAATAGCATCCCAAAAATAGGCTCTTTCTCTCAATGACCTAATAACGGTTAATCGCAATACAGAGTCATGTGATTCGTACAGGAGACGACAGTGACAAATGAAAGCGATAACCTAGATCAACTTTTAACCGAGAAAGAAGCGGCTGAGCTTATCTGCTATACGCCGCGAGCGCTCCAAAACTGGCGCTTACGTGGCGGCGGCCCTGAATACGTTAAAGTTTCCGCGCGGTCTATCCGCTACCAAAGACGCGACGTTCTTAACTGGATTGAAGAACGCAAGCGCAAGCACACCTCCCAAACTTTCGGATAATTTCCGCTTTTGCCCCGTAGGAGTTAACCGCGCCTATGGGGACTTTGAGGGCACATGCCCGAAACGTTCAGAGGGCGGCTTAGCCGCTCTCTGAACCCCCTAAAAAGGGCACGGAAGTGCCCTCAAATAAAAAGCGGTTCACGTGCGAAGCACGTGCAGAAATCCATAAATCATTTCAACCGAGGGGGATCATCGTAACACCCCCCTCTACACTGACTTAGCGTAGACAGGAGTAAGACATGGAACTTATATATTCAGGGTTTGATACCCTCACTTATGCCATCAAAGGCGCGGCTGAAGCCTACAGCCTTGAGCGTATGAAACTTGCGCAAGAGAAAGCTAAACAAGAGCAACGGGACATGCCCATAAGCTTTACAAAGGGACAGCTAAAAGGCCTAATCACCCCTACAGGTATGAAAGGGGGATATGCTTATATTTTGAAATTTGGCGGCGACATTGGCCATGTCATAAGCCTCAAGAAAAGCCACAACCGAGAAAACTGGAACGCTCACGTGAAAATTAGAGCCTTAGCCCTCGCCGTTCATGGATGGGAAGAGGCTATGATGCACGTGCAAACCAACTTAATTCATATTGGCTTTGGCGGCACTCAAATAAGTCTTAACCGTATTGATTACGCAATGGACTTTCTTAATTTAGGCATAGAGCCAGACCCAAAACATTTTGTGGCGCATTCACGTGTCAAAAAATCAGCCTATAAATTAGAGATAGACGCAAATTTACAAGGTCAAACATTTAAAGGTGTAACCGTCGGGAAAATGCCCAACCGCCAAATCATCTTTTATGATAAACGTGCGGAAGCTATCGAAAAGCGAAAGCCTGCATGGTTTGAGATTTGGGGGCTTGATCCACGTGACGTTACTCAAGCCGTCCACCGTATCGAAATACGCTTAGGAAAGACCGCGCTTTCTAAGTGGGACATTCGCACACTCGCCGATATGAAAACCCGCCTTAACGCCGCTATGACACGTGCAACGCAAGTGGTGCGCTACCTGCAAGACACCCCAAATGACAAAAACATAAGCCGTTGGCCTAACCACCCCTTATGGGACCACGTGCAACAGCACGTCCATGCCCACGTGCTAAGCAATAACAATAAAGTAGACATTGCACGTGTAAAGCACGTGATAAAAGAACAAAAGGCGCAAGAACGTAGAAAGCTTGTTATTGGCAATATGGGCGGACTGTCCGTTTTTGAAGACATGAACCCAGACACGATTAAAGCAGATATGTTAGAATTTATCGAAACTCAATTCAGACAAATCGAGGCCGATCCAGAACACCCCTTTTGGAAGTCACGTGTAAAGACACAGGATAGGTTTGTGTTTTTAGGTGAGTGATACTTATCTGTAACAGCTCAAGGCAGCTTTCATAGAGTAAATCAAATTGCTTTAAAGCCGTTTTAATATTTTATTACCCCTAATTTAATCCCTATTTTAAAACCTCAATCAGCCAAATATTACCCATCTGAGAATAAAACAACAACTTCATAAAACTCAATATTAGAACCTTGCCGATCTTGAAAGCAAAGAAGCAAAAAGGGGGATATCATTATAAACTGACTAGAGTTAAGGGGAGTATTTTAAAATACTGATCCGCGTTCTAGATTGACTTTCCAATTTAATTTAAGTTTAAGATTACAAAAAATGTGGGGGCAGTAATGAGTCGTGTGGATAATGGTGGTGAAAACCCTCCAATTGATGGTAATTTAAAATCACCCATTAATGAAATAGATGGTTACAAAATCAAAACACCTAAAAAAAACATCAGATCTCTTTTTTGACAAGATGTGATTACTTTTTACTCAAAAACCCTATAATTAGCACTTGGTTAATTGCTGCTATTTTAGCCTCAGTGTGGCTCACGGCATGGTCGTTAGTTTTGTTCATGCTGACTGTATCATCTTCATCTCCAACTTCTGCTTTTATACTAGCAGCAGGATTGGTTCTCTCGACAGTATCTGAAGCATTTATCCGTGTTGCTGAAAATAGCTGGATAGTAGAGCGCTGGACTAGAGGGACTTTACACAAAGAAAATATAAAGAGAAACCCTCTTCCATCTGCAATAGCTTGGATATTATTTGGTATTGTATTTGTATTATTACTTCCCGATTTTACAACGCTACCTGAAAAATTTGAACTAACTAGAAACCCAAATAATCAAAAAATACCTGATATGTTTTTAAGTTGGTATAACACATTCAAATCTCACCCAGGCATGATTAAGTATATAATTCTCTGTTGGGTCGCGCGAACAGTAATCTATCGAAGAAGTCACAATACTGTTACGTGGCATGAGACCACTCAACATGTAAAAGATATTATAAGGAATTCGAATCATGGAGACGATAATGGAAAATAAAATAGCTAATTTGTTCGAAGTGGTTTTTTCACCTTTTATATTTACAATATTTTTTGTTGCGTTAGCTTTTATGTCTTTACTTATAGTTACGTGGATTAATGAAACCCTCAGTTATTTTAAAATGCGAAATCAAACCTAAGCCAATCCGCCCTGAAAGCCTTCCGTTTCGCTTTCATTTGTCATTGCTATTGTGATTGCCCCTTTACAGCCCCATTGCTTGCACCTTAGACGCGTTTCGAACTCATCGAGATAGAGTTGGCGAATGTGGGACTTGTGGAAATAGGCGCAGGGCTTTTCATACCAGACATAGCTACAAGTACGGCAACGGGCTTCAAGGCGAACGCCGCTATCAATATCCAATATCTGGATTTTGGTTTTCCAACTCACCAGAAATCCTCCGCACGTGGTATGCGGGTAAAGCTTATCTTACCGCCAAGGTTCCCCCCTGCGGGAAGCTTCCATAAGCCCATCGTCACCAGTGACTTTCCGTAGCGGCTGTTAAGCCCGTCCATAGCCGTGGTGATAGCTTCCCATTTCTGGCGCTCAGGATCATCATTGAGGAGCATATCAAGTTGGCGGCTATCAGAACGGGTTAAATCGCCCAGTGTCACGTGGACGCGTATAATACGAACGTAGGACGGCACTTCGCGCCTTGCATCCCGCCATAGGGATTTGAGCGCCTTTAGGCAGGCTTGGTCATCATTCGCCATATGAAGCTTGATCCGTGTCCCCCAACCCCGTTCCTTGCGGTTTGGGAAGCGCAAGTGAAGCCATAGAAAGGCGGTAGACGCATAGAACCCTTCACGGCGCATTCGCCGCGCCGCTTTGACAATCAAGATACGGGTGCAATCATACGCCTCTTTATACGAGCGCGATTCAGGCGGTAAGACGCGGCCATGCCCAAACATGCCCCGTTCGGATGAACCCGCCTGTATCTCGTAACCGTGCAAGGCGTACCAAAGCCGTTCCCCTGTCACATTGTTCCATATCTTGCGCATTTGCTTTGGGGCCGTGGATAGCAAAGCCTTCATATTATATATGCCGGCCCTGTGCAGGCGTTTCTCCATACCACTTCCAATGCCCGGTATATCGTCAAAGGGCAGCGAGTACATGACGGCGGGGATGTCATCAGGGCTCCATATGGTTACGCCGTTAGGCTTATCCATTTTACAGGCTATCTTGGCGAGGTGACGGTTTGGGGCAAAGCCAATAGAGCATGTGATATAAGAACCAACGCCCTCCGCTATGGCCCTTTTAATATCGGTGGCTAACCTATGCGGATCGTCTATGTCTTTGGGGTCGAGCTTACAAGTTAGCTCATCTATGGACTTAATCGCAGACACAGGAATGACACTGTTAATCTCAGCGAGGAGCGCATTATGAGCGCGGCGGTAAAGGTCAGGCGTTTGAGGCACAAGCACAAGCTCAGGGCAGACCTTACGTGCGTCCACGAGGCGCATAACGTTCTTAACGCCCCTTGCCTTCGCCTCTTTAGAGCAAGCAATCACAACCGTATGCACCGTCCCGTCAAACGGAACGATTCCAATAGGCTTCCCCCGCAAGGCAGGCCGCGCCTGTTGCTCGACACTGGCAAAGAAGCCGTCAAAGTCGAGATAGAGCCATTCTATGCTGTCAGCTTTTCGCACAATCTAAACGTCCATGAATTAGGACAGACAGAAAAGAACAAATAAAGAACATGAGTCAACTAAAGATTACGCTCAAAAGCTAAATCTATGTGGGTAAGTTTATAAAACAGGGTAATTGGGGTTTTTGGGATAAATAGTGGGGAGATATTAGGGGTAAATGGGTGGGGGGATATTAGGGTAATTAGGGTAATTAGGGTAATTAGGGTGCTTTTATAAAGTTAGGTACGTCTAAGGAGTTTGTCACGTTAATGCCAATTTTCAAAAATTACGCTAAGCTCTGGCGATGAAAAGCTTAATCTACGCTCGTCACCGCTTCCATCCCGATATCATCAAACGTGCCGTCTGGATGCATTTTCGCTTCAACCTTAGCTTCCGAG
>JBDXGZ010000002.1:0-109336 GCA_039989855.1 Maricaulaceae bacterium | reverse complement strand
AATAAAACCGATTATACAATTTATCAAACGATTAAGCGCCGTTATAATAAAACTGCTTAATAGCATCACTTCAAAAAAAACAACGCCATTTAAAACACCACAAACATTGTGGGCTCTCAGCACGTTAAGACGCGCTTAACTCGTAATATAACCTTTCATCGAAACCTTTTCTGACGGCTCCTCTCAATCTCTTAATTTGCGGAATGTTAAGCTCATTTTCCACATAAGGTGAATTAAGAATGCGGTTATAGCTTAATTTTACAGATGCTTTACTGATGAAAAAACGCTTGCCCCATTCCCTCTTGACCATTAGGTAGAGGGCAGACTGAAATAATGTGGAGCAGGTCAATATTAAATTCTACATTTATATTGTTTACGCCCCAAACAACCCGCTGGAGTATTGTTCATGAAGGCGAGAGGTGGCTGATATTATCTACATTAGATGCTTTAACTATATGTGGGTATTTACCTTTAAAAATAGGAACCAGAATTGAAGGTTTACCCAATACTCCAAGAGGTAAAATTGATATTCATAAAAAAACGGCGAGAACTTGCACCCTTTCATTTCGAGGCATGCTCGATCAACCAAATATAAAACCAGACGTGAGGTTTTCCATTGTAAAAACTTACATAGGATTGGTTAATTGGACAGAAGGTTTTTTCTCTGACGGCTGGAGCAATGTTGATAGTACCTTATCATATGAGAATGTCGTAAGCATTGGTCTGCGTCTCTACCTTCCAGATTCTGAATTTCTGGAAGATAAAAATTTAGACGTATTACATAATGAAATTTTATGTAAGCAGGTCTCCCTAAAGCGTGGACGCCAAACAGAGTTCACCATTAATATTCCCAAAGAAGCTGAAACGGCAGGTGAATTACGGTTTCTCACAAACAGTAAAGAATTCACCCCCTCTGGAAGTAGCGATATACGTAATCTCGGGTTTATTCCAGTCGAAATCAACATTGACAATTCGGGGTGGCAGCCAATGAAGAAGTTTACGTGATGGATAGTAAGAAAAAACCAGCTAACTCACCTCTTCCAAATCAAGCAGGCATGCTGCGCCGCAACCTAATAGAAGTCAACCGTTGGGCAATGGAAGTTTACGAAGAAAATGAACGATTAAAAAACATCTCGACCATCGAGACATCTAAGCCAAAACGTAAAGTAAAAACAATTATTGCAGCTCCTCATGCAGCAACTAAATCGCGCGGGCGTGCCGCAGTCATTGCTTGGGATATGGCTCATAATCCCGTAGGCCGTGCCATGGTTATTTATGACCTTCTAAAACGGGATTATGAGGTTGAATTAATTGGCCCCCTATGGTCTCGTTATGGCACCGAAACGTGGGAACCTATTCTTCACAGTGATAGAAAAATTCGGGGGTTTCGTGTCGAAACCTTATCCGATTATTATCCTGCCGCTCTTGCTTTCGCTGAGTCAGAAAAATACGATCTTGTTGTTGCATGTAAACCGAGATTGCCGTCACTTTTACTTGGAGCAATGATAAAACGTCATAGTAAGTGCCCGCTTCTAATTGACGTCGACGACTTTGAACTTTCTTTTTTTAAGAATGATAACACCGCTGAACTTGACGAACTGATTAAGGCTGGCCCTGAGGCATTGATTGAACCTTATGAAGAGCTACCTACAAGAGTCTGTAATGGGTTTATACAACATTGTGATGCTGTGCTTGTTTCCAATGTCGTATTACGCAATAAATTTGGAGGGTATATAGTTAGACATGCTCGCGATGAATATATTTTTAGTAGTGAGCACTATGATCGAAAAAAAGCACGTAAGGCAATAGGGATCAAACCAGATGAATTTGCACTTGTCTTTGTGGGGACGGCACGCCCACATAAAGGCATTTACACGGTAGCCAGCACTTTAGATAAAATGGCTGACGACCGGTTTGTTCTCCACATTGTTGGAGATATAAATAATAAGACCATCGAAAATAAATTAAAATCCTATAAAAACGCACGTATTATCATACATCCTAGCTGTGACTTTACTGAATTACCGCATTATATCGTCGCGGCTGATGCAGTGCCGCTTCTTCAAGACCCTAAACATGTAATTTCACAGTACCAAATTCCTGCAAAAATCTCCGACGCAGCGGCTTTCGGGCAACCTATATTAACGACAGACGTACCGCCACTCGCAGATCTTAAACATATGGGGGTCGTGAAAGTAATTGATCCCAAAACACTTAGAGCTGAGCTACTTAGCTTAATTTCCAGAAAAGAAGACGGCTCAATTACTAAAATGTCTGCTAACATAAGAGCAGGTTTTGATGCTGAATTCGGATTTAATGTAAATAGAGAGAGGCTGTACCATGCGATCAATACCGCAAGTAAGGCTCCGGCTGAACTCTCAAACCCATTGAAAGAACTCCTCCAGCACGTTAAAAACACCTATATAACTCTGGAAAAAGAGAAAAAGAAATCTGAACCTAAAACACGTCTAAAGTCAGGAAAAGATCAACAAGACTTAGTCATGTTCTGGAAACAAAATGATACTGGTTTGTACGGGCGACGCTCAGACATGGTTATGAAGCAACTCATTAAGACAGGAAGCGTCAATTTAATTTTGCAATTTGACGCCTCAATGGAGATACGCGCGCTAGCACGATTAGCCGAAGAAAGTTCAGGGCCAAATTCACATCAAGCGCTAGTCTTAAAACATACAGTTAACAACCAACTTGGTCTCTCAGATCAAAGGCGATGTTCTCATCGAACGTTTATTCATAGTAAGGAACATAATAACAAGAGCATTCTTACTTCTGGGAAAAATATTGAGGCATATCCGGCTTGGGTTAAAAAACAAATGAAAGCAGAGAAAATACATCCAAAAAACACGATAGCTTGGGTCTATCCTGTTGTTATGGATTTTCCTGAAATTACTAAGGCTATTCCCTTTAAAATGGTTGTATCGGATATTGTTGACGATCAACGTACCTTCAAAACTCAACCGTCCATGCGAAAGAAAATTGAGACTAGCTATGAGGCTACATTACCCCTTTCAGACATAGTATTGACAAATTGCGAATCTATTGTTGATGCTTTCTCTCCCATAGCTGGAAAAATTCACATTGTTCCAAATGGAACTGAAGCCCCACAAAAAGACCTAGTAGAACCAGATTTTCTTAAAAACATTAAAAGACCTATTGTTGGTTATGTTGGTAACCTGCGTGATCGAGTGGATTGGGATTTACTTGACGAAACAGCCGCACGATTACCAAATATGAATTTTGTCATTATTGGAGGCGGAGAACGTGAAGTGGATGTTGAAAAAATTAAAACTCGCAATAACGTTATCTTCCTGGGCGTCGTACCTTACAAAGATGTGCAAGCATGTATGGCCAGTTTCGATGTAGCTCTTGTCCCACATTTAAGCACTGAGTTAACTAAACGAATGAACCCTTTAAAGGTTTATAATTATTTCGCTTCCGGTAAACCTATCGTCTCAACTGAGATTGCGAATGTAGATTTAGAACTTAGACAATTTATAAAATTTGCTAATGACCCTGATGGTTTTGCAGCCGCTATTCGTGACAGCATTGAGACACCCTTGATTATTGATGCAGCATACAAAAAAGCTCTATCTAAAATTATGTGGAAAAATAGAATAAAAATCATTACTGAAATAATGCTGAAGATAGCTTAAAGGTTATAAAACATTACCTAAAGATTATTTCGCACTTCGTTATACTTTACACCTCTGAACTGAAAGACCCTCAGTTGCTATTCATTCAAATGCAATGGTTCTAGACAAGGCAATCCAACACTGAGTAAAGAAGAATGCATCTATACCTGGAACAAAACACTTAATAAATATATTATCACTTGAGTAGCATTCAACATATGCTGTCATAGAGCATACTTAAATGTGAAAATTTACAGATGAAAATGAATGTCATTATCTATTTGGCAAACGAATTAAAAGTCGTTACTAGCTATAAAAACAAAGCATTAAGGGTAAAAGACAAGGCATTTAGGACTAAAGGTCTTGTTTGTACAATGTAGGGGAAGCATAATGCAACGCAAAGGGATTATTCTAGCAGGGGGAAGCGGTACACGTCTTTATCCAAGTACTATTTCAGTCTCAAAACAGTTAATGCCGGTTTATGATAAACCTATGATTTACTATCCTCTCTCAGTTTTAATGAGTGCGGGTATGAACGAAATTATGATCATTACAACGCCTCAAGATCAAGCGGCCTTTCAAAACTTACTAAAAGATGGCAGCCAATGGGGAATACATATTGAATGGGCCATACAGCCGAGTCCCGATGGATTAGCTCAGGCTCTAATCATTGCTGAAGACTTTCTTGGCGGCGCGCCTAGCGCTCTCATCTTAGGTGACAATCTGTTCTTTGGATCTGAATTTGATCAGGCTTTGCAATCAACAAAAACCAACACTGAAGGTGCAACTGTCTTTGGATATCACGTCAATGACCCTAAAAGTTACGGCGTGGCTGAATTTGATAAAAATGGAAAAGTTATTTCGCTTGAAGAAAAACCTGAAAATCCAAAATCAAACTATGCTGTTACAGGGCTTTATCTCTATGATGGACAGGCACCGAAATATGCGAAAACAATAACCCCGTCAGCTCGAGGTGAGCTCGAAATCACGGCCTTAAATTCTATCTATCTAGATCGTGGTGAGTTGAAATGCGCCATATTAGGTGAAGGAACATCGTGGTTAGATACAGGTACACACAAATCTCTTCTTCAGGCGGCTCAATTTGTGAGTGTCATTGAAGAACGGCAGGGCCGTCGTATTTGCTGCCCAGAAGCCGATGCCTATAAGCAAGGTTGGATTAGTAACGTGCAACTCAAAGAACTCGCGCAACCTCTAGAAAAAAGTGGTTATGGGCAATATTTGTTGAAATTACTAAACGATACATAATCTGATCAACGACTGTCCCTCAACACCAGTCACATTGCTGTAGGGCGAGTTTTTATTGGCGGCTATTTGCTATTTGTAACATGACAATGGTAGTGAGCCATTATGATATACGCGATTATACCTGCACGGTTGGGATCAACACGCCTCCCCCAAAAGCCCTTGTTGGATACAACGGGAAAGCCCCTCATTCAACATGTGTATGAGGCGGTTAACACCTGTCCTTTAGTTGATAACATCATTATCGCCACGGACCACGCGGATATTATAAATTGTGTCGAAACATTCGGGGGCCGCGCAATCATGACATCCCCAGATCACACAACAGGAACAGATCGCATATCGGAAGCCGCGCAATCTCTTAATATCAAGCCTGATGACATCATCATTAATGTCCAAGGAGATGAGCCTGAGATTGACGCGAACGACATTGCGGCCTTAATAAAAGCCCAACAAACATCGGGCGCTTTCATGTCCACTCTGGCTTGTGACATATCAAATATAACGGACGACCCGAATAGACTGATTAATGACCCCAACGCCGTGAAGGTCGTCCTGTCTAAGGCGGCGTCCGAAGATTATTCCAAAGCTCTTTATTTCTCCCGCGCCCCTATTCCGTATCGTCGAGGTGACGCCCCTCGCCCTGCTTACTTACATTTGGGACTTTACGCGTTTACAGCTCGCAACCTTAAAACATTTTGTAGCCTACCCAAAAGCGAACTTGAGGTTTGTGAGAGCTTAGAGCAGCTCCGAGCCTTGGAAAATGGGTTTGATATTTGTGTGGCCGAGGTCAACCATGCCAATGCAGGGATTGACACGCCGCAGGATTACGCCGCATTTGTCAAACGCTATAAGCATCGTTAGGATAAGTCCAAGTAAACAACCAGTCTCGCCTCATGAAATGAAAGACACCCGTGAATATTAAAGACATTGCCGTTGAGGTCCTGACAAAAGAGCGCATGGGCTTGCAAGCCCTTATCACTGCGTTTGAGATTGAAAACAGCTCCAACCTACCAGACGCGTTCGAGCAAGCCGTTACCCTCTGCCAAAATATCAAAGGCCGAGTTATCCTATCGGGTATGGGAAAATCTGGACATATCGCGCGCAAAATATCATCCACCCTCGCGTCCACAGGCACACCGTCCTATTTCGTCCATCCTGGCGAAGCCAGCCACGGCGACCTCGGCATGATTAGCGATGATGACGTCGTTATCGCCCTGTCTAATTCAGGCAATACAGGGGAGTTAACCGACCTCCTCGCCTACACGGTGCGTTATAAAATCCCGCTGATTGCTATTACCTCTGGACAACACTCTGACCTCGCGGCGGCAGCGCGGCTGACATTGCTCCTCCCGAGCGTAGAGGAAGCTTGCCTCGTCACAAAAGCTCCGACGACATCCGCACTTATGACCTTAGCCCTTGGGGATGCCTTGGCTGTCGCCTTGCTCAAGCTACGCGGGTTTACGCCGGATGATTTTCACAAATTCCACCCTGGAGGAAAATTGGGAGCCGCTCTCAAACGCGTCTCATTTATCATGCGGCCTCTTGATGATCATATGCTTTGCCGCTCCGACACACACCTTAGCGAAGCCGTCGCTTCAATGGATAACTCTAGTTTGGGCTGCATTGGTATTGTTGATAGAGATAATAAATTGCTCGGCATCATTACCGACGGTGATCTACGCCGACATTACACAAGCGCGTCAAAGGGCTTAATCGTCTCAGAGGTAATGACCCGTGACCCGATCCATATCGGCTCAGAAAAAATCGCCAATGAAGCGCTTAAACTGATGAGCGACAATAAGATCACCGCCCTCTTCGTGTTGGATGATGAGCAAAAAGCCGTCGGCTTTTTACACCTCCACGATTTCCTCGATTTAGGTGTGGCTTAAGTCGAGCTTTGGGTTGTTAAAGCTCCATCACAGACATTATTGATCAGACCTATCCGTCACATCCTCTAAATTAGCAGTCTCTAAATTAGCCTTTGGCTCCACAGGCGGCTTCTTTTTGCGAAACGCCTTTTTGACCATTTTTAACGCAACAGGAATAAGTTGCGCAATTATGAGCTGTGTAATCATTCGTCTAAACATAGCATCTATCTTAGAATAGTTATGGTTGAGGGGGTAGTGATATTTAGACCCAATAGCAGCTGACAATAAAGCCTTGCGTATCAGAGCACCTAAACCACAATTTCGCGGATAGCTTTTAAGTCCCGCAAGAGAGGCTCCGCCGCCTCTAGCGGCAAACATGACGGCCCGTCACACAAGGCCGCGTCTGGATCTGTATGAAATTCAAGAAAGACACCATCCGCACCTGCGGCGACGCACGCTTTGGCAATAATCGGAACGCCGTCACGACGCCCGCCCGTAGAGGCTCCGCCTGTGAGCGGGTTCGCGCCCGGCAGTTGCACCGCGTGGGTCGCGTCAATCGTTGTCAGCACGCCAAGTTTTTTCATCTCTGAAATAGCGAGCGGGTCAACGACCAGATTATTATAACCAAAAGAACTGCCACGTTCACACAGAAGGATTTTCGCGTCTGCATCCACTTCGCGGATTTTCGAAATAATGTTTTTACAATCCCACGGCGCGAGAAATTGAGCTTTTTTAACGTGTAAAACCGCGCCGCTGCGTTTCGCCGCTTTTGTTGCTGCCACGACCAAATCGGTTTGACGACAAAGAAACGCAGGTATTTGGATAATATCAACAATTTCAGCCACGGCCTCCGCTTGACCGACTTCGTGAAGGTCGGAGCAAATCGGCACGTCCAGTTCATCTTTAATCTGCGTTAAAAGCTTCAAGCCCTTTTCCATCCCCGGCCCGCGGAAAGATTTAATCGAGGAGCGGTTCGCCTTGTCAAAACTCGCTTTGAAACAATAGGGAAGTTCTAGGCTCTCGCACACAGATTTCAGATGCCGTCCAACGGTGAGCGCTTCATCAAGGCTCTCGAGCACATTACATCCCGCAATAACTGCAAGCGGCCCTGTGGCTGAAATTTCCCATGAATGATGCGCTAATTTCATAATCAACTCTTCTCATAGCCTAACCAAAAGCGCGGCTTTCACGCATAACTAACACCGCAATATGATCTATGGCAATATACTCTATATGTGAGAGCGGTAATAATCAGGCCAAACGAATTTACGCATGGGTTTAAAGCCGCTCTATCTCGCCGTTCGCTTTAAGCTGCCCGACGATATTTTTTACCGCTTGGGACTGCTCAAGATTGACCACTAAAATCTCTCCGTTTTTGACGATCACAGCCACGTCTTTCATCCCGACGAGACTAACAGGCAGACTGTCCGTATCGACAAGGCAGTTTTCGCTACCGTCAATCATGGCGGAGCCGCGAACGGAATTACCCGCCGCGTCGGCGACAATCTCTGAGCGCGCGGTTTTCAGCGAGGCGTAAGAGCCAATATCGTTCCAGCCGATGTCGCACGGTACAATCGCCGCTTTGGTCGTATGTTCCATCACAGCATAATCAATGGACTCTGACGGGCAAGCGGCAAAGAGGTCTTTGGGTAAACTGACCACAGTCCCACGGCGCGACGACGCGGCGTAGGCCGCTTCTGCCGTTTTTGCGATATCTGCCGCATGGGCCTGAGCCTCAGTTAAAAAGCTTTGCGGCGAGAACAAGAATATACCCGCGTTCCACGCGTAATGGCCTGCATCCAAATAGGATTGCGCTGTCGCCGCGTCAGGCTTTTCTCTAAAGGCGTCAACTTTGAACACACCCGCTTCGAGCGTTTCACCTTGGGCAATATAACCATAGCCCGTTTCAGGCGCATCAGGCGTAATTCCAAAAGTGACGAGGTAGCCGTCCTGCGCGCTCTTAACGGCCTTTTTAATCGCCGCCGTAAAAGCGACTTTATCTTTGACGTGGTGATCGGCTGGAACGAGCATGACCAAATGATCGGACTTTTGTGCGCCGTGACAGGCAGCGACAACGGCGCAAGGCGCCGTATTACGGCCCATCGGTTCAACAATGACCGCATCAACGCTGCGGTCCATCTCCGACATTTGCGCTTCAATCGCCGCAACATGTAATTCATTGCAGATAAAAACAGGGTCGGCAAAAATCTCATCGTCAAACCGTGCCACCGTTTCCTGCACCATCGTCTGATTAGAAATAAGTGGTAAAAGCTGCTTGGGTTCGGATTGGCGCGAGAGAGGCCAAAGGCGGCTACCCGCGCCGCCCGACATAATAACAGGAATAATTTTCGTCATAAAAGTCGCTCTGTATTTCGTTACACAGGCTGTTTACGGGGAAAATGTAAATATATTTATACGCTCACGGCCCTGCGTTGCAGAAAGTTGCAAAATGATGAACCCTCATAAAAAAACGCCCCCCTAAGAGATATTTAGAGGAGGCGTTTTATAAGAACGATTTGCGAGGCGCTTAACCCCGCTTGGGCAAATATTTATTGCGCGGACGCATCGGCAGTGACTTTGGCTTTTCACCGCGACGACGGCTTGGCTGATAGGCCACTTGACAATGACCTTCGCAGTAAGGTTCACCTTCTTTAATACGACGACCACAAAAACGGAAATCGTTATCACCCGGGTCACCAATCGGCCACTTACACATATGATCACGAATGGTCAGGATCGTTGCAAATTCACCGTTCGGCAAAGGCTTAGCATTAATCGGCGTTGGCATAGGAACCGATTCCGTTGCTGACCGGATTTTCGGTATAGACGGCGTCTTTGGTTTCGCACTCGCACTGGCCCTCGGTTTGACCGTTCGGGTTCGCGGTGTAGACGGTTTCGCCGCCGCCCGCCGCGTTGCAGGACGAGACGGCTTCGCACGACCTGATAGACCCAAGCGGTGAACCTTGCCGATCACAGCATTACGGGTCACACCACCAAGCTGTTTAGCGATTTGACTCGCACTCAAGCCCTCTGCCCACAATTTTGTCAAAATTTCAACGCGGTCTTCCGTCCAAGCCATACGGTCATCATCCTTCTATTGTGTAAGCTCACATCTGAGCCATTCATAATTCCAACGGTAAAAGCTGCCCCCACTCTCCCTTTAAAGTCTTTGTAAAGAAATTGTTAAGAACCACAAGATGCTGTTTCAATATATCCACAGATAACTATATGTAGTATGCACCTCGAATCGAGGCTAATTCACGAAGTTACAATTAAATCAAGTCTAAACATGCATAAATTTCGACTTTATCCCCGTTTTTTACGCGACACCTTATTATTAGGCCCTTTATGATTGCAAGACGGGGGCACATCATGATAGGCCTTCTTTTTGATTGCATGTCTGCCCATAAAGACACGCTGGAGTACGAGCCACTTATGGCCACATTAGAGACTAAGACGACCACGACAAAAACGGCCACGACAAATATGACAAAGCCAACTATTCGTCAATTTGGACTTTTTAATGGCTTGGGGCTATGGACACTTTATACAAAAGAAGTCAGCCGCTTCATGCGCGTCGCGCCGCAAACCATTCTCGCGCCGATAATTTCGAACTTGCTCTATATGACAGTGTTTGTCCTCGCCTTCGCTGAGCGGCGCGGGGATGATGACGGGACGTTCATTGCCTTCCTCGCGCCTGGTTTGGTCATGCTCGGCATTTTAAATAATGCCTCCGCCAATAGCTCTTCCTCTATTATGGGCGGGAAGCTCATGGGCTCAATTAGTGATGTGCTTATGCCGCCACTCTCTTATTATGAGCTGACCCTTGGCTATATTGGCGGGTCCGTCACGCGCGGCTTGATGGTGGCAATCGCAACCGCCTTTGCGCTGTCATTATTTGCGCCTATGATGCCTGTCGTGATCTGGCCTGTACTATACTTTAGTATATCAGCCGCCATGATGCTTGGCATGATCGGTATTTTGTCAGGCATATGGGCGGAGAAGTTTGACCAGCTTGCGGTGGTTAATCAATTTATCATCCTGCCTCTCTCATTTCTATCAGGGACGTTTTATCACATCGATATCCTCCCGGAGTTGTTTCGCAATATCTCCCTTGCCAATCCGCTTTTCTACTTGATTGACGGCTTTCGTTACGGCTTCATTGGAACCGCAGACGGCGACGTCAGAATTGGCGTGATTTATACACTTATATTGAATATCATTCTTTTCATCACATGCTTGCGGGTTCTTAAATCCGGATGGCGGCTTAAAGCTTAAAAGGACAAGATCATGGCAAAAGGCGATCATCTTTACGACTGTTACAGCCCACCGGAACAGGAATTTATCCGCGGCGAAGGGGCTTATCTTTACACTGAAAAGGGCGAGAAATATCTCGACTTTATCGCAGGCATTGCTGTCACAGGTTTGGGGCATAATCACCCAGCCCTCGTCAAAGCCGTAAAAGATCAAGCGGATCAACTTTGGCATTTATCCAATATGTTTCGCATCAAAGGTCAATATGATCTAGCCGATAAATATTGCGAAGCTCTGCCTTTCGCTGACAAAGTCTTTTTCACCAATTCAGGCGCGGAGGCACTGGAATGCGCAATGAAAACCGCGCGCCGTTATCAGCATGACCGTGGCCACCCCGAGCGTTATGATATCTTGACGTTTCAAGGGGCGTTTCACGGACGGACTTTTGCGACGATTAATGCAGGCGGCAATCCGAAATACACCCACGGCTTTGGCCCGAAATTACAAGGCTTCATCAGCCTGCCTTTCGGTGATCATACGGCTTTGGAGGCCGCGATTACGCCGCAAACAGCCGCTATCCTCGTTGAGCCGGTGCAAGGCGAAGGCGGCCTCCGCGCCTTGCCTGATGCCTGCCTCAGAGGCTTACGAGAAATTTGCGACGAAAAAGGCATCGTCCTTATATATGATGAAGTGCAATGCGGCGCAGGACGCACAGGTAAGCTGTTTGCTCACCAATGGGCCTGTGATGAAAACGGCGTTGGAGCAGAGCCTGACATTATGGCGGTTGCCAAAGGTGTCGGCGGCGGATTCCCATTCGGGGCTTGCATGGCCCGCGAGGAGATCGCGCAATATATGGTTCCGGGAACCCACGGCTCAACATATGGCGGTAACCCTATGGCCATGGCCGCTGGCAAAGCCGTGTTTGATATTATCTCAGATGATGACTTCCTCGCCAATGTTGTGAAAATGTCCAATAGGCTCAAGCAACAATTTGAAGGGCTGAAAGACCGTTACCCCGATGTGATCGAAGATGTGCGCGGCAAGGGTCTTTTGATCGGCATGAAGCTGAAAAAAGACGTTCTTCCCGTCCGCAAAGCCGCTCTTGCCAAAGGGCTCCTCGCGGGTAGCGCAGGCGGTAATGTCCTACGCATGGCGCCGCCTTTGATTATAGACGAAAGCCATATTCACGAGGCAGTTAATATCCTCGAAGACTGTTTCAAAGAGGCGCAATCTGAGCCAGATGTTGAGACTTAGGCGATCCTAAAAGAGTAATATTATGACCCGTCATTTCCTAGACCTTCTGGCTATTCCTGCCAGTGAGCTTCGCTTTATTTTAGACGAAGCCCACCGCATTAAAGCCGCGCGCGCGAATTTTCCAAAAGGCCGGCTTGATCCTGATGCGTCGTTCAAGGGCGAAACCCTCGCGTTGATTTTTGAAAAGTCGAGCACACGCACACGCTTTAGCTTTGACATGGCCATGCACCAACTCGGTGGCCGCTCTATCACAGCGACCTCTAATGATATGCAAATCGGTCGTGGTGAAACCACGGAAGATACGTCAAAAGTTCTCTCCCGCTTTGTTGACGGCATGATGCTACGCGCTAATTCGCACCAGACCTTGCTTGATCTTGCAGCCCATTCAACCGTGCCTGTGATTAATGGCCTGACTGATTATAATCACCCGTGCCAGATTATGGCGGACCTACAAACGCTTGAGGAAAAGGGCGGGCAGCTCTCTGACATGAGCCTGACATGGCTGGGCGACGGAAATAATGTCGCGGTGAGCTTTATCAATGCCGCCGCGAAATTCGGCTTTAAGCTGCGTTTGTCTTGCCCCAAAGGCTATCAAGTCTCGGATAATATTCTCGCGCCCGCTCGTAATCAAGGGGCGCAAATTGAAACCATCCTCGACCCAATTGAAGCGGCGCAAGATACGGATGTTGTCATCGCCGACACCTTTGTCTCTATGGGTGATAAAGACGCCGAGACGCGCTTAAAAGACCTCATGCCATACCAAGTCACCGACGCCGTTATGGAGCAAGCCGCGAAAGACTCTTTATTCTTACACTGCCTCCCCGCGCACCGCGAAGAAGAAGTGGCCAGCTCTGTTATCGACGGTCCACAATCCGTGGTCTTTGACGAAGCCGAAAACCGCCTCCACGCGCAAAAGGCCGTTATCCGTTGGTGCTTTGAACTCTAAACGGAAATGCCAGCTAATAATCAATTTACTATCTATAAATAGATGGGGCCTACTTCATCTCTCATAGAAAAATGGTCCCATAAATTTAGCTTAAATTGAAATAGAAAGTGTCCATCATGGGTGCAATCTTAGCTTTTTTTTATTATAAAGACCTATAGAGACAAGCACACAGATTGCCCCCGAGCGTAACGGTTTAATGGAGACACCCTCATGGGTATTGAATTTATTGATTTGAAAGCACAGCAAAAGAGGCTGAAATCAGAGATCGATGCACGCATAGCTAAGGTCTTAGCTGAAGGCCGCTACGTCATGGGCCCAGAGGTCAAAGAGTTCGAGACCGATCTTGCGGCCTTTGGACAGGCCAAACACGCCTTGAGCTGCGCAAGCGGGACAGACGCTTTAATCTTACCTATGCTCGCTTGGGGCATTGGCCCGGGGGACGCGGTTTTTTGCCCCTCATTTACCTTTTGCGCCACCGCAGAAGTCATCGCCCACCTCGGCGCAACGCCTATATTCATCGATATTGACCGAGACACTTATAACATAGATGCGGATAGCCTCCGCTTTGCCATTAAAGAGGTTATGGACAAAGGACAGCTCACCCCGCGCGCCGTTATTGCCGTCGATTTATTCGGCCAATGTGCCGACTATGAGCGCATCTCCGCCGTGACGAAAGAGCATGGGCTTAAACTCATCGCCGATAGCGCCCAGGGGTTTGGCTCCACATTGCACGGGCACCACCCGCTACATTGGGCCGATGTTGCCACCACGAGCTTTTTCCCCGCCAAGCCTTTGGGCTGCTACGGCGACGGCGGAGCGGTTTTCACCAATGATGATGAGACGGCAGCCCTGCTGACCTCCCTACGGGTTCACGGCCAAGGCACGGATAAATATGATAATGTCCGCGTCGGCATCAATTCGCGCCTCGACACGCTCCAAGCGGCCATCCTCTTGCCGAAACTGGCCATATTTGCAGACGAGATCGAAAAGCGTAATATAATCGCGAACCGCTATATTGACGGCCTCAAAGGCCACGTCCTGCGTGTGCCAACGGTGCTAGACGGCGTTGTTTCCACATGGGCACAATTCACCATCGAAGTGCAAGACCACGAAGCTTTCGCCGCGGCCCTGAAGGAAAAAAACATCCCCACCGCCCGTTACTACCCAAAGCCCGTTCATATGCAAACCGCCTATGAGCATTTCCCCTGTTCAGGCAATGGCCTGCCCAATACAACGGACTGTATGGGACAGGTTATCAGCTTGCCGATGCACCCTTACCTCGATGAAGCCCTGCAAGACATGATCATTGAGACAGCGGTATCGGTGAGATAAGCTTGCTGCCACCTCCCCTCACCCTGAGCTTGTCGAAGGGTGGCGACAAATCACTGCATCATCGCCCTCACTTAGCTTTTAAGTCTCAAAATTAGAAAATCGATTATTAATCGATTTTTGAATCTAATTTTGTGACTTAAATCCACGACACTCAAACGTCCTATATCCTAAACCCGTTCTTCTCATGGACAGGCAAGCGTACGTTGGCTGGTCGAGGTGAATTGACAGGGGTCTGATACGGGCAGAGGTTTACGGCTTTGTCACGTCAGTCCGTACGTTGGTTAGATGGCTCAGATCCACAGCTGTCCCAACCTGCGCAAAACCATGTCACCGTGCGGCGCATAGCTCTACGAAATTAAAATCATACGGTAGCCAGTAGGGCTATCGCCGCACGGACTGTCCACACCCTGCGCCGATCACGGCGTCGGAGCCTAAACACATGAACGACACACAAGAGAGAGCCACATGGCACGATCCAGAAAATACCCCACCGACATGTTAGAGCCAGACAGGCGAGGCCGCGCACCTTATCCTTCCGCCCACCCTCAAGCCAATAACAGAGACATCAACACAATATCCGCGCCCATAGACGAAGACCGCGAGGCCCTCATCCTCGGCCTGACCGAAACTTATAACCGCGTCCAAACCACCCATATGAATGAGCGCCGCGCGCGTCTGCTGCAATGGGCGCAATGGGCCCCGTAACGCGCCGCCTCAAACCCATGTTTTTCATTGCAATCCTACGGTTAGACCGATAAGGCTAGCGCGTGAATTTTTTTCTTAACAGACACCAATTTATGCGCGTTAAAATAAACGCCGAAACAGACCCAAAAGCTATGTTTCATAAATTGATTTCATCACGCCCTATATGGTGTGATGAAAGTAAAACAGAGGCTAGATAATGAGCACACTCACATATGACCGCGCAGGGATTGCCCTTTCAACCCTCTGTATCGCCCATTGTATTCTTCTGCCTGTCTTATCAAGCGTTCTGCCTATGGTCGGCATATGGGCCGAAAATGAAATGATCCATAAAGCCCTCGTTTTATTGGCAGTCATCCCCGCCGCCTTTGCCTTTTCGAAAATGATCGTTAAATTTGCGCCCCTCATACGCGGCCTCGCGGTCATCGGCATAACCCTCCTCGCCGTAGGCGCCTTCATCGAACCCTTACATGATTTTGAAACGCCCCTAACAATCGCCGGCGCCCTCTGCCTAGCAGCCGCCCACGGCCTGCGCAGTTTTGTCAACAGACCCCATAGCCGTAAGGCTTAAGTGTTTACGGCAGGGCACACACCCGCTTATCCCACCGCCCCTCACCCTGAGGCACAATGCAAACGGCGGGGCGAAGGGTAGGCGACAAGAAAAACCACCTCACACGCTTTTCCCACCTCCCCCTCACCCTGAGCCTGTCGAAGGGTGGCGACAAGAACACAGCTTAATCGCCCTCGCTTAGCGTTTGTCTTGGCCGTTTCTAAATTTGCCATATCACAGCTTAATCGCCCTCTCTTAGCTTTTAAGTCCCAAAATTAGAAAATCGATTATTAATCGATTTTTGAATCTAATTTTGTGACTTAAATCCACGACACTCAAACCGCCTATATATTTAAGCTGTTCCTCTCAGGGACAGGCAAGCCTACCTTGGCAGGTCGAGACGAATTAACATGGGCTTGAGACGGGCAGAGATTAATGACGACCACGAAAGAGAGCGTCATGAGCGATTGCTCAAATAGACGAGTAAGGTGGGATAAGAGCAAGGTTTTCTAAGGGAAAAGGGAACGTTAAAATCTATAGAAAAATTAAAAAGTTTATCAAATTTTAAGTTGTAATCATGCGCAGCACTATTATGGTTTTTGTATGAATCTTGATGCCCGACCACAACATGAGGTTTTTGCAGACCTAGAAAACATCTGTCAGCAAGCAGGGTTTATCCATATTCTTGCTGCGCTTGTTTTTGAAAACAACTTTCATTCAGTAAAAATGGAAGAAAAATTTCCTAAAATTCAAGATCAGTACGACGGTAAGAAATTAATCAGAAATGAGCTTAGTGTCCTACACGGATTAATGTTGAAGAGCGAAGTTAGTTTCGAGCCTCTTAGTGAGGACATCGTTAACGAGCAAAAGAGGTTATGCTACGAATTACTTGAAGAATTACATAGTAGTTTTTACTCGCAAGCTTTGCGTGAAAAGAAACTTTTTAGCGATAAGGATACATTCTTTACTCATCCTAACATCTTTCGAGAATCTATATTTTATGCTGCCGACTCCTCTTTCTATTTTCAGCAACACGCTATCGCAGTTGAAAGATACCATAACGATAATAATTGGTTAGAAAAAAATGTCGGATTTACTATCGAAGAATCTGCCAGAATTTCTGAAGCGATAATTCTAAACACCCATATACAGGCGCAAGCATTACAAGCTGGTTTTTTTAACGCGCCTCTCGCGGAAGTTTGCTTAGAAGCATTTTGGATTAAGGTATCTGACCTTTGTACAATGACTGGTATTGAGGAATCTAAGGTAAGAAGTTTTATTGAAAAATTTAGTGTTCCTACAACTCCTTCGAACGATCTGTATCAGACAGTAGACGACTATAATTTTGCAAAATCACACCCTATCATCTGTTGCCCTGATGATAAAATTTGCCTTCTGCAATCTCATTCGCTTTGCGAAAGCCTATATGTCTCTCCATTTTTCTGGATGCAACAGGATACCCACTATAAAACCCTAGCGCGAAGCAATCGTGGCGCTTTTCTAGAAACAAAAATTCTTGAACGTTTAAGAAGAGTTTTTGGAATAAAAAATGTATTTGAAAACGTCGAAGTCTTTCGCGGTAAAAATAGGGTTGGTGAGATTGATGTGTTGGTTGTCTATGTCGATCGCCTTATAATTGTTCAGGCGAAGTCAAAAACACTTACCCTCAAAGCTCAACAAGGAAGCTTTACCCATCTTGAAGATGACTTCAAAAAAGCAATACAGAACGCTTATGATCAAGCCTTTTCGTGTGCTTCGGAAATACTAAATGGAGGGATTAGACTGCAAAAAAATGATGGTAGTGCACTCAATTTACCTGATGAAACCATAGAAGTGTTTCCAATTTGCACAATCGCTGACCATTATCCATCTTTATATTTTCTATCCCGACAATTCTTAAAAACAAAAACAAAAAGTAAAATCAATCCCCCGTATATCATGGATGTATTTCTACTTGATGTAATGACTGAGTTTCTTACGCACCCTATTCGAATGCTAGATTATTTGAACAAGCGCACTCAATGCAATGAAACAGTATCAGGAAATAATGATTTTGCTGTCTTCGGATATCACTTGAGTTACAATTTACACAAAGACCCGCAATACACCATGATGATGCTCCATGACGATTTAGCATGGGAGGTTGATAAGGCGTTCATATCTCGACGTGAACGTGGAGATATGAACGCTCTTCCAAAAGGAGTGCTTACGGAGTTCCAAGGGACACCATATGGCGACATAATTGATTTTCTTGAAGGCTTTGAAGAGCCAGGTGTAGTTGAACTGGGGTATTTGTTGTTGTCATATGATGGTGCCTCAATCGATGGCATAAACAGAGGCATAAAACAGCTTTCAAGACAAGCTCGACAGAGTGACAGAGTTCATGACTTTACAGTTGCTGGTCCAGAAGGAGGGATCACATATCATATTTCTAAAACACCAAGTCGAAATCGAGTAGATCACCTACTCAACCATGCTGAAATAAGAAAATATTCTACAAAAGCACAACACTGGTTTGCCCTGTCTGGCACAATTGGGAGTGGTGAACCTGTTGATACAATTTCGTTTCTGAAAGGCCATTGGAAACGAAACACAGAACTTGACCTCAAATTATCAAAAATGCCTAAAAAGCCTTCGAAGTTATCTAACGTGAAAGGACGGATGACTGTCAAACTAGGACGTAATGACAAGTGTTACTGCGGGAGCGGGGCTAAGTATAAAAAGTGTTGTTTACGTAAAGATGAGGCTTCTACGAGATAAGTTTTACAAGATTACAATCAAGCCTCCCAAAAACACACCCCGCTCTTGCAATTTCGCGCTGCATGCCCCACATGCCCGCACATGACAGATAGTATGACAGACACACAGCCCTTCGCGAAGCCAGATGATCATGTGGCGATTTTTCAGATTGATGAGCAGCCCGTTCGCGGGCGGGCGGTTAATTTGGGGGCGGCGCTTGATGAGGCTTTGGGCGGGGACCGTTATCCGCGCCTTGTGGCGCAGCGGCTCGGTGAGGCGATGATGATTGCGGCTTTGGTCGCGCGGGCGCTTAAATTTGATGGGCGGCTCTTGATACAATGTATGGGCACGAATGAAGGCGCGATTTCTTTGCTCGTCGCGGATTGTACCACGGACGGAAATTTGCGCGGCTATGCGCGCTATGATGAGGCGCAGCTAAAGAGCATCCAATTGGATAATCGCAACCCAAGCGCGGAGGCTCTGTTCGGGAAAGGCACCTTTTCTATGACCATAGATCAAGGGCCTGACATGGATCAATACCAAGGTTTAGCCTCGATTGAGGGGGAGAACCTCTCTGATTGTGCCGAGCATTATTTCGCGCAAAGTGAGCAAATCCCGACGCGGGTGAAGCTCGCCTGCGGGACAGTTCAAAATGAAGGCGAAGACCCAAAGTGGCGCGGCGGCGGGATTATGATCCAAAAGATCGCAGGGGACGCGGCGCGCGGCGACTCGGATGAAGCGTGGCGCACGGCGCAAGCTTTGTTTGAAACGGTCAGCGATAGTGAATTGCTTGATCCTGATCTATCGCAAAATAATTTGCTTTATCGTTTGTTTCACGAAGACGGGGTGCGGGTGATCGACACGGCCTCTGTGCAGGCGAAATGCTCTTGCTCTGAGGCGCGGCTTGAGAACACGTTGCGCTCTTTTGGCAAAGACCAAATCGCGGATATGGCAGAGGACGGGATTATCTCGGCCAATTGCGAATTTTGCGGGACTGACTACAGATTTGATATTGCCGATTTTTAGGCGCGCCAGAACGACGGCATCAGCACAACAAAGGCCGTAATGATCTCGAGGCGGCCAATGATCATGGCGATCATTAGCACCCACTTTACAGGGTTCGAAAGGTCTTGATAGGTTCCCGCAGGGCCTATGATATCTCCGAGGCCCGGGCCGACATTCGCCACCGCGCTCCCTGCGCCCGACCAGGCCGTCAGGCTATCAAGGCCCATGAGGGACAAGATCACGGCCGTCGCGGCAAAGGTCATAAGGAAGACGAAGAAATAGGTCATGACGGAATAAACCACCGTCGGGTTTAACTGCCGCCCCGCATAACGCATAGGCGAAATTGCATTAGGTTGCGGCATTTGAAAGAGGTAGGCTTTCATTCCCGCTATGGCGACTTGGTAACGGAAGATTTTAATCGAACAGGCTGTTGACCCCGCGCAGCCTCCGATGAACATAAAAACGAAGAAACACGCAACAGCGAAGGGTCCCCACTGTCCATAGTCCGCCGTCGCGTAGCCTGTCCCCGTAACAATAGAAATAACGTTAAAGGCCGAAAGACGTAGAGCGCGACTATTGGTCAGTTCCGAATGGCTCCAGAGGTAAAAAGTGACCATAGCAATGAGACAGATAATGACAGCGACAAAGGCTCTCACCTGCGGGTCTTTAAAAGGCGCGGCAAAGGCTTGGTTCTTCAGCATGATCAAATAAATACCAAACGGCATGGCGCCTGCCATCATAAAGATCATACAAACGATATCCGCCCCGTCGTCCATGAACCCGCCCATCGACGCGTCAGAGGTCGAGTAGCCCCCTGTGGCCACAGTCGTCATGGCGTGAGCCGTGGCGTCAAACCCGCTCATACCCGTCATCATATAGCCTGTGAGGCAGAGAACTGTCAGAATAAGATAAATACCCGAAATCCACGCAGCAATACTCGCCGCTTGTGGTAAGAGTTTCTCTCCCATGTCGGAGCTTTCAAGACGGAAAAGTTGCATCCCGCCAACTTTCAGCATCGGCAAAACCGCCATAGCTGTGACGATAATCCCTACCCCGCCAATCCATTGTAAAATAGCGCGCCAGAGCAATATGCCTTTCGGGAGATTATCTAGTCCTGTTAAAACCGTGGAGCCTGTGGTGGTAATCCCGCTTGTGGCTTCAAACAGGGCATCCGTCAGTTCCATCTTCATGGGCGACATAATGAACGGCAGGGCGGCAAAGGCCGAAAGAGCAAACCATGAAAGTACGGTCAGCAAAAACGCTCCACGAGAGCGTAAATCGGGCTTAGGCGTATAATTGATAATCGCCAAGGCAACGCCAAACATCATCGTCAGCGCGCCTGACACACCAAAGGTCTGCCATGATCGATCTTGATAATAATAATCAACAATCATCGGCGCAAACATCGCAATACCAAGGGCCGCGATCATCAAACCGACAACAAAATATACGGGTCTAAAATCAGACATATATCGCCATTACAGGGCTTTCAGAGAAAATCAAAGCCCTCCCTATAATTCTTAGGGTAAAAGCTGTTCACATCTTTTGACTAACAATAGCGCAAAATAAAGACGTGAGAAGGTTAACGACAAATATTAGTTGCAGTAACTCTATGATAACGCTCATAGCGTATAGTCGTCTTATGAACGCTACACAAAGAAATATGATGATGGCTCACGCAGAGGAGGCACAATGGGTAGACCATGTGCAAGATGAAACGTGGCGGATCAATATGAAGTCTTATGAATTTCTCGGCACAAATTTTATGCCTTTGACATTAGACCAAACGCAAAGCTTCATCACCCAAAGTAATAAGCAGTCGAGCTTTAAATATCTTGTGACGCCAAATGTCGATCACATCGTGAGACTTTGGAAAGAAACTTCAACCTATAAGCCCCTTTATGACGGCGCATGGTTGAGTGTCTGCGACTCGCGTATTTTGGAAATATTAGCCAAAGTTTCTGGCATCCCGCTTTCACCTGTGCCGGGATCAGACCTGACGGCGCGGCTGTTCCATCACGAGATTAAACCTAATGAGCCAGTCAACATCATTGGCGGAGACGACGAGATTATCGCCACCATGAAGCGTGATTTTGGCCTAACCAATTTAAATCAACATGTGCCGCCCTGGGGCCTTAAAAACAAGCCTGACGCTATTGCCGCGGCTGCCGACTTTGTCGCCAAACATCCTGCGCGTTTTACTTTCATTTGCGTCGGGAGTCCGCAACAAGAAATGGTCGCGCAAGCCTGCGAAGCCCGCGGTGATTGTGTCGGCCTTGGCCTTTGCGTCGGCGCATCCTTAGAATTCCTCACGGGCCGCGTCAAACGTGCGCCTTTATGGATGCAAAAGGCGCGGATAGAATGGCTCCACCGCCTCGCGTCTGAACCGAAGCGTTTGTGGAAGCGTTACCTGATTCAAGGCCCGAAGATTTTCGCCATATGGCTAAGTTGGTCTATGGGTAAACGCCTCAACTAATCCACGCCGCTTAAAACACGGTTAGACTGTCGGCTCATTTAAGAGCCGCCACAGCTTATCCGCCATTTGCGAAAATATCTCTGATTCTGGCCCTTCGCCTAAGGCAATCGGGACGCCGCTATCACCGCTTTTGCGGATGGGTAGCGTTAGAGGCGCAGCACCGAGGAATAAAATATCCGCAGCTTTCGCCTCAGCCTCCGCCCCCCCATGACCAAAAATTGCATGTTGAGACCCACATTCTGGACAGACGAATTGGCTCATATTTTCAATCAATCCTAAAACAGGAATATCCACTTTAGAGAACATATCAACGCCCTTCCGTGCATCTTCTAACGCCAAATCTTGAGGTGTTGAGACAATGACAGCGCCACGCGGTTTTATATCTTGGGCCAGACCTAATTGCGCGTCGCCTGTGCCCGGCGGCATATCAATAATTAAAATATCAAGATCACCCCAATCCACATCCCATAACATACGGGTCATCGCACCGTGGACCATCGGCCCGCGCCAAACAATAGAGCCATCAGGGTCAGTTAAAAACCCGATCGACATAGCTTTAAGGCCGTGCGCCTCTAAGGGAGCTATTAAAGGGCGGCCGCTAACCTCACGGGTTTTGGCCCGCTCACCACGCAAGCCTAAAAGTAATGGCAAGCTTGGCCCATGAATATCCGCATCTAGTATGCCAACGCGCTTGCCTGATTTCACCAAGCTTGCCGCCAAGTTAACCGCCAAAGTCGATTTACCAACCCCGCCTTTAGCCGAGCTAACCGCGACCACATGATCAACCATCGCATCGCCCTGATAGCCCGGTTGCCGCCCTTTCGCGTGTGGATTGGTGCGTGACTTAGAACTTGATTTAACATCAGGGGCAGCTTGGTGTGCCGTGAGGATAACTTGCGCCGCATGGATACCCTCAAGCTCAGCAAGAGCGGCCTCAGCCGCCGCACGGACGGATTCATATTGCGCTGCCAATTTAGGGTCAACTTGCAAAACCGCCCTGATGACGCCGTCTTTATGGGCCATATCAGCCAGCCGTCCTGCCGCAATCAAATCACGATCAGACACAGGGTCTTTTATTTGCGAGAGGCGTTCAAGCGCCGCTTTTTCAGAGTAAGTCATCTGCGTTATATAAACCGACTCTTGCCCTTTGCTAGCACAATAATCACGAAGCGCCCTATTCCTCGATACCACGGCGTAATTGTAGGGAAAAATGATTGGCAATTTCATCCCCAGTCACACGCCCTTTATTATCGTACCAGACATTCAGCCAATTCAACGCGCCCATAAAGAAGAACACATGCAGTCGCGCATCACCGCCCCGAATAGAGCCGTCCGCTTGACCTTGTTTCACAATCTTAGTCACCGCGCGTTCAATCCTTTGCCGCCTCTTAAGGATTTCGCTTTGCCGCTCTCCACTAAGGCTATCGACATCACTAAGGATAGATACGCCCGATTGGGTCAGCAATTTCACAAAGTTACGAAAGATAAGTTCGAGATAATCGAGGGCGGATTGCGCCTCTGTTTGTGACATTTTCAGGATTTCATCCATTTCACCGTAGGCCATAAGATGAGATTCAAATAAAATCTCTTCTTTGTTTTTAACGTAATAATAAAGCGCCGCCTTGGTCAGGCCTAGAACCTCTCCAATGTCGCGCATAGAGGTATTATGATAGCCACGGCGACGAAACGCACTGGCCGCACTGAGGATAACCTTGCGCCGTTTCGCGGCAAATTGCTTTTCGCGATCAAAAGGAGACTTAGGAGCCAATTCAACCATGTGTGACAATCTAACAAAGAATTAAATTTGACTCAAGGTTCAATTTTTTTTACGCTCAAGAAAACACATAATCGTCCCTCACCCTAATAGAGGCTGCCATGACAATATCTTATCCAACGCTACAATTTGGCCATGATGAAACAACGGAGATGATCCGAGAAACAGTTCACGGCTTTGCCAAAGAACATATTGCGCCTATAGCTGCCGATATCGACCGCGATAATAAATTCCCGCGCCACCTCTGGCCGATGATGGGTGCATTAGGATTACACGGAATTACCGTCAGTGAAGAATACGGCGGCACGGACTTAGGCTATCTTGAACATACGATAGCTATCGAAGAAATTAGCCGCGCTTCCGCCTCAGTTGGATTGTCATACGGCGCCCATTCCAACCTCTGTATTAATCAACTTCGTCGCTGGGGAAATGAACAGCAGCGTGCTCAATATTTACCCAAACTTGTGAGCGGTGAGCATCTTGGATCCCTCGCCATGTCAGAACCCAATGCAGGATCAGATGTGGTTTCCATGAAACTTAAAGCCGATAGCGCCCAAGGTGGTTATCTTTTAAACGGTAATAAGATGTGGATTACGAACGCGCCAACAGCGGACGTTTTGATGGTCTATGCCAAGACCGACCCCAACGGAGGATCTAAAGGGATTACCGCCTTTATTATCACGCCTGATATGGACGGATTCTCCACTGCGCAGAAACTCGATAAGCTCGGGATGCGCGGCTCAGATACATGCGAACTTGTATTTGAAGATTGTTTTGTTAGTGATGAAAATGTTGTCGGTAAAGTCGGTCAAGGGGCCGAAATCCTCATGAGCGGACTTGATTACGAGCGGGTTGTTCTCTCGGGTATTTCCGTTGGGGTTATGCAAGCTTGTCTGGATGTGGTCATCCCCTATATTCATGAGCGCCAACAATTTGGTAAACCCATCGGCACGTTCCAACTGATGCAAGGCAAACTCGCCGATATGTATGTGGCCACATCAACAGCGCGCGCCTATGTCTACGCCGTCGCCGCCGCCTGTGACCGTGGGGAAACGACTCGCAAAGACGCCGCGGGATGTATTTTATATGCAGCGGAAAAGGCAACGCAGCTAGCGCTTGACGCCATTCAAATGCTCGGCGGTAACGGTTATATTAATGATTACCCAACAGGGCGACTGTTACGAGATGCTAAACTAATGGAAATCGGCGCAGGGACCTCGGAAATTCGACGCTGGCTGATTGGCCGTGAACTGTTTAATGAAACGGCTTAAGGCCTAATCTGCCTAGAAACTATTGGTAATCCAAAGCCGCGTTTCAACATCAGGGGCGGCGCGAGACACGCCAAAGAGCGGCCCTCCGAAAATAGAAAAACCATTACCAACGGGTACACCTATGACGGGGCCAATGGTATGATTTTGGTCGTCAAAATCACCAAAGTTACCTGTATTACCGTAATTCGAATAATTCTCGAAACCGACCGTAACGCCACTATCTATTTTTTTGACTAAGCGCGTTCGCGTTTGAAAATTAACGCCCTTCGCGCGGTTGTTACCAATTTGTAGTCCTGACAACACAACCGCACGGGCACTCCACCCATCATCTAGGTTCCATTGATTTATCCAGTTAAAGCCTAATTGCTCAGGCTGTCCATCATCACGAATACGACCATCAAAGCGTACACCGTGCTTATAATCATCCTCATCATCGGAAAATTCCCAAAACAATTCGGCCCCAATGAGATCAAAGTCTACGTTAGAGCTTGCCGTTCGTCGCGTTTGTCCAATAATACGCCACATGAAATCACCATTTATCGCGCGTTGATAATGGATTCTTTGGGCAAAACCAAAGTCAGAGACAGAACTTTCATCATTAAAGGCCAACCTATATTGAACCGATTGGTGGCCTTCATTTACAGTCGGAGGGAAGACGCCGCCAACATTTTGCGCACTCGCTGTCGTTGACGCCACCACTGCACCTAAAAGCACAAGGCCGACGACCTGTATCACTCGTAACATATATTCCTCAACCTGATGAAGCTTAGATGATAAAAGCTATGGTCATAAAAAATCGGCCCCACCCTTAGACGAGACCGACAGTTTTTTAAAATGAAAAATTACTGAATTGGTGACAATAATTCAGGCGCTGTCACAAGTTGACGCACACCATGAGATTTTTTCTCATTGAACACATTGCCTTGTTCAGCCCAACGGTGAAGTGAACTAATGTCAACACGCGCACAGGTCGGGCGAACACTCCATGTGACGCTCAAAGGTGAACATTTAGACTGTGTATAGCTCGGTCCTGTGGTCGACCCACGGAAGACGACAGGCTCGCCCGTATTAGAGGGAATAGACTTAGCCTGATGTAAGCCATTTTGCACATTCCCGCCGTAAGCAAGCTCCGTAAAATCAAGAGCTGCAGGGTCATTTACAACAAGGAAAACCTGCGCTTCAACGCGAAGAAGTGGGTCACTACATGTATCTGACAAGCATGAGCCAAGACCTTCTCCCGGCTCAATGTCGCAACTTGTGTGAACCCAGTGAACTTCAATTGTATCACCTGGCTTCGCGCCTTTAAACGCACCCTCGCCATTCGCAGGGTCGACGAGCTCAGCCTCTGTTAAGCTAGAGGCGTCATTACAGGCATAGCCGCCGTGGTCTGTATCATTAACGAAAACGCTAAAGCCGGGGCCTTTATGTTCGGCGTTCGTATGGGTGTGAATATTACACAAATTAAGTTCGCTCGCAGGCGGGGCCATTGTGAAATTTGCAAGGTTTGTCCCGAGAGCATTTGAAATATCACGCGGTGTTTGCGGGCCAAAGCCTTCGCATAGATCTGAGCTGGTCGCGTGTTCGACTGCAGAGTGAGCGGCATCCGCAACGTCAGATGCTGCGTCTTTCACATCATTTGATGATCCAGAGCAAGCCGTTAAGGCCAAAGTACTAGCCGCGATAATGAATGAAGATAAACGCATAATAAATCCTTTTATTTGCCTTTTGCAATATACTATTTTTCAATAGGCTGCAAATTACTGAAAAAATGTGACTCTCGCGTGAAGTTTTTATGACAGCTTAAACCGTCTTTAGAAAGTCGAAACTACCAGATTTTTCATCATAAGCCTTCACATCACCAGAACGAATATCATAGACCCAACCATGGAGCGTGAGATCACCGTCCGCAAGACGTGCCGCCACAGACGGATGTGTACGTAAATTATCCAACTGCAACAGGACATTTTGCTTAATCAGCATATCCATTTTTTCACTTTCGCTAAGTGTGCCCGCATGAGCCTTCACATGGTCAACAGCAGGTTGGCATTGGCAGAGCCAATCTTTCACGAGCGGCAGCGCATCTAAACCTTCTGGCGACATGGCCCCCGCCATTGCGCCGCATCCAGAATGACCACAAATGACCACATGCGGCACCTTTAAAACCGCCACCGCATATTCAATCGAGGCTGACATGCCGTCGGTATAATCATCATGAAGCGGTACAATATTACCCGCGTTACGACAGACAAATAAATCCCCAGGACCTGTTTGGGTTAACATGGCCGTTTCAATGCGGCTATCGGCGCAGGTAATGAACAGAGCCTCTGGGGATTGACCGTGGCTAAGCGTTTCAAACAGAGCTTCCCTTTCAGGGTAAACCTCTTTTTTAAACTTAAAAACACCATCTATAAATTTCGGCATAAGATTGTCTTTATTTTACAAAATCACGGTTATATATTTGATTTATTTCGTTAGCTCAACCCACCATTAAAGATCAATTTCAATGACACCGTCAGTTTTGGCAGCGCGCGATTGGCATAATATGATAGAGCTTTCTCTTTGCTTGTTCGATAAGACGAAATCACGATGTTCAACGTCCCCACTAACAAGTCCGCATTTGCACACGCCGCAAATACCGTCACTACATTTCACGTCCACATGAATGCCCTGCTCAGCTAGAGCGTCCGTTGGGGATTGATCGGCTTTGACGACAATCTCTTTACCCGAACGTACGAGTTTAAGGGTAAAATCATGGTTCTCATAATCCGCCGTTTCAGGGACAGAGAAATATTCCTTATGCAGCGCTTCGTCAGGCCAATTATTCCGTGCCCCTGCCATCAGGACAGCCCCCATATAACGATCAGGACCGCAGGTGTAGAGATGCCAATGAGGTTCGTAGTCTTTCAAAATAACGTCAAAATCCGCCCGCGTCCCCGCATTAGAAAAATGCAGGCTGACTTTATCAAACCAAGGAGCTGCCTTAATATCCGATAGGAAAGAGGCTTCCTCCGCACTTTTACAAGAATAATGAAATTCAAAATCACGGCCTTCACGGTGCAGACTATGGGCCATAGAAATCATCGGCGTAATGCCAATACCGCCGCCCATAAGCAAGGCTTTGGTCAAATCAGGCGCTAGCGGGAAATGATTAATCGGCTTTGAGATAAAGACCTTACGACCTTCATTAAAAATACGGTGAAGCAAGGCCGAGCCGCCTCGCCCGTCATCTTCGCGTAGCACGCCAATTTGATATTTGCTCTGATCGGCTGGATCACCTGAGAGGCTATACTGACGAAAGAACTCAGGAGCAACGACCACATCAATATGCGCGCCTGCTTCAAATTTTGGCAAAGGCGCACCGTCAAGGGACGTAAATTCATATTTGGTAATCCCGTCCGTCTCGACCTCGGCCTTGGAGATCTCGACGCGCATAACGGGGGCTTCACGGGAGTCGTAATCTGGATATTCATGAGCCAAACCGTCCACATCACCTGCGGCCAAGCGGCGCTGATAGTCCTCAGGCGAGAGCATATCTTCATAGGCTTTAATGCCCGCTTCTCTGTCCATAGGGAACGGGAACGGATAGGGCGGCGGAGCGAGGTTTGCGGGATAGACCGCCAAAGTCTGATCTTCAAATTTAAGATCAAGTTCGGGCTGCAGGTCGCGTTCACTCACGCCGTTTTGCGTCAGGCTATAAGGCCCATCATCGACCATTTCTAAATCCCACCACCATTTTTTAACGGGATTAATTCGGCCATTGCCAACACTGTCATCGAGCTTGGCTAATGATTTCGCCAAAGACGGAACATGGCTCGCGGCCCAACGGAACGGGGCTTCTGCAAACAGGCCTTCGAGGTTCCACGGGCAGGTTTTCATACAGCGGCCACACATGGCCCCTTCTTTTTGTTGGATGCGGTAGCTTGTGCATTTTTGACTATCAGACTTCCAAATCTCATAGCCGTTAAACATAGTTTTTGGACCCGCGGTAATGGCACCGCTCGGACATTCACGCGCACATTTATTGCAATTATTACAAAAATTCTGAAGGCCGAAATCAATCGGTTTGCTATAGGCCAGAGGCATGTCGGTTGTAATCACACCTGATTTAAGGCGCGGACCCAAAAAAGGATTTAAGATCACTTCCCCAATACGGCTAACCTCTCCGAGACCCGCAAGGAGCAATAAAGGCGGCTGCAAGACTTCGCCGTCCATCACAGAGTGCGAGCGAGCACTATAGCCCAACCGTCGGATTTGCTCTGCGATAATACCGCCCAGCAGTGAGAAGCGAAGATAGGCACGCATAGACTGCGAACAAGCAATCCAATCATCGCCTGCGGCCCCTTCCATCGTCTCGTGACCTTGGTCAATGACTAAGGATATGGCCGTGGGGTGGTAAGCCTCAAGCGGTTCTCCTACGGCGTCATGGGAATAATAAACCCAGTCGGGGCAGCGTGAAATTCCCACAGCGTCCGCGCCTAAGAAATAAAGCGCCCCGTGGATATTATCAGCATTACGTTGCGCCTCTTTAGCGGACGGCGAAACCGTCGGGGCGACCTCCCCGTCTTGCATCACAACAAAGGCGGCTAAAGGACGGCGTGGGCCGAAACTGGCGGCGCTCTTGCGAACGTAATTACCGTTCTTGGCCCCGTCTTGAATTTTCTTTCCCATATCGCCAAAAATAGCACGGGCAAACATATCCGTACGTTTTGGCACACGCGGAATACGCGGCTCATCCATAAAGGTCGTTGGTTTATCGACCCGCTTCACCGTTTCAAACGGATAAGCGCCGTCTTTGAAACTTCGGTTTTTATAAGGCGTGGCATTGAAGATGTTTTTCTCAAACCCCTTACCAAGCCACCATGCAGGGCCGTGGCTTTTCAGCCGTTCAATGATCGTGCGGTTAGCTTTAGGTTTCAACGGGCGGTCAGGGGCCATATCAAATGTCGTCGTCACAGCCACAAGGCCAAAGCGAGTCCCGAGGAACGGGTTTTCAATCACAGGGCCGTTGGGGCTTTGAATAATCTCCCCGAGGCCTGCCGCAATCGCAAGCTTGTTTAAATCAACATCGGAGCAGCTCGCCGTATGGCTACGGGCATCATAGCCGAGCAAGCGGATATAATTGGCCAGAACCACCGCCGTTTCTGCGCCTCTGACACTGGCCCGTTGGACTTGCGCCTCTTGGAACCACTCCGCCCCTGCTTCACCCTCTTTTGGGTCGCGCGGAAATTCATAGAGCAAAACAAGAGCGTGGCTATGATGGTCTACCGCTTGCGGCGGCGATTCCATGGTCTCTTTCAGTTCCGCCATAACGAGGTCAATACCGCTGGCGAGGGTCTTGGTTTGCTTTGTCGATAAGTCTTCTGCCAGCGCGGCAATACCAGTATTATTGATCGGCGTTTCTAAGAACATCTCTGAGGTCAAACGGCAAACGCCCGCTTGGGACGTATTATGATAATAGGAAAAGGCTTTGAGGTGGTTACTACGTTCTTGCGGGTCTGTGGGGATAATACCGCGCTCTTTTTTCACCATGCCGTCGCGAATAGCATCAAGCATCGCCGCATAAGGGCCAAGTGCATTAATCAAATTATCGCGGTTCTCAGGATCGTTAAAAGAAACCTCGGTCATTGGCGGAACCGCCGATAGGTCAGCAGGTTCCTCTTGCCGCGCAAGACGTTCAAGTGGAAACGGTCCCAAATGAACGGGTCGGTTTTTATAAGAAAATAGACGCATTTATTCTGTACGCTCCCGACTCAGGAGAAGGATGGTTAAACCCACAATCCATGATCCCCATTTTTCAATCATATCTGCAGACGTTCCGGATATATTGGCGAAGATTACGGCAATAAAAAAACCTGTGATAATTGCAGCAAAAAAATATACGCTTTTCACGCGCCATTCTAAACATTTGACCAAAATACTCGGCCCGAATGCGGCTCCCAGAGCGACCCAGCTAAACAGGACGCGGGAAAAGATATCTTTCGGCAGATAAAGCGTCAAAAGAACCGCTAAAATAGCAATGACAACCATCGCCACACGGCCAAAGAACAATGCCTGTTTTGGGCTATTATAAGTAAAGCCCATATCATGAGACACGGCAGAGGCGGCGGCAAGCAACAGGCTGTCCACCGTCGACATTACGGCTGACAAAACCGCTGCAATAACAATACCCGCAACGATTGGCGGTAAGAAACTTTCCGCCGCAGCAAAAAAGAGTTTTTCCCCGTCCACGTCCATTTGCAACGCGCGTGCGGACAAGGCTAAACAGACAAGGCCCGTATAAATGACCATGCCCCAACCAATTGTAATGAGTGCGCCCTTACGGCGCTCCGAAGCGGACTTCACCGCCATGATACGGTTTAACAGTTGCGGCTGACCGAGGGCGCCAAACCCTGTACCGAACAATCCCATGGCCACCCCGACTCCTGCGAGACCCACAGCGTCTCCTGTGAAACTAAAATATTGGCGCGGCTGATGAGCGTGTAGCGTGTCGACAATGGCCCCAAATCCACCTGCGGCATTAACCGCCGCAATGGGAACTAAAATACAGGCTAGCATCATAACAAGCGCTTGAAACGCGTCGGTGACACTCGCGGCCCAAAACCCACCGAGCAAGCAATAGACCACAATCACGAAAGCCCCCAATAAGATTGATTCGACTAACCCAAGGCCGAAAATTTCAGTCAGCGCATTCCCTGCGGCTTGGAATTGAGAACTCATATAAAACACAAAGCAGAACAAGATCATCGCGGCACAGATCAACCCAATTTTTCGTTTCCACGCCGCGTCCATGTCAGCCGTTATAAAATCAATAATTGTGAGATGACCTCGGGCTTGCGTATCAGCATGAAGGCGTGGACCCATAATAAGCCATGTCATGACGTAGCCAAAAAATATCCCTGGGACCAACCAAAGTCCAACCATGCCTTTTGTAAAGATAATGCCTGTAAACCCTAAAAGCACCCACGCGGAACTGGTTGAGGCAGCGTAGGACAGACCTGCAACCCACGCGCCGAGGCCGCCGCCTTTGCTATGATCTGCAAGGAAGAAATCTTGCTCTGACGTGACGCGCCGTGACGCCCATAGACCCACGCCAATAAGGCCTAATTTATATATTATAAGCGTTATCAGAACGATTGTGGTTGATGACATGAATGGGCCTATCTGAATTTTCTTCAGATTTATACCTAAGGCCAAGACTGCAACATGTCACGCTTATTTAAGTCTAGCGACCGTACAAAAAAGGCTCCAATAAAGGAGCCTTAAATATCTATAATCACGGAGGCTAAAAGCCCTCATTTTGCGGATAGCCGCCTGAGGAGGTTACTCCGTTTGGGTCACCATAAACGCGCGGTTGCGATGATGGGCTTTGCGGAACTGTTACACGCGGCTGTTGATAAGTCGGCGCTTGATAAGTCGACTGTGAAGCCCCTTGGGGCTGCTGATAGCTTTGCGGATTACCAAAGGCTGTTGTCACGAACCCTTCAATATAGTTTGGCGGGATGTAAACAGGAACATCCTGCCCCAAACGGTCAATAACAAAGACGGTTAGACCTTCATAGCGCGCGGCCTCTAAGCGTTCACGCGGAATATGTAGGGACAAATTCTCGTCACGCGCACATTTGTGGCTAACAGATACGGTCCGTGTTGAGTAACCCGATGTGCCAAACTGAAGAAAGCCTTGCGGGAAGAAATTCAATTTACGGCGGCTCGATGACTTAGAAGAGCGAGAGCTACGGTTCGACGATCTTGAACTAGATCGATTGGATGAACGGTTCGACTGTTTAGATTGCGAACGTGAGCTTGAGCGTGAGCTCGACTGCTTCGGCTGTGAGCGTGAGCTCGACTGCTTCGGCTGTGAGTTCGAGCTAGAACTCGACCGCTGTGGTCTTGACGCTTGCGACCCTGAATTTTTAATCGCCTGACTATTTGAACGCGTTGAACGGGACCGTGTCGGTGCGGCAGAAGACGAAGGAGACCGGGTTGAACTGCGAACAGTTTCTGACGCGGCACTCGCAGATATTGAGCGCGTAGCCGTAGACGGTCGCGCCTCAGATACACGGGCTTGCGATGAGGCTGGCGCCCTGCCCTTGATTGTGCGAAGCCCAGAGCGGTTTAGCCGACTTTTTTCACCACGGTCTATGCGTCTATTCTCACCACGATCGGTTCTGACTTGAGATCTATTGCCTCTGGAGGCCGCACCACGAGAGCCATCACCGTCAGATTGACTACGTCTATCACGACGGTCATCAAAATCACGTCTAGAATTGCTGCCACTCCGCAAACCGCGGCGATCATTACTCACACGCCTGCTATCGTTAAACCGACCGCTTCGACCAAAGCGACTACGCGTGTTGAAGCGACGCGAGCTGTTAAAGCGCGAGCGTGACGAAAACCCAATGGGATATTGCCATCCATAATTTAAACCACGAAACCCAAAGAAACTGTGACCTCGGTAAACGGGGTATGGGCGGTATAGACCACCTATGAGACCATAGCTCGCCCCGTGGTAATAATCATTTTGGTAAACCACATCGCGAATGCTCTCAGAACATTCAATGATACGGTTATCATAATATGTTGCGTTTACATCTTCACCTGTAAAAAATACGGCGGATTCAAATCCCGCCACATCATAAAGATCGTCAGAATCAGTTGTGTATAGGAAATTAATATCAATTATTGCGCCGCCACGAGCAATGTGCCCGTCAATCCCTGTGACTCGTGTATTCGACTTGAGACTAACCCTGCCGACAAGCTGATCAACCGATTCGAACGGATCGAAAGTCGGAGCGTGAAATTCTACGACGCCTGTTCTGTTATCGAGGCGACGTTCAATATCGAGCGCAATTTGTTCAGGTGGAATATCTGGCAGCGCTGTCGAGGCCATCGCAGCCGGTGACACGCTTAAAAAAGTGGCAAGAGTTAAAGTACAAAAAGAAAAAGAATATTTTATCATGATTTATCTTTACCTTGTTGAGACTGAGGGAAGCCTGAAGTCAACATTCATCTTCCATTCATGTGACTAGCACAGTTCTTATCATGCAATATTACGGCCACATTACAAAACACCTATAATCACAGTGCGGTGACTATTGGCATTTTGACCCTTTTACCATCTTAGTCAAAGCACAGCCTTCATAATATCATCGACGCTCCATCCTTGGTCGCGTTTTGCTCGAATGGAGGGATCACGATTGCGTTTCGCCAGTTTCACCCCATCTTCACGCAAGATCAGCGGATGATGCTTATATATAGGGTGCGGCCAGCCCATGATTTTTTGCAATAAAACATGTAAGCCCGTTTGCAGGACAAAATCATCCCCGCGCACAATATGAGATATGTTTTGCAGCGCATCATCATGGGTAACCGCCAGATGGTAGGATACACCAATATCTTTACGGCCTAATATAACGTCCCCGTAAATATCAGGGTCAACGGATTTGGTCGCCGCTTGCCCAGCACTGTCTATCTCTTGATATTCAAGATTATAGTAACTCGCCCCCAGATAGTCTCGGCAGGCCTCTAAGGACAAACGCCACGCTACTACATTGTCGGTCTCACTCGGGCTTATCCTATCCGTATTGGCGCGTTTATAAACGGCTATATTACGGGCCTCTATTTCAGCCTGAATGTCACGTCTGCTTTTAGTACAAGCATAGATTAGTCCCTTAGAGCGGAGTTGGTCTAATACCGCTTTGTAATCTTTAATGTGATCCGATTGCACTCTTACAGGCAAGGGCCAACTTAAGCCGAGCCACGTCAAATCTTCAAAAATAGCGTCCGTATAAACGGCCTTACAGCGGGTGTGGTCAATATCTTCTATGCGAAGAAGACAGCGTCCTCTCTGCTGCTTGGCAAATTGAAAGACCTCATAGGCAGCGCGCGCATGACCAAGATGTAAGAAACCCGTCGGAGACGGCGCGAAACGTGTAATCATAAATTCATGTACGCGCCGCAAGGCGAGAAGGCAAACCGCTAATGAACGATTTTAGATCCCAAGGGACTATCGAGCGCAAAGGCTGGAATATCGACAGGAAACGGTTCACCGTCAGGAGCCTGTAGAGAATAAGTCCCAAGCATCATGCCTGACGGGGCAGACAAAGGCGCACCAGACGTATAGCGGAAGGTTTCACCGGGACGTAAAACAGGCTTTTCGCCCACAACACCTTCGCCGCGAACTTCTTGCACAACACCGTGACTATCAGCAATTTGCCACATGCGGCCAACCACTTGCAATTCTGTATCGCTCTGATTTTCTATTTCAACAGTGTAGGCCCAAATAAACCGACCTTCATCTGGTGAAGATTGTTCGGCGAGGAAGTCAGGTTCCACACGAACAACAACGTCACCCGTTTTACTCTCAAACATACCACATCCTTAAATTCAAACCTGCGTACCCATATTTCTTACTATGAAGCAAGCGATTTAACTAAATAGAGTCGCATTTTTACAGTTCATTCTTGCATGAGGCGAACCACATGCTAGGCACTGTTCATGTCGAATGGTATTTTATCAGCTCACTCAATTTCCGCTCTTGTATCGGACAAAGCGATTCTCTCCCCCCACAGAGCACTGGGACACGGTCAAGTCCAACCTGCAAGTCTTGATCTTCGTTTAGGCCATAAAGCTTATCGGTTGCGCGCCAGCTTCCTGCCCGGAAAAGACCGCACAATTGACGCTTGCCTTGACAATGTCTCTATGCACGAGATTAACCTCCAAGACGGAGCTGTTCTGGAAACGGGCTGCGTTTATCTTGTTCCCCTGCTCGAAAGCCTATCACTACCCGCTCACTTAAGTGCCGCCGCAAACCCAAAAAGTTCAACAGGACGGCTCGATGTTTTTACCCGCGTGATATGTGATGGATGTTCGCAATTTGACGCGATTGATCACGGCTATAAGGGCCCGCTCTATCTCGAAATTGCTCCGCGAACCTTTAGCATCCTCGTCAGGACAGGAGACCGCCTCGCGCAAATTCGTTTTCGCCATGGAGAGCAAAAAATCCTATCAACCGAGACCGTCAGCATTGACCTAAAAGGTGACGGAAACGCCGCCATCATTGGCTACCGCGCCCGCCGTCATTCTGGCCTTGTAGACGTGGCCCATGTCGGCGGACATGCGGCCAAAGACTATTGGCAGCCCATTTATGCGCCAGATGAAACGCTGATACTCGACCCCAATGAATTTTACATACTTGTCTCGAAAGAATCCGTAATAATTCCTGCTAATCAAGCTGCAGAAATGGCCCCAATTGCGACCGAGATTGGTGAATTTCGCGCCCATTATGCAGGGTTCTTTGATCCTGGGTTTGGCACGGGCGGGCAAGGCTCCAAAGCCGTGCTCGAAGTCCGCGGCCATGACGTGCCGTTTATGCTACGCCACGGGCAACCTGTGGCTAAACTCGTATTTGAACCAATGCAAAGCACCCCCAAAATTCTCTACGGACAGAATGGCTCAAACTACCAAGGCCAGGCTTTGAGATTATCAAAGCATTTTAAAATGCAAACAAAGCACGCTTGACACAACCTCTAAGACACCTAAGCTGGTTTTACATTATGCCAGGTTCAGCATACGAGCCTATCACGTTTGGAGGGAAGTCGTGAAATACACAATCACAACCATTATATCTATAATTTTTGCTACGGTTTTCATCACAGGCTCAGCACTCGCAAAAGCGCCTGCGGCCGATATGTTCGGCAAAAATGCCCGCATAGCAGATGCGGCTCTTTCCCCTGACGCGACGCAGATAGCCATTATAGAAAGCCATAAAGGGGGATGGTATGTTAGGGTTGTTGATTTAACGGGGAAGAACACAGAACCCCGTGTCATAGGAATTGGTGAACAGATCATTCCGGGGTGGGTTAAGTGGGCCAATGACACGCAAGTTCTTATCGATGTGACTCGAAGCCAAGTTTACCAAAAGCTCCCAATACAAGTTGGGCTAATTTATACATTTGATTCAAATACAATGAAGGGAAAATTTTTAGTCCAACCAAAAAGAGGCACTTTCCGACAATTCAGTAACAATGTTGTCGATTTTTTAGCTGACGATCCAGACCATATATTAATGGCTTTTTCAAATGCAAATGACAATAATGAAGAGCCTGATGTCAAACGTGTCAATGTTGCCACAGGAGAGTACAAAACTGTAAGCCGTGGACGGAAAAACGTACAATGGTGGGAAACTGACCTAACAGGCGACGTGCGGGTTGGACAAGGGTTAGACGAAAACCATCAGGATGAAATCCGCTATAAAATGATCATTAAGGATATTGAGAGCGGCAAATGGGTCGACTCAACAAAATACCCAGACCTAAACGCTGGTGTTTCAATCCATGGTTTTATGAAAAATAAAAATGAGATGATTGTTGGCACGCGCCGCAGCGGTAAAAACACAACGGGCCTCTATATTTATGATCTCGCTAAAAAGTCCTACACACGGACACTCTATGAGAATGAAACATATGATGCGGCGGGTATTGTTTTAAATGCAGATGGGAGCGATGTCATCGGCGCTCGATATACGGCAGAAACGAGCGAAGTCGAAATTTTTGACGAATATGCAACAACACTCGATCGCTTAAGACGTAAACATAAAGGCTTCACGATCGACTTTATTGATCAATCCGCAGATAAGAAGACACTTATATATCGCATATCTAATGCATACGATCCAGGCTATTTGATGATGGTTGATGCTCGAACCATGGAGGAAAATTTACTAGCTAAATACCGTGAAGACTTAAACCCTAATAATCTAGGCGTCGTTGTAAGCGTGAAATATACGGCACGAGACGGAGCTAAAATTCCAGCTTTTGTGACAATTCCTCCGACTCTTGACGGTAAGGACTTAAAAGATCTTCCCTTCATTGTTCTTCCTCACGGTGGCCCATATGCGAGAACAAGCAAACGCTTTGATACCTATTCACAATTCTTTGCCACACGCGGTTACGGCGTATTACAAATGAACTTCCGTGGCTCTGCCGGTTATGGTGAAGCCTATGAAAATGCGGGGCGTGAAAACTGGGTTCTTATGCTCAATGACGTGGAAGACGGCGCACGCTGGCTCGTTGAAAAAGGATATACCAACCCAGATAAGCTATGTGTCGCAGGCTGGTCATTTGGCGGTTACGCCGCCCTAATGGAAGCGATTGAAAACCCTGACCTTTATAGCTGCGTGCTTAGCATGGCAGGCGTTACAGACCTTAAGGATTTAATCAATGATGAGAAAAAATACCGGTTTGGCGGCATTCGTTCGAAAAACTCAATCCTCGCAGGCTTTGATAACCGAAAAGAATTGAAACAATACTCACCCGCTAAACGCGCCTCTGAAATGAAAGTTCCAACGTTTATCGCTCACGGGAAATATGACCAAGCGGTTCATTTCGACCAATTCAAACGCATGAAACGCGGACTTAAAAAATCATCCGCTGACGTCACGGCTGTCGAATTTGAGAAAGAAGACCATTATTTATCAAATGAGAAAAACGCCGTTGAGTTCTATCAGGAGATGGATAAATTTCTTAGAGAGCATATGGGCGAAAGTCCCCATATCCAAAAATAAAGACATGCAAAAGGCTCCTTAATCGGAGCCTTTTTACATTAGCTATCCGCCATCTCCGCGAGGCGCGCCGCTTGGTCTTCAGCAATCAAAGCATTGACCACATCCCCAAGTTCATCACCTGCGACGATCTTATCAAGCTTATAAAGCGTCAAATTAATGCGGTGGTCAGTCACCCGTCCTTGCGGGTAATTATAAGTCCGAATCCGCTCTGAGCGGTCGCCTGAACCCACTTGGCCTTTACGCTCTTCAGAGCGTTCGGCGTCAATGCGCTGCTTTTCTATATCGTAGAGCTTCATCTTCAAAAGACGCTCCGCATTGGCGCGGTTCATATGTTGAGACTTCGCGTCGCAAACAACAACAACCCCTGTGGGAATATGGGTCATCCGCACAGCCGAGTCCGTTTTGTTAACATGCTGACCACCTGCGCCTGACGCACGCATGGTATCAACGCGCACATCACCCATAGAAAAGCCAATATCAATATCTTCAGGCTCTGGTAAAACTGCCACCGTCGCAGCAGATGTATGAATACGGCCTTGCGTTTCCGTGACAGGCACGCGCTGCACGCGGTGAACCCCGGACTCAAATTTGAGCATCCCGTAAACACCCGCGCCCGACACAGAGGCGACAATTTCCTTATAGCCGCCCATATCGGCTTCGGCTTCGGTTTCAATCGTCACTTTCCACCCCATGATCTGCGCGTAGCGCGCATACATACGGTATAGGTCACCCGCAAAAATCGCCGCTTCATCCCCGCCTGTCCCTGCGCGTATTTCAAGCACAATAGAGGCATTATCATCCTTATCTTTCGGTAAGAGCAAAATCGACACATCATGTTCAAGCGCAGGCAGGCTATCTTTGAGAGATTGAAGCTCTTCTTTCGCCATCGGTCCCATTTCAGGGTCATCCAACATGACCTCAAGGTCTTCCATCTCGGCGCGGACAGATTGCAGCTTTCGCACCCCTTCAACAATCGGGCGAAGCTCGGCGTAATCTTTACCGAGTTTAACAATTTCACTTGTTTCTGTGGTCACGCCCATACGCGCTTCGATATGTTCAAAGCGGTCAACAACTTGGGCGAGTTTACTATCTGGAATATGCATAAGGCGGTGTCTAAGGGGTTTGAACGTGAGCGTCAATTTATAAGCGCGACTTAGTAGGCTTGATCTTGCATTCTTGCCCTCAAACGCCTACCTCAACCCCATGACAGATTCCATTACCCTTATCCGCCCAGACGATTGGCATGTTCACCTCCGCGATGGAGATATGCTGAAGGGCGTTGTCAATTATACCGCGCGTCAATTTGGACGGGCGATTATTATGCCGAATCTTAAACCGCCCGTAACAACAGCGGCAGCAGGACGGGCTTACCGCGACCGTATCATGGCGGCACTTGACCCGACGCTTGATTTCACCCCGCTGATAACCGCTTATCTCACGGACACTATTGACGCGGACGAAATGCGCCGTGGTCACGCAGAGGGCGTCTTCACGGCGGCCAAGCTTTACCCTGCCAATGCCACGACTAATTCCACCCACGGGGTCAGTGATGTTAATAACATCAAGCGCGTGCTTGAGGTTATGCAAGAGATCGGCATGCCGCTTTTAGTCCACGGCGAAGTGACCCACGCAGACGTTGATATTTTTGACCGCGAAGCCGTGTTCATTGATGAGGTTATGATCGGCCTTGCCAATGATTACCCCGAATTAAAAATCGTATTTGAACATATCACCACCCAAGAAGCGGCGGAATTTGTCGCCGAATCCTCTGCTAATATCGGCGCGACGATTACGCCGCATCATTTGGACTTTAACCGTAACGCCATGTTCAAAGGTGGCATCCGTCCGCATTTCTACTGCTTGCCGATCGCCAAGCGTGAACGTCACCGTTTGGCCCTACGCAAAGCTGCCACATCTGGCCATGCTAAATTTTTCCTCGGCACGGATACGGCCCCTCATGCAGTCGGCGCGAAAGAAAGCGCCTGCGGCTGTGCGGGGATTTTCAACGCCCCCCACGCCATCGAAAGCTACGCCAAAACCTTTGACGAGGAAAATGCACTCGACAAGCTCGAAGCCTTTGCCTCGCTCAACGGTCCCGCCTTTTACGGTCTTCCAACCAATGACAGCACCATCACGTTAACACGCAACCCACAAGCCGTGCCTGAACGCCTCAGCTTGGGCGGCGAAGAGCTTGTTCCGTTCCACGCAGGTGAGACACTGGCGTGGAGCCTCAGCTAAATGCCCATTGCAAAGCTAGAGCGGACAATATTCCACCTTTCGGGGGATAATCTTCGCCCTTGGTTTGAAGGGCTTATTACCAATAATCTCGACGCCCCCCTCACCTTCGCCGCGTTGTTAACGCCGCAAGGCAAAATTATTGCTGACTTTTTCATAAGCCGTAATGGAGACGACCTCCTGCTTGATACCGCGCCAAAATTCGCAGCCCTCCTCTTCAAGCGGCTTAAAATGTATAAGCTGCGCGAGAAGATTGAGGTTACGGATGTATCTGAGACCTACCACATCTACACCCTATGGGATGGTCATGGGGACATTGGCGAGACAGACCCGCGCCGTGCGGAGCTTGGGCAACGGCTCATCACCCAAGATATTATCGAAACTACTGCCACAACAAATGAGTATGATCTCCACCGTCTCGGCCTATCCATTCCCGATAGCCACTATGATTTTGAGACGGAAACGACTTTCCCAGCCAACGCCAATATGGATCAACTCAACGGGGTGGATTTCAAAAAGGGCTGTTTTGTCGGTCAAGAAGTGGCTAGCCGTATGCACCGTAAAACCGATATTCGCAAACGGATGCAAGCTGTGAGAGCGCAAGCCCCCTTAGAACTTGGGAAAATCTATTGCGGCGAGCGTGTGGTCGGAGACATTCTTTACGCGTCAGGCCATACCGCTATGGCGATGCTTCGCCTTGACCGCTTAGCACAAACAAAAGAGCCGCCCATGACAGGCGGCCCAGATAATAAAATCTCTCTTGAAATTATAGACGCTCCAACCGCCTAAATAACGTCCAGTAGCGCTTCGGCGAGACGCGGAATGTTATTCATATTCAAACCTGCCATATTCATACGTCCCGAATTGGTCACGTAAACTGAATGGCGCGAGCGTAAAAGCTCCGCTTGCTCCTTGGACAATGGCAAGGTTGAGAACATCCCTTTTTGACTGCGAACCGCGCGGGAGATCAGCTCCCCGCCTTGCACGTTCATCGCATCGGCCAAATTGCCGCGCAGGTTAATAATCCGCGCGCACATGCCAGAGACTTCGGCCATCCACTCGGCCTTAAGTGTATCATCGCCTAAAATACGCGCGACCAAAGCTGCGCCGTGATCGGGCGGCATAGAAATAATGCGACGCTGAATGCTACCAAATTGACTTGTGATAATCTCGGCCCTCTCAGGCGTATGCGTCACAACGGCCACAACCCCGACCCGCTCGCGGTAAAGGGCGAAATTCTTTGAACAACTCGCAGCAATAATTACTTCAGGGCAAAGGTCAACCAAACGGCGAAGACCGTAAACATCATCTTCAAGGCTTTTACCTAAGCCAAAATAAGCCAAATCAACGAAAGGCACGAGTTTCTTATCCGCGAGGAATTGCGCCAGCTCATCCCATTGAGCTTCCGTTAGGTCAGCACCCGTTGGGTTATGACAACAGCCATGTAGCAAGACCGCATCGCCTTCGACAGCATGTGCGTTCAAATGCGCAATCATATCATCAAAATCAACACTCAGCGTTTCACGGTTATAATAGGGATAGCTGTCCATCTTCACACCCGCAGATGTAATCAACGGAATATGATTTGCCCATGTCGGCGTTGACGCCCAGAGTGTAATATCAGGCGCGGCCTCATTAATCAGCTCACCCGCCATACGTAACGCGCCACTGCCTCCTGCCGTTTGAGACATGCCAATTCGGCCTTCCGTGACGGCCGCATGATCATCGCCTAAAATCAGCTTCATCATATGTTCTGAGAATTGCTTATTCCCAACTGTACCAATATAGCTTTTAGTCTCTTCTTCTTGGAACCAAAGGGCTTCAGCCTTTTTAACCGTATCAAGGATCGTCGTTCGTCCCAGTTCGTCTTTATAAACACCAACACCCAAGTCAATCTTATTGGGGTTAGGGTCGGCCTTACACATTTCCATTAGCGCCATAATAGCATCAGCAGGGCGGGGCTGTAGAGCGTCGAACATGGTTTCATCCTTTTCACAGACATAGACTCAAAGCTTTAAAACCATGCCCCTAGCTAAATCATAGAGGTTTGAAAAGCTCTTTTGACGTTAAATACCTTGATCGGCGCATATTTCCCCTTATGGTCATCGAAAATATATTTAAAAAAATTAAGGGAACCTAATGCGCATACAAAATTTAATTATGCAGGCCAGCTCAAATTCCGCCTGGGATGCCTTTAAAAACGGTGTAACGAGCTTTAGTAACTTTCTATGGAGTGGTCCTCTCACCATATTATTACTTGGGACAGGACTTTTCCTGACCGTCATTACAGCCGCAATCTGTATCCGCCGCGTGCCTGCCGGCTTCAAAACTTTATTTAATAAGTCGAGCGGAAGTGAAGGCGAAATTTCACCCTTTCAAGCCTTAGCAACAGCCTTAGCTGCAACCGTCGGCACAGGTAATATTGTTGGGGTGGCAACAGCCATTGGCATTGGTGGGCCTGGCGCAGTATTTTGGATGTGGATTGTCGCGATCCTTGGGATTACGACAAAATACGCTGAGAGCTTACTCGCTGTTCACTTCCGGACTCAAGATAAAGCAGGCGCTTATGTTGGTGGCCCTATGTATTATATTGAACGTGGAATGGGGCCTAAATGGAAATGGCTAGCCGTGACCTTTGCATGCGGCGCCTTATTTGCCGCTTTCGTAACAGGCAACATGATTCAAGCAAATGCTGTCGCAGGTGCCGTGAGTACAGCAACTGCTGGCATGGTTGGCGAGAGTGGCATCCCTGGCATCATTACAGGTGGTATACTTGCCGCGGCAACATTCGCCGTTATCATTGGCGGTATTAAGGGTATTGGTAAAGTCGCAGAGAAATTGATCCCCGCGATGGCCGTTATTTATATAATTTTGGCTGCATTTATCGTCATTACAAATTACCAGGCCGTTCCAGGCGCTTTCGCTTCAATCTTCGAATATGCTTTTACAGGCAAAGCGGCCACAGGCGGTTTCGTAGGGGCTATGATCATTGCGGCCATTCGTGCCGGTGTTGCACGCGGCCTCTTCTCTAACGAAGCAGGACAAGGCTCAGCGCCAATGGCTCACGCTGCCGCAACCGTTAAAGACCCTGTATCTCAGGCGCGTATCGGTATGCTAGGCACAGTCATTGACACTTTGATCATATGTACCATGACGGCCCTCGTTATTTTAACGCTTCCTGGTCTTGGCTTTACGTCAATAGCAGAATTGGGGGACGGGACATTTGCGAACTTCCAAAGCAGTGATCAAAAGCTTTCACTCGCTTTATATAATGGCGCTAATATGACGAAAGATGATGTATCGACCCTTACGTCTATAGCCTTCACACAGGCTCTGCCAGGTGGGGCGTGGATCATTGCCATTGCTATGGTGATTTTCTCTTTCACGACTGTGCTAGGTTGGTCATATTACGGCGAACGTGCGCTTGCATACTTAACAGGCGCAACAAACTTTATGATCTTTAGAATCTTATGGTGTGCTGCCGTATGGTTTGGCGCGATGCAAGAAGTTGATTTTATCTGGCGTCTTGGCGACGTTGCCTCTGCGGCTATGACAGCCCCTAATCTCATTGCTTTACTTGCTCTATCAGGGGTCGTTGTTAAACTAACTAAAGACTACGAAAAGAAACCGGCGTCCTAAAATAATCGCCCATGGAGTTTAGCAGCAGCTCAACTCCATATTTAAAAACAGTCTAACCCATAAAAAAAGCCCGCATCTCGCGGGCTTTTTCATGATCTAAATTATATCGTCAAAATTTAACGACCTGAGCGATGGGGCGTGCGAACGGGGCGCTCTGTTCCGTAATAAAAAACACCCCCTGAGCGCGAGGATGTTTGGTCCGTAGACGTTTGACTCGTAGATGAAGGCTGCGCCCCATATGTTGTTTGACGATTATATGAAGAACTAGGGACAACAGAATTATGGCTGCTTACACGCCCATGAGACGTCCCGCTTTGCCCGTAAGATGAGCTAGATAAATGAGAAGAGCTCCCCGACCCATAGCTTGATGCTGATGAATAGCTTGACCCTGATGAATAGCTGTTAGCCCGTGGCGTAGTTTGTGCGTACTCATGAGACTCTTTGATCGAGCCTGTTCCTGGCTTACAGACAACTTGACGCCATTCGTAACGCTCTGGAGACACGAGCTCCTTTGTTTGCACTTTACCATATTTTGGCGGCACAGTGACAAAATCTTCGCGGCCAGGACTTACAAGCTTTTTAACATTTAAACTTCTGTATTCAGCCGGAACAGGAACTTCTCGAACACTGCCCGGTTGAGCTAGAACTTGCTTGCTGACAGATTGGTAGCGCGCTTGAACAGGCGTACGTCTGACCTGAGCGGGTTTATCAAGGACCTTACGGTTATAGCTTGTGCTTCCACCACGCTCTTCAACAAGACACCAAATTTCGCAAGTCGCTCCACACTTCTCACCGCCCGATGCGCCATATTGGCTCGTGCTTGCAAAACCTTGTCCGCGGACGCCAGCATTAGCTGTACCGTGAATAGTATAACCCTGTGCAATTAATTTACCCGGATTGCCTTTTTTCCACACAAGGTGCGGTGCGGACGTCGAAATCGTTTCTTCTATCGTTTTAAACGACGGCGGTGTCACCGATAATTTATCATAAGCCGGCGAGATAAGAACCTTCTCGCTCACCGTCCGGTATCTTGGTTGCGTTACTTCATAGCGCGTACTCGCTTCTTTCACCAAGATATTCTCTTGATGTGTTGCAAGTTGCGGTTCCGAGACTTGAACCGTCTGATAGCTATCCTCTACAATAACACCTTCAGATCCAGTATTATATTGAGCGGGGATTTGAACCCGCGCGTAACATTGTCCTGCGACTGGGCTCGGCGGTAATAGCTCTGGAGCTTGCGGTGTCTGTCCATATGACCCCGCAATCGCCATAGAGGGCGCCGATATGGACATAACCAAAATAGTGGCAAATGTTTTAGCCTTGTGCATGAATATTCTCCCGTCGTTCACACTTAGCTTCAATCGTGAACGCATAATCTGTTAATAAGCATAACATAAGGCTATGGTTAACGCACCTATCATCACCATGTCTGGGAGCAGTTTATACAGTCATCACCCATTACGAGAAGTAATTATCCAAATACAACCCACCCATGAAAAAACAGGGGCGCAAACGCCTAAAATATTGGCGATTAAATCACCTATTGATGCGGAGCGTCCCAGGTTCATCAAACCTTGCGCCCCCTCAAGAGCAGCCCCAAGGCATATCATCAGCCCGACAATGATCCAAAGCTTAGCTTTAGGGAACGAAAGAGCGGCAAGGCAAACAAGTGTGAAATAAGCGCCAAAGTGCGCCACTTTGTCAAAGTGACCCGATACAGACGTAGCGTTTGACGGGATAAGGCTTTCATAAATCACAATTACTGTTGCTACGCTGAATATTATTTTGAACAATAATATCCAGTAGCCTTTAACTGGCCTTTCGAGCATCAATTGCATCTTTTCCGATTCTGACAATGTCATAGCTTGCTTTAACGCTTAACAGACATCAGGTCACGCGCTATGAGCCATGGAAATGATTTAAATTTAACTGGATGAGTCCTATGGATATTTTGAACCCTAAAGACGTGACGGCCAATTTACTCGGTTGGACAGGCGGTGATGACTTTATCACTAAAGTTTTCAAATTTGATGATTTCGCTGAAGCCATAGGCTTTATGACTCGCATCGCTATTATAGCTGATAAAATGGATCATCATCCCGAATGGTATAATGTATATAATCGAGTCGATGTAACGCTCACGACCCATGAAGCTAGCGGCGTGACACAAAAAGACGTGGACTTAGCCGAAGCCATGGAAAAGGCGGCTAAATAAATAGTGCACCTACATTACGCCAGAGCTATTAGGCGAAACATTATCAATCACCTTATCACCGACGTAAGGATTATCCGCCCGCTCTGCGCCGAATGTACTCATCGGGCCATGCCCTGGAATAAAACGCATATCCCCGCCCAACGGCCATAACTTTGTGCGTATAGACGTTACAAGCTGATCAAGGTTGCCTTTTGGAAAATCTGTGCGACCAATAGAGCCTCTGAAGAGAACATCGCCAACAAAAGCAATTTTCATATCCTGATTATAAATCACCACATGGCCGGGCGTATGACCGGGTGTGTGAACAATTTTAAATTCGGCCCCACCAAGGCTCAATACATCCCCGTCCTCAAGGTAGCGGTCAGGCACAAGATTACGGCCCATACCTTTATGGCCATACTTCTCCCAATGCATTTCAATATCATCCATCCAGAACTGATCATCTTTATGGGGACCAATCACAGGCACACCTGTTTTTTCGCGAATTTCATCCGCTCCGCCTGCATGATCGAGATGACCGTGAGTGAGCCAAATTTCTTTAAGCGTCAGGTCAAGCTCTTTCAGAGCGGCCAAGATTTTATCCGCTTCGCCGCCCGGATCGACTAAAATCGCCTCTTTACTTTGAGGGTCAAATAACAGGCTGCAATTTTGTGAAAACGGCGTGACGGGAATAATACGAAGATCAAGTTGGCTCATGTTCAGTCTCCCAAAAGTTAACGCGCTCTTATTATGCGGGCGCGTTTATCTCGCGTTCATTCAGTTTCCATTCAGCGCGCCTGATATATATCAAAATCAACTTATCCCTTTGATGAGTTGTCTCTCTCTTATACCTTGCGCCGTAGGCTTTGCTTACGGCGTTTTTTTTGACTTAAGTCGATTTCAACGCGGACTTAAGGTAATCAATTAAGTTATCTCTCGAAATCGTTTCTTGTGCAGGGCGGCTCGACTTCCATTCTTCATTCGATTCAATCGCTTTCGCCATTTCCGCGCCGAGGTGCATATCTTTAACTGTCACCTGTCCTGCTGATAATTCATCTTCGCCCATCAAGACTGCGAGTTGCGCGCCGCGGCGATCAACATATTTCATCTGCTTGGTGACATTCCCCGCACCAATAAAGACTTCCGCGCGAAATCCTGCGGCGCGAATGTCTGTGGCCATCTTAAAATATTCCGCCATCAAACTACGGTCAAAGGCGCAAATAATCACAGGCGGCTTAGAGCCTGTCTCGAGCGCATTCATTTTTTGTAAGGCTGTAACAAAGCGCGACACGCCAAAGCTAAAGCCTGTGGCAGGAACCGCTTGACCACGGAACCGCGAGACAAGGTCATCATAACGACCGCCGCCGCCAATGGAGCCAATCCGCACAGGGCGGCCCTTTTTATCTTTAATATCTGCAAGCAATTCCGCCTCAAAGACAGGTCCTGTATAATAACCAAGGCCGCGCACAATAGAGGTATCAAAGGCCACGCGGTCAGGCCCAAAACCAGTCGCTGTTAAAATAGCATCAATCTCAGCCAGTTCACTCACGCCAGCTGTCCCCCGCTCTGACGTGCCAACCAGCCCCTCAAGCGCGGCAATAGTTTGAATACGGTCATTATCACTCGCGGTTGTAAATCCAAGAACGGCTTTGATACCGTCGACGCCAAGCTTTGCGCCTTCTGTATAATCGCCGCTATCGTCTTTGCGGCCTTCACCTAAGAGTGCGGCCACACCGTCCGTCCCGAGGCGGTCAAGCTTATCAATTGCGCGCAACACACGCAGCCGTTGCTCAAAGCCGTCCTCCGTATTGGGCACGCCAGAGCTTTCGAGGATACCGTCAAGAAGCTTACGGTTGTTCACACGGATGGCGTATTGACCATCCTTGAGCCCGGCCGCGCGCATGACTTCAGCCGCCACCATAATCATTTCCGCGTCCGCAGCCGCGCCCGGCGCTCCGACGCTATCCGCGTCGCACTGGGTAAATTCTCGGAACCGACCCGGCCCTGGCTTTTCGTTCCGGTACACACTCCCTGCTTGATAGCGGCGGAACGGTTTTGCCAGCGCGTCATAATTCTCAGCCACATAACGGGCGAGCGGCGCGGTGAGATCATAGCGCATAGAGAGCCACTGCTCATCATCATCTTGCAAAGCAAAGACGCCAACGTTCGGGCGGTCTTCATCAGGCAGGAATTTTCCTAACGCATCGGCATATTCAAAGGCAGGTGTTTGTAGCGGCTCAAATCCGAAACTATCATAAACTGCAAAGGCCGAACGAATGAGTGTTTCTTCCGCGCGCAATAGATCCGCAGGACGGTCTTCAAATCCACGCGGACGGCGGGCTTTGGGGCGAAATGGTTTTTTTTTCTTACTCATCGGGCGCTCTATATTTATGAGGGCAATATTTATGAAGGCGGGTTTAACGGCTTTTCACAAGATTGAAAGCCCTGATCTGATAGGTTTTCAAATATCACTACCTATTTGCCCTAGGCATCAGCTCCGACTCACGACAAAAAATGTAACCACAGAATCAGGGAAATGAAACAAAATGGCCAAGCTTTATTTCAATTACGGCGCAATGAATGCAGGGAAATCAACCATCCTCTTGCAAGCTGCCTATAATTATGAAGAGCGCGGCATGCAAACCCTCCTGTTGAAACCGTCTATTGATGACCGCTGCTCTGACAATCAAGCCATTGCATCGCGTATCGGTATCAAAGGGCAAGCGGATAATTTCTGCGGCGATACAAATCTTGAAGATTATATTGTAGAGAGACATAAGGAGACGCCGCTAAATTGCGTCTTAGTGGACGAAGCGCAATTTCTCTCAACGGAACAAGTCTGGCAATTATCGCGCGTTGCGGATGCAACTAACATTCCCATTATGTGCTACGGGCTCCGCACAGATTTTAAAGGCCAGCTTTTCACAGGAAGCGCCGCGCTATTGGCCATTGCCGATAATATAAAAGAAATCAAAACCCTCTGCTGGTGTGGCCGTAAAGCTATCATGACCACACGTATGACATCAGATGGTGAGGCAGACCCTGAAGGCACCCAAATCGAAATTGGTGGTAATGAGCGCTATATAAGTCTTTGCCGTCGGCATTGGGTTAAAGGTAAAACGGAATCAGGTAAGTTCAAGAAAAACTCAGGTCAAAACCGCAAAACCTCAAAAACCTAAATCTAAGAGGTCGCTAGCCGCATAAGCGCCGCTGTGCTCGGGTCATGGTCACCCGCTTGTCCAGACTGCATTTCAGACAATATCGTCTTCGCCAAAACTTTACCAAGCTCAACGCCCCATTGGTCGAAACTATTTAAGCCCCACATAATACCTTGAACAAAGGCCTTATGTTCATAAAGCGCGATCAGGTGGCCTAAAGCAAATGGCGATAGATCCGTGAGCGTTATCGTCGAAGACGGACGGTTACCTTTAAACGTTTTTTGCGGAGCCATCACATTTATATAGTCCACATCATGACCTGCCGTTTCAAGCTCGGTTCTGACTTTATCTTCTGACTTCCCGAGCATAAGAGCTTCGGATTGAGCAAAACAATTAGCCAGCAAAGCCTGATGATGATCGGGGCGTCCCTCATGATCTTTTAAAACCGCGACAAAATCAACAGGCGCGCCCTTCGGCCCTTGATGGAGCCATTGGAAGAAAGCGTGTTGGCCATTCGTGCCTTCATCGCCCCAAATTACGGGGCAGGTCACCCCTGCCGCTTTACCATCACGTGTGACTTCCTTACCGTTACTTTCCATTTCAAGCTGCTGCAAAAAGGCTGAAAGTTTACGTAAACGCCGTGAATATGGAATAACCGCAAGACTATCATAATCCAAAACATTTCGATTCCAGATACCGATCATCGCCATCAAGACAGGAATGTTCTCATGTAAAGGCTGATCTCGGAAATGGCGGTCCATACGCGCCGCGCCTTTAAGAAACTGATCAAAAGCATCGGGGCCGTAGGCAATTTGCAAAGACAGTCCGACGGCTGACCAAACAGAATAACGTCCACCGACCCAATCCCAAAAATCAAAAATCTGCTCCGCAGGAATATCAAACTCTTCGGCCCCAGCGCGGTTCGCCGTGACAGCAATGAAATGATCCCCAGCCTTATCGCCCAGAGCGTCTTTTAACCATCCACGCGCGCTCTGCGCATTCATACGGGTTTCTTGTGTGGTGAAAGATTTTGACACGACGACGACCAATGTTGTGAGCGGGTCAAGCCCCTCTAGAGCGTCATTGATCGACGCCCCGTCAACATTCTCGGCAAAGCGAAGATCAAGCTTTGGCTGACCGCTGGCTGCAAAGCCGTCCGCCACTAGACGTGGCCCAAGATCAGAGCCACCAATCCCAATATGGACGATTGATTTAAACTGGCCCTCTTCACGCACCGTTTCAGCAAAAGCCCTCATGCGCGCACCCATCTCGCTCACGGCTTGTTTTATCTCAGGGGCGCCGCCAACGCCGCGTAAAGCGGGATGCAGAACCGCACGGCCTTCGGATGTATTTATAGGTTCGCCTGCAAAAAATTTGGCGCGCCAGCCATCAAGATCCATCTTGGCCGCAACAGATAAAAGCGCGTCCAACCCTGCTGTGCTCAGCGCCTGTTTTGACGCATCATAACGCAAAGGCCCTTCTTCCATAACAAAGCGAGACAGGCGCGAGGGTTCAACATCAAACAAAGTGCCTATATTTTGGCTCGCATCCATGTGGGTCGACAGTTCATTAAGAAAATTTTCCAAGTGTGACACAGATGCCCCCATAACTCTATTAATCGTGAACCGTTCTCTATCGGAATTTTATTCCCGCGCAAATAAAAAACCCTACGAACCTCTTTAAAGGCTCGCAGGGTTGTCATTACTTTGCAAACTTATCGTTTGTAAGGCGATGATAAATTGACTTAAGGAAAATTAACTCCCGTAAGATGAGCCAGATTTATTTTTCTTTTTGGCTGCCTTATAAGCTTTTAGTTCACGGTTATATTGTGCGCGTTCTTGAGCCGACATTTTACGGACTTCTGCTTCAGATTTCACACGAAATGCAGATGTCTTTTTTTTCTTGTCACCACTTCCGTAAGAATTTTGCGCGTGTTGAACATATCCTGTTGTTTCAAGAGATGCCCGCTGACGCTTATATTTCACGGAGCAACCATAAGGACTGGTTTCAGTCTCTTCAATTGCTGTACCCGCTTCAAGAGCGTCCAAGGCCGCTGTCACATAATTCGTCGCGGCAGGAATAGTTGATGGACTTGATCGACGGTCAGAATCAATCGCGCCTTGATAAACAAGCGTGCGCTCTTTGTTGATTACATACATATGTGGTGTTGTTTTTGCCGAAAATGCCCGGCCTGTTGTCCCTTCAGGGTCCATAATAACGGCCGTTGGAGAGGCTCCACGCTCAGTTGATAAATCATTGGCTTTTGCCGCCGAAACGTAACCTTGCTCACCTTCAGCAGATGAAATGATAGAGAGCCAAACCACATTGTCAGCCGCCGCTCGCTTTTGAATGTTCTGCATATTGCTATGCTCGCCATCATAATGCTTACGAACATAAGGGCACTCATGGTTGGTCCATTCAAGAACAACCGTTTTACCGTCAAAATCTGAAAGGTTATGAACAACACCGTTCGCGTCTGTCACTTGCATGTCTGGAAGGGTAGACCCTGTCTCAAACTTAGCCTGCGCGGGTAGAGCCAAAGATGCAGCTGATAAAAATGTTGCTGCGATTATGCTGGATTTAAATGAAAGTTTCATGCGTTTTTCCTATCGTTATAAGCGGAAAACAAGGTGCGTTGTCCGCAGGGTTACCTCTCCCAAATTTTACTCCAGTGCAGCCAATACCATATTTTGAGTCAAAATTTGAGGTAAAACCTCAGCTGTCACGGAATTGTTATTTGGATTATACACCAAATATAAAGGCACACCTGAGCGGCCATGCCTCGCCAATTCCTGCGCGATAATATCATTTTTGTTCGTCCAATCCGCAATCATAAAGACGACATCATCACCCGACAGCCGTGCTTGAACATCTGGCAGAGATAAAACAAGTCGCTCATTGACCTTACAAGTCACACACCATGCGGCTGTAAAATCCACAAAGATGGTTTTGCCTTCGGCTTGCGCGGTTTGCACAGCAGCAGGTGACCACGGGACAGAATATTCCGCTTTATTCAACACTTGTTGCCCAGATACTGTCTTCAAACTAATGGGGAGACTGACAGCCCCGATGAGGGTAATAATGGCGATACCCTTCACCAAAGCTTTAGGGCTCTTAAAGAGCCAAACGGCCAAGGCCAATAAAAACATCGCCGACAAGACACAAAGTAAACCCATGTCACCCGATTGCTGCGTCGCAACCCAGACCAACCAAATAGCCGCCGCAAACATTGGGAAACTTAAAAGCTCCTTAAAGCGCACCATCCAAAGCCCTGGCTTCGGCAAACGTCTTAAAATTGACGGGACATAGGCAATCAATAGAAACGGAAAAGCAAAACCAACTGCTAGAGCGAAGAAAATGATGAGCGTGACGAGCGCTGGCTGTGCCAAAGCGTAACCTACAGCGCCAGCCATAAACGGGGCGGTACAGGGCGTCGCGACAATAACCGCGAGGGCGCCTGTAAAGAACGCGCCTTTTGCACCGCCGCCCGCTGCCGTCTCACTCCCGAAGTTTTGTAGGCCAGAGCCAATCTCAAACATACCCAAAAGGTTCAAGCCAATCGCGAAAAGTAAAAGAGCCAAAAAGCCGACAAGTACAGGTGATTGTAATTGAAATCCCCATCCGATTTGTGATCCTGCCGCTTTAAGACCTAACAAAATAAGCGTCAGCAAGAGGAAGGTCGCAATCACACCGACTGTATAAAACCAAGCGTTACGGCGAATAATTTTCACATCATTATGTGCCGATTTAGCGATACTTAACGCCTTTATAGAAATAACAGGAAAAACACACGGCATGAAGTTTAAGATTAAGCCGCCGATAAAGGCTCCTATGAGGGCCGTAATAATATTCAATTTGGACACCCCTCCGACATGGTTCCCCACTGATGGCGTCGTTAGCTGTCCAACTGATACCGCTTGACCCACATTTAATGTAACGATTTCACCGCCCCAAATGTCACCGTTTTTATAGCGTATCACGCCTTCGAGTGTCTCAGGTGCGCCGTCTTCCCATAGGTAATCAGCCTGCGTCTTTAACGTTACGCCCGCTGAACCAACGCTCACACCTTGCGGCGCACTTGGTATAATATAGCCCTGATCATTCGGGAAAAAATAGGCTTCGCTTAGTTCAACACCCTCTGGCAGACCGTTGACAGTCATCGTCACATCCGTCCCGCTTAACTCAGCCCCGCCCTTTGCCGCACCGCGCTTCGGGGCGTCATACAAGGAATTATCAATGCCGGCCTTATTAAGCACATCTGTTTTAGTCTCGCCGACCGTTATAAACAGGCTAAGTTCCGCTTGCTCTGGGATGCAGACATCATAACAAACAAGGTAATAAACATTCGCAGAAATTTCTAAATTATCGCCAATTACCGCGTCACGCGATAAAGTGAATTCAACAGGGAAATAAGGCACGCCTTCAAAGCCGTAATTAATAATCGGACCTGTCGTGATCGTATTGGGCAGCGGCCATGTTATGTGCCCTACGCTCAGACTATCAGCATGCTTCCACTGAATTTGAACAGGCTCTCCGCTTTCGCCTGGATTGCGCCAATAAGTATGCCAATGATCGTCCAGTGTGGTTTTAAGGGCAACATGGAATGTCTCCCCCGGCATGATGCGGTCATGAGTGCTGACGAGTTGCGCGAGAACCTTCCCCGTATCCACAGCGTCAGATTGCGCAGCCCAGACCACGGGCGTAAGAAGGCTCGCACAGAGCAACATCCATGTATGTATAATAAATCGCATCATATAATTTCCTTGTAACAGCCTTATAGGGTTAGAAAATTAAAGGAAAGGAAAGCGGCGACCTTATCACGTAGAATTTATAAAAAAAGCCCGACTTTGAAGCCGGGCTCAAAGATTGTATAATCAATAAATTTATGCGTTTGCTTCACGCTCTTCTGCCGCCTTGCGTAGCGTCATATTAACGAGACGTTGCCAGTTTGTAAGAGACACAAGGTGTGCATAAATAACGCCCATATAGCCTTTGGTCACAAATTCGCTGAGTGTCTTCTCATCCAAGCCGGCAAGCTTTTCAGTTGAAACCGCAAAGTAATCAGCGATTTTTTGACGTTCAGCTGGTGATCCATCAGCATTTTGACCTTGGAAGTGCATGTCTTTTGACTCAAACAAATCAAGCTCTTTAAAGCGCTCAACCATCGCAACCGTACTCTGACGGTCACGTTCGAAATTTTGCAAGAACTGAAACGCATCTTTCGTGAATTGGCTTGTATCATCACCATCGAAAAATGTTGAAACAGGGTTCTTTTTCGTCACACATTCCGCATTTTCATCAACACAAACAACAAAACGGTCATTTGCTTGGTCGCCTGCTAGAACGAAAGGATAACGCCGCGCAAAAGCTGGGAGATAAAAATCATTATTAAATATACCGTCTTTGACAAAAAGGTTTTCATCCGTCCGAATACCCATGATCGCGATTGGGTTGCGCTGCTCACCTGCAAAAACAACTGGGTAAGATGCGGCCGCAGATACAAATTCAGACGCCGTCATTGGCATGAAATGTTGCTTCGTCAAAAAATCAAAAGGTTTATCAACAGGTTTGACGCCAAATCCTTTATGCTTATCCTTGGATAAAGGTTGTGGATTTCCGTAAAACATTACGTTCCCGGTTACGGAGACATTCCCCTGTGCTGGTGCTTTAGCCATTATTTTTTCCTTATTTCGTCGGCATATGCCAAAAAATTCCAAGCCTCCTAACCAAAAAATGAGCAAGCTTCAATCATATTTTCCATTTCCTTGCATTGATGGGTGGGAATTCGCGTAAAAACCGTTAATGGTAGCCTATGACAGGCTTTATAGAAACATGGACCGGTGAAGCAGAGGCACATGAGTGTGACGCCCTCGGCCACCTCAATATGCGGCATTATCTCTATAAGGCCCAACAAGCCCGACAAATGTTCATTATGATGCTCGGCTTGCCCAAAGCCTTCACTAAAGGCTATCCAAGTTCGGTTAAATTTATGGATGCCCACATCCAATATAAAACCGAAAGCCGCCCAGGGCAGCTCTTACGCATAGAAACGGGCCTAGTTAAGATCAGTGATTTCAGCATGACGCTTTTGCATGTAATTTATCACGCCGATAGCGGTGCTGTCTCCGCGACGATCATAGAAAATATTGAACATGTTTATCTCCCCACGGGGCAAAGTTTTAACTGGCCAAAGCGAGTCATGGAATCGGCGCAGGCCTATCATGTGGATATGCCAAATTATGCCGCCCCGCGCAGCCTTGATCTAAAAATGACACCCATAGCCGCCACCCAAATGCAGCTTGGAAATTGGGGCGTCAAGCCTATCGGACGCGGCGTGTTCCAACGTACCGAAACCGATATGTTTGGACGTGTCATGGGGGCCGCTATTATGGGCCGCGTATCTGATTGCGTTGCCCATTATAAGCAAGGCTGGCCAGAAGTACATGATAAAGATGTGAAGCCAAACCATGTCATGGGCATTTTACTCGAAACGCGGTTTATCTGCCACACGCCTGTATCCGCAGGGATGCCCTTCGTGTTTTACTCTGCTGTTGCTGACATCAATCGGCGTACGCGCCGCCTTGTTCATACGATGATAAATCCGTTTGACGGGACAGCCATCGCGAGCATGGACGCCATCGCCGCCCTGTTTGATCTTGAGGCGCGCAAAATCATTGAGCCTACGCCAGACGTTTTGCAGCACCTACAAGCCAGGGTCGTCCCGCAATTAATCGCTTAGTTCGCGAACGTTTTTAATTTGCCAAAAGTCTTTTAAGCTGCGCCGCAACATAATCAGGGTCTTCCATTGGAAAGAGATGAGCAAACCCTTCGCCTATTTTCATACGGTGCTTGCCCATAATGAAACGAATTTTTAGTCGAGTTAAAGGACTCGAGGCCATGCGCTCTGACGCCATAATATAAAAGCTATTTTTAGGGAGTTTTTTCGCAGCTCCAAAAATATCATTATCATGACCGAGAAAAACACGTGCTTCCCATTTAGGATCGCAACAAAGCTCAATCCCGTCTTTATGAGGCCGCGTTCCGCCTTCAATATAATCGCGTAATATTTCAGAGGTAAAGGCCTTGAACGCTCGCTTTGTTTTATAATGCTTAAACAACGTCTCTTCGTCAGGGAAAATCGACGTCCGCGCACGGGCCTTTTTCGCGAAACTGAAATTTTTCATCAACCATCTATTTACAGCGGGGATACGAAATAAAAACCGCCATGACGACGGGAGTGTTGGCGGGTCTAAAATTAACGCCGATTTAATTTTATCAGGCTGCGCTTGGTTGACCATCAAGGCCACCGCACCGCCCAAAGAGTGCCCAACAATCATAATCTGGCCGTCCGTATGGCGGCGAATAAAGTCCAACACATCCTCTTTGAAAATATCAAAACTTGTCAACGGCTCGGAGGGAATAGGCAAGGTTGAAAACCCATGCCCTCGCAAATCAAGCGAGACAGAATGGACGGGAAGTTTTTCGAGAATATGGCGATAAGTCAGACCATTAAACCCGTTGCCATGAAGAAATACTAACTCAATAGGGCGGCTTAAATCTCCGCAGTGAATGGCCGAGATTTGGCCGTCCCTAAGGTCATGAAAGCGGCGTTCATAGCCGCGCGGCTTTATCATTAAACTGCGTGAATTTTTTCAGGGTCGAGATCATGTTCAATCGCTTGATCGAGAATGGCAAAAAAATCTTTGCGGGATCTTAATTTCGTATTTCGGAAGGCCTTCGCATTTAGTTGCCCAAACATTTGCCCTGCCATTGGCCCCGCCATAGCCGCCTGCTCCGCAGGTACAACACGGTCAAAGAATCCAGCGTACACCGCCCCTTTGGGATTAAAAATTTCGGCGTTAATAACGCAGCGATTGAAGTAATTTTTTGCTAAACGGTAACGCGCTAATTCAATGCCGACATTATGCATTGTCATGCCAATCATCGTCTCGTTAAGGCCGACCTTATAGTCACCCTCAATAATCATACGATAATCACAAGCGAGCATTAAAAACGCCCCCATGGCAATCGTATGCCCTGTTGCAAGCGCAATCACGGGCCTCGGGAACGACAATATACGCCGCGCAAGCTTTGAACCTTTAGAGGTCAAAATCATCGCTTCCTTTGGGCCCGCCTGCATTTCTTTGAGGTTAAACCCGCCAGAGAACATGCCGTCACGCCCTGTGAGGATGACAATCGCATCGGCTTTTTCGGCTTTGTCAAAAGCCGTATTTAGCTCACTAATCATCGCGGTCGACAGCACATTGGCTTTGCCGTCATCCATTTTAATAGTCGCGACATTGCCGCTTAATGTATAGGTAACAAGATCTGCCATATATCCCTCTTTATCTTTAAAAAAGGCGGCCCCCTTGGGCCGCCGTATGTGCTAGCTTAAGCTTGCTTTGCGAGAATTTTCTCAACCGTGTCTTTTTTCAAATCATCCACGGTCGCAGAAATACCCATCGCGTTAGCAATCTTAACGACGTCTTTTTCAAGCATCTTATTTAACGCTGATTTCGTGTAAGTGCTCTTCGCTGCAGGGTTAAACTTTTGATAGTAAAGCTCCCCTGTTTCCGCCATATCGCGAAGCTGCGACGGCACCTCGAATTGAACGCCGTAAGCTTTGCTCAACTCATCCGCGCGTTTCACAAAAGCCGCAGTTCCGACCATATCGATGAAACTAATCGCGCCGCCTGTGAACGGAGCAAAGCCCCAGCCAAAGATCGAGCCAAGATCAGCTTCGCGCGGGTCATGAATAATGCCTTCTGCCATCGTCCGCGCCGCTTCAATCGCTTGTGCATATAAGACACGGTCTTTGATTTCGCTCACATCAGGCTGCGGCTCTTGCAGACCATCAACGGCGAACTGCCCAAGCTCTTCCCAGAGATGCTTCTCGCGGCCATTATAGACATAGAAGCCCTTACCGTTTTTGCGGCCATAACGCTCTGCGCCGTACATGGCTTCAATGATCGGATCGCCTTTATTTTCAGGATAAGCATCGCCAAGATCAGCCTTAGTTTGCGTCATGACCTTATAGGCCAAATCAATCGCGACTTCATCTTGGAGAGATAAAGGCCCGACAGGCATGCCTGCCATTTTAGCGCCGTTTTCGATCAACGCAGGCTTCACGCCTTCTGAGAGCATATTATAGCCCTCTTGGATATAACGCATGACGCAACGGTTGGCATAGAAACCGCGCGTATCTTCCACGACAATCGGTACTTTGCGAAGCTTAATGACATAATCAAGCGCACGCGAAATGGCGTAATCAGAGGTCTTCTCGCCTTTGATAATTTCAACCAACATCATCTTATGCACAGGGCTAAAGAAGTGAACGCCAATGAAGTTTTCAGGACGCTTCGAGGCTTTGGCCAAATCCGAAATCGGAATTGTTGATGTGTTAGAGCCAAAGACAGCCGTATCGCCAATGATCTCTTCCGTCATCTTGGTGATCTTCGCTTTTAGTTCCGAGTTTTCAAAAACCGCTTCAACGATCAAATCGACGTCTTTTAATTTCGCGTAGTCCGCTGTGGCTTCAATACGGTTGATAATCGCGTCGGCTTTTTCTTGGGTCGTCTTACCGCGTTTGACGCGCTTGGTTTGCTCATCAATGGTAAATTGCTTACCTTTGTCAGCGCCCTCTTGATCTCTATCGACCAAGACAACCTCAATACCTGCACGGGCAGATACATAGGCCACGCCTGCGCCCATAAAGCCTGCACCAATGACGCCGACCTTTTTAATGTCGCCTGGCTCTTGTCCTGCGGGACGGGCCGCGCCTTTTTCAATCGCTTGCTTTGACAAGAAGAGTGAGCGCACCATGTTGGCGCTTTCAGGGCGAAGTAATAGATCGCAGAAATAACGGCTTTCAATCCGTAGCGCCGCGTCCATTGGCACAAGCGCGCCTTCATAGACGGACTTTAGGATATTGCCCATCGCAGGGTAATTACCGAAGCTTTCCTTGCGCACCATGGCGCTCGACCCTGCAAACATTGGCAAGCCTTGCGCTGTGTAAGGTGCGCCGCCTGGATAGCGGAATTTTGGCGCGTCCCACGGGGCTTTAGCCTTTGGATTATCTTTGACCCACTGTTTCGCCGTATCTACGAGTTCGACCTGCGGAACCGCCGCTGTCGCCACACCTTGAGAGACCGCATCTTTAGCGGTGAGTTGCTTGCCTTGGATTAAAATTGGCGCAGCGTTCATCAAGCCTAAAATACGCGGAAGACGTTGCGTCCCCCCCGCACCTGGCAAGAGACCAACAAGCGCTTCAGGAAGGCCCAGTTTTAACTTCGGATTGTCACTCGCAACAAAGCGCGCATGACAGGCGAGACCAAGCTCAAAACCACCGCCAAGAGCGAGGCCGTTAATCGCCGCCGCAACGGGTTTGCCGCAAGTTTCAAGGGCGCGGAACGCCGCGTTGAGTGTAAAGACCTTTTCGAAAAGCTGCTTTTTGGCCGCTTCAGGGTCTGTTTTCATGAGCTTTTGAACGCCCGCAAAATGGCCGCCCATTTCTTCAAGGTCAGCGCCAGCACAAAAGGCTGACTTCCCAGAGGTGACGACAACGCCCTTAACGGCCTCGTCTTCAGTTATCTTGGCGACAAGCTCGCCGAGTTCCGTCACAACCGCATCGGACAGCACGTTCATGCTGCGTCCTGGGCTATCAAATGTCACCAAAGCAATGCCGTCGACGTCTATATCAAGTGTAAAATGTTCCATATCTATATCTCTTGAAATCTAATGAATTAAACGCGTTCAATGATGGTCGCAGCACCCATGCCGCCGCCCACACAAAGCGTAATCAATGACGTCTCTTTGTCAGAGCGTTCGAGCTCGTCCACCATCGTCCCGAGGATCATCGCGCCCGTGGCTCCGAGAGGGTGACCCATGGCAATCGCGCCGCCGTTTACATTGATCTTACCGTGGTCAATATTGTGGGCTTGCATAAAGCGAAGCACAACAGAAGCGAAAGCTTCATTCAGCTCATACAAATCAATATCATTGACCTCCATGCCCGCTTTTTTCAGCACTTTTGTCGCGATATATTCTGGTCCCGTTAGCATGATCGTCGGTTCACTGCCGATCTCGCCGAAGGCTTTAATACGCGCACGCGCTTTAAGTCCTAGCGCCTCGCCCATTTCTTTAGAGCCGATTAAAACTGCGCCCGCTCCGTCAACGATACCTGAGCTATTGCCCGCATGATGGACGTGGTTGATTTTCTCAAGCTCAGGATATTTTTGCAAGGCGACATAGTCAAAGCCTGGCATCATCAAGCCTTGCTGAATGAAGGCAGGATTAAGCGAACCAAGCGACTGCATATCTGTGCCGGGACGCATATGCTCATCATGGTCTAATATCGTGACGCCAAGCTGATCTTTAACGGGCACGATAGATTTCTTAAACCGTCCTTCTTCCCATGATTTCGCCGCGCGTTTTTGGGACTCAACCGCGTAGGCATCGCAATCATCACGGGTAAATCCGTGGCGTGTGGCAATAAGGTCTGCCGACACGCCTTGCGGGACAACATAATGCTCATAAGCGAAGTTCGGGTCAGCAACCATCGCGCCGCCGTCAGAACCCATCGGCACGCGGCTCATGCTTTCAATACCGCCGCAAACGACCATATCCGACATCCCAGACATGACTTTGGCTGCGCCCATATTGACCGCTTCAAGGCCAGAGGCACAGAAACGGTTAATCGTAACGCCAGCGGCCTTTTCATTGTAATTCGCGTGGATAGACGCAGCGCGGGCAATATCCGCGCCCTGTCCTGCTACGGGTGACACGCAGCCCATGATCACATCATCAACTTTGGATGTATCCAAATCATTACGGTCACGTAGCGCTTCGAGCTGCTGCGTTAATAACGACAGAGCCGTTATCTCGTGCAAGCTCCCGTTCTTTTTTCCTTTACCGCGCGGCGTTCGAACCGCGTCAAAAATATATGCATCTGCCATTAGAGTGTCTCCTTTTTAGAGCAAAATATAGTGTACCGATCATCGGCAAAAATAAGAGTTTAAAGTGACCTTGCGATCAGCATTTTCATAATTTCATTCGTTCCGCCGTAAATTTTCTGCACGCGGCTATCGCGGTACATGCGGCCAATACGGTATTCATTCATAAAGCCGTATCCACCGTGAAGTTGTAGACAACGGTCGATCACTTCGCATTCTTTATCCGTAACCCAATATTTGGCCATAGAGGCTGTGACCGTATCTAGCTCTCCGCGAAGATGTTTTGCGGCGCAATCATAAACGAACGTCTTCGCAATTTGGACAATGGTTTTACATTCCGCCAGCTCAAATTGCGTGTTTTGGAAATCCATAATCCGCTTGCCAAAGGCTTTGCGCTCTTTGACATATTCAACCGTGAGTTCGAGCGCCGCTTCCATTTGCGCGACGCCTTGCACGGCGATATTAAGGCGCTCTTGGGGCAGCTCTTTCATAAGCTGAACAAAGCCGTGGCCTGTCTCTGGGCCGAGCAAACTATCGGCAGGAACTTTCATATCATCAAAGAACAGCTCGGCTGTGTCTTGCGCGTCCATCCCGACCTTGTCAAGAATACGTCCGCGGCGGAAACCCTCAAGGTCGTCCGTCTCAATGATAAAGAGCGACTTGGACATTTTGCCTTCGCCGCCCGTATCGGCGACAACAACGATGAGGTTTGCTGTCCCGCCATTAGTGATGAAGGTTTTAGAGCCGTTAATCACCCAGCCATTGCCGTCTTTCTTGGCATTGGTTTTGACGTTCTGTAGGTCAGATCCTGTGCCGGGTTCCGACATAGCAATCGCGCCAACAAGCTCGCCGCTCGCCATGCGCGGGAGCCATTTTTTCTTTTGTTCTTCCGTGCCGAAATGCAAGATATAAGGCGCAACAATGGCATTATGAAGCGACAGGCCAAAGCCGTCGACATTGGCTTTGACCAATTCTTCCATAATGATCATTTCGTGGCGGTAATCCCCGCCCCCGCCGCCGTATTCTTCAGGTATCGCGCAATTCAGCAAACCCATCTCGCCCGCCATATTCCAGAACTTGCGGTCGACCATTTTGTTCTTGCGAAAGCTTTCCGAATGCGGCGCCATTTCCCGCGCGTAAAAGCCGTGCACAGCCTCGCGGAAGATATTGATATCTTCCTCGTCAAACCATTCAGGGTTTTTAAAATCCATTGCGGGCATAAATATATCCAGACATTTGTTCTTTTGAGTAAAATAAAAAACCCGCACGAAACCGCGCGGGCTTAAAGCCTTCGTTTTTAAAACGCGGCCGCGTCAAGCGCCATTAGCGGCTCTGCGCCTGTTTTCAGCTTCGCCAGGTGCGCGCCAATTTGTGGGAGCATCCGTAAAAGGAAATAACGACCTGTGATGAGCTTATTCGTATAGAATTCATCATCAGACCCGCCGTCGATCGCTGCTTGAGCGACAACCGCCATTTTCGCCCACATGTAAGCGAAAGACGTAAGGCCCATCATGTGCATATAATCCGTCGAGCCTGCGCCTGCATTATCAGGGTTAGTCATGCCGTTTTGCATCAACCACATAGTGGCTTCGGTCAGCTGCTTTTTCGCATCATCAAGACCGCTCATAAAGTCAGCGATATTTTCATTACCTTTATGTTCAGCCAAAAACTCATCCATTTCAGCATTAAGTGACATCAAGGCGCGGCCACCTTTACGAGCCAACTTACGGCCCACAAGGTCAAGCGCTTGAACGCCGTTGGCGCCTTCATAGATAAGCGCAATACGCGTATCGCGAACAAACTGGCTCATGCCCCATTCTTCGATGAAGCCGTGACCGCCGAAGATTTGCTGACAATCAATCGTCGTCTTCATGGCCATGTCCGTGAGGTAGCCTTTGATAACGGGCGTCAATAGACCGAGAAGGTCATCGCATTTTTCGCGGACTTTCTCGTCAGGGTGAACCATTTCTGTGTCTTCCATCATCGCGGCCCAATAAGCCAGAGCGCGTGCGCCTTCATTATAAGCGCGTGTTTCCATTAACATGCGGCGCACGTCAGGATGGACGATCAGCGGGTCAGCCGGGCCATTTTCGTTTTTCGGCCCAGTTAGGCTACGGCCTTGCAAGCGGTCATTGGCGTAGGCCACAGCGTTTTGGTAGGCAACTTCGGATTGGGCGTAGCCCTGCATGCCCACATCCAAACGCGCGCGGTTCATCATCACAAACATAACCCGTAGGCCTTTGTTCTCTTCACCGATGAGGTAGCCTTCGGCTTCGTCAAAATTCATCACACAAGTCGAGTTTCCGTGAATACCCATTTTATGCTCAATCGCACCGCAGCTCAGGAGATTACGCTCACCCGGATTTTCGTCCGCGTCTAATTTGAACTTAGGTACGATAAAGAGAGAGATACCTTTCACGCCCGCTGGCGCGCCTTCGATACGGGCCAAAACAAGGTGAACGATATTTTGAGACATATCATGCTCACCGGCCGAGATAAATATTTTCTGGCCTGTGATTTTATAACTGCCGTCAGCATTTGGAACGGCTTTGGTTTTCAAAAGACCAAGATCAGTCCCGCAATGCGGTTCCGTCAGGTTCATTGTCCCTGTCCACTCGCCTGAAACCATTTTCGGCAAATATGTGTTTTTCTGCTCTTCGCTTCCGCCAATTTCAATCGCTTTGGCCGCACCGTTGGTCAAACCTGGATACATAGCAAACGCCATATTGGAAGACGATTGCATCTCGCCTGTGGCCAAGGCCCAAACACCTGGCATACCCATGCCGCCGTATTTCGGATCATGAGCAAGACCCATCATAGCGTTTTCAACCACTTGCGCGTAAGCATCTTTAAAACCTGTTGGTGTTGTCACAGATCCATCGTCATGACGGGTACAGCCCTCATGGTCGCCGACCACGTTCAGCGGCGTCAGCACTTCACTGGCAAATTTCCCGCTATGCTCAATAATAGCCTCAAGCGTATCTGTATCAGCTTCGGCGAAGCGCTCATATTCCGTCAAGTGACCAACATTGAGCATTTCTTGCAAAACAAATTTCATGTCGCGCACAGGGGCGTTGTAAATAGGCATAATTATTCCGTTCCTACGTTAAGCGTTATCATCATTTCGGTTTATATCAGACGTATGTTCATCGGCGAAATGCTCCCGAAAAACAGCCTCATAATCTGCGGCAAAGGCGAGCCCATGATCATCAGGGTTCACATCTGCTAAGTGCGTATCAATTCGAGCGCAAAGATCCGTCATATCTGCGGTTAGTTTTTTAATGTCTTCGCGGCGGCGCGAGAGGTTTTTAACAACCCGCGCGAAATTTTCTCGGCGGCGGCGTAGCTCAACATGAGCGCGAACTGTGCCGTCCATAACGTCAAGCACTTCTTTGATGTCATCGAGAGTGAATCCAAGACGCTTGGCCCGTAAAATTCGCTCAAAGCGAACATATTCAACAGGGCCAAAAACGCGGCTTCCATTTTCACGACAGGGCGTGATAAGTCCTTTATCTTCGTAAAACCTTACAGCACGCGGCGTTATATCAAACAAAGTGGCAAAGGCTTGCACACCCCACTTTGGGTCATTTGATGTAACATTAACCTTGTTCATAATTTTTTTTATATAACGTTGACGTTAACGTCAACTTACATTTCTGTGATATGAACATTCAAAAATGGCAGCATATCTTCAGATACTCGCAGGTATCTTTAAGAAAATCGCAGAAACACGCCACCAAATAGAAAAAGTATTAACGTCTTAACGGCTCATTAACCAAATCACGGCTTTCTTGCATAGGTGTGAAAAGGTTTACCTTTAACACAATATTTTAAAGGCTTTATCTTAATTGCGACTGGGTCAAAGAGAATGGCAAAACCACGCGACACGCTGAAATTTGTACGTAGAGACATTAGCTCTATTGTCACGCGGCTAGAGGCTGCGGATAAAACAACTCAGCAAAATGTTGCCGCACTCGAGACCGCCCTTCGTAGTTTAGCCCAGCAAAGACATGGGTCTCAACATGAAGGCGAGGCGCGCCAGAAAGAGATCGACCTCCAAATTGGTGCTTTAAAAACTCATTTACTCGGCCTTATACGTGACACTCAAAAGGCGGTGAATACCGACCTGAAAATGGCCCTTGATGACCCACGTATAACCACATTAGCGACAGCGATTGATCAAGCTGACAACCGTTTACGTCAAGCCGAGGCTGAACAAGCTCAAAATCTTGATGTCTTAAAAAAATACGTTTCCGAGCTCGCACGCGAAGTTGACAAAAACCTTAGTCTTGAGCGTAAATCCCGACAAGCGGCTCTTGCTGCAACGGATGCACGGCAAACGACACTTCAGCAAGATATTGCAAATTGCCTTAAGACCATAGAATTCAATAGTAACGCTCTAGAAACAACACAAGCGCATCTTAAAACCATTGAAAATGATACGTCCATGGCTTTAAAGGATATGGGTAATAAGATATCTGTTTTTGCGGAGCATGCTAAAGACGCCCGTGAAGAACAAGCCCGGACTCTTAAAGCTAAAGTTTCAGATATTGCGCTAGAATCGCAACAAAATTTTAACGATCACCGTGATCAGGTCGACCGAAACATTGAATCCCTAAAAGAGACGCACGAAATAGCTAAACAAGAGCTTGCACGCGGCCTAGATGACTTGAGAACGCGACTAGAGACTCTTGAATATGGGTTTTCTCCCAATTCAGCCACGCCCTCTAAAGCAGGTTCAGCATTAGTAGAGGACGCCTTTACACCGCACGTGTCCGAGATTGACCTCGAACCTATGCCGACCCATATCAATCACGCAGAAAATACCGAAGAACCCGTTATACCTTTCCAAGAGCAACGGTTAGACGCTCCAATTCCCGCTGCAGAAGCTACAACTACTTTTACTGAAGGCCCAATTCCCTTTACTGAGAGCAGCGCCAACTTCAGTACAGCACCAGCCGTTGCAAACCCTTATGTGACCGAGCCGACCGGTTATAATAATGTTGTTGATGCTTTTCCAAACGATCATCATCAAGCTCAGCCATTAGAGGTCTTTGACCCCAACCCTTACGGTCAACTCAACAAGGTAATGCCGCAAAATTATGAGCAGCATAATGCCCCAGCACCTTACAATAGTGAGTCAAGTTTTGACGCGTCAGAAACGGGAGCATATGAAACGGGTTCATATGATATGCCTTATGCAAACCCGGCTTACGCTGAATCTAATATGACGATGGAGCAATCCCGTCCGGGTACACCAGTTGAAATGTCAAAAAAGGCCGCAAAACGCGGCAATATCTTCACCCCTAGCAATCTCCGCGCTGCGGTCCTTGGCGTAGCCGTTTTAGGCGTTGGATATTACGCTATGGGTAAAATTAGAGGCAGTTCACCAACGTCAAACGATTTGCCAGAAAACGTTTTTGTTGAAAGCCCATTGAGCGCCCCAACAGCGGCAAACGCCGACGGTTCTGCGGCTATAACGTCTAGCGTCCAAACTCTGGAGCCCATTGGCGATTACGCTAATGATGTAAATTCATCAATTAGCCAAACAGCTGACGCAAAATCATTGCTCGAAACTGCCGCAAATGATGGTAATCCTATCGCAGAATATCAGCTTGGACTCATCAAATTACAAACGGGTGATACGCAAGAAGCTTTATCTTTACTGCGAGCCTCCGCCAACAAAGGACAAGCCGTAGCGCAATACCGATTAGCCAAGCTCTATGAAACAGGAACTGGCGTTACACGCGACCTTCAAACAGCCAGAACCCTTATCGAGAAAGCCGCTCAAAACGGTAACCGTATTGCTATGCATGACCTCGCTAATTTTCATGCAAACGGGGCTGGGGGTGTTGAACAAGACCTTAGCCTCGCAGCAAAATGGTTCGAAAAAGCCGCCGAACGCGGCGTCGTCGATTCCCAGTATAATATTGGTTACCTATATGAATTTGGGTTTGGGGTGACAAAAAACCTCGTCGAAGCTTATGTTTGGTATAACATAGCTAGCGCACAAGGTGACACAGAGGCCAACCGTCGTGTCGCCGCTCTCAATCAAACCTTATCAGATGTGGAAATCAATTCAGCACAAACACGTGTCGCAGGATTTAAACCTGTTGAAATCGACGAAAAAGCAAATGGTGTTTTTGAAGATATGCCTTGGCGCGCGGCCGATGCAAAGACCGGAAACACTCAAATTGCTGACGTCCAAGCCTTGCTCAATAATCTTGGATATAGCGTTGGTGAAGCAGATGGAACCATTGGCACGAAAACACGAAGCGCTATTATTGCCTTTGAGAAAGCCAATGGTCTCCCTGAAACAGGACGTGTTAACGCAAGCCTTGTAAATCAACTTGAATTGGCGGCTGGGGTCTAACCACCACTTGGAATTCTATCTTTCCCAACTTCATTCATCTACCGTTAATCATCAATAATCAATCTATGATGTCGAACTTACTGGGGGAACACATAATGGACGCGACGCAAATCATTGACCTTGTCGGTAAGTATGCCTTACCTGCCCTCATAGCTTTCGTTGTTTTTCTTATTGGCCGCATGATTGCCAATAAAGTGGCAGTTGGCGTCGAAGTCGGCTTAAACCGCGCGCCTAATTCAGACCCGTCTCTCTCACGCTTTTTTGCTAGTCTCGTAAAATATGTTCTTTTGATTGCCGTCATTATGGTGGTTTTAGGAATATTGGGTATTGATACGACACCCGTCATAGGCCTAATCCTCGCATCTGGTACAGCCTTAGCCTTCGTTATGCAGGGTGCACTTGGTAACCTCGCCGCGGGTGTCATGCTCATGATATTCCGTCCCTTTAAAATTGGAGATGAAATTGAAGCCGGCGGAACAAAAGGTGTTGTTTCAGCCATTGAGTTGACGGCAACACGCTTAAAAACAGCTGATAATTCTGCCATCATTATCTCGAATGGTAAAATATGGGGCGGAACTATTCGCAATAATAATGGCTTCGACGCCCGCCGTCTCGACCTTAATATCGGTGTGGATTATGATGCGAGCATTGACGCGGCCATTAAAACCATCACCCAAGCGGCTCAAACTAACCCCCGCGTCCACGCAACCCCTGCGCCGTGGGCCAAAGTTGTCAATCTCGGCGATAGCTCCGTCGACATTCAACTACGCGTTTGGTGTAATCATAGCGATTATAAAGCCCTAAGTACAGAAATCTCGCAACCTATCAAACAGGCGCTTGATAGCGCTGGTATTGGCATCCCTTACCCGCATGAAGTAAAAATCAAACAAAAAGTCAAATCATCAAAGGGCCGAGACCGCAATGCGCGCCTCAAAGCTCTACGTGAAAAAAAATCTTAGAAATTGGAGGAAACCGTTATGGCACCACAAGATACAGCTGCAAACGTGGCGGCAGAGGCCGCTGATAAACTTGGCGAAGCCAGCGGCGCAGTCACAGGGCTTATAAATTGGGCGACAACAGACGGCGTAAACATAGCCGTGAAAGTAGCTGGAGCCATAGTCGTTCTTATCATCGGATTTATGATCGCTAAAAAAATCACCCAAATCGCAAAGAAAGTTTTTCAGAAGAGTCCGAATATTGATGAAACCCTCGCGAACTTCTTATCTTCGATTGTAGGCTATGCGCTAAAAGCCATTGTCCTAATTACAGCTATCGGAACAGTCGGCGTTGAAGCGACATCATTTGTTGCCATTTTAGGTGCGGCCACATTGGCCATTGGCCTCGCACTTCAAGGGACACTCGGCAATGTCGCCGCTGGTGTGATGTTGATGCTCTTCCGTCCTTACAAGCTCGGCGATTATGTTGAAGTTACAGGTCAAGAAGGTGTTGTTGATGATGTCAATATTTTCACAACCAACCTTGCTACGGTTGATAATGTCAAAGTCATTATCGCCAACGGTGAAGCGTGGGGATCAACCATCAAGAACTTCACATCCCTTGGCCTACGCCGCGTAGACGTAGATTACGGCATTCACTATGATGACGATATTGATAAGGCGATTAAGATCATTAATGACGTCGCCGCTAAGCACCCGAACGTCCTGTCAGAACCGCATGGCCCTTGGGCGAAAGTTGTTACGCTGAACGAAAGCTCCGTTGATATTCAAAGCCGCGTATGGTGTCATCCAGATCATTATTGGGACGTCATGTTCGATTTGAAAAAATCAATCAAAGAAGCCTTTGACAAAAAGGGCATTACAATTCCGTATCCACATAGTGTCGAACTAGACGGCTAAGCCAAATATCATTACACACTTAAAGCAGTGTTCATAAGACGCTGCTTTTTTTATGGGCCATGATAAGAGAACAACATGTCGAAGGTTACGATTGAAACAGCCACTACTCCTGAGGACATCGAGGCTGTTAAACAGCTATTCTTAGAATACCTCAAATTTGTTGAAGGCTATCTTGGGCAGGGTCTTGAGTTTCAAAAAACCGATGAAGAGTTTACGACCTTCCCCGCCTTTTACGATGCACTTTATGTGGCCAAAATAAACGGCACCCCTGTTGCCGCTTGCGGATTAAAACCATTTCGCGGATCTATATGCGAACTTAAGCGCCTTTATTGTCAACCTACCGCCCGCGGGAAAGGCTTTGGTCACGCCCTGATTAAATTATGTTTAGATGATGCAAAAAATAGGCACTATACAAAAATTTATCTTGATACGGACCACGGGCTCGTTCATGCAAATGCTATCTATGAAGCCTTCGGCTTTAAAGATATTCAACGTTATTACGACAATCCGATGGATTCACGCTTTATGGGGCGAGACTTATAATTCATCACTCACTCTGGGAAAATAAATGGCCGAAGGCGCTTTAGAATTTTTATGGGACTTAGGGCCGAAATTTGTTTCCGGCACACCGCATTGTGTCGAGCTTGGACTTGAATTTGTCTCTATTGATATAGGACGAGCCACCTTGCGGCTGCCCTATTCTCATAAATTAAGCGGTCATCCAAAAACACGCGTCATACACGGCGGCGCAGTTACAACACTGCTCGACCAGGCCTCGGGTCTCGCGGCGGTGAGTGCCTTTGATCCTATATGCCCTGTTGTGACCCTTAATCTATCTATTGATTATATGCGGGCTGCCGAACCAGGGAAAACCATTATTGGGCAGGCCGCCTGTTATAAGGTCACGCGTGATATCGCCTTCATTCGCGGTGTGGCTCATGACGGGGACGATGAAGACCCGATCTCCATTAGCCAAGCGACATTTATGAGTGCGCCCAAAGGCTCAAATATTTTTGCGCAACAAACGGAGAGCTCCTCATGAGCCTCTCTAACAAAGACCGCCTGATCACAGGTTTGAAGCAAATTCCTTACGCCGCAGTTTTAGGTGTGAAGCCGCTTTTCATGGGCGATGATTTTACCCTGATAATGCCCTATAAAGAGAGCAATATCGGAAACCCAGCGCTACCAGCCCTACACGGTGGTGTCATAGGTGGCTTCATGGAGATTACAGCAGTTGCGCAAATTCTTTTGGCTCACCCCGAAGAAGGGCTGCCCAAGACCGTTGGGATTAATATTGATTATCTCCGCCGCGGCAAACCACTCGACTGTTATGCTAAGGCTAAAATAACGCGCCACGGCCGCCGTATTGTCAACGTCAATGTCGATGTGTGGCAAGAAAGACCCGATCTTCCTATCGCCGCCCTACATGGTCATTTTTTGGTGCAAAAGAAATAAATCGTCACGCGCCCATTGCGGCGTGCATTTATTAAACTTATAGCCGCTAACATGGCTCAAGCTACAACATCACAAAGCCCATGACATCACGCGGCGCTCTAACCCGACGGCAGGTCTTTGCTATGAGCTGGCCAGTTATGCTCGCTAATGCCGCAACACCGATGGTCGGTTTCGTTGATACGCTTGTTATCGCCCATTACAGCACGACGGCCGCCCTCGCGGGGATAGGCCTCGGCGCAGTGATCTATGCGATTTTTTATTGGGGCTTTGGTTTTCTGCGAATGAGCACGGCGGGATTGGTTGCCCAATCTGAGGGCCAAAACCATCAACGCGACGTACAAGCACATTTGTTTCGCGCCGTCCCGCTCGCTCTTATTATTGGCTTGATTATTTTCGCCGCGCAGCTGTTGCTCTTAAAACTCCTGTTTAACATCTTCACAGCCAATGCCCCCATCGAAGCCGCGGCGCGTGAATATATCCAAGCGCGTCTCTGGGGACTTCCTGCCTTTCTCGGTGGAACCGCCTTAATGGGATGGTTTATTGGTTTGGGAAAGTCTGGTCGCGCACTCACCATGCAAATATGGTTAAACATCGTCAACATCATCTTATCGCCGCTTTTTGTTATTATTTTTGGATGGGGTATTTTCGGCGTCGGCATTGCCACTGCCATCGCAGATTGGGCGGGACTTACCGCAGGACTTATGCTCGCAAGCCGCGAGATCAAAACACGCGGCGGACTTTATAAGGAAATTTTGACACGCAAAATACTTTTAGCGTGGGAGGACATCCGAAAACTTGGCGTCAATAATATCAATATTTTCATCCGCACAATTTGTTTAACCATTGGCTTTAGTTTCTTCGGCAATGCCGCCGCGAGTGAGGGCGAAACCTTTCTCGCAGGTTACCATATATTGCTGCAATTTATTACTGTCATTGCCCTTATACTCGATGGCTTTGCCCATACCGCCGAAGCGACTGTAGGCGCAGCATTTGGCGCCAAAAACAAAACGGCCTTTGACCGCGCCGTGCGGCTGACCAGTGAGTTTTCCTTTATCTTTGCCCTTATTTGTTCTGCCGTCATCTTGATGCTCGGCCCCCTCGCGGTAAACCTGTTGACGCCAGACGCAGCCGTACGCGCCAGCGCCAATACATATCTTATATATTGCGCCCTCGTGCCGATTGTTGGGTTTGCCGCCTATCAGCTGGACGGTATCTTCATAGGAACAACCCAAACAGCCGCCATGCGAAATAGCGGCATCGCCGCTATTATTATTTATCTCGGTGCCTATCATTTACTCGCGCCAAAGCTAGGCCCCAGTGGAATATGGATAACCTTTTTAATATATTACATAGCGCGGTGGATGACGATGATTGTCGCCTACCCCCATGTCAGGCGGAAAACTGAGGCGCATTTATCCTAAAGCAATTGGTATCCTAAAGCGTACCCACCGCCTCTTCGAGTGTTTTAAACCCGTCAGCTTTAAGGCGTGCGAGCATGTCTTTGCGAATATCAATGACTAGGCTAGGGCCCGCGTAAACCAGCGCAGAATAAAGCTGCACGGCCTTCGCTCCTGCCCTAATTTTCAGATAAGCTTCTTCGCCCGAGCTAATGCCGCCAACGCCGATTAGATCTATCCTCCCATTCGCCGCCGCTACAAATTCTTTTAGTATCTCTGTCGAGCGCTCAAACAAAGGTTTTCCAGACAAGCCGCCGCCCTCAGATGCGTGAGCGCTCTTTAAGCTCGCAGGCCGTTCAATCGTCGTGTTTGAAACAATGATCGCGTTCATACCGTAAGCCCGTGATTGCGCGACAACGCGCTCTACTTGGGAAAAGTCCAAATCAGGCGCGACCTTCAAGAACATTGGCTTACTCGCCTGCTCTTTAGTAAGTAAGACGCGAGCCTCTTGGAGACGGCCCAAAAGCTCATCCAAAGCGGTTTCGCCCTGCAAATCACGAAGACCGGGCGTATTCGGAGAGCTAATGTTAATCGTAAAATAATCCGCATGATCCCATAGACGGTTCAGGCCCGTGACGTAATCTTTGACGCGGTCAGTACTATCCTTATTGGCCCCCAGATTAGCGCCAACAATCCCGGCCTCACCTTTGCGGTCTTTCAAGCGCCGCTCAAAAACATCCAATCCTTTATTATTGAACCCCATGCGGTTAATCACAGCCTTGTCCTCTGTCAGGCGAAACAGGCGCGGTTTCGGATTACCCACTTGCGGTCTTGGCGTCACAGTTCCACATTCCACAAACCCAAAGCCAGCTTTGAGCATCGCAGTCGCGACTTCAGCGTTTTTATCAAAGCCTGGCGCCAAGCCAACAGGGTTGGGTAAAGACAGGCCACCGACCTCCATAGACAGGGCAGCGTCATTGTTCAGAGACGCTGTAGGGCCTAAGCCTGCGCGTAATGCTTTCAGAGTAGCATTGTGCGCCGCCTCAGCAGGGAGTGTGCGCATAGCCGCTGTCGCAAATTTATATATAGAACTCATGATCGTCTCTTACTTGCGGCCTGTGATCGTGCATCTGCAATCGTGTGGGGCCAATAGGGTTTACACGAGCGCTTTAGCCTTAAACATCCGAAGGTGCAAAGGTGATCTTGCACGCAGCCGCAATCACCGACAAATCCCACGCTTGATCACTGGTCTGTTCACCCGCTTTTTCAAGGGTCCAGTGACCGATAACATCATCCAGATATAAAGCCGTATATAAATGGGGGAAACTGGCCCCGCCGCGTGATAGTTCCCATCTCAAATGATCAGACCACTTTGGATTATCCACCTGTGCAATAACAATCTCAGCGTCATCTTTAAAATATTTCGCCAAAGTACCAGCCAAGGTCTCTTCGCTTGAAAAGTGAATGAACCCATCGCGCACATCATCGGCGCTGCCTGTGAAAATATGGGCTTGGCTAAAGTCCTGCCATTCATCCGTACGGAATATTTTAAAAATCGACATGAGACTCACTTTTGAAACTATTATGCTGTCTCTTAAACCATGCCTGCACAGCTGTGCAGCATTTTTTAAGAATCTTCGCACACTTATCAGACAAAGATGCGCACTCCGTTCTAATCTACATAGTTTCTTAACAAAACCCGCTCACGGCCTCCCATAAGCCCCTCAGTTAACCAAAAACCGGAGGGATACTCATGCGAACATACGCAAAATATATAATAGGAGCCGGGGCAATGATGCTTTTAGCTCCCGCTATGGCAGGCGCTGTCACTGTCGAAGACCTAGCAGCAACTGTTCAGGCCAATGCAACCCAAGACGCATTTATTTTTAACACATTACTTTTCTTAATTGGTGGTTTCCTCGTTATGTGGATGGCCGCAGGTTTTGCCATGTTAGAGGCGGGTCTAGTCCGCACAAAAAATGTGTCCATGCAGTGTTTGAAAAATATAGCTCTTTATTCAGTCGCGGGTATCATGTTTTACCTAATCGGCTATCACATGATGTACGGCGGTGCGAACCCCTACTTCGGCGGTTTTAATCTCGGTTATGACTTTACGCCCGAAGATGCTAAAACAGGATATTCATCCTATTCTGATTGGTTCTTCCAAATGGTCTTCTGCGCGACGACAGCCTCGATTGTTTCTGGTACGGTTGCCGAACGAATTAAGTTTTGGCCCTTTATGATCTTCGTTGTGTTCTTAACAGGGCTTATTTACCCAATCGTTGGGTCATGGGAATGGGGCGGCGGATTCCTTGATGCTCAAGGTTTCTCTGATTTTGCGGGATCAACACTTGTTCACTCAACAGGCGGTTGGGCCGCTCTAGTCGGCGCCCTCATACTCGGTGCACGCTCAGGTAAATATGTTGACGGTAAAGTGACACCAATGCCGGGCTCATCTATGCCGCTCGCAACGCTCGGTGTATTTATCTTGTGGCTCGGTTGGTTTGGCTTTAACGGCGCCTCACAGCTTGCTATGGGCACGATCACTGACGCAGACTCTATCGCGAAAATATTTGTGAACACTAATATGGCTGCAGCCGCAGGGTGTGTCATTGCCATCATCTATACACAGCTTCGTTATGGTAAAATGGACTTAACTATGGCGCTTAACGGTGCGCTCGCAGGTCTGGTTGCGATTACGGCGGAACCTCTTACGCCGTCCGTACCTGTCGCCATGCTTGTCGGCGGTTTAGGTTCACTCCTTGCAATGTTGACAATCCCTCTCCTTGATAAGTTCAAGATTGATGACGTCGTCGGTGCGATCCCTGTTCACTTGGTGGCTGGTATCTTCGGAACACTTGCCGTGGCCTTTACAAACCCAGAGGTCAAATTCATGCCGCAATTAATTGGCGTGGTCGCAACAGGCCTCTTTGTATCCGCCGTAAGTGCCATCATCTGGTTTGCCTTAAAACGGACTATTGGCCTGCGTGTCAGCGCAGAAGACGAACTAAAAGGCTTGGACATCGCCGAGGTTGGCGTCGAATCCTACCCTGAGTTCACTGCAGGCTAATTAAATTACGGATTACAGCTCTCTCAGCTGTAATCACATCAATTCTTCCCCTCGCGTTTGATAAACAAACGCACAACTTACCCGGCTTGCACTTAATATGTGCAAAGTCGGGTTTTTTTATACAAAAATTCACCTCTGCACAATTTAAAAGCATAGCGCATTAAAATTAACTTGCGACTCGCTTGTCCATCTTTCTTTCAATGGGGAAATATAAATATAAACTAAAATTGTGAATTGAGGGAATTTTGATGAAACGTATTATACTCACACTTGGAGCTATGATCGGCGCCTGCGGAGTTTCCGTACCGGCCTTTGCTGATACGCTAAATTCGGGCGACACCGCATGGATTTTAACGGCAACGGCGCTCGTTCTTTTTATGTCTCTACCGGGACTCGCCCTTTTTTACGGCGGCCTTGTCCGCTCTAAAAATTACCTATCCGTTTTAATGAAAGTCTACGCCATTGCCGCCGTCGCGTCTATCGTTTGGGTCGTTGCAGGTTATTCTATCGCCTTCGGGGACGGAAATGCTTGGATCGTTTCGGTCGTCGTTGCAGGTTATTCTATCACCTTAGGGGGTGGAAATGCTTGGTGGGGTGGCCTCGACAATTTATTCCTTGGTGGTTTAGAGCGTGACGCTATTAGCGGAACAATTCCTGAAAGCGTTTTCTTAGCGTTCCAAATGACCTTTGCTGTCATTACGCCAGCCCTTATTGTCGGTGCTTTCGTTGAACGTGTGAAATTCTTACCCGTCTTGCTCTTTACAGTGCTTTGGTTACTCGCTGTTTATGCCCCTGTTTGTCATTGGGTTTGGGGCGGTGGTTACCTCTCAGATCTTGGCGTTATTGACTTCGCAGGTGGTCTCGTGGTTCACGCAACAGCAGGTATTTCAGCCTTGGTCTATGTCTTGCTCCTCGGGAAGCGCAAAGGCTTTCCAAATGAACTAACACCCCCTCACCGTCCGGGTATCGTTATGGTCGGCGCGGCGATGTTATGGGTTGGTTGGTTCGGCTTTAACGGCGGCTCACAGCTCGCAGCGGACGGCGGCGCAGGCATGGCCCTTCTCGTCACGCACATCGCAGCCTCTGTCGGAACGTTGGTTTGGATTGGCCTCGAAGCCCTTAGCACACGTAAGCCTACGCTTGTTGGGGCAGCCACGGGCACGATTGCTGGTCTTGCAACGGTCACACCCGCAGCTGGCGTCATTGGGCCGGGCGGAGCCTTGCTCATCGGGCTTGCAGGCGGGCTTCTTTGCTACGCAGCGGTTCACCTCATTCGCGTCCGTCTTAAAATTGACGATAGCCTTGACGTTTTCGCCGTTCACGGCGTCGGCGGCATCCTTGGCATCTTACTGCTTCCGTTCCTATCAGCCAAAGCCTTAGGCGGAACAGGTGACGGTAATTTTCTTGTACAACTTCAAGGCACGCTTATGGTCGTCGTCTGGTCTGCTGTTATCAGTGCTCTTATCCTCCTTATGCTAAAAGCCATCTTTGGCTTGCGGGTAACGTCAGAAGAAGAGACTGAAGGCCTTGATAAGAGCCTACACGGAGAAACCGCTTACCTGTAAACGCCGTTAAAATTGCTAAATTAAAACCCGCCTTGTGCGGGTTTTTTATTAATTAGGCATCATGGACTTGACGGATTAGGTTTTTTTTCCTATTTGCTACTTAAGGTATAGGCCAAATAGAAAGCGCCTTGAGATGTTAACCCATAAAAAGATTTGGTCGGCCCTCGACCGTCTCGCCGAAGCCCATGAAACCTCACCGTCTGGCCTTGCCAAACGCGCAGGTCTGGACCCAACTACATTCAACAAATCTAAACGCCGTTCTGGCACGGGTAAAGACCGCTGGCCATCAACGGAAAGCCTGGCCAAAGTGCTTGCTGTTCTCGGCCTCGATATGGAGGATTTCTCCGCCTTCATCGCAGGTCATTCCAGCAAGTCACGTACTGCACCGCTAATTGGCCTCGCGCAAGCAGGAGACGATGGTTTCTTTGACGACTCAGGCTTTCCGATTGGGTCTGGTTGGGAAGAAATCGACCTTCCCGCAGGGCGTTCTGAGGGCATGTATGTGCTCGAAATTATGGGCGATTCCATGTCGCCTGTTTTTCGTAACGGTGAAAAAGTCATCGTCGCGCCTCACGCTCCTGTTCACCGTGGAGACCGTGTGGTCGTCAAAACCCTCGAAGGTGAAGTTCTCGCCAAAGAGCTTGTTCGTATCAATGAAACCTTTATCGAGCTTCGCTCGCTTAATCCCGAGTATGAAGGCCGGCTCTTAGCGCGTAAAAACGTAGTCTGGGTTGCGCGTATCATGTGGGTGTCTCAATAGACCTTGGTACCGGCTAATTATAAGGGCTTATTATTCAAAAAGGCCTTCGCGGCTTTCTTAAGGGCTTTCGAATTCGAACCCTCAAGCGAGGCGTTTAAAATAGCGACTCGCTTTTGAAACCCAATTTCAGCCGCATTCGTTGGAGGCACATCCATGACAGCTGATAACAGCTTTTTAGCAGACTCCATATCATCCAATAAAATCATCGCAGCCCCATAATTACTCTTAATTATAATATCATCATTCGCGAGTTTTAAGGCCATCTCATAGCTCGCTATTCCCTCATCAGCATTGGCCTTATACCATTTATAAGCATTGCGATCTCCAACCTTATTTACGATTTCAAGATTCCAGGCCCCAAGCAAGGCATGGCCGCGTGCATCATCGGGCGCGTCACGACGTAAGCCTTCGATCAAATCACGCATATGCACGGGTAATTTCTTTCGCCAAGCTTTTAAATCCCCCGTAGATTGCGCCACAAGACCGTAGGTCAAGGCGTGTTGGAGACGCGCATCCACATCATCGGGATTAAGCGCCAGTGCTTTTTCCGCCAGAGACAGCGCCTCTTTCGCTGCTGCATTCGGCTTTTTAAAATGGCCTAATATAATCGTAGCTGTGACAGTCTCTGACGCCAAAATATAGGCGTCCGCTGTTCCTATATCTTCGGCGGCCATACGGGCGGCGGCGTAGTCTCCCGCATCAAATAAGGCACGAGCCTTTTCCAGCTCAAGCGAGACATCTTCAGGTGCCGTCACATCCGTTGAGGCCGCACTGGCGGCGCAAACAAACAGATTGATCCCGAGCAAAAGCGCTATAAATCCACGTAAAACCATATTCGAGAGCTGTATCATACAGCCTTATAACAGACTTTGATAGAGTGTCAGATCAAGCTTTGTCACAAAAGGTTTAGACGCTCATTTCGGCTTTAATGACTTATGGCAGCACATCTTCAATTAATTTAGCCGTATTTTCAGGGCCGTAAATCGCCACAAATGAGCCAAAACGCGGGCCTTGGGATTGCCCCAAACAGACCTCGTAAATAGCCTTGAACCAATCACGCAAATTCTCGAACTCATGATCTTTACCGACGGAGAAAATCAGCGTTTGCAGCGCTTCGCCGTCAGTAGATTCAACCGCGTCAACCGTCTTTAACCGTGCCGCTAAGTCCGTTAGAGCCGCCCGCTCTTGATCTGTCGGTGCGCGGTAGACCTTCGCAGGTTTGACGAAGTCCTCATAATAGCTGACCGCATAACCCACGAGCTTATCGAGATCAGGATAATCTTCAGGCGTGGCGTCTGGTGCGTAGCGTTGGATAAAACCCCACAAAATATCTTTATCAGACGCATTGGCCGCCGACACAAGGTTGAGCAAAAGCGCAAAACTGATCGGCATATGGTGCTGCGGCGGGTGGCCGTGATGGATATACCAAACGGGATTGACGATTTGCTTATCCAGCTCTTGGGTCTGGTAGGCCGCAAGGTGCTGATAATATTCATCCACCGCCTTCGGGATGACGTCAAAATATAGACGCTTTGCTGTGCGCGGTTTTGTGTACATATAAAGCGCCAAACTTTCAGGCGAGGCATAGGACAACCATTGCTCGACGGAAATACCGTTGCCTTTCGATTTGGAAATCTTCTCGCCTTTATCGTCGAGGAATAATTCATAGCAATATTGCACCGGCGGCATGGCCCCCAAAATACGGCTGATTTTTGAATAAATCCCGCCGTTGATCTGGTGATCTTTTCCGTACATTTCAAAGTCGACATTGAGCGCCGCCCAACGCATGCCAAAGTCTGGCTTCCATTGCAGCTTACAATTACCGCCTGTCACAGACAGTGTCACCTCTGTGCCGTCCTCATCATCAAACGTGATCGTTCCTGCCTCCGCGTCGACATTTTTCATCGGCACATAAAGTACGCGGCCGGATGTCGGCGAAATCGGCAGGAACGGGCTGTAGGTCGCGCGGCGCTCTTCGCCCAACGTCGGCAACATCACGCCCATAATTTTATCAAAATTCTCAAGCGCCTTGATGAGCATGTCATCATAAGCACCGCTACGGTAAAGCTTGGTCGCGGAGAGAAATTCATACTCAAACCCGAACCCATCAAGGAAGGCGCGAAGACGGGCATTATTCTGGCCGGCAAAGCTGTCATGCTCACCAAACGGATCAGGCACATCGGTGAGCGGCTTGCCGAGATGCTCCGCTAAAGCGTCTTGGTTCGGCACATTTGCGGGCACTTTACGCATCCCGTCCATATCATCCGATACGCAGATCATTTTCATAGGAACCTGATTATCGGTCAAAGCGCGGAACGCATCCATCACCATGATCGTGCGAACCACCTCGCCGAACGTGCCAATATGCGGCAGACCTGACGGGCCGTAACCTGTTTCAAATATTACAGGTTGATCGCCACGATCAATCCCGCGTTTTTTCTCAATGTCTAAACGTTTGAGGATTTGGCGCGCCTGCTCAAACGGCCAAGCTTTAGTCGTCTCAAATACGGGATTTGACATTTAGGTACGTCCTTTAATTATCTCACGCGCCAGTTAGGCCCTCAAACCCCGCGCGTCAACATCATTGCTGTTGGGTGTGCCTAGAGTCGCAAGAGATTCCGACGTTCGTCGGGATGGGTGATGTATAATAAGGCATACCAAAACATCCCGTACCTTTCGGAACAAGTTAGGACAGTCTGCGAAGGCTTCCATTACGATGGCTACCAATTGTTTTCTTAATTTACGCAATGGATATCAGACTCACTTTGAGCCTGACCTCTCCGCAAGGCGGAAAGTCCTTCGCAACGGTTGGCTTTTTCAAAGGCCTCGGACAGTGGTATGTCACGACCATCGCGCCTTAAAAACCTTACGACCCCAAGACGTTTTAACAAGGCGTTCGGCGGGACACGCAGGACGTTAAACCCACGCACTATCCGCGCCAACCGTCCTCATTCAAACAAACTAACGCGCGATTGTCCGTCCGCGAATAAGGAACAATTTTAGGATAAGGCATAAATTGGGGGCGTGGATATATCTTAGTTATTTTCTTTCCCTCCGCTCATCCCTGCAATCACTATTTTTTGCACCAAGAACAGAGACCCCTGCCTTCGCAGGGGTGGACGGGGTGGGTCAATATCCCAGCCCTCATGCTGAGCTTGTCGAAGCACGGCTGCGTAAATTAACATGGCTACGAGTCGCAAGACACCCTTCGACAGGCTCAGGGTGAGGGTATAAATATATATCTCACATCTAAAAGAGGGAAGACGGGGAGCACAGATGACTGGCAAGTTTCTTCATTATTAAGTGGCAGATAATTTATTATTTTATTTGCGGCCGCGTACCAATATATATGACACATAATAAAATATGATATGAGTTATCACATGAATTCCATATAAGAATATTGGAACTAAAATTAAAAACCCAAAAAATCTTATAAAGTCACCTTCTAGGAAATATTCCCACCCCAAAATTAGACTGAGAATAAATCCTCCTACCATAGCTAAAAAAACCCATCTCTTAGCAGGATAAATGAGGTTCAAATAATCTTTAAAGCTATCAATTGGTTGGTCATGAGACATAACAGATCAATATCACATTGATAAGTGTTTGAACATGCCTCACCGCGTATGATAAATAAACTGTCCAGCGTCATTTAATGTCCTACGCACAACACCGCGTTCTTTGAGGCAGTTGAGGTGCGCAACCGCTTCGCCCACCGCCATAATGCGGTTGCCGTCATCAATGCCGCGCCTGAATAAAACCGAGTAAATTTCTGTGGCGAGACGTGGTGCATTACAAAATTCTGCCAAACGCTCCAAGGCTTTTTCATGATGAGAGATCAGCTTTTCAAGCCGCTTATGTGCGCCGCGAAACGGGATGCCGTGGGCAGGGCCAATTAAGGTGTCTTCCGGAAGCGCTTCCTTTAATTTATGACAAGAGCTTATCCAGTCTTCAAGCGGATTACCTTCTGGTTCGGTTGGCCAGACGGAGACATTAGAACTAATATTGGGGAGGATTTGATCTCCCGATAGGCAAATTTTGAGTTCAGGGCAATAAAGACAAGCATGTTCAGGAGAATGACCAGAGCCAATAATAATCTGCCACTCGCGACCATTGATGCGAAGTGTGTCGCCCTCTTGCAGACGGTCATAACTTTGCGGCATTGGCGAGATCGCTTTACCAAAACCACCAAAGCGCATTTTATAAAGCTCAATTTGTTCAGATGTCAGGCCCGCCTTTCGGTAAAAAGCAATACCTTCGGGCGGCGCTTCATGGCCCGTATCGGCGGCCAGCAATCGGCAGAGTAAATATTCCCCGCGCGTCATCAAAAGCGGACAATCAAATTTCCGTTTCATCCACCCTGCCAAGCCCGCATGGTCAGGGTGAAGATGGGTCACAATCACGCGGTTCACGGGACGGTCGCCCATAAGGTCTGTGAAATAGCCTTCCCATTGCGCCTTGCTAGTTTTGCTCCCAAGTCCCGTATCAACTACAACCCACTGATCACGGTCCTTGAGCAAATATAAATTAATATGATTCAGTCCCGCCATCGGTAGTGAGAAACGAAGCCAAAACACACCGTCCGCTATTTCTGTTACCGCCCCCGTTTCAGGAGCAACGTCTGTGATAAATTTCAATAACCGTGCCGAATTATCTTTCGCTGCAGAAAGGCTCTCATCAGGGGCTTGTTTCGGTGATTTGGACTGTGTGGTCATAACATTGGCTATAAAGACAATATCTTAACAAGGGAATGACGAATGATCATTTCAATGTGAAAGCTAAAAATTTGACTTTGAGTTCAAATTTTTATACATCTGGTTAAAATTAAAGAGACATGCATGCCAAAACTCCCAACAAAGATAAATCCTGACAGTCCCGCCTTTCGCGAGAACGCCGATCATATGCGTGCGCTTGTGGATGATCTGCGCGAGAAAGTCGGAGTCATCGCCCAAGGTGGATCGGAACGCGCGCGGGAAAAACATTTATCACGGGGCAAACTCCTCCCCCGAGAGCGCGTCGAGCGCCTGCTAGACCCCGGAACGCCGTTCCTAGAGCTGTCACAATTTGCCGCCTATGAGGTCTATCCCGAAAACGTCCCCGCGGCAGGGTTGATCACAGGCATTGGTCGTGTCGCTGGCCGCGAAGTCATGATTATATGTAATGACCCCACGGTCAAAGGCGGGAGCTATTTCCCTCTCACCACGAAAAAACAAGGGCGCGCACAAGACATTGCAGCGGCGAACCATTTGCCTTGCATTTACCTTGTCGATAGCGGCGGCGCGAACCTTCCCCGCCAAGCGGAAGTCTTCCCTGACCGCGATCATTTCGGGCGCTGTTTTTACAATCAAGCCAATATGAGCGCGCAAGGCATTCCGCAAATTGCCGTGGTCATGGGCTCTTGCACGGCGGGCGGCGCTTACGTCCCTGCTATGGCCGACGAGAGCATTATTGTCCAAGATCAAGGGACAATATTTCTCGCAGGGCCACCACTTGTCAAAGCGGCGACGGGCGAAGATATTGACGCGGAAAGTCTCGGCGGCGGCATGCTCCACGCCAAAACATCTGGCGTGGTCGATCATCTGGCGGTCAATGACGCCCACGCCCTCTCGATTGCGCGCGACGCGGTTGATACGCTAGGCGCGGCGGATAAAGCTTATAATCCAGACGCGGCGGACGCGCCTTTATATGATGAAGATGAGCTGCTCGGTATTATCCCGAAAGACCCACGCCAACCCGTCGATGTGCGAGAGATTATCGCGCGGATTGTTGACGGGTCCAAGTTTCATGAATTTAAAAAACTTTACGGCGAAACGCTCGTTTGCGGCTTTGCCAAAATCCACGGCTATCAAGTGGGGATTATCGGCAATAATGGCGTGCTGTTCTCTGAAAGTGCGCTCAAGGGTGCGCATTTCGTCGAGCTCTGTTCGCAACGCAATATCCCGCTTGTCTTTCTACAAAATATCACAGGCTTTATGGTTGGCTCTAAGGCCGAGTCGGGCGGCATTGCCAAGAACGGCGCGAAGATGGTTCATGCCGTGTCTTGCGCGAAAGTTCCTAAATTCACCATCATTGTCGGCGGCTCTTACGGCGCAGGGAATTACGGCATGTGTGGCCGCGCCTATGATCCGCGGCTCTTATTTATGTGGCCCAACGCCCGTATTTCTGTGATGGGCGGCGAGCAAGCGGCGAGCGTTCTGGCCACCGTGACCAAAGGTTCTGACGGGTGGAGCGAGGAGGAGCTTGAAGCCTTCAAAGCCCCCATCCGCGAAAAATATGAGCATGAAGGCCACCCTTATTACTCCAGCGCCAGACTATGGGATGACGGCATTATCGCCCCAACTGATACGCGCCGCATCTTAGGATTAGGTCTAGCCATGGCCGCCAATTCCCCGAAAGAGGAGACACGCTTTGGCGTGTTTCGGATGTAAGGATAATTGAGATGAAAAAAATCACAAAAATCCTGATTGCTAATCGCGGAGAGATTGCTTGCCGCGTGATTAAGACCGCACGTAAAATGGGCATTGCGACTGTGGCCGTCTATTCCGATGCAGACCGTAAGGCTTTGCATGTGCGTCTCGCGGACGAAGCGGTGCATATTGGCCCGTCTCCTGCGGTGGAGAGCTATCTGGTGATGGAAAAACTCATCGCTGCGGCTAAGGAAACAGGTTCGGACGCGGTGCATCCGGGTTACGGCTTTCTATCGGAAAATCCTGACTTCGTTCGCGCTTGCGACAAGGCGGGGCTTATCTTTATTGGTCCTCGCCCTGAGAGCATGGAGGCTATGGGCCTCAAAGACGCGGCGAAGAAATTAATGGACGCGGCGGGAGTTCCGATCACTCCCGGCTATCACGGCAAAGATCAAGACCCGAAGCTCCTCAAGGCGAAAGCGGGGATGATAGGATATCCTGTTCTGATTAAGGCTGTTGCAGGCGGCGGCGGCAAGGGTATGCGCAAGGTCGAACGCGCCGAAGACTTCCTCGATGATCTTGCCTCTTGCCAACGCGAAGCGAAATCAAGCTTTGGCAATCAAGATGTTCTGATTGAGAAATATATCACCTCTCCGCGCCATATCGAAGTGCAAGTGTTTGGCGACACCCACGGTAATGTGGTGCATATGTTTGAGCGCGATTGCTCCTTGCAGCGTCGCCACCAAAAGGTGATTGAAGAAGCCCCTGCCCCCGGCATGACCGACGTAGTGCGTAAAGCTATGACAGACGCGGCGGTCAATGCGGCCAAAGCCGTGAACTATGTCGGCGCGGGCACCGTCGAATTTATTGTCGACGGGTCAGGTAAGCTTAAAAAAGACGGTTTCTGGTTCATGGAAATGAACACCCGCCTGCAAGTGGAACATCCTGTGACAGAAATGATCACAGGGCTTGATCTCGTCGAGCTACAAATCCGCGTCGCTCAAGGGGAAAAACTCCCGAAGCAAAAAGAGATTAAAATGCAAGGCCACGCGGTTGAAGCGCGGCTTTACGCCGAAGACCCTGCGAATGACTTTCTGCCGAGTATTGGGACAATATCAATAGGGGCGAATTTCGCAGATTGGGGAACTAATGATAGTGAACGCCATAGAATTGATTCAGGTGTAGAAGAAGGTGACCGTATCACTCCATTTTATGACCCCATGATTGCCAAAATCATTGGGTTTGGAGACAATCGTGAGTCAGCAATTCATCAATGTTCAGTTGGAATTATGTCGACCAACATTGATGGGATAACATGCAACGGGCAATTTTTATTCAATTGTTTAAACCATGATGATTTCGAAGCTGGAAACGTCTCGACTGGATTTATTGAAAACCATCAAGACATATTGATATGGCCTGATCTATTACAATTAGACGCCATATATGCATTAGCTGGCGCTCATTATTTTTCTGGTACACCTGACCAGCTCATTGATGATAAACCCTCACCAAGTTTAAAATCAATCCCAACACCGTTCGATGACAAAACAGGGTGGAAGAACAACATTCCAAGCCGAGAAAGAGTTTGGTTCATTCGCAACGGAAATTCTATAGAGGTTGAATTCATAGAGAGCGGCGACACATATATCACAGTATCATTAAATGACACATTTATACAAATCCATGACGCTGATGCCCCTTATCCTATACAGGATATTGAAACTATCTTGCACCATAGAGGAAGCTGGCATTTTTTAACTTTAGATGACGGAGTTCTTATCCAAAAAGAGGCTAGCGGAATCTTCGTTCCATTTTTCCATACTGTAGATGCGACGTCAAAATCCTCCGCCGACTCCCTCACCGCCCCCATGCCCGGTAAGATCATCGCGGTTAAAACCAAGGTCGGCGCGAGTGTCAAAGCGGGCGACCCGTTGATCATCATGGAAGCGATGAAAATGGAAATGACGCTTGAGGCCCCGCGGGACGGAATTGTTGAAAGCCTCACAGTGGAAACAGGGGCGCTTGTGGCGGATGGGGATATTCTGTTGGAGCTTGAAAAAGTCGAAACGCCCAAAGCTTAACGCCTAAGCCTTAAGCTCGTCAAACCTTGTTAAAGACTATCAAACCCGCTTGAATAAGCGGGTTATAATATCATTGAAATCATCGAAAAAGTTAAAACGGGCCCTACTCCTACACGGGGCGCATGGTAGTGTGTAGGGCCCTTGAAGTTAACGAGTTAACTCCCGAGGGCCACTTATAACGATAAATATGAACGTAACCTAAACATTACGTCTGGTTGTGTAACTAAAAGCATACATATGACGTTTAAATGTGGATAAGTCGTGGAAAAACAATATTTTATCAGACTTTCCACCGCGTTATTTTATCTTCAACCTTAGGGCGAGGCCGCTCAACAGGCTCCGTTTCACTTGTCCCGATAAAGATAAGGCCAGCCACCCGTTCAGTCTCCTCTAATCCCATCGCTTTTGTAACGCGTGGATCATAGCTATACCATTCGGTCAGCCACTGCGCCGCAAAGCCTTTGGCTTGAGCCGCGAGAAGTAAATTATAGCAAACCGCCCCTGCGCTCAGTACTTGTTCCCACTCTGGCGTGCCGCGTAGGCAGGCCACCGGTGAGCTAATCACCCCCACAACCAAGGGCGCGCGCATGAAACGATTAGTTTCAAATATTTGACGGTCAAGCGACGTGTCTGGGTTTTCGGCGACGTGAGCTTTGCGAATATGTTCGCCCATCGCTTGACGGGCTTCGCCTTCAAACAGAATAAAGCGCCACGGGGCGAGTTTACGGTGATCGGGTACACGTGCGGCGATCTTTAAAAGGTCAGACACTTCTGCCTCGTTCGGCCCTGGCCCTTTCATAAGTTTTGCCAAATTTGAGCGGCGCGTCTCCAGAAAGGCGCTCACCTCGGGCTGGGCGCGCGGGAGTGGCAAATTATCACCTACATTTAGCATGGTCGTCTCCGAATGAATCGTCTAAGTCAATAATCTAAAATTACACATGGAGACAAGCGAATGTCTGAAATTGATCAAAAACTCGAAAAACTAGGATTAACTCTTCCTATCGCCGCTGCGCCCGTGGCCAATTATGTTGGCTATGTCCAAAGCGGAAATATGGTCTTCATTTCGGGACAGATTTCAAAAATTGGTGACAATTTTATCGGGGGTCGACTTGGTGAAGACCTCACTGTCGAGCGCGGACAAGAGGCGGCGAGGCTCTCAGCGCTTAATCTCATTGCGCAAATGAAAGCGGCTTGCGGCGGAGATCTATCTCGTGTCAAACGTATCGTGAAGCTTGGCGGCTTTGTTCAAGCCCTCCCAAGCGCGACACAGGGCAATATTCCGCAAATCATCAATGGTTGTTCTGATATTATGGTTGCCGTATTTGGCGATAAAGGCCGCCATGCCCGCTTTGCTGTCAGCGCGCCGAGCTTACCGCTTGATGTCGCCGTTGAGATTGACGCGATTATCGAAATTGATACGGCTTGATGACAAGCTGGGCCGTATAAATACCTATGGATAGTCCCGCCTACACTGCCGCACTCTTAAACCGTATCTCGGACGTTTCCGAGACGGATTGGGACGGTCTTTTACCTGCGGGGACACATCCATTTCTAACGTGGAAATTTCTCAATGCCTTGGAAGAGAGCGGTTGCGTCAGCGCGAAGACAGGCTGGCAACCGCTTCACCTTTGGCTGGAGGATGAGGCGGGACAGGTGGTTGGAGCCGCGCCGCTTTACGCAAAATCCCATAGTCGCGGGGAATATGTCTTTGATCACGGCTGGGCCGATGCGCTCCACCGCGCAGGCGCTAATTATTACCCCAAGCTACAATGCGCCGTGCCCTTTACGCCCGTGACGAGCCCGCGTCTTTTGGCGAACTCGGATGACAATAAAAAAGCCCTCGCCAATGCGTTGCAACAGATTACACTCCAGCAGGGTTTTTCTGGGGTTCACGCGACCTTTTTAACGGATGATGACCGCACGGCGTTTGAACAGGCTAATTACCTCTTAAGACGTGACCGCCAATTTCATTTCATCAATCGAGACTATGATGGTTTTGACGGATTTCTCGCCAGTCTCGCGTCGCGCAAGCGCAAAAATATTCGCAAAGAGCGCAAAGCGGCTCAAGAGGGGATTGAGATCAAACGCCTACGCGGGGATGACATTCGGGCCGAGCATTGGGACCTGTTTTATCAATGCTACATAGATACGAGCACGCGCAAATGGGGGCAGGCCTATCTCAACCGTGAGTTTTTTGCCCGCCTTCATGATGTTATGCGCGACGATATTTTATTGGTCATGGCCTATGATGACGATACGCCCTTTGCCAGCGCGCTGAACTTTATTGGCTCCGACGCGCTTTATGGCCGTAGTTGGGGAAGCCTCGCCCATAAGCCGTTCCTGCATTTCGAGCTGTGTTATTATCAAGCTATCGAAGCGGGTATCGAGCTTGGCCTTCCCAAGGTCGAGGCGGGTGCGCAAGGGGAGCATAAGCTCGCAAGAGGCTATGAGCCCATAGTCACCACGTCAGCTCATTATCTTGCCGAGCCAGGCCTTCATAACGCCGTCGCAGATTACTTGACACGCGAACGCCTTGCCGTAGATCATGAAGTGAAAATTCTTGGGGCCCATACGCCTTTTAAGAAAGGGGACACATGAAGCTCATGACAAAGATAGGTTTTGCACTATCCCTACTGGCCTTCACTATCGTTGCCTTTTTATTCATGACCATATTCCCACCTTTAGGCGGACATTACAAAATTCATGCTGAAAGTATGACCCCGACCCTTAACGTCGGCGATCATTTTCAGGTCAATAAGCACGCCTATGCCTTTAGCAAAAATAAAGTCCCAGAACGCGGTAAAGTCATCGTTTTCAAAAACCCATCATCGGGCATTCTAATGGTAAAACGCACCATAGGTTTATCAGGCGATAAAATTGAAATCAAGCAGGGCCGTTTATATCTGAACGATCAACTTGTTAATCGTGATGCCTTGGGGTCGCGCACCTATTTTTCTGCTCGGCAACAAAAAGTCCAAGTCACATTATATAAAGAACAGCTCACTGATAACACAGCACCTTATGAAATTTACGAACGGTCGGATAATGGTCGGTCGGATAATACAGGTGTATTTTTCGTTCCAGAGGGGCATATATTTGTTATGGGTGACAATCGTGATAACAGCATCGACAGTCGACACAAACAATTAGCTTATGTGCCGATTGAAAATATTAAAGGTGAAGTCAACCGCATAATGTTTTCATTCAAAACATGCGTTGCCCAAGACGGTATATATTGTCGTGAAAAACGGTTTTTTTCCAAAATAGAAAAAACTCGACTAAACCCTTAAAGCCTTCGCCAAAATCTTTCTTTCTATTTTGTTTCATGCAGACTATCTGTTTCGCTAGAAACGCAATAAAGGCCCTTAGCTATGTCACTCTCTGGAACTTACGACAGCAATAATATTTTCGCTAAAATCATGCGCGGGGAGATGCCCTGCGTGAAAGTCTATGAGGACGGCGCGGTGCTTGTCATTATGGACGCCTTCCCACAATCAAAAGGGCATGTGCTCGTCATTCCAAGAACGCCGTCGCGTAATTTGCTCGAGGTCGCCCCTAAAGATATTGGCCGTCTGTTCGGAGCCGTGCAGCGCGTCACGGCAGCGGTTAAAACAGCCCTCAGCCCTGACGGAATTGTCGTGACGCAATTTAACGGCGCCCCCGCAGGGCAAACCGTATTTCATACCCATGTCCATATAATACCGCGTTACACGGGAGATGAATTGAAAGGCCACGCCGCAGATGCTATGGCCGACACGAAAGACCTTGAGTCAATCGCCGCGCTTATCCGCGCTGCCCTTTAGGAGACCAAAATGCGCCTTATATTACTCACATCCGCATCCTTTTTATTGTTAGCTGCCTGCAACGCAGATAAGGCGGTCGATATCACACCGCCAACAGCCGATAAACCTGTCTTTGAAGCCGCTGAAGCACCTCAGGCGGACGCTTATAATGCGAAGGCACAGTTTAAAAAATATGCCGCAATTAAGATGGATGATGTGGATACGTCCTTCCTATCGCCAAGCGAAGTCGCTGTCGTCAATAAATTGATCCAAGCTAGCAAACTCATGACGCAAATTTACCGTATCCAAATGACGGCAGATTACGGCAAGGTTCGTAAGACAATCGCTGAGAGCGGACAGGTCGATGCCAAAGACCTCACACGGTTGTTCAACCTTTACTTCAAGCGTTGCGATGAGCTGGCGCAGAACCAACCGTTCTTTGGCGATACACCCTGTCCCGCAGGGAATGGATTTTATCCTGAAGACATCACTCGCGAAGAATTTAACCAGTGGATCGCCGATCACCCAAAACAAGCGGATGCGTTTAAATCTGGCTATACTATCATCCGTCGTAAAGACGATAAATTGATCGCCGTTCCATATTCCAGAGCCTTTAAGGGCCCTCTCACGAAAGCGTCCACATTACTCCGCGAAGCGGCAGACCTATCCGAAGAACCCACATTAAAACGTTTCCTTACGCTCCGCGCCGACGCATTTTTAAGCGATGACTATTACGAGTCTGAGCTGGCTTGGATGGATCTTGAAGGCAATATCGAAGTCGCCATTGGCCCTTACGAAACCTATGACGACGGCCTGTTCGGCTATAAGACCGCGTATGAAAGCTTCGTCACGATCAAGAACCCCGAAGAATCGGCGGCCCTCGCGAAATATAAAAACTATCTTCGCGATATGGAAGAGAACTTACCTGTAGCGGAAAGCTATAAAAACTTCCAACGCGGTTTTGCCAGCCCCATCGCAGTGACCTACCAAATCCAAGGCGGCGGCGATAATGTCAACGGCGTGCAAACCATCGCCTTTAACTTGCCCAATGATGAGCGTGTACGCGAAGCCAAGGGCGCTAAAAAAGTTATCTTAAATAATGTCCTCGGCGCGAAATATGACCGTATCCTCGCCCCGATTGCCGCTAATCTTTTGGTGAAAGAGCAAGCTGCGATTACCGACAAGAAGTTCATGTCCTACGCGACCTTGTTTCACGAATTATCTCATAGCCTCGGCCCCGGCACGATCACCAAGAACGGCGTTAAAACCACTGTCACAGCAGAACTAAAAGAGCTTTACTCTGGATTAGAGGAAGGCAAAGCCGACGTCATGGGCGCTTATAATGTGCTCTATATGATTGAGCGCGGTGAAATCCCAGCCAGTGAAAGAGACGCGTTTCTTGCGACTTATTTCTCAGGCCTCTTCCGCTCCATGCGCTTTGGTCTCGCGGCGGCTCATGCAAAAGGCGCAGCTATCCAATATAGCTATTACCGCGAAGTTGGAGCTGTAACGTGGGATGAAGAGTTGAACCGTTTCCGTGTTGATTATGATAAGCTCGCGCAGGCTATCTCTGACCTCACGGCGAAATTTGTCATAGTGCAAGGGGACGGCGATTATGACCAAGCCCAAGCTTTCCTTGTAGACTATGCAAAGGTCGACGATCTGGCGATTAGCATCCTAGAAGGCTTTGATAAAATCCCTGTGGACATTCGCCCGATCTATCCGAAAGAGCTTTAAGCTTTATTTTTGCGCGCTCGTATATCTGCGAGCGCGGCCAAATGCGCTTTGATCGCCTTTTCGCGCCCCTTTTCAACAGGGGCGTAAAATTGCGGCCTTCCACCCGAAACCATCTCATCTGGGAAATAATTTTGCCCTGAGAAACCTTCGGGCGTATCGGGGTCGTAAATATAGCCCTCGCCGTAGCCTTGCTCTTTCATCAGTTTCGTCGGCGCATTGCGAATAGCCATGGGCGGGCCAAGCTTGGCCGTATCTTTCGCCGCGCGCAGAGCCGATTTATAGCCCGCGTAAACGCCGATAGATTTCGGGGCCACCGCCAGATGCGTCACCGCTTGGGCCAGAGCTAACTCCCCTTCAGGCGATCCGAGCAAGCGGTAAGCCTCCACCGCCGCCATCGTTGTACTGAGCGCGCTCGGGTCAGCGAGGCCAATATCCTCACTCGCCATACGCACCAAGCGCCGCCCAATATAAAGCGGGTCTTCACCGCCGTGCAGCATCCGCGTAAACCAATAAAGCGACGCGTCAGGATCAGAGCCGCGAATAGATTTATGCAAAGCCGAGATCAGATTATAATGCTGCTCACCGTTCTTATCATAGGCCGGCGCACGTTTTTGCAGCAGCGCCGCCACCGCTTCACTCCCGAGGTCATCATCCGCGTCCGACACGCTGCCAAAGATAATTTCGCACAGGTTCAAACTATAGCGCCCATCGCCGCCCGCAAGATTAATCAGCGTCTCTCGCCCGCCGTCTGTGAGCGGTAAGCGCCGCCCCATTTCGGCCTCAGCGCGCACCAAAAGCTGCCCCACCGCCGTGTCATCCAGCGCATTAAGAACAAACACCTGCGCGCGAGACAGTAGCGCGCCGTTCAGCTCGAAGGACGGGTTCTCCGTGGTCGCCCCGACAAGGGTCACAACCCCCTCTTCCACATAGGGCAAAAACGCATCTTGCTGTGATTTGTTAAAGCGGTGAATTTCATCGACAAATAAAAGCGTCCCCTGCCCGACCGCACGGCGAGACTTGGCGGCCTCAAACACTTTGCGCAAATCCGCCACACCAGAAAACACGGCAGAGATTTGAACAAATTCGAGGTCACTATGTTGCGCCAAAAGCCGCGCAATCGTCGTCTTCCCCACCCCCGGTGGGCCCCACAATATCAGAGAGGTCAAATGCCCACTCCCAAGCATCCGCCCCAAAGGCGCGGCCTCGGCCAGCAGGTGATCTTGCCCGACCACATCGGGTATTTTTTGTGGCCGCACACGGTCCGCCAAAGGACGCGGCGCCCCGTCTGATAGGTCTGATGCTTGGAACAAATCACTCATGGGAGGAGACTAGGCTTAAGGCCGTAATGGGGCAAGCCACAAAAAAGACCCGCATGAGCGGGCCGTAAGTTGAGGGGAAGAGAGAGTTAAGGGTTGGAGGTTTAAAAAATGAGGCTTGGTTTTTTGTGGCGAGAGACAATATCTCTATCAAAGCCAGAGTTACCGAAGTTGGAAGAACCGCGATTATTAAAGCCGATGCCACGACGTGAGCTGCTAAAACTATTACGATTATATCCACGGTTATAGCTATATCTACTTTGACTATATTGGTTGCTAAACGGTCGACTGCTAGAAAAATTACGATTAGAATTAGATCTAGATTTACCGCTATTACCGGCAATCGTTGCGCCTGTCAGACCACCGAGGAGCGCACCAAGGACAGCGCCTTCTGTACGAGAGCCACGGCCTGCGACTTCAGAGCCTATAACGCCGCCGACGACAGCTCCGACGACGCCGCCAAGGACTTGGTCATTATTACCCTTATCGTTCTGGAACTGCGCGTTCCGCGATTGTTGGGCCTGACTCTGGTTGAAAGTTTCGGCGTGAGCCGTTGTGCCGAGTGCGGCTGTGAAACTAAGGGCCACTAAACTGACTACGGCTGTTGTTTTTATCATCTTTAACATGTTGAACTCCATTGGTTCGTTGTTGATGATTTATATTTAGGAGGTCTCATCCCCAATAGCCAAACACGTCGAAACAATGGCGCGTGAGACCCGCGTGACCATTTCATCGCATCTCCGTGAGGAGAGCGTTAGGAGAAATTTTGATGTAAAAGGGGGTGTTTTGGCACCCGGAACCCTACTGCTTGCGCGGCAAATACCGTGTTGGGATGACACCGATACGGCCACGGCGGTCGATTTTAATCTTCCAATCTTCGGGCAGAAGATCGCCTGTGAGTGAATTTTCTAGCACGCGGGTTGAAGTGATGTCGCGCTCTCCGACAGAGACAATAATATCGCCGGGACGGAAACCGTTAGCACTGGCAGCGCTTCGGCGCGTGACCGTTAAAATCATCGCCCCTGTCATATAAGGGTCAAATCCTAGCTCTTCTCCGAGAGCAGGAGATAGGTTCACAGCACTGGCCCCATCAAGCGGGTGATAGCCGTCCAAATCGCGCTCATCGCGCTTTGGGCTTTCTTTCGGCAGTTCCGTGCGAACGCGCAGAGTTTCCTCGCGCCCGTCACGCCAGACGTTAATATTAATCCGCTCATCAGGGCGCATAGTGGCCAAGACAAAGCGCAGGCCATTATCATCATTGACGTCCGTGCCGCCGACAGAGAGGATAACGTCGCCTGTCTCAAGCCCTGCGCGGTCTGCGGGGCCGCCTTTGTAAATTTCATTGATGATCGCGCCGCGTGAGCGGTCAAGGCCAAGCGCTGCCGCCATGGTTGTATCAACACCATTGGTGCGCGCGCCAATCCAAGGGCGCACAATCCGCCCCTCAGAAATGGAGCTTTCCACCGCCCGCGCCACAAGGATACTTGGGATAGCAAAACCGATACCGTTCGACCCGCCAGAGCGTGAAAAAATCGCCGTATTCACGCCGATCAAATCCCCTTGAAGGTTCACGAGCGCGCCGCCCGAATTACCGGGATTCACCGCCGCGTCCGTTTGAATGAAGGAGGAGCTATCAGAGACATTCGTGCGTCCCAAGGCCGAGACAATACCGCTCGTGACCGTCTGGCCGACGCCAAAAGGGTTACCAATTGCCAAAACAATATCGCCAATTTCCAGATCATCTTGTTGGGAGATATTTAAGCTCGGGAGGACTTCACCCTCTGTGTCAATCCGAAGTACTGCCACGTCGATCTCTTTATCTTCGGCGATGACTTCCGCTTCAAACTCGCGGCGGTCATTAAGCACAATGCGTAGCTCATCCGCGCCGTTAACCACATGGGCATTAGTGACGATGATGCCGTTGCCGCGCACAATGACGCCCGAACCCAGAGAGCTTTCCATCCGTTCACGCGGCGCGCGCTGTGAGCCGAACATAAAATCAAAGAAATCACTTCGGCTGCGCTGCACGACTTTGCGCGAGGTAAAGACATTGACCACCGCAGGCGCTGTCTCTTTGACCACAGGGGCATAAGAGAGCTGAAGCTGAATCTGACTATCAGGAACCACGCGCTGCACTTGCTCAAGAATATCTTCGGCCGCCGCAGGGTTCGCGGCGTTTGATAAGAGGGCGGCTCCGCCCAACAAGGATAAGATCAGTTTTTTCATAAATATGAATTTAAGGCTTTTATTCAAAATAAAAAGCCCCACTGGCAGAAAGTGAGGGTTTTTTCATAATTAAATTTTCTAGGTAGCTTGCGGCTACTGTGGTGGTAAGGACGCCTTAAGTAGCACAATCCATACGAGCTCCAACGGCGGCATGAAAATCCGCAACACAGGCAAAGGCCACAGCGCATAAGTCGCTTCTGGGCAGATCTATATTACAACTCACCTATGGTTTGGGATACAAAATCATTATCAAAATGGGATTTTTTATTATTTTCTCATCCAATTAACTTCGAATATACTATTTTTTGTAGAGTCATTCGTCAATTTTTGATCAAATGTATAAAACCCTGTTTCGCCCATAACGAGATTAAACCTATTGGAAACTTCGGTCACTTTAAAGGTTTTAACCAACGTCCCTCTACAAGAGTATATCTCAACTATTAAAGGTCCTGAACATTTTGTTACGCTGAAAGATAATTCTGTTCCTGGTGACATTTTATAATCAACAGTTACGGTTTGTCCTGATTTAAAATATCCTTGACCCTTCAAAAGGTGATTTAAATATAGGCTGTCGAGCAAGGTTATCTTTTCATTAAAAGAATTAGAAATATATGCAGGAAGGTAGAAAAAAGAACAGAAGGCCAGAAACAAACCCAACAATAAACTTAAAATAGTTGAAGAGCCCTTGTTAATACTCATTGAGCGAGAGGCCTTATCTTGAGTTATATAAGTTTGCACTGGATATACATTAGACGCGAATGTTTTAGACGCGAATGTTTTTCTGTCTTGCAGGTTATTGGAAAATTTGGTTTTTGTAAAACTCATTTTAACGCCTTTCAAGAGTAACTATATTTTCAAAAGGTAAAAAAATAGTGTGTATTTATTTTAACACCAAATATGGTGTGCAAATATAACACGTCATCACACTGAAAATTATTGAGCGTTTTCAAAAAAATAATTCAACCTATACAGACTTAACTCGTATGGTAACATCATGTTTATTGACCTCGCGCTGAAATTAAGAGAGAACACGCTTGGGAGGGTGCAGAGCGTTGAATAATCATTTAAAAGAGCGAAACTGGTTTAACGTTTTAAAACCTCTCGGCCACATTCATAGCTATGAGGCGGAGACGACACTCCTATTTCAAGGAGAGCCTGTACCTCATGTAGGGATTATCATATCGGGCATGGCCAGTGGGCGCGCTGTAAGCAAGGACGGTAAAGAAACATGGGTAAATAGCTTTTATCCAGGTGACTTTTTCGGCCATGTATCATTAATTTCGCAAAGTCCGATTGCCTTTGAGATACAGGCCTACCGACACGTACAGGCCTTAATGATACCTGTGAAAAAATTGCAAGATTTACTTAGAGAGAACCAAGAACTATCCCTCGCCCTCTCGCAAGATTTAGCGCGTCGGCTCAATCTGATGACAGCACGCCTGATTGAAGCTGTTAATGTGTCCTCTCCGGGGCGTGTTTGCGCGGAACTCTTAAGACTATCAAAACCTATTGGAGTTGAACCCGATAAGCTGATTGTGCGCCCTGCACCTGTCTTTGTTGATTTGGCTCTGCGGATTAGTGCCACCCGCGAAACCGTCTCTCGCACGGTTAACCGCTTACAAAAAGATGGGGTCTTGAGCCGTGAACCTGGGGCGTTGATTATCAATGACCTTATGGCCCTAGAAGCCAAAATAAAGTAAAAGATGCGCGGGTTAGGATTTTAAGGCAAAAATATTATGTCCATCAACCGCGCCCATATAGACAGATTGGTTGGTCTTCTGGCTAAGCTGTAAAAAACTATTAGCAGATTCTGATAATAATATCCCGCCCGGAACAGCCGCCTTAGCGAGCTTCTCAGCTGTATCAAACGTTGTAAGGTCATCTTGGGCAATATCGATATGAAGGCCCATTTTTGTTGTCTTAGGATTAGCTTCGCGGTGTGATATTGCCGCGTCAATGGCGTCTTCAATCTGAGTATATTCGGCGGTCGAACCATCTGCATGATTACACAAGATCACACGAATATTCACAGTATCATTTTTGTCTGACCATGTATGTTTAACCCGTCGTGATTTCAGATAAGGGAGTACAAATTGCCTCCCACCAGAGCCAGCCCAATCGGCGGCATGACGGCCCGTTCCTCGCTCTGACGGTTGGCCATCCCAAAGCAGGAGCTGCGCGGGCTCAACGCTGAGGTAATCCGCTTGCAAGCGGGCTTTTCCCATAGCGATTTTACCCGCAAAATGATCCGTTTCATAATGAGGCCAAAGCGCGTCAGGGGCCGCGATAACATGCGATGTTGCCGCGTCCCAACACTCAGAAAACCTAACCATCCAATCCTCTCCAAACGGCTCAACTGAATGAGTGATAAATTTATCCATCGGCACAGGTAAGATAACATGTAACTCACACCCTTCGTCGAGTAGAGCCTCGGCGATACATATGTCAGCCCCTGCTGCGAGCGATCCATACCCAAAACCAATATCATTCATTTGCAATTTATCTGAGATACTAATTCGCAACGCCTCTTGTTCCGCAGGCGTCATAGATCCAACTTTCGACCACGTACCCGTTCGAAAAATATGCCCTGCAAAATGCATAGGCTTTGGCGGCTCGAACGAACTCAGCCAATTCGTTGTGTCCTCTTGCGCCTCAAGAATCATACGAAATTGTTTAAGGGTCGCGGCATGAGCTGTGTAATGTCTCGGGTCGTGTTGAATGGCGCGTCTCAAAGAGGTTTGTGCCTCATGCGGCTTGCCCAGTAAAAGTAAAGCCTCAGCGCGGGTCGCTTCAATAAAATAAAGCGCTTCACCATCAGTTGCCTCTATACGCGGAAGCACACGCAAAATGTCTTCGGCACGGTGCGTGATAATCGCATTCGGCATACCCGCCATCAACGCCATGGTCGCGGCATTAATGCCCGAATAATATCCCTTGGTCTCTTTATAGGCCGCTTCATAAGCTTCGGAAGATTGCCTTGCATAATTTATTTTTTGACCGTTTAGCGTACCAAGGAATCTATCCTTTAGTAACCGCCCTTCAAGCGCCATTATGTCCTCGAGAAGCACAAGGTCTTTATGATCACGAAACCTATCTAGCCCGAAACGGGCATATTCTGCCTCCGCAAAGTCCAAAGACCCTGCGCGCGTCAAGGCTAAAACGGCTCGGTGCTGAAGCGACGCGTCTTGAGGGGTTTGTGCCAACTCGACGATTGAGGCATCATAATTAGAAAGGGGATTATTCATCATAGACTGTCTATTATTTACCACGCGCTAAGTTACTTTATAATTTAATATAAAGGCTCTCTTGTTTCGGGGTATCGTAATTATGATCACCTTTGACTAAAATAACAAGATCAAAACTCTTATCATGATGGCTAATTATTCTAACATCCTGTCATAAATACGTAAAAATACTTCAACTCTCAATAAACTCTACCCTCTGCCATCATTAAATCTAATCATAGCCTAATCGGGTTTCAGCTAGATTTCCGTACAGGGCTTAGTTATTGTTAGGTCATGAGATTTATAAAAGTTCATTTCCCAAGTGATAAGGCTGACGCCGTCATTGATATTGTTAAAAAAGCCGAGCCTGTGGATTGGGCAATAGATTCGGGTTACGGACGGTTTGAAAAGGCGATGGAAATTGTCGTCGACAAAGGACAAGGGCAGCCGATTTTAGACGCGCTGCAAAGCACGCTATCAAACACACATGACTGGCGCGTCATTGTCATGCCCATCGAAGCGACTCTACCACGCAGCGAATCTAAGCTCGACAACAAAAGCAAAACCAATGAAGACGGGACAGCAACCCCTAAGCCCAAAACCACCGCTCTGCGCGAAGAGCTGTACCAAAAAGTCTCTGGTGACAGTCAGCTTAATTGGGATTTCATTGTTCTAACAGTGCTGTCGTCTATCGTCGCCGCCATTGGCCTGAATGAAGACAGTGTCGCGATTGTTATTGCTGCGATGGTCATCGCACCTTTACTGGGGCCAATCTTGGCTTTTGCCTTGGCCACGGCTTTGGGGGATTTATCCTTGATGAAACGAGCGACGAAAACCGCGGGTACAGGCCTGCTATTAGGGTTTGCCTTTGCCTTTGCCCTTACAAGCTTCTTACCTGTGAATATTGACAGTCTTGAACTTGTTTCGCGCACAGTGATTGGCCCCGAGATTATTGCCCTTGCGCTGGCCTCTGGCGCGGCGGCAGCTTTGTCAATGTCCACGGGTATATCCTCAGCTCTTGTAGGTGTAATGGTCGCCGTGGCTTTGTTGCCACCATCTGTGGCCTCGGCTTTGTTTTTAGGCGCAGGACGGCCAGACCTCGCAGCAGGTGCAGCGCTCCTCTTGGGACTAAATGTGGTTTGCGCGATTTTATCGGCGCAACTTGTTTTCGTCTGGAAAGGCATCCGCCCTCGCACATGGTTCTCACAACGCAAGGCGGCCCGCGCCGTTAAAGTAAACGCCGTCCTGTGGGCGGTTTTACTCGTCGCCTTAGCTCTGCTCTCCGTCAGGTTAAACATTTGGGTTTAATCTTTATGATTTAATGAGGTGCTAAACCTATAAATAGGTCGGTAATGGTTGACCTCTGAGCTATGATTATTTATCGGGCCTCAATTCTTAAATTTGTGAGCACACATGAATAATAAATATATCATGACCACCAAGAGTGCTGACCGCGTCGGTATTGTCGCCGCTTTAACAAATTGCTTGGCGACCCATGACGGCTTCATCAATGAGTTGGCTCAATTTGGAACGCCCTCAAGTTTGAATTTTTTCTCTCGCATTGAATTTACAATGTCGACAGAAAATCTATCACCATTCAAAACGGAACTCGATGGCATTATAAAACGCTTTGATCTGCGGGTGAACATTGTCCCCACCTCTGAGCGCCTCAAAGCAGTTATCATGACATCTAAACATGATCACTGCATCAATGATCTCTTGTACCGCGTGCGTAAAAACAGTCTCAATATAGACATTGTCGCTGTCGTCTCGAACCATGAGACAAGCCGCAATCTTGTAGAGCAAGATGATATTCCTTATCATTATATTCACGTGACCAAAGATACAAAGCCCGCCGCAGAAGCGAGCTTGAGAAAAATTTTAAACGACACAAGCGCAGAGTTAATTATCCTCGCGCGCTATATGCAAATCTTGTCTGAGGATATGTGCCGCGACTACGCAGGGAAAATTATTAATATCCACCATTCATTCCTACCGAGCTTCAAAGGCGCAAAACCATATCACCGTGCTTATGCGCGGGGCGTCAAACTTATCGGCGCAACTGCTCATTACGTGACGACAGACCTCGACGAAGGCCCAATTATCGAACAATCTGTGCAACGGGTCGACCATACCATGACATCAGAAGATTTAATTGCTATGGGCCGTGATGTTGAGTCGCAAACATTGGCGCGTGCTGTAAAGCTACATAGTGAGCACCGCTCATTTCTAAATGGCCGTAAAACTGTTATTTTGCCGTAATAAGGATATTCACATGAGTGCTAACATCATTGACGGTAAAGCCTATGCCGCGGGTCTGAGGGGCCGTATCCAAACCGCCGTTGCGGCGCTTCCCGATACGCCTTGCCTTGCGGTTGTCCTTGTCGGCGACGACCCTGCGAGCCGCGTTTATGTGAAGAACAAAATTAAGTTCACCAAAGAAACAGGCATGACCTCGGTGGAACACCGCTTGCCAGCCGACACTAGCCAAGACGACATCATCTCTGTTGTTCGCGCGTTAAATGCCGACGAAAATGTTGACGGCATTCTGGTGCAACTTCCGCTCCCTAAAGGCCTCGATAGTGATAGTGTCATTGCTGAAATCAACCCGTCAAAAGACGTAGACGGTCTGACGGACGTTTCTGCAGGACGTTTATCTCTTGGACAAACGGGACTTCGACCTTGCACGCCGACAGGGTGTGTGATGCTGGCGAAAGACCAACTCGGTGACCTTTCAGGTAAGAATTGTGTGATTGTTGGCCGCTCTATTTTAGTCGGCAAACCTGCGGCTATGTTATTCCTTGCGCAAAATTGCACAGTGACAATCGCCCATTCTCGCACACAAAATATCGAAGCCCTGTGCCGCAGCGCCGACATTTTAATCGCCGCAGTTGGACGCCCTGAAATGATCAAGGCCGATTGGGTCAAGCCCGATGCTTGCGTGATTGATGTGGGTATCAACCGCGTACCTAATCCGAAGCGCCCCGGTAAAAGCAAATTAGTCGGCGACGTGGACTACACCGCCGTGTCAGAAGTTGCAGGGTCTGTGACGCCTGTGCCAGGCGGCGTTGGCCCTATGACCATCGCTTGTCTTTTGCGCAACACAGTTATCGCGGCCTGCTACCGACGTGGGTGGGACGTGCCGACGCTGTTGGACTTTTAGACCTAAGCCCTATCCGCTTGCATGACGAGCTTTTTATAATCTCGCAAATCACCGTCATAGCGTTTGGCCCGCCCATTATTCACAAGCCACAATCGGTCCGCTGTCGCTTCGGCCAAATAAACATCATGGGTAATTAACAAGACTGCTCCTGGAAAATCGTTCAGCGCGTAGATCAGCGCCTCACGACTATCAATATCCAAATGGGATGTCGGTTCATCTAAGATCAACACATGCGGTTTATCAATCGACATCAACCCCAAGAGCAAACGAACTTTTTCCCCGCCTGATAATTTCTCCACATGAGTCTCGACTTTTTCATGCGAAAAGCCCATTTGCGCCGCCTTACCGCGCGCTTGGTTTTGCGGTGTACCCTTTGGGAGCTTCTGCTGCACATGATCAAGCACAGTTTCGCCTGCTGTCAATTCATCTAATTGGTCTTGGGAAAAATAGCCAATCTTGAGCGACGAAGAGGCTTTGCGCGTTCCTGTCATCAACGGCAAACGCTCGGCAATAGATTTGACCAAGGTCGTCTTACCCTGACCATTCGCGCCGACAATCGCCACGCGGTCATCAGGGTCAAGGCGGAGGTTAACGCCCGACAAAATCTTGGCCTCTTCGCCGTAACCCAAGTCCGCATCTTCGAGCTCTAGCATCGGCGGGGCGAGCTTGCCCTTCGGCGCAGGAAAGGTGAACGGCGTTGTGCGCTCTGAAATCGGAATCGCGATATCTTGCATTTTCTCGAGCATTTTCACCCGCGACTGCGCTTGGCGCGCTTTTGACGCCTTGGCTTTAAAGCGGTCGACAAAGGCTTGCAGATGTTCGCGCTCTTTATCTTGCTTGGCTTTTTGCGCGCTGAGTTGCGCCGTTTTAGCCGCCCGTAACTTCATCCAATCATCATAACCGCCCGGCGTAATCATCAGCTCTTGATGCTCTAGCGCGAGCGTATGTGTCACAGAACGGTTGAGCATTTCGCGGTCATGGCTGACCATAATCACCGTGTGGGGATATTTACGAATATAGCCTTCGAGCCACGCCGCACCTTCAAGGTCAAGATAGTTGGTCGGCTCATCCAGCAGCAGCACATCAGGTTCACTAACCAACACGCCTGCGATGGCGGCACGCATGCGCCACCCACCTGAAAATTCCTTCGTCGCTCGGTGAAAATCTGATGATTTAAACCCAAGCCCTGAGAGGACGATTGCCGCGCGCGTATCCGCGTTCCACGCATCCATATCAGTGAGACGTTCAAAAATTTCGCCGAGCTTATCCGCATCCGTTTCTGTCTCGGACGCCTTCATCAGCGCGTCACGTTCTTTATCCGCGGCCAAAACCACATCCATGATTGTCTCGTCGCCTGCGTCCACCTCTTGCGCCACCCAGCCAAGCCGCGCGCGTTTATTGAGCAGCACAGACCCGTCACCGCTCGGGCTTTGCACTTCTTCACGGATAATCCGCAGCAGCGTAGATTTTCCCGTGCCGTTACGCCCGATCAGTCCAACCTTCCATCCCGCCGAGATAAAGGCCGAGGCATTTCGGAATAAAGGCCGCCCTTGAACGGCGTAATCGAGGTCTTTGATCGCTAACATGCGCGCGTCATAAGCTGTGCCCCCAAATATGCAAGCACCAAGATGAAACGCGCCGTATTAAACGAAGAGGATAAATTTTATAGCTGCCGTTGAGCACGGGTAAAAGTTGAGATAATTATTATGGCATAGCTTTCATTTGTGTTATTGATCGTCTTATACAATAAGGTTCATATGATGACATTTCCACCCAAATTCAGCCTATCATGTTTTTTCGCAGCAAGTCTCATTATGGCATGCTCAAACCATCACGAGCATTCGCATAGCGGCGATCATCATGATGACACGCATAGCGCTGATCATGATGTGAGCCATAAAACTCAAAAGCACGATGTAGCCCCCCCAAATTCAGACGTAAGTTCAGACGTCGATGATCACGCGGATGAGGCGGAACATGATCATGAGCGGCGCTCCGCTGACGCGCATACCCACGGAGACGCTGAAGTGGCGATTGTCTTGGACGGCAATGAGGTGACAATTGAACTCGACTCGCCACTTTATAATATTTTAGGCTTTGAAAACGCCCCTGAAACGGAGGCGCAGACAGCAACCGTAGAACAAGCAGAGCTACGGCTCGAACAAAGCGAGACTCTCTATACATTTAATGCAGCGGCAAATTGCGACGCTGTATTGAACGATTCACATGTGACGTTGTTTGATGACCATGATGAAGATCATCACGAAGACGATGATCATGAAGAAAAAAATCATGATGACGACCATGATGAAGGGACTCATAAAGACGTTCTACTGACCTATGAGTTTAGCTGTCAAAACCCTGCGAAGCTCAAAAACGTGACCATAAATTTATTTGAGTTTTTTCCAGAACTGTCAGAGGTTAGCGCAACCTACCTTGGACCTGCCACACAAAAGCAGCTCGTCTTAACCCGCAAACAGCGACAAATGGATATAACGCCATGATACATTTTAAATCTGCTATCTCCGCAATCGTTTTGACGAGCTTTCTCGTGGCCTGTCAGCCTGCGGCGAAGCAAGACATTGCCGTAGAAGCGGCAAAAGAAACACCGCTCGCTGCTGAGGTGCAAAAAACAGCTGCAACACCTCAAGCTACGCCCGATAGTACGGTGGAAACATTAGTCTGGGAAGACCTCATGCCAGACGGTGAAGATCAAATCTTAGAGGCCCTTTACACAAAATTTTATCAAGACCAGGAAAAGCAATTTCTTAATCAAACGTCTTTGCTCGAAGCCGCTAAGTCCTCGGATAATGCTCAAACTGACGTGATCAATTTAATAGGCGAAGGCAGTGCCCTCGATACAATGGAGCAAATTGGAACCTATAATGTGGTGACTGACTTGGATGGTTTGACCGTCCGTTTGCCGGGCTATGTTGTGCCGTTAGATTTCAATGCCTCATCTGAATATAATGAGTTTTTACTCGTGCCCTATTTTGGCGCGTGTCTTCATACGCCCCCCCCGCCGCCTAACCAAATCGTCTATGTGAAAACTGCGAAAGCCGCGAAAATTGCCGATATTAACGAACCTGTCTGGATTGAAGGCGTGATGAAAACAGGAAAGTTTGGCTCTGAATTGGGTAATAGCGCCTATGAAGTGAACCTTACTAAACTTGAGCCCTATGAATATTAATCGGGTTCTAAACCTAACAGATGTCCAGTTCGGTTACACGCCCGATCAAACCCTTATTAATATTGGCCAGTTTAGTATCAACCGAGGTGAAAGCGTATTTTTAAGAGGCCCTAGCGGGTCTGGGAAAAGTACGCTACTTGGGCTTATCGGGGGCGTTCTAACGCCGAGCTCAGGTGTTTTACATATTTGCGGTGAGGATATGACGAGAGCCTCCGCCCGCCAAAGAGATAAAGCCCGCGCAGATCATCTGGGGATTATATTCCAGCAATTTAATCTTCTGCCTTACATTAGCGTCTTACAAAATTGTATTCTACCTTGCCGCTTTTCCGCGCGCCGCCGCCAGCAAGCAGTTGAGACCAGTGGCTCTGTGTTAAAGGCGGCTGAGGCGCTGGTGCGCGGACTGGGCCTGACGGATAATGAGCTGTCGCGCCCCGTGGGTGAATTAAGTGTCGGGCAGCAACAACGGGTCGCAGTTGCGCGTGCCTTAATTGGCGGCCCTGACCTGATCATTGCTGATGAGCCAACCTCCGCCCTTGATCATGATAATCGTGACCGTTTTATTGACTTGCTGAATCAAAGCCGTGAGCAATTTGGCAGCGCGCTTTTATTTGTCAGTCACGATCAAACTTTGGCCTCGCATTTTGATCGCTCCGTCTCGCTATCAGACCTTAATCAAAAGGTCGATGCGTGATGAATAGAGCGATTTTATCATTGGCGATGCGCTCGCTTTGGGCACGGAAAACCACCGCTATTTTGACAGTAATTTCAATCGCCGCAGCGATATTATTATTCGTCGCCGTCGAGAATTTACGCCAAGGCGTACGCACGAGTTTCGAGCGCACCATCAGCGATACAGACGTCATTGTCGGCGCGCGCTCTAGCCCGATTAATCTAGTATTATTCTCCGTTTTCCAAATTGGTAATCCGACGAATAATGTGACGTGGGAGACCTATAAAGAGATTAAAACACGTAAAGATGTGGCGTGGACAGTCCCGATTAGTCTTGGGGACTCCCACCGCGGCTTTCGCGTTGTCGGAACCACGCAGGATTATTTTGACTATTATAAATATGCCGAATCGCTCTCACTTACTTACCAAGACGGGCAGGTATTTAATGACCTCTTTGACGTGGTCGTCGGTGCGCAAGTCGCACGGGAATTGGGTTATCAAACAGGGCAAAAACTAACTTTGGCGCATGGCCTTGGCGGAACGAGTTTCGTCAATCATGATGACCTCCCTTTTACCATCACAGGCGTGTTAAAGCCCACAGGAACCCCCGTTGACCGCTCAGTCTATGTGAGCCTGGGCGCGATTGAAGCGATACATATGGGCTGGCAAAGCGGAACGCCAACCCCGAGGAGCCGCTTAAATACGCCTGACAAATTGCGCGAAAGAAACCTCACACCTGAAAGCATCACCGCCATTTTGGTCGGGGCGACCTCCCGCGTGCGGAGCCTTAAATTACAGCGTGATTTAAACACATATGCAGCTGAGCCTTTACAAGCCGTCATCCCCGGCGTGGCCCTGAGCCAGCTTTGGAGTGTGGTCTCCCCTGTAGAGCGCGCCTTGGCGATGGTCTCGGCCTTTGTCATTGCCATGGGCTTGATTGGCATTCTAACGTCTATCCTCATGTCCTTAAATGAGCGGCGGCGTGAAATGGCAATCCTGCGGGCGATGGGCGCGCGGGGTAAACACATTGTCGCTCTACTGGTCAGCGAATCTGCCTTGCTCGCCTTTATGGGCAGCATAGTCGGTCTGAGCGTGCTTTATGGCCTGATGTGGATATTCCGCCCTCTTTTAGAGGCACGGTTTAACATCAGCGCCCTTCGAATGGTACCGGGTCAATTTGATTTATATGTGGTGGTTTTCGTCACAGCTATCGCTGCAATTTTGGGATTAGTTCCCGCGCTGATTGCGCTCAAACGGTCTTTGTCAGATGGTCTAACGATCCGCGTTTAAAGACGCCTTTTTGACAATAGCTTGCTTTTCATTTTTGTCAGTGTCAGTCTTTTTCGCCACACGCCGCTTTGCTTTTGATGCTGCACTATTCGCAGCGTTTGAAAAGCTAGGCTTGGGTTTAGGCGGAACGACGTCCGTTGGGATCGGTGTCCTGAAGCCGTTTTCATCAAAGGCTGGATCACTTGTCGAGACTTGCGGATTATAAGGCTGCCACGGCGCATTGCGTAGTCCATAGCCGCCAAATCCCGCACCGTGCAGGTCACAGGCAAAAGCGGCTCCTCCGAATGACAGGGACGCAATGACAACAGCAGATGATAGTAATAAAGTCTTCATCCGAGTAAACTAGCAAAACTCACCATTTGCGTCAATGTGCTGTCCAATCACGTTAATGGGAGTTACGCATTAACCATATAGGCGCGTTGAGCCTATGATAAGGCTGCAAATAGACATATTGCTTAAACGGAAAGTCTTTAACTCGGTCAAAGAAAATAGGGCGGGTGATGAAAGCCAATATCTTGACGTTCAAACCATTGTTTGAGAAGCTTTCAGCGGCGGCTTTCCTCAATATTCCAAGTCCAAAAATTGCGGAGTACCCAAACAATACTTAAACATGAAAAAGTCGCCAAAAGATAGATTAACACTTTAACCGATCTCTTTTCCCAGCGCCCTTGCTTATTTGGTTCTCAATCTTACTCGACGACCATGGTTAATTTAAACGCCTAACGGCACTGTAGGATAACCATTCAACAAAAGTAGTATTTTGCTCCATACGCCTCTTTAAATCAGCACTTCCATCATTGAGCTGCTTGGCAAGTCTTAGTCGAAAGATGATACCTAGCTTGAGACGGACAATTTACCATCGTAGTACTTCCATCAGCTTTAAGAATTAAAATGTTATCAGTTCCCATATTATCATCAGATATGCCGTCACCATTTTCATCACCGATTAAAATCTTATCTCCACTTGTATTCGGAGATTTTTTGGCGCGTTTACTTTTTGCTTCTGTTGCCTATTTTACATTAGTAGCTCCTGAAAACCCGTTGGAGAACTCATTGGCATTCTTTGAATAAGCCGTTTTTTCGGCGTTTGTCATTCTAATATTTCCGATACAGTTCGTTCGAGATTTAATTTGCCTATTAATGGAATTAGTTACTCTAGAAAGGATAGATTGTTTAACTTCAAAGCCTATGTCTCTATTTGAAAACTTCAACCCGTTCCATCCGTTAATCACTACTGATTCAGGACGTAATGAAATATTAAATGACGGAGTAATGTAATGTCCTCCGCCAATATCTTTACGACTCCATCGACTTGATTGGCGGCCATTGATTTTTTCTCTGTAATGATACTCTAAATCCACCCGTGTCCTAATTTTATATGTTTCACCATTAAGCCTATTTGAAAGATTTGCTGACCCTATTTTAGCATTTTTAAAATTATAATATGATGTCGCTCCAGTCCCATTTGGATATGTAAAATAGTCCGTTTCATGTATAGCCCCCCAAGAATGTCCTACAAAGCAGTCTTCTACTTGTGTTTTTAAATTTTCGTCTACTCTTGTTCGTAATTTGCGACCCTCCTCCCTCGGGTTAATGGCAGCAAACTCTCGTTTTAATCTGAGCTCTTGTGCCTGGCGTTGTTGTGTTTGCCGCCTCTCTTCCTCAATTTTTTCATCAATCCCCACCAAAATAGAGGCCATCTCTCGCTTCGACTGATCTGATGGGCCAGATCTATATAGTTCATTTAAGGTCGATTTAGCTTCTTGATAGCGGCCGAGGCGAAATAGGGCTTTTGTTTCAAGCTTCAGTAAGACATCACCTGTTTTGCCGCTGATGGCTTCTGCCTTTTGCACGCCATCTAAAGCTCCCTGATAATCGCCGCTATCAAAGGCTTCCAAAGCGGTAAAATAATGCGCTTGAGCTTTCTGCGTGGAAGATTGCGCG
>JBDXGZ010000001.1:0-345089 GCA_039989855.1 Maricaulaceae bacterium | reverse complement strand
CAAGGTATTAGATAATCCAATAGCTTCCGATATTCTCGACTTTAGAACCAATGCCTTCGTTGCAATTTTACTATATTTAGATTTAAAAGTAGGGGAGGTGGGGAAGCTAAAATTTAGTAATCTTGTTGTAAACAAATTAGGAGAGAAATATATTGTCTATTTCAAAGGTGAAGATAAGTGGATTGTCAAATTTTGTCCCAAATCAGCCCGACATCTGGAGCTATATCTAGAACGGTGTATTGTTGAGAATCCAGAAAGCTCATTATTTCAGCGATACACGCCATCTCTGTCACCTACAGGGCGTCCTTTAAAGGTTCGAAGTGCTAACAAAAACGTAAAAAGGTTTTGCGCACGAAATATGATTGAAATATACTCTTCCAGAGACATCAGTAAATCAAGACGTTATGTTTCGGAGGATGAGTACTTTAAAACACTAGACGGTTTGAATGCTTGAGTTTTAAAAAATGATATAGTCTAATATAGATTTGAATATATAAAGGGCATTTTTATGGAAGAGGGCGACAGTCGCAGGAAGCATTCAAAAGACATTCCGGCCGCAATACTGAATGCATCAGAAGGTCCGTTCCTGAAACTCTATCATGAGTTCATAAACGTATCAATAAAATCACGAGATACTGCTAGGACCTATAAAAACGCTACTACACTCTTCCTGCTTTGGTGTCAGGAAAACGGTATCGACGACATAATCGATATCGAGCCTATTACCGTCCGAAAATATGTCGACCATCTTTATGAAGATCGCGGCCGTAAAAGCGCCGCCAAAGTTGCCTATTACGGCTCCAAGACGATGTTCCAGTATTTTGTCGATAATGGCGCACTCAAAACTAATCCGGCTGCTGGTGTGAAATATCCATTCGTCAACGATACCCGCGGCAAGACACAAACTATATCAAAAGAAGAAGTCCGTGCCATCCTAGATCATTTGACTGCAATAACCGAACGTGAGGATCCGCCGGCAAAACCGACTGATTATCGTGACAGGGCATTAATTGCTCTAATGGCTTTTGGCTTTGTTCGAATTGGAGGCTCACTCTCAGTTCGACGGGGGGATTATTATAAAGAAGATGGCCACTGGTGGATGGATTTCGAGGAGAAAGGCGCACAATGTCATTCTCTACCTATTCTTGGCGAGCTTAAAGAATACATTGACAGCTATATCCAAGCTGGCTCAATTACCGATAAGGATAAGTGGTTATTTCAGTCAGCTAATAGGAACGGAGCGCTCTCAGGCAAACAATATGATCGAGGTAATTCAAGAATTATGATTGCAAAACGGGCCAATCAAGCCGGCATTGAAGTAGATAAAATAAGTAATCATACGTTCCGGGCTACAGGTATAACTAATTTTCTTCAAGAGGGAGGGACAATGTCCGAGGCACAGGACATTGCAAATCATAAGCATCAAGAAACAACCAAGCGATACGATCGAAGAGATCGCACTAAACTAATAAGTGTAGTTAAAAAGATTAAATATTGAATTGAATAAACTCCAGTAGGCCCTACCATGGGATCAAGAGTAATTTTACGAGGTGTAGTATCGCAGTTCCTGCTGAAATTTTCCGTTCAGTTTCCTCACGAGATAATAGCCTTGTAATCGTTGTCGGGGCTGGCTGTTCTATGGAGCGCCCTACGGGGCTACCGTCAGGTGGAGCACTTTCTGAAGCAACATTTGATCAACTTGTGAAAGATGGTGTGTTGCAATCATCAGACTGCGCTGAATCCTGGAACCTAAGTGAAGTCGCTTCTCTAGTTTTTTCGAAAACGGAATCTCAAAAAGTGATGGTTGATCGATTTCCGAAAAACAAAATGAGCAGAGCGAAACCTAACAAAGGGCACAAACTATTAGTGGCTCTCATGGCAGAGCATAGCATTTCTTACGTCCTAAACTTGAACTATGATCTAGCGATTCAAAATGCCGTTACAGAAATGGGGTTATCTACCGAAGTCTTAAGCGTAGAGACTTCAGGTATCGCAGTAACTGCAAATCCAACCATCATACACTTACACGGTTGCATCAATTGCCCACCGGATGAATTGGTCATGCGCACCGAGGCATTGGACGATGAGTGGAGAAACAACTGGGAACAGTTAATAGCAACTCAGGTGCTAGCGGCGCCGAATATATTGTTTTCAGGTTTAGGCTCGCCAGCACCAGTTCTCTCCGAGACGATCAATGTAATAAGACAAGCGATCGGTGAAAACAAACCAATCTATCAATCTGATATTGCCGAAAGAAGTGTAAACCAGTTTGCTGGGGCGTTAGCTGTGACGGAAGAAAACTATATCCAGGGAGGCTGGTCACAAACAATGGAATTGCTTTCCAATAGACTCAAAATAGAGCTCGTCGATGAACTCAAATCCTCCGGTCAGACCCTCTTGGAAAACAATGGGCATGCCCCAGAAGATGTCGCAAAGTTTCAGACACTCGCTGAAACTTTCAAAAACCTTTCTTTGCTAGACATAGGAAAGTTTAGAGCCAATCTGTATTTAGATGTAGATTGCGAATACCGACCTGACACGAAGTTTGATGAAAAACTTGAGGTTTATCCTTTGTTGAAGTTACTAAAAGGCGCAGAATTAGGGGGATATGAACTTTCACCTGTCAGTGGAGGAGTCTGGTCTCTCCGAAATGATGGCGCGGTTCTAGGTAACGTCTTGCTGGTTTCCGGCATGGGCTCCAAGTCTCTTCCCGCTATTGAAAAAAGTATTACCGAAGTGCGAGAGTCTCTCAGCGAAAATCGCGGAATAGAATTGTCAGTAGTAATCGCTGGTGGTGTTAACGATGTAACTCTTGCAGGACAGATGGTTGATATTATTGATGCTGAGGTTGCTGAGGACATTCTAGATGGCCCAAGGCCCCCTGCGGTTTTCTCAACAAGTCAACCGGATTTTGAAACAAACTTTGTAGATTGGTTATCAGATGACTGAGGTTTTGAGCGAAAGCGTATTAATGTCACTTACGGCTGAGGCATTTTCCGACTCGGGTTACAGTATCAAACGCGAATTCATTTCGGATGAAAATGTAAGTCGTAAGTTTGATTTGCTAGCCGAAGATGACTTCGGTTTTGTAGGATTGGAAATATACAATACATGGGAAGAATTGGTTCGCGGGTGGTCTGATACCCAAGCATCATTAGTAAGACTAGTCAGTCAGAAGATTGCACGTACCGCTCCGAGGTTTTTCGACGCTTATTTGGTTTTGATCTGCAGAAGCCCTATTAATGAGAATTACGAGAAATTTGAAATTGAAAGAGATACCAACCGTGTACGTAAGATTATCGTGACTTCAGAGGAACTTATCTCAAGCGCTGTTTATTTGCGATCCTTAGGCCAACTATTACCTCTGGAAGTGGGGGCAAAGCTTGATGAAAAACCAGACCCTCTGGAAACGCTACCCGATTTACTGCGTGACAATGTGGACCCTGAATTGTCAAAAATTGCAATTGATGCTTATAAGGACCTTCAGTCACCGATTGAAGCTATTCATAAAGCACTGGTGTCATCATGAGGCTTTGCGAATTAGACGTTATGGGTTTTAGGGGGTTTCCTGAAAGACAAATATTTGACCTTAGTTCAGATGTAGTAATTCTCTTTGGTCCAAACGGCACCGGAAAAACCTCATTCATGGATGCGATACTTTGGTGTTTATCGGGAGATATTGATCGATTTAGTACGAAAGATATTCCGATTTCAAAATACTCTCGGGACGGTATGGCGAGGGTAAGTGTCACAATTCAAGAAATGTCTGGGGGAGACCCAATCGAGATAACGCGAAAGGTCGACAGAACCGGAGCGGAAGAGCTTCGAATAGTCGAACGAGAAGTTATTTTTGCCAAGGATGATGCAGTGGCTAGGCTTTCGAGATTGTTATTCGACTCACAGAACGTCAACCAGGAGTTCGCGACTGTTTCTCACTTATTTACTCGCAGTGTATACTTGCAGCAGGATTTAATGCGCGAATTCATTGAGGCCGACAATCCATCTAATAGGTTCGAGCTTTTAAGCGAAATGGCAGGTGTAGGAACAATTTTAGAGCTGAAGAGCACGCTAGAATCTGGCAGAACGGAATGGCGAAAAAACATCAAACGAATACAATCAGACAAGCTAGATCCAGTTTTGGCGAGGTATGAATATGTTTCTGCAAGAGCGTCTACTTTATCATCATCGGCCATAAAGACACCCAATAATGACATTGAAGAAAGAGCATTTAGATTAAAAGCTGCCCAAATACTGCCGTCGCTAGACGCAAAATTTTCTTTAGAAGATATGCTGACATCGCTATCAAGAAGTCGTAACGCCGATACGAGAAGCGTAGATTATCTTATCGAAATCTCGGGCATCAAACGCTCGATAGAAGAGATCGATTTAGATATTCCCGAGAGGCTTTCTAGCCTTGATGCACAAATTAAAGCTAAGACCGAGGAGCTCTCAAAATTAGAGTTGCAAATTGGAAAAACAACCAAAGAACTCGGCGAATTATATTTGGGGCGTAGCCAAGGAGAACGGCTTTCCTTAATGGCAGACATAGCCTCCGACCATCTTACGGGGAGATGCCCTGTGTGTAATCAAGAGCATGATCTGCATGCATCTACTAAGAACTTAGAAAAATACTCTCTTTATGAGCAGGACTTAACATCGAAAACCATATCTTTAGAAGAAGAATTAGGCGGACTGAGAGGAGCAATGGAAAGCCTAAGGGCGGAGCTCAGCAACTCTATGAATCAAAAAAATCAACTAGAAAGCATTGCGACAGATCTAGACAGACGAACAGACAGCCTAAGATCCAAGTTGAGTGAGGCGGGACTAGGTCCAGATATTTCTTTAGAAGAACTTGATGACCGTATTGAGCAATACCATTTGAGAATAAATCGCCTGGCAGGGCTAATTGAAATGGGCGAAAAGGTAAATCTGGCTTTAGTACGAGAGAGTGAAAAATCTCAACTTTCTGCACTTGAGGCCGAGCAAAAGCGCTACCGAAAAGAAATTGATACTTTGCAAAAAGAGATTGTCGCACTCCAGAAAACTGATTCGACAGTTACTCAATTCATCGAAGGGTTAAGAAGTGCGTCATTGGAGATTGCACGCTCCAAAATAGAGGACATAGCTCCACTATTTCAACGGATTTATAGTCGAATTGATCCGCATCCAACCTTTAAGGTGACGGAGTTAGTAGCTAAAAACAAAGGCGGAAAAGGGAAGGTAGAGGTCTTCATCAATGATCCGAATCTCGATGAAAATCTTGAAGCGGGGCCGATATTGAGTAGCTCTCAATTAAACGCTTTTGCCGTCTCGTTATTTTTAGCTTTAAATCTCTCGATACCGAATTTTAAACTCAACATAACGATGTTAGACGATCCATTACAAAATTTGGATAAGCTAAATTTGCTAGGATTGGTAGATGTTTTGAGGCGCATAAAGCCTCACAAACAAATTTTCATTTCGACTCACGACGAAAGGTTTAAAGGACTGCTAGAGCGGAAGTTAAGGCCTACAAATGAAGCCGAAAAATTACTCACAGTGTTTTTCGAAGACTGGTCTACCGACGGTCCAAAAACTAGGTGTGTAAGGAAGCCGTTCCATTCTGAGAATAGGGTGCTTCCTTCGGAATCAATAACACCTGGGTCGATTAATGCATAGAAAGTGGTATTTCTATGCATAATATATTTGTTCGTTTTTGCTGGGGAACACCCCCAAACTTTACACGAAATTTTATAACGGACACTTCTCTCTAATTACGAAGTCTAAACAACTTTGAAAAATTGCAAAGATAGCTAGACGCAGTTTATCGATAAAAGGGAACATTGAAAACAAATCGAACTAACATTGAAAACGCACAAAATCTAAATAACTTTGAAAACACCAGTCCATCGCATAATGTATATTATGAGAAATATGTAATAATACATCAAATGAATTAGAAACTGTAAGTATCGAACTAACTACAATGGCTAATATGATGGTCTGCGCAATTATCGCTAATATTTGCATTCTTACTGACCATGATAATATTATAATTGACAATCATTAATGTAATGATTGCGTGTTTATATGGCCAGCTAATTTTTAATGATTGAACCAAACAATAGATGTCCAAATTATACTTTGGATTTGGAACTATTAGCAACATTTTACCTTTAATGCCAACTCCACTGTTTTTCAAACGAGCATAAAGAGATCTAAATCAGCGCAACAGTCGTCATGCCTTTAAGTGACTGATAAATAATCAAAACCTAGAACAACTCTTCCTTGTGCGTTTTAAAATATTAAAGAGCAATATTCTCCAAAACATTTGACGTGATTAAGCCTTGGCAAATAGACAGCCATGGAGTTTTAGTAATGATCGTGCGAAGGCATAATTGGCAGTATGAAAAACTGGATCATAAAGGTTAAATACACTCCCCTACTCGCGGCCTTTATCTCAAGTAAATTATTCCTATTAATATTTGAACGATATAGCTAAGATTGCAAATATACGACTTGCGTTACCTATTGTGATAATTCATAAGCCGTCTCCGCACTTAAAAGTATTTGATAGATTTAATAATTCAACATTATGTTTGTTAGTCTTGAGTTACCGTTATTAGCGGACATTATTTTTACACATGAAGGGGATGATTCATAAGGAAAAATATGATATTTATAAATTTAAAATGCAAAACGTCGCAGTTTGTCATGGTAATAATTTTGGCAACCTCCCCGTCTGCATGTGAAACGACACCGCAAAAAAAACCTGTATCAATAGATGCGGCTACGGCCGATAATGCAGATTTTTCAAACTATAAGACCTATTTTGTGCTAGACGTGCCGCCAGGTGAAAATGAAGTGGCTCCGCCAAAACCGTTTTCTCGCGTTATTGTCGAGCAGGCTGTTCGTGATCAAATGGATGTTCGAAATTACCACGAAGTCACAGATAAAAATTCTGCTGATATGTTAGTTGCCATTCAATTTTCACTGAAAGACGAAACGCAATATAAAACTAAAACTACTTACGAGACAAAGCTTACAAGTTATAATGGCTATGGAACAGGATATGGCCATGGGTATAGAGGTTATGGCAACAGAGGTTATAGTAATAGCAGTTACGGTAATTACGGCTATGGCAATAGATATAGCGGTTATAGCTATGGATATGGGTATAGAAACTATTATGGATACACCTCAATTCCACGCTCGACTGTAGTTGCCGAAAATTTCCGACAAGGAAACATGCTTATCGATATTATTGATCGTGAAAGTAACGCTGTGGTATGGGAAGGCCACGCCTCCGGTGAAGGAGAAACAGACCTCGAGAAAATAAAAACCCGGGTAAATATTGTCGTTACACGTCTATTTGACCGCTATCCGCACAAGATTGAAGCTAATCGTGATCTTCCCTCTTCAGGATAATTGAAGCAATAGCGTCAAGTCTATAATGACTAAACCTTGTTTTATTTAAGCTCGGTTTAGTTTTTTAATTTAATAATGGCGCTCGCCCTAGAGGTGATACAATTTGTCTGGAGCTAAAAATGAGCGTATTTTTCTTTTAAGCAAAGAAATGGAAAAAACATGTCCTGTATCGTAAAAACATCCGTAATAACTTTTTCTGCATTAGCTTTGGTAACTACAGAAGCAGCGGCACAATATTATAATCCTACAACAACGCAGGGGTTTGGACATCAACCTGGTGGGGTTGGTTTAGACTTAGGCCTGCGCAACAATGGTTTTACCCCTAATGTTGGTCTTGGAGTAAGTACAGTCGGTGCTGCTGTTGGTGTTGGCGTTGATAAGAACGGTTTAGGAACAGGTCTAAATGCGGGTGTTGGCCCTCTTGGTGCGTCTGCCGATACGGGCTTAGGGCGCCGAGGTTTGGGTGTCCGTGCTGCGGCTGGAGTTAGCAATACAGGCGCTGCGCTAGAAGGTGGGTGGTCAGATGGTGGTATAGGCCTCGGTGCTAATGCGAAGGTTCTAGGCTTTGGCGCGGGTGCCAGTGCCGGCTATGGTGAGCAAGGGCCTGGCTTAGGCGCAAGTGTAGCGTTTGGGCCGCTGGGAACTCTCCTTATAGGGAGTCATAGAAATACTTATCCGGGAGCACAGCAAACGGCCAGTTATATGTACCCAAGCCAAAATGGGGCGTACTATGCCTCGCAAAATTACGGTAACCCGACATATTACCGCACTGCTACAGTGCAATATGCTAACTATTCACAACCTATTGTCGTTTCGCGAGCTCAATATTCGCAAACATCGCGCCAAGCCTATGTAGAGCCACCGCAATATTCGCAGCCATCACGCCCAACCTACGTGCAACAGTCGCAAAATGTGACGCGTAATTGCCCTGCAAATTGGAACTGTTGATTAGAATTCTGGTTCTTCGATTTATGGATGCATAGCTTAATGAGTATGATGTAATAAAAGACCTAAAATTAAACATTACATGCTCCAAATAACGAAATTTTATTTCAGAATTAGTAATTTTGTTTGCAGGAATATAAAGATATGAAACTTTTACAATATAAATTAACCATACTCATAATGTCATCATTGACATTATCTTTTGCCCCGCTTGCATCAACTCAAACATCTGAAGATCCTACTACTCAATCACTCAAGATAAATGGCCTATGGTTAGTAGAAAGTGGCAATGGTAAAGTTGAAATAAAAGATTGTGGAGATGGAACGCCGTGCGGCACGCTTGTCTGGATTAATAAGGCGAACGGTAAAAGTGACGTGGATATCAATAATGTTGACCCAGATTTTCAAGGCAGACCTTTGCTAGGAAGCGCTGTTTTCTGGGGCTTTAAGAAAAAAGGCGAAGGTTGGAAGTCTGGGAAAATTTACGACGCAGAAAGTGGAAAAACTTATAAGTCGAAAATCAAACTCAATGACGAAGGAGAATTGAAGGTTAAAGGGTGTGTTGGCCCTATTTGCAAAAGTCAAATTTGGGTTAGAACAACCCTATAGTACCTATAGATTACAATAGAGCCATCAATATAAAAAAAGCTGCGGTATTAACCGCAGCTTTAAATATAGAATCTGAATGTTCAGATTAGTATGAAACAGACAGTTCAGTACCTAACTAAATTGGGCGTCACTATCAAGATTAGCAAGATCAAGCTGTGTAGTTGATCCTACTTTACGGCCAAGTCCAAGGGAGTTATCTTCTGAATTAATTGTAAAATCACTACTTAAGAAAAATTTCACAGAAAATTTGAACTCAACCATTGCTATCCTACAGCAACCTATTGACATAACTGTGTTGTGATGTGAGTTAATAATTTATAGTCGTACCATAAATATGATTAGCGCCTAATAACAGAACCCAGAGATCCATTATGACACTTACAAAAAAACTATATGGAGCTCTATTTTCCATTACGTTGATATTTGTAGCACCTATTGCAATAGCACAAGTTGAGAGCTCTGATACCGTTGATACTATCGTTAATAATCCTGTTGAAATAAATAAATCTGAGGCTGTTGAGCTGATTCAATCAACTCAAGAGCTACGCTCGCAGCCGCAACTTCAGGCAAGTTGGTATGGTAAAAAGAAGGCTCTCCGTGGACGTGATGTTGTTTCTTTTCACAACGATAGTGGCCCTCTCAAAGGGTCAAAAGAATATGTTGTTGAGTGGGATAATACGAAGTGGTATTTTTCAAATGAAAAAAATCGTGACGCGTTTAAAACAGATCCTAAAAAATATATCCCAGAATTTGGTGGGTATTGCCCTGTTGCACTCTCAAGAGGAAAAGCAAAAGTTGGACGCACTAACCAATTCACTAGAGTAGACGAAAAGCTTTACCTAAATTACAATAAAGGACACAAACGCGATTTCACATCAAATCCAGATGAATATATTCTCAGGGCCCAAGTTAATTGGTAGTATTTGATAGGTTTGATTTATATTACCTACTATCATAAGTCATATCACATACTTCGAGGTTTTATAATTGCGAGACCCTATGCTGACACTTTATGATTACACCAAGGCCCCTAGCCCGAGGCGTGCACGAATATTTTTAGCTGAAAAAGGGATTGATGTTGCGAATGTTCAAATTGACCTTCGTTCAGGCGGGCAATTTGATGAGGCTTATAAAGCCATTAATCCGCGCTGTACTGTTCCCGCTCTAAAGCTAGAGACTGGACAAATAGTCACTGAAAATCTGGCCATTGCCGATTACCTCAATAGCTTAAAAGCCGATCCACCGCTTATTGGCGTTGACGCAGCATCACGTGCAGACGTCTTGCAATGGAACTCTCGCATTGAATTTGATGGACTTATGGCCGTTGCGGAAATGTTGCGGAACACCTCAAAAGGAATGATAGACCGCGCCCTGCCCGGTCAACTTAAGTTATCACAAATACCAGAATTAGCCGCACGCGGGCAAGTGCGATTGGCGGATTTCTTTAAACGCATGGACGACCATCTTGAAAGCCGTGATTTTGTATCCGGCGATAACTATTCTTTAGCGGATATTACACTCTTGGTTTGTGTGGATTTTTCTGCCTGGGTAAAGGCGACACCCGATGCTAGGCTCACTCATCTACACCGTTGGCACTCTATGGCCAGTGCACGGCCTGCTTCAAAAGCCTAAATGGTAGTAACACATCCCAAAGTTCTGTTATTTGATCTTGGCGGGGTGATTGTTCCGTGGGTCGGCATGATCGAGCTTTCACGCCTTACGGGGCGCTCCGAGACAGAACTGTCTCGCCTCGCAAAACGTTCTAACCTCTTTATGAGCTATGAAGTCGGTGGATGTCATACAGATGAATTTTTGGATGAGCTAAATCGCCTATTTGATCTTGGCAAGGAGCAAGATGAATTAGCTCCACTTTGGAATGAATGGGTGCGCCCCCCTTATGCGAGGATGCGGCAAACATTATTAGGATTAAAAGATAATTACACGACCGCCTGTCTATCCAACACGAACGCGTCGCATTGGAACTATCTGGCGGCGACCCATAATATAATTGATGTGTTTGATTATGCCTATGCGTCCCATATTCTAAAAGTGGCAAAGCCACATTCAGAGGCGTGGGAGCTATGCCTGAACGATATGGGTGTCGACGCTTCAGATGTTTGGTTCTTTGATGATACGCAAGAAAACATCGAAGCGGCCCAGAGTCTCGGCATAAAAAGCTTTCACGTAGACCGCACAGTTGGCGTGATCCCAACGCTAAAAGCGTTAGGCGTGTTGGATTGATTATTTCGGGCTGAGCCGAACGATCTTATCCTCAAGCGCGACATAAATAGCACCGTCATGGCCCGTCGTAACGTCGCGAACGCGACCTTCTTTATTTAGGATGATGGTCTCGCCTTCATAGCCATCGCTGCTCACGTCAATCAAACGCAGCTGCTCATATTTCAACGCACCGGCTAAGAGGCGTCCCTTCCATTCAGGGAAGAGGTCGCCCGTGTAAACATCCAGACCACATACGGCTATAGACGGCGTCCATTGGCTAATTGGTTGCGCCATGCCTTCTTTGGAGGTGTAAGGCGTCAGTACCGTGCCGTTATAGTTACGGCCATAAGAAATTGCGGGCCAACCGTAATTGGTTCCAGAGGTGATAAGGTTAAGCTCATCCCCGCCTTTAGGGCCGTGTTCCGTCGACCAAAGCGCGCCCGTTTCAGGATGGATGATCAACCCTTGAGGGTTACGATTTCCGAATGAATAGATGGTTTCATACACACCCTCTTGCCCTACAAATGGATTATCAGCGGGAATACTCCCGTCGCGGTTTATACGGTGGATTTTACCATTTGGCTTGGTGGTGTCTTGCGCCATATCTTTTTGACCACGGTCACCGATAGAGAAAAAGAGATGCCCCGAACTATCGAAAGTTATGCGTGAGCCATAGTGAAACCCGGCTCTAATATAATCCTCATGACGGGCTTCAAAAAGCGTTTCTTGGGCCGTTAGAGCTCCATCTTCGATCTTACCGCGAATGACTTTCGTCATGACTGAATCTTCCGCATCGGGAAGTGGGTGTGAGAAAGAGAGATAGACCCATTTATTCTCAGCGTAATCAGGATCAAAAGCGACATCTAAAAGACCGCCTTGACGTGCGTCATTAACAGCAGGGATATTTGAAATGCTTTGCCGTTCATCACCCTTAATCATCATAAGCTGACCCGATTTTTCAGTGACAAGCCAAGCGTCACTATTTGGGATGGGTGCAATACCCCAAGGGGCGTTTAAATCGGTAATGAAGTCTTCGACTTTAACAGTGTCCGTATTTGACGTGACGTCATCAACGGCTTTTGTTGAGCGTGTCAGTTCTGATCCTTGACGGATGTACGCAAGGAGGTCGTTTTTTTGCTCAGCACTCAACACACTTCCAAATGCCGGCATCCCCACCTCGTCTATACCGTTGGTAATGTTTTCAAGAATATTAGCGTCCGATGCGCCAAATTCAAAATTATCATCTGCGAGGCTCGGCGCACTCCCGCCGCGTAGATTGACGCCGTGGCAATCGGCGCAAAAGTCTGTGTAGAGGCTTAGGCCGCGCTCAGCTGCAGAATCCGCTTTGGCGGCGCTGCAGGACACGAGAATAAGGGCTGTAGAGAGTGTAAGAATATGTTTCATTTATCTAGCCTCTTAATGATCACATTATGATCACTGGTGTTTTCTATATTTCTTGTTAAACTAATCATAGAGACCAACCGCATGAGGTCAATATGGGTGCGACAACAAATTATATCGCTAAAGAAAAAATTCAGCTGTTTTCGTCCCGTTCAAATCTGTGGGGGATTTGGCTTGTCTTCCATGTATGGGCCGTTATTTTTGGCACCATCACTTTTTTCGCAATATATCCAAATGCCCTCACCTTCATCTTTGCCTTTATCATGGTTGGCGCACGGCAGCACGGTTTGACCATATTGATGCATGATTGTGCCCATGGAATTTTATTTAAGAACAGAAAGCTAAATGATTTCGTCGGCTATTATCTCCTTGGCGCACCATACGGCGGCGATATGTATGTTTACCGCAAATATCATTTAACCCATCACCGTTTTACCCAAAGTGAGGCGGATCCAGATTTACCCCTCTCGGCGAAATACCCTCTGTCACGCGCGAGCATGATCCGTAAGCTTTTGCGAGACATGACAGGCATGACCTATTTACGATTGAAGTTAGTTCAATATAAAATGGATAGAGGGGCCTCGAAAGTAGACGGGTTTGATACCTTTAAAAGACGCTCTCCGTGGCCAACGCTCATAGCGAACGCAATAATATTCATCATCTTTTTCGCCCTCGGTCACCCTTGGCTGTACTTAACCCTATGGCTCTTACCTCTTGTAACTATTTTCTTTGTCATCATCCGTGTTCGAAACATTGCTGAACATGCCCTGACAACGCGTGATGATAACCCCCTCACCCACGCACGGACAACTCGGGCTAACCTCTTGGCGCGTATCATCCTTGCGCCCTATTGGGTGAATTACCATGTTGAGCATCATGCCTATATGTATGTGCCTTGTTATCACCTGAAAGCGCTTCATGCGGAAATGGGAGCTCAAGGCCACCATGAACATATGGAGCTTAAACCTAATTACTTATCCATCTTTAAAATGGCTATTACAGGATAAATTATGCGTAAAACGTTCCTATTTCTCACATCGGCAGTCTTGCTTGCCTGCACAGCTCAAGCTCAAAAAGCGAATTACGGGCCGCCGTCCGAAGTTCAAGATATTTATAGCATTGCCGTCGAGCCGTCGGCCGAACGAATTTACGCCGATATTGAAACCCTCGTTAATTTTGGAACGCGCCATACGCTGTCAGAAACTGAAAGCACTACACGCGGTATTGGTGCGGCGCGGCGCTGGATATTTACTGAATTTGAGAAAATTTCAAAAGACTGCGGTGGTTGTCTCGAGGTGGTTTATGTCACAGATACTGTCGAGGGAGAAAACCGCATCCCCAATCCAACTGAGGTTGTGAGTGTTTTAGCTATTCAACGCGGATCAATTGACCCTAATCGCTACGTTATGATGTCGGGTGATATTGACAGCCGCGTCACCGAGCCGCTTAATGGCAACTCTGATAGCCCTGGAGCTAATGACAATGCTTCCGGTATGGCCGGCGTTATCGAAGCTGCGCGCGTTCTGTCAAAGCGCAAATATGCAGGCTCAATCATTTATGCAGGCCTCTCGGGTGAAGAACAAGGCTTATTCGGCGGAAAGATTGTTGCCCAACATGCGCTTGACCAAGGGTGGAACATTGATGCTGTTTTGAACAACGATATGATTTCAAATATTGAAGGTATTGACGGGGTTATTGATAATTCGATTGTTCGCGTTTTCTCAGAAGGCACCCGCGCTGTTGAAACACCGGAAGAGGCTCGTTTACGTCGCTTCACAGGCGGTGAAGTGGATAGCCCGTCTCGTAATTTAGCACGGTATATTAAGTCCCAAGCTGATCAATATTTGACAAATTTAGACGTTATGATGGTGTACCGTCTCGACCGTTATCGGCGCGGCGGGCATCACCGTCCTTTTAATGATGTCGGCATCCCAGGTATTCGCATCATGGAAACACACGAGCATTATGACCGTCAACACCAAGACCTCCGCACGGAAAATGGTATTACGTATGGCGATACACTTGACGGTGTAAATGCTGGCTATGCGGCTAAGCTAACGGCATTAAATGCGATCACGCTCGCAGGTCTGGCGGATGCGCCGCCCTTCCCTGCAAATGTCGAGGCCAGCGGGGCCGTGCAGCCTTCTGCATCGCTCGTATGGGAAACGCCGAGCAATGCAGGAAATCTAGCAGGCTACCGCGTGCATTGGCGTCTTACGACAGAGCCAGAATGGACCCATTCACGTTATGTTGGTAATGTTAACGAATGGACGTTCGACAACCTCGTGATTGATAATTATTATTTTGGGGTTTCTGCTGTGGCCAAAAACGGATCTGAAACGGCGGTCGTATTCCCAGGACCAGCAGGGAGGTTTTAGAGTCATCCATTCCGTAGGTGATTTTGTTATTGTTTACTTAAATTAGCATATTAAAAATGAATTGATGGTGTGCAAGACTTGCGGCCTTAATTCTTCATGATAATAAGACTATATGTTATTACCGCAAAGAGATGAAAATGGCCAAGCCATTACCCCACCTATAGGCCTTGCCCTCGGAGGAGGAGTTGCTCGGGGTTGGGCGCACATAGGAGCCATTCGAGCCCTTGTTGAAGCGGGTATTAGGCCTGACGTTATTGCCGGAACGTCCATTGGGGCGCTTGTGGGGGGCGTTTTCCTAGCAGGGAAATTAGATATTCTCGAAGATTGGGCGCGCGCACTTACACCGCGCCGAATGGTAAGTTATATGGATTTTCGTTGGGGCGGCTCGGGCTTTTTACGCGGCGAACGCCTGGCACGTGTACTTCGCCATTATTTAGGTGACACACGAATTGAAGACTTAGACCGTAAGTTTACATCCGTTGCTTGTGACTTGCGTACAGGTTATGAAGTATGGTTGCAAGATGGCCCTATTATTCCCGCAATCAGAGCATCATATGCTCTCCCTGGGGCTTTTGAGCCTATTGAAATTAATGGGCGGCATATGATTGATGGAGCCCTTGTAAACCCTGTTCCTGTATCAGCTTGTCGTGCAATGGGGGCCCATATAGTTATAGCCGTAAGTTTGAATGGTGACGCTTTTGGGCCAATTGGGAGTTCTCATGAAGTTGACCTTGAAAACGAGAGTGATGACCACACAATCGATCCGTTTCAACTCGCAAGCCAATCACTTAATAAGTTGCGGCCTGACCGCCTGCTTTTGAAAAGTATGATGGGGCAAAGTCAACCTGGAAAAGGACCAAAACTCGGTTCTGTTATGATGGGGACTTTAAATATAGTCATGGACCGAATTTCACGTTCGCGTCTTGCCGGGGACCCACCGGATGTTTTTATTGCTCCGAGAATCGGTCATATTGGTATGCTTGAATTTTCTAAAGCTGACGAACTTATTGAGCGTGGTTATCGTGCTATGCAACATGAAATTCCACTTATACTTTCAGTAATCGAGACGTTGACACAACTACCGGGAGGCACACAGCCACCTAACTCTTGATAATTCGCCTAACACTTGAAATTGCTATTTTGTCGTAAGGGCAATGTGTATTAAAATAAAATGTTAATCGGCAACAATACGCAAGCAGTTAATGACAATGTGGATGTCGTTGAGTCCGGATTGGAAGACCGGATTGGGTTTAATTCATTTTTAAAAACTATGATTGTTGAAAAATCTGTTGTCGAGGATAGCGCCAGGGTATCGGGTCATATTGAAAGAGACATCACACCGCCAAATCGCATCCTACTAAAGACTTTTGGTTGTGTATTATTAGTTTTATGTATTTTTGCAGCAATTTGCGGGGCACTCGTTACAACCTCCCCTATCATTCACATTCTTTCTTTAGGTGTATTGACGATTGCATTTGCAATTATTGTTACTATGTCATCGAGAAAACCATATTCAGCGTTACATTCACTTAGTCTGTTAGCAGGAATTGTTTCTTCTTTCGGGCTTATGGCAATGATGGGTGAGTCTTTCGCGATTACTTCACTTAACGTTTCAAATGATAGCTTTTGGGTTATGGCAGCTATTATGAGTATTACTGTTGGAGTTATATTAAAGTCTCGTATGGCCCTTATGGTCTCCATTACAATGACAGCACTCTGGGGTTACGGCTATTTATCATCAAGTTTGAATATATCATTAGCTGTTTTCGCTTTTCCGCTCATCGCTATTTCACATATATTACTCGCTAGCTACCTTTCTGATAAAATTGGAAAAACAGCCTCTATACTCATGTTTTGGGTTTGGGGAGGAACAGTTCTGAGTATAGCTTATTCAAAAGGTTTTCTTGTTTTTCCGATGATGATAAGTGGACTTGTTTTAGGGTTTGGCGCTTATTACCTTGCGAAAGCTCATGTGCTTAATGCGTGGGCTTCAGGCAATCAGAAACCTACACGGCCTTGGACCTGGATGTTTCTTATGAGTAGTTGTTTATTAGCGGTTCTATCCTGGTGGAACAAGGACATATTCCCTGTGACAGGAACTGAGACAACATTAACACAATTTGTCTGGCGAATAGGACTTATAGGTGGGGCCTGTTTGTTAGTGGCAATATCATTCTTACGGCGTTCAGGGCAGTCATATAGTTTCCCTCGACGGCTCATAAGTGCCATTGTTATCTTGTCAATTGCGGGAGCACTTCATTATCAACCTGAAACCACAACTCGATTTGGAAAATATTTAACAGCCGACACGAAACTAATGATATACGCAGCAACCCTTGGTTCTATCGCTATCTTATCAGTTATAAAATTCATATCTGCGATTAAAAATGGATCTATATCATGGTTGATAGCTGCTACATTTATTTTGTTTGGAGTTTTCCTTGCTAGTGCTCAAATTGAAATAGTAACATTGGATTTAATGGGAATAGCCCTGCTTTCAGCTATGGTAAGCTTGTGTGCTTTAGCCTGGACACAAACGGAAATTAATGAAGCCTCTTCCACCTATCGTCCGTTAAGTGAGCGCGACAAGAGACGGCTCCATCTAAGTAATCCGTATGGAACGATTAATGACGGTCTGAGCAGGCAATCATGATGTTTAAATATCTTGCTATTTTCACGTTGTTTTTGATCATGCCTATGGGCGCAGCTTTACATCATTATGCACCTTATGATGATTATGTTCTTAAAGTTCCAGTTGTAGATTATGAAATAAATAGTTTGAATATTAAGTACCAAACCCCCTTTCATAAAATCTCTACGAATGATCTTGTTAAACCGTATAATGCAAATGACGAACGTGTTAATGTTTATGTCGTTAATGGGCCTAACGATAGTGCATATCCTTATATTATTAGGCAACGTGGAGCAGATTCCAGTGCCGACGTAAAAACGGATTCTTATTTTTTGAAAGCACGCGTTATTCAAAAAAACACAAATGGTTTTGAGCTTGCGTATGATCTGGAAGACCTACTTTTACCAGACGATATTGCGTCACGTTTGAGTGCGTCAAAACCAGATAATCTACATGTGATTTGGCATATTCGTAAGAATGGGAATATGCGAATCGCTGGCTTTGAAATTGATGGTGAAAACTATCCCTATCAATTTAATTTGAATGATGTGCTTGTAGATCGAACCCAAATTCGGGCTAAAATCATCCCCAATACATAACCCCCGACATTAGCAGCCCACGCTATATTAATACCGAGGCTTGGCCCTACAAGCGCAAGTAATATATTGATTATGCCCCACCCGATTCCAAATTTAAGCATTCTATCCCGTCCGCCAATGGCATAAGCCATCGTGGCAAAAAGTGCTGATGCACCACCAGATGCCCCAAGAGCTACGCCCGTTTTATGGCTTATGGCCCACCAACCCCATTGGAATAGGCCTCCAACAACGATCCCTAAAATAAAAATAAGATAAAACTTTTGGACAGGTGTAAATATAGCGGGCCGTATACTGATGTTCGCTCGTATGCCTTGCAGGGTTACAACACCAAAGGCGATAATCATAAAGCCATTCATAATAAGGTGGCTAATATCTCCATGGGCAAGACCATGTCCTAAGAGTGAGGTAAAATTTTGAGTTCCATTAATACCTTCATACCCCAGAGGCAACAAGAGCAACCATGAGTATATATGCTCCGCTAGATTAGTTGGGGTTAATTTTAACAATATATGAAATATAATGAGTATAGCAAAAACTATAACGGGCGCTTTTTCACGCAGATTAAACATGGGTTCTGTCGACATATTCATCAGTTAATCCTTTCAGCAGCTTCCGAAAAGGTAAAATTTAAAATTTATTGCTATTTTTTACATTTCTCTATTTTTAAATCAGCTTTGTCCCTTTAAGGCTCTGACTTATGAGTTCTCATTCTAATGATATGTGGTACGTCCTTGTAGACGGACAAAGTTACGGCCCCTTTACAGCTGACGTTATGGTTGGATTTGTGGCTGAGACGCGTGTTGTTGCTAGCTCCCTTATATCTCAGCACCCGCAACAGGGTTACGCATTAGCAGCAGACCATCATGTTTTTCGAGAGTGGCTACACGCTGCGTCTATAAGGCCTATACATCAAGTTGAGGCTGTTGAACAAATTCAAAGATCAGAAGCTCAAGACATAAGACGTAAAGAACAAGCGAAAACAGTTTATATAGTCATGGCGGAAATCGATCCAAAAACAGGCATGAGCTTCTTGCGTAAATTGCAAGGTTTCGGACACGCACAAAGAATTGGCGATACCGTTTGGCTTTTACAGACGGCTCATAATTTAGATGAAGTTAAATCAACTCTCGCGGCCACTTTATCAAAGCGAGACCGTTTGTTTATTCATGACTGTTTTGCAAACCAACAATCATGGGAGAATATTGGCGCAGACCTTGATGACCGTATCCGTCAAATGTGGCAGACCGTTGAGCGCTAGATCTCTTTGAGGCTCTCTTTATAGCGAACCGCATTTTTAACATAAACAGCCGCATTCAGTCTCATCATCGCAATTTGCGATTCTGTCAGCGTACGGATGACTTTACCGGGCATCCCCACAACCATGGAATTGTCAGGGATGACTTTGCCTTCAGTGATGAGGCTATGCGCCCCAATCAAACAGTTCTTACCAATCACGGCATTGTTTAGAATAGTCGCACCAATGCCAATTAAGCTATTCTCGCCAATGGTACAGCCATGCAGCATAACCTGATGGCCAATGATAACCCCCTCACCGACATTTAAGGGAATGCCAGGGTCTGTATGGAGGACGGAATTGTCCTGTACATTGGCGTTTTTACCAATGTGAATTAGGTCGTTATCCCCCCGCAAAACGGCTCCAAACCACACAGATGCTCCAGCGCTCAACGTAACATTACCGATGACGCTAGCTGTAGGGGCAACATAAGCAGTCTCATGATGTTTTGGCGTTAGATTACCAAGAGCATAAAGAGACACGGATTAAGTTTCGTCTAAATCTTGCTGAAGAATACTGATGTTTAAGTCATAAGAAATATCGCTTGGGTCTTCAGCATCAATATAAAGCAAACCTAGAATTTCATCATTTAGGTAAACCTCGACGCTATCTTTAACTTTACGCGGCTTAATTGTGAAAGCCTCGTTGCCAAAGCGTTTACATAAGTAATTTCGTACGCTGACAATTTGTTCAGGTGTCATGATTTTTATCCTCAAGAGTTTGGTCCATAGAGCTGGCAGGATTACCGCAACACGGCCCACCAACAGGTACAGCGGGAACTCCCGCTACAGTACAGTTTTCTGGTACGGGTTTAAGCACAACTGAACCAGCCGCAACCTTAGCCCCATTACCAATTTTTATATTACCCAAGACATTCGCCCCCGCACCAATCAAAACGCGGTCACCAATCTTAGGGTGGCGATCCTCATTAGCCTTACCTGTGCCGCCAAGTGTGACACCTTGCATGATAGAGCAATTATTTCCGACAATAGATGTTTCGCCCATTACAAAGCCCGTAGCGTGATCCAAAAATAACCCATGCCCAATTTTAGCGGCTGGGTTAATATCTACGCCAAATAATTCGGATGAACGGTTTTGCAGATGAAACGCCATCAAACGTCGATCGGATTTGAAAAGCGCATGGGAAAATCTATGTGTTTGTATCGCTAAAAACCCTTTGAAATAAAGGAAAGCTTGTAGGAATGATTGGCATGCTGGATCACGTTCGCGAGTAGCCCGTAGATCTTTCTTTGCAAATGCAACGATCTCACAGTCGACTTGCGTGGCTTTATCAAGAACTTTCCGGAGCTTTAGTGGTGATAAGTCATCCGTGCTCAATTTAGTTGCAAGATGATTGACGAGAGCTTGTCCAAAATTTTCTTGATCCAAAATAACCGCATGTAAGAGCGATGATAAGGCAGGCTCACGGGTGGCAAATTGAGCGGCTTCTTGCCGCATTTTATCCCAAATTTCGTTGTTTGCTGCTTGATCTGTCGCAAGGTTAAGGTTTGGCATGTTGGGCTCCACTATAATTTAGCCGCGATATTTAATAAAATAGATAATGCGTCAAAGAGATGAATGAAAGAGCTTATTGTTAAAATAGCTAACTGTCTCGATATAAGGTTAACCACGCCCCCGATAAGGTGGGACTCCTTGATCTGGAATCCAGACGGATTTGGGCGCGGTTCCATATTGATAAAATACATCAATCGGGATACCGCCACGTGGGTACCAATAACCGCCAATACGTAGCCATTTCGGAGAGATTTCCTTGATAATTCGTTGCGCTATCCCTGTTGTGCACGCCTCGTGGAAGTCACCATGGTTACGAAAACTTCCTAAGAAAAGCTTGTAAGCCTTTGATTCAACTATCCATTCGTCTGGAATATAGTCGAGAACAAGATGCGCGAAATCAGGTTGTCCTGTCACAGGGCAGATAGAAGTAAATTCTGGCGCGACAAGGCGGATCATATAATCATCATCACACGGGTTTTTGACGCGCTCTAAGACCGCCTCATCAGGTGTTGCCGGAAGGCCGCCCTGTGCCCCTAATTGATCGAGTTTATTGTAACGATCACCTGTCATATTATCCTCATAAATTTTGATGCCACGCGCTTAGCTTTAATGGCTGCAGGCTGCAAGTCTGATTTTGCTCAGGACTCCTAGCACAAAAGAGTGTAAAGTCGTTAGATGTAGCGTTCCGCCCATGCAGTTAGGACATGCCCAACATATTCCGCGTCTTTAGAATTTTTAAGCAATAAATGGTCTGCTCCGTCTAAGGATACGAAACTCTTTGGATGATGCGCCTGTCTATATATGTGGGATGCATTATCAATACTGACGACATTGTCTTGTGGGGAATGAAAAATCATCAAAGCGACGCCAAGTTCAGCAATTTCATGGACCATATTTTGTGAGCGAATATCATCAAGGAATTGTTCTTTAATTGTAAAGGGGCGCCCTGCAAGGTGGACCTGAGCCTCACCTTCGACAATAATTTCTTCGAGTTTATCGCAGAACTGATGAACAATATGTTTTGTATCACAAGGCGACCCAATTGTCGCGATAGCATTAATGCTTGGAATTTCATTTGCTACTTTTAGGGAAGCTGTACCGCCGAAGCTATGTCCAATAAGAATTGAAGGAGCCGAATGATTTACCTCTAAAAACTTGGCCGCCGCGCGGATGTCGTCACAATTCGTGGTGAAATTTGTGTCAGAGAAATCTCCTTCGGATTGACCAAGCCCTGTAAAATCAAAGCGCATCATGCCGTATCCGTCTTCAACAAGGGCTTTGGAGATCGTTCGAATTGGCTTCAAGTCTTTACCAATGGAAAATCCGTGGGCAAATAAAACCCATGCACGCACTTCACCTTCATCGGGATAGTCAATCTTCGCCGACAATCTGTCGCCCAAGGCACCTATAAATTCTACATTTTCACTTGCCATAAGTCTAAGCCTTCTTACGATAAATAGCTGATCGCCTTCATGACAGCTATTCACGGTAATGGAAAGTGAATATGATGTGATTTTAGTGCAGATTAACTCATTAATCGTGTCGCAAATTTCTGACCTTGCAGGGTACCATTCCCATACTCTTCTTGTCCGGCAGCATTCGTTATAGATTCAATTTGGGCGGCAACATTATCAGCCGTGACCTCGCCGTCATCAAATGTAATACCTTGCGTCTCATATATTTTCGAAGCCGCAAAACCGCGCGCGCCAGCTGCCAGTATAAGACGTGACGGTGCATTATCATTACAAAGATATACTAACCCTTCCGAAACATATTCCGTCTTGAAAACAGATTCGAGTTCTGGTGTAAAGATATCAGACGTCATGCGTGTCCACGCGACAGGCGCAAGGCAATTCGTGTGTATGCCTTTTCGAATACCTTCAAGATGGAGCGTATTCATCAAACCGACCAAAGCCATTTTCGCTGCGCCGTAATTACTCTGACCAAAATTACCATAAAGCCCTGAGGATGAGCTGGTCATAACGATGCGACCAAACTCATTTTCGCGCATATGTTCCCAAACTGCCTTGGTGCAATTCACAGAACCCATGAGGTGAACATCAATCACACTCTGGAAGTCGTCCAATTCCATCTTTGCGAAAGATTTGTCACGTAAGATGCCTGCATTATTGATAAGAATGTCAACCTTACCATAAGCCTCAAGCGTGTGAGCTACCATTTGAGCGACCTGCTCGCGGTTCGTCACATTAGCGCCGTTCGCCATGGCCTCGCCGCCGAGGGCTTTGATTTCCTCAACGACTTTTTGGGCCGCCGATGTAGATCCACCCGTTCCCGTCACTGTGCCGCCAAGATCGTTGACGACGACTTTCACGCCGCGCTTCGCGAGTGCTAAAGCGTGGGTGCGACCTAAGCCTCCGCCCGCACCCGTAATAATGGCAACGCGGTCGTTAAATTCTATTTTGCTCATTGATTGTGCTTTCTAGTTTTTCTTAGGCAACTTCAAATAGACCTGCTGCGCCCATACCGCCGCCAACACACATTGTGCTGACAACATATTTAGCGCCGCGACGTTTACCTTCGATAAGAGCATGCGCTACCATACGCGCGCCACTCATACCGTAGGGATGTCCTATGGAAATCGCGCCGCCGTTCACATTCATCCGTTCATTAGGAATACCGAGTGTGTCACGGCAATAAAGAACCTGTACCGCAAAGGCTTCGTTTAATTCCCAGAGGTCAATATCTTCCATTGTTAGCCCATTCGCCTTAAGAAGCTTCGGGATTGCATAAACAGGGCCGATACCCATTTCGTCTGGCTCAAGTCCTGCGACGGCCATACCGCGGTAGATGCCAAGCGGATTAAGCCCACGGCGTTCAGCTTCTTTGGATTCCATCAAGACGGAAACTGAGGCCCCATCTGAGAGCTGCGAAGCATTGCCTGCCGTAATAACGGCTTCTTGGCCACGAACAGCTTTAAGGCCAGATAGTCCTTCAAAGGTTGTCCCAGGGCGGTTGCCCTCGTCTTTGCCGAGGACTACATCTGATTTGGAAATTTCGCCTGTCTCTTTATTTTTTACCATCATCGTAGACGGCAAGGCTACGATTTCATCATCAAATGCGCCGGCTTGTTGGGCTGCGTGTGTGCGTTGTTGTGATTGCAGCGCATATTCGTCTTGAGCTTCACGGGAAATCCCATAGCGCTTCGCTACGATCTCTGCCGTATCAATCATTTGAATGTAGGCTTGAGGATGTTTTGCAACGACGTTCGGATCTGGCGCAATGCGCATCTCAGCCGTCTGAACCATAGAGATAGACTCTACACCGCCGCCGATAGCGATTGTATGACCATCACAGATGATTTGCTTGGCCGCAATACCTATGGCCATCATGCCACTTGAACATTGACGATCAAGAGATTGCGCAGGAACTGTGACAGGAAGGTTTGAGGCAAGAACAGCATTACGGCCAATTGTGACCTGTACGCCTTGTTGCAGGCCGCAGCCCATGATCACATCATCGACCTCTGCGCCGTCTATACCTGCGCGTTTAACCGCTTCGTCAATACAGTGACCTGCGAGCGTCGGAGACGGTGTGGCGTTAAAAGAGCCGCGATAAGCGCGACCTATAGGAGTTCTGGCGGTAGAGACAATAACAGCTTCGCGCATAGTAGATCCTCATATCTATCAAATTTGATACATACATATAGACCTCAAAGAACACTAGAAAGCAAAACTTTTGTGATCTAATTGGTTTAGAGTGAATAGTGCCTATTCAAATTGCGTCTTAAAAGTCTCCAGGAAGCGGTCAACATCACCCTCTTCAAGCTTATTGATACCCGCAGCAGCGGCGCGACCACCGCCCGTTTCAAACTGTAAACAGAGCGTATCAGCCCCTGCCCGTTTTGTCTTTGGCGCACGCACGGAGACAACATAGCTATCACCATTGCGGGTCAATATCGCATGGGCGCGGTCTGGGTGTTCCTGCGCGAGTTGATTGCCGTAGACACCTGATACACGGCGAGAGCTCGCCTTATCAGGCAAACATAAAGCCAATGTTGTAGGGGTCTCAAGGAGGGTTTTTGCCGATGAGGCGACGGTAAAGTCTGCCGCAAAGCCATGTTCGAGTTTTTGGTATGTTTCCGTTTTATCACTTAAGAAATCTTCAGGAGAACCGTATGGCAAGCAGGCCATGAAGAGGTCTTTGGGGTGGAAGTGGAGGTCATCCAAAGTCGCCCCGTAACCGTTATAATTCAATAACATGCCTAGACGATCTAAAGCGTCAAAATCAAAATTATGATCTTGACTAATACGCTTAGCTAAAGCGGGAAAATTGTCACCGAAGGCCCCTGTGACAGCCCAGCCAACATATTCTCCCTTAAGGATATTATTGATGATTACAGCCGTACACATTTCAGGCGCAAGGTTAATATGGGCGTCTAGGTTTTTATGAGTCACAGGCACCTCGCCCGCATTATGATGATCGGCATAAAAGACAGAGGCGCCTGCCTTTAATATGCGAGATAGATCAGAGGCATTATTACGCATAGAGACGTCAAGAACCGTGACGTGGTCACCCTGACCCGCATGAACACGGTCGAGTAAGGCAATGTCGCGTTTACGACCCGTAACGACAACGGCATCTGGCTTCGGCTCTGAGAGCCGAAGTTGCAACAGCGAGCATATGCCATCCGCATCGCCGTTAAAAACATCATAATAGGTCATTAGTCGAAATCCCGGTGAAGATAACCATTCTCTTCCAGATATTTCACGACCATTTCCGCCGCTTCTTCTGGTGTCATCTCAGTTGTTTTGATTTCAATTTCAGGGGTTTCAGGTGCTTGATATTCAGAATCAATCCCTGTGAAGTTTTTAATTTCACCTCTACGCGCACGGGCATAAAGCCCTTTAACGTCGCGTGCCTCACACACTTCTAGAGGTGTATTGACGAAAATCTCAACAAATTCATCTCCAGCGACCTTGTCTCTAATGGTTTGCCGTTCTTGAATGTAAGGCGAGATAAAGGACGCCAAAGTAATTAAGCCAGCATCCACCATAAGCGCAGATACATCACCAATACGACGAAGGTTTTCAATCCGATCAGCTTTTGTGAAACCGAGGTCGCGGTTGAGACCGTGACGAATATTATCACCATCCAATGTGTAGGTATGACGTCCCATATCTAGGAGGCGTTTTTCAACTAAACTTGCAATCGTTGATTTTCCAGAACCAGACAGGCCTGTGAACCATAAAAGTGCAGGCTTTTGGTTTTTGATCTCAGAGCGAGCTTCCCGGTCAACCTTCATGTCCTGCCAGACAACATTGTTCGAACGATGTAAGGCGAAGTCAATCATGCCGAGGCCGACAGTCGTGTTTTTCTGACGATCAATCAGGATAAAATTACCTGTATTACGGTTGTCGTTATAAGGATCAAAAGCAATAGGTGCGCCGAGTGATAGATTGCAAACACCAATTTGGTTAAGGCCCAATGTTTTGGCCGAGCTTTCCGACAGGTCATTTACATCAATTTGATGCTTAAGGGACGTGACACTCGCAGGAACGCTTTTATTACCTGTTTTTAGGATATATTGACGCCCTGGATAGAGTTCGTTCTCATCCATCCAGAGGATGTGTGCTTGAAGTTGATCAGCACTAGCTGTTTCTTTAGTGGTATGACAAATGATGTCACCACGAGAAATATCAATTTCATCTTCAAGAGTGAGCGTAATTGCCATATCTTCGCGGGCTTGTTTGATCTCACCATCATAAGTCACAATCGATTTTACCTTTGATGACTTACCCGATGGGACAACTGTGATGTCGTCGCCAACTTTTACTGTTCCAGAGGCGATCGTTCCAGAGAACCCACGGAAATCAAGGTTAGGACGATTGACCCACTGAACAGGTAATCTGAAAGGCGCGTCTAATGAGTTTTCTTTAACATCAACATTTTCAAGATATTGTAGTAAAGATGGGCCTTTGTACCATTTAGATTTATCAGACTTAGTTGTGACATTGTCACCATCCAGGGCAGACATTGGGATACACATGATTTCGCCGAACCCAAGGTCCTTAGCAAAATTACGAAAGTCAACTTCAATGTCATTGAAGACTTCTTGTGAGAAATCGTTCAAATCCATCTTATTGACGGCAACAACAACATTATTAATACCAAGAAGTGAGGCGATAAAAGCATGACGTCGTGTTTGGACTTGCACGCCGTAGCGAGAGTCGATCAAAAGAATAGCGACGTCCGCTGTAGATGCGCCCGTTGCCATATTCCGTGTGTATTGTTCATGTCCCGGTGTGTCTGCGACAATAAATTTACGCTTATCTGTAGAAAAAAAACGATAGGCCACATCAATCGTGATGCCTTGCTCTCGTTCAGCGGCTAGGCCATCCACAAGAAGCGCGAGGTCCATTTCTCCGCCTTGTGTACCAGATTTTTTACTGTCTTTTTCGATAGATGCGAGTTGATCTTCATAGATAAGCTTCGAATCATAGAGTAAACGGCCGATCAGGGTCGATTTACCATCATCCACGGAGCCACATGTGATGAAGCGAAGGAAAGATTTGTTCTCTTGAGCTTTAAGGTAGCCCAAAATGTCTGTTGCAATAAGATCGTCGAGGTGAGCCATTAGAAATACCCCTCTTCTTTTTTCTGTTCCATTGAGGCACCTGCGTCTGAGTCGATGACGCGGCCTTGGCGTTCGGATGTTGTTGCGAGAAGCATCTCTTGAATAACGTCTGGTAATGTGTCGGCGTCACTTTCTACAGCTCCTGTTAAGGGGTAGCAGCCAAGTGTTCTAAACCGAACATTTTTCATCATAGGTACTTCGCCCTTTTTAAGAGGTAGTCGCTCATCATCTACCATAACAAGAATACCGTCACGTTCAACAACAGGGCGTTCTTCTGATAGGTAGAGAGATGGAATTTGAATGTTTTCGCGGTAAATATACTGCCAAATATCAAGTTCAGTCCAATTTGAGAGCGGAAAAACACGCATGCTTTCACCCTTGTGAACCCGAGTATTATAAAGGTTCCAAATTTCAGGACGTTGGTTTTTCGGATCCCAACGATGCTGTTCTGTACGGAAAGAGAAAATACGTTCTTTAGCTCGTGACTTTTCCTCATCTCGACGCGCACCACCGAAAGCAGCGTCAAATTTATATTTATCAAGTGCCTGCTTTAGACCTTGTGTTTTCATTACATCTGTATGAACAGCTGATCCGTGCGTGAATGGGCCCACACCGTCTTTTACGCCGTCTTCATTAATATGAACAATTAAGTCCATCCCAACTTCTCTGGCGCGGCGATCACGAAACTCGATCATTTCCTTAAATTTCCAAGTGGTATCCACATGCATTAAAGGAAAAGGCGGAGGTGATGGATAGAAAGCTTTTTCAGCTAAATGTAACATAACAGAACTATCTTTACCCACCGAGTATAGCATAACAGGATTTGAGCATTGAGCTGCAACTTCCCGCATAATGTGAATAGATTCCGCTTCTAAACGGTCCAGGTGGGTCATACTTATATCACCCGCTTCCTTAGCGTCTTTTTCAAGCGCATCAAGCTTCGTGATAGCTCCCTCAAGGGTTTTTAGCGTACACTGTCCACCATCTTTAAGGCGGGCAATGCCCTTACCATCATTTAGAAGTTTACGAGAGATCGTTGACAAGCTTTGCCCTGTCGCCTCCGCGTAAGTTTCTGCACGGCTTACAAAATCAGAGATTAAACTCATGGGCTTTCTCCCACATAATTAGAATTGAGAGGTGTGTACATGAGTTTTATTAGAAAAAAAAGCGATATTTCACTTAAAACTCTAATAAAATGGAAGTTTCATGGGATATATCCCACTATCAGGTGTGATTTTCATGTTTTTTACCATAATCGTGGGATTTATCTCATCTCAGGCTAAACTTTGTTGTAGGTTTTCAAAACAGCTATAAGTGTGGCTAGGGTATTTTCCTCTTGCATATTTCTCATCTCAGATTAGAGCATCGCCATAATGAACCAAGGGGTTTAATATGCGTGCAACACTGACACAATTTGCCAATAAGCTTGGAATACAGGATCGTCATAGCGACGGTGCTGTTCGTCTATCACCTTCGCAAGTTAAAACTGAAGTGCTCTCAGGCCTAACAGTTGCCCTAGCTCTTGTCCCCGAAGCGGTTGCCTTTGCCTTTGTCGCGGGAGTTCATCCTCTCGTCGGACTTTATGCCGCCTTTATAGTTGGGCTGATAACAGCCGTCTTTGGTGGACGGCCTGGAATGATCTCTGGTGCGACAGGGGCTTTAGCCGTTGTCATGGTCGCACTTGTAGCCCAACACGGTGTTGAGTATCTGTTCGCAACTGTTGTTTTGATGGGGATTTTGCAAATAATTGCAGGTGTATTCAAACTTGGTAAGTTTATTAGGCTTGTACCTCACCCCGTTATGTTGGGTTTTGTCAATGGGTTAGCAATTGTTATCTTCTTGGCTCAACTCAAACAGTTTGAAGTTCCCGCTGAAGTGGGGGCTGAAATAGTCCACGCTACAAGTGATAGTCACGGCGGTTTCATGTCGATCTTTAGCGCTAATTATATGACCGGCATTCCATTAGTACTGATGCTTGGCCTTACGGCTTTAACGATGGCAATCATTTGGGGCACACCAAAACTAACCAAAGCTATCCCCGCCCCGCTTGCGGGAATCGGGATTGTGGCCGCTATTGTAATCTTCATGGGCGTTGACACACCGACTGTCGGCTCCCTCACAGAGGCAACAGGCGGGATAAAAGGCACATTGCCTCCGTTCCATGTTCCAATGGTCGAGTTCAACATGCAGACCTTAGAGATCATTTTCCCTTACGCGCTCATTCTTGCCGCGATTGGATTGATTGAAAGCCTGCTGACTTTAAACCTCGTTGGGGAACTAACAGGCCAAAAAGGCGGAGCATCTAAAGAATGCGTCGCCCAAGGCGCGGCAAATGTTGTGACAGGTTTTTTTGGCGGCATGGGCGGGTGCGCTATGATTGGTCAATCCATGATTAATGTAAAATCAGGCGGACGTACGCGGTTATCTGGCATTTCAGCCTCGCTGTTTCTCTTAGCCTTTATACTTGTTGGCTCGTCATTGATTGAGCAAATTCCATTAGCGGCGCTCGTCGGAGTTATGTTCATGGTCGTGATCGGCACCTTCGCTTGGAGAAGTTTGACGATTATGCGTAAGATCCCCTTGCTCGACGCCTTTGTTATCATCCTTGTGACTGTTGTCACTGTGATGCATGATTTGGCTGTCGCCGTTGTGGTTGGCGTCATCGTCTCCGCCCTCGCCTATGCGTGGAACAATGCGCGACGTATTCACATAATCAAGCGCGACTCTGTCCGTGAGCCAGGCGCGATAGTTTATGAAATCGAAGGGCCGCTTTTCTTCGGCTCTACAGCAGGGTTCGCAGAACTGTTCAATATTGAGAACGACCCTGATCTTGTCATTATTGACTTTATGCGTTCGCGGGTTGTCGATCAATCGGCGCTACAAGCTATTGAAGACTTAGCCGCTAAGTATAAGGCTGCTGGCAAAGAGCTTAAACTACGTCATCTCACTCGTGATTGTCACCGACTTCTAAATAAAGCGGGCCAGATTATAGTTGCAACTGATGATGACCCAACCTACGGGGTAGCGGTTGACTATTCTGTTAAAACGGGCGCGTTTGGCGGCGCACATTAAGCTGCTATAACGTCAGAAAACTAAATAACGAAATTTGGATCGATTATCGCATTGAATGCTGATTTAGGCTCCCCTGAGCGGTCAAATAATAAGGGGTGATTAAAGCGTTCGACGGGGCTTAAGTTGGCAAAGCTGTCCCCGTCAGTTACTCCCCAGAAAGATACATATTCAACAAAAGGTCTTTGTATCAGGCCTTGAAAGACACCGCGGTAAATTTCCGCCTGTTGTTGCAGCAATTCTTGCGGCGCATTCAGCCCAATATCCGGCTGACAGCCCGTTGGAATAGCTTGAAAGCAGGAGCCAGGATCTGTGTACATATTAATATCAAACTCGGTGATATGCGTTGTAAGGCCAGGAAAAGCGGTCTGGACGGCGTCAATAGAATTGAGCACAGACGCTATGATTGTCTGCGGTGTCACGTCTGGGTTAGGGTTTTGAAGACGTAAATGTGTTTGATGGCCAGCACCGTCAATCGGAACGCCACGGTCATGCAAGCGGCGGATAATATCAATGAAGAATCCAAGTTTGATTGGGTCTTCAGTTTCAAAATCATTGAGAAACAATTGGGCATTAGTATCGGCGGCCCGCGCTGCAATGAAAGCCCAGTCAATATAATCAGCATTGCCTACAGCCTGATACCAAACGGAATTAACACGATCAGGGCCGACACTATCAGGGCCATTGAAAATATCGGGAGACGTAGCTTCATTTACAACATCCCATATGCTGATGCGATCTTTAAAGTGCTCAACAACAGTTCCAATATAAGTGTCAAGACGCTGTCTTATTTCATTGCGTGTACCAACCACCATATAATCAGGCGTTTGCTCATGCCATAAAAGCGAATGCCCCCTGACAGGCATATTATTTTCCATGGCAAAATCGACCAACCGATCTGCTCGATCAAAATTAAATACACCTTCTTCGGGTGATAAGAAAGATGGTTGCATTTCAAATTCGGGAGTTACACCATTGAATTGTTCTAAGGCAATACGGCGGGATTGTCCGTCCAGTTCATCAGATTGAGGACTTGAAAGGGCAACGCCAACTGTAAAATTGTTCTCAAAAGTTTCACTTAAAGTTGCTCCGCTTGTTACTGGTGGCGGGGGTGGTAGCGGTACTGACGGCGGTGGCGGTGTGTTTGCAGCAGGTGATGAGGTGGTAACATTACCGCCCCCACCACAAGCGGACAGCAAACTAGCACCCGCTCCCGCAAGTAATTTTAAACGATCTCGCGCTGTAAATTCCACCATCACTATTCCTACTTTTGACAAAGTCTGTTCTTTGCAAGAAAAACTCAAGCAAGGTATGATTTGTCTATCTTAACAATATTTGCAGGGATTGTGACGCACTTTTGAAAAAATTTTCTTAACGATTCTGCACTTAAATCATAATTAAGAAAAAAACTATTGTATTAACACGTTAATACAGTATAACGCGCCATCTTTAACAGTCTTATCAGGTCAACATGATGGTAAAACAAGGCATATCACTCGAGGGGGCAATTGAGAGCTTAGACAATGCGTCTGATCTATCCCGCTTCTTAACTGACCTTTGCACACCGGCAGAGCTTCGTGCTTTACGCGAGCGTTGGCTTGTCGCGCAAATTCTCAACAAAGGCGACGCCTCTTACCGAGATATCAATGCCCAAACGGGCGTCTCGACAACGACAATCGGACGTGTGGCCCGTTTTCTTAAAGACGAACCTCACCAAGGGTACAGAATAGTCCTCGATAACCTCACAGAAATAGCGGAATAACAATATGACAGAACGACTACGCATTGCTCTACAAAAAAAGGGGCGATTGGCCGACGACTCGTTTAAACTTCTAAAAAAATGTGGTTTAAAGTTTTCAATTCGCTCAGGAAGCCTTTTGGCGCGGGTGAAAAACATGCCAGTAGATTTATTACTTGTGCGCGATGATGATATTCCGTCATTCGTTGCAAGTGGCGCAGCGGATATTGGTATTGTCGGTGAAAATGTCCTTGTGGAAGAGCAGCTTTCGTCAAAGACAGAACTTGATGCGACGATTGACATGCGCCTCGGGTTTTCACGTTGTAAACTTAGTCTTGCCGCTCCGTCTGGTGGAAATATTACAACGCCTCAAGATCTTGAAGGGACACGCATCGCCACTACATACCCCGGCGTGATGAACCGTTACCTTAAAGATAATAACATCTCGGCTAAATCCGTAGATATGAAGGGGGCTGTTGAGTTAGCCCCGTCTATTGGCATTGCGGAATCAATTTGTGATTTGGTCTCATCAGGCGCAACATTAGAAGCTAACGGTCTTGTTGCATTTGAAACAATCCTCAACAGTGAAGCCGTATTAATTTCATCAAGCCGCCCGCTTAGCCCTGCCCAAAGCGAGATTTACAACAAACTAAGCTCACGCATTGACGGCGTTTTAAAGTCGGCTGAGACAAAATATATCATGCTCAATGCACCGAAGGAAAAACTTAAAGAAATAACAGCCCTTCTTCCCGGCGCTGATGCACCGACAATCATCCCTTTGGCGGGCAATGATGAACTTGTGGCCCTGCAAGCCGTCTGTACCGAAAACATCTTTTGGGAAACGCTTGAAGACCTCAAAGCACTCGGCGCACGCGCCATACTCGTTCTCCCTATTGAAAAAATGATGAGCTAAGCCCAATGAAGGTTTTTGACTGGAAATCTTTATCTGACGCTGATCGTAAAGCAGTTCTCTCTCGTCCTGAGGCGATGAACGACCCTACGGTCGTTGCCGATGTCGCAACCATCATGGCCGCAGTAAAAAGCGACGGTGATAAAGCTGTCCTTGACTATACGGCAAAGTTTGACGGCGTTACATTGGATAACCTTCGTGTGGATATGTCTGTGTGTGAAGCTGCGTGGAAGAGTTTAGACGTGGATGATAAGGCAGCCCTTGAAACAGCCAAAGCCAATATAGAGCGCTTTCATAGCGCGCAAATCCCTGACAATATATCCGTTGAAACCATGCCCGGTGTCACCTGCCGCCGTGAAGCGCGTGCGATTAGTTCTGCCGGGCTTTATGTGCCCGGCGGAACCGCGCCGCTTGTCTCAACGCTCTTAATGCTAGCAATCCCTGCGAAAGTCGCAGGCGTTACGCGCCGCGTTATTGTTACGCCGCCCAGTAAAGACGGACGGATCAATCCTGCGATTTTAGCCGCTGCTTATCTTTGCGACGTCACAGATATTTTTGCTTGCGGCGGCGCACAAGCTATTGCCGCCCTCGCCTACGGCACAGAAAGCATTCCCGCCTGTGATAAAATATTTGGCCCCGGAAATATGTATGTTGCCGCAGCCAAGTCCCTTGCAGCTCAAGCCCCTGGTGGTCCTGCGATTGATATGCCCGCAGGCCCAAGTGAAGCCATGGTCATTGCCGACGACACGGCTAACCCCGTATTTGTGGCCTCCGACCTACTCTCTCAAGCGGAGCATGATAAAGTCGCGCAGGTGATTGGTGTTTGCTCGACTGCAGCTGTAACCGCCTCTATCCAAGACGAAATAAACCGCCAAGTCGCGACGCTACCCCGCAGAGATATAGCAGAATGCTCTCTATCCTTTGCGCGCCTTATCATCGCGTCTGAGCGCACGGATCAATTAGCCATCATTAATGACTACGCTCCAGAGCATTTGATTTTGCAGACCAAAAATCCAGAGAGTTATGTCGGCGATATTCAAAATGCAGGCTCTATATTTTTAGGGCCGTGGACCCCTGAGTCTGTCGGTGATTACGCAAGCGGAACCAATCACACGCTCCCGACTTATGGGGCGGCGCGCGCCTATAGCGGCGTAACACTCGAGAGTTTTATGAAACATATCAGCGTTCAAGAATTGACCTTAGACGGGCTGCGCCTCTTAGGGCCAACCGTAGAACGCCTCGCCAACCTTGAAGGCTTAGAAGCGCACCGCCGCGCCGTATCACTCCGCTTAGAGAGCAATCAATCATGAGTAAAACTTGGCCACTTACGATCGCCCGAGATGCTATTGTGGAAATGTCAGCATATTCAGCCCGTGGAGGTTCAACCTCTGCCTTGCATTTAGATGCAAATGAAAGCCCGTGGACACCGCCACCAAGCAATAGCAGTGTTGCGGATTATAACCGTTATCCTGCGCAACAACCTGCTGGCCTACAACAACGACTTGCCGACCTTTACGGCGTGACACCAGACCGTTTGATGACAGGGCGCGGAGCCGATGAAGCGATTGAAGTCTTGCTGCGTACGTTTTGCGAGGCAGGACAAGACAAAATTCTAGTTTGCACGCCGACCTTTGGTTACTTTAAAACGGCAGCGCAAATTCAAGGGGCAGAAATTATTGATGTACCCCTTAAAGACGGCTTTGAATGGGACGTTCCTGCGATTGATAAAGCCATAAAGTCAGACGCACCAAAGATCGTCTTTCTATGCTCACCGAACAATCCGACAGGCAACAGCCTAGGCGCGGACGCGATTGAAACACTTTGCGCGGATAATCCCGAAACTTTAATTGTGGTCGATGAAGCTTATATTGAGTTTTCACCGCTCACCTCAAACGTCAGCCTTCAAGGGACTTACCGTAATTTGATTGTGACCCGTACGCTGTCTAAAGTGTATGGACTTGCGGGTGTGCGTCTCGGCGTTTGTATAGCTGATTCAGAAATTATTGGATTGATGCTAAAAGTCTTACCGCCTTACCCTGTTCCGCGTCCCGTTGAAAAGGTCGTGAACCTCGCGCTCGCGCCAGCGGCTATGGCTGTACACATGACGCGTTTGCAGCTTTGGGTGACCGAGCGGCAACGAGTGTTCGACCTCATGGAAAGCTCCCCATTCGTAAAGACGGCCTATCCGAGTGATGCCAACTTCATCTTATTTGAAACCTCTGACGTGGACAGGTTACTATCGGCTCTGTCGCAATATAATGTCAAAACAAGAGACTTCCGCAGTAAGCTTGCTAATCACTTTCGCCTCTCTATTGGGTCGCCCGAAGAAAATGACATTGCCCTCATAGCCTTAGGCATAACGCCTCAAGGTGAGAGTTATGACCGTATTGGCGAGGAGTTTCGTAAAACCAATGAAACTGATATTGCCGTTCGCGTCAATCTTGACGATACATCAAAAGTTGAAATTGAAACGGGCAATGGCTTCTTCGATCACATGTTAGAGCAAATTGCCAAGCACGGCGGCATGGGACTGACGTTAACCTGCAAGGGTGACCTCGAAATTGATGCCCACCACACAGTTGAAGATACCGCCCTCGCCTTTGGTAGTGCGCTCAAAAAAGCTTTAGGAGATAAGGCAGGAATTGGACGCTACGGATTTATTATGCCGATGGATGAAACTCAAGCACGAGTTGCGATTGATTTATCGGGACGGCCTGCGGCTGTGTTTAAAGGAAAGTTTCCAACGGATCATGTCGGCGACTTCCCTGTCGAAATGTGTCCGCATTTCTTCGAAAGCCTCGCGCAAACTTTAGGCGCGGCTATTCACATTGACGTTGACGGTGACAATTCTCACCACATTATCGAAGCCTGCTTTAAAGGTGTCGGTCGGGCGCTACGCCCTGCTTTCGCACGTGTTGGCGGGGATATTCCATCGACGAAGGGCGTGCTATAAATCATGTCACTTGTCATTGTTGATACGGGATGCGCTAATCTTGCATCCGTTAAGTTTGCTTTTGAACGTCTTGATATTCCAGTGTTTATTTCACAGGATCCGTCGGAGGTTGCCTCTGCGGATAAGGTGCTAATCCCCGGTGTAGGCGCTGCCCCTTACGCCATGCAAAAGATTAAAGACCGTGGCTTACTTGAGACGTTACGCAGCCTTACACAGCCAACATTAGGCATTTGTCTGGGTATGCAGCTCTTGTTTAAAACGCTCACAGAAGGCGACGTAGAAACAATAGGCCTCGGCCTTATACCAGGACGCGTTGGCGTATTAGATACGCACGGAGCGCCCTCACCGCATATGGGCTGGAACATCTTGAATGTGACGAAAACAGTACAGCTCCTAAACGGCATAAACCAGGGTGACTACGCTTATTTTGTTCATAGCTACGCTGTGCCTCTGGGCGATTACACGGTTGCAAGTGCGACTTATGGCGAGCAATTCTCCGCAATTGTTCAACATAAAAATGTATCAGGATGTCAGTTTCACCCTGAACGCAGTAGCGCCGTGGGCGCTAAAATACTTGAGAATTTCGCAAAAGGTAAAAGTTCATGATTTTTCCAGCTATTGATTTAATGGACCGTCGTTGCGTACGCTTAGTGAAGGGTGACTTTGACCAACGCACAGATTATGAGGCTACGCCGATGGACGTGGCAAAGTCCTATGCAGATGCAGGGGCAGAATGGATGCACGTCGTTGATCTTGATGGAGCCAAATTGGGTATGAGCACCCAAAGCGATCTTATCATGGGACTTGCAAGCGAGAGTGGTTTGAAAGTTCAAACAGGCGGCGGTATTCGTGACGCGGCACAGATTAAACGCTTACTCGACGGTGCTATAGCGCGTGTCGTTATTGGGTCTCTTGCTGTATCGAATAAAAAACTTGTTAGCTCATGGATGTCTGAATTTGGAGCCGATAAAATTGTCCTCGCACTCGACGTAAATATTGGTCAAGATGGGCAACCACGCCCTGCCCTTAAAGGGTGGACGGAAGATAGCCCTGAAACGATTTGGGACGTCATAGAGGCTTATGAAAAGGTCAAAACACTTCTTGTCACAGATATTAGTAAGGACGGCGTCTTGGGCGGCGCAAATGTGACGCTCTATAAAGAGATTATCAAACGCTATCCAAAAATAGACCTCATCACTTCGGGTGGCGTCGGCAACTTGGAGCATGTGCGTGAACTAAAGGCGTTAAACCCGCACGGGGTTATTATTGGCAAAGCTCTTTACGAAAATAAATTCACCCTTAAAGACGCCATCGCATGTTAGCACGGCGCATCATACCCTGCCTTGATGTGCGTGACGGCCGCGTGGTTAAAGGCGTTCAGTTTCGTAATCATATCGACGTCGGGAGCATTCTTGATCTCGCCCTACGTTACCGCGATGAAGGAGCTGATGAATTAGTTTTTTACGATATTACGGCGTCTACGGATAAGCGCAGAATTAGCCCTGAGTGGATACAGGCTGTCTCACGTGCCATTGATATTCCCTTTTGTGTAGCTGGTGGTATTGATAGCGTCGAGGCCGCAGGTGCACGACTTTCTGCTGGTGCTGATAAAATATCTATCAACTCTCCCGCACTCCTAAGGCCTGATTTGGTTAATGAGCTTAATGATGCGTTTGGGCGACAATGTGTTGTCGTTGGTGTTGATACATTTGAAGAAAATGGGACTTACCGCGTACGCTCTCATACAGGCGATCCCGACAAAATGCGCGAAACAGGACGAGGAACGGTCGCTTGGGTGCAAGATGTAATTGAACGCGGCGCAGGTGAAATTGTTCTCAACTGTATGAACCAAGACGGTGTCCGCAAGGGCTATGACCTCCGCCAATTAGAAGCAGTTAGAGCCGTTTGCTCTGTGCCACTTATTGCATCGGGCGGGGCGGGAGAGATGTCGCATTTCGCTGATGTATTTAAACAAGCGAATGTGGACGGAGCTTTAGCGGCCAGCGTGTTTCACAAATCCATCATCGCTATTCCAGATTTAAAATCCTCCCTAAAAAAACAGGGTATTGAGGTAAGACTATGACTATAGATTTTGAAAAAGGAGGTGGGCTTGTTCCTGCTATTATCCAAAATTCTAAGACTGAAAAAATTCTAATGCTTGGTTATATGAATGCTGAAAGCTTTGCGCAGACATTAGAAACGGGCAAGGTGACTTTCTATAGCCGTTCTCGCAAAGAATTATGGGTTAAAGGTGGGACTAGCGGAAATTATTTAAATTATATTTCTCATAGCATTGATTGCGATAAGGACACGGTACTTGTACAAGCTAATCCAATTGGCCCCACCTGCCACGAAGGTACAGAGTCCTGTTTTCAAGATCATCAATCCACAGGCGTTGGGTTTCTCTCATACCTTGAGAGTTTAATCGAAGCTCGTAAAACGGCTGATCCAGAGAGTTCATATACGGCTCAACTTCTACAAGGCCCACTTCAACGCGCGGCGCAAAAAGTCGGTGAAGAAGGGGTCGAAACTGCCCTCGCCGCTGTTGCGGAAACAGACGATAAGCTTACGAGCGAAGCCGCCGATCTTTTGTACCACTTGCTTGTGTTGCTTAGGGCGAAGGGTGTTGGCTTGGATAACGTGGTTGCAACTCTCAGAGAGCGTCACAAATAAAGTTCAACTCATTAAAAAGTCTCAAAGGTTCTTTTCGCATCGACCTTTTGCCAGCGTCCATCAATATAGTGAATGCCGCATTCATTCTTATCGAAATGTCTCCACCGACCTGCGCGAGGGTCTTCACCATCGGCCACTCGGGTTGTACAAGGCTGGCAACCGATGGATAAGAAGCCAAGAGATAGCATCGGATGCGATGCGAGGTCATGCTTACGCATATAAGCGCTAACATCTTTCGCTGTCCAATATGCCAAGGGATTAATTTTTATCATATTGCTGCCGACTTCATAGATAGGCATGTCGCGGCGATCGGGTGTCTGGTAGCGTTTACGGCCTGTAATGCGGGCTTCATATTTACCTAAAGCGCCTGCAAGCGGAAGGACTTTGCGAATTTCACAACACTGATCGGGCTGCGTTTGATAAAGGTTTCCCTCTAAATCTTGCGTCTTTAGGTGCGTCTCATCTGGTGTGATATTTTGAAAATTCGTCAGACCTAAATCTTCAATTAGCATATCACGATAATGGAGTGTTTCTCGGAAATGTTTATACGTGTCCAAGAAGATAATTGGCACATCCTTATCAACCTGAGCCGTCAAGTGCAAAAGCACCGCTGAGTCTGCGCCCATAGACGACGCCAATACTAACTTGTCGCCAAACTCTTTAATCGCTCGCCTTATCGTTTGCTCCGCTGACAATCCAAAATATGGATCGTTTTTCTTATCAGCATGAACCGATGTACGCCGCGCATCAAACACGTTCACTTCGGGGCCGTTCTTCATGGCATAGCCGCGTTGATATGTGAGCTTAAAGGCATCCATAGCCTCGAACCAATCACTCTCTGACTGAGGACCATAAGTTTCTTCATCCACTTTAACGGCATCGAAGCCGCATTGTAGAGCAAAAACATATTGATCAGGAATCAGTGGTCCGTCTGCGATGAGTAAACCTTTATAGCCGTATTTCTTTCGCAGTTCCCGTGCGATAGAAAAGCCGCGTCCATCTGCAAAGTTTGGAAACTCTACAGAAATGACTTTAATATTTGGCAATTGTAACTCAATTTTTGTCAGATCGGCATCATTTGATAGGTGCAGTTTCTCACCCTGATTAGAGGCTAAAAATGCTTCGACATTCGGAAGGTTTTCATAAGCGTCCGCAGGCTCGGCGTGGCCGTCTTTAATGAGTGTATTATGCGGCATTATAAAGTACCTCTTTAAATTTCGGGAGACCTAGGCGACGGTAGCTATCAATGAACCGCTCGCCGTCTTCTTTATGATTAAGGTAGAACTCAACCATACGTTCAATACCGTCAATAAGTTCTTCTTGAGAGAAACCTGGCCCCGTTATATCGCCAACAGCGGCTGTCTCGGTTGCATCACCGCCGAGCTTAACTTGGTAAAATTCCACACCTGCCTTCTCAAGCCCCAAGATCCCAATATGGCCAACATGGTGATGCCCACAGGCATTAATGCAGCCTGAAATTTTGATTTGCATTTCACCGATAGTTTTTTGTCGCGTTGGCTCTTTAAAGCGTTGCGCTATAGCGAGGCTCAAAGGAATAGAGCGCGCCGTTGCGAGGGCGCAATAATCCATACCGGGGCAGCAAATAATATCAGAAATCAAACCGATATTAGCATCATGCAATTTTTCCGCTTTAAGCGCGTTATAAAGCGCATATAAATCATCTTGTTTCACATGAGGCAAAACGATATTTTGCGAATGGGTTGTTCGCAACTCACCCAAACTATATTGATCCGCAAATCCAGCCACGGCTCGCATCTGATCAGATGTAATGTCTCCAGGGGCTTTATCCAACGGCTTGAGCGATATATTCACAATCGAATAGCCTTGGGCTTTGTGCGGCGTGATATTAATTTCAACCCAATCAGCAAAGTCTGTATCTTCAGAGATGTGCTTTGTCAGAGTCTTTGAAGTTTGTGGTAAGTCTTCAAATTTAGGAGGATTAAAATAGGCCGTAATGCGGTCTACCTCATCTTGAGAGACGGCAATATCAGATGGTGTTAGCGTGGCGTATTCCGCTTCAACTTGGTCACGGAACGTATCAATGCCCGTTTCTTTCACAAGGATTTTAATCCGCGCTTTATATTTATTATCTCGACGTCCGTAACGGTTATAAACTCGCATCACGGCTTCAAGATAAGGCAATAATTCTTCGCGTGGTAAGAATGGATGAAGCGTTTGTCCGATAATCGGCGTTCGGCCTAAGCCGCCCCCGACAATAATGTGAAAGCCCGTTTCACCCGCCTCATTAGCTTTAATCTCAATACCGATATCATGCGCTTTAATAACGGCACGGTCATTAGGAGACGCCACCACAGCAATTTTAAACTTGCGGGGTAAGAAAGCAAATTCAGGATGCATGGTCGACCATTGCCGTAATAGCTCGGCAGTTGGGCGTGGGTCTTCAATCTCATCCCCTGCAGCACCTGCATAGGGATCAGATGTGACGTTACGGATACAATTTCCAGAGGTTTGAAAGCAATGCATTTGCACGTCTGCTAAGTCTTGCAAGATATCTGGAACGTCTGTTAATTCGGGCCAGTTAAACTGAATGTTTTGGCGGGTCGTTACATGCCCATATCCACGATCATATTTATCAGCAATCATAGCAAGTTGACGGAACTGGTCACTATTGAGCGTCCCGTAAGGAACGGCAACTCGCAACATATAGGCATGGAGTTGCAGGTAGAGACCATTTTGCAGGCGTAAAGGCTTGAACTGATCCTCAGTTATAGCCCCTTTAAGGCGGCGATCGACTTGACCACGAAATTGATTGACGCGGCTTTGCACAACCTCACGGTCGAATTCATCATAACGGTACATGCTTAGCCCTTTGTCGTATTTTTAAATTTTTGTTCGGGATCATAAGTCGGCCCTGACACACGAAATTTCTCGCGGTAACGGACAGGTAATCCACTCTCTGAATCGACATCAATAAAATAAACTCCAACAATTATATTATCATGTTCTTGCGAGTCTCCAAATGAGCGCATTTTTTCAATCAAGTCAGAATTCTCTGTTAGCAGAGCATCCTTGAAATCCAACGACCATTCAAAGCCTTTGGTTAGCCACACGACAAATCCCTCACGGAGTTCATTGGCGGTAAGGGCTTGTGGTCCTTTTCCTTTATGCTTGGCGCTCATTGTGCAGCCTCCTTGGATGAATCCATTTCTATATCTTTTTGTGCTTTGACAGCATAGCCAACCATTAACACGGCAGGACCTTTAATAGGGGTCGCTTTAACAGTCTTTCCCAATTTGCCAAGAGTTGTTCCGACAACATATTGTTTAGGACGAGACGCATTTTCAACGACCGTCACGGGTGTGCTTGCTGACATGCCATTATCAATCAAACGGGATTGAATAAGCGCTGAAGCTCCTACCCCCATATAAACGGCAAAACGGTCTTCATTGCGAGCCATAGCCGCCCAGTCATGCTCTGCGTAACCTTTAGCATCATGACCTGTGATAATGGAAAAGGCTTTATTTTTACCGCGAGCCGTTAATGAAACGCCAATAGACGCTGCCGCAGCCGCCGCCGCTGTAATACCAGGAACGATCTCAAAAGATATATTAGCCGATTGTAGCGTGTCTGTTTCTTCATCCGCACGGCCAAAAATCAAAGGATCGCCACTTTTAAGGCGGACGATGAATTTACCTAATTGAGCCTGTTCAATCAAAATTTCATTAATGCGTCTTTGCGGTACGCATTTGCCACCAGGTTCTTTGCCGACATAAATATAGTCAGCTTCACGTCTGCCGAGGTCAAGAACCTCTTGCGAGACTAATCTGTCATAAACGATTACATCCGCGGCGTGCAATCTTTGACGCGCGGCAAAAGTTAAAAGATCAGGATTTCCCGGCCCTGCGCCAACAAGAGCAACAAGACCTTTTTTAGCGTCTTCGTAACCGCCTAGTTTACGTTCGACTCGTGCTTCAATCTCTTCAGGGCTCAAACGAATTTGATGGGACAAATCACGACCTGATAAAATATCGGCCCAAAAGCGCTGACGATCCGCAATGTTTGGCAATTTGCGCTTAACGTCTGCTCGTAATTTTTTGATTTTAAGTGACAATCTTCCAAGACCGTCAGGCAGGCGGCTTTCCATATCAGCTTTGATTGCGCGCGCTAAACCAGGGGATGTGCCTTCACTGCCTATAGAGACCGTTACAGGGCTACGATCAACTAGAGCAGGCGTAATAAAGTCGCAAGCCTCTTTTTGGTCTGCCGCATTAACAAAAAGGCCCTTCTTTTGGGCGATTGCCGCAATCTTTGCGTTGACGGCATCATCTTCTGTGGCGGCGTAGACAAGACGTATGTTTCTTAGGTCAGATCGCTTAAAACCACGTGCCACCCATTCTATCTGCCCGTCATCTATCCAACGTTGAATTTCGTCAGAGGTATGCGGCGCGACAAGGCGTATATTTCCATCAGTCTTTAGAAGAGTCCGAAGCTTAGCTTCTGCTGCTCCCTGCCCGCCGATAACAAGCAACGTCTGACCTTTTAAGTCAATATGTATCGGTAAATAACGCATGACGAGATTTATCTGCTCTTATGATTCACGAGGGCTTGCCCTCTCTTGTTGTTCTATATATAGAACGATTGAACGATATTCCAGTCTTTTGACAGGTTTTTCTTATAAAATTGATGTGATATATGGCCCGACAAAAACGAACGCCCTGCCCTGAAACAGACGCCTTAGGTGAAAAACTTGGTAAAACCATTCTACGCTTACGCACAACAGATCGCCTATCTTTAGGTGATCTATCGGAAATGTCTGGCGTTGCAAAGTCTATGATTTCACAAATTGAGAAAAACGAAACCAACCCCACGCTTGCCACCCTCTCACGATTGTCACAAGCTTTGGGAACGAGTGTCGAAGCCGTTCTTGGCGCCGATGATACACAATCAGCCCTAATAGATCATAGTCTAGTGCAAGATACGCCTCTCATAAAAAGTGAAGACGGCCTTTGCGAGCTTCGCATAATAGGCTCTATTGATACGGTGCAATGGGTTCAGTGGTACGATTTTAGAGCGAAGCCTAACGGCGTACTTGAAAGCTCTGCTCACCCTGACGGCTCGATTGAAAACCTCACAATTTTATCGGGTGAAGTTGAAGTCAGTGTAGAGGGAGAAAGTTGGAAAGTAAAAGCTGGTGAAACCTTAAGGTATAAAGCCGATAAAGAGCATAAAATACACAATATTTCTGATCTACCCGTCCACGCAACTATGGTCAACCTTCTTGTCGGCTCCATACGGACACCAACATAATCATTCACGCTTGATTTTCACACCATTTCACGTATCACGCCCGTGAAAACTAAAGGCCATCGTTATGCGATATTATTCTCATCTTGATAAAACTGTTACGGCTCAATTTTCAGACGCACTCCTTGCGAGTCTCGCTCCGGGTGGTGGTCTTTGGATGCCTGAGCATATTCCAAATTTTGATGATGCCGAGTTAATACGTCTCGGCGCCATGTCATTCGCTGATTGCGCCGCAGAACTAGCGACTCATTTTACAGACGATAGATTCACTAAAGACGATCTTATCTCTATTTGCCGTGATGCTTACAGCTTCGACATCCCGTTAAAATGCCTAGATGGTTATGTCTTAGACACAGCCCTTGTTGAGCAACGCCAAGAATTTATGTTGGAACTTTTCCACGGCCCTACCTTAGCTTTTAAAGATTTTGCTGCTCGTTTTATGGGACGTTCTGCTAGTCACATCATGCGAAAGACTGGAGAAAGGCGTACTATTTTGGTCGCCACGTCTGGCGACACAGGCGGTGCGATTGGTGATAGTTTCCTCGATCAAGACGGAATTGATGTTTATATACTCTTCCCAAAAGGCGGCGTGAGCAAAGTTCAAGAGCAACAACTCACGACGATGGGACGTAAAAACTGCAATGTAAGAGCCATAGCCATTGAGGGCAGTTTTGATGACTGTCAGCAACTTGTTAAAGATGCTTTTGCGAACACACAGCTTTCCGAGCGCCATAATCTTATGTCAGCAAATTCAATTAATGTTGGCCGCGTTATCCCGCAAAGCTTTTACTATTTTTGGACGAGTCTTCAACTTAAAGCCGCCTACCCGTCGCAAAAAATCGTCTATTCCATTCCATCAGGTAATCTTGGCAACCTAACAGGTGGTCTTATTGCCAAGAAAATGGGCGCGCCGATTGACCGCTTTGTAATTGGTAACAATGTGAACAACCCCTTTATCGATTATCTATCTAGTAATGAGTACAGGCCGCGTCCATCCGTGCCAACGCTATCAAATGCGATGGACATCGGACGCCCGAATAATTTCCCACGAATTCTCACGCTTTTTGATGACAATTATCAAGATATACTATCCATTTGTTGGGGCGCATCTTTCACAGATGATGAAACAGAGCGGCATCTTCGCAAGGTCTTTAATGAAACAGGTTACTTAATGTGCCCACATACGACTGTTGGTCATTTGGCTTTAGCGGATTTTTCTAAGGATGTTGATGAGGAATTTATCAAGGTCACTGTGGCCACGGCACACCCTGCTAAATTTGCCGATAGTGTCGAACGTATCATCCATGATAAAATCGACATGCCAAAAGCGCTTTCTGACATTATGGAACTGACTCCACGGGTTTATTATATGGCCCCAACCGTGGACGCCCTATCCGAATATTTAGACGCAACAAAGACATGAAACTGAGTCCGTCAGAGGTTCAAAACCGTTACCTTAGTAGCAATCTTAAAGTTGCGCTTCTAGGGATGTCTAATATTGGTAAAAGCAATTTTGCTGCCCGCTTAGCTCGTGATTTCGACTTTCAAAGTGTTGAAGTTGATCAATTAATTCAATCCAAGTTGGGCCAAGGCTCTATGGATGATCACGCCAAATGGCTCGGTCAGCCCTATAGCGAAGGATATTCAGCGCGTGAAACGAAAGCTATGGAGCTTGAAGGTTCTGCAATCCAAGACGCAATGACCTTATGCCAAACATCTGGCAATGCTGTCCTTGATGCTCCAGGAAGTGTTATATACGCGAATGATAATATTTTAGACCAGCTCAAATCCGATTTCTGGCTTATATATATTGAAGCCAGTTCTTTCGACCTTGAGCGCTTAAAACAACTTTATATGAGTTGCCCAAAGCCCTTAATATGGAAAGATAGTTACGACTCTTCACTTGGAAATACACAAGATGAAGCCATTCTTAACTCTTATCCGAAACTTTTATCACAAAGATCCAAAATATATAAACGTTTGGCGGACATCACCCTTCCAGCTGAGCCGTTGTTTTCCGGTAAATTTGACATAAAGACGGCCCTATCGCTTTAAATCCATCCTGCCAGTAGTCGTTCTTTAGCAATTGCGGCTAAGGCATCCAGATGAGTTGGGTCGTCGTTCAAGCACGGAATAGCTGTAAAGTTCACACCGCCATGTTCGCGGAATATTTCCGCGCCTTCAATTGCAATTTCCTCAGATGTTTCAAGACAGTCCGCAGAAAAGCCGGGCATGACGACGGCAATATTTTTAATTCCCTGGCCGGGCAGTGCCTCAAAAGTTTTATCCGTATAGGGCTGTAGCCACTCTTCCCGACCAAAGCGTGATTGAAATGTCATACGCAAAGCCTCATCATCAAGATCTAGATAACTCCTTAAAAGCCGTGTCGTCTCGACACATTCTTGCTCATACGGGTCGCCCTCTGTGACGTACCGCTTAGGAATGCCGTGGTAGCTAGCCATAATGGTTTCAGGAACCCAATCTAGCGTTCCAAGATGCTCTTTTATGCTTTCGCCAAGTGCTGAAATAAACATGGGGTGGTCATAGTAATTTCGAATGAAGCGAATATCAGGTACATCTTTTAATTGCTTTACCGCTTTACCAACCGCGTCAAAAATAGAGGCCACAGTCGCCCCCGCATATTGCGGATAGGCAGGCAGCACGGCAATGCGCTTACAACCTGCGGCAAGTAATTTATCCAGAGATGATTTTATTGATGGATTACCGTAGCGCATGGCTACCTCGACACAAACGCCCTCACCTAATCTCTCTTGCAGTCCTGCCGCCTGCCGACGCGTAATGCGTATTAACGGAGCTTCCCCTCCTGAAATGCCGTCTGGCTGATCCCATATAGACGCATAAGCTTCGGCTACACGTTTAGGACGTGTACGTAAAATGATACCATGAAGTATAGGGCACCAAAGCCAACGGTTTAAATCTACAACTCTGTAATCATGTAGAAACTCACCCAGATATTTACGTACAGCATTGGGTGTTGGCGAATCAGGTGATCCTAAGTTCACAAGCAGCAATCCAGTTTTTGACGTCATATTGTGTCCTTTTAAGCGCATAAACTATGGAAACGACTGTATGGTGTTTACACCACTTGACCTCGTGCGCGCTATGATTACGAGTATAACTATCTATATGTTTTTTTTTATTTGGAAAGTATTATGCGTAAATTACTTCTCGTAGCGACCAGTCTGACAGCACTGGCAATTTCGGCCTGTAATGCAGACGAAGTTAAACTGGAAAGTTCCACTGACACTGGAACAATAGCAACGACAAATTATGCCGATAAACCCGCTACAATCCAAGATGCGAAAGAATTTATTGAGCAGGCAGAAAAAGATCTCATTGAGCTTGGTGAATATGCAGCACGTATTTATTGGGTGAATGCCAACTTCATTACCGACGACACAAGGTGGCTTGCGCAAAAGGCTGGGGCCGAAGGTGCGAAATTATCTACGCGTCTTGCCAATGAAGCTAAAAAATTTAACGATCTAGTTTTACCTGCAGATATGGCTCGAAAACTCGACATGCTAAAACGTGGCAGTAACTTCCCCGCTCCTGAAATTGACGGCGCACCAGAAGAATTATCTGGGATAATGACGAATCTTGATGCTGCATATAGTACAGGCACATTCGAACATAATGGCAAAGTTCTATCACTTTTTGAAGCCACAGATATCATAGCCAAGTCTCGTGACCCTGAAGAACTTGCGGCTGTTTGGGCTGGGTGGCGTGAAATATCTCCAAAAATGAAGGATAATTATGGCCGCATGGTCTCTATAATTAATCAAGGTTCATTAGAGCTAGGCTATGCAGATGCAGGCGCTTTATGGCGTTCGGGCTATGATATGCCCGCGGATGATTTTGTAAATGAAGCAGATCGCCTTTGGGGACAAGTTAAACCACTTTACGACGAACTTCACTGTCATGTTCGCGCCAAACTCAATGAAAATTACGGTGACACCGTGGTTCCACTCGACCAACCTATCCGCGCTGACCTGCTTGGAAATATGTGGGGTCAACAATGGGGCAATATTTACGACCTAGTTGCCCCAGAAAATGCCGAAGCAGGTGTGAACGCAACGAAGCTTCTTGAAGAGAATGATTACACTGCTCTTAAAATGGTTAAAGTTGCAGAGATATTTTTCACATCTATGGGCTTTGAAGATTTACCTGAAACTTTCTGGAGGCGCTCTCTTATTACTAAGCCGCGCGACCGAGAAGTGGCATGCCATGCTTCAGCTTGGGATATAGATAATGAAGATGACATCCGAATTAAAATGTGTACCAAAGTCACGGCGGAAGATTTTCAAACAGTTCATCATGAACTCGGTCATAATTTCTACCAACGGGCTTATAAGAACCAATCCATTATATACCGTGACGGAGCCAATGACGGTTTCCACGAAGCCATTGGTGATATGATTGCCTTGTCAATAACGCCGAATTATCTTGTTGAAATTGGCCTGTTGGGTGAAGAAGATAAACCCTCAGCAGATGCAGACTTATCACTATTGATGCGCAGTGCGCTTGATAAAATTGCCTTCCTTCCTTTTGGCCTAATGGTCGATCAATGGCGCTGGAATGTATTTAATGGTGAGTATAGTCCTGAAGAGTACAATAAAGGTTGGTGGGAGCTCCGTGAGAAATACCAAGGCCTGAAGCCACCTGTTAATAGAAGCGAGGCCGATTTTGACCCAGGTGCAAAATACCACATTCCAGGCAACACACCTTATATGCGCTATTTTCTCGCCCATATTCTCCAGTTCCAATTCCATAAAGCGGCTTGTGATATGTCTGGATATGAGGGTGCGCTTCATAGCTGCTCTGTCTACGGTAATAAAACAGTCGGATCGCGGTTTAACGCGATGATGGAGCTTGGATCCTCAAAGCCGTGGCCTGATGCCTTAGAAGCCTTCACAGGAACACGAGATATGGACGGCGGTGCTATCATTGAATATTACGCACCGCTGATTGAATACCTTAAGGAACAAAACAAAGACCGAACCTGCGGCTGGTAAATCACTTAAAACTTACAAAAAAAGCCTTTCCGTTAAGACCTCGGAAAGGCTTTTTGTAAATAAATAGGTATGGATGATCACTACAAGGCAGATTCGGGTATTGAAAATCGGTTTCAAATACTGGTTGTTACAGACAATATTGAAGTCGCAAAGTCTTTATCTGAAGAATGTAATAGGCGTGGGCAAGATTTAAATTTTTGCATTTATAATGGTAATAAATTAAGCGGAGTTAAGAAAAAACATCCGGACCTAGTCTTGATGGTCTTAACGGATTACATTGAACATGCGAACAGAATTAAGACTGCCCTAACAACACATTTTAAGCATATAACATTGCCATTTGTTGGCGCACTCTTTCGTGAAGGTAGATTTGAAGATCAAAATACATTTGATAGCATCATATATTCTCCGGCACATCCCGTCCAAATTTCACAACGCGTCGAAGCTGTTTTAAGACTTCAAACGATGGAGCGCGAAATCGTTCACCGCGTTAAAACTTATAATGAAGACTTTGACATTGATTGCTCATTTACACTTCAAGCAGTTGATCGTCCTTTCAATATTTTATTTATTGGAAAAGCGACGCCCGTATTCATGACGATATTGAACGCACTTCAAGACTATAATATCAATGTAAAGGCTGCTTTTTCATCTTTTAGTGCATTCAATTACCTCCATGAAGAAGAATTTGATGCTGTCGTTATGAACGCTACTGAAAATACGGCACCATCACTTCTTATTGTGGAGACTATGCAACGTAATTCTCGTCTATATGGCATACCCGTTATATTTTTAATGGAGGATGATCCGATAGCTATCGACACAATTTATGGTAAAGGAGTTCACGACGTTATTTATCATAAAGCAGAAATGCCAGAAATTCGGGGTCGAATTTTAGAAGCAGCAAACTTCCATAGAATTCATGCTCACATGAAAAAATCTTTGTCGCAATTACGCTTTGATGAGTGTATTGATTTAGCATCACGTTTATTTAATCGGGATTTCCTTATAAAGCATCTCACGCGCCTATTAAACTATTGCCAAAAAAACAAATACGAACTGTCGTTGGTGGCTCTTAAAATACACCCAAATGCTTTAGTTGCGATTCCTTCTGATCGCGTTGCACAAGCAGAAAATCAAATTGGCAGCATGATACGTAACCTCGTCCGCGCACAGGATATTTCTGCGCGCGTTACGAATGATGTTATGGTTTTAGTTTTCCCTGAGCAAGGATTAGACCGACTCGACCCCATCTTAGATCGAATTTCAGGCATTGTTGATTGCGCTTCTTTTGATGCTGGGACACAGAACATTGCTTGCCCCTTCACGATGAGCATTGATGCTGTAAAAGTTACTCCTATGCCACATGAAACAGCAGAACAGGTTCTAACAAATGCGATATCAGAACTAACTTATAAGCATATACCTCTAGAATGTTCAGCGAGAGTATAACGTCAATAACTACCCTTTGTGATAGAATAGCTATTCGCTAAGGGCTTTCACGGCACGTTCAACAGCTTTAAGTCTTTGCTCAGCTTTTTCGAAATTACCTTTAACGAGAATGGTTTTATCTGGCCTTAATCTCCACCCCGAATTATTTGTAATCGCTAACATTATCATTGAGCCATCTGTCACGTCTTTGTGGCGGATAGTTAGCACCAACCCTTTTGCTCCAGCATCAACTTTTTCAACATGAGAAAGACGACATAAACGTTTGATTTTCATGACCTTAAACAAGCTGTCAACTTCATTAGGCAATGGTCCGAAACGGTCAATTAATTCCGCAGCTAGCGCATCGCCTTCATTATCATCACTGATTTCAGATATACGGCGATATATGGCCAACCGCAGGTTTAGGTCTTCAATGTAAGTCTCTGGTATAAGAATAGGTATGCCGAGGTTAACCTGTGGCGACCAGCTTTGGTCTTGAAGGCTATCGTCATTCTTGAGTTGCGCCACGGCCTCTTCAAGTAAGTGCTGATACAGCTCTACGCCCAAGTCTTTAATATGGCCTGACTGCTCCTCACCGAGGGGGTTACCCCCGCCCCGCATATCCAGATCGTGACTGGCTAAGGTGAAACCTGCACCAAGACTATCGAGAGATTGTAGAACTTTCAGGCGGTCACGGGCATTAGCTGTCGCAATATTGGCTTCGGGCATGGTCATATAGGCATAGGCTCTGATCTTTGAGCGCCCGACACGTCCCCGCATTTGATAAAGTTGCGCCAATCCAAAACGGTCAGCGCGGTAAACAATCATGGTGTTCGCACGCGGAATATCGATACCACTTTCAATGATGGAGGTCGCGAGCAGCACATCATATTGCCCCTCGTAAAAAGCCGTCATTATGTCTTCCAACTCGGTCGGAGCCATTTGTCCGTGGGCTGTGATATATTTAACTTCAGGCACTTGCTCGGTGAGGAAAGCTTCAAGGCGCGAAAGGTCTGCAATACGGGGTGCGATGAAATAGCTTTGCCCACCTCTGTATTTTTCGCGCAACAAGGCTTTACGCAGCGTAACCGTATCAAATCCCGATACATAAGTACGGATGGCTAAGCGGTCGACGGGCGGCGTGGCAATTAAGCTCAGGTCACGAATGCCCGTCAGCGCCATTTGCAATGTTCTTGGAATAGGCGTCGCCGTCAATGTCAAAACATGGACATCGGCCCTGAGTGATTTAAGCCGCTCTTTATGCTTAACGCCAAAGCGTTGCTCTTCGTCGACAATGACCATGCCGAGATTGCTAAACCCAACGGAATCCGCGAGGAGCGCATGCGTGCCAATCACAATATCGCACTGACCGTCTTTCAATGCCCTAATCGTTTCGTTGCGTTGTTTAGTTGTCACCAAGCGCGAGAGCTGTCTTATATTCACGGGCCAGCCTTTAAACCGTGCGGTAAAGGTATTAAAATGCTGTCGGCACAATAGAGTTGTTGGGGCAATGATCGCAACTTGCTGCCCGTTCATAGCCGCAGCAAAAGCGCCACGTAGTGCGACCTCTGTTTTACCAAATCCAACATCCCCACAAATCAAGCGGTCCATAGGGCGTCCGCGTTCTAGGTCGCCAATAACGTCATCAATAGCCGCTAATTGGTCGTCCGTTTCAGCGTAAGGAAAACGCGCACAAAATTCGCCAAACTCACCCTGGTCAATTTTCACAGGCTCGGCTGTACGCATGGCCCGTTTCGCAGCTATGATGATTAGCTCCGCTGCCATGTCTTGTAATTTTTTCTTGGCCTTAGCTTTCCGCGATTGCCAAGCGACACCGCCGAGTGTGTCGAGGACAGGATTATCGCCGCTTGTTCCGTAAGCCGATAAAAGCTCTATGTTTTCAACGGGTAAATATAGTCGTGACCCACCAGAATATTCGAGTTCTAAGCAATCATGCGGCGCGCCTGTCACGTCGAGTGTCTTCAATCCAAGGTAACGGCCCAAGCCATGATCAATGTGGATAATCAAATCATTTGGTTTGAGCGCACTTGCCTCAGATATGAAATTTTTTGCTTTGCGGCGGCGCGCACGGTTGACCAAACGATCTCCCAGAATGTCTTGTTCAGACAGCACAATTAAATCATCATATGTAAAGCCTTGCTCAATGGGCAAAATCGTTCGTTTGACCTGACCGCTCGATAGGTCTTTAAATTGCCGCCGATCAATTTGCCCGACGATTAAATCATGATCGGCCAGTACGCCGCCTAATCGTTCTGATGACCCTTCGGTCCATGAGGCTAAAATGATGCGCTTCTTGGCTTTTAGCGCGTCTTTGACATAGCTTGCGGCTGCGTCAAAAACGTTGACCCCGTCGGTTTGTCGCTCAATTAAAAAATTACGCCCTAAACGCCCGCCAAAATCGACATAATCTTCATCCGTCTCTACATTAAACGGGGAATTATAACGACAACGAAAACCGCTTAGGACGGTCTTCATGTTATTAGGCGCAAGATAAAACTGTTCAATCGGTACAGGGCGAAATACACCAGAGGTTTTCGCAGGATCGCCTGCCCCTGTTTCAACTTGGTCAAGGTGTTGCTTTCTCGCGTCATAATAATCAAGCACAAGGTCATGGCGTTCAAGGTGCGCCTCAAGGCTCTGGCCATCGTTCACAACAAGGGTGTTCTGAGGCAGGTAATCAAAGAGAGTTTCGAGCGCAGGATAGAAAAGAGGTAAAAAGCTCTCAACTCCTTGCGGACGGATGCCGTCTTTAATCTGGGCATATATAGGGTCTTGGCTAATACCCCCACCAAATGTTTCAATATAGGCCTTACGAAAGTGTGTTGTCTGGACATCTTGCATCAAGACTTCGCTTACGGGTGATAAAATCAACCGCTCGAGCTTTTCCGTCGATCTTTGCGTCTCTATGTCAAAGCGCCGTAGGCTCTCGATCTCATCCCCAAAGAAATCAATTCGAACGGGGCGCGTGTTTCCCGGCGGGAAAAGGTCGATTAATCCGCCGCGCACCGCATAATCTCCTGCGTCCATGACCGCTGACGTCCACGAAAACCCATTATAAGTAAGGTAAGAAAGAAGCGCTTCCCGTTCGACCATTTTACCGGGCTTTAAGACCAGTCCTGCACGGCTCATGACGTCTTGCGGCGCGACCTTTTGCGATACGCCCGCCACGGTGGAAATAATAATGAGCGGCCTATCCACTTTCCACTTTGTCAGCGCAAATAACCCCCTCGCCCGTTTCGCCGCTAGTGATTTCGCAGGCGATATACGGTCATAAGGAAGAACATCCCACGCAGGAACATAAAGCGTTTTCAAATCAGGATGGAAGTATTGACAGGCGTTCTTAAAGGCAACAGCACGGCTATCATCACGGGCGATAAATAAAAGTGTCGCCCCGTTACCTTCGCGAACATTACGCTTTAGGGCTTGTCCACATAAATAAGCATCAAGGCCTTCAGGCATCCCTCCTGCATGCAAGAGTGGCTCTGGGCCTGCATATCTTTGCATTTGCAACATAGAAATTTACGGTACGGGTTTGAACTGACGTAATTTTTGTAAGATAGGCGTATCAAATTGTGGCGGTACAGCTTGTTTACCTGTAATCCAGTCGTAAATATCGTGATCTTTAGCGCTGAGTATATCTTCAAACATCATGATTTCTTCATCAGTTAGATCATCGATATGCGCTTTAGCAAAGCCGCCTAAAATCAGGTCGGCTTCTTTAAACCCACGGTAATTGGCCCGATAAACAAGGCGTTTTTTTCTGACGTCATCCATAATTCAACCTTTGTGATGGTGCTTTAAATGAAACTATTATTACTGTCACTATAGCAATGCTTTAAATTCTAAGAAAATATGCTTAAGGTGCCCTATGAGACCAGACCGACTCTTTCCTTTTTTTGCCGATGTTAGCACCCTTAAAGGTGTTGGCCCGCGTGTGAAAGAGGCTTTACTTCGCGCATTTGGTTCGCGTGTGAAGGATATGCTCCTATCGCCTCCGACAAGTGTTATTGACCGTAGTAACCGTCCGCCGCTTTCGGGGGCGCGTATGGATGAGATTGGCACATTCGTTGTGACGATCGCGAGCCACATGGCCCCGACAAGCCGCTCTCGCCCGTATCGTATTCGTGCTTTTGATGATACGGGAGATATAACGCTTATTTTCTTTAAATCCCGCGCTGACTATTTACGCCGAATTCTACCCGAAGGCAGTCAACGGTTGATTTCGGGTAAGATTGAGGTGTTTAACGCTCAATTGCAAATGACCCATCCCGACCTTATCCTGACAATGGAGCAGGCCAAAACCATGCAGCTTTATGAGCCGCAATATGGCCTCACGCAGGGGTTGTCGCAAAAGGTCGCTCAGAAAATTGTTGGGCAAGCTCTCTTAAGCCATGAAAATATGCTGCGGACTTACGGGCAAACACCTGAGTGGCTAGAACCTAATTTCCTCACTAAGCAGGATTGGCCGTCACATGACGAAGCCTTAACCCGCTTGCATAAGCCCACCCATCCATCCGACCCACTGATAGGTGCGCCAGCACGTACACGACTAGCTTATGATGAAATCTTCGCCAAGCAGCTCGCCATTGCTCTAGTACGCAAACGCAATAAACGACTTTCGGGACGCGCGCATGTTTCTAAAAACACTTACGTGCAAGACGTATTAACCGCGTCCCCCTTTCCGCCAACGGGCGCGCAAACGCGGGCCTTTGATGAAATCAAAGCCGACCTCGAGTCTGAAAGCTTGATGACCCGCTTGCTCCAAGGGGATGTCGGCGCGGGTAAGACATTTGTTGCCGCCCTCGCCGCGGCTCATGTTTGCGAAGCGGGTTCACAAGTTGCTATTATGGCCCCAACCGAAGTGCTCGCACGACAACATCTGAAAAGCTTGCGGGAGTTCCTGGACCCAGCAGGGTTAACTGTTGAAGCCATTACAGGCCGTGATAAAGGTCGAGCGCGTGAAGCTTTAAATACGGGCCTCAAAGAAGGCTATATAGATGTGGTTGTCGGTACACATGCGTTATTCCAAGATAGTACAGTCTTTGATAACCTCGGTCTTGTCATTATCGACGAACAACATAGATTCGGTGTGCATGACCGTTTAAAACTAACGCAAAAAGGAACAACCCCAGATTTACTTGTTATGACCGCAACGCCTATACCGCGCACACTTGCGCTTACGACTTATGGTGATTTAGACATTTCCATTCTGGATGAAAAACCCGCAGGGCGGCAACCGATAGATACGCGAATTATTGCCATGCAAAAACATGATCAAGTGATCGCCGGTATTGAGCGGGCCTTACAGCGAAATGAACAAATCTATTGGGTATGCCCTCTTGTTGAAGACAGTGAACTGATAGAGCTAACATCTGTGGAAGATAGATTCCGTGAACTCACTGCGCATTTTGGCGATCAAGTCGCGTTGATACATGGGCGTATGAAGGCTCAAGAGAAAGAAGATATTGCGGCACATTTCAAGGCGGGAGAATTTAAAATTCTCGTCGCCACTACGGTTATTGAGGTCGGCGTAGATGCGCCTAATGCGACAATTATCGTGATTGAGCACGCAGAGCGTTATGGCTTGGCGCAACTGCATCAGCTTCGCGGCCGCGTCGGTCGGTCAGAGAAAAAATCAACATGTTTACTTCTTTATAAAGGACCGTTGGGCGTCTCAGGTAAATCTAGATTAGAGATCATGCGTCAATCAGAGGACGGCTTCTTGATTGCTGAAAAAGATTGGGAGCTCCGCGGATCTGGTGATCTGTTAGGAGCACGGCAAAGCGGGTTACCAACTTTTGCTTTGGCTGATCTTGATAAGCATAAATCGCTCTTAGAGACGGCAATTAAAGATGCGCGGCTCTTAGTTGATCAAGACCCTGCACTAGAGACGGAGCGCGGTAAATCCGCAAGAGTTTTACTCTATCTCTTTGAGCAAGATTTTGGCGTGGAGCTATTAAAAGCCGGTTAGTCGTCTTTTTTATTGCGAAACAGGCGGGGACGATTGTTTTGCGATGCCGCAACTATACCCTCTTCATTCGACGCGACCATGCCACCCGAAATGATCAGCTTAACGCCCTCTTCGGGTGTCATATCTAATACCTTCAAATCGTTCTTTTGCGAGAAGAGTAAAAAACCCGATGTTGGGTTAGGCGTCGTTGGAACGAAAACACAGACATGACCATCATCAAGATGTTCACGTGGTGCGCCCTTAAGGTCAGCCGTAATGAAACCAACTGCCCATAAACCAGGCCGTGGATATTCTATTAAGCAAACTTCCTGAAAGGCCGTATCTTTTTGCGCAGCAACGACATTCACGATCTGCTTCAATGCGCCGTAGATATTAGACACGAGCGGAACACGCGATACGATTCTCTCACCGAATCCAATAACTGAGCGCCCAATAAAATTAGAGGCTAAAGTTCCTAAAACCCAAAGCCCCATCAATCCTATTAACAAGCCAATACCCGGAACAGCAACCCCGATAAAGTTTTCAGGATTCCATGAAGTGGGTAAATAACGAAGAACGAAACCATCAACTCCCGTCACAATCCAGCTAATGAAAGTAATTGTTGCTGCAACAGGAAGAACGACAATAATTCCTGTAATAATTCCATTACGAATAGATCTAAACAGACTCTTCTTTTCTTCAGACTTTGCCATTTAATGTTCATTTCGTTAAAACAGGTCATTTGACACAGACGCGTTTAATGACAATGATATACATGAATTAGTTGAATGTGAGTCTTAATAATAAATCATGGCGATTGAAAGTCTAATTAGGCATTATAAGTCACTTTTGTGGGGAATTCTTGCCCTTACACTTATTTCGCTTGTGTCCATATATATATATAGCGATGATATTTTCCAATCTTTTCAAGACCCTGGTGAGCCCTTTCAAACCTATCAAAAACCCGCCCCTGCTGACTATAAGGCAGCAAATGCTTGGATGGCACGCCCTGACCTCTCAATTGATCCGTATGAACATGAAGGGCTAGCTGATGTATTTGTAATTGTCCCAACGGTTTATAAAGGTGGTGAGCATTGGAACTTGCCCGTTGATGATACGCGCCGCATAGAGAAACTCAGCCGTATCACTCGTCCTAATTATGTTGATACATTTTCTGACGTTGGACGTTTATTCGCACCTTATTACAGGCAAGCCTCTATTTATAGTTTTTTAACGGCCCGTGAAGACGCAAGGCGTGCGCAAGACCTCGCCTACAGAGATATAAAACGGTCTTTTGAATTTTTCTTGGAAAATAATTCCCCAGAACGTCCGATCGTTATCGTTGGTTATAATCAGGGCGCATTGCACGGAACGCGCTTACTCATGGATTACTTTCAAGGGCCACTCGCAGAGAAACTGGCGGGAGCTTATCTGTTAGGACATCCTGTCCCGCTCGATTTGTTTGAGGCTGAGCTCAAACTGACCCCCCCTTGTGAGAACGAAACAGATATAGGTTGCGTTGTATCATTCGGGGCCTTTTATCCAAAAGATGAAGAGCTTGCTGAGCGATTTACGTCAAAACTATTAGTCAGAAATAGTGAGGGTTATAAGTCTGCCTATAATCGTGACCTACTTTGTACGAACCCGCTTTTATGGAACAGATCAGAAGATTACGCCCCGAGCCGATTACATAAGGGAGGTGTTGCGGCGCAAGGACTAGAACCCAATACGCGCCCTGCTTTGCTCACGAAGCAAGCCGGTGTGCAATGCCAGAGCGGCATTCTATTAGTCGATAAACCACAAAACAGCTTGTTTCGACGACCTTTAAAATTTGGCGGCAAATTTAGAACACTACCTTCAAATCTATTTTATGAAGACCTGCGAGTTAATGGGCTAAAACGTATGACTGCAACAATAGACGCAGGGCACCTTCCCAAACGCGTACAAAAACTCGACAATTTAGATGTTATAGACATCATAGAAAGCCCCGTAACACCTGTTAAAAATGGCAATTAACATAGCACACCTTAGACTAGAGTGCATTAGTTTGGATTATCACGTGAATGAGGCTTGAATGTGATCAAGGCAAGCGTATAGTCCAACAAACTTTATAACATCAGGAGCCCGAAAATGGCCTTTGCATCAGTTCTGGATTTAATCGGCAACACCCCTCTTTTACGCTTAAATGAAGCCTCTAAACTTACAGGGTGCGAAATTTTAGGTAAGGCCGAATTTCTTAATCCAGGTCAATCGATTAAAGACCGTGCGGCTTTAGGTATAATACGCGCCGCCGAAGAAGCGGGAACTTTAAAACCTGGTGGTGTTGTCGTTGAAGGCACGGCAGGTAATACAGGCATTGGTCTTGCTATGGTGTGTTCAGCTCTTGGCTACCGCTGTAAGATCGTCATGCCGCGCACACAAAGTCAAGAAAAGAAGGACGCCGTTCGTCTCCTTGGCGCGGAACTGATTGAAGTCGACGCGGTTCCATACGCCAACCCAAATAATTACGTCCACACCTCCGAAAGACTGGCTAAGGAGCTAAGCGAAACGGAGTCGTGCGGTGCTATATGGGCAAATCAATTCGACAATGTTGCAAACCGGCAAGCGCATATTGACACCACAGGGCCAGAAATTTTCGAACAAACTGACGGAAAAGTTGACGGTTTTATTTGTGCTGTAGGCTCTGGCGGTACATTAGGCGGCGTGTCTATGGCTCTGAAGGCCCTGAACCCCAATATACAAATCGGTGTCGCCGATCCATTTGGTTCAAAGATGTTTTCCTATTACACAGAGGGTGTTCTTGCCGCTGAAGGCGGCTCTATCACCGAAGGCATTGGACAGGGTAGAATCACCAAAAACCTTGAAGGTATTATCGTTGATAAAGCCTACCAAATTTCGGATAAAGAAGCGCTCGAAATAATCTTCGCTCTCAATCAACTTGAAGGTATATGTCTAGGTGGATCATCCGGTATCAATATTGCTGGGGCGATTCATCTCGCCCGTGAATTAGGCCCGGGACATACGATTGTAACTATTCTTTGTGATTATGGACAGCGCTATCAATCCAAAGTTTACAACCCGACCTTCTTACGAGAGAAAGGCCTCCCCGTTCCATCTTGGCTTGATAAATAATTCTGAAAATGAGCGATTATTCAAAATATAGCCCGCAAACACGTTTTGCTCATATGGCCCGTCCAAAAGCAGGCCTTGGAACGCCTGTAAACACCTCTATACAGCGAGCATCAACACTCTTATTTGAACGCGCCGAAGATTTATACAGAGGCGACGTTCGCGGCTATGGTCGTCACGGCGTTGAAGTACATGACAATCTCAAAGATATATTTTGTGAACTTGAAGGTGGCAAAGGCGCGTCTTTAACCCCTTCTGGTTTAGCTGCTTGTACGCTTGCGATCATGAGTATCGTCAAAGCTGGTGATCATCTCCTCTTAACCGATTCTACTTATGGGCCCGTCAGAAACTTTTGTTTGAATTATTTAAACACTATAGGCGTTGAAACTGAAATATATGATCCACATATTGGGGGCAACATAGAAAGTCTTATTCGTGATAACACCTCACTTATTTGGCTCGAAAGTCCCGGCTCCCTTACCTTTGAAATACAGAACTTACCCGCAATCGCGACCGCAGCAAAAGCGCGCGACGTTACAACAATTATCGACAATACATGGTCTGGCGGCATCACGCTCAAACCACTCTCACTTGGAATCGATATAAGCGTTCATTCCGCAACGAAATATTTTGGCGGACATAGCGATTTATTGGCTGGTGTGGTGATTAGTGGCTCAGAAAACCTCGCGAAAAAAGTGGCGCAGACCTCTAAGTATATAGGACATTCCTTAGCTGCAGATGATGCTTATCAAATTCTACGGGGTATGCGGACTGTTTTTCCTCGCTTTCAACAAGCAGAATCAACGGCCCTAGAATTGGCCCAGTGGCTATCGGAGCGTTCTGATGTGGAGTTAGTCCTTCACCCTGCGCTGCCTGAGCATCCAGATCATGCTTTATGGGCGCGAGATTTCACGGGTGGGGCTTGTACATTTAGCTTCACTTTAAAGGATAAAACGGAAGCGCATGCCGTTAAATTTATTAATGGCTTAAACATTTTCGGTATTGGCTATTCTTACGGTGGCTTTGAGAGCTTAGCCATTCATTGCGGCCCGCAGCTTAAGCGCAGCCTATCCAAACAAAACTTTAAGGGGCCGCTAGTACGTCTTGCCTGCGGTGTAGAAGCCTCGAAAGACTTAATTCATGATTTGAAACAGGGATTTAATGCGATATCTTAAACTAAAACGCATTTGGGCGTTGATTTTATTAGCTATTGTCTTCGCTACATTCTCCTCTTGTGGAACCACAAGTAGCGTCATTCTTAAAACAGCACCAAATAAACCCAGCAAACGCTTGGCCGAACCCCCTATTAACGCTCAAAGTCTTGAGGAGTGGGAACAACAAAAACCGCTTGTGAATGTCGCATTGCAGCGGGATGTTTATGGCAGCTTGCCCTCGCCAGCAAATGTGTCTTTGGTTGAAAAAACTCCACTTTTGCCAAATATTTACCCGAATCAAGGACGCGCCGAAGCATGGGACATTACTATTGATATTGCTCGTGAAGACGGAACAGTGGCGCAAGGAAAATTTGGTATGGCGCTCATCTTGCCGAAATCAAACAAACCTGTTCCGATAATTTCAATGCAAACATTTTGCCCCACCAATACAACTTTGCCTAATCTTGGTATTGATACAAAAGGTAACACCATGTGCGAAGGTGAAGGGTTTGGCGCAGGGCTCATGTTCTTCGTTTTCGGTCGTCATATAGCAACCCCACCCATCGAGGATATTCTAGCGAAAGGTTACGGAATTGCAGCAATGTATCCATCTGACCTATTGCCAGACAATCGTTTAGCTGGACGTCACGCGGTTACGAACTTATTTGGTGCCTCGGCTCAAGGGGCTGACCATAATGCGTCGATCATTGGCGGCTGGGCTTATATGTGGGCGGCTGCCGCAAAGGCTCTCGCTAGTGACCCAGATATTGACGGCAAGAAAATAGCCTCCTTTGGCCACTCACGGTACGGCAAGTCCGCTTTACTCGTCGGGGCTTGGAGTGATGACATACAGGCCGTTATATCCCATCAATCGGGAACAGGCGGTGCCTCCATCAGCCGTAATAAGCCAGGGGAAACGGTTACGCAAATTATGGACGCTTACCCTCATTGGTTTGCATCTGCTTATGCTCAATATGATACCAATGCCCCGATTGTGGTTGACCAACATCACCTCCTAGCGCTCATTGCTCCTAAACCGATACTCTTAGGAAATGCTCGCCGTGACGTTTGGTCGGATCCTGTAGGAGCTTTTCATGCCGCACAGGGGGCAGACAGCGTTTATGAGCTTTACGGCGTTCAAGGCTTAACTGCTGAAAAACTATCCCATTTTGATCCTAAAAGCGATTTATCTTTTTGGATACGCGGCGGAACCCACGGGATTGTCAAAGAAGATTGGCCTGCCTTCCTCGAATTCCTTGATTCTCACTTTAAGTGAGGCATTAGATATTAAATTTAAAATGACAGATTTTGGCGAACCCTGCAGGACTTGAACCTGCAACCCCCTGCTTAGAAGGCAGGTGCTCTATCCAGTTGAGCTAAGGGTCCCAAAACAAACACTTCTTAACCTTTTAAGTTAATGTGTCCAAGGGTGTTTACGTTCAAATGAGAAGTTTTCTGAATATGAACGTGGTATGGGCTTCGATACAGCCCTATTTATAACCCGATGAGGTATATTTTTCGACTTAGCGTAAGCAATAGCATCTTCAACACTGTCAAACTCGAGCTTAATCTGGTTTTGCATATCAGCCGATCTATATGTCCCTGTTAGCGGGTCTATTTGAGACACTGAGCTTCGTTGAAATTGCAGCGTCCATTTAGCGGCTCCGCGACCCGACTGCATAGCACTTTGAGCTGGTTGATATATACGTGCAAACATGAATACCTCTTAATTTCAAAAACCAATACGATCAGTGAATTAAGCTGTAAACAGGAAACTATAAAATAACAAAATTTATTATTATTTTAGGAAATTCCTCATTGCCTCAAGATTGTTCTGAACGTTATTTCTTCGATTGCTTTGAGATGGGTCTCTATGAGGGTTTTCTATAAGAGAGTTTAGTTTAGAGCCTGAATTAACCGTTGTTGCAGAACGTTTAATCGGTGCGTTTTGAGGTTGATGACCATTAGCCCACTGAGAATTTATCGTTTCTTGCGTTAGCTTTTGATAGTTTCCATGTCTATTAGACTGCTTAGCAGCGCCCTCAATTATATTGTTCTTAGGTGCACGATGATACCAATTTTCATAAACTTGATTCATTAATTCATCGGATAAATCTTGCTTATTCCATTGCTCCGAGAATTTTGCACTCGAACTATGTGGGCGCAACTCGCTAGGCAAATGGTTCAACACAACACGCATTGGTAAGTTTACACTTTCTCCAAAAACGATAGTTTCAGCAGTGCCTAGGGATGGAAGAAAATTTAACAGTTCAACAGCGCCGTCAGGAACAGCAGACCGAACAAAATGTTGGTCACGCTCATTACTCAGCCGCATAGAAAAAATAGTTGAACATTGCGACAACGTTGATGCCTCTAACTCACTTGGGCGTTGTGAAATAATACCAAGAGAAACCCCATATTTTCGCCCCTCCTTAGCGACAGTAGATATAGCACGTCGTGTAGATGCAAAGCCTAAGCTTTTATCCGCAGGAATATATCTATGCGCCTCTTCACATAAAAGAAGAATAGGAATTTGACGTTGGCTCCACAAAGCGAGTTCAAACGCCAAACGTGTAACAACTGAAACAACTATATTAAGCGCGCCTGACGGTATCCCTGATAAATCAAGAATAGAGATTGGCTTGCCTTGTACAGGAACACGGAAAAGTCCGCCAAGCACGTTCTGAATTGTATCAAGTCGTGCTTGGTTACGAAAAACAAATTGATACCTAGGGTCTGATAAGAACATCTCAATCCGTCTCTTTAAACGAATGTAAGGCGCTAAATTGCTAGAGTTTTCTAGTTTGCCAATTTCATTATCTATAACTTTTATTAAATCACGAACCCGATACGGTGTCGGACTATCCAGCGATATAGTAGAATTTCCGCGAAGTAATTCTGCCTCAACATCCTCGACTTTTAAAGGCCTTTGACCTGTTCGACTTGCCTCTGTTTTTGTAGTAATATCGTAAAACCGTTTTGCCTTTAAGATAACGTCATTCAAGACTTCTTCTTCTTCACGCGCTTGTTCTGGAATTTGGCTGGCTAACAGTTCAACGGTTTCCTCGAAATTAAACAACCAAATTGGTAAATTTAGCGTATTGTAACGCGTAACATGAGCTCTTTCTCCGAAACTTTTTGAATATTCATTATGTGGATCAAACAAAACCACATGAGCCATTGGGTTTGCGTCCAGAACAGCTTGCGTAACTAATGCGACGGTGCATGACTTACCACTACCTGTAGATCCAAGAATGGCAAAATGCTTTGATAAGAGGTCGTTCACTCTAACTTGGGCAGACAAATTCGTATCTTGCTGTAAGCGCCCAATCTCAATTGTATCGCTATCGCCAGACTCAAAGATCAAGGTCAATTCATCTGGTGATATTTGCTGAACTAGAGAGTTTAAAACCGGGAATGTTTTCACACCCCTGAAAAACTTTGTTTCACGAGTCGTATGATTTGTAAAAAGTTCGCCCATAATCCGTAGAGTTGCGACACATCCATCACTCATACCTTCGTTATCAACACTTTCAACTGATAAAGATGTCACCATAGCTACCACGATTGATTCGTGTGTGATAATCTTAAGAATAGTCCCAATTTGAGAGAGAGTAAGCTGATTGTTACGAATCAGGGACTTACTCACTGATATTGTGATTTTTGATGACTCAACAGCTACAACACGACCAATTTCAACGGGTCGTTTTTTCTTAATTTGCGCAGGCACAACATTATTGGTATTTGTAGACACAATTTTCCCCTTACAAGTTTCTTATCTTCTAGAGGAAATGCGTTAGTAAACTCTTACAGTCACTGTAACAATCAACGCCACAGAACTCTTCCATACCTACAGATTGCATTTGTGATTAGATAGCCGTCTACAAAGGTGGACTTAATAGGAAACCAGACACTTGCGTGAAAAGATGCATGAGTATGAGGGAATATATCTGAAAAAGTAATTATAGAGCGCTTGCATAGCGGTTTTAAGTCGGTTGCAGATTAGCACCATAAGTCATTGACATTATGGTGTAAAATGGTCGGGGAGACTGGATTCGAACCAGCGACCCTCTGTTCCCAAAACAGATGCGCTACCAGGCTGCGCTACTCCCCGACTTAATGGAGCCGTCTATTAAACGCTTTTAGTCAAAGCGCAAGACATGAATGTAAAAAATACAGAAATTTTTAAATTAATTAGCCTCAAAGAAACTGTGAGCAACAACGTCACCGGGAGATATGCCCAAATCTTGCGCTTTTCCAGCAGGAAGCTCCAATACCGCAGCGACAACAGCCTCAGAGGACGCACTTCTAAGGGTTTGCGGTTGAGCACTGTGTTCAATCTTAACAATAGATCCGTTTTTACGAACAAAAACAATATCAAGGGATATTTCAGTGTTCTTCATCCAGATGGTCGCCACTTTGGGTGCGTCAAACTCAAACAGCATGCCAGCGTCATCACCTAAGCTCTTTCGGAACATTAAACCCTGTGCTTGTTTTTCGTCTGTATCGGCAATTTCAACATTAAAAACGTGTTGAGCCTCACCACTTGTTATCGTGAGTGATTCCGTATCACCAAAATCAACAAGGTCGTCACTTTGAGCATGTGCCAAACTTACGGACGTAAGCGCCAAAAGCGCAGGAAGTGCAATGTGTTTTATCATAAGACTAACTTATGACAGTAAGGGCCAAAAGGCCAACTGTTTTTCACCGTAACGGAACGCTTTTTATGAAAAAGCTGCGTGGCAGTCCCTAGGGGAATCGAACCCCTCTTTCCAGGTTGAAAACCTGGCGTCCTAACCGATAGACGAAGGGACCGCGTAACGCAACGTTGGCGGATATAAGCAAAGCCTTTCAGCTACGCAAGTCGAATTTACGAAAAAATCCAGTTATTTTCTATTGAACAGCTGTTTTTCGTATATCTTGGACGTGAACATCCGTTGAAACGCGGCCTTGCCATTCATTTCGCTTAATTTGGCAACTAATGTCTACTCGTGGTGGATTCGGAGATAGTAAAATATCTGCTAACCCCTTATCCTCTGCTCCAAAGCAAATACCACCAAATGAAACGCCGTGGCTATCTTGGAAGCTACATTTGACATGTCCACCATTAAGGCGTTTTGAGTAAGCGACCGACACATTCTCTATGATGAAAACGGGGGATGGGTTGTTCCGACCAAATGGCTCTAGCTGATCTATGATTTCAAGTGTTTTCACATTAATAGCAGCTGCGCTTAATGTACCGTCATGAGTGAGACTTCGGTTCAAATTGGCGACAGCAACGTCTTTAGCTAAATAATCCTCTATGAAGCCGCAAAAGGCCGCAAACGTCTCGCGGTGAACTGTAAGGCCTGCGGCCATAGCGTGCCCTCCACCCGCGGCGACAAGTCCCTGCATCTTCGCCTCTATGATAGCCGATCCAAGATCAACACCGTCAATAGAACGTCCTGAACCTTTACCGATGTCATTGTGGTTAAATCCAATCACAAGCGCGGGCCTATCAAATTGATCTTTTAACCTCCCTGCAACAATACCGATTATGCCCGGATGCCACCCTTCCATTGCCGTAATTATAACTGGCTTATCATCAGACATTTGTGACGCTTGCGCTAAAGCCTCTTCTAACATGTGTTTTTGCATCAACTGACGCTCACCGTTCACACGATTAAGCGTTTCGGCCATAGTGTTTGCGGCGTCGCCATCATCACTGGTCAACAAACGTGCTCCCATATCAGCCTCACCAATACGTCCACCCGCATTAATTCGTGGGCCGAGCCCAAACCCCATGTCCGATGCTTTAAAGGGGGCTACCTTCCCTGATATACTCGCCAAGGCCTCAAGGCCTACAAAATCGCTCTGTGGTAATAAACCAAGTCCTTGTCGTGTTATCGCGCGGTTCAAGCCCTTTAGCGGGACAACATCACATATCGTTCCTAACATGGACAAAGGTAGGAATGATGTTAGGTCGGGTAGATTGTTTTTTTTGCGGCGGCGTCCGTCTCTATTTAGAGCAACAAGTAACATGAAGACTACACCTGCTGCCGCCAAGTCACCTAATCCCGATGTATCGTCAGGACGGTTAGGGTTTACAAGCGCCAAACAAGGAGGCGGCGTGCCCGACATTTGATGATGGTCAATGACAATAATATCAAGCCCAAGCCCCTCAGCAGCCTTTAGGGGCGCCTCTGCGGCTGCTCCGCAGTCTACAGTTATAACTGTATCAACACCCTCGAGCTTTAGAGTTTTAAATGCCTCTACAGACGGGCCATAACCCTCTTTAACCCGGTCGGGTACATATAGGCCAAAGTCTGCGCCGATACTCCCCGCCCAACGTATGAGCTGAGCCGCCGAGGTCGCCCCGTCCACGTCATAGTCCGCAAAAACTGTGATGCTTTTTTTCGCATCAATCGCAGACCAAATCTCATCCACGGCCTTATCCATATCCGCTAATGTGGATGGATCTGGCATATGGTTTTTAAGTTTTGGATGTAAAAAAGGCTCCGCCTGTTCGGGAACCACGCCGCGCCCTGCTAAAAGGCGCGCGATAAATGGTGTTTGCTCACAAGCATCATAAGCCTCTAGCAGCTCTGGAAATTTATCGGTGCGTGGCGACCAGATGTAACCACGCTCTGATAGGTTCGGCTCAGGCTTATCTATACTCATTCGTCGCGGATAGACCGTAGACGCTGCACAGACCCGTCCATAGAATTCATTACGAGTGTCTCTGTATGAATTTTACCCGCTTCACGGCGAACACCGTCAACGAGCGTTCCGTTCGTTACACCTGTGGCTGCGAAAATTGTCGGCCCCTTGGCAAGTCCTTCAATGTCGTAAATCGCATCAAGGTCATCAATACCAACGCGACGAGCCCGTTCAACTTCGTCGTCATTACGGAACAAGAGCTTGCCTTGAATTTGACCACCAATACAACGGAGTGCAGATGCGGCTAGAACGCCCTCAGGGGCTCCACCAGAGCCCATATAAAGGTCAACGCCAGACACGGGGTTTGTCGTATTAATCACGCCTTGCACGTCACCATCCATTATCAGGTGGACACGCGCATTTATACTCCGAAGCTCCTCTATGATTGGACTGTGGCGCGCACGATCAAGAACACAAACACCAATTTGATCAGGCGAAACGCCTTTAGCTTTAGCAACAGCGCGAACATTATCCGCAGGGCTCGCATTAATATCAATGATACCCGGCGCGTACCCTGGCCCAACAGCTAGTTTTTGCATATAAACATCTGGGGCGTATAAGAGACATCCACGCGGTGCAAATGACATTACAGCCAAAGAATTAGGCATAGCTTTCGCCGTAATCGTCGTGCCTTCGAGCGGGTCTAACGCGATATCAATTTCTGGGCCTGTTCCCTGTCCAACCTCTTCACCGATATAGAGCATAGGCGCTTCATCACGTTCGCCCTCACCGATCACAACACGCCCTCTAATCGCTAGAGCGTTCAGACCATTTCTCATGGCGTCAACGGCAGCTTGGTCAGCAGCTTTTTCATCACCTCGGCCAATCAAAGTTGCTGCATTTATAGCAGCCATTTCAGTAACAAGGGCGGCCTGTAAGGCTAAGCCCGGAGTAAAATCAGTCATATCATGTCTCTTCTAAATAAATATTTTACGCGCCCTGTTTTTTAGCGCAGTCTAGGAATAATTTAATATTGCGGGCAGCTTGTCTAATTCTATGCTCATTCTCAACAAAAGCAATACGAACATATTGATCGCCGTTTGGGCCAAAGCCTAATCCGGGGGAGACAGCCACATGCGCTTCAACCATTAAAGTCTTTGCAAATTCAACAGAGCCCATATCAGCAAACCCATCAGGAAGCTTGGCCCATGCAAACATTGAAGCCTCTGGAACAGGAATATCCCATCCCGCACGACCAAAACTATCAACTAAAACATCACGACGATTTCGGTAAACATCCCTCGCATGGTCAACGCAATCTTGAGGCCCATCTAAGGCCGCACATGCTGCAACTTGTATGGGCGTAAAGGCCCCGTAATCAAGGTAAGACTTCACTCGCGCTAAAGCAGCAATTAGATGTTTTGAACCAACGGCGAATCCCATTCGCCATCCCGCCATTGAATAAGTCTTAGATAACGATGTAGTTTCAATCGCCACATCTTTGGCTCCCGCCACTTGAAATATTGAAGGGGGTTTTTGATCTGTAAAATATATCTCTGAATAGGCCAAGTCAGATAACACAATAATATTATGCTCTTTAGCTATTTGCACGATTTCTTCATAAAATGAAAGTTCCGCTACCTGCCCAGTTGGATTTGACGGAAAGCAGACAACAATTGCCATCGGCGGCTTTTCAGCTGTCCTAAGAGCCTCTTTGACTCCCGCCAAATATTCATCCGCTGTTATCGCCGGAATACCCTGTATTTCTGCTCCAGCAATAATAAAACCAAATGCATGTAATGGATAAGATGGGTCTGGCGCATAGATAACATCACCAGGGCGCGTAATGGCTTGAGCAAGATTTGCAAACCCCTCTTTTGATCCAATCGTAGCGACAATTTCCTCGGCAGGGTCCAGATCAACATCAAACCGGCGTTTATAATAGCGTGAACAGGCTTGCCTTAAGCCTAAAATTCCACGTGATACTGAGTATCCCGTTGTTTTTGGTTTTTGAACCGTTTCAACTAATTTATCAATAATATGCTGCGGGGTTGGCATGTCTGGATTGCCGAAACCGAAATCAATTATATCAACGTCCTCTTTACGAAGCTTTGCTTTTAATTTGTTAACTTCTTCAAAAACATAGGGAGGCAATTTTTGAATACGGTAAAATTCTTCATGGCGTGTCATTTTACGCTCATTATTGCGGAGGATCGTCTTTGCGGTACTCATTAACCGAGGCCGTCAATCGATCTATTTCTTGGTTGATCTGATCATCCGTTACAGGACGATCAGGCTCTGTCGGTGCATTAAACAGATCTCTTGTTTTGATAATTTTATCTGCACGACTATCCCATAGACTATCAGATCCAACCTCTTTTGGTAAAGCGGGCGCCTCTTCAACATTTGGATAATCACCTAGGTTTTCAGCATCTTGTCGAAACTCAGGAAGTTTTATAAGGTCCAGTGAGGGCAATTTGATACTCGCGCACGCATTTATACTCAGCAGAACAACTACCCCGCCCCCAAATTTCAATAGGTTTATGACGTGTTTTCGAGTCATATACCGAATCCTCCCTATGACAGTTTTATCCTGACTTTGACTATATTGCACCTAAAATAACCTTATGCTTCAGTTCACAAAAATTTTCACTTAAAATATATCCATTTTAAGGAAAAATCGCACTCATATTTAAACCTAGTGCTTCATCCCAACCTTGCGTTAGGTTATAATTTTGTAAAGCCTGTCCTGCGGACCCCTTCATCAAATTATCAATTGCACTTATAATAATAGCTTTACCATCCACACGGTCAGCAAAGACGCCGATTTGGACGTGGTTACTTCCCCGAACATGTCGTGTTTGAGGGGCTTGCCCTTGAGGCATCATTGTGACGAAAGGCTCGTCGCAGTAGCGATCTACATAAGCTTTACGAAGATCATCGGAGCTAACCCCTTCCGCGAGATCAACATAACAGGTTGCGATCATACCACGATTCATTGGAATAAGGTGCGGTGTAAACCGAACTTTAGGGCTATTCTCCGCGTTTGATAGACCACGAATAAATTGATCGATTTCAGGCGCATGACGGTGTGTCCCAATGCCGTAAGCATGAGCCCCGTCACTCACCTCAGAATAAATTAAAGCTGTTTTGGCCTTTCGCCCTGCCCCTGTCACTCCAGACTTCGCGTCAATAATGATACTATCCAGATCAATCATGTTTGCTTCAATCGCAGGTGAAAGAGCCAGAAGAGTTGCTGTCGGATAACATCCTGGACAGGCCACAAGTGACGCCCCCTTTAGACTGGCTCGTGAATATTCTGTAAGGCCGTATATTCGGTTTGCTAAAGCGCCTGACTGCCCATGAGAACGGCCATACACATGTTCATATTCATTTGCGCTATCAAATCTAAAATCGGCTGATAAATCTATGATTGTATCAACTTCCTGCGCGATCATACCGTAATTATCAATAAAGGTACCATGAGGAAGACAGGCAAAGACAACATCAATTTTACCCCAGTTCACATCTTCAAGCTTAACAATGGCAGGTAAATCATAATGGGCGAAATGCGGATATGTATCAGCCACAGCTTGCCCCGCTCGGCTATGCCCAGTCACGGCTTCAATCTCTATGCTTGGATGCCCCATGAGCAAGCGGATCATTTCCGCGCCAGTGTAACCACTGGCGCCTAATATTGCAGCGCGGCGCATAGTTTTATTCTTATTTTTAACAGATAAATCCGTCATAAGGATATCTCACAATAGAAAAAAGGCGCCTCGATCTCTCGAAGCGCCCAGAACATATCGGGTAAGGATATATAAATCCCTAACGCTTCGAGAACTGGAAGCTCTTACGGGCTTTCGCCTTACCGTATTTCTTACGCTCAACAACGCGTGAATCGCGTGTCATGAAGCCAGCAGCCTTAAGTGGGCGACGCAAAGCAGGTTCGTAATATGTCAAAGCTTTGGAAATACCGTGACGCACAGCACCCGCTTGGCCAGAAAGCCCGCCGCCTTTAACTGTTGCGACAACGTCGTAACTGTCAACACGCTCAGACACTTCAAAAGCTTGTGCAATAATCAAACGCAGCACAGGACGTGCAAAGTAGACTTCCTGATCACGACCGTTAATAGTGACCTTACCGCTACCAGGCTTAATCCATACGCGAGCAACTGAGTTTTTTCGCTTACCAGTCGCATACGCCCGACCCAAATCATCAATCTTTGGCTCTGGAAGTGCAGCCTCAACACCGGCTACGCCTGCCCCTGTTGCAGTCCCGTCCATAACAGACTTAAGATCTTCAAGTGTATTTGTTGTATCAGCCATTGTACCTAGCCTCTCTTAACATTTTTAGGGCTCAGAGCCTTAAAGTCGATGACTTCGGGAGACTGAGCTTCATGAGGATGATCTGTTCCTGCATAAACACGTAGGTTTGACAATTGCTTCCGTGCCAATGGGCTTTCTTTTGGAAGCATACGCTGAACAGCTTTCTTCATAACACGCTCTGGGAAGCGGCCATCAAGGATTTTATCAGCTGTACGCTCTTTCAAGCCACCTGGATGACCTGTATGCCAGTAATAAACTTTATCGTTACGCTTCTTGCCTGTGAAAGCAACTTTTTCAGCATTGATGATAATAACATTATCTCCGCAATCGATATGTGGTGTGTAATCTGGACGGTGCTTGCCACGTAGACGCATAGCAATGAATGTAGCTAAGCGACCAACAACGACATCTTCGGCATCAACCAAGATCCACTTTTTTTCGACCTCGGCGGTTTTCAAAAATTTTGTGGTTTTCATTTTGACCTCTAAATTATCAGGGACAATCCCCGATGATGGGTACTTTTTTCAAAGTTGAGCGCGTTTACGGCCTCGCATCACCAAGGTCAAGTTAATATATTGCGCCATACCGCCAAATAATACAGCAAAAACAATGGTTTGAAAATATGGTAATAAATTACCGTATAAATTAAGTCATAAAAACCAAACTTTAGACTCTTTAACAAAAATATACTTGCAACAATTGTTCGATAGGAAGATTAAGAGCCATGAAATATACAGTTCTTATCGCCCTCATGCTTGCTATGACGGCTTGTCAAAAACAAACAAATACTATTGCGGCTAGCGAACCAACGCAAGTTGATCAAGTTATACGTGTGAATATGACGTACGATCGCTTAATGCCCCATAAGGCGACCGCAGTTACGGCAGTGCCTAACAATGTTGCGCCTTGGGTGAGCGGTCTCTTTATCATTGATGAGCAAGATCAACTTTTACGCAGTGGCTTAGAAGTTGGCGAGTTCAAACTAGTAGCTACGGGCATTAAAAGCATGGCTCCCTTAGCACGTAAAAATGCAGCCAGCATAATAATGGCGCAAACACTGGATAACGACGTAACGGGTTATATGGAAATCAATGATAAGGGTGATTACAAAAACATTCCGTTCACAAAGGCCCCGCAAGACTTAAGCGGATTGTGTGAAACATCTGCGCTTATGGAGCAGCGCATATATGGATATGATAAGAGCAAAACTTACGCATTAGAAATCATCAACCCAACTGAAAACGGCCGTGTTGAATCTGTTGAAGTTAAAAACCTTCCCGCGCCAACAGATCAATGCCTCCTTGCTATTGAGGGCAACAACATAGTCGCTGTCTCAACACCCAAAACGGCTATAAATGCAGCTCAATTGGAGCCTGGAACCATCATTTACACAACTCATGAAAGCTTAGAGCGCCCAAGGTTGTTTTTACAAAAAGGCGACGTAACGACGGCCATTGACATTACTGGCGGCCTCACAACTGCAGCTCCGACGCAAATTGATAGTTTTACAATTATTCGTAACAACCTTGGCGGTGTGCTAAGAAATGGTGCGGTTCTAATCGCGGACAATCAATCAGAGCGTGTCATTTACGTCTCCCTTGATCTTCTCAACCGCCGACTGAATGAGCGCGTGTCATTGCCAACTCAAGAATGAGCGAGAGGCATTGGCCCTATTGCATTCTTGATTGACGCATTGCCGCAAGGCTTGCGAGGAATACAAAAATAGCTGTGAATTGATGTAAGAGCGATAATGATAGCTGCGCTCCTGAGATCAATGTCCAAATTCCCAGAATAACTTGAACAGAAACAATGGCGATTAAAGCCCTCATTTTCTTGTGCACGGCTATATGACGACCTCGAGTAGATAAGAAAACCCATATTGTCACAGCAAGAACGATGTAAGCTAAGAGGCGATGATTAAATTGTATGGCTGGTATATTTTCAAAAATATTTCGCCACACGGGTGACATAATAAAATAACCATCAGGAACAATTCCACCATCCATCAAGGGCCAGCTATTATAGCTCTTTCCTGCCTGCGTCCCTGCTACGAAGGCCCCGCTAATGATCTGCAAATATACAAGACTCGTAAGCATGGTTGTTCGCCTTTTAAACGATACTTTTTGGGTCTTAGAGGGCCAGCCATCACGACTGTCTTTCCAATTCCAATAAAGCAGTCCGAGTATGATGAAGGCTACACCTAAATGCGTCGCTAGCCGGTATTGACTAACTGATACGCGGTCGTCTTGAAGACCACTATGGACCATCCACCAGCCAATTGTGCCTTGTAAACCGATCAGCAGTAAGATTAAGACAAATCGTGACGCTTGCCCCGCAGGTAATTGGCGACGAAATAGAAGCCAGAGAAAAGGCAATCCGTAAGCTAGTCCGATGATGCGCCCCAGTTGGCGATGCCCCCACTCCATAAAATAGATGAACTTAAAACCAGACATTTCCATATCAGGATGCTCAGCAGTAAATTCGGGGATTTTTTTGTATTTCTCAAACTCTACGAGCCAAGACGCATCTGATAATGGCGGTATAGCCCCACGTATAGGCAACCATTCTGTAATAGATAGACCAGAATTTGTGAGACGCGTTGCACCTCCGATGACTATCATCATAATAACAAGGCAAAATACAAAGAAAAGCCAGTTAGAAACCCAACGGGCTGAATGCTCAACATATTGTATTTTTTGACTTGATCGTTTCATCATATGACTGCCTCGCATCAGGTTTAAAATGGTCGGAGTGATTGGATTCGAACCAACGACCCCTAAGCCCCCAGCTTAGTGCGCTACCGGACTGCGCTACACTCCGACACATTCAGCAGAACTTATATAAAGGCTTTTGATTCAAAGCAACGCGTTATTATTGAAATTATCATCTTAAACTGACGTGTTATTATCAATATTGCCCCAACTGACCCTCAGCGTTTTCAAACGCAACAATGTGGCTTTCAACTTTGCAATATCTATATGAGAGGGTTGAATCTCAGGCACGTTTTGTTGTTTACTTGATAATTCTATTGCAGCCGTAGGCCCCACGTTTTCATCAACATTTGCAACCGGATGAATAGATATTGGCTTTGCTCTTTCTATCGTATTACTTGTCGCAATTCGTTCAGGAATAAGAACAGTATCAACAACATCTTTTGGTGTTGCGGCTTGTTGAACGGTTCTCCCGAGTTCAATAACTTTATTAGGACCTTTAAGCCGGATAATCTTTTGCACATCTTTAATCGGATGTTTTTCTTCGTGGAGAAGAATTTTGATACCTCTTAGCAAATCAATATCTTCAGCACGGTAAAGACGCCGTCCACCCGCTCGTTTTATAGGGCGGATTTGAGAAAATTTAGATTCCCAAAATCGTAAAACATGCGGTTGCAGCTCAAGCTCTGAGGCGGCCTCACTTATTGTACGAAATGCGCGTGTTGTTTTGCTTTGCATAACTTTTAACGTGACATCTTAATCTATTGATTCGTCACACTACACTATTTTTTCGATAATGCCGAATCAACGCGTTCACGAAGGACTTGTGATGGCTTAAAAACAATTACACGACGTGACGATATAGGAACAACTTTACCTGTTTTTGGATTGCGACCTACGCGTTCATTCTTATCTCGAAGTGTAAACGTGCCAAAACCGGCAAGTTTAACTTTCTCACCACGTAATAAAGCATCAGATACATAATCAATGATAGACTCAACCATTTCAGAGCTTTCAATACGCGAGAGGCCTATCTCACGGTACAATGTCTCTGCTAAGTCAGCGCGTGTTACAGTAGCGTTTGGCAAACCCCACTCCTCGGTTACCATTTCAACTATAACTTACGTTAGCCTATTTTATTACGACACTGCAACAATAAATTATACTCTAATAATCGAACAAGACGGCGCCCCATGTAAAACCACCCCCAAAAGCTTCGAGCATTATACGGTCCCCCTTCTTAATTCGACCATCTTTGATGGCCCCATCAAGAGCAAGTGGCACTGATGCGGCAGATGTATTAGCATGTAAAGCTACACTGGAAATGACTTTATCCGTTGGAATAGAAAGCTTCTTTGCGACACCATTTAATATACGTTGATTTGCTTGATGAGGGACGAACCAGTCGATATCCGCAATATCGATATTTGCATCTTTAGCACATTGGCGCATAGCAGCCGCAATATCTGTTACAGCATGCTTAAACACCTGATTGCCAACCATGCGCACATGACCCACAGTCTTAGTTTTAGAGGGGCCTCCATCAACGTAGAGTAGCTCGCGGTAACGTCCATCAGAGCGAATAAAACTTGACAAAATGCCGCCTGGCTCGCTCTTGGCAGAGATCACAGCGGCCCCTGCTCCGTCACCAAATAAGACGCAAGTTGATCGGTCTTCCCAATCTAAAATACGAGAGAACGTTTCCGCACCAATGACTATAGCGTTGCGTATACCGCCCGCGCGTACAAGCTTTTCGACCAAATGCAGACCGTAAATGAATCCACTACAGACAGCTTGGATATCAAAGGCGGCCCCATGACGCATACCTAAACGCTCTTGGATAAGCGTTGCTGTTGCTGGGAATGTATAATCAGGTGTTGTTGTTGCAACGACAATCAAATCAATCTCATCTATTGTTAGGCCCGCATCTGAAACCGCTCTTTGAGCCGCGTAAAAGCCGAGATCAGACGTCGTTTCGTCATCAGCAGCTATATGTCTCTGCGTAATCCCTGTGCGACCTCTTATCCATTCATCCGATGTTTCAACACGCTCAGCTAAAGCGTGGTTCGACACAATATTACTAGGAAGGTAGGATCCAATACCCGTTATATGGGAATAAATCTGGCTCATGAAATAAATCCAATATTATCATCTTCGGAGTGAAGTTCTGTTAGCTTCCGCTCAATCTCTTTTTCAAAAGGGCTTTCAGCCAACCCGACCGCAACATTAACAGCATTAGCAAATCCGACATGGTCCGTTCCGCCGTGGCTTTTTACAACAAGACCATTCAACCCTAAAAATACAGCGCCATTTACACGGCGTGGGTCAATACGTTTTTTAAGTTTACGTAATGCAAAACCGTTAAGTAGTGTTGTGAACTTCGACCACAAATTGCCTTGTAGAGCTTGACTGAAAAAAGTTCCAATGAGCTTAGCTGTACCCTCGGCGGTTTTAAGTGCGATATTACCGCTAAACCCGTCAGTAACGATAACATCCGCTCCACCCATGGAAATATCATAACCCTCAACATAGCCAATATAGTTCAAACCGAGATGACTCTCATTCAATCGCTCATGAGCCGCTTTAATTACACTATTTCCCTTAAGGTCCTCGGTTCCAACATTTAAGAGACCAATAGTCGGCGATTCTTTTTTATAGATCGCGCGGTAAAAAGCTTCACCTAGAACGGCGAATTCCGTCAACTGAGAGGCATCAGACTCAACGTTAGCCCCCACATCAAGAACGATTGATTGTCCTTCTGGCGTAGGCCATGCAGCAACTAAGGCAGGGCGCTGCACACCAGGCTTTCGTCGCAACAGTAACATAGAAACAGCCATTAAAGCTCCCGTATTTCCAGCAGAAAGAGCGAGGGCGGCCTCACCTGATTTAACAGACTGAACCGTATTCCATAGACTTGTACCCTTCCCGCGCCGCACGGCTTGAGAGGGTTTCATTTCCATACTTATAACTTTATCGGTATGCCGTATTTCGCACATTTCACGAACAGCTATTAGTTTTTCTAGTTTTTCAGTCAAAATAGCCTCATCTCCATGTAATAAAACATGAAGATCGTGCTTATGACCTTCTTTTTTAAGAAAGTAAGCTAAACCCTCTAAAACAATGTCCGGAGCATGGTCGCCCCCCATTGCATCAACTGAAATTGTAACAGCTTTCACCACAGGATAGACCGCCTTTTATAAGTTTTGTGTGATATAAACGAGTGTGTACACATTAGCTATTGAAGATTTAAATTTTCTAATATGGGAAAATTGAAGTTACCGCGTGCGATTTCACCTAAGTTACATCCTGCTAAGGTATTGGAAAATTGCTTACCATAGCGTCCAAGCATAACGCCCTCTTGCGAATCAGAGTCTATTTCAAGCTTTGTAGCAATTATTTGACTAAGCTCACCTTGGTCTAAAGCATTATCATAAGCTTTAAGGCGGTCATAAAACAACTGTATCATAGGTTTTATACGTTTCGCGACGCCTTTGTCAGATAAACCTTCTTCGCGTAATGCCACTTCGAAGTCATCCCGTAAGGTGTCAAAAATTGATTGAGATAATATTTGGCCATTTTCGCCAAACTCTCTCAGTCGCTTCATGATTATAGTTAGATGAAATGTTAAACAATCAATGCGACCATCATAATTATCTCTGAAAAAGCCTGAAGCATAAAACATTGGCTGACGCGATTGTTTCATGGTTTTTGCATAAATTAATGCAGCATCCTTCATATCGGCACGTTTAAGACCAAAAAGCTTAGAAAAAAACCTCATATTAAATCTCCGTTAAATCACACCTTGTGACTTGTATCCCTCATAAGGATTGGCTAGGTCAAACAACAAGGAATTACAACATCGGACCTTGTGTTATGCAAAAAATTCTTATCGGCCTTATTATAGCCCCCTCATTAGTTCTGGGAGCTTGCAACCCAATATTACGTAACCATGGTTATATTGCGACGGAAGCAGATAAGCCTCAAGCTGTTGATCCGAACACAGACACAAAGGCAACAGTCTTGTCTCGCCTTGGCAACCCATCTATTAAAGGGACGTTTGATGAACGCGAAGTTGTGGAAGACGAAACATGGTATTATATTTCATCTGTTCGCCAACGTTATGCTTATTTGCATCCAAAAATTGAAGACAGAACTATTGTTGCAGTCAGCTTCAACCCTGACGGTCAAGTAACGCAAGTTGCCGAATATGGCATCGAAGATGGTCGCTATGTGAACTTCTCAGATCGAAAAACTCCTACACGCGGGCGAGAATTAAACGTGCTTGAACAAATATTTGGCACTATTGGTGCAATCCCAACAGATCGTCTTACGGGGCAAAACCCCGGTGGCGGCGCAGGTGGTCCTGGCGGCCGTTAATTGGATAGCTTATATTGAGTGCTTATAGCCCTTTTTTTCAAAGACTATAATTTCGCCGCTTTCATCTACAACTTTTATAGATTCAGCTGGTTTAGTAACTTTGCCAACCTTAGAGATGGATACGCCTAAGCCTTCTGCAGTAGATTTAATTTCCTGAGTATGTTTCGAGTTAGCTGTAAAAATGACTTCATAGTCATCTCCCCCTGACAAAAGGGATTCATATGCGGTTTGCCTATTATCCTGAGCAAACAACCATGCCTGAGTTGCATTAGAAAACGGAACGCGATCTAGCTCTATATCAAGCCCCACATCACTGGCGAGCGCAAGATGCTCTGCGTCAGCCAACAGTCCATCGGATACATCTAATGCCGCTGTTGCGAATTGCCGAAATAATTTGCGTAGCAACAACCGTGGTTCAGGCCTAAGGTAAGCCTCTTCCCAATGCCAAATTTGGTCAGATGTCGGCTGCGGCTCTAAAGTGCGGCCTAAAACATTTTGTAACCCGAGGTAGGCATCACCAATAGTGCCGGTGACCCAAATATCATCACCAATTTCAGCGCCAGACCGTTTGACCATTTGTCCTTTTGGAACTTGTCCGATAAAGGTCGCACTTACAACAAAAGGACCAGACGTTGACACTGTATCTCCGCCCCAAAGCCCGAAATTATAGGCATCCTGAACATCGCGAAGGCCAACCGTAAATCCATTTAAGTGCGCCTGTGTTACTGGTTTTGGAATGGCTAAAGACAAAAGATACCCAAGCGGCGTTGCCCCTTTAGCGGCTAAATCGGAGAGATTTACCCTTAGCAATTTTTCCGCAACATTCCCGCCATATTCGCCGTAAGGAAAATGTACGCCTTCAACCATAGCGTCCTTTGTTAGGACAAGATCATAGCCTTGGGCCGGAGAAAATATAGCGGTATCGTCTTTTAGCTTTAGCCCTTCTGGTCCTGCTAACGGTGCGAGCTTATCTCGGATAAAATCAAATTCATCCATTTAGCTTACCTAACAAGGATCAGGCTCCGACAATACCAAATTCGGCCTTACGAACAGATTTTGCCATATTTTCAAGCACACGATTAACAAAGCCGGTTTGATTAGTTTCGTGAAAATCAGCCGTAATCGATACATATTGGTCGATGATAACTAGGGCTGGAACATCAGGACGCTGCAATATTTCATAAGCGCCAGATCGTAAAATAGCCCGTAAAGTCATATCTAATCGTTTCATCGTCCACGACTTTGTTAAGTTTTCTGAAATCATTTCATCAATTTCATCTTGCCGTTCCACGACACCTGTTACAATATTTTCAAAGAATTCTTCATCCGCGGCAACCATGCCCGGTTCATCATCATAACCAAACCGGTGATTTAGAAATTCCATCGTCACTTGCTTAGACGTCAGCCCCGAGACATCCATTTGATAAAGAGCTTGAATCGCTGAAAGGCGTGACTGGCGTCTTAATTTGTTATGCGGCCCCTTACTCATGACGAAGCTTTAAGTTCATCGCGAATTTTAATCATCTTCAGAACGGCGTTTGCTGCAAAACCGCCTTTATCTTTCTTATCGATTTTCGCGCGCGCCCACGCTTGATCTTCATTTTCCACTGTGATGATGCCGTTGCCAATAGCGAGCTGTTGATTAACAGCCAAGTCCATTATGGCCCGTGCTGATTCTTGGCAAACATAATCATAATGGGTTGTTTCACCGCGTATAACGCAGCCCAAAGCCACATAACCATCATATCCAGACTTTGCAGCTTCTGCGAAGCTAATGACGTGTGGAACTTCTAAGGCTCCAGGAACTATCACTTTGGTAATTTCCACCTTATTGTCTTGAAGAACCTTTAAAGCCCCCTCGAGGAGCGCATCAGAAATGCCATCATAAAAACGGGCTTCGATAACAAGAATTCGCATAATGACCTCTACTTCGAAATCAACGGCGTGATGCCGGTGACCTCAAGTTTATAAGCTTCTAGCCCCACAAGGCGCGGCATTGTATTTGTGATAAGGCGCATCTTGCGAATACCTTGATCTACTAAGATTTGTGCGCCGACACCATATTCGCGCACGGTTTGTGCTGACTTGTCAATGTCCTTCGTAACCGCATGCGCGCCGAGACGCTCAAGTAGCGTATCAATGCTGCCTTCGCGTATAAGAACAAGAACCGCGTGGCCATCATGTGACGCAAGCTGCCTCATGGCATCCCGAATAAGTCCTGATCTTGGACTATCCTCATGGAGTATATCACCCGCAAAATCGATCTTGTGAACCCTAACAAGGCTTTCAACGTCCTCTTGCGGCTCACCTTTGCTCAAGGCAACATGTTCTAAATTATCTAGATAATTACTATACACATGAATTTTAAATTCATCATTGTCTTGAGACGTAAAACTTGAGCTAGCGACATGGCGTACAAAATGGTCGCGCTGCATACGGTGTTTGACAAGGGCTTCAATAGTCCCAATTTTCATACCGTGAAACTGAGCGAATTTAATCAAATCTGGCAAACGTGCCATCGTCCCGTCATCATTCATAATTTCGCAAATCACGGCGGAAGGATTAAGCCCTGCCAAACGAGATATATCAACAGAGGCTTCCGTATGGCCTGTACGAACCAGAACGCCGCCATCTTTAGCGATAATCGGGAACATATGCCCAGGAGAGACAATATCGTCCACGCGACTATCCGTATCAATCGCAGTTTGAATTGTATGAGAGCGGTCGCCTGCACTAATTCCCGTCGTCACACCTTCTCGCGCCTCGATGGATTGGGTAAAAGCTGTTTCAAATCGTGAACGGTTATCCGCCGACATATTTCTAAGGCCAAGCGCATCCGCTTTGGCCTGCTCAATCGCAAGACAAATTAGGCCACGACCATGCTTCGCCATAAAGTTGATAGCATCTGGCGTCGCAAATTGCGCAGGGATAATAAGATCACCTTCATTCTCACGGTCTTCAGCATCCACAAGGATATACATTTTTCCATTACGGGCATCCTCAATGATTTCTTCTGGCGTTGCGAGGGCGAAAACGTCCTCAGATGCTGCGCGGTTTAGTGTGTCTGACATTCTGTGTCTTTCTTATTATCCTGCTGCATATGCGAAAGGTACCGCGCCACATAGCGTGCTATCAAATCAATTTCCAGATTTACTTTATGGTTAACGCGTAATTCGCCTAAAGTTGTTACTTCAGCCGTATGCGGAATAATATTAACACTAAAGCCATCATCCGAAATTGAGTTAACTGTCAAAGATACACCATCAATCGTAATCGAGCCTTTTGCTGCAATTGCAAATAACACATCGCTAGGCGCTGAAAAGTCAAGTTTAAGTGAGCCCGCTATAGCTTCGCGTGATTTCAAATAGCCCACACCATCAACATGACCAGTTACCAAGTGACCACCTAGCTCATCCGCACCCGTCAACGCGCGCTCAAGATTGATCTTATGCCCAACCCCCCAATCACTAATTGTAGTTTTTGATAGACTCTCATCAGAGACGTCAAAACTATACCAACTTCCCCGCGCATGAGGCCCTTTTTCAACAACGGTCATACAAGCCCCTGCGTGAGAAATAGATGCCCCAATATTTATGCCGTCTGGGTCGTAACTCGACGAAACTTTGATGCGTGTATCGCCCCACTCACCGCCTGCTTCACGTGTGATAGAAAGGATTTCGCCCATATCTGTGATAATACCTGTAAACATATTATCCTCTTACACGTTCATAGCGCTCATGCACATCTATTCCTAAATCGCGAATAGAAACGCGCTCAAAGCGGTAGCTATCCTCCATGACTTCAAGACCTAAGCCCCCGACAGAGCTGCGCCCGTCACCACCAACAATAATAGAGGCACGGTACCATTCGATAACGTCTATAACGTCCGCTTTAATGAAGCTTGCGGCCAATGTACCGCCACCCTCAAGCAAAAGCGATTTAAGCCCTTGACGGTGGAGCAGCTCTAACGCTCGAGGCACATCAATACGGCCTTCAGCACCTACGCCAGTCTCGATGATATTCACACCCAAACCTGCCAGAGCTTTCGCCTGTTTATTTATTTGCCCAACAATTAAATAAACAGGCGAATCCCCCGTCGTTTGCGCAAGATTCGAATGCGGAGACAATTTAGCGCGTGTATCAAAAACGACTCGCGCAGGATTGCTTAGCCCTGCGATACGCGTTGTCAGTTGCGGGTTATCAAGGCGTGCCGTATTCGCCCCAATCGCAATCGCGTCATGTGATCCTCTTAACCTACGGCCATGCTCTCTCGCCGCGTCGCCTGTGACCCACTCAGATTGACCATTGGCCAAAGCTATTTTGCCATCCAAAGAGCTTGCAATTTTAAGGGTGATTTTTGGACGCGCCATAATCGTTATTTTTTAAGGACGTCTGATAATTTTTCATCATCAATGAATTTTTCAAAGTCACCTGTCGCGCGGAAATCTTTATAGACTGAGGCGTAACGAACGTATGCAACCTTATCAAGTTCGGCGAGACCTTCCATAACGAGTTCACCGATTTGGTCTGAGGAAACTTCGCCCTCACCGCCGCTTTCAAGGCGACGAACAACTCCCGAAACCATTTGTTCAATTCTATCTTGCTCAACGGGACGTTTTTGCATCGCAATCAATACCGAGCGCATAAGTTTATCACGGTCGAAAGGTATCTTTTTACCCGACTTTTTAGCAACTACTAAATCCCGTAATTGAACCCGTTCAAAGGTCGTAAATCTCCCACCGCATGAACCGCAGAGACGGCGACGACGTATAGAATTACCGTCTTCCGCCGAACGGCTGTCTTTGACTTGAACGTCTTCAGATGAGCAAAAGGGACATCGCATGTTTCGCCTTAGAGGTCTGGATAAATTGGGAAGCGCGCCGTTAAAGCTTTTACACGGTCGCGTACAGACACTTCAATATCCGCATTTCCTTTAGGACTTTCAACCAAAGCATCGAGAATTTCAACCATCAACTGACCAACTTCACGAAACTCAGCCGTTCCAAAGCCGCGTGTAGTCCCCGCAGGTGACCCAACACGGATGCCAGATGTAATCGTGAACTTTTCCTTATCAAACGGAATGCCGTTTTTATTACAAGTAATGAAAGCGCGACCTAAAGCACGTTCCGCGTCACGTCCCTTAACTCCCTTGGGGGAAAGATCAATGAGCGCCAAATGTGTATCTGTTCCGCCTGTCACAACAGCGTAACCTGCTTCAACAAGAACTTCCGCCATAGCTTTACAGTTTTCAATCACGCGGGCTGCGTAGTCTTTAAACTCAGGACGTAGCGCTTCACCAAAAGCGGCCGCCTTACCTGCGATAACGTGCATCAAAGGCCCACCTTGAAGGCCGGGGAAAATTGCCGAGTTAAATTTCTTCGCCAAATCTTCATCATTGGTCAGTATCATACCGCCGCGAGGGCCGCGTAATGTTTTATGGGTTGTGGTTGTCGCTACGTGCGCGTGCGGGAACGGGCTTGGGTGAGCGCCGCCTGCAACGAGACCCGCAAAGTGAGCCATATCAACATGGAGGTAGGCGCCGACTTTATCAGCAATCGTACGGAAGCGCGCAAAGTCAATGACGCGCGAATAGGCCGACCCACCTGCGATAATCATTTTTGGTTGATGCTGAACCGCTAAGGCCTCCACTTGATCATAATCGATCAGATTCGTATCTTTTGTGACACCGTACGTGATCGCGTTAAACCATTTGCCTGACATGTTAGGCGGCGCACCGTGGGTTAAATGACCACCAGATGCGAGATCCATACCTAATATCGTGTCACCTGGTTGGAGCAACGCAAGGAAGACACCTTGGTTCGCTTGCGAGCCTGAATTTGGTTGCACATTAGCAAAGCCACAATCAAATAATTTGCAAGCCCGTTCAATAGCGAGGTTTTCGGCAATATCGACATATTGGCAACCGCCGTAATAGCGCTTACCAGGATAGCCTTCGGCATATTTATTTGTAAGCACAGAACCTTGCGCATCAATGACAGCTTTAGAGACAATGTTCTCTGAGGCAATAAGCTCAATTTCTTGTTGTTGACGACGCAATTCCTTTTGCATGGCCTCCCATAGATCTTGATCGCTATCCGCTAAAGATTGACCGAAAAATGCGTTGTTTAATGAACTATCCGCGCTCATGAGGCTCTCCTATGAAGATTGGCCTATTAAGATTTGAATTTTCCTACGCCTAAATGAATAGAGTCGCAACCATCGCAAACGCATAAATTCACTTAAAATGCTGTGTTTATGGGAAGCCACATTAAAAATGTGGTTTAAGGCTTTGGTTAAGCGACCTTTTCGCGTTTAAGCTCAAATTCCTCCCAAACAATCTCAAGTGCCGCCATAAGATCACCCATCATCGCTTCATCATGGAATGGGCTTGGCGTGAAGCGTAACCGCTCCGTTCCGCGTGGGACTGTCGGATAGTTAATCGGCTGAGCATAAATACCAAAATCATTGATCAAACGATCTGAAATTGCCTGACATTTTACAGGGTCGCCTACCATCAGCGGAACTATATGCGTTTCGCCGTCAATAAAGGGATAGCCAGAGGCTCTGAACCGCGCTTTGAGTGCATTGGCGCGCTCTTGATGTTGCGTCCGTTTCTCGGGAGTTATTTTCAAAACCTTTACTGACCGTAACGCACCTGCGGCTGTACTCGGCGGGATTGAAGTCGTGAATATGAATCCGCTTGCGAGAGAGCGTACCGCATCAATAATCACTGAATCCGCCGCAATATAACCACCAACCATACCGTAGGCTTTCGCTAATGTGCCTTGTATAATGTCAATACGGTCCATTAGGCCGCGTTCCTCAGCCACACCACCGCCTGTTGGGCCGTACATGCCAACCGCGTGAACTTCATCTATATAAGTCAGGGCGTTATATTTTTCTGCCAAGTCACAAATCTGCTCAATTGGCGCAATATCAGCGTCCATTGAATAGACGCTTTCAAAGGCGATGAGTTTCGGCACATCAAGCGGCAATGATTTAAGAATGCGCTCTAGGTCATTTAAATCATTATGTTTGAATATATGTTTTTCGCCGCGACCATTGCGAATACCTGAAATCATAGAGGCATGGTTCATTTCATCAGACAAAATGATCAAACCGGGTAATATTTTCTGGAGCGTAGACAAGGCCGCTTCATTGGCTACATAGCCAGACGTCATCACAAGAGACGCATCTTTTTGATGTAAGCGCGCAAGTTCTGTTTCTAACTGAACATGATAACGCGTTGTTCCTGAAATATTGCGCGTCCCGCCAGACCCTGTGCCTGCGGTGTCAACAGCAGCCTTGACGGCTTCAATAACGCACTCATTTTGACCCATACCTAAGTAATCATTAGAGCACCAAACGGTAATTTCTTTTTCCTGATGATTGTCTTGATACCAAATCGCTTTGGGGAACGCGCCCTTTTTACGACGAATATCACGAAATATACGGTAACGTCCTTCGTCCCGCACACGATCAACTGCGTTTTGAAAAATATTGCGATAAAGCTTTGACATAAGTTAGGCGTTATGCCCCTCAGTTAAAATTTTCTATTCCCTATACCTATTTTAAGGCTTATGCGAAGGTTTTATTGACCTTGTGCAAAAATACCGCACCCTGTAAATAGGTAAAGACGAATTTTTCAATGGAGTTCATTGTGAGCACCTATCCTACGACACGATTACGGCGTCTTCGGCGAACAGATTGGCTACGCCGACTTGTTTCTGAACATAAGCTAAGTCAAAACGATTTGATTTGGACGATTGTCGTCACTGACCAAGATCTCGACTATGATCCCGTTGCGTCCATGCCCGGTGTCAACCGTATCGGCCTAAAAGCCTTGGCGAGTGAAGCCAAACGCGCACAAAGGCTTGGTATTCCAGCAATTGCGATCTTCCCGCATATAAATCCAGCCCTCAAAAACGCGAGCGCCAGCGAAGTTTTAAATGAAGACGGACTAATTCCGAGAGCAATTAAGATTGTGAAAGAGGCCACGCCTGATATTGGCGTTATCGTTGACGTCGCTCTCGATCCTTATACAGAGCATGGCCATGACGGCTTAATGAACGATGGTATTATCCTCAACGACCCAACCGTTGACCTTTTGTGTGACAGCGCCGTTATCTTAGCCGAATCTGGCGCAGATATTGTTGCCCCATCTGACATGATGGATGGCCGTATCGGTGAAATCCGTAACCGTTTGGATAATCACGGTTTTGAAGACCTCGCGATCATGTCTTACGCCGCTAAATATGCCTCAGGGTTTTACGGCCCTTACCGTGACGCCGTTGGTACAGCCTCCGCTCTTCATGGCGATAAGCGAACGTACCAAATGGACCCCGCAAATAGCTTTGAAGCTTTGCGCGAAGTCGAGCTTGATATTTACGAAGGGGCGGACATGCTGATGGTCAAGCCCGGCATGCCTTATCTTGATATAGTCGCGAGCCTAAAACAGCAGTTTGGACGCCCGACCTATGCGTTCCAAGTTAGTGGTGAATATGCAATGATTATGGCCGCCGCCCAAAATGGCTGGATCGACGGCGACAAAGTCATGATGGAAAGCCTGCTCTGTTTCAAGCGCGCAGGCTGTGATGGTATTTTGACGTATTTCGCTCCAAAAGTCGCGGAGATGTTGGGTAATTAGTCCTTCGTCAGTCGCCGCAGCAAACTCGAAGTATCCCAACGGCCACCGCCCATTTCTTGAATTTCGGCGTAATAACCATCGACTTGCTTGGCTAAGGTTAAATCCGCGCCAATTATCTCTGCCGTTTTAAGCGCTATTCCGAGATCTTTTCGCATCCAATCTACAGCAAAACCATGCTCAAATTCATCTTTGTCCATAGTTTCAGCGCGGTTAAGCATCTGCCAACTCGCCGCGGCACCTTTGCCAATTGCCTCCACAACGTCGGCAACATTAAGGCCTGCTTTTTGTGCAAAATGCACCCCTTCGGCTAAGCCTTGAACAGCTCCCGCTATACAGATTTGGTTGATCATTTTTGTCGTTTGCCCTGCCCCGCTTGGCCCCATGAGTTTCGTCGCTTTAGCATAAGCGTCCATGATAGGTTTAGCTTGGTCATAAGCGGACAGGTCGCCGCCGCACATAACGGTTAGCTGACCATTGACCGCACCAGCCTCACCCCCAGAAATTGGCGCATCAATAAATTTTAAACCTTTCGAAGATGCTTTAGTGTAGCAGGCCTTTGCACACCCATCAGAGGCAGTCGTATGGTCTATTATCACAGCCCCAACCTTTGCCGCCGTTAAAATAGGCTCCATAACAGCATACACATCAGAATCGTCGCCGACACATAGGCAAATATAATCCGAGTCAGTAACAGCATCTTCAATCGTCATAGCCGCTAGCCCTTTATACTCTGACGCCCATTTTTTCGCCTTTTGTGTGGTTCGATTCCAAACTACGACATCATGACCTGCAGCCACAAGATGTCCTGCCATTGGGTAACCCATAACACCTAAGCCAATAAATGAACATTTTGCCATAAAACTCTGCTTTCTATTTAATTTTTCGCTTTCATATATCACAGAAATAAGACACATGTAAAAGAGGGTTTTTTAGGATATTTATGTGGAAACGGCAGCAGTAAACATAAGCTGGCAAACTTGGGCAACTTTGGGCATTATTTCTATCGCGGTATATTTATATTTCCGTGAAAAATTCTCAATTGAGACCATTTCCGTGGGTGTTATGGCCGTCTTATTGCTGTTCTTTCATTTCTTTGCACCAGCCGGATCCTCAGGACTCGATAGTGCCTCCCTCCTTGCTGGTTTCGCGGCCCCTGCCCTAATCGCAATTATGGCGCTTTTAGTGGTTGGACAAGGCATGTATCATACAGGAGCGCTAGAAGGCCCCATATCTAAGTTGTCAACGGGGCTGGAGAAAAACCCACGGCGGAGTTTGGGGCTTGTATTTTTAATCGCTTTCACTGTTTCCATGGTCATGAACAATACGCCTGTGGTCGTTATGTTTATTCCAATCCTAACTGTTATGGCAGCGCGCTTAAAAGTTTCAGGGTCAATGTTCATGATGCCGCTTAGCTTTCTTTGTATCCTTGCGGGAATGACCACACTGATAGGCTCATCGACAAACTTGCTTGTTAATGATGTTTTAGTGCGTACCACAGGCGTGTCTCTTGGTTTCTTTTCGCAAACTGGCCCGGGTTTGATCCTTGCTGGTGTCGGGGCGGCTTATATTATTTTTGCAGCACCTATTTTACTACCCAAAAGACAAAGCTTGGAAAATGTCGTCAGTGAAGAAGGACGGCAATACATAGCGCAAATTAGAGTTACACATGGTCACCCTCTGCACGGCGCCAGCACAGTTGCAGGAATGGTACCGCAATTAAAGAATGTCACTATTCGGATGATACAACGCGGCGAACATAGCTTCCTTCCGCCTTTCGATGTTACACTGCAAGATGGTGATATACTTATTATCGCCACAACTCGTAACTCGCTATCCTCCCTGCTATCATCAAATCCGCAATATCTCAAAGGTATGTTAAATATAGCGGGCTTTCATGATGAAAGTAAATCAAACGAAACCAGTGAAACCATCGTAATTAGTGAAGCCGTTATCGCTCCAGCGTCCAGAATGATTGGCCGCAATATTGAGCAAATCGGATTTAGACGTCAAACAGGCTGTTTGGTTCTTGGCATACAAAGGCGGTCTCGCATGATACGCTCCCGGATGCTCGATATCCGTCTCGAAGCTGGTGATGTCTTACTCCTCTTTGGTTATGAAGCTGACATGAAGTCGCTACGCAGCAATCGTGACGTTCTGCTGCTGGAGTGGTCAACATCTGAACTTCCTGACATTCGTAAAGCGACAGCGGCTCAGCTCATTTTTGCAGGAACAGTGTTAAGTGCCGCCACAGGAATATTGCCGATTGAAATAGCCGCCTTATCAGGTGCCATTGGTATGATCGCCGCCGGATGCCTAAATGTCCGTCAGGCGGTGCGAGCTTTGGACATGAAAATTTTCCTTCTTATTGGAGCCGCCTTTACGATGGGAATTGCCCTGGAACAAACCGGAGCCGCCACTTATATTGCACAGCAGACTGTGGATGTATTCCTACCGTTTGGCCCTCATGTTTTGCTTATGGCTATGTTTTTAATTATAGCCATTATGACGAATATCATTTCAAATAGTGCAACCGCTTTGCTTTTTGCGCCCATCGCACTTTCAATTAGCCAGCAGACAGGAATAGATCCTGTCGCTATTGTTCTAACTGTCATTTTTGCTGCAAACTGTTGTTTTGCAACACCAATAGCTTATCAAACAAACTTGCTAGTGCTAGGCCCTGGGCGTTATAATTTTAAAGATTATGTAAAATTTGGAATGCCACTCATAATTTTGTTATGGATCACATATGGCATGCTCATTCCGTTTTTGCTAAAAGGCAATATATAAGGTAGTGTGAATCCATGAGCCGTCAATTTGATCCACAAAGCCTGCAATTTTATCTTACGATACCTGCACCTTGTCCTTATTTACCTGGGAAATTAGAACGAAAGATATTCACACAACTCGACCCACTTTCTGGCCCACAACTCAATAATTACCTTACACACGCAGGCTTTCGACGATCACAAAATGTCATTTATCGACCTGCTTGTGAAACTTGTCGCGCGTGTCAATCCTTACGCGTTAGAGTCAGTGATTTTGTACCTGGTCGACGGTTCAGGCGCATTTTGCGACAAAATAAAGATATCACAAGTGTCGTCAGTGAAGCTTACGCAACTGAGGAACAATTTAAGCTATTAAAGCAATACCTTATCCATCGTCACCCCAAAGGGGGAATGGCGGATATGGACTTCCTCAGATATGAAATGATGGTAGAAGACGGCTCAGCCAATACAGAAATTGTAGAATACAGAGATGCTGAGAATCGTTTGATCGCCTGCACTTTGATCGATGGCTTATCCGACGGAAAATCCATGGTTTATAGTTTTTTTGACCCTACACTCAAATCTCGTGGACTTGGAAACTTTATGGTTTTGGATCAATTAGATAAATGTTACAATGCGGAGTTGCCTTATTTATACTTGGGTTATTGGGTGGCAAATAGTCCGAAAATGAACTATAAGAAATTATTCTATCCATCAGAAATTCTTACAAACCGTGGATGGCAAGAGCTACAATCCACCGATACGCCTACAACAAATCCTATTCCTAATCCGTCACAGGACTTATAATGAAGCGACGCGACCTAATTTTAGCAACAACAGCGGTCGCAACAGGGGCTGGCGTAGCAGCCGCCCTTGCCAAGCCAAAGACGTCCAACGTAACTGTCAATTGCGCTGCCACATCATCTAGTGACCTATCCACACCCTACCTTCACAAGGGCCTAAAAGAGTTTCGTATGGCCACAAGTTGGCCCAAGGATTTCCCAGGCCTTGGACAAATGGCCAACCGTTTTGCCGAAGGTCTAGGCCGTATTAGTGAGGGCCGCTTGAATGTAAAAGTCTATTCCGCTGGCGAGCTTGTCGGCGCGACGGAATGTTTCGATGCTGTCTCCACAGGCGCAGCAGATATGTATCATGCCGCCGAATATTATTGGCAGGGGAAATCCAAAGGTTTTTCATTTTTCACCGCCGTTCCAATGGGAATGACCGCCGCTGAAATTATGGGATGGGTCGATCACGGTGGCGGGCAAGAGCTTTGGGACAACCTATCTGCCAAGTTTAATATCAAAGCTCTACAAGCGGGTAACACAGGTCATCAATCGGGCGGCTGGTTCAAACGAGAGATCAATAGCCTTGAAGACTTCAAAGGCCTTAAGATGCGTATGCCCGGTCTCGGAGGAGAAGTTATCCGGCGTCTCGGCGGCGCAGCAGTTAGGCTCTCCGGCGGGGAAATATACCAAGCCCTGCAATCAGGTAATATAGACGCGACTGAATGGGTTGGCCCTTGGAATGATTTAGCTTTCGGATTTTACCGTGAAGCGCCTTATTATTACGCCCCGGGGTTCCATGAACCGGGGGCTTCATTATCCGTGGGTATAAACCTAAACCGTTGGAACAGCCTGACGAATACCGAACAAGATATGATCCGCTACGCCGCGCAACATGCCAATAATACCAGCCTTGGTGAATATACTTATGAGAACGCGAAGGCGCTCGATATTTTGCGAAATGAACATGGCATAGCGCCACGCTTTTTTGAGCAAGACATCATGGTTGAGATTGGCCGCATTAGCGAAGATGTGGTTCAAGAGCTTGGCACGTCTGACCGTGAAACTCAGCGCATCTATGAGAGCTATAAAACCGCACGCGATACATATGCAAAATGGACAGAGATGAGCGATGGGCGTTATATTATAGCCCGCCAGGCCGCCCTCGATTCCTTGCAGTAAACAGGGTATTTAGCGGTCATGTTAGACATATTCGCAAAAGCTGTAAAAGGCGTTGGTTGGGTTTCCCTTCTATGGTTTACCTTACCCGCTCTGTTACTGTTTTGTCCTACATCCAAATTCCTAAGAGAGATTAGTCACCATACTGTTGAGATCATCGACACTATATCATTGACCGTTGGACAGGTCGTTAAGTGGGCCTTACCGCTTCTTGTCCTCACCGTTGCGGCCAGTGTTTTTGCCCTCTCTCTTTTTGGTCTGTCTTGGACTAAACTATTTGAGAGTGCGCAATATTTACATGCCACGGTCATTATGCTCGGCGCAGCCATGACCTTGCTTTTAAATGAGCATGTACGCGTCGATATTTTTCAATCACGATTAAAGCGTCCGCAAAAAGCACTCGTCGATTTTATCGGATTTCACACAGGGCTTATGCCCGTGTGCCTTCTATTAATTTGGTCATCGAATAGCTTCATTGGGTTTTCTTGGCAAATTCTTGAAGGCTCAGCAGAATCCGACGGTATTCGCGGCCTCTATCTTTTAAAGACACTGATACCCGCCTTTGCGGTTATGTTATTAGCACAAGGACTCTCAATTGCCTTACGGGCCGTAATGGTCATGCGGAAGCTTGATGAACCTAAACGTCCCTCACATGTCCACGACCTTTTCCCCGAAGCAAAGGGAATAGGTCAATGAGTATCCCTGAAGGTCTAAGCCTATTGATGTTTGTCGTTGCCTGCGGTGGCCTCATGGGCGGTTACAATGTCGCTTTTACCCTTAGTGGCGTTGCTGTGATATTTGCCGCTATTGGTTCCACCCTCGGCATATTTGATGTAAACTTCTTCCTCGCCTTTCCAGGACGCATTTTTCCCTTGATAACGCGCGAAATTCTCATCGCCGTTCCGCTCTTTGTTTTCATGGGCGTGATGTTAGAGAAATCTAGAATTGCGGAGGATTTGCTCGAAAGCCTCGCCGTTCTATTTGGGCCACTCCCCGGCGGGCTCGGCGTGGCCGTTGTCTGCGTTGGCGCTCTGCTCGCGGCGTCCACAGGTATTGTGGGGGCAACCGTTGTTACAATGGGATTATTGTCGCTTCCGACCATGCTGCAGCGTGGTTACAGCCCATCTCTTGCAGCAGGAACAATTGCGGCCTCAGGAACCTTAGGTCAAATCATCCCGCCCTCGATTGTCTTAGTCGTTCTCGGAGATCAAATCAGCAATGCCTTCCAAGAAGCACAACGCAGCCACGGACTTGTCACAAGCCAGGTCGTCTCCGTCGGGGATTTATTTGCAGGGGCACTTTTACCGGGTTTGATATTAGTTGGTTTTTATGCCCTTTATATAATTGCCACAGGCATATTTAGCCCTAACAAAGCCCCTGCAACCCCGTGGCCTGTCGATCAAGACCGAAAGGTATTTATTACCCGTGCACTGAAGGCTATGCTCCCCCCCATCATCTTGGTCTTTGCTGTCCTTGGTTCCATATTATCAGGCTATGCAACGCCGACGCGCGCTGCAGCACTCGGAGCCTTAGGCGCCATGCTCTTAGCCGTGATAAAGACAAGCGATAAAGCCATTTTTTGCAAAGCGGCTATCATAAGCTTGCTCGGAATTATAGCCCTTGTCATAATGGACATCATGGGTGTGGATATGCGTTTCGGGCAAAATGACATGACCTCATTTGAACAGATGATGATCATTCTAGCACTCGTGATTTGCTCTGTCGTAGTCGTCACATTACTACTTGCCTTTTGGCCTATGTTGAAGTCGAAGCAACTATCTGCCGTATCTCATAAAACCATGACAATCACATCTATGGTCTTTGCTATTCTTATCGGCGCAACAATATTTAGTCTTATATTTCGCGGCTTAGGCGGTGATGAACTTGTCGCAAGGTTTCTCGGCGCTGCGCCGGGAGGTAAATGGGGCGCCCTTGCCCTCGTTATGATAGTAATGTTCTTCCTTGGATTCTTCCTAGACTTTTTAGAAATTACGTTCGTTGTCGTCCCCTTGGTCGCGCCGCCCTTATTGGCTTTTGGAATTGATCCCATATGGCTTGGCATACTAATGGCCCTAAACTTACAAACAAGCTTCCTGACCCCACCGTTCGGCTTTGCCCTCTTTTACCTGCAAGGCGTTTCACCACCCGAAATAACCACAAAAATATTATACCGCGGCGTCATTCCATTTATAGCTATTCAGTTCATTGTTGTTTTTCTGGTAGTCTTTTTCCCTTGGCTCGCGACAGCTCTACCCAATAGCTTACTCTCATAAAAAAACGGCTCATAGGTCGCTTCTATATTCATTAAATCGTCTAATAATACGGGGCAATTAATAATGGCTTTTACGTCTGCACCTTTTTTGCGGCTAATGGCTCCAAGGGTTACGTTTTCCAAAAGGGCTTTTTTTACGCGCTGCCTGCTGTGTGCGGTCCGTCTCTTTCGTATGGTGGTTTGAATGAGGTTTACTGCGCGTCCCCTCTCGCCCAGCCGCATATTTAACTAAAGCCTCGATCCTCTTCTCAATGGGAGGATGAGTTGCAAAAAGTCCAGCAAAGCCCGTACGTGGATTTTCAATCGCCATTTCACGAACTTCTGCGGGAACATTATCTAAAGTCGCTCGTCCCGAGATTTTCTTTAGCGCGCGAATCATAGCGTCAGGGTTCTTAGTTAATTCTACTGCACCCGCATCAGCGATATACTCTCGCCGACGTGATAATGCAAAGCGGATAGAGATTGCAAAAAAGTAAGTCAAAACCATAATTCCGATCGCAAAGAATATTAGAGCACCAGAGTTTCCGCCCCCGCTACGGCGGTGATGTTGCCCTCTGTGCAAGTGCAGTCTAAACATGCGACGCATCATATTTTGCCCAAAAAAAGCAAATATTCCGACAAAAATTACAGCTATGACCATCGTTCGCACATCTCGATTCTCTATATGAGAGAGTTCATGGGCAATAACAGCCTCTAGCTCTTGGTCATCAAGATTATCCATAAGGCCACGTGTAAGAGCGACCGTGTAATTCTTATCACTTAACCCGCTTGCATAGGCATTCATCACAGGCGTTTCCATGATTTTAAGGCGTGGTGTGGTTATACCGCGAGAGATGCAGAGGTTTTCTAAGAGTTTATAAGCGCGGGGCTCTTCGCGTTTCGTAACAGAGCGCGCCTGTGTTGCGTTGTCAATCATAGATTGATGGCCCATAAATGCGACTGCGAACCAAGCACCAGAAGCGCCTAAGGCAATCGGCGCCATTTTGGGCATGGTGTAAAGAGCTGTTTCTAATCCTTCAGACACGCTCAAATTTTGAGTATACGCTGTCCATAATAATAAAAGCGCAAAAGCAAGGAAAAGTAGGAGTACGGGAAAAAGTATTAAAAGAAAAACGCACCGCAGATTATTATTCCAAATATGGGTTTTAAGACCATATGATCCCATGAAAAATAACCTGCTGTCTTATTAGTTTAAGGGCTAACGGCTAATCGAAATTCACTTCGATAGGCGTCTCAAGCGCTTCACGCCCTTCAATCGCCTCGAAGAATTCACGCTCAACAAAGTTAAATGGTCCTGCAATGAGGTTTGCAGGGAATTGCTCTCTCGACGTATTATATTCTTGAACGGCGTTGTTATAGAACCGTCTCGCTGCAGCGATTTTATCTTCAACATCAGACAGCTCATCTTGCAGTTGAAGGAAATTCGTATTGGCTTTTAGATCAGGATAGGCTTCTGACAAAGCAAAAAGCTTTCCAAGTGCCGCCCCAAGCATACCTTCAGCTTGAGCTTGTCCTTGAACACCTCCCGCACCGACGGCCATATTACGTGCTTGAATAACCTCTTCTAAGGTCGATTTTTCGTGCTTTGCGTATCCCTTTACCGTATTAACGAGTTGCGGAACAAGATCATGACGCTGCTTAAGCTGAACTTCAATATCCGACCAAGCTTGATTACACGTTTGACGCAACGCAACAAGACGGTTGTAAATACCGATAACTAAAAAAGCGACAAGAACTAAACTGCCTAGAATAATCAAAAGGGCTGTCATTATTTTCTCTCCAAGATACTTACTTACTTGATATATGGACTTTTACGACCCACCCCACAAGGGTTAGCAATATTTTAACTCATTATTTTAGACGATGATCGGGAGCAAATCGTCCAGACCGCGCGAATCCTCGCGGAGCCATACGCCCGGCCTGAGCCCGTTTACCTTCCAACACATTCCAGTCCGCAACAGAGTTTTTACGATTAGAGCTATCTATAAAAGCAAGCCCTTCATTTGCATAAAATGTTGTAACATCCGTCAGACCACCGTCTTTATATTTCTGCAAACGAACACCTTTACCACGCCCCATCACAGGGATTTCAGAGAGGTTAAAAATCAGGATTTTACGGTTTTCACCAATAGTCGCAATCTTATCGCCTGTCACTTCGATGCAGCGCATAGCCTCGACATCGCCTTTAACATTCAAGACTTGTTTACCGCCGCGCTTCATAGCTGTTACGTCAGCTTCACTGACGATAAATCCGTAGCCCTCTGACGATGCCACTAATAAATTTCTCTCAGGGTTATGGACGAACAGGCCAATCGGAACATGATCATCAGGCAAGTCTACCAAGAGACGCACGGGCTCTCCATTACCCCGCCCACCTGGTAACTTATCCCCTGCGAGGGTGTAGAACTTCCCGTTGGACGCAAACATGATGATCTTATCCGTCGTTTCAGCAGGAACCATATAAGCGAGCTTATCGCCTTCTTTAAACTTAAGACCCTCGGCACTCTCAAGCTTACCTTTCATCGCGCGTATCCACCCCTTTTCAGAGAGGACAACCGTGATTGGCTCTTTCGTAATCATGGCTTGCTCAATATCAACATCAATATCAGGTTGATCTTCAAAGGTAGAACGGCGCGCGCCAGTTGCCGTTTTCAAGCTATAGGTTTCGCGGAGGGCTTTGACTTGATCAGCAATCGCAGCCCACTGTTGCGTGTTCGAGCCGAGCAAGCCTTCAATCTCGGCCTTCTGAATAGATAGCTCATCATGCTCAGATTGGATTTCGACTTCTTGTAATTTATTCAAAGCACGCAACCGCATATTCAAAATCGCGTCGGCTTGCCGCTCTGTCAGTTTAAAGGCCTTAATCAGTTCTTGCTTAGGGTGATCTTCAAAGCGGACGATACGAATGACCTCATCAATGTTTAAATGAGCAATCAACAAACCACCTAGAATTTCAAGACGATCATCAATTTTACCCAAACGGAACTCAGAGCGACGAATAAGGACGACGCGGCGGTGATCCAAAAAGGCTTGAATGACCTCTTTAAGGTTCATCACGCGCGGGGTTCGCGTAGCGTCGAGAACATTCATATTCATTGAGAAACGGTTCTCAAGATCAGTTAGCTTAAATAAGCTTTCCATAAATAGCTTAGGCTCTAGGTTTTTTGATTTTGGCTCAAGAACAATCCTTATATCCTCGGCGCTTTCATCGCGCACGTCAGCCAGCCAAGGCGCTTTCTTATTCTCGATCACGTCTGCAAGTTTTTCAATCAGGCGCGATTTTTGTACTTGGTAAGGAATCTCCGTGACAATCACTTGCCACTGGCCTCGGCCAAGGTCTTCAACGTTCCAACGGGCGCGGGTTTTAAAGCTCCCCTTGCCAGTCTTATAAGTCTCTATGATGCTCTCACGTGGCTCAATAATTATACCACCCGTTGGGAAGTCAGGCCCCTTGACGTGATCTAAGAGTGTTTCAATTCGCGCATTCGGCGTCTTAATGAGATGTAGCGCAGCACCGCAAATCTCGGCGACATTATGCGGCGGGATAGACGTCGCCATCCCTACGGCAATACCTGTCGAGCCGTTCGCGAGTAAGTTCGGAAATCCTGCGGGTAGAACGGCTGGCTCTTCATCTTCCTCATTATAAGTTGGTATGAAATCAACGGAATCTTCTTCGATACCTGCGAGAAGCAAAACACCTGCAGGTGTCATTTTGGCTTCAGTATACCGCATTGCCGCGGCGCTATCACCGTCAATATTCCCGAAGTTCCCCTGCCCATCGACAAGCGGATATCGCGCTGAAAAGCTTTGGGACAACTTAACAAGAGCATCATAAATCGATTGGTCACCATGCGGGTGATATTGGCCCATAACATCCCCGACGATACGCGCACATTTCTTGTGGGCTGTCTCTGGGTTCAGTTTAAGCTGCCGCATGGCATATAAAATACGGCGGTGAACCGGCTTAAGGCCGTCGCGTACATCAGGCAAAGCGCGCATCGTAATCGTCGACAGTGCATAAGCAAGGTAGCGAGATGACAAGGCATCATCAATATGCTCCTCTATGATAGCATTGCCTGGTAAACCGTTCGATGTTGTGTCGCTCATGATAGTCCTGAAAACGTGATTCGGTTTCATACTATCAAGGGATGGGGTCTTTGGGCGTAAAAACTTACGCTATAAAGGCGTTTAACGGCCCTATAAGGCTCCTAGAGACTGCAACCGCTCAATCATCATTCGTCGATTATCGGGCAAAGTCTGATTAACACCCCACTGAACGCGGGTTTCTAGGAAATAAGCCGTGAGGCGCAAGCCATTTTCAATATCCTCACCCGACACATCTCGCCCGCCAATCATAAAGCTTGGAAGCGGATATAATTTATCTAAATAAGGCGTCGCAGCCTCAGCCGATACAGCACGACCAGAGCGTGGTGACACATGGGTTAAATTATCCACGACGCCTGTCGATGCGCAACAAGATAAATCCAAGCCGTAGCCCAGTGCGCTCAATACACCCATTTCCCACCGCACGTATAATGCAGGCCAAATCTCTGGGTCTTCAAAATTTTGCATCAACACATCAAAGGCCGCATAGACATGAGGGAAGGATTGTCGCTCAGGCAGGACGGTTTTGGCCACAGCGCAAGTCACATTCAACCCCATGAGCGATACCCGCTCCATCATTAACGTCGCCGCTCTCATCTCAATCGGCTCGATCGCGTAATAGCCTAAATGCTCAGACAAACGGGAGCGCCAACTGACGTGCACTTTGTTGCCAATTTCAAGAAGTGGCCGCATACGACGGGATGTGGCCCCGCGAACCAGTCCTGCATGGCGACCCATATCTGGGGTTAAAACTTCGACGATAGCAGAGCTTTCGCCGTGACGCCTAACCGAAATTATATAGCCTTCAGATGCCCAATCCATAATTACACATCAAATTCTAGGCCCGCATTTTGATAACGGGCGGGGTCCTCACCCCACTTCTCGCGAACCTTTACAAATAAGAACAAATGTACACGGCGTCCAAGCCAATCTTCCATTTCTCTACGCGCATTAGCGCCGATAGATTTTATTGTCTTGCCACCTTTGCCAAGAACAATTGGTTTTTGCGATTTTCGCTTCACATAAATAACTTGATCAACCCTGACAGAACCGTCTTTTTTGTCAGTCCATTTCTCAGTCTCAACTGTTGACGAATAAGGGAGTTCATCATGCAAGTTTAGATATATTTTCTCACGTGTAATCTCTGCTGCCATAAGGCGCATAGGAATATCAGCCGCTTGGTCTGGCGGATAAAGATAAGGGCCAACCTTGGCCGTATCGCACAGCACTTTAGAGAGATCACTAACACCATCGCCTTTAAGGGCTGATATTAGGAAGACTTCCTTATAAAGATCAGGGTCTTGGTAATGCGCAATCAATGTAAGAAGGTTGTCGCGCTTTAGCTCGTCAATTTTATTAAGCGCCAAAAATACATTACCCCGTTCGCGGAGCTTTAACCCCGCTTTCACACGGTCTGAATCTTTCTGCGCTAACTTATCTTGGGATGTCGGATCACCTTCTAAGGCTCTCCATGCAGATGGCGCATCAATCACATGCACAATCGAGTCTGAATCGTCCACACCCGTCCACGCCGCATGAACCATTGATCTAGCAAGACGATCTTTTGGTGTGAAAATTCCCGGCGTATCAACAAGCACAAGCTGGGTTTGGTCGATCATCGCGATCCCGCGAATTTGAAACCGTGTTGTTTGGACCTTATGCGTTACAATCGACACCTTCTCTCCAACAAGAGCATTAACAAGTGTCGATTTACCTGCATTGGGGGCGCCAATAATCGCTACAAAGCCTGATCGTGTCGTGATTGTCATTATGCTATTTTATTCTTGTTATTAAGTAGTTCACTGAGCAGCAGTTTCGCCGCGTTGCGTTCTGCATCTTTCTTGCTGCCGCCTATGCCAAGAGATGAAAACTCATCAGATACAGAGGCTAGGATATGAAAACTCGGATTATGATCAGGGCCGTCACGCTTTATGATACTGTATTTTGGCATTCCGAAGCCACGTAAAACTGAATATTCTTGAAGAGCTGTTTTAGGGTCTTTTAATGAACGGTTGAGTGTTCCACTCAACATTTGACTCCAATAGCGATCATAAAAAGCTTGCGTCACATCTAAACCACCATCAAGATATAAAGCCGCTATAAGCGCTTCACAGGCATCGCCCAAAATCGAGGTTTTATCGCGGCCGCCATTTTTATCCTCTGCCGCAGAAAGTAACAAGGCCTCACCTAAATTTATCTGACGCGCTACATCCGCGCAGGCTTCTTTGCGAACAAGGGCGTTTAACTTTCGTGCCATATGACCTTGATCAAGATCTTCACGGTCATATAAAGCCTTCGCCGTCATTAAATTCAAAATGCGATCACCCAAAAACTCTAAGCGTTCAAAATGTCGGATATCACCCCGCCCATCACCAAAAGATGGATGGGTCATGGCTTCAATGAACAAGTCCTTATCCTTGAACTCATAGCCAATCCGACCCTCAAGGTCTTTTAATTTTTGCTGATTATCAGCCATTATATTTCACGCATTTCAATCACGACAAATGCCATGGCGTATGGAGGCTCATCCGTCAATGTCAGATGTAAGTATGGTGTTCGTCCACTTGGCGTAAATTCCACAAGCCGTTGTAGGGCTCCCCCTGTTAAATGAAACACGGGTCGACCTGATGGGTCATTCTTTACCTCAACGTCAGTCCAACTAAGATGACCGCTTGTTTGGCTTGAGAGCGCTTTAGCCAGAGCTTCTTTCGCCGCAAATCGCTTCGCGTAATAGTTAGCCGCTCCAGACTTGCTATCGCAATAGGCTATTTCAAACGGAGTAAAAATTTTTGCTTTAAAGCGTTCGCCATGTTTTTGAAGACTGTTTTCTATACGTCGAATATCGCATAAATCTGTGCCTATTCCCGAAATCATACTGACATCGCAGCATGTCTTGCATCATCCATAATATTACGCATTTGCTTAATCGCAGGCTCTAACCCCATAAAAAAGGCCTCGCCCATAATGAAATGACCAATATTAAGCTCTTTAACTTCGGGTATAGCTGCAATTGGGGCGACATTATCAAAGGTCAAACCGTGGCCCGCATGAACTTCAAGTCCTAAGTCTACGGCTAATTTAGCCCCGTCTTGTAATTGTTTTAAAATACGAGCAACTTTTTCTTGATCATCGTCCTCAAACGCATGGGCATAGGCTCCCGCGTGAAGCTCAATCACGGACGCACCCGTGCGCGCGGCCATTTTAATTTGCTCAGGGACAGCTTCGATAAACAAGGATAGACGTGAGCCCTCCTCACTCAACCGACTAACGAGAGATGTAATCCTATTATGACTAGCGACAACATTTAGCCCCCCTTCTGTCGTTCGTTCCTCACGACGCTCAGGCACAAGACAAACCGCATGAGGCTTTAACCCCGAAGCTATCTCTTCCATTTCATCTGTAACGGCCATCTCCATATTCAAAGGAATTTTACTGTCTGAACAGAGGGTTTGTAACCGCACTATATCATCATCCGAAATGTGGCGACGATCTTCACGTAGATGAGCTGTAATGCCATCAGCTCCCGCTTGTATCGCCGTCCAAGCCCCGGCAACCGGGTCAGGATGACCCTCGCCGCGAGCATTCCTTAAGGTGGCGATATGATCAATATTGACGCCGAGCCTTAAGTAATTGGGATCAGACTTATCACGCATTACGACAATCCGCGGCTTCCCGGTTTAATCGCAGGCATGGCTTGCAACTCCGGTGGAAGCTTATCAGGTGCGTAAGCAGGAAAAGACCGTGCGGCCAAACTAACTAGCGGTACTCCAATATCGGCCACACCACCGGAGCGGTCAAATAGACAGGCACCAGCAAGAACTTTCGCACCCGTTTTTTCGATGCTCTTAATGCACTCCCTAGAGGATAGTCCGGTTGTGACAATGTCTTCGACCATCAAAACGGTCTGCCCTGCATTTAAAGTAAAGCCACGGCGAAGTTCAAATTCACCGTCCACACGTTCCGTAAATATAGAGTCTCTATCCAAATGACGAGCCGTTTCATACCCTGGGATGACGCCACCCATAGCAGGCGCAACAATAATATCAGGCACACTTTCCAATGTCGCTTTTACTTTTTGCGCAAGCGCCTTACACAATTTTTCCGTTAATTTTGGATTCTTAAAAATAAAGGCCTTTTGCAAAAAGACAGGACTTCTCAGGCCTGAAGATAAAATAAAATGCCCCTCAAGGAGAGCGCCTGCTTCGCGGAAAACATCCAAGACATCATCTGTACTCATCATAACTTTAATCCTTCAAAGATGCGTCGATGTGAATCGCATCCGCTCGCTTTGTGTTGACCACATATATACTTGTTCGCAAGGCTGCAATGATTTGAGATAAGTGACGTTTATCATTCACTTCAACATCTAATATCATATCAAAAAACAGTGGAGACCGATTAATCGTGGATATATTAATCATATTACCCCCTGCATCTCCAATCAATTTCGTCACATCGGCAAGTGCGCCAGGGACATGTTCGACCGTGGCAATGACACGTGCTGTCCCAACAGAAACGCTCGCAGCTCGCCGCCAGGCTAAGTTAACCCAACTGTCCATATCATGCTCAAAAGCTACAAGCTTTTCACAATCGATCGTGTGGATCATAAGCCCCTCGCCTTTGACCATGACGCCAACAATTCGGTCTCCCGGAATTGGAGAACAGCAACGGGACAAATGCATGGACGCTCCCGCAGATAAACCATCCCCTTTAACGTAGAGCGTTACACTATCGTCGTTAATAACATCACGTTGAACAAAGTTTGATTGGCTCGCTTCGCTACGACCCGGGAAAACCGCATCCATAAAGCCCCGCATTGACAGTGCTCCACGTCCTAACCCTTCATACAAATCAGCTGTATCCTCTAGGCTTAGTCGTTTAAGGGCATCTTGGACGGCAGGTTCAGCATACTCTTTCCCTTCACGAGCAAAGGCATGCTGGACAAGCATCTTACCTATATCCCGCGACTCGTTTGCTTCTTGAGTCCGTGTTAGGCGGCGTAACGCTGAACGAGCCTTACCCGTAATGACAAGGCTTTCCCAATCTGGACGGGCTTCCGCCTTACCCCCACGAATAATTCGAACGACATCACCATTTTTTAAAGGCTTATGCATCGGCCATTCACGACCATTCACTGCGGCCCCTATGCAAGTATCCCCAACATCCGTATGCACAGCATAAGCAAAATCCAATATAGTTGCTCCAAGAGGAAGCGGAATAAGATCACCGTCTGGCGTAAAGGTGAAGACTTGGTCTGTGAACATTTCCAATTTGGCATGTTCTAAAAAATCATCCGCGTCACCGCTCATTTCCATCATTTCAACTAAAGGACGAATACGCCGTAAAGGATCTCCACCACTGGCTTGCGCACTGTCTGGGTCATAAGAGTAATTTTCATTTTTATACGCCCAGTGAGCCGCAATGCCACGTTCTGCCACATCTTCCATACGTTCGGTTCTAATTTGGATTTCAATACGACGGTTTTCTGGACCTAGAATGGTTGTGTGTAGAGACTGATAGCCATTGGCTTTAGGGACGGAAATGAAGTCGCGAAAACGTGCGGGAACACATCTAAAATGGGTGTGTAAATGCCCCAAGACGCGGTAACATTCTGCTCGACTATCAACAAGAATACGGAAAGCATAAATATCGGCGACATCATCAAAAGTAATACCTTGACGTTCAAGCTTTCGCCATATGGCATAGGCGCGTTTTTCCCGCCCATAAATACGGTAGTCTTGTTCCATCACATCCAGGCAATCTTTCAAAGCAATGGAAATCTGCGAAATAGCCGTCGATTGATCCGCGCGCCACTTGGATAAAAGACTATTGATGCTTTCATGCATCGCTGGATTTAAGTGCTTAAATGATAAGTCCTCTAGTTCGGAACATATTCGGTCTACCCCAACACGCCGAGCTAGCGGAGCATAAATCTCCAATGTCTCGCGTGCGATCCGCTCTCTGGAGCTTTGCTTTGGGTGAAAGCCTAAAGTGCGCATATTATGAAGGCGGTCAGATAATTTAACGAGTAAAACACGTACATCTTTACTCATAGCAAGAACAAATTTTTGAAAGTTTTCAGCTTGCTTTCGCTCTCGCGATAGGTCGGGCTTGGACAGCTCAAGCTGGCTAAGTTTCGTTACCCCGTCCACAAGTTCAGCAATTTCCTCAGTGAACATCTCGGCTAACTCTTCACGCGTGGTATCCGTATCTTCGATAACATCATGTAGAAGCGCCGTACACACGCTCGCCACATCCATGTTTAGGGAGGCTAAAATACCTGCCACTTGAATCGGATGTGCATAATATGGATCGCCTGAATGGCGCTTTTGATCTCCGTGGGCCTTGATTGAAAACACATAGGCTTTATTCAGCAAGGCTTCATTGGCTGATGGATCATAGGCCCGGACCATATCCACAAGTTCATATTGCCGCAAAAAGGACGCTTTAGGAGCCGACGCTCCATCTGCCTTAGTCTCACCTTCCGGCGGTAGTTTTATGTCCACCAAGCGGCTCATAAGTTCGATATAGTCAGACTTGCAACAAGGGGCAATCAAATAGACATAAAAAAAGCGACCCAAAGGCCGCTATTTTTGCAATTTTGTCATTCTAGAAGCGGCTTGAACTATCATTGTCGCGATCACCCTGTAAGGCGCGCATAAGATCAGCTTCTGACATTTCCTTTGGTTGAGCTGGCCCAGCCTCAAGAGCGAGGATTGGCGCGGCTTCTTCTTCATCTGGCATATCATCGTCTGTAATGACACGCTGAAGGCCTGAAACAAGGCTATCACGAAGCTGCTCTAGGTCGAGCGTTTCGTCTGCAAGCTCACGTAAAGATACAACAGGTGTCTTATCGTTATCACGGTCAATCGTAAGGCTCGCACCTGCTGCGATGTTACGTGAACGATGAGACGCGAGTAAAACAAGATCAAACCGGTTCGGTATTTTTTCGACACAATCTTCAACGGTAACGCGGGCCATAAATGCTCCAATATTTAAGTCGCTCGCAATTCACGATAGACTCATTTAAACAAGAAAGGCGTCCATATAGATTTTTCTCTATTAACACAAGCCTAATCGACAGAGCTTTTTGTTGGTTTCTACAAGGATATGTGCGTGACAAACTTCATAGCGTCCAGACTTTTGAGGGGTAATTTTGCCAAAAGTTCAAGAGCGCTTTGCTTAGAGTGTGGATGCCGCCAATTCGGTGCAATTTCTACCAAGGGCAAAAGCACGAAAGCTCGTTCACTCATACGAAGGTGCGGCAAGGTTAGTTTTGCGCTTGTGTTCTTTTCACCTCTGAAATCTATAATATCGAGATCTAGCGGACGCGGCGCATTGCGTTCGTTGCGTTGCCGTCCCGCGTCCCGTTCCAAGCCTAACAATATGCCGAGCAAATCCGCAGACTTACCGTCAAATTCCACGTCCAATACACCGTTTAAATAATCAGGATAACCCATGCTTTCAGGCCAGGCTGGATTTCGCCACAAACTCGAGGCCGCCCTCACATATACACCATGTTTTGCCAAAACTGTGGGTAACTGCAGTAAGCGCTCTTTTGGGTTGGACAGATTTGCTCCGATAGCGATATAGACTGGCTTCATAATTGCATCATTTTACAAAAAAGATAATTTAGGACTTTCACGTGGCATTTTATCCAGACGAACGTATTGCAATTCTTATTGATGGGTCAAACCTTCATTCGACAACAAAGACCCTCGACTATGATATTGATTATAGTAAATTACTTGATTTGTTTCGCGGGAAAGGTCGTTTGATTACGGCCAACTATTACACAGCCTTGATTGAGCATGATGATTACTCCCCGATTCGTCCTTTGATTGATTGGTTAGAATATAACGGCTTTCAAATCATCACTAAAAAAGCACGCGAATATACGGACCGTGACGGTCGCCGCCGCATTAAAGGCAATATGGATATAGAAATGGTCGTCGATATGATAAATATGGCTAATCATATTGACCATATCCTCCTATTTTCAGGTGATGGTGATTTCCGTGCAGCCGTTCGTGACGTACAAAAACGTGGTACGCGTGTTACAGTCGTATCTACGTTAAAGTCAAAACCGCCAATGTTGTCCGATGAACTTCGGCGCCAGGCTGACGCACTGATTGATTTGATGGATATGAGGCCGCTAATTGGACGTCCAAAGCCAAAATCATCGGCTTATGATTATGATGAGGACGAATAATAATAATGTTTCAAGAACCTCCTTATGATTGTGATCTTTGTCCTCGATTAAATGGATTCTTGAAAGAATTGCGGGTTAAATACCCAGGTTATCATAATGGCCCTGTCCCAACATTCGGAGACCCTAACCCAACCCTTTTGATCGTTGGTTTGGCGCCCGGTATGCACGGGGCCAACCGTACGGCACGACCTTTCACGGGCGACTGGGCGGGTGATCTTCTTTATAGCACCTTAGATAAATTCGGCCTGAGTTCTGGAACTTACGGAGGGGAAGCCAACGACGGGTTAACGTTAAATTCTGTACAAATAACCAATGCTGTCAGATGTTTGCCGCCACAAAATAAACCCGTTGGCGCAGAATGTAAGGCCTGCAGACCGTTTTTAACCGATCAAATAAGGTCGTTGCCAAGTTTGAAAGCAATTATGACACTTGGGAAAATATCCCACGACAATACAGTCCGTGCTTTAGGCTTACGTCTCAAAGACTACCCATTCGGACATCACAAAATATATACTGTAGAGCGGGATATAAAACTTATCTCAAGCTACCATTGCTCGCGTTATAATACGAATACAAAGCGCCTGACAGAAGAGATGTTTCATGGCGTTTTTAAAAGTTTAAAAGACGCCATGAAAGCTTAATTAAGTCGTAACTTAGAAGTTTATCCGTGTACCAACGGCAAGTGTAAATCCATCTGGATCGTCATCAACCTCAGCTGAAAAACCGTCTGCGCCACCAGAAATAAAGCGGCGTTCTGCGTCAATACCGTAAGTCTTTAAGTAACGACCTTCGGCATAGATATCGAAGCGGTCCGTAGCCTTAAAGGTCGCGCCGATAGTTGACACAGTAGCAAATCCTGAGTCGCTATTACGAACAGCAAATGTTGGGGCCGTAGCCGTCGCTGGGAAATACTCAATATTCGTGTTATAATCAGCAATGCCAATACCACCGCCAAAATAAGGGATGATTTTTTGATTTTCGTCCCACTGAATATCGGAAACATTGTTAATCAGGAAAAATGTAGTCGATTGACTTCCTTGGAACGTTTGAGTTCCGCCGTTGAAGCTTCCCTCACCCACATCATTATCAGAATAACTGACTTCTAACTCAAGACGGGGCTGGAAATATTTCCAATATTTAAACGGAAGTTTAGCACCAACTGCTCCGCCAAAATAAACGTCACTATCAAAATCGGCTTCGATATTAGCCGCCGCACCTACAGCACCAGGGACATCAGCTGCTGGGTTTTGCTCGCCTTCAAAATCTGCATCACTTGGTGCAGAAATGCCAACAAACCCCGATACGTAAAACCCGCCTTCTGCAGGATCAAAATCAAAAATACCCGCTGAGGCGGTTGATGAAACAGCAAACGCTGCAACGGTTGCCGCTAATACGGCCTTGAGAATCTTTGTCATCTAACTAATTCCTTATGTTAATGTTGGTCGCCGTTTAGTCATAGCGTAGCTTTGGCGCAGTAAACATATAATCACATCGACGTGAACACTGTCAATTTGATCTACCCACGGTCTCGCATAATGCGGCCCTTTTCCTTGGCCCAATCTCGTTTCTTTTGGGTTTCACGCTTGTCGACCGCACGCTTACCAACGCCAACGCCAAGAAGAAGCTTGAGGCGCCCTTCATTGTTAAAGTACATTTTTAGAGGCACAACTGTTCTACCCTTACGTTGCGTATCGCCTTTTAAGCGATTTATTTCACGACGTTTTAGTAAAAGCTTCCTATGACGTTTCGGCTCATGATTAAACTGACTAGCTGGCTCGTAAATCGGAATATTAGCATTGATTAGAAAAAGCTCATCACCTTCAATCGAAGCGTAGCTTTCAGCAATATTAGCTTGCCCGACTCGCAAAGACTTAACCTCAGTTCCAACAAGGGATACACCCGCTTCGAATGTATCCTCTATTGTATAATCAAAACGCGCACGACGGTTCTCAGCAACAAGTTTGTTATTATCTACAGTTGTTTTTTTAGCCATAATACCCGCGTGTTACCAGCCTATGCCAGCACGTGTCATGGCCGCTTCAACCGCCGCCTTAACCTTATTTGAGCACGGCACCATTGGTAGACGCACCTCTGCGGACATTTTACCCATTAATGACAAAGCATATTTCGTCGGCGCAGGATTAGGGTCCATGAATAAATCATGATGCAAGCGGTCTAATTTCCTATTTAACTCACGGGCCGTGACAAAATCACCAGAAAGACAGGCATTTTGAAAATCAGAATAAAGTTTCGGTGCCACATTCGCGACTACTGTTATGGCCCCTCGCCCACCATGTGCTCCATGACCCAGCGTGCTCGCATCATCACCAGAGAGCTGTATAAAGTCATCACCACATAGATCATTCAGCTCTACGACACGAGAAATATCACCTGTAGCATCTTTGCAGGCAATAACCGTTGGAAGTTTTGATAGGCGCCCCATGGTTTCGTTTGAAATATCGACAACGCTACGTCCTGGAATATTATAAACGACAATAGGAATATCAACAGAATCCGCTATGGCTTTGAAGTGTTGATATATACCCTCTTGGTTAGGCTTATTATAATAAGGCGTAACGACAAGAGCGGCATCAGCACCAAGATCTTTCGCATGTTGAGCAAAAGAAACAGAAATAACTGTCTCGTTTGATCCTGCGCCTGCGATCACAGGAACGCGACCATTAGCGGCTTCCACGCAAAGAGAAATCACCCGATTATGCTCTTCAATGGTCAATGTTGCTGATTCGCCTGTTGTACCGCACGGCACAAGACCATGGGTTCCGTTGGCGATTTGCCATTCAACAAACTCTTGAAACGCGGTCTCATCCAAAGCACCATCTTTAAAAGGTGTGACAAGAGCCGTAATTGAGCCTTTTATCATGTTATTATCCTTTGTCGCTATGCCTAATATATTCTAGGCTCACGAGAATTTAATGTTTGCGCGGTTGCCTCATAGCGGTTGTCCCTTGCAGGATGCAATAGAGGGTTTACTGTATTTACATAGATATTTCAGAATCATGGCAAAATTTCGACCTTGAAATAATATAATGCCACAAACAGTCGAGTAATAGCGCAATATGGCCACAAACCCTTTACACAAAATTTGGTTGGGAACGATCATCATAGCCAGCGCTATACTCAGCAGTAGTCTGCCACTAGCGCAAACTCATGCTCCCATTCCACGCGTAAAACCTACAGCACCAAATATTTCGCAAGTTTTGTCTGACAGTGATGCTAAGCGCTTTAAGTCTGCAATGGCCGCCGTGGATAGACGTTACTGGCGTGATGTTCGCAAACAGAGAAACAAAATCTCACATCCCGCGGCTAAGGATACACTCCGTTGGATGGAAGCATGGCGTGATGCTCACATCAGCTTTGATGATTTGACCTATGTGGTGCATAATCAATCTGATTGGCCGCGTATGGTCACCATTAGGGCCAAAGCCGAACGGCACCTATGGGATAAGGAATTATCGCCACAAGATACAATAGCATGGTTTAGAGGGTCAGATCCCGTCTCTGGTGAAGGCCGTATGGCTCTCGCACGGGCCTACTTAAAATTAAGCCGCGTTGAGCAAGGCAAAAAGTGGCTTAAACTTGGCTGGCGAGAAGCGCGCCTAACGCGTGACCTACAAAGATCTGTATATAAGTCTTATAAACAACATTTAACCCCACAAGATCATGCCGCACGCGCTGACTACCTCATTTGGCTTGGCCGGTCTCATTTTCCAAAGGTTGAGGGCCTTCTTTCCCTTATGCCGCGCGGTGATAGAGCGCTTGCTATAGCCCGTATGCGTGTCGCCCGTAATGCGTCAGGTATGGACACCGCTATTAATGCCGTCCCCTCGTCTCTAAAAACTCATCCTGGTTTACTATATGAACGCGCTAAATGGCGTCGCCGTAAAAAGACCAAGGAATATGCTCTTCCTGTTTACCTTCAGAGCCTTCAAGCTCCAGCAACGGAAGATGGAAAGAAAAAGTTTTGGACGGAACGTAAAATCATGGCCTACTGGGCCATTAAAGAAGGGAATTTTACTGACGCATATAATTTAACACTCCATCACGGCTTAACAAGTGGTGTCGGTTTTGCTGACGCAGAGTTTCTAGCCGGGTGGTTAGCTCTTGTAAAATTAAACCAACCGATAAAAGCCATTCAACATTTCAAAACACTTGAAAATGGGGTGAGCTACCCCGTGTCAAAATCAAGGGCAAGTTATTGGCTGGCCCGTGCGCATAAATCTGCAGGATTACCAGACTATAATATACATTTCGCAAAAGCCGCAGAGCATGTTCAAACATTTTATGGTCAACTTGCAGCGTCAGAGTTAGGCCAAAATTCGTATATATTCCTACCACCAGAAACCGATGGGTTTGGATATAAAGTAGCCTTTGAACAAGACCGTCGTGTACAAGCTTTAAGACTACTCGGAGAAACACGAAACGAATATTACTTCAATCAAATGACTTATCACCTTGATGATGAAGTTGAAAACGCGTCCGAACTAACCCTTCTATCACAATTATCTCGTGAGTATGGATATATGAAACCCTCTATTCGTGCGGCCAAACAGGCTTCACGTTTTGGGACGTTTCTCACGGATTCAGGCTACCCTAAGCCAGATATATTCACATCCCTATCGCCAAAATTTGACAAGGCTTTTTCAATGGCGCTTTCGCGTCAAGAAAGTGAGTTTAATCCTGAAGCTGTAAGCCCAGCAAAAGCCTATGGTCTTATGCAAATGATAAATAGTACAGCTCGTGCTACCGCCCGAAAACACCGCTTGCCTTACAGCCGATCTCGCTTGACATCTGACCCAGAATATAGCGCTAAATTGGGCTCTTTGCATGTGAATGACCTGTTAGATCGTTTCGATGGGTCTTACATTATGACAGCAGCGGCCTATAATGCAGGGCCGCACCGCGTTTCCACATGGATTAAAAGTTACGGCGACCCGCGAACAGGAGAAATTGACCCAATTGATTGGATTGAAAGCATCCCATTCTCAGAGACTCGCAATTATGTTCATCGCGTTCTAGAAAATCTAAACATTTACCGCGCCCGCCTAAATAATGACCAATCCCGAAACTTACTCCTGCAAGATATAACTATCGGCGCACAAAATTAAGCCCGTAAAATTAAGTAAGGAGCGCATCAGCGCGTTTCGCAATCTCTGGATCGACATTCCCGCCCGATAAAATAATGCATATTGTATTGATGTCTGAATGAGCATCAAATCTCCCAAATAAACTTGCCGCAGCTGCAACAGCTCCACCAGGTTCAAGTTGAACATCTAGCTCTCGCTTTATTATAGCCATAGCCAAGAGACACTCTTCATCACTCACGTCAAACACGTCACTTAATGATTGTTGATTAATTGCAAATGTAAGCTCGCCTGGTTGAGGCGTCATAAGCGCATCACAAAGTGTCGGTGGTGGATTATCAAGACTGACCCGTTGCCCTGCACTCAGTGATATTTGATGGTCATTATAACCTCTTGGTTCAGCCCCAAAAATCCTTGTGTGCGGAGATAGTTCATTCATGGCGAGTGATATGCCTGCGCATAGGCCGCCGCCGCCTACACACGTAATCAAACTATCAAATTTGATATTATTAACCGCTGCCTCTTGCGCCACCTCAAACCCGACCGTGCCTTGCCCTGCGATAATAAAGGGGTCATCAAAAGACGGAACAATGATACGTTGATCACGGGCCGCTACCTCTGCCGCAATGCTCTCTCGGCTCTCCTTAAGCCGATCGTAAAATCGAATAGTGGCTCCGTCTGCCTTCACACCTGCTACTTTAACGGACGGGGCATCTTCTGGCATGACGATGATTGCATCAATCCCGAGTTCTTTCGCTGCGCGAGACACACCTTGTGCATGATTACCTGACGAATAAGCCACAACGCCTTTTGAACGTTCAACTGCACTCATAGCCGAGAGGCGGTTATAAGCACCACGATATTTAAACGCGCCGACTTTTTGCGAACATTCGGGTTTAAACCAGAGTGCCTTGCCCGTTAAGTTGTCCAGAACATCGCTGCGGAGCATCGGTGTGGGTAAGGCGTGACCACTTAATCGCGCTTTAGCTTCTAAAACGTCAGAATATGTCGGAATTGTTATGTTGCTCATCAAAAAATCCCTTCACATTACAATGCAACTAAGTGCATATAAGCTATATGTTATTGTGACCCTATGCATATAGGGTAAACAATAAAACAGACAGACAATAAGAAATGGGGAGCCGCATATGCAAGGCTTAATGATGAAACACGAGCTTATGATCAGCGATTTGATAGAGCATGCTGGAAAAGTTCATCGTAACCGTGAAATTTACACCCGTGAAACAAATGGTAAAGATTTCACTTACACATGGAGTGACTGCGCCGGCCGCGTTCGTAAACTCGCGAATGCTATGAAGGCTTCCGGCATCCAAAAAGGCGACCGTATCGCGACAATTGCATGGAATAACTATCGCCACATTGAGATTTACTATGCTGCCGCTGGTATTGGTGCCATTGTCCACACTATCAACCCGCGTCTAGACCCAAAGCAAATTGCATGGATGGTCAATCATGCCGAAGATACATGGCTTATGTTTGATACGACATTTGGTCCTATTGCTGATGGTATTTCAGCCTTTTGCCCAACGGTAAAAAAATACGTTGTTATGACTGATAAAGCGGGCGCACCTGAGTATAAAACTGAGGTTGAGAATTATGAAGACCTCATAGCCGATTATGACGACACGATTGAGTGGGAGCGGTTTGACGAAAACACCGCCTGCACACTCTGTTATACATCAGGCACAACAGGCAACCCAAAGGGCGTTCTTTATTCCCACCGTTCAACCATACTTCACGCGATGGCGGGTTGTTTTAGTGATGTCATTGGTGGCGGTAGCTGCGATGCGATCCTTGGTGTTGTTCCGATGTTCCATATCAGTGCGTGGGGTCTTGTTTACTCCGCGGCTATGGTTGGGGCTAAACTCGTTATGCCGGGGCCTAATCTTGACGGTGCATCCCTGACTAAAATGATACAAAATGAAGGCGTCACCCTCATGGCCGGCGTCCCGACGGTTTGGTTGGGTATTCTCAACCATCTTAAAGAAAGCGGTGAAACATTGACGGGCGTAAAGAAAGCCCTCGTCGGTGGCTCTGCCTTACCTGAATCCCTCCTAAGAGCCTATGAGCAAGACCTCGGCATTCCGATGCAGCAAGGGTGGGGCATGACGGAAACAAGTCCACTAGGCGCGACCTATTCGCCCTACCCTGGCACTGAGAATGACGATTATGATAGTCTCGTCAAACATAAGCTTTATGCAGGACGCCGCATTTATGGTGTCGATATGCGCATTGTTGATGATGAGGACAACCTTCTTCCTGAAGACGGAGAGGCGTCTGGTCACCTTCATGTACGTGGCCCTTGGATAGCCTCTAGCTATTTCGGTGGCGAAGGCACAGATGCCTTTACAGATGATGGTTGGTTCCGAACAGGCGACGTGGCCGCGCTTCATCCTAAAGGCTATATGGAAATCACAGACCGGTCAAAGGACGTGATTAAATCTGGCGGGGAATGGATTAGCTCAATCGACGTTGAAAACGCGGCGATGAACCATCCAGACGTCGCTATGGCCGCCTGTATTGGTGTTCGTCACCCAAAATGGCAAGAGCGTCCACTCCTTATTATCCAGCCCGTTCCTGGTAAAATGCCCAATGTAGATGAAGTAAAAAAAGAGATTGCAGCAAAATGTGCAAAATGGTGGATACCTAACGACTTTGTCTTCGAAGAGGCTCTTCCGATTGGGGCTACAGGCAAAATCTTAAAGCGTAAGCTCAAAGAAAAATACAAAGACTATGTTTTAAAATAATAACAAACACTGTTCAAAACCTCTCTTTAAATAAATTAAATGAGAGGTTTTTTATGCCTATAATATATCTGAAACAATACGCACTGATATGGTCTGCGTGTGCCCCTGATCATCAAGACCTGTCAGCTTATAAAAACCTGCTGAAGGCGGCTGCCAAACCCAGTTCTTACCCGTAGGTTCAACGGATTCACCGTTCACATAGAGCGACGTAAGCTTCGACATTTCACGCAGGGTCACATTAATACCGCGTCCACGCGGCGGGTCGAGAACAACCGCCCCGTCAACAGGAAAGGTAAATTCAGGCCCAGTTTTAGCAGGGGTTTTCTCGATCATATTTTGCAGCCCTGCCGCAACCTCTGGGTCTTTATAATAACCAAACCCACTTCCTTCATTGGGTAAGTGGTCAAATATATCGAACATAATCGGCGCGGCCATTTTGCGGCCCGTTTGATTGGGCATGACACCGCCGTCAGGCCGTCCAACCCAGACGACGACCGTCCATTCGGGCGTATAGCCTACGGCCCAAGTATCACGAAATCCGTAGGACGTCCCCGTCTTATAAGCCACAGGGCTTGCGTTCATTTTTACCCAATGGGGTAGTGTTCCATTCGGGTTTGGCGCAAAGCGTAATATTTGCGTTAAGTCTTCCGCCGTGCCTGGCCCAAACATATAGCTTGGTTTTTGCAGCGTCTCAGAGGCCTGCCATATTAGCGGCAGAACCTTACCGCCGTTAGCTAAACCTGCATAAAGGGTGGCAAGATCAAGCGCGGTTAAGCCAACGCCGCCTAAAGCAATGGCAAGCCCTGCCCCTTCGCGGTTTGGGTTGGCGCGCTTGGGGTCAATATAGCTACCGCGTAGCATGGCTTCGAAACGTGGTGCACCTAATTGCTGCATCACAGCCACCGCAGGAATGTTCAAACTATGACGGAGCGCTTCATGCACCCGTACATCACCGTGATAAATACGGTCGAAGTTTTCGGGTTCATAGCCATCAAAGTCCTGCGGACGGTCGGACAGCCGTGTTGAGCTGTCAATGAGTCCTTCATCCATCGCCAAGCCGTAAATAAACGGCTTTAAGGTCGAGCCCGGAGAGCGCTGAATTTGGGTAAGGTTCATCCATCCTCCGTCATGCTTTACGGACGCCGCCCCAACAAGGGCGCGAATTTCACGGGTCTTATTGTGAACAATAATAGCAGAGCCATTGACCTCTTGCGGCCATTCGGAGCTATATCCCTTGAAAACTTTCCGTAATGTAGATTGGGTTTTCGCGTCCAAAGTCGTATGGGTCGAAGGGCCTTTACGTGGTTGTTTTGTCATCGCCATTATGGCCGCATCACCCGTGCTCGGCATATGGCTTAAGTTTAAATTCAACGCATCTTGTTTCGCTTCAATAGCTTGTTTTGTCGTTATGACTTTTTGACGGACGAGCTTATCAAGGATTTTATCTCGCCCACTTATCAAGCTCTTATGATCCGTTAAACGTGGGCGGCGGCTGGCGGGGGCTTGCGGCAAGGCAATCAAGGCTGCGATCTCTGACCATGTTAAATATTTAGGTGACTTGTCAAAATATATTCGCGTCGCAGCCCCTAAACCGTGAATATTGCCCCCGTAAGAAATATGGGTCAGATATTGCTCTAAAATTTCAGTTTTTGAGAGGACAAGATTATATTGAAGCGCTCTGCCTGACTCGAGAAGTTTAGCAGAAAGCACACGCTCTCTTGGCTCAATCTGTCTGACCAATTGCATGGTGATTGTTGACGCGCCTGATTTCGCCTTACCCGACCGTATCAAGGTTTTCGTCGCCCTTAATATAGAGAGAACATCAACCCCGCTATGATGCCAAAACCGTTCATCTTCGACAGCAATCAACGCCTCTATGAAGCGCGGATCAATCTCTTCAAGTGGCGTATGTACCCGCCATAGGCCATCATCCACAGTATAGCTTGTCAGGAGCGCACCATTACGATCAAATAGCTGCGGCGAGATATTATCCAACTTATCAATGGGCGGCGGTAGTAACGTCCATACTCCAAAAAAGAGCAATATAAGCGCGCCCAAGGCGGCCTTAACCCGCTTTGAATAAGATATGCGGGAGGCCGCAACCTTCACCATTCTAAAGCGCTCCACCGTTTGAAATACGAAGGCGCGAGCCTTTGGTGATCGTCATATCGCCAGGACGGTACATATCCTCAATCACGACACCTGGTAAAGCAAAGTCACCGTTCATGGTCGCACGGACAATATAGGCCGCCGTATATTCTGTTTGTCGATAAGTATCGCCAGAAATAATGAGGCGATCATCACGGGACTCTGTCATATCAAATTTACTGATTTCTCCTGCCCACCCAAAAGGCCCATCAACACCGCGTTTACTCTTACCATCGCTCGGCAATAATATTTGTTCAATCTCAAATCCTGCAGGTAGCAAATCCGCGACGACGATCGTGCGTGAACGGTTTTGCTTTGACGCAAATCCGAGTTTCACCACATAGCGTTCCCCGCGCCTGATTTGATCGAGTTCTACGGTTTCTCCTTTCAGATTGTGAAGCGTTTTACTTGCTATCAAGCCATTGTCTACAGGTTCAGGTGCTTTACGTGGAGAACCGTTAATCACCGCTTTGAGCAGAACAGAATGTTCCCCATTGTTGCGAATAGAAAGCCCTTTATTGATGTCTGCCGCGTAAGCAAATGCACGGGATACGGGCAAACTTGCTTCTGGATCAACACCGCTGAATTCAACGCCAGAACTCGTAATGTTAATCTCAGTTTCTTGACTAGATTGCTGGCGAAGCGCCAAAAGAACATGAGCAATTTCTTGTGTTCTCAAGCGATTCGGTTCTTTAAGCGCTTCAACAAAACCTGTCCGAAGAATAAGTTGCTGGTCTTTATTGCTTAACACAGCAATTAAACCTGCAACATCACGAAGAGACGTCTGGTAATAATTTTCGTCATCCTCATAGCCAATAGTTTCTTTCGCCATATCAAAAGCAGCCTGAGCACGGGCGTCATCCCCGAGCAATGCGAAGGTTTCAGATAAATAACCAAAGGTCAAAGGTGACTTAATGATCTTTTTATGGGCATCAAACAAGTATCGTGCCTGCCCTAAACGCCCTTTCCCGTCACGTGCCATAACGTAACTTGCATAAGCAGCAGCAGCGACTTGACGCTGTATCGCATTAGATGTTGACCTATAGCGGTTCACATTTAGACGGTATCCCAAGGCTCTCGCAGGTGTTATTTTACTGATAGACTCAAGCGCCTTGCGCGTCCGCTCAAGCACAGACACTTCAACATCATATCCATTTTCGTTCGCGCGTAAGAGGAAATCAGACGTATAAACACCTAGCCACAGAGACGCATTGCCATCTCCTTCTCTCCAGAGACCAAAAGTGCCGTCCTCACTTTGGCGCATAACGAGACGGTTTATAGCCTGCTGCATCTTAGTTTCAAAATGCCCAAGCCGTGGGTGAATTTTAACACCGAAATCACGACCATATAAGAGCGCAAGTGCAGCTGAAGTAGTTTGCTCTGTGCAACCATATGGGTATCGACGTAAACGTTCTGCATAGGGCGTCGGATCAATGAGATTACCCACTGATACGGACAAGGTCATATCGACACTCCGCGGGAAGAAGTTCTCTAAAAGCTCTTTTGGAACTATGAAGTTTTGATCGGCTTTAATCAGCCATTCCTCTGCGTAAGAGATAGGTAAATAAGGCGAGCGCACTTGCATTTGTGTCTCTCCTGTCCGCGCGTAGCTTTGCGGTCCAAACACCGCGTATTTAAGGCTTGATACACCTGCGTCCAAGGCTTTGAGCAAAACAGCTTGGTCTTGGCGCTGGCCTGTTTCCAACTCAAACGTCTCGGCTTGACCCTTGACGGAGAGATAGTCGTCTATATCTAAATTGACCGCATACGCTCCCTCAACACCAGAGACATTATCAACAGAAATCACCGCTTCTACTTCATCGCCGGGAGCAAGGAACCGCGGGAGAGCCACGCTATAGGGCACAGGATCACGCACAGTTACGGGGCGTGAGGCACTCCCGACAGCTTGGTTTGACCATGCGGTCGTCATAAGACGTAATTCTCCATTAAAATCGGGAATATCAAGAGGTACAACCGCTTTGCCGTTCCTCACTTCAATCATGCCTTCAAATAAGGACACGGTCTTTTGCGGAATGACGGTCAATCCTTCGCCGCCAATACCATCACCGCCAGAGCGGACAATAGCCGAACTGCCAAGGTTTGGGTTTAGAATGCGGCCATAATCATCATGAATGGATTGAGCGAGGGCAGCCTTGGCATGAAAGACTGTATCTGCGGCGGGGCTTTGATATTTTGTCAGTTGCAAAATGCCCTCATCAACGGCGGTAAGGTTCGCCCATGCAGGGCCGTCTGGTTGGCCTCCATTTTGTGAGATATTGAGTAGAACCTCATGACGGCTATTTGGACGTATAACATCTGGCGTTTTTATATCGATGTTCAAGGTCGTCGGCTTTGGATTACGGCGAATATATTGCGTCCCCACAGCTCGGCGCGGTATAGGACGCGTGGTTACGTCTCGCGGCGTATAGACACTGACGAGAGCATAAACTCCCTGCCCCCATGATTGATCATAAGTCAGATCAATCTCGGACACACCTTCGGATAATGAAATAGATTTAGAGACAAACACATCATTATTCGTCAAAATAAGATCGGCTTCACCCGCGTAAGGAGATGTAACCATCAGCGTAAATCTATCTCCATGTTCAAGGTCGGTTTTAGAGAGAGAAATTTGCAAATCATCTGGCTTATCCGATTGGGATTTACGGCCCCACCCGACAGCAAATTCATAACTTGTGAGCTCACGTTCCCCGTCTTTTAAAACAAGTCGGTAATCCCCCCACTGCAAACGACGGGACCATGTGGTCGGAACGCCTGCCGACATATCAAACGTCCCGCTAGCAAATTCATGTTCAAAAATATCGCGGCGATAGCGCCACCGTCCGTGGAGTTTATACCATTGATAATCCCAATCTTGGTTCATCAAGACCCAAGACAGTGTCCCTGCTTTTTGCGCTCCTGCTTTATCAAGAAGGACTATATCGAGGTCGACGGGTTTACCGCGTGGCGCTCTATGGGTCGCGTAAGGTGAGCGGATACCCGCGTAACTGTCTTGCGTGCGTGTTGGGATAAACACACTATCGCGCACGTAACGACCAGATGGTTCTGAAACTCCGCCTGTAACTTGCAGCCTTAAAGGTAAAGCCGTGTTGGCAAGATTAGGAAGGCTCTCTAAGACTAAATTCACGTGACCCTTTTCATCTGTCCCACCTGCTGTGAGATAATGAAAACCACCCGTGAAGTCTGGATTGCGGGGTGAGAAAGCATAGTCTTTAAATTCGGGAAAAGGTTTGAGGTCAATTTCAACGCGTGCTTCTCCGTCAGAGGGTAGGTCTGACGCAGGCGCGCCGTAAAGGAAGTCTGCTTGCAAACCCAGTCGTAACTCGGAGCCACCATCATAAATACCGTCATACTCATCCAGCTTTACCCGTAATTTTTGCGAGACGAAATCTTGCACATCAAAAGATAGGCTCACAGCGGCGTCTTGACCGTCAGGCGTTAGGCTCGCTTGCCAACGACCGCGCGGCACATCCCGCGACAAAGTATAAGGAATGTTTAAAGTTCCACCTTTAAACTCAGAAGCTTTAATGCGGCGCTCAAGGACAACCACGTTATCAGGGCGGATAATTTTCAAAACGCCGCCTCGGTCACTCACTGATTTTAACTTACCTGTACGTAGCATAAAGGTCAGGTGAGCCATCTCACCCGGACGGTAGATACCGCGCTCTGCAAACCCATAACCATCAATCGGTGACAGCTTGCTACGCCCACCAATATCGTAATCACTCATGTCAAGAGGCGGACGTCGAAGATCAATCATAGCAAAATCATTGTCAGTTCCGTAAGCCAAAACCATATGCGGTTGAAGCGCACCCGATCCCGCTAATAAAGGCGCCTCAAAACTGGCACGCCCTAAGGCGTCTGTTTCTTTCGATGCGAGAATTTCATTATTAGCTGCGAGAAGCTGCACTTTAACGCCGTCTAACCGTTTCGCTGTTTTTAAGCTACGTGCAAAAACACTCATCCCGTGATCCCCACGGTAAGTCGTCATCGCAATATCGGTAACAATGACCCAGCGCCAAGCTTGCGCGGGACGCCGCTCAGTCGCTTCATGATCTCGCACAACGGAAATGACATAAGCCCCCTCCTTAAGTTCACCGACGACATCTGATAATGGAAAGACCGTAGTAACTGTCTCATTAGGGACAGACTTAACATCAACGTCACCCGTCCATACTTCTGTCCTTATGGTCGAAGCCGCATCACTATGCTGCCAAGAATAGCCGCCCTCTTCGGTTATTTTACCGTCCGTAGGGGCACGCCGCGCAATCATTCTGTCATTTACGCGGTAGAGAGTAACTTTCAACTTCGAGACATTAACTGTATCAAACCCGATGCCTTGCGCATCTTTACGGGGTAAAATAATGCCATTACCAGAAAAGCCGACATAGGGTGGTCGTGCCGCAAAGCTTAAATCAACATCAACATTACGGCTAAGTGGCAAGGCCCCATCGGCAGGTAGTCCCGTTTTAAGTGTGAGTTTATAGTCTTGCCCATATTCAAAACCGCTAAGGCAAAGATCACGGTTCTTCACACTCACCGCGACATCGACGCGAGGTGTGACGTCAATATAATCGGTATATTGTGGTTGTTTTTCCGCCGTTAGATTTTGAGAGAAACTAAAACAACTTGTTGGTACAACGGAATTTTCGTCATTATAGCGTCTTCGATACTGTAAAGGTTTCAGCTGAGGTAACTTTGCCTCCACATGTGTATCTGTATTATCAGGATATGATGTCGTCGTTTCTTCTAAGGTTTGGTCCAGCCTAACCTCCCCTACAGAGTTAGGATTCCGTGTAGGATCAGGCTCAACAACCCTAATCGACACATTTTCAATATTTTGAGATAAGCTGACCGTTACACTATTTGGATAAAAAGCATATCCAATAAAGCCTGCTACAAATATTGAAATGGCTATAAATAATATGCCTAACTCTAAATTCTTCACAACCACATTCTTCACATCTGCAAATCTTATATATCTTTAACATAAAATTACTAAGTGACCCATATTTGACTAAATTGGGGTGATTTAGAGGCAATTACAGTGAAATTTTACCCTCTATTAACTAAAACCCTAAACTCAGCGGAAATACACTTGATGTAAAAGTACCTTAATCCGGGGGACCGGCAAACTTGAAAATGGGAAAAATTATGTCTTTACGTAAACTTGCAATTGCAGGTACAGCGTTGACTGCTATGATGGCGTCAACTGCTTATGCCTCAGTTATTGATCGTCCGTTCTTCCAAGTACTCGGCGTTGTCGTCGTTTGGGGTGCAGATGGTTTTGATGATGGAACTGGTGATCAAGCTCCAATCGTATCTGATTTCGTTGTTGGCCTTGGCGCCGCAGGCGGAACTGACCTTATCGACGGTGATGTTCACACTGTACTAACAGGGTCATTGACTCCAATTGGTGCTGCTGCTGGTGACATCGACGCCGCTACTTTTGATCCAGTCACTGGTGCTGTATCTGGCGGTAGCTTTACAGACGATGGTAACACATCTGGTGCTCTTGATGTTAGTGATTCATTGAGTGCATTTGAAATTGATGGAGACACAGACGTTGACGGCGTTGGTGACATTTCACATGAGTCGTCATTCTACGTCGCCTCAAACACCAATTTCGAAATTCGTGCATCACGTACAGCAGCTAACGTTACAGGTGGCTTGACGGGCGTTAATGCTGCTGGAGACGTTACTGGTCTTGATACAACCCATATAACATGGGAAATGGACATCACGACAAGTGGGAACGATGGACTGGCTTTCGGTGACGAAGCTCAAGATCCTACCGGTACTGGTACGGGTGTAGCAACACTCGCTTCACTCAACGCAATTTCTGACAATGCTGCAGCTCCAACTACAGTATTTGTTGGTAGCCAGCGTACAGCAGCTGACCCAGGTACATTGACGCAGCAATCAGTTCGCTTTGATGTGTCATATGAACTTGATACAGACCTTTCAACAGCTGGCAACCAAGGTTTCGACCTTTCCAGTGGTGTTGGTACAATCTCTTCTGACGTGACTTACACGATCTTCGTACCATAGTCAGTCGTTAGACAAATTACAAATTAGACCGCCAGAGTTCTGCTCTGGCGGTTTTTTCATATTTAAGCATCCTTAAAAAAAAGCAGTGAAATTAACCACCGAGAAACCCTTATTTGGTTTAATTTAAGACAATAGGGCTAAACTTGGGATGATCACATGAAACTTTTTTCTACTTTACCACGCAAATTCTACAAAATTGGATTAGCAGCACTCCTCGCGACCAGCGCGATGGCACCTCTTTCACACGCTTTTGGAGTTGGGGTTCAGCCAGCGACCGTCGAAATGACTATAAAGCCGGGCGAAAACAACCGACAAACCATCACAATTGGGAATGTTCATAAGGAAAAGACCATCAGCCTGACCATCAGTCTTGCTGACTGGACCTTAGATGAAGACGGAGAGCTAGTTCTCTCACCGCCTGGTGAAACAGATCGCTCTGCGGCTGACTGGGTGCGATTTAGTCCGGCTGTTGTAACACTAAAACCAGAAACAAAGCAGGAAATTAGCGTAGAAATCACCGCGCCATTTAAGATTAAAGATAATGGCGATCATCGTTTTGCCCTGCTCGCGACGACACGACTTCCGAGTGACCGAGGAGATGCGTCTGGTGTTTGGAACAAATATCAGTTGGCTTCACTATTTTACCTCACAACACTTCCGTCAAAAAGCCTACCTGTAGTTAAAACAGAAGTTGTCAAAAATGGTGGCGCTGATCTTGTATCCATTGAAATTGAAAACACAGGTGATGCACATGCGCGCCTTAATGGACATGCAATTATTAAATCAAGCACGGGAGACACTGTTGATAAAGTTGCAGTAAATACAGTTGTTCTCGATAATCATAAAAGAACGATTGGGGTAAACCTGTCTGGTTCTGATAAATTAGTCTCGGGAGAAACTTATAATGTTGATTTTGATCTCAATAATTCATTTGTTCCGCAAAATAAATTCCGCACAACAGCTGTTCCTGTTGATAGCGTGACGTTCAAAGCTAAATAAACCGCCCTTGGGTGAGCCCAGATACATATCTTCTATTCGTTATCTCAAAAAACTCGGATATGGTCTGCTAGCATTAGGGTGTAGCGCTTCAGCGCTCGCCCAATCAGACTTTCTCGATACCGATTTTTTCTGTCGAACATATGGTTGCGTCATTGTGCATGACGGGCAGACGTTTGACGTTTACGATAACTTTAATTTTTCCACCAACTCTTGCTGCATCCCTTTCGGCGCGCAAATGATCTCATTTTTTAATCGCGCGAACGAGACAAATTTGACGGGCACGACGCAACGTGCCACAAATTTTCGTCCCGATGCCAACCAAAGCTTTCGACTTGGGATTATTCAATCCGCCAATGGGGCCCCCACCATAATAGGCAATGATGATGGTGACGGATACCTTGATGCAGGCGATAGCTTTTCGGCTTTTTCCGTATCTAACTTCACCGATATAGGCCTCGCTCCAGATGGACGATCCTATTCCCATAGTATATTTATCACCTCCCGTAACACACGCTTCTCTATTCGTGCGCAAGCTGACATTGCCAATGCGACGGGTGACTTTGTCCAAACAGTCGGCCTTGAAGATATTGCTCTAAACGTCAGCCTAACAGCGAATGGTAATGACGACGGATTTGACTTTGGTGACAGAGCACGAAGCAACAACAATAGCATTAACAATCAAGTCAATTCACTTGCTGATCTAGAAAGTTCACAAATAGAGTTGATACGGTTTACAAATGCCAATGGTATTCGAATCAGAAACGGTACGATTAATCAACAAGCGGTCCGTCTTGATTTGGAATATACGATGCCCGTTTATGACCTATCTATGGGGCTAGGGTCTGTAGATATCGATCTCACTATTGATTTCTTCCGTGAGGCTCAGTAACTTTTACTGAAATCAAGCCTGCTAAGTTAAGCCTAATCATCTAACATACTGTAATTAAGTTGTTTTTTAATCCGCAGTCTCGAATTCGTGTTTAGCTGTCGGAAAACTTATTGGCTATACTCATCCTATCATAAAAGGAGGATTTATGCCTAATCGCTGGAAACTTATATATACAGCTGCCCTATGTACGTCACTCATAGCGTCTTGCGCGAAAGATACGGCCAAAGTTGGATCTGATACATCTGCTGGAGCGACCATCGAAACGCCAGATATTAAGGCAGATAACGCGCGGAAGCTTACGGAAGAGTTAGCCGAGAAAAAACGTATTATGGAACAGGCCGAAGCTGAAGCTCTCGCAGCGAAGGAAGCCCAAGCTGCAAAAGACGCCCAAGCTACAAAAGAAGAAATGGACCGTGCCAAGGCGCAAGTCCAAGCCGCGAAAGATGCCCAAGCAGAGAAAGAAGAAATGGCCCGTGCAGAAGCTGAGGCACAAGCTGCCAAAAATGCTGCTGATGCCAAGGCCGCCAAAGACGCTATGGCACGCGTAGAACAAGAACAACAAGCCGCCTTGGAGCGCCAAAAATCATTAGAGCACCAAGCTGCCCTTGAAGCACAGGACGAAGCTGACGCGAGGGTTTTGCGTGAGAGCCAGATTTCACAGCAACCGCAAGTAGAGCCTCAAATAAATCCTGCACCACAAACAGTGGCTGTTGACACTACCCCCGCAGAAAAACCGACCATAGCGGTTAATCCCAACGCACCATATAATGCGTTTTTGGCAAAGTATGTTAGCCCCGTGAACGGGATCAATCTTGTCGCCTATGATAAGGTCACACAAGAAGACCGCGCGAGCTTAAACGCTTATATACATACGCTCTCAGCTATAGATATTGAAGCCCTGCCCCGTGATAAAGAAATGGCAACATGGTTTAATCTTTACAACGCGAAGACAATTGAGCTTATTCTTGAAAACTACCCGACGAAATCTATTCGTAAAATCAGCCGCCCTTGGAAGAAAGACCGCCTCACTGTGAACGGTAAAGCTATGAGCCTTGATGATATTGAGCACGGTACAGTGCGCAAAAAGTATGATGAACCCCGCGTGCACTATGCCTTTAACTGCGCCTCAATTGGCTGCCCGAATGTTAAACCATCAGCTTGGGAGGCGGCAACGCTTGAAGCCGACCTTGCCCAAGCTGCTCGCGATTTTATCGCCAGTGAACGCGGAGTCTCCGTAGAAGGTAATAAGATTGTCGCGTCGAGTATCTACAAATGGTACAAGAAGGACTTCGGTGGCAGTGAAGACGGAATTTTAGCCCACATGCGTGAATACGCGTCTGGGTCTAAAAAGGCTGTCCTCGATAGCGCAGATAACATCAACAAGTATGATTATGATTGGGATTTAAATATCCGCTAAATATCCCAAAAAAAAGGGGTAGCCGAAGCTACCCCAGTTGTGGTTGCCACTACGCTGGTTAAGGCGTAGCGGACATGGTAACTTGTTGTGGCGGTGGCTCTGGGTACTCCCCATTTTCATCGCCCGCATCAACTGTAAGTATTTCTCGTAAAGGCTTGAGAGCAATAGCTATTTTCTTAAGATCGAACGTAGCCGCATCTAACTCGACTTCCAAACGCGTACCGCCTTCATATCCAGGGCCACCTTTTTCCGCGACTAGAATTTCGTAGGTTGCAGGCTTTAAATCATCAAAGGCAAATTGGCCAAAAGATGAAGACGTCGCATTTGTATTCACAGAATCAGTTTTGTTGACTAAGGAAAGCTTTACCCCCTCAACCCGTGTCTCACCCTTATCATATTCACCGTCTTCATCTTCATCGATGAAGGTAAAGCCTCGTAATTGCCCGCGCTGAATAATCGGAATATCGAGCGAAGAGACATGCCCTTCCAATATAGTCGCTTTGAACTCTTTTTCATCTGGTAATCCAAAGCCAAGAGGGAGGCTACGGCTATCAACCGCTACAGAATGCAGCCCCTCTTTAATATTCTGAATTGTGTAATAACCTTGGCTATCTGATCGTAGGGCCAATCCTGAGCGCTTAATACGCAAAATAACCCCACCCGCACCGGGTTCATTAGGTTGGCGAATGCCGTCGTAATTTTTGTCAAGGAACGCTTGCCCTTTCAAGACCCCTCGCCCTTCATGAGTCTTCGTATAACGACGCGGCTCATTAAGCCTATAACCACCACGAAGCTCCAACCCAATACGCTGATTGCCCTTTAAATTATTACGGTAGCTCAGGCCAAGACTAAGGTTTTTACCAAAGTTGATTTCTCGCGCGGCAGTAACCGTCAGAAACTTGCTTGTTTCACCGTTACTAAAATCATTGATTGACTGTAAAACGCCAAAAGACGCTTTAACCTGATTTTTCTTTCCGAAAATATTACCAGAATCATAATTAGCAACAAGACCGCCGCGCACACTGTTTCTACCATTAGATTGTCCAGCACTCACTGATGGTGATACAGTAAACAGGCCTTCTTTAGGAAGCGGTAGTTTGAATTTACGATCCACATTAAAGTTGGCCGTAAGGACAAGTTGATCAACATCATCCGTTTCATTGGACTGGTTCTTTTGATATTGGGCTTTAAGATCGACCCAATCAAATGATTTGCTCGCCAATACAGTATATTGACGAGATTGTCTTGAGTCCGTGCCATCATTAAATTTAACATTATTATCAATTATATTACCGCCGATACTAAGCCCAATTTGCGGAAAGCTCGTCCCAACGGATAAGCTTTTCGTATCGACCACATTCCCTGTTTCACGCCCAGACGTAAGGCCATTATCTGTTCTAGAAAACCGTAACGATACTGTTGGGTCAGAAATAACTTTCGAACCAATATTTGGCGTATAATTAATACCAACACGTTGGCTTAGGACATCTTGCCCAATGATCTGATTATCCTCAACAGGATTTTCTACAACATCAACGGTCTCGTCACCGTTCAACTCATCTATAAGCTCTGCTTCAGCTTCACGCTCTTCTCGGTCAATAATCGTGTTGCGTTGAAATTCAACACCCTGATAATCAAGTCCGAGATCAAGAGAAACTGTGTTCTTCCAATTGTAGCGACCCGATACCGCCCCGCGTGCATCAATGCCTCTCTCGCGTGTTGGGCCTGAAAACAAGCCAACGTCACCTCGAGCTGTCCACTGCACATTCTTAATATGATTGCGCCCAAGTGAACCACTGATCGCGCTTAGAACAGCACGGTGGTCTTTGTTAAGCGTATCAGAATGGACGGCTAGACCCGCTTCCCAACCATTTTTACTAGCAAACCGCGCACCGGCTGCAATTCCGCTAAATGTCGATCGTGTTTGATTATCACTAATGGCACGCCGCCCAGATTCAGGAAGGCCAGCGGCTAAAGCCCAACGGTTACCTTTATCGGTCTCTTTAACGACCGAAACGCCGCGTATGCGACGTATGTCAACTCCATCAAGTTCCCGTAAATCACTGGAATAATCTCCAACCGACCCATAAATACCATTCGACCGCCTGAAATCTAGGGAGAGCCAACTCGGCTCAAGCTCAGCCGCATTAGACGGCAAGTCCTCAATTTCGTAGCGGACACGCCCATTGTAGTGCCCTTTGTGGAAGGTAAAATTGAGACGGTTCACACGGTCTGGCGCTAATAAGAAGTTTACAGATTCGGGCGTAAAGGGTGTTTCACTCAGAACATCACTAACCCGCGCATCTGGTATGGCGCCGCCTTTAAGCTCATCATCCAGTAAGATATTAATACGGTTCGTTCCTGTCACCACCTCCACATGTGTACCTGTTAAAGCCTCAATAGCATTGGTTGGTAGCAAGAGATTTGTCCGGTCAATTAAGGCAGCATCCTCAACAAGACCAAATGGTCTTTCGCGTAAACTCACAAGACCTGTATCAAGGTTCAAGGTGAATATCGCACTATCTTGCGATCGTTTCACACGAACGCTGGTTCCGCCGTCAAGTATGATCACGTCATGGCCAAGTTCTTCGGCAATAGGCAAAAGTGGTAAGAGAAGAACAGAACCAACAGACCGTGGCTCAGGATTAAGTTCTTGCAAGGCAACATCTTCAACAAAGATATTAAAGCCCGTTGCAATTTTTAGCCGTGGATCAAGTCTAAAGTCGAAGACCCTGTTTTCTTTATCATATTTCGCACTTGTGCCTGTTAAAAAGGCTAAAGCATTTGCCGTCAGCAAGATGCGGCCGTCTGAGATTTCACCAAAATGCGGCAGTTTACCCACGGGCTTTCCGTTCGCCGCTACAAGGCCATCCTTCATACGAATACTAAATTTCGCATTATCCTGACTGCGTTCAAAGTTAAAAACGCCGACTTCAGCATTATAAACATAAGTGTTTTCCAGGGCTTTAAACACTGGGATTGCGTCAAAATATAGACCATCCTCATCAGAGCGGTGCACAAGGCCACTTTGTAAGTCTTCACCATCGAGCTTGATATTTATGCTATGCTCAATCTTGGTGCTGAGAACAACATTCGCATATTTCTCAATGGTTTCAACAGACGGATCTAAATCTTCATCCGCCTCATCACCTTGCTCTTTTTCTAAGCTCTCGGGCGTTTCAGAGGCTACAGGAGACGTTTTAGTGGCCACAATATCGTCTGATGGCACCGATGTATCAGCAAAAGCTACAGGTGTGAAAAGCAGCGTTTGCATGACAAAATAGGCCATCAAAGCAATGACTGTAAGATAGCAAGCTAGAAAATTGTTTTTATTGGCTTTTTCTAATCCGTGCACAGAGGTAACTCCATGCTACGGCGACAGGTGAAGTCTGTATCACACGTCTCATCGACGTGAATATCAACTTCAGACCAGCCACCGCGCACAGAGTTAAAAACTTGTAGCGTAGGAGCTTGGCTCACCATGTTAAAGCGGAACTGTTGTTCCAGCGTAAAACGGTGTGAACCAATTTGAACATCTTTTAGAAATTTATCAGAAGAAATTATTGCGAGGGAATCATCATTATCATGATCGGATTTGTCATTGTTTACAGGAACTTCGAACCTGCATACCTCTGTAATCCACCATATTTTTCTTTCCTCAATATCCACAAGGAAAGATGTTTCACCATCTTCGACTTTTACATGCATAGCATCAGCGTAAGCTGCCGGAGCAACTATACAAAAGACACTTAGAATTGACACGTACCAAAGCGTCAAACATGTGTGGACTATTTTTAGACTCGCAGTCATTATTACCATTCACACCATTTTTGCGGTCTATTGCCGCTTGTGTGTAAACTACCTAATTACGGTTTAAATGCGGTTAAAAGCAGGGCTGAACAAAGGGGTATTTGCAGCTGTATGAGTAAGAACAATGACTATGGTTTATACGTGATTAAACCTCGCATTCGCTACTGTTTTTATTGAGTTTTTTACACCAACTTAAAGCAATAATTTTTCGTTAAATCTATAAATTAATGTTTAAAAACAGCGACTTGCGGGTGTTTTTTAAAGAATGAAGGCGCGCTTAATGTTTGAGCATTTTCACGCCAACAAAACTAACGTTTACTCCCACTCAATGGTTCCGGGCGGTTTAGAGGTCACGTCATAGACCACGCGGTTAACGCCGCGGACTTCATTGATGATACGTGTTGCCGTCTCTCCGAGGAAATCATGGCTGTAAGGATAGTAATCCGCTGTCATACCGTCCGTAGAGGTCACAGCCCGAAGCGCGAGAACATTTTCATAGGTCCGCTCATCCCCCATTACCCCAACTGTCTGCACAGGAAGGATCACAGCAAAGGCTTGCCAAATCTTATCATACAATCCGTGCTTCTTAATTTGGTCGAGATAGATCTCATCTGCGTCACGTAGAATGTCGAGACGGTCCTTGCTCACAGCGCCTGGACAGCGAATGGCCAAGCCTGGCCCTGGGAATGGATGACGCTGGACGAAGTCTTCATGTAGGCCCAACTCGCGGCCAAGAGCCCTTACCTCATCTTTGAACAATTCCCGCAATGGCTCGACGAGTTTCAAATTCATTTTCTCTGGAAGGCCGCCAACATTATGGTGAGATTTAATCGTCACACTTGGGCCACCGTCAAAAGAGACAGACTCGATGACGTCAGGATATAACGTCCCTTGGGCGAGAAATTCTGCCCCTTTGATTTTTTTCGATTCAGCATCGAAGATATCAATGAAGGCCGCGCCGATGATTTTTCGTTTCCGTTCAGGGTCACTCACCCCTTCAAGCTGCGTGAGGAATGTGTCCTCAGCGTCCACATGGATGAGGTTGATTTTATAATGTTCACGGAATAGGCTGACGACTTGGTCGCTCTCGCCTTTTCGCATCATGCCCGTATCCACATAAACGCAAGTGAGTTGTTCGCCAATCGCTTCGTGGATAAGAACGGCTGCAACGGAACTATCAACCCCACCAGAGAGGCCGCAAATCACATGGCCGTCGCCGACCTGTTCACGAATAGCTTCAATCGCTTCGTCTTTAAATGCCGCCATAGACCAGTCGCCCTGAAAGCCTGCAATAGCATGTGTGAAATTGCGGAGCATTTTTGCGCCGTTGACCGAATGGACGACTTCAGGGTGGAACTGAACCCCGTAAAAATTACGCGATACATCTGCCGTCGCCGCATAGGGGGCATTGCCAGAGGTCGCGATAACCTCGAACCCATCGGGGATAGAACTTACACGGTCGCCGTGGCTCATCCAGACGCGTTCCGTCTCGCCGATAGCTGCAAGCCCCTCAAATAGAGGGTTACTAGCTTTTATCGTAAGGTCAGCGCGACCAAATTCTTTCTCGTCAGAGGTTTCAACCGCCCCACCAAGCTGCGCACACATAGTTTGCTGCCCGTAGCAAATGCCGAGGACAGGTAAACCGCGTGTAAAAACGCTTTCATCGGCGCGGGGGCTACCAATTCCCGTAACACTATTGGGGCCACCCGAGAGGATGATTGCTTTCGGTCCGTAACTGTCAATAAAGGCCCCATCAGCACGGTTATAAGGATGAACTTCGCAGTAAACTCCGCTCTCGCGGACACGTCGCGCGATCAGTTTTGTCACTTGCGAGCCAAAATCAATAATCAAAAGGCGTTCATGTTGCCCATTTTCATTCACATCGGACATATTTATCTACCCTAATTTTAAGCTGTCTTTTCCATGACAGCGAAGAAAAATCCATCTGTACCCGTTGAGGCCGGTGTTAGCGTGAGGCTACACCCATCGGCTGACCACGGCTTTGACGCGTCGGCTCCGTAAAGCTCTTCCCAGACTTCCCCCGCCGATAGCAGGGTGAAATCCTTATGACGTTCGAGGAAGGCGTAAATTTGCGCCTCATTCTCTTCCGCCAACATAGAACAAGTCATATAAAACAGCAGCCCGCCCTTACGAACGAACTCACAGCCTGCATCAAGCACGTTTTTCTGCTCATTCAAGCGAATTTCGAGGCTTTGCTCTGACAGGCGCCATTTCGCATCTGGCTTACGGCGCCATGTGCCGACACCCGTACAGGGCGCGTCCAAGACAACCTTATCAAATTGCCCCTTCATCTTATCCAAATTCATGGCTGGCGGCTGTACTATGTCAATATTATTCACCCCTGCCCGCATTTTACGTTGATAGAGCGGCGCTAGACGGCGTTTATCAATATCGTAAGCTGTAATATTGACCGCGTCTTTCATATCACTGGCAATCGCGAGGGATTTCCCGCCGCCGCCCGCGCACATATCAAGGATTTTATCTCCGTCCTGCGCGTTAATCAATGAGGCAATGATCTGAGAGCCTTCGTCTTGAATTTCGACGCCGCCTTCTTGGTAAATCGGCTCGATTTGTACATTCGGTAAGCGTGTATGCGGACCGCCCCGTGAAATTCGTATGGCATGCGGTGAAATCGGCGCAGGCTTTGCCCCTTGCGGCTCTAATGTCGCCAAAGCTTTCGCCTGCGTGCTCTTCATTTGATTGACCCGTAAGTCCAAAGGCGCAGAGGCGGTTAAAGCTTGCCCTTCTTTCACGGCTTCTTCATCGAAGTTCGCCTCAAACGCAGGCCAGAGCCAATCAGGCACATCCGCTTGCACCCATTCAGGCGCGTCAGACAGCGCGATCGGCTTCGCCGCGCGGGTCTTTTCCTTTTCCGTCAAAGCCCCCGGGCCGTGCGGGTCTGTAAAGGCCACTTCGATCTCTTCAAGAGGTAGCTCATGTTCAAGCAAAAGCGCCGCGAAAACTATGCCACGCGGGCTATCATCATCCATCTGCCAACCAAAGGAAGACTTCTTACGCAAAGCATCATGCACGAGATTGCCAATGAAAGACCTATCTTTCGACCCTGCAAAACGGTGGGACTTACCCCAATCGCGCAACGCATCATTCACAGGTGTGCGCTTTTCTAGAACGTCTTGAAGGACTTCAATCGCCGCTTGGTATCTACCGCCGGCTCTCAAAACTTAATACTTTCAACAAGTTGATACATAAACCTAATGCGGCATGGAGTAGTTTGGCGCTTCTCGCGCAATAGTAACGTCATGGACATGAGACTCTCGTAGACCCGCATTTGTGATTCTTACAAATCGTGCGTTTTCGTGGAAATTTTGAATGGATTTTGACCCTGTATACCCCATAGCCGCGCGGACACCGCCGATAAGTTGATGCAAGATCGGCCCAGCAGGCCCTTTATATCCGACACGGCCTTCAATCCCCTCGGGGACAAGTTTCATGCTGTCAGACACTTCTTTTTGGAAATAGCGGTCAGCCGAGCCGCGCGCCATAGCGGAGACAGAGCCCATACCTCGGTAGGATTTATATGACCGCCCTTGGTAGAGGAACACCTCACCCGGTGTTTCTTCAGCTCCTGCGAGGAGTGAGCCGACCATGCAGCTCTCAGCTCCTGCCGCGAGGGCTTTGGCCATATCACCTGAATATTTGATGCCGCCGTCGGCTATCACAGGTATATTCGCCGCTTTCGCAGCGGCAACCGTATCCATCACGGCCGTTAATTGCGGGACACCTACCCCTGCAACTATACGCGTTGTGCAAATAGAGCCTGGGCCAATACCGACTTTAAGCGCGTCCGCGCCTGCCGCGATCAACGCTTCAGCCGCTTCGGCTGTGGCAATATTGCCTGCAATTATCTGCGTGTCAGGGTGACTATCTTTTAAGCGCCTCACCTGTTCGATAACTTTAATGGAATGACCATGCGCCGTATCAATCACAACCGCGTCGACCCCTGCTTCAATCAAAGCGACTGCGCGTGTATATCCATCGTCTCCAACTGTAGACGCCGCAGACACGCGTAAGGAGCCGTGCTGGTCTTTACAGGCATTTGGATAGCTTTCAGCCTTTTCCATATCTTTGACCGTAATCAGGCCTACACATTTCTTATTGTCGTCCACAACGACGAGGCGCTCAATGCGGAACTTATGCAAGAGCGAGCGGGCTTCGTCCTCGGATACACCGTGCTTAACGGTCACCACGTCGCGGGTCATAAGATCGCTAACCAGAGCGTTCGGGTCATTCGAGAAGCGTACGTCGCGGTTCGTAACAATACCTACCAATGTACCGTCGTCCTTTACCACAGGAATACCCGAGATATTATGACGTTCACTGATGGCTTTTAAATCGGCGCGCGTGGCACTTGCACGAATAGTAATCGGATTAACCACCATCCCTGCTTCAAACCGTTTGACCTTACGGACTTCATCCGCTTGCTCTTGAATGGAAAGATTACGGTGAATCACGCCGATACCGCCCGTTTGCGCCATAACAATCGCGAGGCGCGCCTCGGTCACTGTATCCATGGCCGCAGAAATCAGCGGAACATTAATGTTAATCCCACGAGTCAATCTCGTCTGAAGGGACGCTTGTGCGGGTAATATATCTGACGCGCGTGGCTGCAAAAGCACGTCATCGAAGGTTAGGCCTTCTCGAATCTCCATGGGAGTCTCCATCGCTTTTGCGAGAGCGAGTTAACAGAGCTTTAAGACTTAGGCTAGTGAAAATTCCTATATAGGCAGATAAAAATTCACTAAAGCGCCCAAATCCAAAACGTCTGCCTCTTGATTTTGGTGATAACTGCATCACGCCTTTGCCATTAGCTTCATTTTATGGTTAATAATAAGTAACAACATGTTCGGAAACAATAAGGGGATCCGCATTATGAAAGTCACTAAAAAAAAAATTCGCACCATATTTCTATTAAGCGCGGCTTTAACACTGGCCGCTTGCCAAACATTAGGAAGCGGTGGAAGTAAAGATGAGATTTTATTTGCTGGGCTAGAGGACAAACGCGCAACAGAAACACAGGCTGCACCCTCACGCAAAGAAGACTCGACGACATGTTTGCGTTTCTATGCGAATGCCACAAAATATGCAGCCCAACCTCAAGGAATATCCTTTGCCTCAGGCCTTATGAAAACGGTCGCTATTGGTACAATATCGGGCATAGCCTCAGGTGGTGTTGCCGCATTCGGTATCAGCAGCGCCTTTGTTGAAGCTGCTGTTATTGGAACAACAAGCCAAGTTGTCTACACGACTGCGGACCAAGGTTGGGATAAAGCCTTCGGGAAAAACGAGGCTGTTGATCCCGTGACAGAAATTTCAACTTCAGCTCAAGAAGTCGGCTGCCCGCCACCTTCAGACGCGGCACTAGAAGCCTCAAAAAGCATCTCATTTAATAGCGACGACGTCGATGCAAATGATAGTGACGGTTAGCAATAAGCCATTTACGGTAACACCTCAATTTTTGCGAGGCGTTACCAGGCATTTTTTAGACCACAAAGACTTTTAATTGAACGCGAACACAAAGATAATTCACACACACTTCAAAGCGTCGATAATGAAGACAAGAGCGTAAAAAATAAGACCCTACTTCATTAAATCTCTACGATACCAACGTCACTTTCTAGTGGCGAGGTAAAGCGTTGACATCAACATTTTGCCCGAGGTTTATAATAAACACAGGGCCAACACGAATAGTCTGCTTAGCGGCTCCCATTTGAATTACATAACCCGCTTCGGACGGCCCATAATCACGTGTTGCTACACCTGATGAGAAATATTGTTGCCACTCAGAGCCTAGCTTTGCAGGCTGCATAGCCACCGAACTATAAGGGGCGCCATTTAATTGCACTCCTGCGTTGGATATAACTCCCTCACCTTTCATAGATTTAGCCCAGTAGGACATGATGACAGTGTCGCCACGATTGAGCGTTCCTAAGATGGGCCCAGACAAACCACTATCCCACGGGTTTTTGCTTTTGCGTGTTTTAACTTCGATAGCTTCAGCATCGGCCATGCCATTATCCGAAACTAATTTAACTTTAGCGGGGCCATAGCTGGCAAGTTGATCAACATAGGGAGCCATAATAAGTTCTCCATCGCGACCAATTTTATTGCGTAGAGCATTAAACACATCATCAATTGTTTGCACTGGAGCTGTTTTCTGGTTATATGATTTACTTTGTTTTTTTATCACGTGATGATTAGCTCTTAGACCTAATGCAGCTAATTTGTTCTCATCCCATTTTTTACGACCTGTATCAAAGAAAGGGAATGTAGCTGTAAAATTCCAAACACACCAACTTATTCCAGCACGTTCAAAGGCTTTACGCGTCTCCTGCGTATATTTTACAATGTCCCGATAAGGCGCTTTTTCATAAGCCCCTATCTCACCAAGAAACAAAGGGCGGCCCGTTTCACGCTGGACTTGAGCGGCGTAAGCTGCGTCAGCTTTAACTTTCTGTATGTCGAATGAACTCCCCCAATTGACGGCGCCACTATTTTTTAATTTAGTCCAGCTTGTTTTTTGATGGGTAAACTCGAAGGGATCATAATAGTGAAAAGTATGAACAAGGTTTGGGTCGTCTATTTTTGGGATTGACGGTAAATCCCTAATACTTGACCAATTCTCACCACCTAAAATAAGAATACGCGACGGATTCGTTTCGCGAATTTTCTCAACCCCTTGAGTCATGATCTTTCGCATCACGTCACCTTTAAACTTATCATTCGGTTCATTAATGACTTCGAAGTAAACAGTTTCAGGTAAATTTTTGTATCGTGAGGCTATTTGGTCCCAAAGAGCCAAAAATTTAGCTGTATTTTTGACAGGAGCCTCATTCAGCTCTTCAAAATGATGAATGTTTAAAATGATCTGTAAATCATTAGCAAGGGCTTGATCTATGACCTGTGATACACGGCGAAAAAAACGTTCATCAATACGATAGTTTGGAGCACCTCCCGTATAAGCACTCCAGCGAACAGGGATGCGAACTGTATCAAAGCCAGCCTCTTTGATAGCTTTAAACGAGTTGGCATTAATTGTATGTCCCCACTCACCTTCGCGTGGTGCATCAAGAGCATTGCCCATATTGATGCACCTTTGAGTCTCAAAACTATCCGCATAAGCAGGTTGATAGGCCGCGGTTAAGAGAACTGAGCCTAAACAGACCTTAGATAATAAACGCATATGTAATCCCCTCTAAACGTTTCGTATATTTTTAGATAAGAAAACCACAATCCTGACATCGTTGTCAAGAAAATCTTACACACATAAACACTAGAAATGTTTAATAAACAAGACTGCGACCATCATAGGCTAAGCTTTGGGACGGCATAAGCTCGTGCCTGAGCGTAGCGTAATCCATATCAACATGAAGGTTGGTCAACACCATATTTGGCACACATGTGTAAGCTTGCCATTTAATGGCTTTGTCAATGTTGGCATGTGAGGGTGAGTGATTATATCGAAGAGCATCGCAAATCCAAGTTTCAGAACCACTGATAAGACCAAGCACATCTTCTTCAATATCAAACACATCGGGCGTATAGCAGACCTTGTCATTAACCTTGAAACCAAAGGATGGAGCTATCCCGTGTGATAGGCCAAGGGCTATAATATCGACCGCCCCTCCTGCGCCATTGATTGTGAATTTATCTTTGGATTCAAATAGCTCTTTTACGGTTAGGATAGCAGGATGAATACGACCCTCGGGCATCTCAAAACAATAATCAAATCGTTTGAACAACACCTCTTTTGTTAGGGCGTCCATATAGACAGGAATCCGTGTGCGCATGCGGTAAGCAATCGCCCTAAGATCATCAATACCGTGGCTTTGGTCTGCATGATCATGAGTATAAAGAAGCGCGTCAATATGGGTTACTTTTGCCGCAAGAAGTTGTTCCCTTAGGTCGGGAGACGTATCAATTAAAACGACTGTTTTTTCCTTGTTTTCAGGCTCCGCCTCACCCTGCCATTGCTCAATCAGCAATGAGCACCTTGTGCGGCGGTTACGGGGTTCATTTGGATCGCATACGCCCCAATCTCCGCCCACACGCGGCACGCCGCCAGATGAACCACTGCCTAATATGGTGACACGGAGGGTCATGAGCTGCTCTTATTGATTTGGACTTGGGCCTTGGTGAATAAAGAGAAAAAAGCTTCCGTAGTTTTAATAGACGTTTCTTCTACGCTCCAGCCTTTGATTTCTGCAAGACGTGCGCCGACTTGAGGCACATAAGCTGGCTCATTACGCTGCCCTCTATGAGGAATGGGAGCCAGATACGGGCAATCTGTTTCAATCATAATGCGGTCATCAGGCATGGTCTTCGTAATGTCGCGAATGTCTTGCGCAGACTTAAAAGTCAAAATACCCGACAACGAAAAATAGCCACCAAGTTTATCAATGGTTTTTGCCAACCCCTGACCCGCTGTAAAACAATGTAGAAGCATTGGGAATGCGCCGTTTTTATATTCGGCCTCTAAAATGTCGGACATTTCTTGATCGGCGTCGCGACTATGAATAATTAGCGGCAGTCCAGAGGTTCGCGCAGCCTCTATGTGGGCGGCGAAATTATGAAATTGGGCATCACGGTCACTGTAATTATAGTGAAAATCAAGGCCCGTTTCACCTATACCGACAACCTTTGGATCATCCACATGTTTCAATATATCCTCAGCCGTAATATCGGGATTATGTTTGGCCTCATGGGGGTGCGTCCCAACAGAACACCACATATTATCATATTGTGCAGCCACATTACGCACGGTTGGAAAATCTGAGAGAGCGCAACAGATAGTCAGCATATGGCTAACCTGCGCCGCCGTCGCGCGCTGCATGACCTCGTCCAGATCATCGCTATAACGTTCTCCGTGGAGGTTCACATGGCTATCGACCCACATTAAGCTGTCCTGATTTCGTTTAAAGCGGTCATCATCACACTCGTATGGTCCATGTTCAGCGCGTCAGATTGCACTGCTAATTGGCGTACCCGTTCAGATAATTTAACCCAGGTTTGTGCAGGCTTAGCCGTTGGAAAGGGCTTAAACGCCGCTTGCCAGTCATTGGTCGAGACAAAACGGGCTTGAGCATCGAGCATATCACCTAGAGTTTCCCAAAAAAGATGTCGATTTTTACGCTGATCAACACGGCTTAAGCTTTGACTGATTTTAATATCAACACGATCAAAAGTGCGAGTCAGGCTAGAAATGTAACGCGATAGCGGAATGAGAACTTGGTCAGCACTTTCGCACAGAGCGTAAGCCCGCCCTGGCCCACCTCTTGAGAGTTTGACGGCCGCGTCACGAATTTCATCGGAATAGTCGTCACGATTTCTAACCCACGATTGAATTTGTTTTGGCTCAACCGCACGTAAAGAGAGGCTCACACAGCGAGAACGTATCGTCGGTAAAAGTCGCCCCGGTGTTGATGAAAGTAGAAAAAACATAGTCTTTTCAGGAGGTTCTTCCAAACTCTTCAAAATAGCGTTCTCTGCATTACGGTTCATTTCATCCATTGAATCAATAATGACAACACGCCATCCCGTCTCAGAGGGTTTCTGTATCAGAAAGTCTCGGAGCTTACGCGCTTCAGTGACAGGTATCTCTGTTCGGATCTTCTTAGTCTTTATATCGTAAGGGCGACGAAGAACAAACAAGTTTCCATGCCCTTGGCTTGCGATACGTTGCACGACAGGGTCATCGGAACTAAAATCCAAACCATCTTGCAAGAGTTGGGAGGCCCCAAGTAAATACCGTGCCATACGGTAAGACAATGTCGCTTTCCCAACCCCCTTAACCCCCGTTATCAACCACGCATGATGCGGACGATCACCTGTCATGGCAGAGGTGAATATCGCTTCCGCCTTTTCATGGCCTAAGAGGTTATAAGTTTCTCTAGGATGCGGACAGCCATGAACACGGTCCGCTTCAGGGAAGGTTTCTGCTTCAATCGTTCGCATGAATAAATTGTCCGGAGACTTCCGGGAAGGTTTTACTTACCGCATAAAGAATACGTTGATGAACGCCGTCCCGGCTTTCAGACGCATCTAATGTGAAGACCCTGTCTTTATTACTCTCAGCAATCTCCAAAAACGCAGTGCGAAGTGAATTATGAAAGTCTATAGTTTCACTATCAAACCGTGACAACTCCTCTCCGCGCGTCTCAACGCGTTTCATTGTTAAAATAGGATCAATATCAAAAAGGATGGTTAAATCAGGTTCAAAATCACCTAATGCGGCTTTATGTACAGCGGACACGCTTTCCGCGCCTAATCCACGAGCGTAGCCTTGATAAGCCATTGAGCTGTCTGCAAACCTATCACTGATTACCCACGCACCACGTTCTAAAGCGGGACGTATAAGTTTCTCCACATGATCAACACGCGCTGCATACATCAGTAAAAGTTCTGTCATTCCCGACCAACGTTCTTTCGTGCCCGACAAGACGAGATCACGTATCGCTTCTGCGCCGAAAGTGCCCCCCGGTTCGCGGGTCAAAACCGTTTCAATACCCGCAGTTTCCAAAGAGGCGATCAAACGCTCCCCTTGCGTGGTTTTACCCGCACCTTCGCCACCTTCAAGTGTAATAAACTTACCGCGTTGGGTCATTTTACTGTCCTTTTATTTTACGTTTTAAGACACTGAATACGCGGGACAAGCCTTTTTGTGCAGACACTGCATCAGCGGCAACGAGAGGCACACTCTGAATGTCTTGTCCCGGCACTATTATCTTAAGCATTGCTATTTCTTGTCCCTTTTCTATTGGCGCAACCAGGTTCTGAGCATGTGAAACCTCGAGTTTAATATCATTACGCTCATGTTTTGAGACACCTACATTTATATCTAATGGCAAAACAGCATTTACGGTCTTTAAATCCCCAAGATAAACATCAATGGTTTTAATGATATCTTGCGACTTACGTACTGAGACAATTTCAAATTCGGAAAAGGCTGATTCCATAAGTGAGCGAGCGCTATCACGACGGGCCGCTTTACTATCAAGGCCGTTTATAACGATAATACGCCGAACGCCATCTCTTTTAGCTGTCCCAACAAACCCATATCCAGAGGCTTCCGTATGACCGGTTTTAAGGCCATCTGCCCCAAAGATTTCTCTGAGTAATGGATTCCTATTTCTCTGCGTAATATTATTCCACTTATATGATTCCTCTGCATAAATTCCATACAAATCAGGAAAAGATTTTATGGAATGGCTGGCCAAACGAGCCAAATCAATCGTACTAATTTTATGATCTGGATGCGGCCACCCTGTTGCGTTGACAAAATTCGCACTCTCCAAGCCGATCGCTTTGGCGCGCTCTGTCATTTTTTCAGCAAATACACTCTCACTCCCCGCAATACCCTGCGCCAAGACTATACAAGCATCATTACCAGATTGAATAATCACACCTCGAAGCAGGTCTTCAACGCTAACGGTTGAGCCCACATTTAAAAACATGGTCGAAGATCCAGATTTAACACCACCTCGACGCCATGCATCTTCTGAGACTTTAAATTTATCCGTAAGAGCAAGCTGTCCAGTCTTAATACGTTCGAAGACCAAGTCTGCGGTCATAATTTTTGTCATGGAGGCTGGGGCGATCGCTTCCCTTGCATTTTTTTCGTATAAAACAAGCCCTGTTTCATAGTCTATGATGACAGCATGCGGAGCTTTAGTATCAAAACTAGTTATTTGCGCATAACTCAAAGCTGGCACGCATAAAATTACAAAAACCAAAAATCTAAATATGATAGCCACTTTGTCCCTATACCGAATCGAAAAGCCCCGCTTGAGCAGGGCTTTTACTTTAGTCTTAGGATGCGTCTACCGCAAAGCTTTATTAGGGCTGTTTTGTCGTCTCAATGCGGTTAACAGCTGGAATCCATCTTGGCTTTGGATCTTGATCCGTTTGTGTTGCCATATGAATCGGCCCTTTAATCGTCAGAGTCACATTCCCGCCAGCTTCTGGGCGTGGCGGCACGATAGGCGCTAACCTATCTTCTGCCACAGCAACGGGTGCAGGCGGCGGCGGAAGCTGCAACTGCGGCTGAGGCTCATAAATTGGAGCTGGAGCTGGAGCCGGTCTTACCGCTTGAGCCACTGGGCGCGGCGTAGGTTGAGCTGCGGCAGGCGGAACAGCCACTTGCTGACCTAATTGACGCAAAGGCACATAATCTGTTTGTGGTTGCGGCGCAGCTTGCTGTGGTCGAGGCGCTGAGCGCTGAACCGGCCTTACTGGCGCTGGGCGTGCTGCAACAAGAGGCGCTGGAGCTGATTTTGGCGCATTATACATACGTTTAGGCGCATTTGTATCAGCGGGCCCTGCATAACGAACACGAACTTTAGCAAGTCCATTTTCAATTGTTCCCAAATATTCAGCCGAGGCTTTACTTAAATCAATAATACGTGTCCCAACAAATGGACCTCTATCATTTACCCGCACCATCAAAGTTCGGCCATTTTCAAGATTCGTGACATGTACCATACTATTTAAAGGAAGCGTTTTATGTGCCGCCGTTAGGTCAGTCATATCAAAAACTTCACCCGTAGCCGTTGGCTTGCCGTTGAATTTAGGACCGTACCAGGAGGCTAAACCAGTTGTATCATATTTTGGTTCATGCTTGGGCGTGTAGCTCTTACCAGCAATTGTATATCTCTTACCAACGCGCTGATGAGCGTATAAATCCTTATCAACCGTTCTAGCGTTAAACTCAATATGAGGAAAACTCTGCCCTTGTACTGATGGTTGCGAGACACGCGGCCTTTGAACTTGCTCCATCGTCAGGTAAGATGGCCTTTGAATGGACTGTGCGCTTGAGTTACCAAGGTTAACATCACGTTTTAATGATGCATATTGACCAACCTGCCCGTCAATCTTGTATGTAATTGGGGCAGCAACCGTTTTAACATCAACAGAACTGGTAGCACATGCTGTACTCCCCAACCCAACCAAAACGCCTATAATAAGGTTCTTTATGACCTTACCGCTTATCGTTTCCCTATGCACCATAACACTATTCCTTGTTTACAGGCTTTTACTCTAAATCCTATACGCACTCTCGCAGCGTGCCTCCTTGTTACAGCGTTAAGTTTAAATCCTTGTCAAAAGACAAGCTTAACGACAGGGAAATTTTTGTATTTACCAAAAGGTTAACAAGAACTGACAAGTTTGTTCATAAAACACTTGCGGCGCGCGAAGAATATGCTAATTGCCTCTCCGCAGACCAAAGCATCCATGGGTGGGTGGCAGAGTGGTTGAATGCACCGGTCTTGAAAACCGGCATAGGTGGAAGCCTATCGGGGGTTCGAATCCCTCCCCGCCCGCCACTTTCTATATCTATTGAATCAGATGTGCAGCGTTGCTTTATAATCATGCACGCAAAAACGCCCTGCGCCGTTCGGTGCAAGTTAGGACAGTCTGCGAAGGTCTCCATTACGATGGCTACCAATTGTTTTCTTAATTTACGCAATGGATATCAGACGCACTTTGAGCCTGACCTTCCCGCAAAGCGGAAAGTCCTTCGCAACGGCTGGCTTTTTCAAAGGCCTCGGACAGTGGTATGTCACGACCATCGCGCCTTAAGAACTTTACGACTCCAAGACGTTTTAACAAGGCGTTCGGCTATTCTGGCAAGATCGTTAAACTTGCTGATCATAGCACCAACCGTCCAACCACAATGAAGTTAACGTGCACATCACCGTCCGTGTGATCGGAACGAAATTAATTTACCCGTATAAAAAGACCCGTGGATTTATCTCAGGCATTATATTTTCTAGCCGCCATACCCCCTTATTGATGTAATCCATGGATGTTGAAAGTAGAGTATAGATTAACGCCGCAAGGGCGGTAATGACCGAATAGGGAGTGTATCCCCCTCGTGCTTGACAAGGGGGTGATACATACATTTGGGATGGACAATCAGGTCAAGCCGGATGATAACGAAAGAGGAAAGGTTCGCAGAGACCCCGCTATTAGCTGGGTGAGCGGGTTTGGTTATTATACCACACCCTGATGCAGAGCCTACCGAAGCATGGCGCCGAAATAAAACAAAGCCCCACACCGCGAGAGACCTTTCGACCAGCTCAGGAGGCGGTAATAGCGATAAAACCCAGAGATTAAACTAAACGACTTTGCTTAAGCGCCGCATCGATAAAGCCTGCGAAAAGTGGGTGTGGCTCAAAAGGACGAGACTTTAGCTCAGGGTGATATTGCACACCGATAAACCACGGGTGATCTTTATATTCGACAATTTCGGGTAAGACTCCATCTGGCGACATACCCGAGAATATTAAGCCTGCCGCTTCAAGTCGGTCTTTATAAGCTATATTAACTTCATAGCGGTGACGGTGACGTTCACTGATCTCTGTAGAGCCGTAAGCCTCAGCCACGCGGCTCCCCTCAGTGAGGCGCGCTTTATAGGCCCCAAGGCGCATCGTCCCGCCAAGATCAGTCTCTTTGGTCCGGGCGACGGTTTCATTCCCTTTAACCCACTCGGTCATCAGTCCAACAATAGGTTCCGACGTTTCGCCAAACTCTGTTGAACTTGCATCTTTAATACCCGCGAGGTTACGCGCCGCTTCGACAACTGCCATTTGCATCCCGAAGCAAATCCCGAAATAAGGAATATTATGAGTGCGCGCAAAATTCGCGGCTTTGATCTTACCCTCACTGCCCCGCTCCCCAAAACCGCCCGGAACAAGAATACCGTGAATATGCTCAGGCAAGCCAGACGTATCGACCGTTTCAAAGGCTTCGGCCTCCATCCATTCAATATTGACCTTTACACGGTTTGCAATACCGCCGTGCACCAAAGCTTCGGTGATAGATTTGTAGGCATCAGGCAAAACTGTATATTTGCCAATGACGGCTATATTCACTACGCCGTCGGGATTAGCCAAATTCTCGGAAATACCCTGCCAGCGCGACAAATCCGCGTGAGGTGGGTTATCAATGCCGAAATGGTTGAGAACTTCAGCGTCCAAACCTTCTGCATGGTAAGCAAGCGGTACATCGTAAATCGAGGCGGCATCGAGACCTTGGATAACGGCGCTTTCACGCACATTACAAAAACGGCCAATTTTCTTGCGGTCACCCTCATCAATCGGACGGTCGGCACGGCAAAGAAGTATGTCAGGCTGGATACCGATGGAACGCAACTCTTTAACGCTATGCTGTGTCGGCTTTGTTTTCATCTCACCAGCCGCCTTAATAAAGGGCAGTAGCGTTACATGCATAAAACATGTTTGGCGCAAGGGAAGCTCTTGGGAGAGCTGACGCAAAGCTTCAAAGAAAGGCAGACCTTCAATATCGCCCACGGTTCCTCCGACTTCGCAAAGGACAAAATCAACATCGCCTGCATCTGACAGGACAAAGTCTTTAATTTCATTCGTGACATGCGGAATGACTTGCACAGTCGCGCCGAGATAATCACCGCGACGTTCTTTTTCAATGATATCCGAATAGATGCGCCCCGTCGTGATATTATCGGACTGCGCGGCAGATACGCCTGTGAAACGCTCATAATGGCCAAGATCAAGATCTGTTTCGGCTCCGTCGTCTGTCACGTAAACTTCACCGTGCTGATAAGGCGACATAGTACCTGGGTCGACGTTCAAATAAGGGTCAAGCTTACGCAAGCGCACCTTATAACCGCGCGCTTGTAGAAGCGACCCAACTGCAGCAGAGGCCAAGCCCTTGCCGAGGGAGGACACAACGCCTCCGGTGATGAATATATATCGTGGCATATTAACCCGTGCTTTTCAGGCCAGAGGGGCCCGAAAGACTAAATTGACTTACGGATTATCCGGCGTTTTTTCAGTTGCTTCAACAGGGTCAGCTTCAGGAGAATCTTTCAAGGCGTCTGTCACCTCTTCGACGATATCGTCGAGTGTTTCTTCCGTCGCGGACGCCTCTGAAGAAACATCTATTGACGGGGTAATCGTCTCGCCTGAATCGGTATCAATCGTCAAGGTCTCAACTTCACCTTCAGCGTCAATAATTGACTGTTCGCGCGTTTCTATGTTGAAAACTATAGAAAGCACGAGACAATTGATAATAAACACGCCACCGAGAATGGCTGTTGCGCGTGAAATCGTGCTGGCAGCAGAGCGTCCACTCATGAATCCACCGCCGCCGCCACCGCCCCCGCCGCCAATACCAAGAGCACCGCCTTCAGAGCGTTGAATCAGGATAAGACCAGTCAGAATAATACTGATAATCAATTGGACGATAAGCAGGACGTTGGACATAATAAAGCTATTCGGTTCGTGGTTTTGCGCGGTTTAACCCAAAGGACGCAGACTTGCCACCCCTATTTTGGAATGATTTTAGAAAAATCCAGTCCGTTTTAACAATTAACCGAAAAGATGAAATTTTATTGAGCGCTCTTAGCTATAGTGGCAAAGCTTTCCATGTCTAAAGACGCTCCGCCAACAAGGGCACCGTTTACGTCTTTAAGCGCCAATATATCTTTCGCATTCGCAGGCTTAACGGACCCACCATATAAAATTCGGTTTTTAGGCCCAACTATGGCCCGAATAGCGCTATGCATAGCCGTTATATCGTCGAGTGACGGGACTTTACCGGTTCCAATGGCCCAGATTGGCTCATAAGCGACGACAATTTCAACGCCTTCACCCACAGAATTAGGCCAACAGGCTTTGAGTTGTGCCGCGACAAAGTTCTCAGCTTGGCCACTTTCACGCGTCGCGATAGATTCGCCTACGCACAAAATAGGAACCAGACCCGTTTCAAGGATCGATTCGACTTGCGCTTTGATATTGGCATTGGTTTCACCCATTTCTCGCCGTTCTGAATGACCTGCAATAACATGGCTCGCTCCTGCGGATTTTAGCATGGCTGCATTGACTTGCCCTGTAAAGGCGCCGCCAGAGCGTGAATCACAAGCCTGCCCCCCAACGTAAACCTTAGCCGTCGCCCCCGACTCTGAGGTGGCCGCGATAAAAGGAAAGGGCGGACAAATCAGGACCTCGACGTTACCCCGATCAGCGTGCGGCAGGTGCTTATCTAAATCTATAGGTTTATGCGTCCAGCTCATGTCGCCGTTCATTTTCCAGTTTGCAGCTATAAGAGGTGTGAGCATTAGAGAATCTTTTCTGATATATTTAAACCAATTGGCTTGCGAGCCTAACCATGCATCGCTATGTATGCCACACTTTCTTTAAGGTTTAGTTATGGCAGAATCAATCGGCAGTAAAATTCGCAACGTGCTTGTCGGCATACTTATAGGCTTTTTGGTCATCGGTTTTGCCATTTGGGGCGTAAGCGATGTCTTCACGCCCAGCTTGACCAATGCGGCGGCAAGTTTGGGGGATGAGAAAATTTCCCTACAAGAGTTTGACGACGCAATGCGGCGTCAACTTCAATCGCAAGCTGAAGAATCTGGACGTGCGATGACGAACCAAGAAGCTTATTCTGCCGGAGTACATAATAACGTGTTGGCTGACCTGATAACGCAAAAAGCTATTGATGTTGATGCGACGGATCTTGGAATTGGCGTAAACCGCCGTACCGCTCGACAATTTGTCTCTGAAATCCCAAGCTTCACTGATGAAATCACCGGCAAATTCAGTGAAGAGAAGTTAAACTCCGTTCTTCAAAGCAACCGTATTACACGAGATCAGTTTGAGAGTGACGTCCTACAGACTCTTCGTCGTCAACAAACAATTCCAACACTCATATCAGGAATTGACCTCCCGACACCTATGGCTGAGACCTTTTACAATTATGTCACTGAGCAACGCAAAACCACTGTTTTGACATTGTCGTCACCTGCGGTAGAGACACCCGAAGATCCGGGCGATGATGTTCTACAAGATTACATTAATACGAACCAAGCCCGTTTTACCGCGCCTGAGTTTCGCAAAATAACTTATATCCGTATTGAGCCTTTTGATCTGGCGGCAGATATTACAGTGAGTGAAGAAGATGTCCTCGCGAGCTTTCAGTACCGCATTGACCGCGGCGATCTCGGAACAGAAGAAACTCGCTCTATCGTACAAATCACAGCCACAAGCGAAGATACAGCGAATAAAGTCGCCGAACAATTAGAACTTGGCCTCCCCACCAATGAGATTGTGACAGGTCTTGGCCTGATTGAGCCTTTAAATTATGATAGCGTGACAAAATCAGCTATCGTTGACAGCGCCGCCGCTGACGCCGCCTTTGAGCTTGAAAACGGTAAAGCTAAAGCTGTCCTCGGAGATCTCGGCGAGTGGTTAGTGGTTCAAGCCGTTTATATTAATGCAGCAACGGTTCCTCTACTTGATGACATGCGCGAAGAGATAGAGCGTGATCTTCTTGAAGAACTGGCGCAAGAACAGTTGTTTGATAAAACGGCTGACATTGAAAACGCCATTCAAGACGGGCTGACGTTAGAAGAAATATCACAAGAATATTCTGTGCCTTATTCGACTGTTAATTACATAAACCGCCAAGGAGCTCTACAAGATGGAATACGTCTGTCGGGAACTAATCGCATCCCCGGCATAGCAACAGATGATACAATTCTGCGTGAAATATTCACAGCCGATATTGAACGCGTAACAGATTTATTTGAAACAAGCACAAAAGGTTGGATGGCCGTTCGGGTCGATGATATTATTGACCCAACACTCCGCCCGTTTGACAGCATCCGCAACAACGCTCTCGCAAATTGGCGCACGGAAGCCGTTGATGATTTACTACAAGATAAAATGCTTGAGATATCAAAGCGAGCCGACACGGGTGAAGACCTAACGATACTAGCCGAAGAAATTGGCGCTGGTGCAGAGGTAAGCGAAACGTCTCTTGTTCGTGGTCAACCTGACCAAACATTCGGCCCCCGTGTTCTTGTAGCCGTTCTTGACGCGAATATTGGCGACGTTGCCAAAGGCATAGGCGCGCGGCCCCTCACCCGTCAAATCGTCAAGGTAACGGATATCGTTCCCAACAATGATGGTCTCGCGGGGCAATTTGCAGATGTTGTCGAACAGCAATTACTCAATGCACTTAGCGGCGATATTCAAACTGCATATCGACAGGCCATATTCAAAGAAAACCCCGTCAATGAATATCCAGCGCAAATTGCTCAAGCACTCGGTGTAGACAGTCCGAACTAATGTCGACGGACTTTCTGCCATCATTTGATGCCTTTTCGCGTGTTTACGAGAGCGGACAGACACAAATAGTCTATCAACGTATTATCAATGACGTTGATACACCCGTCTCTGCTTACCTAAAGCTCGCCCTCAGCAAGCCCTATGCCTTCTTGTTCGAATCCGTCCAAGGCGGCGAGCAACGTGGGCGCTATTCCTTCTTAGGGTTTTCCCCCGATATTGTCTGGCGTTCAACCGATGGGCAGGCTGAAATCGCACGTGGTATGGATAATATCAGAAATAAAAATTTCACCTTAGATACGGCCAATTCCCTTGATAGCCTTCGCGCTTTGCAAAGCGAGTGTGAATTTGATCTGCCAGAGGGCATGCCCCCTATGGCGGCAGGCCTCTTCGGATATCTCGGCTATGATATGGTTCGCCAAGTCGAACATTTGCCCAACGTAAACCCTGACGCTATTGGAACGCCTGATGCAATTATGGTGCGCCCAACGATTGTCGCTATTTTTGATCAAATCGCGCAAGAGATTATCTTTTCCACCCCTGTTGATGGTTATAAAGACAATAGTAACGCCACTGATGGTAACGCCGCTAAAGCTTATAAATCGGCCTGTGAGCGTATAAGCCGCGCTGTAAATGACCTCAACCTCCCTGCCGCAAACGGGATTATTCCTGACCTTCCGTCGCAAGAGATAATTCCTAAGCTCGGGACAGATGAAGCGAGCTTTAGTGCGCGGGTTAAAACCGCCAAGGACTATGTCAAAGCAGGTGACGTCTTCCAAGTCGTCATCGGTCAAAGGCTCGAAGCCGATATGCCTGCGAGTGATTTCGCGCTCTACAGATCGCTACGGCGCATGAACCCCTCACCCTTCCTTTATTTCCTCAATTTTGACGACCACAGCATCGTCGGTTCTAGCCCTGAAATATTGGTGCGCCTACGCGACGGTATCGTCACCATTAGGCCCATAGCGGGTACACGCCCGCGCGGGAAAACGCCCGCAGAAGATATCGCCCTTGAAGCGGAATTATTAGCCGACCAGAAAGAACGGTCTGAACATCTCATGCTGCTAGATTTGGGCCGTAATGATGTGGGCCGCGTCTCTAAGGCAGGGACAATCAAAGTCACTGAGAAATTCATCATTGAGCGCTATAGCCACGTCATGCATATTGTCTCTAACGTCGAAGGCGAATTGCTCGACGGTCTCGATGCGATCTCCGCACTCTTCGCAGGCTTTCCCGCAGGGACAGTCTCGGGCGCGCCGAAAGTCCGCGCCATGGAAATCATCGACGAACTAGAAGATGAAAAACGCGGCATATACGGCGGCGCGGTTGGTTATATTTCTGCGGACGGCAATATGGACACGGCCATCGTTCTGCGGACGGCTATCATAAAGGACGGCAAGCTCCACGTCAGAGCCGGCGCAGGAATTGTCATGGATAGTGACCCGAAATCCGAATTTGAAGAAACACTGCATAAATCAGCCGCCCTGTTCCGCGCGGCCGAGCAAAGCCCTAAATTTGATCGGAACTAAAAGTCATGAAGTCCTTAGCTATGTTCCTAATAATCATCTTTGCACCTAGTATGCTCCTAATCTTTTTTGGACTTCAATCAAAAGAAAAAAACACTAATAAACGACAAAAATCACGCGAACAATATAGAGCGCACTATAAAGATAAGATCCCTCCACAATGACCCTTCTCGTCATAGATAATTACGATAGCTTTACGTATAACCTTGTGCATTACGCGCAAGAATTAGGCGCAGAGACAAAAGTCATTCGCAATGATGATATGAGTGCGGCTGAAGCGCTCAAACTTGGCGCAAAAGCCTTGCTTCTTTCGCCAGGCCCAAAAACGCCGAATGAAGCGGGCATGTGCCTTGATCTCCTCGCACAAGCGCCTGATGACCTTCCTATATTTGGCGTCTGCCTCGGGATGCAATCCATGGGACAAGCTTTCGGCGGCAATGTCATTTCTGCCAAAGAAATCATGCACGGAAAAACCTCGCAAATTCAACATGATAACAGCGGTGTCTTTAAGGGGCTTCCTGACCCGTTTACGGCGACACGCTACCACAGTCTTGCGGTAGACCGCGCCACACTGCCAAGCACGCTCATCGCTAATGCGTGGACCGCCGACGGTGAGATTATGGGCGTTCGTCATACATCGCGCCCTATCCACGGCGTGCAGTTTCATCCCGAGTCCATTGCCTCTGAGCATGGCCACGATATGCTCCGTACCTTCCTCACGGAGGCAGGGTTTAATCTGTGATCTTTAACACGGACATATTAAGCACATTGGCCCAAGGCGAACGCCCGACTGAGGCCGCGCTTGAAGCAGCCCTCACCTCTATTCTAGGCGGTCACGCCAATGACGCTCAAATCGCGGCGCTCCTCATGGGGCTAGAAACCCTAGGCGTAACAACCCAAGACGTACGCGCAGGCACACGCGTCATGCGCGCGCACATGGTTCCCGTTGAAACGGGACTAGACCTACTTGATATTGTTGGTACAGGCGGAACAGGCCTGCATACGCTGTCTATTTCAACTGCGTCCATGCTTGTCTGTGCGGGTGCAGGGGCTAAGCTCGCCAAGCACGGCAACCGCGCTGCGAGTAGCCTCACAGGCACAGCCGATACGCTGTCTGCTCTGGGCGTCAATTTGGATATTACGCCCGCGCAAGCCGCCCACGCGATTAAGACCGCAGGCCTTGGCTTTCTCTTTGCCCCGAACCATCACCCCGCCATGCGCTTTGTTGGTCCTGCGCGTAGAGCCATGAAAATACGCACACTTTTCAACCTCTTAGGGCCATTATGTAATCCTGCAGGAGCGCAACGGCAACTCCTCGGGGTCGCGAATGACCGCTGGAGACGCCCTATATCGGAAACCCTGCGTGACCTCGGCAGTGTTCACGCGTGGGTGGTTCACGGTGAAGACGGTCTTGACGAGATTACCACCACAGGCACAACTCATGTGACGGAGCTGAAAGACGGAAAGCTACGGGATTTCACCCTCACGCCTGAAGATTACGGCATTAAGCGTGTTGCAATGGATGATCTTCGCGGCGGAACGCCTGATGTGAACGCCGCTGCCCTCACCGCACTTTTGGACGGCACAGCGTCCGCCTACCGAGATATTGTCCGCCTTAATGCGGGGGCCGCCCTCTATATCGCCGGCCTTGCAGATAAAGTTGAAGACGGCATTGAATTGGCGACACACAGCATCGATAGCGGCGCGGCGAAATCCGCTTTGGCAAAGCTCATAGAGGTCACCAATGACTAGTTTGATGGATGCCCCTGACGTCCTTAAAAAAATCGCCGCCTATAAGGTTGATGAGGTCGCGGCGCTAAGATCACGCATCACTGAGGCGGAGCTTTTAGCGCAAGCGAAAGCTGCCCCCAAACCCCTTGGTTTCGAAGACGCCCTTATAGACGCCGCGAGAACACGACCCGCCCTGATTACAGAAATTAAAAAGGCCTCCCCGTCCAAAGGGCTTATCCGTGCTGATTTCAACTCTGTTGAGATTGCCCAGAGTTACGCACGCGGCGGTGCGGCTTGCCTATCGGTCCTCACAGACGGCCCAGGCTTTCAAGGCAGCAATGAGATATTTCAGTCCGTACGCGCCGTGTCGCCTCTGCCGATGCTCCGTAAAGACTTCATGATCGACCCCGTCCAAATCATTGAGTGCCGTGCCATGGGCGCTGACTGCATCCTGATCATCATGGCGATGATTGATGACGCCTTGGCAAAAGACCTGTTCGATACTGCGACCGACCTTGGTATGGACGCCCTAATTGAGACCCATACACCCGATGAAGTGCGGCGAGGGCTCAAACTCGGCGGGACATTAATGGGGATTAACAATCGTGATCTTCGCACGTTTGACACTAGCCTCGATAATTTCAGCCGCCTGACAACGCATATCCCCGATAGCCATACTTTGATCGCGGAAAGCGGTGTATTTACCCGCGCAGATATTGAACGCCTCACAGGTGAAGGCGCGCATGGTTTTCTCATTGGCGAAAGCCTCATGCGGCAAGCAGATGTGGAAGGCGCGACACGCGCACTAATTTAACCGACTTGACATTAAGTAGAACTTATGTAGAACAAAACACGAATGTTTATGTTTTGTACAAGCGAGCTTTACCCATGTTAACCCAAAAGCAAAAAGATCTGCTCCTCCTTATTGATAACCGTATTAAGGCTGTGGGCGTCCCACCGTCCTATGACGAAATGAAAGATCATCTCGGATTGGCGTCTAAGTCAGGTATTCACCGACTCATTACGGCCCTTGAAGAACGCGGCTTTATTCGCCGCCTTCCCAACAAGGCCCGTGCGCTCGAAGTGCTAAAACTTCCCGCCGATGTTGTTGCAGCCAATTCTGGGCTAACCCCACAAGCTGTTCCTGCTAATGATAGCTTGAGCGTCCCCCTTGTTGGTAAAATCGCGGCGGGTGTCCCGATCGAGGCGATACAGCAAGACGGACGCACAGTGTCAGTCCCGCAAGGTATGATCGGACGCGGAGATCACTTTGCGCTCACCGTCGAAGGCGAGTCGATGATCGACGCGGGTATTTTAGACGGAGATGTTGTCGTGATCCGTAAGTCAGATGTGGCTCGTAACAACCAAATCGTTGTCGCCCTTGTTGACGGTGAAGAAGCGACCCTAAAACGCCTTTACAAGTCAGGGCAAAATATTGAATTGATTGCAGAAAATAAAGATTTTGAAACACGCGTTTTGGATTCAAACCGCGTGGCTGTTCAAGGTATCTTGGCGGGGTTGATTAGGAATTATAATTAAACTCATGTGCTGCAGGCCTGTTAATTCCTTATTCTATTAATTCCAAGGCCGCTTACGATGTGTGGACTTGGCCGTTTTCAGTATGAATGTCCCATCTTTCACGTAAAGATCAAGTGAGCCTGTGTCTTTAAGATCGTCTGCGTCAATAACTTTTTTTGATTGGCCTTGTGACTTGCATAAATATTCAGCTCGTGGCCCTGCCGCACGTTTTTGAATGATAACAAAGTCAGATGTTTCACAAGCCTCAGGTAAGAGGTCTGGCGTTTGTACAATTGCGACTTTAAAGCCCTTCAAACTAAGCCAGCAGCCCTGCCCGTCACAGGCATCAAGCTTACGACCATCCTCAACGGTTTCATCAGCATCCCCATTACCCCGCAGGAATTGCGTGCGGCCAAAACGGTCAGAGCGGCGGTTAAGCGTATAATAACGCCCAGCTTCCGATTGCCATGTCACCTGCCCCTTATCAGACACGCGCATAATAGCCGTTGGAGATTGTATCCAGATCATGGCGAGTATAAGCGCAAGTCCGCCGCCGAACATTCTCAAGCCCATACGGCCCAGGCAAATTAAGAGAAAACACACCGCATAAAGCGCTATAAATCCCTCAGGTGGTTTCTTAAAAGCCAACATAGCTTCGGGTAGAGCCTCTATACGCCCCGCAACCCATATAACAGGTTCTAACCCTAACCCCATGATCTTGAGTGAAAAACGCTCTAAGCCAAAGGGCAGCAACAAAAATGTGACAAGCGCCATCGGCATAACCAGAAACGTAAAAATCGGCATAGCCGTGAGGTTCCCAACGAGACCATATCTTGCCCACCGTTGAAAATGCATAATCGCAAAAAGCCCCGTAGCAAATCCTGCGACAAGACTTGTGACGCTAAGGGATACAATTCCGTTGCGTACCCGCATGAATAGTCCACCCGTATATGACCAGCCGCGCTGTACTTTCCAATCGGCCCAATGGCGGTACACCACGACAAGCGCTAAAACAGCCGCGAAAGACATTTGAAAGCCAACCGACAAAAGGCTCTCTGGATGAAGCCAAAGCGTGATCAATGCGGCGAGGTTGACGCTGCGCGTTGACAGGGCCTGGCGGTCAAGAATAAGTGCCAAAAATAATATCACCGCCATGATAAATGCGCGCTGCGTGGCCACAGATGCACCTGAAACAAATAGATAAAGCGTTGCCGCAAAGATGCCGCCAATAGCCGCGAATTTACGAACGTCATATTGCCGTGCAAGGAATGGAATAGAGGCGAGCAGCCATGATATCAGACTATAAAAACTCCCTGCAAACAGGGCCATGTGCAATCCTGATATGGCTAATATGTGCGCAAGCCCAGACGCTCTCAATGCGTCAACCTGTTGAGGCCGAATATCTTGACGCAGCCCTGTTATCAACGCCGCTTGCAAGCCTGCCGTTGTTTCTGGCGATTGAGACTTAATCCGTTGCGATAGTCGGTAGCGAAATTTCAACAAATCTCGCCTTCGACTTTCCCGCCATGACAAGGGCGTCTCCGCTGTCTTCACAAAGGGCTCAATCGCAAAACCTGACCCGCCTAGACCTTTGAAATATGCTGAGCGGCGCGAATCATATCCCCCCGGCGTGGCGGGGGCTGGTGGCCCCGTCAAGACGGCACGAGTTTCAACAAAATCACCGACTTCAAATCCGCCTATTTGCCCTCTAATACGAACACGCTCCGGCGGGGTATCGAGATTTTCAACTCCCATCAACCGCACCATATAACGGCGACCTGTGCGGCCATTATCATATCCTTCGACCCACCCTGATAAACGGTAAGCTTTCTGATAATCAGGGAAGAAATTTATCCGCTCTGAGGCCGTATGAAGGTTCGCCGCCACAAACCCTAAGCTGCCAAAGACAGCGCATAATAGAATATTTTGTGTCATCGGCTTTAAATTCGTATAGCGCCTAGCGGCGAGGTAAAACATCACCATGATTGTTACGACAGAGAAACTGATTACCAGATTAGGCTCAAATGACAGTCCAAAATAGGTGGCAATTCCGACGCCGAACGAAACCACATAGATATCAAAGGGCGTAATATAACGAATGAAGCTAAAAAGCTGTAACAAACGCCAAAAATAAGACGGATCTAAATCACCACCGTCGAGCGAATTGGGACTATCATTTTGTCCGTGGTTATGAGATAGGAACGCCATTATATCTTCCATTGTTTCACAGGCTTTATCGAGTGTCCACTCCATCGAAAATTGTAACGCGTTTTGCACCGTCTCCGACGGGCTTCCTCCATATTGGGGGCGCGCGCACCGCGCTATTTAACTGGCTTTATGCCCGAAAAATGGGCGGCGAGTTTCGTCTGCGTATAGAAGACACGGACCGTGCGCGCTCAACTCCCGAAGCGACACAAGCTATTTTGGACGGCATGGCATGGCTCGGCCTCGGTCATGATGGCGATATTGTCTATCAACATAGCCGTGCGAGCAATCACGTCGCAGCCGCGCAATCCCTGCTTGAAAGCGGAGCTGCTTATCGATGTTTCTGCACCCCCGAAGAGCTTGAAGTTTTACGCGCACAGGCGCGCAATGAGGGTCATGCGTTCCGCTCCCCGTGGCGCGACAAGTCTGCATCTGACAGGCCGAGTGATACACCCTTCACCGTACGCTTTCGAGTGCCAGAGGGCATGACCACCATCCACGATCAAGTCCAAGGGCAAATTACGTGGCAAAATAAAGAATTTGACGATCTGGTTCTATTACGTGCTGACGGCACACCTACCTATATGCTGGCCGTTGTCGTCGATGATCACAATATGGATGTTACCCATGTGATCAGAGGTGATGACCACCTGATTAACGCGGGGCGGCAATCACAAATCTATATGGCTCTCGGATGGGACATTCCTGTTTTTGCCCATGTTCCACTTATTCACGGGCCTGACGGTAAAAAACTTTCCAAGCGTCACGGCGCTTTGGGGGTCGAGGCTTACAAGGAGATGGGTTACTTGCCTGACGGGCTCCGTAATTACCTTCTAAAGCTTGGCTGGTCGAAAGGGGATCAAGATGTTTATCTTGGCCAGACAGCTACGGAAGCTTTTGATCTAAAGGGTATCAATTCCGCTGCCGCGCGTCTTGATTTTGACAAAATGGATTATATTAACGGCCAACACATCCTTGAAATGGATGATGCGGAGCTTTTAAGTTTAGTCCTCCCTTTCATCGAAGCAGTGCATGGCTCGATATCTGAAACGCTCAACGCTAAGCTTCTTGCCGCTATGCCGTCCTTAAAACCTCGCTCGAGCACACTCAAACAAATTGTCGAGCAAGCAGCTTATTTATTGGCTCAAAGACCTTTGTCGATTACGGGAAAAACCAAAAAATCTCTCAAAGCAGATAGGTTACCCCTTCTTGAGTCTTTGACAAATCGACTAAAATCATTAGAAGGCACGGCATGGACAGAAGATAATCTTTTGAGAGAGATTACAGATTTCGTCGCGGAACATGAGATTGGCTTTGGTAAAATCGGCCAACCCGCTCGCGCCGCACTTACTGCCGGTTCTCCGTCGCCTGACTTGGCGCTTGTATTTGCTCTTCTAGGCAAAGACGAAGCATTGGGTCGATTAGGCGATGTTATCACAGTCCAGACAGGTTAATTAGCAAAGGTATTGCAATGGAAAATAAGATAAAAAACACAGGCACGGCCAAACTCACAATCGGTGATGATAACTACGAACTCCCCATTTATTCTGGCTCCATGGGCGCGCCTGCGATTGATGTTCGCGCACTTCATAAACATACAGGCCACTTCACATTCGACCCTGGTTTTACATCAACATGTTCAACGGAATCGCAAATTACCTTTATTAGCGGCGGCGAAGGTCAACTCTTGCACCGTGGTTATTCTATCGAAGATTTGGCTGAAAATTGTGATTTTATGGAAATCGCTTATCTTATGATGAATGGTGAGCTCCCAAATAAAGAGCAATTTGAAAAGTTTGACGATGAAATTACATCTCACACAATGCTTCATGAGCAAATAGAAAGCTTCTTTCATGGCTTCCGTCGAGATGCTCACCCTATGGCGATGATCTGCGGCACAACAGGTGCGCTATCTGCCTTCTATCATGACGAAACAGATATTGCTGAAAACGAAGCGCGCGACCTCGCGATGATGCGTTTGATTGCGAAGATGCCTACCATCTGTGCCCGTGCTTATAAATATTCTGTCGGTCAACCTGCCGTGCACCCAAGTAATGATCTGAACTACGCGGAAAACTTCTTAAAGATGTGTTTTGCTGTTCCTGCGGAAGATTATGAAGTTAATCCTGTCATTGCCAAAACAATGAATAAGATTTTTATTCTTCATGCTGACCATGAGCAAAATGCGTCAACATCAACTGTACGCCTTGCGGGCTCATCTGGCGCGAACCCTTACGCGTGTATAGCAGCGGGTATCGCCTGTCTTTGGGGACCAAGCCACGGCGGAGCCAACGAAGCCTGCTTGAACATGCTTCAAGAGATTGGAACCGTTGACCGAATCCCTGAATTTATCGCACGTGCGAAAGATAAGTCTGATCCGTTCCGTCTTATGGGCTTTGGTCACCGCGTTTATAAAAACTTCGACCCGCGCTCACGCGTTATGCAAAAAGCGTCTCATGAGCTTCTTGAAGAGCTTGGCATTAGTAACCCAATTTTGGACGTTGCTAAAGAGCTTGAGCGCATTGCCCTTGAAGATGAATATTTCATCTCCAAGAAGCTTTACCCGAATGTTGATTTCTATTCTGGTATCGTTCTTAGCGCCCTTGGCTTCCCGACCTCTATGTTTACGGTTCTCTTTGCACTCGCACGGACTGTTGGTTGGATTTCACAGTGGAATGAAATGATGGAAGATAGCAGTCAGCGTATCGGTCGTCCGCGTCAACTTTATACCGGTGAAGTCGCACGCGACTTTGTTCCTATGAACAAACGATAGAATTACAACGCCCCTAAGCGTTTAAAAATTCTAATAGCTTTTCAGCGGCTCTGTGTGATGCAGGGCCGTTTTTATTTTGCGTCATCCGTGCTGTTTGCTCTAAGAGCGCTTGGCTCTCACGGCGGTGTAAATTTGGGTCATCGAGGCGCTTTATAATAGCGTCTGACAAAAGCTGCCCTGTCACAGCGCCTTGGATGAATTCAGGCATCAAGGCTTTATCAGCAGCAATATTGACTAGCGAAATATAGTTAGGCTTGAATAGTCGTTTTGCAAAGAAATATGTAACCGCTGACAATTTATACGCCACAACCGTTGGTACGCCGACCGTCGCCAGTTGCGTTGTCACAGTCCCCGAACACGCGAGGGCAGCGTCAGCCGCCGAGAATATGTCCTGCTTTCGCTCTTCTGGCAGCAAAATCACATTTTGCAGGCGAAGGTCAGTTCCTGCTGCCGCCAGTATATCTTCATCTATCGAGGCCGCCATAGGCGCAACGAAGCGGCAATCAGGACGCACGGATAATATGGCGTCGATAGCTTCAGCAAACGGCGTTGCCAGCGTTTGAAGTTCTGATAAGCGGCTACCGAAGAATATACCGACAACGGGGGCATCAGCGGGAATATTAAATTCTTTCCTCAACGCCGCACCGTCGCCGCCGCTATGATCTTCGTCAAACATTGGGTTGCCGACATAATCATTAGGTAGATTCACCGCGTCGAAATAAAGCTTATCCATCGGCTGTATACTGAGCAAATAATCCACATGCCGCGCGAGAATAGCCGCTCGACCTGAGCGCATCGCCCAAACTTGTGGCGCAGCATATTTAACGATCTTACCCTTAAAACCCTCAGCCTTTAACCGTTTCGCGAGACGCACCATAAAACCCCAACTATCAATCAGAACAACAACATCAGGCTTTGCTTCAATAATGATTTTAGAGGCCGTTTTCACACGCTCTATAATATGAGGGTAAACTTTAATCCCCTCAGTAAAGCCTAAGATGGACAGGCGAGAAATATCAAAATCACTTGGCACACCTGCCTGCTTTAAGGCGGGGCCACCAATGCCCGATAGATTTATATCAGGACGTTGCTGACGAAGTGAGTTTACAAGGCCCGCCCCAAGTTGATCGCCAGAGTTTTCAATCGCAACGATGAAAACAGACAGGGTCATGAGCTTCCATTCACCGGTAGTCCGACGATAAAAATTCCTGCGGCGTCAGCTAATGCAACGCTCTCGGCTTTATCAATACAAAACGCACGGCCCTCTTCGACAACAATACCCGCTAAGCCAGCCTCATCCGCCAGCCTTATCGTTTTGGGACCGATGGTGGGTAAATCTACGCGCTCCTCCTGACCGGGTTTTACTAGCTTCGCGAGCACGCCGCGACGCGCTGCTTGCGTGCCGCGACTATCCGCAGGCAGTTTTGCAACACGGCTTAGCATGTCATCTGTACCCTCCTGAGCCTCAACAGCAAGGACGAGACCGTTACAAATCACGGCGCCCTGCCCGATATCTTTCGCGCCAATGTAAGTCGCAATTTCGCAAGCTTTCAGGCTATCATCTCTATGAGCCGCAGTTAGTTTTACCGCGCCAAAATGACCTTCAGGAATAAGGAGTTCTTCACACAAGGATTGCGGCGAAATGATTTCAAATCCTTCTTTTTCAAAGATAGTGACGAGGTAAGTCAAAAGCGCATCATCCCCACGTTTCGCGGCGCTTAAAGCCCCCGGGAAATATTTTAGCCCCTTCATATCTGGTTTCAGGTCTGAAAAATCAGGGCGGTTCACTTTTCCCGCCATACACACATGGGTGCATTTTTCTCGCTTGAGGTATTTAATCATCCCGCCAAATTCGGCCAAGCCAAAGTCTTTGATAGGAACTGGAAACTGATCACGCTCCGTTATGCCTTGCAACCCAATGACAAGCGTTTGATGGCCCACATAACCAGCCCCCGCAAGGACATATTTGGGCAACTTACCCTGGCCTGCGATTAAACCGATCTTCACGAAATTAGCCCTTCATATTCGGCATACAAATATTACGCCGATTCTGAGCCCGTATGAAATTTATCATATCCATGACTAATGCTTGATCCGAATAAATCCGCTCAACATCTTCCAAACGTTCGGCAAAAGTGCCCTCCTCAGCAAATAAAAGCCTATAGGCAGAGCGCAACTCTTTTATGGAATGACGGTCAAACCCACGACGTCTAAGGCCAATTATATTCAATCCCGCCAGATAGGCTGAATTACCAACAACAGAGCCGTAAGGAATAACATCCGTTGTCACCGTTGCCATACCGCCAATGAACGCATGGGCCCCGATACGGGTAAATTGATGGATGGCGCAGAGGCCGCCTAAAATGGCGTAATCACCGATGGTGACAGAGCCTCCAATTTGCGCACCGTTCGAGACGACAACATGGTTACCCATATGTCCTTCATGGGCTAAATGTGTCCCCACCATCATATAACAATCATTACCGATAATCGTCATCGGCTTCCCCGCATCAGAGCCGGGATGAACATTTACATATTCACGAAAATTATTGCGGTCTCCTATTGAAATACCGACGTCCCCGCCTTTATGTTTAAAGTCTTGTGGTGGATGCCCCATCGTTACGAATGGACTGAGCTTATTGTCGGCCCCAAGAATCAAGTTGCCATTCAGGTTAATATGGCTTTCAAGATGTGTCCTATCACCAAGTTTTACGCCCTGACCTATTGTAGTAAACGGCCCAATATGGACATCAACACCGAGCTCAGCGCCTGAGTCCACAATTGAAGTTTCATGTATAAATGTCGCCATAAATTAAACTTTGCAATAAATTAGCCGCTAAACTTCATCAAGGATGCCGTAAAATCAAGTGACACAGCCAATTTGTTATCAACCGTGACACGCCCTTTAAATTTATAGATCGACCCTCGTCGCCTTACAATCGCAACCTGCACATGAATAATATCATCTGGTTGCACAGGGCTTTTAAACTTTACATTATCAACACCCGCGAAACCAATGAAATAACCATCAGCAACACCATCACTGAGGTTAACCAGTAAAGCCCCCGCCTGCGCTGCCATTTCAATCATATATATTCCGGGCAAAATAGCACGGTCCGGAAAGTGTCCCTTAAAGAGATCTGGATGCTTGGATAAAACAAGTTCGGTCGTGATATTATCTTCATTATAAGAGAACACACGATCGACAAGTAAAATCGGATCTCTATGCGGCAGATATTGTGTAATTATCTCTTGGTCTATTGGACAGTCTTCGGGGCTAATATCATGCGCCATCATTATCTTTCTCGGTACGCTTCTTGGCTTTACCCATTTTAATCAATTCACTTACAACCCGCATGTGATTGCGAACGGGCATACCAGGATAACCACTCCATATTTCTCCCGCAGGTACATTGTGCATTATACCGCTATGGCCAGCAATTTTGGCCCCGTCTCCGACTGTCAAATGATCCGCAAGCCCAGCTTGTCCGCCGATTATAACATCTGAGCCTATATTACAGCTGCCTGGAATACCTACAAAAGAGGCCATCATCGTTCGTGCCCCGACACGCACATTATGTCCTATTTGAACAAGGTTATCGAGTTTCACATCGTCTTCTAATATTGTATCTTGTAATAAACCACGATCAACAGAACTATTAGAGCCAATGCGAACCCGGTCACCAAGGATTGCGCGGCCAATGTGCGGAATTTCAACAAGACCCATCTCGTCACCAGATATGCCAAATCCAACGGTCCCGATTGTAGCTCCGGGCTTAATGAGGCAATCTGAGCCTATGACTGCACACTCAAGGGTCACACCATTCATGAGGCGACTTCGATCCCCTATCTTAACACCCGCTCCAACAACAACATTCGGGCCAATGACAACCCTCTCACCGATAACAGCGTTATCGCCAATCACAGCACTCGAGTGAACCTTAGCCGTTGCGCTAATTTTAGCGTTTTGACCATTCCCCAAGGGGTGTTGTGTGAACAGTTTAGTTAAAGCTCGTCCAAAACTCGCCTTAGGAGCGGCCGTAACGATAGGAATGATTCCTTTTTCATTGATTTTTTCTGCTAATCTTTCTGTGACGAAACAGGCAGATGCCTTGGCCGTATCTAGGGCCTTCAAATGTCGGCGGTTATCAATGAAACTAATGTCACCCGAAAGAGAGGACGCTAATCCAGCACTTCCCTCTATTAATGTACCGCTAGAATGAGTTTGAGAAACGGAACAAGAAAGCCCGGCGATAAGGTCACCGAGCTCTATGGGGCCATGGTAGTCAAAAAATTGTCTATCAACCACATCGCTCACCTTTGTGAATGAACCGTCCTATTTAGGAGCTGCTTGGCGTGGTAAACGCTCACGTGTAACTGAAATTGTACGCATTTGGCTATTTAAACGACTAATCACAGTATCTGTAACATCTGCGCCATCTCCATAAATAACAACAGACCGTTCTAGAACGACATCAGCATTCCGTTCGGCAACAATCGTTTTCAAAATTTCAGCTAGTTTATTATTAACTTGTTGCAACGCTTTAGCCTCAGTGATTTGAAGTTCACGCTGCTTATAAGCTGCGTCAGTTTTCGCTTGTTGACCTTTGACCGCCAAGTCTTGAGCTTTCTTTTGAAGGTCAGGGCGTGTTTTTAAGCCCTCTTGTCCAATCGAATTTAGTTCAGTTATGAGCCGTGTACGCTCGGATTCAAAAGGAGTTGCTGAAGCTTTAATTTCACTCTCCATTGTTTTCGCAATAGATTCCAATTGTCTTGTAATATGTTTGCCAACCTCAGAATCACGCATAATACGTTTTTGATCAATTATCAAAATTGTACTTTGGGCCGCTGCACTGCCCGCAAAAATTATACTCGCGAGAACAATCAAGCTCAGACGATTAAAAGTTTTAAAAATTAACATGTTAGAACCTTGTACTTGTTGTAAATTGGAATGACTCTCTATCATCAAAATCTTGTTGTACGATGGGCTTCGTAAAGTCGAAACGTATAGGACCAAATGGTGACTCCCAGTAAATACTGGCTCCAACTGTCACACGTGGCACAAGTGCATCCTCAACGAAGAAGCCCGAAACGCTATTGTCTGGTGACGCAACTGTTGGATCACTACGATCACCTAAAAACTCATCATCTAATAGGCCAACAGTACCAGCTTCAGCAAATAATGCAGCCTCTAACTGCGGAATACCGACAGGAAAACTCAGTTCAGCTATGGCAAGTGCGAAAGCATTACCACCTAGCGCTCTATCTCTAAGGCTTTCAGTAGCGATTTCACCTGTCTCAGGGTCGATATTAAAATTAGTTTGAGTTTGACCATTTTGGTCCAGTATCGCCAAACCGTTTTCGTCTACGATAATGGGTTGAGCATCATTAACGGACGGCTGCCTAAAGAGCAATCTTGGGCCCACACCCGCATTATCAAAACCTCTAAAGTCATTTGAGCCTTTAAAGAATCTGTCATTAATCCGTACAGGGTCACCACCCCAGCCTTGAATATATCCAGCTTGGCCTTCAAGACTTAAGACAACGCCAGGTAAAATTCCTTTATAAGCGTTCGCGCGCAATTCTGAACGTATATATTTCGCATCACCACCAATACCGGCAAAGTCTTGCGTCAAAGATAAATTGAACCCACCCGTCGGAGTTATTGGATCGTTTCTACGGTCCCATATAAATGTATAGCCTAAAATCGAGCTAATGCGGTCCTCTGGATCACCACCCGTTTCAGCGTCACACAAGCTAGAGTTATTAACAGGAATAACTTGTCCTTCAGGGACAGGGATACATGTCCCTGCGGGGACATCAATTTCCTCATTTCGCAAAGAATAACGCGTCAGCAACTGAGTATTTTGAGTTAAAGGAAAACCAAACGTAAGCGTAGCGCCTCGTCTAGATTGACGAAAACCAGCCTCTTCGAGAAAGTCGAATGTCGTATCAAATACGTTCAAACCTGCCGACAAATTACGCCCCAAAAAACGAGGTTCTTGAAATTGAAGATCAATCGTACGACGGTTTGAGCTTGCTTGTATAAGGAAACGTAAAAGCTGCCCCCGTCCACGTAAATTCCTTTGCGTCACACTCAAATCGACAAGAAACGCATCTTGCGATGAAAAACCAGCACTAAAAGCAAGTTCCCCAGTCGGTTGCTCCTTAACTTTAACTTCAACAATAGCTCTGTCAGCAGCCGAACCTTGTGTTTCCGTTATTTCAACATCTTCAAAGAACCGTAAGCGACGGACATTAAGGCGTGAACGGTCAAGCAAAATTCTGTTAAACGCATCTCCCTCAGCCAATTCCAACTCACGACGAACAACATAGTCCAAGGTTGTCGTGTTACCAACAATATTGATTTTATCAATATAGACACGCGGCCCTTCTGAAATTTCGAAGGTGACATCGATTGTTTTCGTGTCGCGATTACGGCGAATTGCGGGTTGAATATCAACAAAGGCATAACCAGATGTTCCTGTCGCAAACGTCAGCGTTTCAATCGCAGTTTCAATTACACTTGCTTTATATATGTCACCAGCCCCTATCGGAACAATGCCACGTAAAAACGTCTCGTTTAGCGTTTCTAATTCTGTTTCAACTTCAATTTCGCCCCATGTATATTCTTCACCTTCATCCAAAGTGAAAGTAATATAAAAATCTTCCTGATCAGGCGTCAGTTCCGCGACAGCAGAAACTACACGAAAATCAGCAAAGCCTCTATCTGTATAGTAATTACGGACTTGTTCTTGGTCAAACTGTAAGCGACCGGGATCATAATTATCGTTTGAAGAGAAAAATTTGTACCAAACAGATTCTGCTGTTACGATTTGCTTACGCAAGTCACGATCTGAAAATTCGTTATTCCCGATAAAGTTAATTTGCTTAACGCCGGTAACAGGTCCTTCTGTTATCTCAAAAACGAGGTCAATACGGTTTTGAGGCTGTTGAATAACTTTTGGTGTTACTGTTGCCGCAAACCGGCCCGATTGCCTGTAGAGTTCAATAATACGCTGCACGTCAGCTTGAACACTCGCACGGGTAAATAATGAACGAGGCTCTGCTTCGATTTCATCCGTAATTTTATCCTCTTTCAAAGATTTATTACCCTCAAGTATAACGCGATTGATAATAGGGTTCTCAACGACTCTGATAAGGACGTTACCATCCCGAGGCTCAATCGCCACATCGGCAAAAAGACCCGTTCGGAAAAGTGTCTTGATTGAAAGGTCAATTCGTTGATCACTGTAAGGATCACCTGGTGCAATAAGTAAATAAGAAGCGACCGTATTAGCTTCAACCCGTTGATTCCCAACAACTTGAATTGATTTAATTCTTTCAGGCAGTTCATTATAAACAGGAGCTTCAGCAGGCTGCTGTGCACTCACATTTATAGGCAGTACACTGCCTAAACAGAGCAAGACTGCTGCAATCCGGACCATAGCCAACTTATAGATGTGATAAAACTTCATATGTGACGTCCAACCCTAAGAGAAGAAACTGCGAATATAGCCAACATCATTAAACGTCAAGAAGACGAACAATGTGAGGAGCAATGCAAATCCAAACCGAAATCCTATTTCTTGCTTTTCCTGACTCAGCGGACGACCCGCTACAGCTTCATACCCGTAGAATAACAAATGTCCACCATCGAGAACGGGTATTGGCATTAAATTTGCGACACCTAATCCAATAGATAGGTAAGCTCCAAGCTGTAATAGGGTAAAAAACCCTGCTTTTAGCCGTTCTCCAAGAGGTCTATCGAGCTTTGCCACATCGACAGCCGTTTTACCCGTTAGCGTCGCGATACGAAGCGGCCCCCCCAAGGCTGATCCATCTTCTTTTCCGCTAAAAATGCGACCAATATAAGTCCCTGTAGATGAAACAGTACGTCCGACCTCATTTATACCGTAACCTAGTGCTTCAACAGGGTTATAACGCTGCTGAAAACTAGCCCCCTCACCGCCAAGATTAACACCAATAGTCCCTGTTTTATTTGTTCCGCCAACAAAATCTTTTCGGTCTTTTCGCTGGGGCTCAATCGTCAATTCGACTTCACGCCCATCTCTTAACACGACGGCTTTAATCGCACTCCCACTGCGCAATGAAACATAAGGTGACAGATCCCGATATAAGGTCACATCATGACCGTCCATCGTCAAAAAATGATCGCCAGCTAACACACCGGCCGCTTCCGCCGCCCCTCCAGAAGTTACAGATATCACATGAGATTTGGTTTCTCTATTCTCGTATGTCATCACAACGATAGCAAAAATAACGATCGCGAGTAAGAAGTTCGCCACGGGCCCCGCTAAAACTACGAGAGCTTTCTGCCACAGAGGTTTAAAGTGAAATAAGCGGCCTATATCGGCCTCTTTGCCCTCAGCCTCTGCCTTTTCTTTCAAGGCGGCTAATTGCTCATGGTCGGGGTTGCTCGCCATACCCATATCGCCCGAAAATTTCACAAACCCACCAAAAGGGACACGGCTTACGACCCATTCTGTGCCGTGCCTATCCGTTCTTTTAAGGAGGGGTTTACCGAAACCAATGGAAAATTTATCTATGGAAACTTTAAAGAAACGCGCAACCGAATAATGCCCCATTTCATGTATAAAAACGAGTACGCTGAGGACGACGATAAAGCTCGATAGAAACAAAAATGTATTAAACAACCACGCCACGCAGAAACCCTTCAATCTTCAGATTAGCTTAGGAAAAAAACGCTAGCTTTTCAAAGTTAAAATAAGGTCATTTGCAGTTAATCGCGCCTGTTTATCACATGAAATGATGTCCTCTACAGAAGACAGCGAATTTCCGAAAGAATTTTCGCTTTTCTGGCGACTTAATGTCTTTTCTACAACAGCAGGAATATCCATAAACCCGATGCGCTTATTTAGAAACGCCTCTACAGCGACTTCGTTAGCAGCGTTAAACACATTCGGAGCCTGCCCGCCTAATTTCAAACTATCGCGCGCTAACGCTAGACCTGGAAAGCGCTCCATATCAGGTTCAAAAAAGCTCAAAGATCCGATTTTCACCAAATCAAGCGGCTCAACAGGCGCGGACATACGATCAGGCCAACCTAAAGCATACGCAATCGGTGTTCGCATATCTGGCGACCCCATCTGCGCTAAAACAGAGCCATCAATATATTCGACCATAGAATGAATGATAGATTGCGGGTGAACAACCACACCGATTTCGTCCTCGGGACGGTCAAAAAGGTAAGCGGCTTCAATGAGTTCAAGCCCTTTGTTGATTAAGGTGGCCGAATCAATCGTTATCTTTGCGCCCATAGTCCACGTCGGATGTTTCAACGCTTGTTGTGGAGTCATTTGCGATAAATTCCGCATGGGCGTTTCACGGAACGGCCCCCCACTGGCTGTCAATATCAAGCGCTTCACGCCCTCTGGCTTATCATGTTCTAAGACTTGAAAGATCGCATTATGTTCAGAGTCAATCGGGAGTAACGTCGTGCCGTAAGCTTTCACCTGCGCCATAAATAAGTCACCCGCACAAACGAGGCATTCTTTGTTCGCAAGTCCGACAGTATTACCTTGAGCAACAGCTGCCAGCGTTGGCTCAAGTCCTGCCGCCCCGATAATAGCGGCCATAGAAAAATCAGTGGGTCTACGCCCCGCTTCAATCAATGCATCAGCGCCAACGCCATATTCAATAGACGTTCCAGCTAAGGCGGCCTTGAGTTGCGTCTTAAACGCTTCATCTCCAAGGGCGACAAATTCTGCATTAAACTCTTTTGCCAAAGCAACTAATTTATCGACGTTCTGGTTAGCGCTCAGGGCAACGACTTGAAACACCCCGGTCTCAGCGCGGCGGACAAGGTCAAGCGTACTGTCACCAATAGAACCAGTCGCCCCTAAAACAGTGATGCGTCGTGTCATAGTTGAGGCCACAAGGTCGGAGAAACCGCCATTATAAGTGCAACAAATACGACAGCCATCATCAGTGAGTCGACGCGGTCAAGCACGCCTCCATGCCCCGGGAGCAATCCGCCTGTATCTTTCACTTTTAACTTACGCTTTAACGCGCTTTCAAGAAAATCGCCAACAACCGAAAACACCATAATCGGCAAGGCTATAATGGCTGCATGTATGGCTGAAAATCCAATTATAAGCCCCACAATACATCCAATGAATGGGGCAAAAATCATACCCGAGAAAAATCCTGACCACGTCTTATTCGGACTGAGCTTCGGCGCCATCTTCGGCCCTTGAAAATATGATCCACCAAAATAAGCCCCTGTATCCGCGGCAATAACCACAAGAATGACGAAAATAAGGTCTTTAAATCCAGTTGCCGCAACTCCAGACGTTTTTCCTCTCAGGTAAACCAATAAAATAGCGGGTATCGCGATATAGAGAAAGCCCAGACCTGCCCATATGGCACCGTTTCTACGTATACGTTCCAAAGCGGCAATAGCCGCCGTTAAAGTGGCAAATATAAAGGTGGTTTGGTACGCTTCAAGATGACTTCCTAACATCACAAGAATGACCCCCAATATAGGAATGATATAAGCAATTTTTGTCGGTGTCGTTTCCGTCATACGGACCCACTCCCAAACTGCGCCACCAGCAACTAATCCAACCAATATCATCCAAAATACACCGCCAAAATAAAATGGAATGATCGCGACCCCCCCCATAAGCAAGGCCGTGATTGCCCGAACACCAATATTTTTCCACTTGGGCTTTGCGGTTACGGTCTTCGGATCGTCGCTCATGGTCTAGGCGACTTCGGTTGCTTTAAGGTTGCCAAAACGTCGTTCACGCGTTTGAAACTCAGCAATCGCAATCTCAAGGTCTTCGCGTTTAAAGTCTGGCCAGAGCACGTCTGTGAAAACAAATTCACTATAAGCTGTTTGCCACATCAAGAAATTAGAGACGCGGCGCTCTCCGCTTGTTCGAATAATCAACTCAGGTTCGGGTAGCCCTGCCGTGTCAAGATATTGCGAAATGATGGCTTCATCAATATCAGACGCATCATACCCTGCAGCAGAGGCCCGCCCCAAAGCACGAATGATTTCATCACGCCCACCATAGTTAAAGGCAATGTTGAGATGAAATTCACTATTATTTTTTGTAACGCTTTCAACTTTTGAAATTGTCTCAAGCAGATCATCGCTTAACCCATCACGAGAGCCAATGACACGTACACGTACATTATTCTTATTCAGTGTCTCAAGGTCATCCGCGACATATTTCTTGAGCAATTGAAAAAGAGCGGCGATTTCCGCTTTAGGACGTGTCCAATTTTCCGTCGAAAAACTATAGAGCGTTAGATACTTAATTCCCATATCTGCCGCGTCTTCGACAATACGGCGAACAGTTTTTACACCTTGTTGATGGCCAAAGACACGCGGACGGTGACGGGATTGTGCCCAGCGGCCATTTCCGTCCATGATAATTCCGATATGTAACGGAAAATTAGCGTGATATTTGGAGAAAGACGTCAGACTTTATACCTGCATGATTTCTTCAGATTTGACTTTCAAGGCCTCATCGACATTGGCAATAACCATATCGGTTGCCTTTTGCACATCATCTCCGAATTTCTTCTGATCATCTTCGCTAATCTTACTATCTTTCTGTAGCTTCTTAAGCGTATCCATAGCGTCCCGGCGAACATTACGAACAGCGATACGTGCGTTTTCAGCATAACCACCTGCGACCTTAGTGAGATCCTTGCGGCGCTCTTCCGTCAAAGGCGGCATAGGAATACGCAGGTTTTGCCCGTCAACCACAGGATTAATCCCAAGCGGACTTTCACGAAGTGCGCGCTCAACAGCGGCCACAACCGTCTTATCCCAAACGCTAACAGTCAACATCCGCGGCTCAGGGACCGAGACAGACCCAACTTGATTTAACGGTGTTTCACTCCCGTAAGCCTTGACGGTGATATTATCGAGCAAAGCCGTATTTGCACGGCCTGTTCTCAGACCTGAAAACTCTGTTTTCAAAGACGCGACTGCGCCGTCCATCCGTTTCCGGTAGCTATCTAGATCAAATGACATACTGTCTCCTTACGCTGTCTTGCCCGGCCAAATTACGACCTTAACTCGACGATATTGTGGTACATACACCTTTTCCGCGCATAACCGAATCTAGTCCACCTTCAATGTGGACAGAAAATACTATTATGGGGATTGAATTGTCTCGCATCAAGGATACAGCTGATGTGTCCATAACCCGAAGGTCATCCGCAAGAACCTTTTGGTAACTTAGCTGATCATAACGCTTGGCATCTGGGTTGGTTTTCGGATCGCTATCATAAACACCGTCAACCTGTGTGCCTTTAAGAAGCGCGTCGCAATTCATTTCTGCCGCCCGTAAGGCCGCAGCCGTATCTGTTGTAAAATATGGATTACCTGTCCCTGCGGCAAAAATCACAACACGACCCTTCTCCATGTGACGCACGGCACGGCGGCGAATATAAGGCTCACATACTGTTGTCATCGGAATGGCCGACATAACCCGCGTATGGACACCTTGCTGCTCGAGCGCGCTTTGCATCGCAAGTGCATTCATAACCGTTGCAAGCATGCCCATATAGTCTGCCGTCGAGCGTTCTATGCCGCCAGCAGCCGCAGATAAACCGCGAAAAATATTCCCGCCGCCAATAACAAGCGCAATTTGCAATCCATTATCGTGAGCCTGCTTGACTTCTTTAGCGATTTTTTCTGTCATTGAGACATCAATCCCGTAGGATTGAGACCCCATGAGGGCCTCACCCGAGACTTTCAATAAGACACGTTGGAATTTATAATCCACGCAAATCTCCCAAAACATTGAAGATTCGACGCCCAACCGCCGAATCTGGTTTTATCCCTTATAACGAAAGAAACCCCGCACGCTAGCACGGGGTTTTGAATTTTTACATCAAAGTTAAAGAATTAAGAACCAGCAACGGCTGCTGCGACTTCGGCCGCAAAGTCTTCTTCTTTTTTCTCGATACCCTCACCGAGCGCCATACGGACAAATCCAGTTAACTTAACGTCAGCCCCGAGAGACTTAGATTCATCAGCCACGACCTGATCAATCGTACGCTCTCCGTCCATAACAAAGATTTGTGTCGTTAAAACAGACTCTTTGAAAAACTTCTGCATACGGCCATCGACCATTTTCTCAATGATCGCTTCTGGCTTCCCAGATTCGCGCGCTTCTGCAATCAGCATTTCACGTTCTTTCGTGACAACCGCTTCGTCGAGATCAGCAGGTGTCAACGCCAATGGGCTTGTTGCCGCAACATGCATCGCAATTTTCTTGCCCAAAGCCTCAAGCGCAGCTTTGTCACCTGTTGATTCGAGCGCAACAAGCACACCGATTTTGCCCATGTTGCCAGCTTCGGCGTTATGGATATAACCTGACACAACACCGTCAGAGACCTCAAGGTAATCTGTACGGCGAAGGTTCATGTTTTCGCCAATCTTAGCAACAAGCGCAACAAGATGCTCAGTGACGTTAGCGCCAGAGCTTGTTGTCGTAGCGCTTAGCTTATCAAAGTCACCACCTGCCGTAAGGCCAAGTGAAGCAATTTCGCTCACCGCGCCTTGGAAGGCTTCGTTACGAGCAACAAAATCAGTTTCAGAGTTAACTTCGACGACAGCACCTTTCGTACCGTCCAGTGCGATAGCAACAAGACCTTCTGCTGCAACGCGTGATGCCTTCTTATCGGCTTTAGCTATACCTTTTTGACGTAGCCAATCAATCGCGGCTTCGATGTCACCATCATTTTCAGTTAGCGCTTTTTTACAATCCATCATGCCTGCGGAGGTTTTGTCACGTAGGTCTTTAACAAGTGCGGCTGTGATTTTAGCCATAGGAATATCTCCTTTGCGAGTATTACGGGGCGAATATTACGGGTTAGGCCTCCGCGTAGGGAGGCCAAATATTAATTTTAAGACGGTCTGTCTTTAGAATACGCTTAGCTTGCCTTCGGCTTTAGCTAAGAGGTAATAAAACGTCACGCGGTTTTTCATGCGTGTTGGTTTCATTGTTAAACACACGGCTTTAACTTTAGCCATAGCTTCTTCTTTGTCTGTGATTTCCATCTTCTTGACCATGAAGCCTTTAACAATCGTCTCAAGCTCTGTTTCATCAGAACAAGCAACATATTTGCTATCACGGTTGCTGAGGGATGGCCCAAGATGCTTTACGATTTTTTCCACAACAGAGGCGTCAACGTCAGCGTCATATTCACGTGTAACACGTAGATACTCTGACTCTTCTTCAGCCGCAGGAGCCGCTTTAGTAACAGGCGCTGGAGCTGCTTCAGCAACAGGGGCTGCTTCAACAACTGAAGCCGGAGCCGCTTTAGCAACAGGCGCAACGTCTGCAATCGCCAACTCAACAGGATTAGCTGCCGCGCCGAGATCAACACCCGCACTCGCTTGTGCTTGTGTCATACCGTCAAGAACAGCGTCAGCAATTAAATCGCAATATAATGAAATCGCGCGAGTCGCATCATCATTACCAGGAATTGGGAAATCAGCCGCTTCAGGATCGCAATTTGAATCCAAGATCGCAACAACAGGAATACCTAAACGACGGGCTTCTTTAATCGCAATACCTTCTTTGTTTGTATCAATCACAAACATGAGGTCAGGCTTACCGCCCATATCCTTGATCCCGCCAAGGGTCTTGTCGAGTTTTTCCATTTCACGAGCAAGCTGTAGGCCTTCTTTTTTCGTTAAACCAGCCGCACCGCCGTTTTCGTTCATCGCTTCAAGTTCACGCAGACGAGCAATAGAATTAGAGACTGTCTTCCAGTTTGTCATCATTCCGCCTAACCAACGGTGATTGACGTAATATTGCGCACAACGCTTAGCCGCTACAGACACAGGCTCTTGTGCGGCGCGCTTTGTACCAACGAAAAGGACACGTCCACCTTTAGCTGCAACATCACGAACCTGCACGAGGGCTTGGTGTAACAATGGAACAGTTTGTGAAAGGTCAATAATATGTACGTTAGAACGTGCACCAAAGATGTATTGATCCATCTTAGGATTCCACGCATGGGTCTGGTGACCGAAGTGAACGCCTGCCTCAAGTAATTGACGCATAGAAAAGTCTGGTAAAGCCATAAGGTATCTCCTTTTTCCGGTTGGCCTAAGTACAGGGTGTGGAGACATTTGTCCCACCGGAATTGATGCAAACCAACACGGTCTACGCCATTCCCTGTACGCGAATTGAACGCGGCTTATAGCTTCGATAAAAACATATGCAAGCTGTTTATGCGCTTTTTAACGCCGTGAGAGATGAAATCATGGTTCAAATCGAAAGTTAGAGGCCATGACAAGTAAAAACAGCCCGTTAAGCGTAAACTTCCTCTATAAGTTCGATGAACTTCGAGGACTTTAGAGCTGCGCGGGCTTTCTCACCTATCCCGACTTTATCGGGCAAACGCCAATGAGCCTCCCGCCCCGTCTCAATCGGAGCTATTACTTCGATATATCCAATCTTACGTGACGGTGCATTTTTGACGGCCTCTATGGTTTGCGCTAAATCATCAAGGCTCTCATCATTGGCAACACGCAAGCGTATAATAATGCCTTTTAAAGTTTGTTGAACGTCTGAATCGAGCGACGACACAGCATTACCAAATATTTTCAACTCTCCGTCCCGTTGGTCCACACTCACCTGAACTTCGACAATAGCCCCAGCCGTCATAATGTCTCGTGACCTATTAAGCAGCTCATCGCCAATAAAAACTTCATAGTCACCCGTTGGGTCTGATAGCGCCAAGTAACAGAATTTCTTTTTTGTACGTTGTGACATGCGCTCTTGGCGTTTTCGTACAACTCCAGCAAGGCGCATAACTTTCTTTCCGCGCTTGTAATCACCTTCAATATCAGCAGCGAATGTCACCTTCTTGCTCACCAACATGGCCTCGTAGGCTTGCAAAGGGTGACCACCAAAATAAAACCCAATCGCGCCTAATTCATGATCCAATTTTTCTACCAATTCCCATGGCCGCGGATCAGGCAATTCAGGCTCGGCCATTTCAACAGCACTTTCGCCAAACAACCCAACTTGCGAGGATTCCCGCTCTTGCGTGGCACGAGACCCAATAGATTGCAGGGTTGCCGCGGCGTTAAAGGCTTTAGCGCGGTTTGGCTCAAGCGAGTCAAAAGCCCCACCTCTAGCTAAGTTTTCAAAACAGCGCTTATTGACAATGCGCGCATCAACGCGCTTGGCAAAGTCAACCAGACTTTTAAACAGTCCCCCATCATTGCGAACATCAACAACATGCCTCATCGCTTCGAGACCAACATTTTTAAGCGCACCTAGCGCATAAAGAACGGCACCATCTGCCACGTCAAAATCCGCCATAGAGCGGTTCACACACGGCGCATGAACGTCCATCTCCATACGTTTAGCTTCGCGGTAAAACTGAGCTAATTTTTCAACATTATTTAAATCAAGACTCATAGATGCCGCGATAAATTCTGTGGGGAACTCTGCCTTAAGATAAGCGGTACGGAAAGAAATCATCGCGTAAGCCGCCGCGTGGGATTTGTTAAACCCGTAGCCGGCAAATTCATTGACTAGCTCAAATATATCACCAGCCTGCTTACCTTCCACACCGCGCTCGACAGCGCCGTCAATGAAGCGTGACTTTTGGCGGTCCATTTCCGCCTTGTCCTTTTTACCCATAGCTCGGCGAAGCATATCCGCCTCCCCGAGAGAATAACCCGACAAAACCTGCGCGATTTTCATCACCTGTTCTTGGTAAATGATAATGCCGTAAGTCTCTTTTAATATTCCTTCCAAGTCTGGATGAGGATATTCAATCGGAATACGTTCAAATTTACGATCGACGTAGCTGTCGATATTTTTCATCGGGCCTGGACGATAAAGCGAAATCAAAGCGGTTAGTTCTTCAATCGAGTCGGGCGCCATTTTGCGAAGCACATCGCGCATCCCTGAACTTTCAAGCTGAAACACCCCTGCCGATAGGCCATCTGCGAGATTTTTATAGGCGGACGGGGTGCTTGTCGGCACGGAATCCAGATCAATTTCTCGCCCTTGCGCGCGCAGATACCCCAAAGCGCGGTCAATCACAGTGAGCGTTTTCAGACCCAAAAAGTCGAACTTCACCAAGCCGGCTTTTTCCGCCCATTTCATAGAAAATTGCGTCGCAGGAATATCAGAACGCGGGTCAAGATAGAGCGGCACGAGCTCCGTCAAAGGACGGTCGCCAATCACAACCCCTGCCGCATGGGTTGAGGCGTTTCGGTAAAGCCCCTCCAGCTCAAGCGCCATACTGAGCAGCTCTTTCACCGCAGGCTCTGAATCACGCGCCTCTTGCAGGCCTTTTTCCATACGAATGGCTTGGGATAATGATACAGGGTTCGCGGGGTTTGACGGCACAAGCTTCGCCAAACGGTCGACCTGCCCTAATGGCATTTGCAACACACGACCCACATCGCGCACAACGGCACGCGCTTGCAATGTCCCGAAAGTAATAATCATGGCGACCTGATCGGCGCCATATTTCTTTTGCACATATTTGATAACTTCGCCGCGACGCTCTTGGCAAAAGTCGATATCGAAATCAGGCATGGACACACGTTCAGGATTCAAGAATCGCTCAAACAGCAGACCGTATCGCAGCGGGTCAAGATCGGTAATGGTTAACGCCCACGCAACAACAGAGCCTGCGCCAGAGCCACGTCCCGGCCCCACAGGAATACTTTGATCTTTTGCCCATTTAATAAAGTCAGAGACGATCAAAAAATATCCCGGGAAGCCCATGCCTTCGATAATACCAAGTTCAAAGTCGAGACGCTTAAAATAGTCTTCCCGCGAAGCCGCAGGCTCAACGGCTTTGAGGCGTGCTTCAAGACCGTCAATAGCTTCTTGGCGAAGAATATCGGACTCACTCAAATTTTCATCACCAAACCCCGGAAGGATAGGTTTACGCGCTATAGACTGCACAAAACAGCGCTGAGCAATTTCAACTGTGCTTTCTATCGCCTCTGGCATGTCTTTAAACAGATCTACCATCTGCTCAGATGATTTGAAATAATGCTGCGGCGTGACTTTGCGTCGGTTCTTTTCGAGAATATATGAGCCCTCGGAAATCGCCAAAAGGGCGTCATGCGCTTTGTGCATGGTTGGCTCGAGGAAATAAGGTTCATTGGTAGCCACGAGCGGAATGTCTTTGGCGTAAGCCCAATCTACTAAGGTCTTCTCTGTTCCAAGCTCTATTGGCATGCCGTGGCGCTGTATTTCAATATAGAGACGGTCACCATAGGCAGCATGAAGTTGATCTAAATAGGCTTCGGCTTGTGCTAATTGCCCCGCATGGACAAGCTTGCACAAAACACCGTCTGGGCCACCCGTCAGAGCGATTATACCCTCAGAGCGTTCTAAAATACGGGTTAATTCCACATGAGGAAGGTCCGTCGGATCAATATCTAAAAAGGCCGCACTCGAGAGGGCCATGAGGTTTTGATAACCCGCATCATTTTGCGCCAAAAGTGCAATCTGCCCGTCAGGCTCTTTACCGCCACGCGCCAGTGGGTCATCACGCCCAATATCCACGGACAGAGTCAGTCCGATGATCGGCTGTATTCCCTTACCGACGAGCTTTTGCGAAAACTCAAGTGCACCGCTCAAACTATTGGTATCGGTCAGGGCTAAAGCAGGCATGTTCCACTTCGAACAATAGGCCGCCATATCCGCAATTTGTGTGGCCCCTTCTAAGATAGAATAAGGTGAACGCGACCGCAGATGAATAAATGGCGATAGCGTTCTAGCCACTGTGAACTCCCGATAGTTAAGTCCCTATCACCATAATCCACATAGTAATAGTCGACACGAATCCTATAGCTACCATACCAGCACTAATATCTAAAACGAGTTGTTTCACAACAATCCTCCAACCTATCCACACATTGTTTGTTCTCATTATGTTCTACCATAGAACAAACGGTGAATAAAGAGGCGTGTATATTAAAATTACATTTAAAAACAATTACTTAGAAAAAACAGGCCAGAAAACTTATCAACAAATGCTGATTAAATACCTGTATAAGGAACCACCAAACCGTTTCGAACGGTTAATACACGGTCCATATAGGACATTAATTCCATATTATGTGTCGCTATCAGCGCCGCAACACCTTCTCTGCGTGTCAGGTCATGAAGGCTACCGAAGACGCGATTAGATGTGGCTGGGTCCAAATTCCCCGTCGGCTCATCAGCCAACAACATTTGAGGATTGTTTGAAATCGCACGCGCAATCGCGACACGTTGCTGCTCCCCGCCGGACATTTGCGAAGGCTTATGCTCAAGCCGTGGAGTTAGGCCCATAATATCCAGAAGACGCCGTGCTTCGCTTTCAGCGGCTTTGCGTGACCGTCCTGCAATCATTTGCGGTAAGACGACATTCTCAAGGGCTGTAAACTCTTTGAGGAGATGGTGAAATTGATAGACAACACCGACGCTTTGACGACGGATTTCTGTGCGCTGTACATCAGGTAGTTTCAAACACTCTCGCCCATTGATATAGACAGTTCCCTCATTCGGGCGCTCTAGCAACCCTGCCGCGTGTAATAGTGTAGATTTACCAGAACCAGACGGCCCTATAAGGCCGACCATTTCACCTGGAAACACATCAATATCCGCGCCGCGCAGAACCTCAAGAACACCCCCGCCAGACTGATAAGAGCGGACGAGGCCACGAACAGATAAGATGGGTCTACGGCCCTCTGTGGATGAACTATTCATATCTCAGCGCCTCCACAGGATCGACTTTAGAGGCCGACCATGCTGGAAAAAACGTAGCAAGCGCCGATACAAGAAATCCCCAGAACGCTACACCCGCAACTTCAGACGACACCATCTTCGCAGGAATTCCGGCTTCAAGGCCGTAAATTTCAGGCGGAAACAATGGCCCAGTAAATATTTCGATAAAGCTTTGAACGGCGCTAATATTTACACAAAAGAGAATACCCGCGACGATACCAATAAACGTACCTAAAACACCGATCATCGCGCCTGCCATAAGGAATATTCGTAAGATAGAACCACTCGTCGCACCCATCGTCCGCAATATCGCAATATCTTTGGACTTGTTTTTAACGAGCATAATCATTGCAGCCAGAACAGGGAACATAGCAATGATAACAACGATCATAAAGACAAGCCGCATAGCCACTTGTTCTGTGCGAAGCGCCGTGGCGGTGCCTGCATTTTTATCGCGCCAATTTTGCAAGAAGATAGGCTCGCCTACGGTCGCACGAATAGGCGCAGACATCTTCCCCACGTCATCCGCATCATCTAAACGTATCATGATTGTCCCTTGTGCCTCACCAGCGTGAAACAAAAGCGTCGCTTCTTCGAGATCCATATAGATATAGGTCAAATCGGCTTCATAAAGCCCCGTACTGAACACAGCACCAACAGTGTAGGGTTTATATATTGGTTTAGGTGGCCCAAGCGGGGAAGCGCGCGTACGGCCTGAAAAAATGACAATTTTATCGCCAACCGTCAGACCAAGTTGCGACGCCATTTGCGCCCCAATCATAACCCGAGCATCAGGCAGGCTATTACGCGCAAATCCTTCCAATCCACCAATCACAATATTATTGGTGATTAAATCAAACGACTGCAAGGCGTCTGGAGTCATGCCAATCACCTGCCCTGCACTAAAGTGGTTATTCGCCTGAACACCCGCAAGGTCTTGAGTGAACTCAAAGGCTCTCTCCACACCGTTCAAATCATTGATCGCTATTTCGATGTCCTCAATGCGTTGCGGGTTTGGGTTCGCCTGTGTCAGGGCAACAAACATATGCCCTTGTGAGCCAATCGTTAGGCGGATCACCTCTGCACGAAAGCCGTTCATAATGCTCATGATTATAATCATCGCCGCAATCGCAAGCGCAATACAACTAAAGGAAATAGCGGCAATCAGCCCGACGCCGCCTTGGGATTTTTTCGCGCGTAAATAACGCATCGCAATTTTACGCTCAGCAGGGCCAAACGGCTTGACCTTGTTCACGTCAGGAACGACCGACGAATATGCAAGCTGATCATCCACTAGGCGTAGGCCTTGGTAATAAACTCAATAGCTGCCTCGGGCGAGAGACTTTGCTTCTCGCCGCTCGCACGGTCTTTGACTTCAACCTCGCCAGTCTTGAGGCCGCGCGGGCCGACAACGATTTGGTACGGCAAGCCAATTAAGTCCATACGCGCGAATTTCTGTCCGCCGCGATCATTTTTATCATCATAGAGCGGGTCAACACCTGCCTTTGACAGCGCAGCGTAGATCGTCTCGCACGCCGCGTCCGTGGCGTCATCCCCGACTTTGAGATTGATAATTCCTGCTCCAAACGGCGTGACAGACTTCGGCCAGATAATGCCGTTATCATCGTGGAAGGCCTCGATAATGCCGCCAACAAGACGCGAGACGCCAATCCCGTAAGAGCCCATCTTGACCGTCGTCTCGCGGCCCTCTTTATTCATCACAACAGCCTTCATCGGCGCGGAATATTTCTCGCCGAAATAGAAGATATGTCCGACCTCAATCCCGCGTGCCGAAAGCTGCTTATCCGCAGGTACTTTGGCAAATTCATCCGCGTCGTGCATTTCCTCAGTCGCGGCATAAAGCGAGGTGCGCTCGTCGAAAATATGTTGAAGGTCACCGTCAAAGTCCACGTCACCCGGAGGCGCCATATCAATCAGATCTTTGTGGCAGAACACTTCGCTCTCGCCTGTCTCAGCGAGAATAATAAACTCATGGCTTAGGTCGCCGCCAATCGGACCTGTGTCCGCTTTCATTGGAACCGCTTTGAGCCCCAAACGCGCGAAGGTGTTAAGGTACGCCGTGAACATCTTATTATAAGACCGAACCGCGTCCTCTTCGATGAGGTCAAAGGAATAAGTATCTTTCATCAAGAACTCACGCCCGCGCATCACGCCGAAACGTGGGCGGCGCTCGTCGCGAAACTTCCACTGAATGTGATAGAGCATCTGCGGCAAGTCTTTGTAAGAACGTATAGAGCTACGGAATACATCCGTTAGCATATCCTCATTCGTCGGCCCGTAGAGCATTTCACGGTCATGACGGTCGGTAATGCGCAGCATCTCTGGCCCGTAAGCATCATAGCGTCCTGTTTCTTTCCACAGCTCCGCAGGCTGAATGGTCGGCATCAGCATTTCAACGGCGCCGGCACGGTTTTGCTCCTCGCGGACAATTTGCTCAATTTTCTTAAGAACCTTATGACCGAGCGGTAACCACGTATAAATACCCGCTGCATTTTGCTTCATCATACCCGCCCGCAGCATCAAGCTATGAGACGCAATAGAGGCCTCTGACGGCGACTCTTTTAAGAGCGGCAGAAAATATCGAGAAAGGCGCATGTGAGTCGTATCCTATTAAGTTAATTAAGGGCTTAGCCGTTCATACAGCCAACGACAAGCACTGGACTGTTAGAATCTGGAAATAATTGGAGGCGCGTTTTGTGGGAGTTTTAAAGTAATAGAATAGACCATGGGTTTTATGTCGCTTAAATTCCCACACCAGACATCAGCCGAATGCTCTTAGTTAGGCGAGCTTAGGATATTCAGATCAAAAATGAGAGTATTGCGGGAATTGACTTTTCATAATTGTTCTTTATTTGTTCCCGTCAAATGTCATACACAAATTCAAATATACGCAGGCGCTCACATCAACGTAAACTTCCGGAGCTCCCAGATTATTATTATCACACAAATTTCTGCGATATGCTCACATTCGTCGAGGCTCGTTATAGTCATGTCTTTGAACCAGAGCACTCTGGCTTCTTGGAGGCTTTCAAGAAACTCTCACACGAAGCTCAATGCTTATACGTTCGGATAGCTGGCAGAAAAGGCAATGTATTTAATACTCACAAGCTTCAGTATCAAGAAATCGATGACATCCCAGCGGCACTGAGCGCCTTAGAACAATTAGGCTTCATTAGTCCCCCTACAAAAGATCACTACAAAGACTGCCTGTCCGCTATGACGAAGCCAAATTTGATTGCTCTAATGGCAGGTCATATCTGCAGCAGCGGTTTTAAACGCTCTTGGAAAAAAGATGTCTTGGTTGATGCTGCCCTCGCCTATATGCCCTTTGAAAATACGGTCCTGCCCGCAAACTTCGTGACCCAAGGGCGGACTGAATCTCTACGTTATTTATCCTACCTACATTTCGGTAAGATCGAAGATAATCTGCAAAGCTTCACATTGCGCGATTTGGGTATTCGCAAGACACCTAACTTTAAAGCTGATTATAGCGCGCGCTTTGATACGTTAGCAGAAGCAAAGGCAGCCTACTTTTATGCTGATGGTCTCCATAAGTTTCATCATGGAAATGAAACCGATGTAACGGACTTCATAGACACTGTAGAATATTGGCCTGACCCTGAATGCGATATAAGCACCGCTTCGCATGATAAGTTGCTCCAAAAGCTTGGCGGCATGTCTGAACGGTTAGGTGATATAGAAACAGCCCTAAAGTTATATGGTCTCAGCGATCACCCGCTTTGCAACGAGCGTATCATTAGGCTTCGGTACAAACGTGGTGATAAGGACTGGTGTAGAGTCAGACTTGAACGCTTGATCGAAAACCCCGGTAGTGATGACGAGCATAATTTTGCTGAAGATTTTTATCAAAGAAAGTTCAAAAAGAAGCGTACGAGCCAAGTCACAGATATTTTAAGGCAAGGTGAAGTTTTAAAACTTGATGAAGCCTTCAAGAACAGTCCTGAACGTGCCGCACAAAGATACTATTCGTCACAAGGATATACGGTTTATTTTACTGAGAACAGACTATGGCGAACGTTATTTGGCCTACTCTTTTGGGAAGAGCTTTATTGCGCAAAGGCTGCTGCACTTCATAATAGCTTTGAGAACGTGCCCACGAGCCTAAAGACGGGTGTTTTCTACAGTCAGTTTGAGACAAAAATTGAAACCAAACTGAGTAGTTTATCTTCTGCATCCAATAGTTATTTACAAATCCTGAAAACTGTTAGCCGCCATCATGGAACTCCCAATGGTATATTTCGCTGGAGCGGTAAAAGTATTGATCTCATCAAGACATTAATAGAAGTCGCGCCTTCCGCTGCGCTTGTAGAAATTTTGCGGCGTATGGCAAAAGACTATAAAGCGACGCGAGACGGTTTTCCGGATTTAATGTTGATTAAGGGTGACGTCTTACGATTCGTAGAAGTAAAAGCTTCTGGTGACGTTATACGACGTAATCAACTTACCCGAATAAAGCAATTACGCGCCGCTGGCATTCAAACGGATATTGCGCGTATCGACTGGGTTATCGATCCGAATCAGATCTATGTGGTGGTAGATGTGGAGACAACAGGTGGACGCCCAGGATTGCACCGAATAACAGAAATAGGCGCAGTCAAAATACAGAACGGACACGTCATTGATGAGTTTCAAACTCTCCTTAACCCTGAGCGTTCAATCCCACCCTTCATCACGAAACTAACGGGCATTACAAATGAAATGGTAGCGAATGCTCCGCTCTTTGCAGATGTCGCCGATAGCTTTTCTAAATTTATGGGAGACGCCATATTCGCAGCTCATAATGTTAATTTTGATTATGGGTTTGTGAATGCGGAATATGCTCGCATCGATAAAAGGTTCAGGCACGCCAAAATATGCACCTGCTCGACAATGCGAAAACATTACCCTGGGTATCGTTCATATAGCCTCAAGAACCTATGTCAGGAATTTCAAATCAATCTAGAATCGCATCATCGCGCCCTTTGTGATGCTAAAGCAGCGGCTGAATTACTATTTTTAGTGAATGATAAACGTGCAGCTTAGTTAAGACTTCTTTTTATGGCGCTCAGATTGACAGCGCTTTGAGCAGTATTTGACGTCATCCCAAACGCGTTCCCATTTCTTTCTCCAAGAGAATGGACGCTCGCAGACGATGCATATTTTGGTTGGAAGGTTTTGTTTTTTATGAGCCATGAATCACTTACGTATTAACCTTACAGAAGTTTAGGATTATTCAACCTGTTGGTCATGCCAATATCACGTAAACAGAAATTATTTCTTTCGCTATATCATTGCGCATGACCAACTCTATGAACTTGGTTGTTATATTGAGAGGCTACCCCTCTTTAAGCCTAACTTACAATAGCTTTGCTTGCCTTAAACCTCTAGCTATTTAAAATCAGGGACCTCGACGACTCTCGCAAATGGATATTGAGCTATTTTAGTGAGATCATAATAGCTATTGAGCCCAGATATTCCGACACTCCCGCAGGTTTCCAAATTTACGTCCCCTTCTTTGAGGTCAATATCGGGTAAAATTAAATGCTCCACTTCGCCAATAACAAGTTTAGTTCCGTTCGGTAGATCTATCGCCTGTGAAAAACTCATACCCATTTTAAATCGACTTTGCTGCACGAATGGCGCTTTAAATCCTTCAATATATTCTTCTTTAAACCCGCAAGCTTCAAATTCAGATACAGACTTTTCAAACTTTGCAGAGGTGTAATGGGCTTGCTCCGTAAATTCCGAATGAATGTGATTGATAGTGTAGCTGCCCGTTTCCATAATATTTTGAAGCGTATGACCGACTTCATCGGTTTGCGGTCTTGTGATAAAGCCTAATAATGCGGGCCGGCTACCCAAGTGAACAAGAGAGCTAAATATTGCTAGATTTGTTGCCCCGTCTTTAGACGCGCTACCTATTAGATTGGCTGGCTTAATGCCTGTAATAGAATTGATAATTTTGAGCCGAAAGATGCGGTCCCAATCGGCAATATCTTGTTTGTTATAATGCATATTTTTTCTTCTACTTATATTACTTCTAATGTTTTAGGGGCAGTATCTAAGCAATTTCGCCAGATTCAATTTTGTTAAAAAAACGAGCGGAATCATCTTTTATAGCGGACTTTTTTGCCTCGTCCATTTTGGCTAAAGTTCTATATGGCATACTCATTCGCGGATTGGCCGAAAGGTTTTCTTGGTTCTCGATCATAAAGTTCCAGTAAAGATAGTTAAAGGGGCAAGCTTTGGGGCCATTCTTTACGCTCACTTTATACGTGCAAGAGCTGCAATAATTTGACATGCGGTTTATATAAGCTCCGCTCGCCGCATATGGCTTTGAAGCCAGCAATCCTCCATCTGCAAACAATACCATTCCAGACACATTGGGAAGCTCGACCCATTCATAGGCATCCGCGTAAACAAGGTGATACCATTCATTCACTTCATCGGGATGCACACCCGCGATTAAGGCAAAATTACCTAAAACCATAAGGCGCTGAATATGGTGAGCATAAGCGTTTTGGCGTGTTTCTGTCACGCATTGCTTAAGGCAATTCATTTGTGTTTTCCCGCTCCAGTAAAACTCAGGAAGCGCACGGGTTGCGCCCAGATAATTTTCGGAGCGGTAATCTGGCATTTTCAAATCATAAATGCCTTTCACATATTCGCGCCATCCTAGAATTTGCCGAATAAAGCCCTCTACAGAATTTAAAGGCGCGCCGCCTAAATGATAAGCCTGCTCGGCTTTTCGCACGCATTCGAGCGGGCCCAATAGGCCGGAATTTAAATAAAGGCTGATATGGCTATGAAACATCCATGGCTCGCCGCTCAGCATGGCGTCTTGATAGGTTCCAAAATTGACAAGGCGATTTTCGATAAAGTCATCTAAAACCTCAAGAGCGCCGGTTCTGGTTACGGCATAATGGAACGGCTCAATGTCCCCGAAGTGGTCTTTAAACCGATCCGTAACACTCGCCATTGCGTCTGTCGTTATTTCATCGGGCGTTATCATAAAAGGGCTAGGTATTTGCAGGCCTTGCTTGGCAGGCGAGCGGTTTTCCTTGTCGTAATTCCAGGCCCCACCTATGGGTTTATCCCCGTCCATTAAAACATCATATTTACGACGTAAAAATCGATAAAAATACTCCATGCGAAATTGTTTGCGCCCCTGCGCCCATTCCCTAAATTCGGATGGGGTGCATAGAAACCTATCATCAGGTAAAACCTTTACCGCGCAGTCTAATGAGCGGGGTAAGGCTCTTACAATTTCTTTTACGCGGTGCTCTGACGGTTCGGTCAGCAAAAGCTGCTCAGGGCGGTATTCATGCACCACCCTCATAATTTCGCCTTCAAAACTTTGCGTATTATCAGCCTCGTCTATTTTCACATAACGAACGTTATAACCTTCACGGATTAGCTCATCCGCGAAATGACGCATCGCAGAAAAGACGAACACAATTTTCTTCTTGTGATGTTTTACCGCAACCGCCTCGGCCTGCACTTCACACATAAAAATGACGTCATTACCCTTATTGACTTTCGCCAGTGAGGAAATATCTAATGAAAGCTGATCTCCGAATATGAAAATCAGATTCATGGATTTTCATTCAATCGAGAGGCGTGTTTGGACGCCCGTCCGCTCACACGTTTGCGCCACATCCGAAAACTGCTCGGTTTCATGTGGCGTCGCATGATTTTAATGATTTCTGCCTCGCTTAGACCTGATTGAGTTTTTATCTGATCAAAGCTTGTGTCATCATCCCATGCCATAGCCACTAGCTCTGATGTCGTAAGCTTACCTTTATCCTCTAACTGGGCGGCGGGCTTGATATCATCTGGAAATTTACGGTCACTCATAATAGCTGCCCTTGGACGCCCTGTTGTTCTAAAGTGTCTAATATGCTGGTCATCTTCTTTTTAACCTTGAAAAAACCGCGATTGGCATAGGGCCATACATGCTTGTCCCAAGGCCGAATAATTTGAGAAACTTTTATACCGGCCTGGCTCAAAACTGGCTTTGCTTTTGCAAATGCATCTGCGTTTGGACCTAGCGGCATATAAGCTGTCACAATATTCTTAACGCCTATTTTTTGACAAGTCTTTATCAAAGCCTGCGCCCAATCGTCCTCAATTATAAGGCCATCATCACTCGAGCGTTCTACTGCATTTAAAATGGCCCCTTTTGAAAAGTTGTGTACTTTATCATCAACTGGTAATGGAGAGCGAAATGATGTTGCCGTAGCTCCAATTGCATAAGCAGGTTTTTGAGGTTCCTGCATTTCATTTTCAAGCAAAAGACTTTCTGGCATACAGTCATCTTCATGAATAAGAATCAGAAAGGGCTCTTTTAGGATCATGTCGCTTTGTGCAAGTTTTGGACTAGGCATATTATTTTCAGCTTCAAGCAATGGCTCTGCAACCGTCGCTAATTGCCCTTCTGGGTTAAATCTACCATTCGTGAAACGCGCTATATTATCTGGGCGAGCAAGATATGTCTTACCTTTAGTATGTAGCCCCGCGACCCAGCGCCATGACAGCGTATTACTGGCGGGGTCACCATCTATTAAGTTTCGCATAAAGAAATCAGCCCCTAACTCCCAAGGGAGTTTAAGCGTAAAAATCCAAATGCTAGCGAACCACATACGAGCATGATTGTGCAAATATCCAGTTTCAACTAGTTCCATAACCCAATAATCAAAACATGCGATATTTGTCTGCCCCGCAAGAGCTTGGTTATATCTTTCATTCAAATCGCTGTCTGCGCCTAAGGTGACTAAACTGTGATTTAGAGCGGTTTTATATCGCGACCATATGTGTGGGTTATGCTCAAGCCAGCCTTTGAAGTAGCTGCGCCAGAAGACCTCTTGAACAAACTTTTCACAACTAGGGAATCCATGGGTTTTAATCGAAGCACTAACAACTTCTCGTTCACTAATAAGGCGGTGTCTAATGTATGGAGATAGGCTGGATACGTGCTTATGTTGACCGCGCCCAAAATCACTATTGCGCAGCTTTGCGTAATCTTGTCCAGCTTTTGGAACAAAGTTACTAAGGCGAGACAAACCTTCCGAACGCGTAGGTGAAAAAACCACACTATCTATCATTAGTAAAACTCCATCCCATTATGCGCCTCAGTTAATTGGAATAAAAACTAAAAGCTGGCATAATAAAATTTTCAATAAACTTATTTACGAGTGTCCTTCTTGGGGCGTTCATGGATGCGTGCTTGATGTCCACTATGCGACCCTTAGTAACATATCTAAAAATCAGGCACGCCCCCCACCAACCATTCCAGATCAATCAGCTCGAAGATGATTATGGAGCATACCGTCACCCAAAGTATCGTCGCGATGATCGTTGTAACTTTGACTTTCCACCACATATTGGCCTCAGTCGGAGCGCCCGGTTCGCTGCCTTTAACGACCTCGCCGTCTTCAACCTGCCCGCGCACGCCAATGGGCAGGACGCCGAACAGGACAACCCACCAGATAATCAAATAGACAACAAATGCAGAAAATAAGTTCATAACAGCTTTCTAGTGCATCTCAGCAGGAGTTTCCATGAGTTCAATCAGCACACCCCCCATATCTTTGGGGTGGAGGAAAATCACGGGCGTTCCGTGCGCACCAACACGCGGATCTCCGAGGACGCGAATATTTTTCGCACACATGTCGGCAACCGCCGCGTGAATATCCGCCACTTCAAAGCAAATATGGTGCTGCCCGCCTTGTGGATTTTTCTCGAGGAACTTAGCAATCGCCGTCTTGTCGTGCATCGGCGCAATCAACTCCACCTGCCCTGTTGGCAGGTTGACGAATTGCACATAAAGCCCGCGGTCTTCCATTGTGATCACGTCGGAAATATCCGTGGCGTTAAATATATCTCTGTAACGCGCCACAGCCGTCTCAAGGTCTGGAACGGCGATGCCGACATGGTTCATGGGGCCAAGCTTCATGATATATCCTTATTACACACGGTGCGCGAGGACTTCGACGAGCGTGCGTTTTCCAGTTTGCTGTTTAATATAGCGTTTCACATGGGAGCGAATACGAGTTTCAATCATGTCTTCATCCGTGCGCTCTTTGCGGGTGAGCGTATCAAAAGCGTCTTCGGCAATATCCGAGACACGTTCTGAGAGATCATCAACCAACTCATTTTGATGCCCTGCGGGAAAGCCCGTAATGCGCGTTTCAGGGCCAGAGATGATCTGACCTTTTTTATCGGTTACGATGCTCACCGCGACATGTCCTGCATAGGCCATCTTACGGCGCAGACGGAGGCCGTCATCTTGGCTTGAAACGATCTCTGAGCCGTCCACATGCAGCCGCCCGTTTTCGACAATATCGACAATATCGACGCCCGATTTGGAGATTTTGATCATCTCGCCATTATGCGGTGCGATACCATGAGACACGCCGAGGCCGCGCGCGAGCTTGGCATGTTCAATCAAGTGCCTGCGCTCGCCGTGAACGGGAATGGCAATATGCGGCTTGGCCCACTCATACATGGCGGTCAGCTCATCACGGCATGGGTGACCAGACACATGAATATCGCGACTTTTTTCTGTGACAATTTCAATGCCGTCATCAGCGAGCGCATTTTGCAGCGCAAAGATAGATTTATCATTTCCAGGTATGATCTTACTTGAGAAGATCACTGCGTCACCTGCTTTAAAACTAACGTGGCGGTGGGAATTATTAGCGATACGCGACAAAGCCGCGCGCGGTTCGCCTTGCGAGCCTGTACAAAGATAAAGCACATGCTCCGCCGAAATTTGCGCCGCCTCTTCTTGGTCAAGTGTTGGTGGCAGGCCACTTAAAAGCCCCACAGATTTAGCCGCTCGTGTCATGCGCTCCATCGAGCGTCCGACAAGGCAAACCGAGCGGTTATTATCTTTGGCGGCGACCATAACGCTCTCAAGGCGTGCAACATTAGAGGCGAATGAGGCCACGGCGACACCGCGTCCTTCATACTCTGAAATCAGCTTCGAGAGTTCTTTGCGCACGTCCCCCTCAGAGCCTGCTTCCCCTGGGGAGAAGACATTTGTACTATCGCAAATCATCGCGAGAATGCCCTCTTCCGAGAGCGCGCGTATGGCGGCTTCATCTGCGGGCTCACCAATCTGTGGGTCACGGTCTATTTTCCAGTCGCCCGTATGCAGGATCGTCCCCGCATCCGTACGAATAGCCAGTGCATTCGGCTCAGGGATTGAATGAGTCAGGGTGATCATTTCAATATCAAACGGACCGAGGTCAAACCGCCCTTTAAGCGGAATTTCGTGCAGCTCCACATCATCAAGCAGCTCAAATTCGGCCAAGCGGTCTTTGACGAGATACATGGTGAACGGCGTCGCGTAGACGGGGCATTTCAGACGTGGCCAGAGGCGCGCCAAAGCGCCCATATGATCTTCGTGAGCATGGGTCAGGACTATCCCTAACAGATCATCCACATTTTTCTCAATGAAGTCCGTGTCAGGCATGATGATCTCAACACCCGGCGTATCAAGGCCGCCAAAGGTAACACCGATATCGACAATAATCCATTTGCGTTTGGACGGTGGCCCATAACCAAACAGGTTCAGGTTCATGCCTATTTCTCCGCACCCACCAAGGGGCAGGAAAACAAGCTCGTTTTTCGGTGATAACATAGGCGCCCTATCTATATTTATTTATTGAGGCGCCAAAGATGGTACAGGCCATTTATTGTTAGCGCAGAATCGTAAACATCTATGGTTTCGGACGCCCCGTCAAATAATGAAACCACGCCGCCTGTGCCGATGACTTTAAAGTCGCGGCCATCATCTTTTTTAATCTTGCGAACTAAGCCGTCAATTAATCCAATATAGCCCCAAAACACACCGGACTGCATCGCCTCTACCGTGTTTTTACCGACGACGCGGTCTGGTTTTTGTAGGGCAATCCGTGGGAGCTGTGCCGCCGCTTCGTGCAAAGCTTTCACAGATAGGTTTATCCCTGGACAAATGACGCCGCCCTCAAAGACCCGGTCTTTGGAAATAACATCAAACGTCGTCGCCGTTCCGCTATCAATGACGATTAGGTCGCCTTCATATTGTTCAACCGCTCCCAAGGCGGTCACAAGGCGGTCCGCACCCACTTCTTGAGGGTTATCAATGTCAACGCCGACTCCTGTCTCAACACCCGCGTCGCCAATGACAACGGGTTCAACGTTCAGATGCCTACGCGCGAGGTTTCGCATGTTAAATAAAGACTGCGGAACCACTGTGGAAATGACGCAATCCGTAATGTCCGAAAACTTCAAGTCTTTCATCATCAAGAGCTGATGAAACCATACGGCATATTCATCCGCTGTCCGGGTTGAATTCGTGGCAATACGCCATTCGACAATCCAACCATTCATATCATGAATGGCAAAAATCGTGTTCGTATTACCTGTGTCTATCGCTAGAAGCATAACCGTCTCTATGAACTTTCAAAAAATACATCGCCCGCGTGAATATGACGAATTTCACCAGACTCTAGCCTGACGATTAATGCGCCGTCCACCCCAAGGTCTTCCGCATAGCCATTGAAGCGTTCATTAGCAAGGCTGACCGTAACGCTCTCACCTATTCGTGCAGCCCTTGTGAGCCATTTTTCGCGAATAGGCGTAAAGCCTTCCGCGTCATGCAGCCTCGACCAATGGCTATATTTTGCCGCTAAGATCGCCAATACTGGCTCTGGCATTTCTAAAATAGGCTCTGGGTCATTTAGCAATTCATCCGCGATATAATCAATTACGCAAGCGGTCTGTTGGTCGGTGACCGTTTTGGGACGGGTGAGCAAATTTATACCCACGCCAATACACAGTCCCCCCGAGAAACGTTCAAGCAAAATGCCAGAGACCTTTTTGCCGCCAAGAAGCACATCATTCGGCCACTTAATGCTTAGCAGCTCAGGCGCGACATATTCCGCCAATGTATCATAAATCGCGAGAGCCGCGACGAAGCTTTTTTGTGCGTCGTGACCTGCGTTATTAGAGAGCGGATAAAGACCAGAGCAAAATAAGTTTCCTATTTCAGACACCCAACTACGGCCACGGCGACCCCTTCCAAGGGTTTGCTCTTTGGTAAATATCCAGAGGGGGAGTTGCGCCCCCGCCTCTAATTGGCGGGACGCTTCGCTATTGGTTGAGTCGAGTTGATCGAAGGACAGTATGCGCAAGTTTATACCCGCCCCGTCAAATTTAGAACAAGCTGTTAGCAGCTGCTCCTAAGACAGCTTGCACAGGTGTCCGAAGAACGGGTAAGAAGAGTACGGCAACCAACACAAGCGCGGACAAAGCTGACAAAGCACTCAAGGCTGTCGCAGGCTTAACGAATTGACGGTCTTGCTCATCAAACCAGATGGTTTTAATCAGGCGAAGATAATAGAACGCACCGACAACACTAGCCAGAAGTGCAACTACAACAAGCCACGTTAGCCCTGCATCTATAGCTGGTAAGAAAGCACTGATTTTACCAAAGAAGCCAAGCAACGGCGGCATACCCATCAGAGAGAACAACAGCACTGTAAAGATCAAGGCCAAGAGCGGTTGAGACTTAGACAGACCCGAAAGGTCGCTGACTTGCTCAACCATGCCGTCACGAATACGCATTTGAAGAATACAGGCAAACAGACCAATTGAGGTAATCAGGTAGATGGTCATAAAAATCAACATGCCGTTGACCCCTGCTGCGGTTCCTGCGGCCAATGCCACAAGCGCGTAGCCCATATTAGCAATCGAAGAATAGGCCATAAGGCGTTTGATATTGGTTTGCATCAACGCCCCGAAAACACCGACAATCATAGAGGACACAGCCAAGACGATAATCACTTGCTGCCATGCATCAATCATACCTGCAAACGGGTCCATCAATAGACGTGCGATAAGGGCCATAGCGGCGAATTTTGGCGCACTGGCAAAGAATCCCGTCACAGGTGTCGGAGAGCCTTCATAGACATCAGGTGTCCACATGTGGAACGGTGCGGCGGAGATTTTAAAGGCCAATCCGCAGAGCATAAAGACCATGCCCGCAATGATACCTGTCGAAACGTTACCCGCAGAAATCACATTACCAATCGTCTCGAACCGTAATGATCCTGTAAAGCCGTAAATCATCGAGATGCCGTAAAGCAACAACCCTGATGAAATCGCGCCAAGGACGAAATATTTAAGTCCGGCTTCTGATGAGCGTAGGCTATCGCGGTTAAAGGCGGCCAACACATAAAGCGCAAGAGACTGCATTTCGATACCAATATAAAGCGACAAGAGCGAGTTGGATGAGACCATGATGCTCATGCCCAATACGGCGTAAAGAACGAGAACTGAAAACTCATATTTATCGAGACGCTCAGACTTAAGGTAGCTTTCAGAGATGAGTAAAGCCGCCGCTGCAGATAGGCCTAAAATGGCTTTCGCAATATAGCTGAAATTATCATTGACTAGTGCGCCGTTAAAAGCCGTGGTTCCAGGAACACCGACAATAAGACCTGACAGCGCGTAAACAATTAAAAGGCCAACCGCTATCCAGCGGACAATATCTGTGCGTCCTTTTTTACCGACACCAAAGACAAGCAGTTGCGACGCAAAAAACGCAAGGAGTAATTCCGGTAAGAACGGAAGAATGAAATTTATAACATTCGCCATAATAGTCCCCTAACCCCCAGTCGCTTGTTGGAAGTTTGCCAACAAGGCCTCAACAGATGGGCCCGTAATGTCCGTAACCAAAGATGGGTAAACACCCAAAACTAATGTAAAGACAGCCAATGGTGCGATAATGATAATTTCGCGTGATGTCATGTCTTGTATGTCGTCGAGCTTATCATTCGTCGGTTCACCAAAGATAACTTCACGATAAAGATGCAGCGCATACATAGCCGATAAAATCATGCCAATAGCCGCACCGAAAGCAATCCAAGGGTTAACTTGATAAGCGCCAATCATGGTGAGGATTTCACCGACAAAGCCACTTGTCCCCGGCAGGCCAACATTGGCCATAGTGAAGAACATAAAGAAGATCGCATAGATCGGCATACGCTTCACAAGGCCGCCGTAAAAGGCAATCTCGCGTGTGTGCATACGGTCATAAATCACACCAACCAATAAGAAGAGCGCACCAGAGATAAACCCGTGAGAGATCATCTGGAACAGCGCCCCTTGTAATCCTTGGAAGTTCACTGCAAAGATACCCATGGTGACAAATCCCATATGGGCGACAGATGAATAGGCGATCAGCTTTTTAATGTCTTTCTGACGATAAGCGACAAGTGATGTATAAATCACCGCAATGATCGACATCCAGAACACGAGCGGCGCGAGGAGCGTACTGGCATCTGGGAACATCGGTAGTGAAAAGCGGATAAAGCCGTAGCCACCAAGCTTCAACAAGATCGCGGCCAGAATAACAGAGCCTGCGGTTGGGGCTTCAACGTGAGCATCAGGCAGCCATGTGTGGACAGGCCACATGGGCATCTTCACTGCAAAGGACGCGAAGAAGGCTAACCAGAGCCACGTCTGAGCGCCGCCTGGAATATCCAGATTATTAGACAGTGTTTCAATGTTCGTTGTCGGCGCTCCGAGGACTTTGCCGCTATAGCTATAGAGCCACAAAATAGCGGCAAGCAATAGAACCGAGCCGAGCAATGTATAGAGGAAGAATTTATAAGACGCATAGACGCGGTTCTTCCCGCCCCAAACACCAATGATAATAAACATCGGGATCAGCACAGCCTCAAAGAACAGATAGAACAGTACCAGATCAAGCGCAACAAAAGCGCCGATCATAAAGGTCTCTAGCACCAAAAAGGCGACCATATATTCGAGCATACGTTTCTTGATCGACGTCTGGCTGGCAAAGATACAAAACGGCATCAAGAAGGCGGTTAAGACAACGAACAGAACAGAAATTCCGTCCACGCCCATGCGGTAATTAATTCCGCCTCCGAGCCACTCATAATCCTCAACAAATTGATAGGCCGAAGACGACGCATCAAAGTCAATTAATAAAAGTGCCGATAAAACAAAAACAAAGAGCGTCGTCACTAGCGCGACTAATGACGCATTTTTCTCGAGTTGTGCCCGCCCAGACTCAGCGGTTAGGCGAGAGAAAATCATCAACAATATAGCAACAAAAGCTGGAACAAATGTGATGAACGATAAAACAGGAAGATTTGTAAACATGATCTACCCTCCGACCTTAGTAAAGACGAAGGCGAGAATAGCCGCGATACCCGCTAACATAATGAAAGCATAATGAAAGAGCTTCCCGCTTTGAAGTTTTGAGAAGCGCTTTGAGACGCCCATGGCTGTCGCCGCGATTCCGTTCGGACCAAGGCCGTCGATGATTTTCTCATCGCCGACTTTCCAAAACAGGTCACCAAGAGCGCGCGCGCCTTTAACGACGGTCATGTCGTAAATCTCGTCCACATACCATTTATTGAGAAGGAAGTTATACATTACGCCTCCCCCTGTTTCCTCAATCGCAGCGATGTGCTTCTCCGCACCTTGGCGAATATACATCACCCACGCGGTAATAAAGCCGAGAGCTGACACGAGTAGCGGCGCGAAAAGAACCCAAATCGGATAGCCGTGGAATTTTGCGAACAAAAACCCAAACAATCCACTAGGTGCATGATCGGCTCCGTGATGGGCGTCAGACACGACTGTCTCTGCAGCGGCGTAAAGATTATCAGGGATAGCGTGCGCATGGTGCCCGTCTTCGATCGGCAAGCTGTAATTCCAAAACGCATAGGCATTGTCGCCCATAAAGTGCTTGTAGAAAAACGCCCCTGCAAACACAGCACCGACACTCAGAAGGCCTAGCGGAACAAGCATCGTCTTCGGGCTTTCATGGGCGTGATCAAATGTGTGCTGATCACCACGGTAGTTTCCGTGGAAAGTCATGAAGATCAAACGCCAGCTATAGAAACTTGTGAACAGCGCCGCGATAATCCCCATCCAGAAGGCAAAAACGGCAGCTGAACTATCACCCGCTGCACCGACAGCATAAGCCGCTTCGATGATGGCGTCCTTAGAGAAGAACCCTGCGAAGCCCCACCCAAGAATAGGAAGACCAACACCCGTAATGGCGAGCGTGCCGAGTATCATTGCACCATATGTAAACGGAACTTTTTTGCGGATGCCGCCCATTTTCCGCATATCTTGCTCATGATGTAGAGCATGAATAACAGAGCCTGCACATAAGAAGAGAAGCGCTTTAAAGAACGCATGGGTGAATAGGTGGAACATCGCGGCGTTATAAGCACCAACCCCTGCTGCAAAGAACATATAGCCGAGCTGGCTACATGTGGAATAGGCAATGACGCGTTTAATATCGTTTTGCACGAGGCCAACCGTTGCCGCGAAGAAGGCGGTAAAGGCTCCAAGGGCCGTAATAAAGCCAGACGTCATCGGCGCAAGTTCGAAAATCGGATGGGCGCGGCAAACGAGGAAGACCCCTGCCGTAACCATCGTCGCCGCATGGATAAGCGCGGACACAGGAGTCGGGCCTTCCATCGCGTCTGGGAGCCAGACATGCAGAACGAACTGCGCTGACTTACCCATAGCGCCAATAAATAAGAGGAACGCAATTAATTCAATCGCGTTAAATTCCATCCCCAAGAAGCCAAGAACTCGCTCTTGATTATCCGCAACAGCAGCAAAGACCGTATCAAATTCTACAGAGCCAAAGACGAGGAAGATCGTCATAACGCCAAGCGCCAGACCGACGTCACCAACACGGTTCGTAACGAAGGCTTTAATCGCTGCGGCATTGGCAGACGGCTTCTTATAATAATAGCCAATCAAGAGATATGACGCGAGGCCCACCCCTTCCCAACCAAAGAACATTTGGATGAAATTATCCGACGTGACGAGCATCAACATGGCGAACGTAAAGAGCGACAGATAAGCAAAGAAACGCGGCTTTGACTTATCATCGCTCATATAGCCCCAGCTATAGAGATGGACGAGAGCGGAAACTGAATTAATCACCACAAGCATAACCGCCGTAAGCGTATCAATTTTTAAGGCCCAATTTGCTTGAACCCCGCCCACATCCATCCAACGCAGGAGCGTCACATCAGATGGCGTATGACCAAAGCCAACACGGATTAAAGCCACCCATGACAAAATAGCCGAGAAGAACAAGAGCCCGGTCGTCACCAGCATAGGCGGATTATCACCTAAACGCTTATTCATTATACCTGCGAATAAAAACCCGAGTAACGGCGCAAAGACGATAGCAATATAGAGCATGTCCCTTACCCCTTCATCATATCGATGTCTTCGACCGCGATATTACCGCGGTTTCGGAAGTACACGACAAGGATAGCTAAACCGACAGCCGCTTCAGCCGCGGCAACCGTTAAAACAAACAACGCGAATATCTGACCTGCGAGAGGCTCATTCGCGCCAACCGCTTCCATATGAGCAGAAAAGGCGACGAAGTTGATATTCACTGAGAGCAAAATCAGCTCAACACACATCAAGATAATAATGACGTTCTTACGGTTCACGAAAACGCCGAACACTCCAATAGTGAACAGAATGGCCGCAACCACCAGATAATGGGTTAAACCGATAATCATGATCCAATTCCCTCACCCGGTTTCAAGTCGACCATTTCAATAGCCTCTTCGCGTGTCCGTGCAATTTGCTTTGAGATATCTTGTTTACGCACCCCTTCGCGCTCGCGCAGGGTCAGCACAATTGCGCCAATCATCGCTACCAGCAAAATGAAGCCCGACGCTTCAAAGAAGAAAGCATAATCTGTGTAAAGCACTTCACCGAAGGCTTCGAGGTTAGACTTTTCAGGGTCAGGCTCATTAGCGGTTTTTGTATCGCCCGAGAAGTAAGCCGCGCCAACTAAGATAAGCTCGGTCAACAGCACCGTCGCAACCATAAGACCAACACCAATATATTGTAAAAACCCTTGCTTAAGCGCGACAAAGTCAACTTCGAGCATCATCACGACAAATAAGAACAGTACAGCAACCGCGCCGACATAGACCATTATTAGCAGCAGCGCGAGGAATTCAGCGCCCATGAGAATGAACAATCCCGCAGCGGAGAAAAATGTCAAAATAAGATACATGACCGAATGAACCGGATTCCGTGAAGCAATCACCATAAAGGCGCTTGCTACGGATACGGCGGCCAGCAAATAAAAGGCTATGGCAGTTATCACAATCTAAGTCCTCGTCGTCACCCTCACCGCTAGCGGTAAGGTGCATCCATTTCTAAATTCTTGGCAATTTCACGTTCCCAGCGGTCCCCATTCGCCAGCAACTTGTCTTTATCGTAATAAAGCTCTTCGCGGGTTTCCGTGGCGAACTCGAAATTCGGCCCTTCAACAATCGCGTCCACAGGACACGCTTCTTGGCAGAAGCCACAATAAATACATTTTACCATATCAATATCGTAACGCGTTGTACGGCGAGAGCCATCTTCGCGCGGTTCCGCTTCAATCATAATCGCTTGCGCCGGGCAAATCGCTTCGCACAGCTTACACGCGATGCAGCGTTCTTCGCCGCTCGGATAACGGCGCAGCGCATGTTCTCCGCGAAAGCGTGGGCTTAACGGCCCCTTCTCAAAAGGATAGTTGATCGTCACTTTCGGACGAAAGAAATATTTCATCGCAAGGATAAATGCGCCGATAAAATCGAGCAGCAACATCCCCCGAAAGGCTTGTTTAAGACGTGTCATCATAAGTTAGGCCCCCACAGCTTGTTGGCCGAAGAAGACGACCCATGTGGAAATAAACATAACGGCAAAGAGCGACATCGGTAGAAAGACTTTCCACCCAAGGCGCATCAATTGGTCATAGCGGTAACGCGGAACAATCGCCTTCACCATAGCAAAGAGGAAGAAGATAATCGCCATTTTCAGAACGAACCAGAACACAGGCGGGACGAATTGAACGCCAATGTTCACAGGCGCGTACCATCCGCCAAGGAACAAGATTGTCATCATTGCTGAAAGGAGCATAATATTCACATATTCACCAAAGAAATACATCAAGAACGGCGTTGAAGAATATTCAACCTGATAACCCGCGACCAATTCTGATTCCGCTTCGGGAAGATCGAATGGTGGGCGGTTACTCTCAGCCAAAGCCGAGACAAAGAACAATACGCCCATGTAAAACATCACAGGAAATAGCACGAGATTAATTGGGTTTTTAAAGTCCAAATAGAACATATGCCAATTAAACAGGCCGCCGGCTTGCGCTTCGACAATATCGGTGAGGTTCATAGACCCAACCAAGAAGATCACAGACAGGATAATAAAGCCAATAGAGACTTCATAAGAAACCATTTGCGCGGCGCTTCGCAGTGCGCCCATGAAAGGATATTTCGAGTTTGACGCCCAACCGCCGATGATAATACCGTAAACCCCCATAGAGGAGATGGCGAGCACATATAAAACACCCAGATTAATGTCTGAAATCACCCAACCCGGCGCGACAGGGATTACACCCCACGCTAAAAAGGCCATCACAAGCGTCAAAACAGGCGCGAGGATAAACAGGAACTTATCCGCCCCAGACGGAACGATAATTTCTTTAAAAAAGAACTTCAGCGCATCGGCAATGGTTTGTAGCAAGCCAAAAGCGCCAACCACATTCGGCCCACGCCGCATTTGCACAGCGGCCCAAATCTTACGGTCAGCAAGAACCAGAGCAGCCACCATCAGTGACAAAACCAAAACAAAGCCGAGGACTTGGAGGAATTTCAGGCCGAACCATAAAAGTGGAGAGAGCTCTGACCAGAATTGTATCATTTGAACAGCCATTATTCCGCCGCCTCTTGTACTGTATCAGCTTCATCTTGAGCCGCACATTCGGCCATAACCGTTGAGGCCCGTGCAATCGGGTTCGTGAAGTAGAAATCTGTAACACTCGTACCGAGAGCCGCGCTTGACGCTTTGCCAGCCGTGCCAATCTTAGACAGATCAAATGCCGCGGCACTTGCGTGCCCAGGGGCATGATCAAGGCTTGCGAATACAGGATGGTCTGCAAATAGTTTATCACGTAATTGCACGAGATTATCATAAGGCAGAACTTTGCCTACATGACCAGACAGCGCGCGAATAATCGCCCAATCCGCTTTCGCCTCACCCTTCGGTGATACCGACGCAGCACCGAGTTGCACACGTCCTTCAAGATTCGTGTAAAGTCCGCCTTTTTCCGTATAGGTCGCACTTGGTAGGATAATATCAGCGACATGCGCGCCCTTATCTCCGTGTGTGCCGATGTAGATAACGAACTTATCCTTGAGCGCGTCCGTATTGATCTCATCAGCACCGAGCAGCACAACCGTTTCTGTTCCGCCTGCGGCAATCTCTGCCGTGCTCAATCCGCCCTCACCGGGGGTGAAGCCCATATCAAGACCTGCGACACGGCTCGCCTCACTATGGAGGATGTTCCAACCGTTCCAGCCGTCTTTGACCATGCCCACATCGGCCGCGAGTTTCGCACAGGCAGCTAACGTCGCTTCGTCTTGCGCCGCCGCTTCGCCGATGATGATCATCGGCTTCTTGGCGTCTTTGAGAATTTTCGTAAATCCGCCGCGCTTGCTCGCTAAAGCTTCGATATCGGCAGCTGTCGTACCCGCATGATGATAATCATAGGTCAGGTCAACCGCTTCGCCGATGAGACCCACTTCAAGACCGAAGTTCAGCCATGATTTGCGAATACGCGTATTAACAAGTGAGGCTTCATAACGCGGGTTCGCACCAACAATCAGAAGCGCATCCGCCTCTTCGATACCTGCAATCGTCGTATTAAATAGGTAGCTTTCGCGCGTACCACCAAGCTTGGAGCCAGATGGTCGGCTATCGAGGCTAACAACACCGAGACTATCGAGTAAATCCTTAAGCGCCTTCATGCTTTCCGCGTCTTGCAGACCGCCTGCAATCGCGCCGATGGTTTCAGGTGCACCTTTTAGCTTTTCCGCAGCGAGCGATAGAGCTTCGTCCCATCCCGCAGGACGGAGCTTTCCGCCGTCACGCACGAAAGGTTGATCAAGACGTTGACGCCCAAGACCATCCCACACGAAACGAGACTTATCAGAGATCCATTCTTCATTAATCGCGTCATTTTCAATTGGTAAAATCCGCAGCACACGACCGCGGCGACTATCGACACGGATATTCGCGCCGACCGCATCCATCACGTCAATAGACTCAACGCTATCAAGTTCCCAAGGCCGCGCATTAAACGCATAAGGCTTAGAGGTCAGCGCCCCAACAGGGCAAAGATCAATCACATTACCTGACATTTCAGACGTGAGTGATTTCTCAAGATATGTGGTAATTTCCGCGTCTTCACCACGCGCTGCAAGGCCGATTTCTTCAACGCCAGCGACTTCGGTTATAAACCGCACACAGCGCGTACATTGAATACAGCGCGTCATCACAGTGCGTACAAGTGGGCCCATGAATTTATCATCAACCGCGCGTTTATTCTCTTCAAAGCGCGTTGCGTCACGACCATAACCCATAGCTTGGTCTTGCAGGTCACATTCACCGCCTTGGTCACAAATTGGACAATCAAGCGGATGATTAATCAGAAGAAATTCCATCACCCCTTCACGGGCTTTTTTCACGACTTCACTATTGGTACGGATATTCGCAGGCGTTCCGTCGCGGTTCGGGCGCAAATCATTGACTTGCAACGCACAAGAGGCTTGCGGCTTCGGCGCACCGACCCATTCAACAAGGCACATGCGGCAGTTCCCCGCCACAGACAGGCGCTTATGGTAACAGAAACGCGGAATTTCCGCTCCGCCAAATTCCTCACAGGCCTGCATGAGGGTGTAATCCCCCGGCACTTCATATTCAGTACCGTCAATATTGATTTTGCGTAGTTCGCTCATGATTCTGGCTCAGATATTTTAAATATTTTAGTAACGACGTGACAAAAAGAATAATAAAGAATTGCACCTATACCCCCTCCAATAGCAGCAGAAAGCATCTTCATTGGAAGCCCCGGTCCTAAGTAAGTAGGTAAAATATCCATGCTGACATAGGGCATCGAAAACAGAAGAACAAAACCGAGTCCATGCATTGTTAAAAATTTAGTTTTGTTCGTCACAATCCTACTCCGCCGCTTCTAGGCTTTGCGACACGAATACAGGCTTGCCGGCGCGGTAATTATCAATGCGCTCTTCTATTTCGTGACGGAAGTGGCGAATGAGGCCTTGGATCGGCCATGCCGCCGCGTCGCCGAGGGCGCAAATCGTATGGCCTTCGACCTGCTTGGTCACGCTAAGGAGCATATCAATCTCTGACGTATCCGCCTCGCCGCGCACCATGCGTTCCATGACACGCCACATCCAGCCTGTGCCTTCGCGGCACGGCGTACATTGGCCGCAACTCTCATGCTTATAGAAATAAGATAGACGTGCGATAGCTTTTACAACATCGGTGGATTTATCCATGACGATGACAGCCGCCGTTCCGAGGCCTGATTGATGTTCGCGCAGCGCGTCAAAATCCATGAGGACCGTATCGCAAATTTCTTTCGGTAAGAGCGGTACAGACGAGCCCCCCGGAATGACGCATTTCAGATTATCCCACCCGCCGCGAACACCGCCGCCGTAGGTTTCAATCAGTGTCTTCATCGGAATAGACAAGGCTTCTTCGATATTACAGGGCGTATTAACATGACCCGAGAGGGAAAAGACCTTCGTGCCTTTATTATTATCACGGCCAAATCCCGTGAACCATTCCGCGCCGCGTCGTAATATGGTCGGAACAACAGCAATAGATTCGACATTATTCACCGTCGTTGGACAGCCGTAAAGGCCTGCATTAGCAGGGAACGGCGGCTTCAAGCGAGGCTGGCCTTTTTTACCTTCAAGAGACTCAAGTAATGCGGTTTCTTCACCGCAAATATAGGCCCCTGCACCGTGGTGCATATAAATATCAAAATCCCAACCCGAACCGCAGGCGTTTTTGCCGACAAGTCCCGCCGCGTAAGCTTCGTCAATCGCGGCTTGGATACGGTTGCGCTCGTAAATATATTCGCCGCGCAGATAGATATAACACGCATTGGCTTGCATCGCGAAAGACGCCACAAGACAGCCCTCAATAAGCAAATGGGGGTCATGGCGTAAAATATCGCGGTCTTTACAAGAGCCCGGCTCGGACTCGTCGGCATTTACAACAAGGTAATGCGGACGGTTGCCAACTTCTTTGGGCATAAAGGACCATTTAAGGCCTGTTGGGAACCCTGCCCCGCCGCGACCCCGAAGGCCAGAGGCTTTGACTTGATCAATAATCCAATCTTTACCCTGCTCAAGCATGGCGGCTGTGCCAATCCATGCGCCTCGTTTTTGCGCGCCTTCAAGTCGCCAATCATTCTGGCCGTAAAGATTTTGAAAAATCCGGTCTTTATCTTCGAGAAGTTTAACCATTAGGCTTTCCCCGCCGATTTCGCCAAGGTCTTGGCCTGTTTAATCCATTCATCGCGCTTTATGCGGCCTGGGAAGCTGTCGATGACACCCTCAACCATTTTTACATCTGCGGCTTTCCACGCGGCGATTTGGCGGAAGTAATAAACCCCCTTACCGTTGAGATCACCTTCAAATTTTGGCCCTATCCCTTTGATTTTCTTCAAATCATCAGGCTGACCGTCTGTTGGCCCGTCCGTATAAAGAACTTTTGGCTTGGTCGACTTTTTAGAAGGTTTGGCTTTGGCTTTCGTCGACGCAGGTGTCTTAGGCTTAACTTTACGTCCTGCTGTCGTCGCACGGCGACCCTTAGGATCAGCGGCGTGATAAACGACTTTAGCCTTCTTACCTGCATTGGGTAGCGCTTTAAGTGTGACTTCTTGATCGAAAATCGCGTTTGTTGTCAAAGCTTGCGCCCCGCCTTCAGGTTCTGATGTATGGCGGCTATTTTGCGGGCCGTAATCAGGTGTTTTACCTGCAACAAGATCATCTAAGACAGCTTCGAGATTTTCGGCTGTCAGGTCTTCGTAATAATGGTCATTTGCCGTATTCGAAATTTGAGCCATTGGGGCATTGGCGCAGGCACCGAGACATTCAACTTCGAGCCATGACAGCTTACCGTCCTCAGAGATCGTCCCCTGCGGCCCAATTTTACGCTTTAGCATGGCGATTAAGTCATCCGACCCACGCAACCAACAGGGCGTCGTGCCGCAAAGCTGCACGAAATGAACCCCCACAGGCATGAGGTTAAACATGGTATAAAAGGTCGCGACCTCATAGACGCGGATATAGGCCATATCGAGCATATCGCCGAGAACACGCAGCGCGGCTTCGGGCAACCATCCACCCGCATCTTTTTGCGCAATCCAAAGCGCAGGAATAAGCGCCGAGCGTTGCCGCCCGTCAGGATATTTCGCCACCCACGCGGCAATTTCTTTTTTAGCAGCAGCAGACAGTTTGAAACTATCTGGCTGACGTATGGCTAAACGACGAGCACCCATTAGCGGTCAATCTCCCCAAACACGATGTCGAGCGAACCGAGGATCGCAGAGACATCCGCGAGCATATGGCCCTTATTTAGATAATTCATCGCCGCGAGATGCGGGAAACCCGGCGCGCGAACCTTACAGCGGTACGGCTTATTACTGCCATCACTGACGAGGTAGACACCAAATTCGCCCTTCGGCGCTTCGACGCAGGCATAGACTTCACCCGCAGGCACTTTGAAGCCTTCGGTATAAAGTTTAAAGTGATGGATCAGCGCTTCCATGCTTTGTTTCATCTCTCCGCGGCGCGGCGGCGAGGTTTTATTATCCGTCGACATGACAGGGCCTTCTGGCATCATTTCGAGGCATTGGCGCATGATCTTAACGCTCTCATACATTTCCTCAACGCGGCAAACATAGCGGTCATAGCAGTCGCCGTTTTTACCCAAAGGAATTTTGAAATCGAGCTCGGAATAGACTTCATAAGGCTGCGAACGGCGCAAGTCCCACGGCACCCCAGACCCACGAAGCAGCACGCCCGTAAAGGCCCACTCCATACAGTCTTGCTTTGAGACCACACCAATATCGACATTACGCTGTTTGAAAATACGGTTTTCCGTCAAAAGCGTCTCAATATCTTGGAGCTTCTCTGGGAATTGATCGCACCAGTTAAGCAGATCATTAATCAGCGCAGGCGGGAGGTCTTGATGGACACCACCCGGGCGAAAGTAAGCCGCGTGCATCCGAGACCCGCAAGCGCGCTCATAAAACACCATCAGCTTTTCGCGCTCTTCAAAGCCCCAAACAGGCGGCGTTAACGCACCAACATCCATCGCTTGGGTGGTGATATTGAGCATATGCGATAAGATACGGCCAATTTCAGAATAGATCACACGAATGAACTGCGCGCGGCGCGGCACGTCTATGCCCATAAGCTTTTCAATCGCCATGCAATAAGCATGTTCTTGATTCATCGGCGCGACATAATCAAGGCGGTCAAAATACGGTAGCGCTTGCAGATAGGTCTTATGCTCGATCAGCTTTTCCGTGCCGCGGTGCAGCAAGCCAATATGCGGATCAACCCGCTCGACGATTTCCCCGTCAAGTTCAAGAACAAGGCGCAAAACCCCATGCGCCGCAGGATGCTGCGGGCCGAAATTAATGGTGAAATTACGATCATCACCTTCGAGTATAGCTTCAGTTGTGGCCATTACGCCTCCTCGCTCTTCTCGTCACCTGGAAGGACGTATTTCGCGCCTTCCCATGGGGACATAAAGTCAAAGCTGCGGTATTCTTGTGGTAAGTTGACAGGCTCATAGACAACGGCCTTGCGGTCTTCGTCGTAACGCACTTCGACAAAGCCCGTTAGCGGGAAGTCTTTGCGGAGCGGATGGCCTTCAAAACCGTAATCCGTTAGGATGCGGCGCAGGTCTGGGTGCTGATCAAAGGCGATGCCGTACATATCAAAGGCTTCGCGCTCATACCATTCCGCATTGGGAAACAGGCCGACGAGTGAATGGACAGGAATATCCTCATCCGTCGTGACTTTGATGCGGATACGCGCATTATGGGTCATACTTAGCATATGATAGACCACGTCAAAGCGGCGTTCGCGCGCGGGATAATCTGCTCCCGCAATATCAATCAGCTGTTGGAACTTACAAATCGGATCATCGCGCATAAAGCTAATGACTTTGACCACCTCTGCGCGGCGCGCATTGACAGTCATTTCACCAAAAGCGATTTCAACGGAGTTAACCGCGTCGCCAAGGCTCGCTTCGATATGATCTTTAAGGTCCTGCATATTAACGCTCTATATTCCCTTCGCGGCGAATTTTCTTCTGGAGTTGAAGAATACCGTAAACCAAAGCTTCTGCGGTGGGCGGGCAGCCCGGTACATATATATCGACAGGGACAATGCGGTCACACCCGCGCACGACACTATAAGAATAGTGATAATAGCCGCCGCCATTCGCGCATGAGCCCATAGAGATCACGTAGCGCGGGTTCGGCATTTGGTCATAGACCTTGCGGAGCGCAGGGGCCATTTTATTGGTTAGCGTTCCCGCCACGATCATCACGTCAGATTGGCGTGGGGAAGCGCGCGGAGCAAAACCAAAGCGCTCCACGTCGTAACGCGGCATAGAGGCCTGCATCATCTCAACTGCGCAACACGCGAGACCAAATGTCATCCACATCAGAGAGCCTGTCCTGGCCCACGTAATCAAATCATCCGCAGAGGCGGTAATAAAGCCCTTATCCGCAAGTTGGTCAGACAGACCATCAAAAAACGGATCATGTTTCTTAGCATCATATGCGGGCGTGCCGAGGTCTCTCGCGCCGCTTCCTGCTGTTAGAATATCATTGGCCATAGTCAATCTCCGCGTATCTGGCTACTGCCAGTCCAACGCGCCTTTTTTCCATGCGTAGTAAAGTCCCCAGATCAACTCTGAGAGGAAGATCATCACAACTGCCCAGCCATAAACGCCAACTTTGTCGAGCGACACAGCGTAAGGAAAGAGGAAAGCAATTTCGAGATCAAATATAATGAATAGAATCGCGACGAGGTAAAACTGCACGTCAAATTTCATGCGGCTATCGTCAAAGGCGTTAAAGCCGCACTCATAAGTCGAGAGCTTCTCTGTATCGCCAGATGATGGAGCCATAATCTTCGCCGCGACGAGGAATAGCAACGACAATGCGAGCGCGATTCCAAAAAGAATAAGTATAGGTAAATAAGCTAGAAGAAAGTCGGACATTATCCGTGTTCCCTTACTCGATGCGGTTGCCGTAAAAACGAGTCTTTTTACGTAAGTTCCATTTACGGGCGGAACCTAGTTAGCTCCCTTTTAAAAAGCAACGCTTAATGCACTAATAATCAGCACATAAGAGCATATTTATTTGCGACTAACTCGCAACAGCACCTGCGGCGGCGTGGAGCTAGTTAACGCATATCGTCAACACGCAATATATCCCTCCACGACGTTAAATAAAAACCTTAAGTTGATTGATGCCAAGATAAATCGCCCTTTGCGTGACTACCAAAAGGATAAATTATGACACATTCGCAACGCTCACCCCAATATGGCTCTACTAGACTTATATAAATACGGGGCAAATTGGAAATAGACTCCCAAATGAGCTTTGACTTACCCGTTTACGGTGCGGCTTATGCTCTTTATAGTTTACGCAACTAGGAGATCCACCATGCGTATGTTTTTTCTTATTCTTTTGTCCACCTTGCTGATGAGTTGCCAAGCGGCTAACGGGTCAAAAACAGGAGATAATGATGTTCTCGCAGGGCTAGAACACCGCGCGGGCTTTATTGATCTTTATATTGATAAAAATAAAAACCGTGTTTTAGCAAAACTCCCCGAGGCCGATGCCTCAGGCGTATCACTCCGTCTTATACATACGGCGCGGCTAACAGGCGGGCTTGGATCCAACCCTGTCGGTCTCGACCGTGGCTGGGGGACTGGCGGCGCCATCATTGCCTTTCGCAAATTGGGCAATAAGATCATCATCGAGCAAGAAAACCTGACCTATCGGGCCAACCCCGAAAACCCCCTCGAAGAACGGGCGGTACGCGAAAGCTTTGCTACCTCATTTATCGCCAGTGCGGATGTAAAAAGCACCAAAGGCGGTCTTGTGATTGACTTGACTGATTTCCTGACCTCTGACATCTTAGGGTTGGTTCAATATTTAAAAGATGCGAAACAAGGCAGCTTTAAAATTGCAGCTGACCGCACATTGGTCGACACAAAGAATGTCTTTGCCTTTCCTGATAATGTCGAAATGGATGTATTCTTTACCCTCACCTCTGCTGACCCTGGAACGGAAGTGGCGACAACGGCAGCCAATAGCAACACACCGACGCTAATCCAGCACCATTCTTTCGCCCGACTCCCCGAAGACGGCTACACGCCGCTAAAATCCGACCCCCGCGCGGGTGTGATTGAGCGCGTCTATTATGATTACTCTGCGGCCCTTGACGCGCCGATTGAGACGCGGTTAGCACGGCGATACCGCCTCGATAAAAACGATCTAGGCGAAACCATAAAGCCCATCGTGTTTTACATTGATAGCGGGGCGCCAGAACCGATTAAAGGCGCATTGCTCGACGGAGCGCGCTGGTGGGAAGACGCTTTCGCCGCCGCAGGCTTCCCTGACGGTTACCGCGTGGAGGTTTTACCCGAAGAGGCTCACCCCCTCGATATTCGTTATAATGTCGTGCAATGGGTACACCGCCAAACACGAGGTTGGAGCTACGGAGGCGGTGTCTCTGATCCGCGCACAGGCGAAATGCTGAAAGGCCACGTCAATCTCGGCAGCTTACGCGTTCGCCAAGACCGTATGATCTTTGAAGGCCTATCGGGGACAGCAAAGACAGGAAGCGGTGACGACGATGACCCGATCGAGCTGGCCCTTGACCGTATTCGGCAACTCTCCGCCCATGAAGTGGGGCACGCCCTCGGCTTTGCACATAATTTTGCTGCGAGTTCCTACGGTAAAGGCAGCGTTATGGATTACCCTGCGCCTGATGTACGCGTCACAAATGGCGAGATTGATTTTTCAAACACTTACGGCGTCGGAGTTGGTCCATGGGATAAATTCGCGGCCACATGGTTATATAGTCAAAGTGATGCGGCGGGACGCGAAGCTCTTATTCAAAGCGCCTTATCGGACGGACTTGTCTTTGTGTCGGACCGCGATGCGCGCGGCGTTGGTACGGCGCATCCCAAGGCCAGTGTTTGGGATAACCGCGCCGACCCAATAGCGGGATTAAATGACGCCCTCCGAGTTAGGGCGCATGCGCTTGAAAACTTCGGCACGGACAGACTTGTCAAAGGACAACCGCTCTCTGATTTAAACAATGTGATAGTACCGATTTATCTTTACCACCGTTACCAAACAGCGGCCGCCTCAAAGCTCATTGGAGGTATGGGTTTCAACTACTCACTCGCAGGAGATGGGCAGCCTGCTATGCAGATAGTCGATGCCGCTACGCAGCGCAGAGCCTTACAGACCGTTTTAAAAACGCTTGATCCCAAAGCGCTCGATATACCAGATGCAACGCTAGACCTGCTGGGCCCCACACTCATATCGTGGTCTTTCGCTGATAATGACCGGGAGCGGTTTCGCCCAACAGCCTATCCCGCCTTTGACGTAACAGCCGCGGCTGACACGGCGGCAGATATAAGTTTTGATGCCTTGCTGCACCCACAACGTGCCGCCCGATTGGTTGAATTTAAACGTCGCGACGCGCGAAACCTTGGCTTTATGGATATGCTGCAAATCACGCGCCGAAATGTTATGAGTCCCGCGCAATCAGGCCGCGAAGCCGAAATTGCAAAAGCTATTCAAGCTCGTTTTGCCTTCGCTCTGATGGAACTTGGTAATCATAATCAAGCCACGCCGGGTGTCAAAGCCCGAACAGATGCCGTTCTTCGCCAAATACAAACAGATTTACGTGCGAAAAATTCGGGTCATGGCCTTTGGCTCGTGACCAAAATCGAGGCGCACCTCAACCAAGAGGCCGCACCAAAGTCTGTTCTCACGCCGCCTAAGACATTACCTCCCGGTGGCCCCATTGGCCAAAACGGGATAGGTGACGGTCAGCTTGAGACCTGCTGGCACTGCTATTAGCAAATATGATTTGCAGAGACGCCGATTCAAGGTCAACTTTGTAATCACAAAAGTGTTCACACGATATCACAAATTTTCTTCTCATCGTTCACACCCAATTCATTTAACAGTTACTAAAAACCTGCTACATGTCCATCAACTTAAATATCAACTAAAAGGTTACACCATGTTGAAAAGATTAACACTACCACTCGTTGCCGCTCTTGTTTTAGCAGGTAATGCATTCGCCGCCGATCAAACAGGCACATTTGAGAAAAAAAGCTTTAAGATCAAAGGGTCTTGGACTCTAACTGAAGTCGACGGCCAACAGGTCATTCGCTTTAATGATGACTTCAAAACAAAAAATGGACCTGATCTAAAATTATTCCTCTCTAAGAAGACAGTCGATAATCTATCTAAGAGTCCGACGTTTGACGCACCGTTAAGCCTAGGCCTCCTCGACTCAAACAAAGGTCAGCAGGAATTTGTCCTACCTGAAGGCGTCAACCTTGACGATTATGAAAGCATCCTGATTCACTGTGAGCAGTATAACAAGCTTTGGGGCGGATTTGACATCCCTGAAGACGACGCAGCTGAAGAGGTTTCTTACGGCTCATAAGGTACGTTAAAGCAAACTCTCTTACCTGAAAGTCTCTCATGATTAAGAAGCTCATCATTCCCACTCTCGCTGTCTTTGCGCTTGCGGCCAATGCATCAGCTTTAACAGGTAAAGGGACGTTTAAAAAAACGACCCAAAAAATAAAAGGGTCTTGGACACTCGCTATCGTTCAAGACCAACAAATCATCGGTTTCGATAAGGCATTTAAAACAGAATCTGCTCCTAACTTGAAACTTGTGCTGACAAAACAATCCTTACGGTCATTTAAAAAAGCCACAGATTTTGGTGAATATATTGACCTTGCGCCGCTTAAATCTAGTGAAGGCTTCCAATATTACATTGTTCCCACTGAGGTAAATATCAGCGATTACAAGAGCCTTGTCATCCATAGCGAAGGTGGCAATGTCGTCTTGGGTGGATTTAGCATTCCAAGACGAAAAAAGTTTAATGATGAAGAGCGTGGTAGCGCCTTTGAAGACGTTCAAAGTTACGGCTCATAAGTGATTGATTGCTGACAGCCCCGCCTAAACCCTTTATTGTCAAATTATGACAAATTTAAAGACAGCCCTCATCTCTCATCGATTCCGTGGATTTTCAAAACGCGAAAATACCATAGACGGATTAAACGCCGCCCTTGATTTCGGAGTCGCCTATGTGGAGTTCGACATCCGAGTCGCCGCTTGCGGAACTCCGATGATTTACCACGACGAAGCCGCGCCCGACAAAATAGGTGCGCACCGTCACCTCGCCCACCACAAAGCCAGCGACTATAAAACCCTCGGTGGGACGTTCACCTATATGCCAACGGCTGACGCTTTGTTTGCCGCGATTGCGGCCCATAAAAACAGCACAACGACACTCTTGATTGATATTAAAGACGGCGGCTTTGAAGAAGCTATCCACGCCCTCGTCTGCTTGCACCGCTTACAATCGCGCGTGCATTATGTAACATGGGTTCCCAATGTGCTTTACACCATGCACGAAATCGCTCCAGAGATTCCGCTCTGCCTCAGCCATTGGTGTCAAAACCCTGACGCCTCTATCCGTAAAAAACATATTGTCCACACGGCGAAAGACGGACACGTCCCGCGTCTTGACACGGCGATCATCCACGGCGAGCGCAGCGGTTGGTTTATTGACGGCCCCCTATCAGGTCGCCTACGCGATATCCTCATCACCTCCAAAGGCTCCGTCTGCGTTCCGCAAAATATGGTGACAAGGGAGCTGGTCGATAATTACCACGCCGACGGCCTTATGGTCAGCACATTTTCATATGTCGATTGGGACCACATCAACCGCCATAAGGCTGAACATAATATCGATCTGTATTTTATCGACGATAAAAAGGTGTTTGATGAGGGTTAGAGAGCAACCAAACCTCACCCCAGCCGCTTACACATTCGTACATGGATACCGCCTGTAACGGGCTTCTCCCATTCCGTAATATATCCTGTGCGTAGATATAGCGCGACATTACCTGTGAACAATTTATTCGTATCAAGCCTTATGCGCCTGTGGCCGCCCTCACGGGCTATCTCTTCAACACGGGCCAAGAGCCTCTGTCCTAATCCTTGCCGCTGCGCCTTTGGGGCAATGCAGAGGTTTTCGAGGAACAGGCAATCCTCCGCATCCCGTGTCTCAATCAATCCGACGAGTTTTCCATTATGGTGGAGCAAATCAAAACGGTGACGTGTCAGCGCCTCGCGGTAGTCAACATCCATCGGCAAAGGGTTACGTCCAATCAACGGCACCCATTTAGCGTAAGCCGCATGAACGAGGTCATGAATAATTTCCGCGTCCCCTGTCTCACCGCGCCTGATTTGATATGTCTCCCCAAAGGTCATCTTTGAAATGACAATCCAAAGCCTTAGGCTTTATCGCGCGCGATATAGCCGTCGATGACTCGGCCTAGTACTGTCATGGGGACGCTGCCGCCGAGGACGACCGCGTCATTAAAGCGGCGGAAGTCATAGGCGTCGCCCAGTTCATTTTGGGCCTTAGTGCGCAGGCGGTTAATCGCTGTGTGGCCGATTTTATAACCACACGCTTGACCGGGCCACGCGCAATAGCGGTCAATTTCGCTTTGGACCTCATCGCGGCTTGACCCGTTATTTGTTACGAACCAATCAATCGCCTGCTCTCGCGTCCAGCGTTTGGCGTGAAGCCCCGTATCAACGACCAAGCGGCACGCACGGAAAGCGAGCGATTGTAAATAACCAAGACGGCCCTCGGGCGTCTCGTCATAAACACCCAGCTCATCCGCGATTTGTTGGGCGTAAAGCGCCCAGCCTTCGGAATAGGCATTAAAGGCCAAAAGCGAGCGAATGAGCGGTTGTTTAAATGTATATTCGCCCTGCCACACATGGCCCGGTATCGACTCGTGATAGGTCAAATCGGCCAGCCCGAATTTATTGTGCAAATGCGGCGTGCGCAGATTGATACTATAAAGCCCAGGCTGTTTGCCGTCGATTGAGCCCGGCCCACCGTAAGCCCCCGGCGCGCCGTCCTCAACCGCAGGGTCAATACGTTTAACCTCAAGAAACCCCGGAACGAGCGTTTCAAACGCTTGCGGCATCAGGCCTCGAATTTCGGAAATCTTCGCCTCAATAAAGGCCATTATTTCCGCGCGACCTTTATCGCCGTCCGAGAATTTATAACGCGGGTCAGCGGCGAGCGCGGTCATACGGTCACCCACAGCCCCGTTCGTATATCCTATGGAGCGTAAAATAGGATCCATTTGGCTATGTAAAGCCGATAGCTCATCAAGGCCCATTTGGTGAACCTCGTCTGCTGACATATTGGTTGTCGTTCCCGCCTTAAGCGCCCAATCATAATAGGCTTTGCCCTCAGGCTTCGCCCAAATCCCTGCATCGGAATTGGCTTGCGGGGCAACCGCTTCATGGGCTGCAATTTGACGATCAATCGCGGGGCCTATTTTTTCACGCGCAATCGCTTCAGCACGTTTATGTAGCGCCTCATTGCCGTTTGTCTTCGCTTTAAAGGCCGAAACCATGCCCCACGTTTCGGGGGCTTGCGTCCTCGCACCTTTCAATTGGCCCAATGTTTTCGCCATCAAAAAGTCTGGCAAGATATAACCACTTTCACCTGCACGACGAGTCCGTTCTGTCTCTCCGTCAAGCTGCCCCGCGTAAGCTTCCATGCGCGCAAGGTAGCTTTCAGCGTCACCCTCGTTTTCAATTTGATGCGACGTATCAAGGAAACCTGTGATCTCAACAAAAGCGCCCGTATTTTGCGCCACAACATAGGGGCTGTTACGATATGACCAATTATAATTAAGCAAGGCATTGTCGCCAAAATCAAAAGCAAAACCTTCATCGGCCCGCTCAAATACGCTGGCGATTACATCGACGTTCAACGCCTGATCCGACTCCAAGGTCGAGGTATCAACCGCCTTGAGCTTTCCAAGCATGGACTTTACATCATTAGCTACATTGGCTTGAGCTTCGGGCGTGCGTCCGTAGAGTTTTGATTTAAGCCCCGCATATTTGCCCGTATCAATCCCAGAACTCGACGCACTTTCGGGGTAGGACGTAAGGAGGAGGTCTGTCGCTTGCGCAAGCAAAGTCTCGACGGAAACAGAGCTTGCAATAACATTATCAGCCCCCCCACATCCCGATAAAGGGAGAGCCGTTAAAGCACCAACCGCTGCCGTTCCTTTTAGTAATTTACGACGTGATAAAGACATAAGGATACTCCATTAGCTTATATTACAAACTGAACCTGCCACGACTTAGAACATAAGGCAAATTGGTTTAGGCCAGATGTGGGGTCATGCCGACACGCAGCGCGCCGCCTTTGCGAACGACCGCATTGACCCCGAACAAAACACCCTTATTGCGGGGATCTGTACTCATGCGAAATTTGCGCAAGGCCTCTATAACGGGTTCCGGACGCGCCTCACCTGTTTGCGGATCAAGCGTGGTCACGGTGCAGCGCGTGCAGGGCTTAACCAATTCAAGCTCCGCCTCACCGATTTGAAGGCACTTCCAGTCATCTTCGGCCCATGGTTTATCCGTCTCAATCACCACATTGGGGCGAAAGCGTGCCATCGAAATAGGCGCATGGCCGTGGGCGGCAATATAGTCATTTACCGCTGCGAGTGAGGCCGTGTTTGTTACAAGAACGGGATAGCCGTCAGAGAAACTTGTTTCATGACTAGGTGCCCACTCCGCAGAGGTCGGGCGGTGCGTGGCCTCATCCATATAGACAAGCCGAACATCCGTTCCGAGCCATTCGGACAAAACGGAATTGGTTTGCTTGTCTGCAACGGGGGCACACAGTGATGATTTCCAGACGCTGACGTCGATACGGTCTGCTTGTGGAATTAAAACAGACAGTTCAGTTTTGCCAAGATCAATGATCAGGCCATGGCTTTTGGGCGTAACACGCAGTTGCGCGAGCTTCGGGTGTGTGCGTTGGGAGATAAACTGCCCCTGCCCATCAACCAACATCCAGCGGCGATCAAATTCAAGCCCGCGTGGTTTCAGTATCGACTGAGTTAATTCAACTCCTCGCGATGATTTAACCGGATAAATATGAAGCGAATGAAGCTTCACCTAATGGCCGTCGTAAGCTACCAGAGCCGTTACAGGAATGCCCATAGATGTTATCTTTCCGAGACCGCCCAAATCAGGAAGATCTACAACAAAAGCCGCGCCAATAATCTCAGCGCCGATTTGCTCCAATAGTTTGATAGAGGCCTCGGCGGTTCCGCCTGTGGCGATCAAATCATCAATCAACAGAACTTTTTCTCCCTTACGAATAGCGTCCGCATGGATTTCAAGCGTGTCTGTCCCGTATTCCAGCTCATATTCTTGAGTATAGGTTTTGAACGGCAATTTACCTTTCTTACGGATCGGAACAAAGCCGACGCCCAAAGCATAGGCCACTGCCGCGCCAAAGACAAAACCGCGCGCGTCAATCCCCGCGACATTGTCCAAACCCTTATCACGATAGGGGGCTGCCAAAGCATCAATCGAGGCTTTAAAAGCTTTCGGGTTGGTCATCAGCGTCGTGATGTCACGAAACATAATTCCCTCTTTCGGAAAATCGGGAATCGTTCGGATTGCATCTTTAAGGTCCATCTTACACCTCTCCTATTATACCGTTAGCGTCGGTAAGTATTACCATCAAACTCAAGAAGTTTTTTTGACACCTCACCCAACATTCGATCATCAAAAATTCGGAAATATCCATATTGCTTAGTCGGTGATGATGTACGGTTATGCAAGGCATATGATTGCCCTAGATGAATTCCCAACAACACATCTTGACCTTCTATTTTAGAAGATACAGGCGAACCCGATTGACCAGGAAAAGCTTTGCAATTATGACTTAAAATCCCTGCATATTTTTCGTCATAGAACCCTCCCTTCTCGCGCGGTAAAATTTGACAGGTCTGATGTCCTGCGAATAGACCTTTCGCTTGAGCAAAAAGAACGTCTGTATTTAAATCAGCGAGAGTTTCAAATTTTTCGATATCAAAAAAGCTTGGCGTCGTGTAGCGCACAACATTTACACTCTCAAATTTTGGAAAAACAATAAGTGCCCAATCATTGGTCGATGCTGACATATAGTCATTTGCGAAAATGATTTTTAAAATATCTCGATCATCTTGACCATGAGCGATTACAGTACAATTTTCGCGGAGTTGTCCCGTCTTATCGATTAAGCCATGTCCCGTGGTGATAGCCACGTCATAATGTTCTAGATTTTTAAATTCAGTTTTTAGCGATAAAAGGCCTGCACGCGACTCTACACCACGGGTTTTTGTCTCAAGACATCTAATTTTAAGCGTATTTATATCTTTAACGTCACCTATTTTCCTGTCCGTTTTATAATTTATCGCGGTAAAAGATTTCAGTTCACTCGCATAGCTATAGCTTGGCATATAAATGAAAGTGCAGAGCCAAAGAACTATAGAACCAATATGCTTCATAAATTTATGTTATCCGTATCAGGTAAGATATGCGTTTCAATAAAAGCTTCGGCTTCCCAATCTTGATAGTCAGGGTCGCTCATAAGCTCAGATATATAGGTATCAGAACGTGTGGACCGAGGCAAATCATAGCTTGCAAACCGTGTTGCGGCTGGCGTGTAAAACGCATCAGCTATACTCCAACTATCAAATAGATAAGGACCATTGTGTTTTTGTAAAAGGTCATCCCACATAGAAACCATCTCGGCGGCGTCATCAAGGCAAGCTTGCGGGACGGGCTTAGACGTACGACGGCGTAAATTCATCGGCGCTTCATCGCGTAAGGCTTGGAAACCTGTGTGCATTTTACGCACAACTGCTTTGCACAACACTTTCGCCTCAGGATCTTTCGGCCAGAGGTTCGGCACGGCTTGAGAGGCAAATTCACAGATCGCTAGACTATCTGGTATCATCTCTTCATTTGCCCGCAAAACCGGAACCGTTCCCATATCCGACAAGGTTAGCAACTTTTCTTTAAAGCCCGGCACATCCAGATCAATCACTTCCTCTGTGAACGGAAGTTCGGCCTTTCTCAACACAAGCCAAGGCCTTAGCGACCATGAGGAGTAATTATAATTACCAATGTAAAGATGTAAGTTCGACACTATTCCAAACCCTATTTATTCAAGACACGCCCTGCAACCGCGTCAAGCTTGGCCAACAATTTCGGGTCACGTTTTTCTGGTGAGGTTATCATCGCAACGTCCAGACAGGTTTCTATTCCCTGCGGACTTGGAGTACGCGTCGTCTTAGCCAATGTCCCAATCAAGTTTCGCACAGTTAGGCGGGCTTTATCGGCGTTACCCATCAGCACTTCAATCACCTTGGCAACATCGACATTGCCGTGTCCTTCGTGCCAACAATCATAATCCGTGACCATAGCCACAGTGGCGTACGGTAGCTCCGCTTCGCGCGCGAGTTTCGCTTCGGGCATATTGGTCATGCCAATCACGTCGCAGTTCCATTGACGGTAAAGCACGCTCTCAGCGCGAGTAGAAAATTGAGGACCTTCCATAGCGAGGTACGTTCCGCCCTTGTGGACTTCCACTCCCGCCATTTGCGCAGCCTCACCGGCCAAACCCGACAGGCGCATACAGATCGGGTCAGCCATAGAGACATGGGCGACCATACCGTTGGTAAAAAAGCTCTTCTCACGCGCAAAGGTGCGGTCAATGAATTGATCGACCATGACAAAGTCGCCCGGCTTGTAAGCGTCTTTCAAAGAGCCCACGGCAGACAATGACAGAATATCTGTACATCCCGCGCGCTTCATAGCGTCAATATTAGCGCGGTAATTCAGGCCCGAAGGCGAAAGCGCATGACCTCGTCCATGACGCGGAAGAAAGCGAAGTTTCACCCCGTCTAGCTCAGCAAATAAAATTTCGTCCGATGGCTCGCCCCACGGCGTATCAATCTTAATCCATTGAGTGTTTTCAAGCTCGCCCATTTCGTAAAGGCCAGAGCCACCAATAACTCCAAGAACCCAATCTGACATAAACGACTCCATTTAATCTCTGGACATAAAAACGCCCACACACGGTGGGCGCAAATCACTTATCTGTCAAACGCTGATGCGCTTAATGTTCAACATCTCGCCACACAGCTTTATAAGAGAAATAAAGCAAAACAGAGAGAATCAAAAGATAAAGCATAACTGCAAATCCAAGAGACTTCCGTTGCTCCATTTTTGGGTCAGATGACCATGCAAGAAACTCTGTGACGTCTTTGGACATTTGCTCAACTGTAGCTGCTGGAGCGGGAACAATTTTAACTTCACCGTGATCATTGATCTCGGTAGGCGCATATTCAACTTGCCCGTCAAGTAAAGGTGCAGCCATCGCAATGGCACCGCCATCCATGACAGGGTTATAATGAAGGCCTGCTGTGAGTTTAAGGTCTTTCGGCACTTCAAGTCCGTAAGATACAAGAAGGTTATAGACATAATCAGCACCGCCGCCGCGCGCCGCTACGATCAAAGAGAGATCAGGCGGTAGAGCACCGCCGTTAGACGCTCGCGCGGCTGCGTCGTTCGGGAAAATTGGCGGGAATTTATCCGCAGGAACGCCAGGACGCTCAGTCACATCACCCGTTTCACTATCAATATCTTCGATTGTCCAATCCGCCGCAAAAGACTTCACATATGGATTGTCGCTAGGGTTCTTATAATCGTCAGAATAATAAGGACCGTTTTTATCACCAAGGTGACGGAACGATAAATGATCAAGAGAATGACATGCAGCGCAAACTTCGCGGTAAACCTGATATCCACGCTGAACGGCTGCGCGATCAAATGTTCCGCGCGGGCCATCAAAGTGCCAATGGACATGTTCCATTTTATGTTCGTTTTTACCACCAGCGGCGTAAGCAACGCCTGCTGTCGTAACAACTGCAAAGGCAGATAATCCAAGAGCGAGTTTAGTAAAGATGGATTTCATCGTTCTGCTCCTATTCCGCTGCCGCAACGGCGGTGTCGCCGAGAACAGACTTCGTGATAGAGTCTGGCAATGTTTTCGCTTTTTCCGTCAACCCTAAAACAGGCAAGATTATTAGGAAGAAAGCAAAGTAATAGATCGTTGCGATTTGCGAGACACGGTAGAAAGACAAACCTTTACCAATAGGAACCGCAATATCGTCAGGATTTCCTGCTCCGCACCAACCAAGAACAAAACAGAAGAATAAGAAGATAAAGAAGAAGCCGCGCGCAACAGGACGGAAACGCATAGAGCGAACCTTACTTGTATCGAGCCAAGGCAGGACAAAAAGCACAACAATCGCACCAAACATGAGCAAGATACCTGCAAGCTTATCAGGAACAGCTCTTAAAATCGCGTAGAACGGTAGGAAATACCATTCAGGAACAATGTGCGCAGGCGTCTTTAGAGGATCCGCAGGGATATAGTTATCGCTATGTCCCAAAGCGTCAGGCTGATAAAATAGGAAATAAGCAAAGATCATCAAGAACATAGCGACAGCAAATGCATCCTTAACCGTGTAGAACGGGTGAAATGACAATGTATCAGACTTTGTTTTAGGCGTGACACCAATCGGATTGTTTTGCCCAACATGATGAAGTGCCCAAACATGTAAACCGACAATCGCTGCAATCACAAACGGCAAGAGGTAATGCAGGGCAAAGAAACGGTTTAACGTGGCATTATCAACGGAATATCCGCCCAATAGCCATTCTTGTAGGCTGACACCTACAACTGGAACCGCGCCAAAGAATCCCGTAATCACGGTTGCACCCCAGAAAGACATTTGTCCCCACGGAAGTGTATAACCCAAGAAAGCCGTCGCCATCATGGTTAGATAGATCACACAGCCGATAATCCATAAAAGCTCACGCGGCGCTTTATAAGAGCCGTAATAGAGACCACGGAACATGTGTACATAAACGGCCAAGAAGAACATAGACGCGCCAACCGCGTGCATAGGTTGTAAGAGCCAGCCAAACGGTACATCGCGACGAATACGCTGCACACTATCAAAGGCCAAATCTACATGCGGCACATAATGCATCGCAAGGATAATTCCTGTAATGATTTGAGCGACGAGACAAAGCGCCAAAATTCCGCCAAACGTCCACCAGTAGTTCAAATTGCGGGGACTCGGAAAAACCATAAAGTCCGCACTCATGCGGATAATCGGCAAGCGTTGGTCTAACCAGCGCGTTGCAGCATATTTGGGTTCATATGTTGAAGGATGTCCAGCCATCTTAACCTACCTTGATCACGGTATCTGAAAGATATTCATAGGGCGGTATCGCCATATTCTTAGGTGCTGGTCCCTTACGTATACGACCAGATGTATCGTAATGTGACCCATGACATGGGCAGTACCAACCATTGAAATCACCGGCTTCACCAACAGGAACACATCCGAAGTGAGTACAAACGCCGACCATAACCAAAAATTTAGGATCAACCTTACCGTCAGGCCTTGCTACTAGACGGTCATTATCCATCTGCGGATCAGGGCAATCTGCAACGTTAGTATTCACAGCTTCTGTAATTTCTTTTGGTGTACGGTGACGCACAAAGACAGGCTTACCGCGCCATAATGTCTTTAGCTGTGCGCCCTCTTCAATGGCAGAAATGTCGATCTCGATCGACCCTGCCGCCAAAGTATCAGCCGCCTTGCCCATTTGAGAGACCAATGGCCATCCTAATGACGCAGCACCAGCTGCTGCGACAGCACCTGTCGCAATGAAAATAAAATCTCTTTTTTCGCCATCTACGCTATTCGCGCTGTGATGGTCTTGTACTGCCTCTGACACGATCAAACCCTTTCCCATGTCGACAAGATATAACTCGTCGCCTCTTAGCCTATAAATATTAAAAAAGGCCACCCTTTTATCGCGTCTTTCTGACGCAATTTTGATATATTTGTATGAATTGGTGCGCTATGTCGCAGTCTTAGACCCAAATCGCCCCTATAAAGAGCCATTAACCTATGAAAATAATCCTATTTCAGCCCGATATAGCCCAGAATCTTGGGGCCGTGATGCGGTTATCCGCATGTTTTGGCATTGGGCTTGAAATTATCGAGCCTTGTGGCTTCCCTTTGACGGCAAAAGCCCTACGGCGAACGGCTATGGACTATGGAAAGCCCGAATCTCTTGTGCGGCACAGCTCTTGGGAGGCATTCACGGCGAATCGCGATTCGCAATTAACCGCACCAAATCGACTCATTTTATTTACAACCAAAGCCGCAAAGCCCATACAGGACTTCAACTTCTTACCAACTGACAATTTGATTTTCGGACGTGAGAGTGCAGGCGCACCGCAAGAGGTGCATGACTATGTCCAAGAGCGCGTAATTATTCCACTGTCTGGTGATGCGCGAAGCTTTAACCTCGCCACGAGTGCCAGTATCGGTTTATGGGAAGCCCTAAGGCAAACCCGCTACCCATCACACCCTTAAGTTAAAACCCGACGCCCCATCGCTGAGCCGTCAAAGCAACAAGCGCTTTTTCACTCACGTGAACTTCGCCGTCCGATGAGGCAATATCACACAAAACGCCCATTATAGGCAATTTGTCTGGGATTGATTTTAAGTTATCCAGCTTTTGATAAAACCAGTCTTCAAAGTCAGGACGTTCCAAAACAGCCTTTAACTCGTCTTTGTGTGTCTCATACCATATGAAGAGTTTAGCCTCAGACAATCGAGGTTCAATAACGCGAGCCACTTGCAATCTATCAGCCAACCGGACGAAAGCGCGGACTTCATCATCAAGAACACGCTTATCCGCAAATATCATTAAAGCGAGGACGCTTAACAAATCATCTATCTCTGAATCCAACATATATAATATCCACGTATACCCCGCGAAATTAACTTTAACGCTTTATTAGCCCCTAATAGTTTCAAAATACTTACGTAAACATCTATTCTAGGAGTTGTAACAAATTAATTTCCACGTAAAACATACTCATCGATAAAGGCAACCTATGTTTGATGATAAAAAACAACGTGCGAGTGCATGGTTCAAATCCCTCCGTGATGACATATGCGCAGAATTCGAATCTATAGAGCGCGACGCTCCGCCGGGTTTGTACAAAGGAGAGCCTGGTAAATTTGAATTTGAAGACTGGACGCGTAAGGTCGAAAATGGCGGCGGAGGAACTGGCGGTATGCTTAAAGGCCGCGTATTTGAAAAGTGCGGTGTACATATATCTGTCGTCAAAGGCGAATTTACAACTGAGATGCAAAAGTCAGTCCCTGGCGCGGCAGACGACCCTCGGTTTTGGGCGGCGGGTGTGAGCCTCATCGCGCATATGGTCAATCCGCGCATTCCAGCCGTTCATATGAATACACGCTACATTGTTACAACAAAAGACTGGTTCGGAGGCGGCGCTGACCTCACGCCGACCCTTTGGAAAGACCGTACAACCGGAACGCCCGACGCCCTCGCCTTTCACGCTGGCATGAAATCCGCCTGTCAGGCTCATGACGTCGCTGACTATGAGCGCTATAAGAGTTGGTGCGACGAATATTTCCATCTCGCCCACCGCGATGAACCGCGCGGTATTGGTGGGATTTTCTATGACCGACATAATAGCGGCGACTGGGATGCGGACTTTGCCTTCACCCAAGATGTTGGTCGACACTTCCTCTCCACCTATAGCACCATTGTTCGGCAGCGGCTCAATCAACCGTGGACGGCAGAAGAACGGGCAGAACAGCTCGAAATTCGCGGACGCTACGTCGAATTTAACCTGCTTTATGATCGTGGCACGACCTTCGGTCTTAAAACAGGCGGGAATGTGAAAACGATTCTGTCGTCAATGCCGCCCGTCGTTACGTGGCCATAAGCCGGCTTTAAGTAAAAAATTTGTGCCAAATTAAACCCTTTTGCATCATTAGTCAGCAGGGTTAGTGTTTCCTAACAGTCAGCTAATAGGGCGCCGTTTTGGTGCAAATTACCTATGCATATTTGCATGCATTTTTCTATTTATCTTTCACATTTGCCGTGCATATAAATCTTCGAAAGCTGAAGAGGGTTCAGCCAAACAACAGAGTACCGCCATGACATATGTAGATATGATAGGATATATCGCCGCCTTTTTGACGTCGGCGTCATTTTTACCGCAAGCCATAATGGTTATTAAAACACGTAATACCAAAGCCTTGTCTTTGACGATGTATAGCATGTTCACACTCGGCGTGACGCTCTGGATGGTTTACGGGGTTTCATCTCAAGATTGGCCCATAGTCTTGTCTAATGCCGTCACCCTTATATTTGCGGTTACAATCCTATCTATCATTATCAGCAATATATTGAATGAACGCAGAGCCTTTGCACGGGTGGCCATAGCATGATTGAAATGGAAATCATTGCCTATCTTGCGGCCTTTTTTAAATCGAGCGCTTGCTTGCCTCAAACCATCCGCGTTTTAAAGACACGCCAGACGAAGGGCCTGTCCCTGACAACCTACGCTATGTTGACCCTTGGCATTGCTATGTGGCTTGGCTACGGGGTGATGAACCAGCTTTGGCCACTCGTCATAGCTAGTTCTGTCAGTATCTTGCTTAACTTTTGCATCTTCCAAGCTGTTCTAACCCAGCGCCTATTTCGCTTTCGCGCCTTTCGTCGGCTTAAAGGTCGAAATGACCGCCTCGCCCATTAGCGTCGCCTTTATAGAAACGCTGTCACGACCAAGCCCATGAGGCAAAGCGTCGAAAGGGAAAACACCAAAAAACGAAGCATGACCGCCCCCGCGTTAATTTGGATAAGGCTATGAACAATGCGTAAGACCACATAAGCCCACGCCAGTACTAATCCCGCCGTGTTTTGCTTTTCAGCTAAAAACAAAAAAAACATCAGCGCGTAAAAAATCGTCGGCTGCTCCATTAAGTGATTATAATTATGGGCAGGCGCTTGAACCTTTAGCGGTAATTGATTTTTCCACGCCCCATCTGGCGACTTCGCGCTATCATCACTTAAATCTGCCCCTTTGAGCATAGGAAGACGCCGCGCATATAAAATGACCCAAACGATCAAACTCCAAATAATCAACGCCAATATGGGTGATAAAAAATGATCCATCTCTCGCTCCATCTCTTTCTTAATAGGGTAAGGCAAATATATAGGGGCACGCAACTTATAACGACAATTCAAATACATCGACTTGCCCTTGCCGCACCGCAAACACGTCATGACATGAGAATAAAATCATAGGATTTTATTCCTTCGAGACTAAGAAGCGTACAAAATCGTAATTATTCAATATCAATATTCCTCATTTGTACTACTATCCTCATAGGAGGCCCCAATGGATTTTGACGCACTCAACACCGCAATGGCAAATGAAACGACAGATATCGTCAAGCTCTGGATGAGATGGATGATACTGATCTTCCTCCTCAGCCTCCTCTTCGTCGCTCGCTACAAACCCGCCCGTTGGGCTTTTATCGCCATCATTGCCACAGCCATATGCGGCGGGGGCGTTTGGGCCTTAAGCCAATCTGTGCACTTGCTCGGGATTGCTCACCTCTTTGTCTGGGCTCCTCTTGCTGCCTATATCTGGATCAGCACCCTCTCACCTCGGGCACGTTCAATAGCACGCAACTGGACCGCTATAAATAAATCCAGCCTATATCATAAAGCCTATATGTTTTGGGCTGTTCTCATTTTCCTGACGATCATTATAAGCCTTGTTTTTGATGTCAGAGATATTTTCCTCGTTGCCACTGGAGCTAAGTAATGCGCATTAGTCTTAAATTATTACCAATTTTAATACTGCCACTCCTCCTATGGTCTTGCGGCATTAGCACAACAGCGGACGGAGCCTTCCTAAGTCAGCTACGTGAATATTGCGGCGAGGCCTACCGCGGTGAAATTGTCACCACTGACAGCGCCGATGATGGATGGCGTCAAGAACGCATCGTTATGCATGTGCGCGATTGCACCGATGACGAGGTTAAAATTGCGCTTCACGTCGGCGAAGACCGCTCCCGCACATGGATCCTGCGTTATGAGAATGAGCAATTAGCGCTCCGTCATGACCACCGCCACAAAGACGGACAGCCTGACGCTGTGACATATTATGGCGGCTTTGCAAAAACTATCACGCCAACCCGCATCACCTTCCCCGCAGATCAATCGACAAAGGACATATTTGACCGCGCCGACATCTCTGTTTCAAATGCTAATATATGGGCCGTCGGCCTCGATCGCTCGAACAAATCATTTACCTATGAAATGACACGGCCCAACCGTAATTTTCGCATTGAATTTGATATATCAAAAGCTGTCGAAACACCTCCCGTCCCGTGGGGGTGGGAATAACCATAATCAGAAGAGGCAATAAACATTAGCATTAAGTTAAATATGACTATGTTTGAAAACAAAGCTCTTCGCGCCTTTTTACGCGGTGCAGCTCTCCCCGGAATGATTGTATCCGCGTGCGCTGTCATCGGGCTCCTAATGGACGTTTTCAGGTCTGAACCCATCCTCGGAACGATTAGCGGATTCCAAGCAGGGATTGCCCTTGGCCTCTTCTTTTCACTTTGGGGTGGTCTCGAAATTATGATTTCTATCTTTTTTATCAGTGAAGATGCATTCCGCTACAGATTTATCCGAATGCTTGGTTACTTTTCAGTATGGGCTGGCTGTATTTTCATCATCCTAAAGGTCGCAAATTAAGGCCGCGCGTAGAATCCGTCCCTCGGCGTAATCTCAACCTTGGCTCGACTCATAGCAGGCCCTGCGGCGCTTAGGGCGAGCCAGAGCTTTCGCCCTGTTGAGGCACTCACCCGTTGCTCCCATGCGTTCGGCCCGCGCGCGCGTAGGGTTTCTCCAATCTCGCGGTAGACTTTCAGGGCCGCGCAGATTGCCCACGCGCAGCGAAAGGGCAGTTCTTTAATCCCGACTCGCGCGCTGGCGTAATAGCGCTCCGCAATATCGAGCTGCTCACAGGCGGCCTTATGTGCCGCTGGCCAATGCTCCGCTTGCGCGAGAGACGCGGCGTCAATCGGCGCGCCGTGTTTTTGCAGTAAATCCTGCGGCACAAAGATACGGTCTGCTTCCGCGTCATCAATCACGTCGCGCGCAATATTCGTGAGCTGAAACGCCAAGCCAAGGTCACTGGCGCGGTCCAAGGTCAGCGCGTCGCGCACCCCCATTATATAAGCCATCATCACGCCAACCACACCCGCCACATGGTAGCTATAATCAAGGATGTCATCGACCGTTTTGTAAATACGGTCATCCGCGTCCATCTCGAAACCTTTGAGCAGTTCTTCGGCGTGAATATGCGGAATGTCGTGAGCTTTAAAAACACGGGCGAGACCTGCAAAAATTGGGTTATCCGTCGGCTCTCCCCCAAGGGCCGCGCGGGTATCACGGCGCAGTTCTTCGAGGCGCTCCGCCTGCCCGACCTTATAGTCGGCGATTTGCCCGTGGCCCATCTCTTGCCCGTCAATCACGTCATCGCAGAAACGGCACCACGCATAGAGCATCGACGCGTCATCACGCAGCACAGGCGGCAAAACCCGCGATGCCAGTGCGAAGCTCTTACTGCCCTTTTTAATCGAGGCATGTCCATGTGCGGTGACTGAATCCATCATTATTCCATTTGTGAGTCGTTTGCTCTCTAGCTATTTCATATAAGGACAGGAAACGGTAGGTTTTTATGCCTTCACCACTTCGTGACGTTTTGAGCATTGACCTGTTAGCACAAATTGCGCTCTTAAGGCTTTATGAGCTATCAAAGCAACATCATCACCGCGCCTATGAAAAACCGCGCACATATAAAGGCTCTTTATCCTTCGTTGAAGACCCTTTTGGCGTTTGTGTGCGGGGCACTCGTTCCTATTGTCGCCTTGGTGCTAAGCGTTCTAATCTCATTAGGTCTCGGGGTTTTGGGAGCAGAGGATTGGGACGGATTCGCGCAGCGTATCGACTTTGGTAAGATGATCGCTTTCTACCTATCGCTTCTCTTTGGTCTATGGCTCGGCGTAGGTGTCCTACGGCAAACAAGTAATAGACTCAGGCGCGCGCAGGCTTACGGCCTCGCCCTCATCCTTACGCTGTGGCTCGTGTTTCTTTAGGCCGTCTTTAAGCTCTCAGCGAAATCTTCTGAAATCACCGTTGCCGTCGCTTTGGCGGACCCGACAACCCCTGGAATGCCCGCGCCTGGATGGGTTCCTGCGCCGACGATATACATATTGCTGATTTTATCATCGCGGTTGTGCGGGCGGAACCATGCACTTTGGGTCAACACAGGCTCAACAGAGAAGGCACTTCCCAAATGAGAGTTCATCTCGTCCCTAAATCCGTAAGGCGTCAGCGTTGTGACAACATCAAGATCACGGCGCAAATTCGGGATGGCGTGCTCTTCAAGATACTCAAGCAGCTTCTCTTGATACTTCGGTCCGACCACATCCCAATCAATATCGGCATGACCCAAATGCGGTACAGGTGATAGCACATAATAGGCCGAACATCCTTCGGGGGCGAGGCTATCATCGGTCACGCTCGGCGCATGAAGATAGAGTGAGAAATCATCGGGGAGTTGTTTGCCTTTGCCAAATATCTCCGCAATTAATTCCTTATAACGTTGCCCAAACAAGATGATGTGATGCTTCATATCGGGATGCTTGGCTTTGAGGCCGAAATACATCACAAACAATGACATGGAATAGGATTTGTTCTTCAGAGATTTACCGTAAGACTGCCCGCGCGGATTGGCCCGTAGAAGCTGTGAATAGGTGTGAACGACGTCGGCGTTTGAGCAGACCAAGTCAGCGTCCATGTGCCAACCGTCCTCAGCTGTTACGCCTGTGACGCGGTCGGCGTCGCCGTGAATATCTGTGATCTCACAGTTAAGGCGCATCTCGCCGCCAAGATCAGTGAAGAGTTTACACATGCCGCTAATCAGCGCGCCCGTTCCGCCCTTGGCAAACCACACACCGCCTTCGCGCTCAAGCGCATGAATAAGCGTATATATACTGCTGGTTTTAAATGGGTTTCCGCCAACTAGAAGAGAGTGAAAAGAGAAAGCTTGGCGAAGCTTATCGTCTTTGATGAATTTCGAGACAATCGAATAAACGCTACGTTGCGCTTGGAGCTTAATCAGAGCGGGTGCGGCCCCTAGCATCTGGCGAAACTTCATAAAAGGAACGGTTCCGAGCTTCTCATAACCTTCACGGTAAACCTCTTTAGAGTATTTAAAGAAACGGCGGTAACCTTCAACATCAGCCGGGTTTCGCTCATGAATTTGACGCTCAAGGTCAGGAATATCATTGCCGTAATCAAACGTATCGCCGTCTTCCCATTGCAGACGGTAAAACGGATAAACCGGTAAAAGTGTGACGTAGTCTGACATTTTCTTACCGGCTTCGGTAAAGAGCTGATCAAGGCAATCAGGGTCGGTAATAACCGTCGGCCCGCCGTCAAATTTATAGCCCTTTTCCTCATAGACATAGGCCCGCCCGCCTGGTTTATCGCGGTTATCGACAAGCGTGGTTTGAAAGCCCATATTCTGCAAGCGTATGGCGAGGGAAATACCACCAAAACCAGCCCCAACAACAATGGCTGTTGGCTTCAAATTATCTGTCATAAGCGCCTAGGTCCATTCTGGTTTACGAGCTGATTCTCTTTGATCTCGCTCACGTTTAATAAAGGCTTTTTCACTAAAATTAAATAGCGCTTTGTCGATTGGTACGGGCGGCTTACCCATAAGGATACGAATCTTGTCTGTTTTCGTCAGGCGGTTGCGATAAAACCGTGCAATTAAGCCCTCACTTAGACCGTAAAACCGCTGTAAAACGGCGTATCGTTTATGAGGTTTCGCGGCACGGAACAGCATACGGTTAAGAACACGTAAAAAGTTCTCTTCCGCATAATGGTCAAGCTCGTGATAATACATTTCGTGTTGGACAGCATGTCCAAAATCAGCCCCTGCGTCTTTGATCAACCCCGCAATGAGATTGGCCGTTTTCATAGCCTCAGGGCAGCTATAACCTGTCACGGCTTGGTAATAACCGCCGCGTATGCCAATTTTAATAGGCTGTGTTGCATCCATTTCTTCTGTCACAAAACGCTGATCCGCATCAACCGCCAAGGTAATCGGCAGTACACCCTTTTCGCGGTGTTGGAGTTCATATTCACCTATCCCAAGGATATCACGAATATAGTCTTTAATACGTGCATCTACCTCCTGGCTTTGTAGCTCATCCCCGTCCGTGTAATAAGTATCTTCCACCAAAATTTCGGTATCCGAATAAGGCAGGCAATAAACGAACCTATAACCATCAATTTGATCAACCGTGGCATCCATGATGATTGGATGCTCAATCCCGTGTGGTTTGACGGTTTTAATAACGTGACCAACAAACTTTTGGTATCCTAAAAATACATGCTCATTGGGCGTAAATCCGCGCGCATCTAATATGTTCTGCGCGGTTAATCTCTCGCCGCTCTCTAAAACAACACTTTCCGATGTTAATGATTTAACCTTCGTTTGAAGCTTTACGGTCAGCCGTCCCTCATCAATAAAGGGCTGAACGCATTTACGCAGCGTTTCACTATTTCCCGTGCAATAGGGAATTTCAAGGGTACGCTTACGCTTCGGGAATTTCACCTCATAACGCGACCATTGATAGGCGATAAAGGGCTCAATCCAATCCTCACTGCCCTTTGGCACGTCTGAGCGGTTAAATGACCATGTATGATCGCCGCCAATTTCATCAGCAGAATCTATAATTGTAACATTAAGATCGGAGTTTACATCTAAACAACGCCACGCTGTCATTAATCCTGACAGTCCTGCTCCAACAATAATCACATCCGCTTGGTTCGACATAATTTCACTTAGAACAATTACGCCACTCTGTCACATATAATAATGTCGCATGTACAACGATTATGGCAATAAAAACGGCACCGTGAATTAACACGATGCCGCGAAATGGGTTTTCTTGTCAAATTGGGGGAAGTCAAGAAAACCCACTCGGTTTTATAACACAAGTACTATTGTATGACTATCCCTAGTTTTATAGATCATGGCTTATTATTATCAAAAACATACAACATGTTGCGATCTAAACTACGAACGGTAAAGGTCTATCAATTTCAAGTAATTTATTAAGCTTAAAACTATAATTATCGAAATAAAAACACTTATTTATTAAAAAATTGCATTTTCCTCTCCACATTTGATTTGATATAGTTATACAGGACAAGCTTGTAATCAAGCTGACGGGTGAAGAGGCTGCCCCACATTGACCTTTTCACCCGTCCCTTAATCAACTACTTTAACAATGGTATTATATGCCCCAATTACACCTTGTTAATAGCTGGTAAAGGATAGATATCATGTATATTTCCCATTTGGGCGTGACGGCCATCACGAGGATCAAAACATTAATGAAAAACCTGCGACACCCTCAGACAGGCTGTCCATGGGATCTTGCACAGTCTTTTGAAACAATCGCTCCCTATACAATTGAAGAAGCCTACGAAGTTGCTGACGCAATAGAGCGAAAAAACATGTCAGACCTACGTGAAGAGCTGGGAGATTTACTTTTCCAAATCATATTTTACGCTCAACTCGCCGAGGAACAAGAGCTATTCACCTTTGATGAAATTTGTGACGGGCTGACAATGAAAATGGTCAAACGTCACCCTCATGTTTTTGGCGATGCGGAACAACGAAGCACCGCCCGTCCTACAAAAGCGTGGGAGGACATTAAAAAACAAGAAAGAGAACAGAAAGCAAAAGATAGCCAGCAAACACATAGCCTATTGGATGATGTGCCCTTGGCCCTCCCCGCACTCATACGTGCGGAGAAACTGCAAAAACGAGCCTCGGCTGTTGGATTTGATTGGCCTGACCTGACGGGTGTTACAGATAAAATATCGGAAGAGGCTCAAGAGTTAGCTCACGCCAGTCAGCAGATGGATGAGGATGCCATCGAAGACGAAATGGGTGATCTGCTTTTCGCTGTGACGAACCTTGCCCGTAAGCTTGGAGTTGACCCTGAAAAAGCTCTGCGGCGCACTAACTCTAAATTCCATGCAAGGTTTTCCTATATAGAATCTGAAGCGCAACAGAGCGAAACACCTATCGAAACTATGAGTTTAGATGAAATGGAAGCTTTGTGGCAGCAGGCAAAAACCAAGTTAAATTATTAAGTCAGCGTGCCGCGCAAGAAACCGCCCGTTATCAACATCCGTGAGCTGAACCGTCATTTCACATTCACCCGTCTTGCGCGTATCTTCTGACAAAACATGACCATTATTATGCAACCACGCCCGTACATCATATTTCGACGGCGGTAAAAGCACGGTAACGATTTGGTCTTTCGCAGACAGGATCTCTTCGATTACATCCAGTAAATGTGGCACACCCTCATTTGTTACGGCACTAATCGTTACTGATGAGGTTAGGTTTTTACTCTCTTGCGTCGCTTTAGCACGCGCGACCGTGATCTCGCGGGTTTCATCATCGAGTAAATCAACTTTATTCCAGACTTCAAGAACCTCTTGTCCGTGCGCCTCACCCGCTTTTAGCATGCTTAAAACATCCCAGACATCATCAGAATGAGTTTCAGACATTGGATCTGACATATCGCGAACATGTAAAATGAGATCTGCCTCTTTGACCTCTTCTAACGTTGCGCGAAAGGCTGTCACAAGGTCAGTTGGGAGATCCGATATAAAACCAACGGTATCAGATAGAACTGCTTGTCGTCCACTCGGGAGGGGCAAGATACGATGCGTTGTATCCAAAGTGGCAAAGAGCATATCTTTGACCAAAACATTACCTGTCGTAAGTCGGTTAAAAAGCGTTGACTTGCCTGCATTGGTATAGCCGACAAGAGCGACAATCCGCTCTGGGGCACGCTTGCGTTTTTGGCGTTGCAATTGCCGCGTACGGCGCACATCTTCAATGTCACGCTGAAGCTTTGCTATCTTATCCGCGAGCATACGACGATCAGACTCGATCTGCGTCTCACCAGGGCCAGCGGTAAAACCTTGACCGCCCCGTTGGCGCTCAAGATGGGTCCATGTCCGTACAAGGCGCGACCGCTCATAGGTTTGGCGCGCCAGCTCAACTTGCAGTCGCCCCTCTTTTGTCGCCGCACGAAGCGCGAAAATTTCAAGTATCAAAGCCGTTCTATCAATGACTTTAACCAAAAGGTCACGCTCGAGATTTCTTTGCTGAATAGGTGAAAGGTTACCATTCACAATCACGAGGGAAATATGGTTCGCCTTACATTGAGTTTTAATATCGGATATTTTACCCTGTCCGAAATAATGCCCCGCACTAACCTGACGTATATTCACAATATCAGATTCAATTGAGTCAACACCCAGCGCTTGGGTTAAGCCAATCGCTTCATCCAGCATATAGATTTCATCGCTACGATCCGTTCGCGGTAGCCTCGGGTGTAAGACAAGTGCGTTTTGGGCCGGACGTTCGTCTTCAATCATAAGTGATTGCAGTCAACTTTAACCATCCGTAGATTCACCATCAAAGAGCTGAACAGGACCAGATGGCATAATTGTCGAAATCGCATGTTTATAAACAAGTTGCATCTGACCTTCACGGCGTAAAAGTACGCAAAAATTATCAAACCACGTTACAACACCTTGAAGCTTTACCCCGTTAACAAGAAAAATTGTCAAAGGAGTCTTAGATTTCCTAACAGAATTTAGGAATGTGTCTTGTAAGTTTTGTTTTCCGTCAGAAGGCATAATAATTCCTAAAATGAGCATTGCTCCCCATGTGCAACGAATTTTGTTTGAATGAGACCGTAAAAAAATGCAAGCTTTAAGCGTATATTTTTATGTAAAATTATCTGTTGCGCCAAGATGTGGTGGATAAAAGTGCGAATATTGCCAACACTTCCACACGGCCTGCATACATAAGAGCAACAGCCACCAGCTTTTGCCCATCATCCAACATCAGCAATGTAGAATCAGAGAATGTGTATTGTAGCAAGGGGGCCATATTACTCAACATCCCCGCACTTAATGTAACAGCCGATTCAAATTCTATATTTGAAGCAGCAAAGCTTAAAATACCAAGACCAAAGACCAAGGTGTAACCAAAGAAATACATCCATATAGAAACAAATGAACGATCGCGAATAAGTTGGCCTCGAAACTTCACGGGAAACACGCGCGACGGATGTGATAGACGTGAGAGATCTGTCTCCAAATGGCGAAACAATAAAAGTAAGCGAATGATTTTTAACCCGCCAGCCGTTGATAAGGCAGACCCACCCACAAGGGCGAATATGATCAATAAGATGGATGGGGTCATTTCTAAGGCTATGATATTATAATCAAACCCTGTTGTACTGACAAAGAATATGGCTTCAATTAGGCTATCAATTATATGTGCACCGTTGAAATATAAAACGGATACAAGTAACAAAATTCCAATCAAAACCAACAAAGCCCTATGCTCTACATTCGTAAAAATCCTGACAACGCTCTTAATACTTCGCAAGCGTAAAACGTCCCAAATTACGGCAAAATTAAAGGCTCCAAACAAACAAATAACTGAAAAAAGAAAGGCGCCTATGGGTGACAATATTGTCGCTAAGGGGCCATCAATAGGAGACAATCCGCCCGTAGAGACGCCCCCTAAAGCCAGACACATCGCGTGAAATGGTGTCGCTCCCCCCAGAAGTAAAACAGCGATGCTTAAAATGACAAGGCCAAAATAAACAATGCCCACGACTTTACCGATCGATATAATCCTGGCGAACAAATTTTCATGTTCATAGGTAAATAGTAAAGAACGATGAACTCCCGTTCCTGTCATATTCAAGGATGCCAATATAACAATCGCAAAAGTCGTAACCGAAACCCCCCCTAAAAACTGCGCCAACCCACGCCATATGAGCAAGGCTGGCGAAAGCTCTGATGGTAAAAAAGCAGATGCACCTGACGTTGTAATGGCACCAACGCCTTCAAACAAAAGCGATGCGACCGTCATATTAGGACCAATCATAGCAAAGGGCACCGCGGCCATAATTGGCGCAACAATCCAAAACATAATCAAAAATAATAAGGCGTCGACATTGGTTTCAACATGCTTGGGAATCGCAGAAGACATAACAAAAACAAAGCCAGAGAAGCCAGACGCACTCGCCATAAAAAAGAAACTCAAGGCTGCGTTCAGCTGAAACATCATTAGGCATATAAGTGAATTGAGAGCAAAAAGCCCTGCGAAGATATATAGAAGACGCCCAAAGCGCTGAAAGAGGCGAAGGCTCATCATGGGCTAGAAAAAATCCGTACTCACTCGGAACAATCTTTCAACATGAGACAATGCCGTATCTTCGACAAGTAACACCAAAATATCTTTAGGACGTAGAACAGTCGCCTCAACATTGAATATGACCTCTGTACCTCGCACAATAGCTCCGACGGTTATACCCTTTGGGATATCAGCATCTTCTACTGATTTACCAGCTATGGGAGACGTCTCTAAAATTTCGCCTTCAACCACTTCCGCCTGGTCATTTTCAATGGCGTAAACATCAACGATACGACCACGCCTCGCATGACGTAGGATAGAAGATACAGTCGTAGCCCTTGGGTCAATGACCATATCAAGGTTCAACTCTGACCTTAAAGCTTGCATGGAAAGCTCATTAATTAAACTTCCAGTATGTTTAGCGCCTAACTTCTTAGCGAGTACCGCACTAAGAATATTAGTTTCATCCTCATTCGTAAGACATAAAACATAATCCGCATAAGGAACGCCTGCTTCTTGCTGAAGCTCAGCATTAAGCCCGTCGCCGTGCAACATAATGGTACGCTTTAAGTCTTCGGCAACATGTTCGGCAACAGTCTTATTTGATTCAATTATGCGAACGCGCATGTTTTTTATACGTTCAAGTTCTTTGGCTACATAAGCGCCAATGTTGCCGCCTCCGATAATAACGACTTGTCTAGCACGGTCATCCGGTGTGCTAATAATTTCCATCAGGCGAGTAGTGTGCTCCCGCTTAACAATAAAATAGGCTTTGTCGTTAGGTTCAAGAGAGTCATTTTTGCTAGGCGCAAAGACATGATCATCTCTCATGATCCCCACAATGGTTGCGTGAAGATCTGGAAACAGGTCAGCGATTTGTAAAATTTGTGTATTAATAATCGGGCAATCTTCACCAATATCCACGCCAATAAGGCGAACGAGCCCTCCTGCAAAAGGAACGCTCTCAAAAGCGCCCGGTGTATTTAAACGTCGTAAAATAGATTTCCCAATTTCAATTTCAGGTGAAATAATCACATCAATGGGCATATTTTCACGGCTATATAGATCGTTCCACTCACTCTGAAGATAGTTTTGCGAGCGTACTCGCGCGACTTTAGTCGGCACATCAAAGAGAGAATGAGCAACCTGACAAGCGATCATATTGACTTCATCAGAATATGTCACGGCGACAATCATATCTGCATCAGGAGCTCCCGCTCGCTTTAACACATCTGGATGAGCGCCATGCCCTATAACTCCGCGAACATCTAACTCATTCGTAACCTTACGGATCAAATCCGCATTAAGATCAACGATGGTGACGGTGTTTTTTTCAGCTGAAAGGCGCTCAGCAATACCATAACCAACACGCCCCGCACCGCATATAATTACCCTCATGATCTAACCCTCAGTATTTCGCGAGCCGCGTCCCGATGTTTCTACCCCTAAGGATTTCAACTTACGATGCAAGGCCGATCTTTCCATACCAACAAAATTAGCTGTTTTAGAAATATTGCCGCCGAACCTCTGAATTTGAGCCTGTAAATATTCTCGCTCAAAATGCTCGCGCGCATCTCTTAGCGGGAGGGAGATCATTTTTTCATCCTTAACATTTTCGTCACCTGCCCGAACAACAGACACTTCTGGCGGAAGCGTATCAAGTGTGATTTTTTGAGACGGATCACCGGTTGCTAAGATCAAGAGCCGTTCTATATTGTTTCGAAGCTGCCTCACATTGCCCGGCCAGTCATGTGCCTGCAAAGCCGCCATCGCATCTGGCCCTATCATACGTGCCGGCAGGCCACTTGAGGCCGCGAGTTTAGAGATAAAATAGTTTACGAGTTCAGGTATATCTTCACGGCGTTTCGTTAAAGGCGCTGACTGCAGGGGCATGACATTCAAACGATGATAAAGGTCTTCCCTAAAACTTCCACGTGACACAGCGTCCGTTAGGGATTGTGACGTTGACGTAATCACACGTACATCAACTTGTACGTCGCGCATCCCCCCTATTCGGCGAAACCGTTGTTCGACAAGCAATCGTAAAAGTTTACCTTGAGTTTCAAGCGGCATATCAATCACTTCATCAATATAAAGGGTACCAAGATGCGCCTGCTCCAAGAGTCCTGTTTTGGTGACATCGCCCATATTCTCGACACCAAATAATTCAATCTCAACCCTCTCAGGCACCATTGAAGCAGCATTAACAGCCTTGAACGGCCCTTCGGCTCTTTGAGACTGCCCATGTATCGAGCGCGCAATAAGCTCCTTACCAGAGCCTGATGGGCCTGAAATTAAAACACGACTATTCGTTGGTGCAATACGGTCAATCTTTTGGCGGGTTTGTGTTATATATGGTGAGTTACCAATAAGCCTGTCGCTTGATGTAACCTTACCTTTAAGCTCTATATTCTCTTGTATAAGTTTAGCATTTTCCAAAGCACGTTGCGCGGTAAGTATCAGGCGGTCGGCCTTAAAAGGCTTTTCAATAAAATCATAGGCCCCTTTACGAATTGCAGAAACAGCCGTCTCTACAGTGCCATGACCACTAATGATGATCACAGGTAAGTCTTCATATTTTTCTTTAAGATGAGTTAAAAATTCGATCCCATCCATGGATGAACCTTTCAACCATACATCAAGCACAATCAGTGACGGCGTTCGTGACTGGACTTGAATAAGTCCTTGATCACTCGTTCCAACTTGGCGGACATCATACCCCTCATCCTCCAAAATCCCCGCGATCATGTCACGAATATCGTCTTCATCTTCGATTATTAGAATATCTTGGCTCATAAATAATCCTATTATATGATGTCAGAGTCTAGTGACGACTTATTCGGCAATATTTCGCTTGTTATCACAGGAAGCAAAATATGGACGTGCGCACCAGTGGTTCCGTCGTTCCGGTCGCGGAGATCAAGTTTCCCACCATGATCTTCAATAATTCGTTTAACGATAGCTAAGCCTAACCCTGTGCCTTGATCACGTGTTGTGACATATGGCTCTAAAAGGCGACGTTTATCGGAAAACGGCCACCCTGGCCCATTATCAATAATATCAAGCTGAATGTGTGACCCTTCAATCAACATATGTGTTTCAATAATGCCGTTGAAATCATCACGACCCTCATTATCAACTCTGCGAGAAATGGCTTCAGAGGCATTGATATAAAGATTAGTCAAAGCTTGAGATAATAGTCGGCTATCACACAAGGCATGATAAGTCTCCGCCTCACTCTCAGGTATAAAATCAAAAGAGACGTCTGGATAAGAAACATGTTGCGCAAAAAGTACTTCTTTAACGAGCGTATGAATATTGCTTTCCACAAGCTCAGGTGATGGTGTTTTGGCAAAAGCCGAAAAGGTATCAACCATAGACTCAAGGGTTTCCACCTGACGTATGATGGTATTGGTACAATTTTCAAATACGTCAGTTCCATCATCAATTTTACTGGCGTAACGACGTTTAAGACGCTCCGCAGATAGTTGAATTGGCGTGAGTGGGTTTTTAATTTCGTGAGCAATCCGTCGTGCAACTTCCCGCCAAGCTGAATGTCTTTGCGCTGCAACAAGGCGCGTCATATCATCAAATGTAACGACCCACCCCGTATCTTTTCGCGCCCCCGTATAAGCTGCCACTCGCACATTCAAGCTAAGGGTTTCATCCCCGACACTAACATCAATCTGGTCTTCAGTACGATTGTCCAAGCTCTCACGAGCCCGCATAAACGGCCTAGCAAAAGCTGGAAAAGCCTGCTCCACGGGATATCCGAGCCAATCTTGAGATTCGCGATCTAAAAGCCGTTCGGCAAATTTATTCATCAACGTCACACGACCATCTTCAGTTAGGCCAATCACGCCCGCCCGAACACCTGATAATACCGCCTCAGAAAATTGCCGTCTTTGTTCGGATATATCATGTTCAGCAACAAGTTCTTCCCGCTGCGCCCTTAATTGTTGTGTCATACGGTTAAAGGCGCTGCCAACGTCCGACATTTCCCCCCAGTCACCGCGCATATCAACTCGGGCATTTAGATCACCGCTCCGAATACGCTCAGCCGCTTGAACCAATCGCTCCATCGGTTGAATAATACGATTTGCAATCGCAAAACCTAACCAAATGGCGGCAAATAATATTAAAAGAGCTGTTTCAGTAAATGTAAAAAAAAACACACGATTAAAGAAAGCCTGATCTTGCTGATAACGTGCGAGGGCTTGTTCTTGATTCTCAACTTCCCCCAAACGGGATAAAATTTGGCTGTTCGGATCGAGCGTTTTGCCTATGTAAAGGTAAGCATCATCATAGGCGGTCATTTTTTTGAGACCAATAATATAATTTTCACGGTCTTGGAAATGCACACTGTTCGGATCTTGCTCAACCTGCGCAAAAGCCGCGGGAACAGGTATTTTAAACTGGGGCGCATTAGGCTTTTCATATTGTGCCAAAAGGTCACCTGCCCGTGAGAGAATATAGAGCGCATCATAATCACGCGAACGCGCGTAACGATTGATGAAAGCGGCATAGGTAATACGAGATTCAAAAAACCTCGAATTGGGTGTCAAAAAATTACTTTCCGTGAGTTTTATATTTTCTCCCAAATCTGCCATTTCTCGACCAACATTTAGGTTCAAAACCTCACCAGCAAGTTTAATAGTTCCGCTAATGTTCTCGCCGTAAAGATCCGTAATGTTACGACTAATCAACGTCGTCGAAAAAGCCCCAACAATAATCGCAGGTAGAAGAGCAATGAGGCTAAAAGTCAACACAAACCGTCGATGCAAAAGTGGAGCGAGTTGTTCGGGAGATTTTACAAAAAGGCGCTGAAACAGTTGATATACTAAATATAGCCCCAAGATAATGATCAAGCCTAAATTGATAATGAGGATATAAAGTACGCGAGCTTTACTGTCTGGACTATCTGACGCAGAGTATAAGGAACTCACAACCAATAAAATGACAGCTAAACCAAAAGCAAAAATAAATAAGGCCGAACGCGCCAATTCATTTCGCAAAGGTTGCGACTTTAAATGCTGCTTATATTGTGTATCAATAGCCATAAATATAATTATGGTTAAATTACATCACTGTTGCAAACAATCAACAACAATATTGCCGACGCTAGATTATTTTATATCTAAATTTTGCAACCGTGTGCGCAAAGTGTTTCTGTGAATACCTAACTTTTCAGCGGCTTTTACGCGGTTACCACCTGTAATTTTTAAGGTCTCAATGATAAGCGGCCTTTCAACCCAGCCTAGCGCCAGATTATAGATAGTTTGCCCCGGCTGTAGATCAGGTTCACTATTGACTAACCGCGAGCATGACTCTTCAAGGAGTTGACCTAATTGACACTCTTCATGTGACCCGCCTGTGGCTTCTAGCGTGTTTGAAAATTCTTGCAAAACCATTGAGGGCGTAATCACATCATCAGAATAAAGCACAGATAACCTACGGACAATATTTTCTAGTTCGCGAACATTCCCACCCCACTTATGGCGGTGTAGAACATCCAGCGCTTCAGACGCAAATCGACGATTCCCATTTGGCGAGGTTTGTGCCAAGAAATATTCCGCTAGCTCATATGTGTCCCTATCTCTTACAGATAAAGGCGGAATGAGTATTTCGGCTACATTGACCCGAAACAGCAAGTCATCACGAAAATTTCCATCGGCAGCCAATCTTCGTAAATCTTTACGGGTCGCCGACAAGACACGTGGACGGCTTACCATGGGAATATTTTCACTTTCGGTCATAAAGGCCAATAGATCTTCTTGCTGCGTTGGTGATAACTCTGCAATTTCATCGATATATATATCTCCGCCATTCACCTTTTGCAGCGTCAGCGATAGATTCGAAAAATCAGACACTCTAATGAAAGGTCTTTCACGGCGCGGCCCGCCGTCATGAATTAATTTCGCCACAAGGTCTTTTCCTGCCCCGACAGGCCCTTGAATAAGAACAGGTAAGTTACCTGACGCATATCTTGAGACCGCACGGTAGACAGGCTGCATAGCTGCGCTACGTCCAATCATAGGGAGCTTATGTAATTCGGCGGCAATCTTTTGCTTTCGCGGATTAACACTTTGTCCTGCGCGTAAAACAGCTTGCGTGACATCTTCCAAATCAAACGGCTTTGGAACATATTCAAAGACTTTCAACTCCCCGGCACGTAACGCCGTATTCACCGTATTATTCGCACTTATAATAATCACAGGCAGATTGGGCCGTGCCGCATAGACTTCTGGTAGGCGGTTGAAAATATCTTCCCTCCCCATCATGACGTCAGATACGATAATATCACCCATTCCGTTTTGAGCCCACTTAACAAGTGTCTCGGCATTATCCGTCGCCTTCACCGTATGGCCCGCACGTGTCAGAGCTTTGTTTAAGATGAGGCGAACAGAGTCATCATCATCAGCTAAAAGAATATCAAACTTCATGAAACTGTCTCATAGTTAAGGGGTAAAAGAATGGAAAATTTCGTTTCTCCGAGCCGTGAATTGACTTCGATAATTCCGCCGTGTGCATGAATAATTTTCGATACAATAGCGAGACCCAAGCCTTGCCCCGTGGGTTTATCAGAGACAAAGGGTTGAAACATTTGGCCTCGAATATGCTCTGGAATACCGGGGCCATCATCGATAATTTGAACTTCAATCGGTAAACTAGCTGAAGCTTCACTGTCACGAAGACGACGGCGCACACCGGCGCGAAAACGTGTCTTTAGCGTAATCTCTTGCCCCGTACCTGAGCTTTCCATAGCCTCGACCGCATTCTTGATCAGGTTCAAAACGGCTTGCATTAAAGTGTCTTCATCCGCTGTAATTGCCGGTAAGGACGGGTCATACTGTTCAGAGAACTTTATGATGCGTCCAACCTCGGACGACATAACTTTAGCCGCACGGTGGAGAACTTCATGAATATTCACCGAGGTTAGGTTTGCAGGGTCTTTATCACCTAATGTTTCCATCCTATCGGCCAAACGGCGAATACGTTCAATTTCACTCCCGATAAGCCTTAGCAGTCCTTGAGACTCTTCGCCATCAACATCAGGTTTTAAAAGTTGAACCGCGCCACTCATCCCCGCAAGAGGATTTTTAATTTCATGGGCTAACATGCGCCCCATAGCTGACATGGCATCAATACTTGATGAGACAGTGCTTGGCTCTGATGAAGAGGTTTGCAAAATTAAACCGATATAATCTCCACTGGGAAAAATAGACAGTTTACACTGAGGCGACTCATCATCATTCAACGCCATAGTACAGTTTCGAATGATGACGGACTGCTTATGTTTAATGCAATGATTATACCCATCACGAACATCTTGCGGCAGGGATAAAACATCTGGCAGGTTTTTAGATTGTTGCGTGCGAACAGACCGTTTCACCCAAGATTCAGCTTCTTGATTAGCCCAGAGAATCTCGCCCATTTCCCCCTTTAACAGCCATACTGGATAAGGCATATCCCCCAAGAGGTCTACGATATGGCCGTCAAACTCACTCATGCCGCAATGTCCAGCTTACCAGAGCCGACATAAGCCGCGCTCAAAACCTGTAGAACAAAGTCAGGATCATTGCTGCGGCACACCGCCTGTTTCATCGCTTCGCGCATTTCAGTACATTTGATTTGCGGAGCCTCTTCGATATAGCCCGCGAGATGCTTGCGTGCGACACGCACGCCTTTGCGCTCACCATAAAAACTGAGCATATCTTGATAGTGTCTTGTTATAACGTCATTTTTCTCTGAATTTGATACAAATCGCACAGCTGTTCCATCAGGCGTTCCGTCAATAGCTTCACAGATATCAAGTAGTTGCCACGGACGGCCAATCAAGCTCCGCCCAACCATCACCCCGTCTGCGCCTGATTGCTGAAGGGCGCTGCGCGCACTTTCTTTGCTGCAAATATCGCCATTAACAAAGACAGCTATATCTACGGCCTCTTTAACAGGCTTAACGGCGGCCCAATCGGCGCAACCTTCGTAAAACTGATTTCGTGTACGGCCATGCACCGTCACTGAAACCACGCCTAAACGCTCTGCGCGCTGCGCAAGTTCGGGCGCATTTAATTGATCGAGGTCCCATCCAAGGCGCATTTTCAATGTGACAGGCACATTCACGGCTTCGATGACTGCCTTAATCAAGCTCTCCGCATGATCGAGGTTTCGCATCAAGGCCGAGCCAGATAATCCCGATGTGACCTTACGGGCTGGGCAACCCATATTTATATCAACAATTTCCGCGCCGGCTTGTTCGGCCATACGCGCGCCCTCGCCCATCCAATACGCTTCGCGGCCCACAAGCTGTATCACGAGAGGTTTAATATCGCCGCCGCCTGCCGCACGCGCCGTTGATTCAGGATCACCTTTAGAGAGAAATTCACTCGCCACCATCTCGGACACAACAAGTCCCGGCTGAAATTCTTGCAAAACACGGCGAAACGGCAAGTCAGTAATACCCGACATAGGCGCCACAAGGACGCGGGACCGCAATTCGTGCTTGCCGATATATAAAGGCTCCATCATGATGGATACGTAGCGCAGGAATCGATACTGCACAATATTTCATCATGCAATTTGAGGCATTATGACAAAGAACGCACTAATTTTGGTCGCCGCAGGGCGCGGAGAACGCGCTGGCGGGGATATTCCGAAGCAATATCGCCTCATTGCGGGTAAGCCGCTCCTCGCATGGACGCTTGAAAAGGCTATAAAATCACTAAGTTTCGATGAAATCAGGGTCGTTGTTGCAGAAACCGATCCTTATATTGCAAAACTCCTCGAGGATTTTGGCCTTCGCGCCAAAACAGTGGTCGGCGGAGAAACACGCACAACTTCTGTGCATAACGGCCTAAAATCCTTGAACAATCTCGATATTGAGCATGTTTACATCCATGATGGAGCGCGCCCCTTTGTATCACGTCCGCTTTTATCCGAATTATCTGAGGCGCTGAAAAGCTACGAATCGGCGGTTCCAGTTCTGCCGATTGCAGACGCTCTCAAGACTCTCGACGGAACGGCTATTGACCGCGATCAAATGCGCCGGATGCAAACTCCGCAAGCGTTTCATTATGACACGATCGCCGCTGCCTTTGACGCTCACGCGGTAGATGCAAGTTTTGCTGATGACATATCCGTTGCAAAACATGCAGGACTGTCTATCGCTTTTACACAGGGTGATGAGCAAAACTTCAAAGTCACCTACCCCGACGATTTTAACAAAGCAGAACGAATACTTATGCCAGAAACTAATCCAGAAACCTATAGCGCAACAGGATCAGGTTTTGATGTCCATCAATTTGATAAGGGTGACATCCTCTGGCTCTGCGGCATTCCCATCGAATGTGGTTACACCCTTAAAGGTCATTCGGATGCGGATGCAGGCCTTCATGCTTTGACGGACGCCATTCTAGGGGCCATCGCGCACGGGGACATTGGTGACCACTTCCCGCCGTCCGATCCCCAGTGGAAAGGCGCGAGTAGTGACAAGTTCCTACTTTACGCCGTTGAACAAGTGGCCGTACGGGGCGGCAAACTCCAACATGTTGACGTGACTCTGATTTGCGAAAAACCGAAAATCAAACCGCACCGCGAGGCGATGCGTGAAAAAATCGCAGAACTATGCGGATTGCCCCTCACCCGAGTTAGCGTAAAAGCGACAACAACGGAGAAGCTCGGCTTTACAGGACGCGGTGAAGGCCTCGCCGCGCAGGCCGTCGCAACTGTGACTTTGCCAGATTCATGAACCCGCTCCTTAAGGACATATTCACTGAGGCCGAACATATTGTCTCTAAGGCCAATGCATCCTCTATCAAAATTGGTACAGCTGAGAGCTGCACAGGCGGCCTTGTCGGTGCGGCTATAACCTCTATTTCAGGGTCGTCAGCCTGTTACATGGGCGGCATTATTTCCTATGCTAATAACGTAAAGATCAAGCAACTTAATGTGCCTGCGGATATGATTAAAACCCACGGCGCGGTAAGCGAACCTGTCGCTCTCGCTATGGCCGAAGGCGCACGAGACGCGCTTAATCTCGACATAGCTATTTCTGTAACAGGCATAGCAGGGCCAGGCGGCGGAAGCGCAGAAAAACCTGTCGGGCTCGTGTATATCGCCTTAGCGCACGGCTTGAATGTGAAAGTTGAAAAATTTAATTTCGGAAATATTGGCCGCAATGAAGTTCGTGACCACACAAGCCTTCAAGCCCTAAAAAAACTTCATATTGCCGTCGACACAGTGATGAAACAACGGCTTTAAACCATTTTTTTAGAACTTATTTCCGCCAATAGCTCTGAGCTATCCACGTCATCCCCCACCACATCACAGACCTGCGCAGCGCGGCGCACAAAGGCATCTATGATAACTTCGCTCGCACGACCCATTTTTTGCTTAACAAGCATATTCAGCGGAAACGCCTTTAGGCTCACATCCACATAAAAATTAACGGCAGTACTTCCGTCAGATAATTCATGGAAATTCCATTTATTTTCTAACGTTTTCAACGCCCCGCCCTTTTTAGCTTTCGTCACACGGATAAATCCTGCGTCGCGGTCTATATGAATATGAGAGCGGAAGGTTTCACGGAACATTTTATAGACGACAATCGCTTCGGCTTCAAAATCCGTTTCCGAGATTTTCTTAGTAATCCGAAGATTAGATATTAAATTGATAAATACGGGATAATTTTCAACGTCAGCGACCATGTCAAAGACTTGATCTGGCGCGGCACGAACTCGCTGCGTGAGATGTTTTGACGGCATAAGTTAACCTCCTAATCTCTGGCGCGCCTCACGCAATTTGGCAAAATCTGAATCCGCATGATAGCTAGAACGCGTTAGCGGCGTCGCAGATGTCAGCAAAAAACCTTTGGCCTTAGCAATGGTTTCGTAAGCTTTAAATTCGTCTGGTGTGACAAAACGGTCAATGGCCGCATGTTTGCGCGTCGGCTGTAGATATTGCCCAATGGTGAGGAAATCGACACCCGCAGAGCGCATATCATCCATCACCTGCATAACCTCTTCTTTGGTTTCACCCAAGCCGACCATAAGGCCAGATTTGGTAAACTGCATAGGGTCTCGTTCTTTGACTTTCTCTAAAAGACGTAGAGAATGATAATAGCGCGCACCAGGACGGATTTTCAAATAAAGGCGCGGTATGGTTTCAAGATTGTGATTGAACACATCGGGCTTGGCATCAATCACAGTCTCCGCTGCCCCGTCTTTGCGCAGGAAGTCTGGCGTTAAAATTTCAATCGTTGTTTTTGGCGAGCGCGTGCGAATAGACCTAATCACATCCACAAAATGCTGCGCTCCGCCGTCGGTGAGGTCATCTCGGTCAACCGAGGTAATCACCACGTGCATTAAGTTCATTTCTTTAACTGCGATACCGATATTTTCCGCTTCCATCGGGTCAATCGCGGACGGCATCCCTGTCTTAACGTTACAGAAAGCACAGGCTCGTGTGCACGTATCACCAAGAATCATAAAGGTCGCGTGGGACTTTTCCCAACACTCACCAATGTTCGGGCAAGCCGCTTCTTCGCAAACGGTCACAAGTCCCTTATCTTTCACAATTTTACGCGTTGCCGCATAACCTTCGGATGTCGGCGCTTTTACGCGAATCCAGCTGGGTTTTCGTAAAACCTCACTGTCAGGACGGTTCGCCTTTTCAGGGTGCCGTGGACGTGGAGTTTCTTGTCTATTGTCAATCAAAGTCGCCATAAGGGCTAAATGGGCCTAAACCGCGTACAAAACAACCTCTTTTTACGCAAAGTTTGGTATCAATTTTGCATTAGATTAACTGGAAATAAAAAAGTTTAAGATAAGCAAGTCAGATTATGAGTATATTCAAGTCAATATTTACGCCCGTAAAAATTCGGGACGGGCATGATAATTTTTTCACGCCCTTGCGTTTGATATTCGCATCTCTGGTGGTAATTGGTCATGCATACGTGATTGTTGGCGGCGGATCAGAGCATGAACCGCATGTGTTTTATCATTACACTTTCAGCTATATTGCCGTGAATATGTTCTTCATTGCATCGGGATTTTTGGTGACAAAATCCATGCTTTACCGTGGCGATAGTCCGAGTTTCATCTCCGCGCGGGCTTTGCGTATCTATCCCGCGTTGATCGTCCACGTTCTGTTTATAATGCTGATTATCGGTCCTTTTGCGACAAACCTGTCTTTAAAAGAGTTTTTTAGCTCGCCTGATTGGTATCTTCAGCCGTTAAAAGTGCTGAGTTTTTATGAAACAAACATGGAATTGCCTGGTATTTTCTCAACTAATTCGGAGCAACTTGGTTCTGGAGCACTTTGGACTTTACGCTATGAGTTTCTTGCCTATATCGCAACATGGCTCTTATTCCTTGTCGGCGCACTACGTTATAAATGGATGATAGCCGCGCAATTTTTCCTTCCTTGTTTGGCTTGGATAGTTTGCAAAGAACTAGGTCTATTTCAATACCTGCCTGCAACATTTGAAAGCCTTGGCCGCTTCGGTATTGCTTACGGCCTTGGTGCTGCAATTTATGCTTACCGCGAGAAAATATCTTTTAGTGCCCTCCTCATTCCTGTCTTCTTATTGGGAACATGGGTCGCGCGCGATCATGTGGCTGTGCTTGAAATCTTTATGAACCTTATGATTGCATGGGGCGTTATGATTGTTGCTTATATGAAAGCCCCAAGCCTCGCTTGGACACAAAAGCTCTCAGACGTATCTTACGGCATATATATTTATCACTGGGCGATTTTACAAAGTCTATATTATGCCTTCCCAGATATGAGCGTTTGGCCGCTTATCATCATTGGCTACGCCATTACACTGCTGATCTCAGAAGCATCATGGCATTATATTGAAAAGCCAGCCTTACGCCTTAAAGGGCCAACGTCTATGTTCTTCCAAGGCATTATGAATAAAATGGGATTTGCACAGAAAAAAGTAGCTTAATCCGAGTTCTATTCTCGTGCTATCCTATTTTCATCACGAAAATGATACTTTCATGTAAGTCGTAAATTTGCCATGTCTTCTAGGGACATACATAATTGACGGATACATCATGACCAAACTTACTGCCCTGACGACTGCCGCTGCGTTCATTTTAATCACAGCTTGCTCCGGATCCAGCACAGAAGACGCCACAACCGCCACGGTTACAGATGCCTCTCAGACTTCGGCCATCACCGCTGTCAGCACAACGCAATCAGACCCTGTGGCTCTTTATGCAGATTTCCTCAGTAAATATGTATCAGATGAAGACGGTATAAATTTCATGGCTTACGGCAAAGTCACGGACGCAGACCACGCCGCCCTTAAAACCTATATTGCGGCCCTCGAATCTCAAGGCACAGCGGGTATGAATGATGACCAGATCAAAGCCTTTTGGTTCAACGTTTATAACGCTAAGACAATTGACGTTATTCTCGATAATTATCCACTTAAATCTATACGCTCACTCGGCACGCTCAACAGAGGGCCGTGGGATAAGAAGCTCTTAAACGTAAAGGGTAAGGGCGAAATGAGTTTGAACGATGTGGAACATGGTACGTTGCGCGCTGAATATGACGAACCTCGCATTCATTATGCCGTCAATTGCGCCTCCTATGGATGCCCGAACCTCAAGGCCAGCGTTTGGCGCGCCGAAACCCTCGAAGCAGATCTACAGGCTGCTGCGGTTGCCTATGTTAATCACCCACGCGGCGTACGCGTTGAGAACGGCAAAGTCATCGCATCAAAAATCTTCGATTGGTACAAAGTTGACTTCGGCAATAATCAAACAGGCATGCTAAATCACTTTCGTCAATATGCCAAAGGTGACCTTGCAACGCAGTTAGAAGGCAAAACCAAAATCTCAAAATTTGAGTATAATTGGAATTTGAACGAGAATTAAATCCGCTTAAAAATGGATCGTCTTATCATAAGCATCGAGAACGGCTTCGTGCATCATCTCTGAGAGTGTTGGATGCGGGAAGACCGTTTCCATCAACTCATGTTCTGTCGTCTCTAAATTCTGCGCGATTGTGTAGCCTTGGATAAGCTCAGTGACTTCCGCGCCAATCATATGCGCCCCAAGAAGTTCGCCCGTTTTGGCGTCAAAGACAGTTTTGATCATGCCCTCAGGCTCCCCGAGAGCAATCGCTTTACCGTTTCCAATATAAGGGAATCGTCCAACCTTGACCTCATGGCCTGCAGCCTTGGCTTGCGCTTCGGTTTTGCCGACACTCGCAATCTGCGGGTGGCAATAGGTACAGCCCGGGATAGCGTCTGTATTCAGTGGATGCGGTGAACCGCCTGCGATCTTTTCAACGCAGATAATACCTTCATGTGAGGCTTTATGGGCTAGCCACGGCGGGCCAGTGACATCACCAATGGCGTAAAGCCCCTTAACGCCTGTGAAGGAATATTCATCCGTCTCGATATGCGTGCGGTCAATTTTCACGCCGAGGGCTTCTAGGCCCATATCTTCGACATTACCGACAATACCAATGGCGAGAATGATACGGTCAAATTCATGAGTAGCATCACCGTTAGCATCACCTAAAACAGCGGAAATTGACGACGCATCTGGCGTGACAGATTTAACTTGCGTACTTGTTTTGATGCTTACGCCGCGTTTTTCGAAAGACTTACGTGCCATAGCTGAAATTTCTTCATCTTCAACAGGCAAAATACGATCAATCATTTCTACAATCGTCACATCAGAGCCGAACGCATTGTAAAAGCTTGCAAACTCCATCCCGATTGCTCCAGAACCAATCACCAAAAGACGCTTTGGCAAGCTGTCAGGCACCATAGCTTCACGGGCCGTCCAGATATATTTTCCGTCAGGCGCAAGGCCCGCTTGCGGGATCGTCCGCGCCCGTGCGCCGCTCGCCAGAATGACATTCTTCGCCGTATAATCTTTACCTTCAACAGTAACAATTGGAGCATCTCCGCCCGCCTTTAATGTGGCAAAACCAGAGATGACATCAACTTTGTTTTTCCTCATCAAATGCTTAATTCCACCTGAAAGCTGCCCGGCGATATTTCGGGAGCGCTTAACGATTTTCTGGAGATCAAAGGACGGCTCAGCCGACAGACCATAGTCCGATGCATTTTGCATATTATGGTAGACTTCAGCAGAGCGAAGAAGTGCTTTCGTGGGGATACACCCCCAATTCAAGCAGACGCCGCCTAAGTCGGCCTTTTCGACAATCGCCGTTTTCAAGCCCAGTTGAGAACCGCGAATAGCTGTAACATATCCACCAGGGCCAGAACCAACAACGATAAGATCATAAGATGACATGAGAAGGCCTCGTCTTTATTTTAACATCTATAACAATAGACAGCAGACTAGCTCAAATCCAAAAAATTTGTAAGTGTAAAGTGCGGTGGTAATACTATTATTGTGAAGGGTTTACACCAACCGATAAATCTGTTGCGGCTTCGATAACTTGCAGGCGCAGAACATCTTTCAGCGCGTCGACTTCGACCTCTTTAAGAAGGGCAAATGCCGCCCTATCACGTCCACTCAGAGCCATGCCTATAGCAATTCTAGAACGCGCCGTATCTCTTAATTGTGGTGATGATAAAGAAACAAGTAAGGACTTAGCCTCACCATATTTTTCATTCGCCACAGCATAATCAACAAGGCGTAAATAGGCTTGATCTTTTAAATCAAATTGAGAAATTTTATCCGCTTCTAATTTACTTGTTTTAAGAATACGTGCCACACGGATGTCATGTTTCTTATCGGGAGTCGTCACTTCCCGATCAACTTGCACTACAACGGCTTTAGGCTCTGCCACATCATCTTTAGGTGTTGTCGATGAAAGTCCCGACCTAAGATCCGTCCAAGTTTTTTTAGCTTGCACTTTAGGGGACGTATCATCTTCAACCTTACCGCCATCATTAACGACAGATTTTGGAGCCAAAACAACTTTATCAAGAGGAACATCCGTTCCCCAATAGATAAACCCGCCTGTCAGGCCCATAATAATAATGGTAGCAATAGCCGATTTTAAAAACATAATTAGCCTATATATCTTGCTAAACTGTAGCAAGAATTAGGCCAATTTAATAGGGTTCAACGCACAAATCCCGTTAAATAGAATTTGCTTTAAAGCATCATCGTAATCGGTTCTTCGATGTAGCGCTTAAACACTTGCAGCCACTCGGCCCCTAAAGCGCCGTCAACCACGCGGTGATCGCAGGTCAATGTCACAGTCATAACCGTGGCAATCGCCAAAGCGCCGTCTTTAACAACAGGGCGTTGCGCCCCAGCACCGACAGATAAGATCATGCCGTGCGGTTCATTGATAATTGAACCAAATTCACGAATGCCCATCATCCCAAGGTTTGAGATACTGAACGTACCACCTTGATATTCTTGAGGTTTTAGCTTTCTGTCACGCGCACGCGACGCCAAATCTTTCATCTCTGCCGAGATTATAGATAGGCCTTTATTTTCCGCATGACGCACAATCGGGGTAATCAAACCGCCCTCAATCGCTACAGCTACAGCCACGTCCGCATGGTGATGACGGGCAATCCCGTCAGGACTGAAACTTGCATTGGCCGCAGGCACTTGCTTAAGGGCCAAAGCCGAGGCGCGGATGAGCATATCATTGACGGAAATTTTAATACCCTCAGGCGCTTTCGCGTTCAATTCTTTGCGCATTTTCAACAGCGCATCCAGATCGCAATCAATTGTGAGCGGGAAATCTGGGACATTATTGTTCGATTCTGACAAGCGTTTCGCAATGACACGGCGCATCCCGTCAAGCGGTTCCAGATCGTAAGTCCCTGCCGTAATGCCGAGACGCGTGAAATAATCCGCACCGCCGCCAAGAGGCATACCGACTTCGGTGGTTGTCGGGGCAGCCGCTTGCGCCGTTGGGGCAGCAGGAGCCGCCGCTTGCGGATTAGCTTGAGCCGCATCAACATCGACTTTGATAATCCGTCCGTTCGGGCCAGAACCTTTAAGCGCAGCAATATCTATCCCTGCGTCTTTCGCGAGGCGTTTCGCAAGCGGTGACGCTTTGATGCGCTCGCCAGATGCGGCAGGAGCCGCAGCTTGCGGCGCAGGTGCTGCTGCGGGCGTTGGTGCAGCTACGGGAGCAGGAGCAGGAGCCGCAGCGGGTGCAGGAGCCGCTTTCGCGCCGCCCGCCACATAACCATCAAGAACAGATGCATCTTCGCCGTCTTCGAGCAAGATCGCGATTGGCGTATTGACTTTCACGCCTTCAGACCCGCCTTCAATGAGGATTTTGGCGATAACGCCCTCGTCCACAGCTTCGATTTCCATCGTCGCTTTGTCGGTTTCAATCTCGGCCATGATGTCACCAGAATTAACCTGATCACCTTCTTTGACGAGCCATTCAGATAAAGTGCCTTCTTCCATGGTCGGAGAAAGCGCGGGCATGAGGATTTCAATAGGCATAAGTCTCTCCTAGCCGTCCTTATAGCAAACTTTTTTTGCCGCTGCGACGACATTGGCCACACCCGGTAGGGAGAGCGCTTCGAGGTTTGCGGCGTAAGCAAGTGGAACGTCGACTTGGAAAACCCGTTCTGGTGGGGCGTCGAGATAATCAAAGGCTTGCGCGACAACGCGGGAGGCGATTTCCGCCCCGATACCGCTTTGGCCCCAGCCTTCTTCGGCGCAGACCAAACGGTTGGTTTTCTTCACACTTTCAATCACCGTATCACTATCGAGTGGGCGAATGGTACGAAGATCAACCACCTCGGCAGAAATACCTTCTGCGGCGAGAATTTCCGCCGCTTCGAGGGAATATCCAACCATACGGCTATGGGCGACAATCGTTACATCTGTTCCCACGCGGCGCACTTTGGCTTTGCCGATTGGAATGACAAAATCATCCATATCAGGCACGTCAAATGTTTCACCGTAAAGAAGCTCATGCTCGAGGAAGACAACAGGGTTCGGGTCACGAATAGCCGCTTTCAACAGGCCTTTCGCGTCCGCCGCGTCATAAGGTGCAACGACTTTCAGGCCTGGGACGTTGGCGTACCAACTTGAATAGTCATGACTATGCTGCGCGCCCACGCGGGACGCGGCGCCGTTCGGGCCACGGAAAACGATAGGACAGCGCATTTGACCGCCTGACATATAAAGGGTCTTCGCGGCAGAATTGATAATGTGATCAACGGCTTGCATGGCAAAGTTAAAGGTCATGAACTCGACAATCGGCTTAAGGCCGCCCATGGCAGCACCGACACCGATACCGGCAAAACCATATTCTGTAATCGGTGTATCGACCACGCGGCGATCACCAAATTCTTGAAGGAGTTCGCGGGTAACTTTATAAGCGCCCTGATATTGCGCGACCTCTTCGCCCATGACGAAGACTTTATCATCACGGCGCATTTCTTCGGCCATAGCATCGCGGAGCGCGTCACGAACCGTTGTCGGAATAAGCTTCACATTCGCACCGTATTCAGGCTCGCTCGCCACAGCCGCCGCAACAGGCGCTGGCGCAGCCGCAGGGGCCGCTACGGGTGCAGGCGTTGGCGCTGCAACAGGTGCAGGAGACACAGATGCAGTAGGGGCAGGCGCGCCCAAAGCACTGGCGTCTTCGCCGTCTTCTAACAGTTGCATGATTACAGTACCGACTTTTACATTGTCAGTCCCGTCTGCGATAAGAATTTTACCGACAATACCTTCGTCGATAGATTCGACTTCCATTGTCGCTTTGTCTGTTTCAATCTCCGCCAGAATATCGCCTGAACTGATGGTATCGCCTTCTTTAACGAGCCATTTTGACAGTGTGCCCTCCTCCATTGTCGGAGATAGAGCAGGCATTTGAATATCTATAGCCATGGTCTTAACCCTCCAACAATACGTCTGTGTAAAGCTCGAAAGCTTCAGGTTCAGGTGAGGTTTGGGCAAAGTCTGCCGCGTCCGCGACAATGGCTTTAATCTCTTTATCCATGGCTTTCAGCCCGTCCAGATCAACCCATTTTTTCTTAATGAGTGTGTCTTTGACGGCATCAATAGGGTCGCGTTCACCGCGTACCTCATTGACTTCGTCACGGGTTCTATATTTCGCAGGGTCAGACATAGAGTGACCTCGGTAGCGGTAGGTTTTCATTTCCAAGACCATCGGGCCCTTACCCGCACGGGCGTGGTCAATCGCCATTTTTGCCGCGTCGCGAACTTCAAGAATGTTCATGCCGTCAATTTGGTGACCTTCGATACCAAAGCTCTGGCCGCGCTTATAAAGCTCTGTCTCTGCCGAGGCGCGCTCAACGGATGTTCCCATAGCGTATTGGTTGTTTTCAATGACGAAGACGACAGGCAAGTCCCAAAGGTTCGCCATGTTAAAGGTCTCGTAGACTTGCCCTTGGTTGGCCGCGCCGTCACCAAAGAACGCAAGACTAACAGAGCCATTATCAAGATATTTATTTGCGAAACCAAGTCCTGCGCCGAGCGGAACCTGCGCGCCGACAATGCCGTGACCGCCGTAAAAATGCTTCTCTGTCGAGAACATATGCATGGAGCCGCCCTTACCGCGACTATACCCACCGATACGGCCTGTTAGTTCAGCCATAACGCCGCGACTTTCCATACCACATGCGAGCATGTGCCCGTGATCGCGGTAACCCGTGATCATTTGGTCGCCGTCTTTCATCGCCGCACGGCACCCAACAACAACTGCTTCTTGTCCAATATAGAGATGGCAGAAGCCTGCGATTTGGCCCATGCCGTAGAGCTGACCCGCTTTTTCTTCGAAACGGCGAATAAGTAGCATATCGCGGTAATAACCGAGGAGCTGATCTTTATTGGTTTTCGGGGGGGACGTCTTTGCTTTTGTCGTCTTTTTTGTGGCTTTAGCCATAAGAGCTGACTCCGTTATTTCACATGCGCAATATGTTGCGATTTTCTTGCTCGTAATAAATGCTGAAATGGCCTATTCGTCAAGCCAAATCGTAATGTCTTTCGGATGCGAATAAAATATTTTTTCTCGCATTTTTTGATCAAGCCAATCTATATCTACAGTGGGCCCAGCCATATAGCTCTCACGCCGCTCTAAGGCTTCGCGTTCCGTCACAAGACTGTCGAGCTTACTCTGAAGTGTCTGCGTCTCGCGCTCATAATCAATCCACCGCAGCAAGCCCTGACGACCCGTAAAGGCATGAACTGCTAAATAGATGTAAAACACGGCACACAAGGCCACAGGCCAAAACCGAGATATAATGCGTAAACGCTCCATAGATACCTTATGGGCACTTATGGTAAATCAAGCCTTAAAAAAAGCGCCGTAACCGAGACTACGACGCTGTTTTTCTTATCATTTTGAGCTTAAACCTTACGGGAGGACGGACCGTCCTGCATAAAGCGCCATCGCGCCGAGCTGCTCTTCGATACGAAGGAGCTGATTATATTTGGCTAACCGATCAGACCGCGCGAGTGAGCCCGTCTTGATTTGCCCGCAATTTGTCGCGACAGCTAAGTCTGCAATCGTTGTATCGGCCGTCTCGCCTGAGCGGTGAGACATAACAGCAGTGAAGCCTGCGCGGTGCGCGAGGTCTACAGCGTCGAGTGTTTCCGTTAGCGAGCCAATCTGATTGACCTTCACAAGAATAGAGTTGGCAGAGGCGTTCTCTATGCCCTTAGCAAGTCGCTTCGGGTTGGTTACGAACAAATCATCCCCGACAAGCTGACACCGATCGCCAATACGCTGGGTGAGCGCCGCCCAACCGTCCCAATCATCCTCATCCATTCCGTCTTCGATAGAAATGATCGGGTAATTATCGACAAGGTTTTCGAGGTAATCGACAAATTCAGCTGATGAAAGCTTCTTGCCCTCACCTTTCAGATTATAAACGCCGTCTTTATGAAATTCCGTAGAGGCCACATCCATCGCAAGGAAGATATCTTTGCCGGGTGTGTAACCCGCTGCTTCAATCGCAGACATGATGTAATCAAGCGCTGCTGTTGAAGACGCGAGAGCCGGTGCAAAGCCGCCTTCATCACCAACATTGGTATTGTGACCATCGGCTTTAAGCTTACCCTTTAGTGCATGGAAAATTTCCGCGCCCATACGAAGGGCCTCAGAGAATGTCTCTGCGCCAACAGGCATGACCATAAATTCTTGAACGTCGATGGGGTTGTCTGCATGTTCCCCGCCATTGATAATGTTCATCATCGGCACAGGTAAGACGTGCGCATTCGCGCCGCCAATATAACGGTAGAGCGGCACAGAAAGAGAATCTGCACTGGCTTTAGCCACAGCCAAAGACACGCCTAAAATAGCGTTCGCCCCAAGCTTGCCTTTATTCTCTGTTCCGTCGAGCTCTAGCAAAATTGCATCAATCCCGCGCTGATTTTCAGAATCAAGCCCGTAAAGCGCGTCAGCAATATCGTTGTTCACGTTCATGACAGCTTGAAGAACACCCTTCCCGCCGTAACGCGACTTATCACCATCACGAAGCTCAACCGCTTCATATGCGCCAGTCGAAGCCCCCGACGGAACCGCTGCACGACCAAAGCCACCATCTTCTAGTGTCACTTCGACTTCAAGGGTTGGGTTTCCGCGGCTGTCTAGAATTTCGCGGGCGTGAATATGCTCAATAGCGGGCATGGTAATCTCCTGATTTTCACATAAAAGGCATGCTGTGTCTTATCTAACCGAACATGCGCAATAATTTTTGACAAAAAAATAAGGCCGGTCAAAAGACCGACCTCAATAAATCGTTTTTGGCTTAGCCTTTCGGCTCTAGCACTTGGCGACCTCGGTACATTCCTGTCTTAAGGTCGATATGGTGTTGACGACGAAGCTCGCCGCTATCTTTATCTTCAACGTAATTAACAGCAGTAAGGCTATCGTGTGAGCGACGCATGCCGCGACGTGAATTAGAAATTTTACTCTTAGGGACCGCCATGAGGGCCTCCTTATGTTCATATTCGGTTAGAAACAGCGGGTGTTAAATCTCCCGCAGACTCATTTGTTGCGCCACATAACCTAATAAGACACAGGCTGCAAGAGGTTTGTGTAGAACCATGACGAAAAGCTCTTTGGGCGAAATCAACCAAAGCTAAATTATAGCGGTGTTAAAAATCTCTGATAAACGGCTCTGTGCGCACAACAAAACCTTTAGCTTTTGGATCGATTTTAAAACTAACCATATCAGGTTCGTCGTTACGTTCAATATACCCCGTTTTTCGAAGAAAAACACCTACACCTGCCTTAGCCATACGCTTAAAATCCCCATCTTTGTGATAATTAGGTTTCAGGCCTAATTTTCTTCTAATCGCGGCATTGGCAACCATGTTATTATTCTTGATTACACATTCGCGCGTGGAATATTCAGTAGTGACGGACACACAAAAAGATCCATTATCAACACGGTGCGGCGCATTAAGCGGCCAAGCAACGGCTTCACCTGGCACAAGGTCACAAATTTGCGCAGACTGGTCGAATGACACATCATAGGGCAAATCATCAACTCGATAGCTCAAGGCTGTCGCCTCATAGGCTTCGTCTGGTATGAATTTTGGCGTCATAGGATAGATATACATGCGTTTTTTACCGCGCACATGCCATAGAATCGTTTGAGTTTTGTCAAAATGATAGGGTGTTTGGGAAATAGGCGACGAGATCAAAATACTGCCTTTGGCTTTGAAATTTTCAAACCCCGTTTTCTCTGACAATTCTCCGAACATTTGATCCAAAAGCACTTTGTATTCAGAATGAATATTCATCGCATTTCGTAAATTCATGAATATACGACCATCTTTCGCGGCTTCGAGTAGCACCTTCGGCGGAACTCCACGAAAATCACCTGTCATGAATTGATTGAGAAACTCAGGGTCTGAGTCATCAGACATGGAGCAAACATCCATTTGATCCGTCGGGTGCCTCTTCATCAACGCAATCAAGGCTTCATCCGTGAACAAACCAGAATCTCTAAGACTATGTCCAAAAATTATTGTTTCTTCACCAAAACCTTCACTATGTTTTTTGGACCAATTTGTTAACATAAACACTTCTCACATATCTATTTCTATTAAAAACATTAGTGAAAATTGATGTCCAACAGATACAGTTATTACGAGTATAAAATAAGTTCTTCGCAATTAATTCGCGGCTTGAGGGAGTTTGCCTTAACGAAAAACGGGCCTTTGTTTCACTATGATACAATTTCTAAACCTACGACTTTGGCTCTCTTATATTTCACATCACGAAGAGATGATCGTCCCCCTCTCGACCAATGGCGGTACTTTACTTATAATCTAGGTAATAAAATTTGGGAGATTACAAAATGTGCGACGATATTACAGAATTAGAAAACCAAGGGTTTTACGAAAAACAGATAAACCGACGTGAGTTTAGTCTGATGGCAGGCGGAGCCGCGATATCCCTTGCTTTCGCAGGGTGCGCGCCGAGTGAAGCTAGTGAAGATATTATCGGTCAAGACGTTATCATCGATACACCAGACGGCCCTTGTGATGCTTATTTCGCTCATCCTGCTACGGGCAAACATGCGGCTGTGCTAGTTTGGCCTGACATTGTAAGCCTCCGCCCTGCCTTTAAAATGATGGCCAAGCGCCTTGCCAAAGATGGTTACGCCGCCCTTGTCATCAATCCTTATTACCGACAGGTCAAAGCACCTATTATTGAAGAGGGACAAAGCTTTAGAACTCCAGGCATTCGTGAAAAAATCATTCCGTTTGCACGAGCTCTGACACGCGAAACCAATAAAGCTGACACTAACACATTTATCAATTGGCTCGATGCTCAGCCATCCGTTGATACGTCGCGTAAGATCGGTACAACTGGTTACTGTATGGGCGGCCCCATGACGATGGTCGCGGCAGCAGAACGCCCTGACCGAATCGGCGCAGGTGCGTCGTTCCACGGCGGTGGCCTTGTTCGGGATAATGAAAGCAGTCCGCATTTGCTCATTCCAACGATGAGCGCAAGTTACCTCGTTGCCATAGCTGACAATGACGATAAGCGCGCACCAGAGCATAAAGACGTCCTCCGCGAGGCGTTTGACGCGGCAGGCCGTAAAGCTGAGATCGAAGTTTACGAAGGCGCACAACATGGTTGGTGCCCACCCGACTCAGCTGTCTATGATGAAGCTCTTGCGAATAAAGCCTGGGAGCGCAAATTAGCACTATTTAAAGAAGCGTTAGCTTAACACGCTAATCCCACTTAACACGCCCTCGCCCAGCTTTAATAGCTGAGCGTTCAGATTTTTTCTTAAGGCGTCGTTCTTTACTTCCCCGTGTGGGACGTGTGGGGCGGCGCTTTGGTTTATCTGTAAAGATCACTTTCAATAGCTCTTTCAACCGTTCGACTGCGATCTCTTTATTGCGTGATTGAAGGCGCGAATTTTGCGCCTTAATGATGATAACGCCGTCAGACGAAATCCGTTGATCGGAATACGCAAGGATACGTGCTTTATAACCGTCCAGTAAAGAAGACGCGTTAACATCAAAGCGCAAATGTATCGCTGAGGAGACTTTATTGACATTTTGACCGCCAGGACCACTTGCCCGAATAGCTTTAAAGTCTATTTCAGATATCAAGATATATATACGACGATTGATATGTAAAATATCACTCATGCTTTAGCCGCGGAAATGTTTCGCCACGAGATAGATTTCAGGACTCCCTGCCCGTGATGATTTCGGTTTGGCATGTTTGACAATTTCAAACCGCGACCGCAAACGATCAAGCAATTCATGTTGCGCGCCGCCTTGGAACACTTTTGTCACGAAGCTTCCGTCCTTAGCTAATACGTCCATAGCAAAATTCGCTGCCGCCTCAACCAAAGCAATGGTCTTAAGGTGATCAGTGTTTTTGTGGCCCGTTGTGTTCGCGGCCAAATCAGACATCACCAATGAAGGACGCCCGCCGAGCAGCTCTTTAAGAACGTCTGGGGCGGTTTCATCCATGAAATCCATTTCGATAATTTCCGCACCGGCGACCGTTTCAACGGGAAGAACATCAATCCCGACAACACGTTTCGCCCCGCGCTTGATCGCGATTTGCGTCCAGCCACCTGGAGCCGCGCCCAAATCACAGATGAGGCTATCAGGACGAATGAGGTTAAATTTATCATCCAGCTCTTGAATTTTAAACGCCGCCCGAGACCGGTAACCTTTGATCTTCGCCTCTTTCACATAAGGGTCGTTCAATTGTCGCTCAAGCCAAAGCTTAGACGATATTTTACGCCCCCGCGCGGTTTTAACCTTATGGGTCATCATACGGGTCGCGTTGTCTTTATCCATGCGTTCCGTCACACGGCCACGGCGCTCGCCTGTCGGAGATGTGCCAATCATCTTAGCATTTTTATCCGCGCCAGACACGCGGCGTGAAGGTCGTTTTTTATCCTTACTCATCGCCAACATCTCCAACAGCCTTGTCTTGCCCAGAACTTTGACTAGTTTTTAATTGCACTTTTTGACTTTGCCCCATCAAACCCATTAATATGCCTTCACGTAATCCCCTATCTGCAACACGCAATTGCTCACAGGGCCATAATTCGCAAAGAACATCGATGATCGCACACCCTGCGACCAGCATCTGCGAACGATCTTTCCCGATACTCGGAACCGCAGCGCGTTCTTTGGGCGCTTTAAAAGCCATATCTCGCGCGATCTCAACCGCTGTCTTTTGCGGCATCCACAAGCCGTCAACACGGTCACGTTGGTAATAAGGAAGGTTCAAATGAATTCCAGCTAATGAGGTAATGGTTCCAGACGTTCCAATAATATGTCCCCGTCCCTCAGCAAAAGCTTTTGTAAAGCGCGTACTTGCACCCCGCTCAATGATGTGGCCACGCACAGCATCTTTCATTTCCTCAAACCACATTTCACGGTCTTCCTGCTCAGGGAATTTTTCAGATAAAGTCACAACACCGACAGGTAATGACGCCCATGCACTAATGGGGGGTCGGTGAACGCGCTGAACGCCGCCTTGGGCTCTTAATTTGCGAACATCAACCCAACTTATCTCCGTTGACCCTCCACCAATATCGACCACGAGAACAACATCTTTTTCAGTATCAATGAGGTTTAGACATCCCATAACAGACAACCGCGCCTCAACCCGAGGAGAAATCACTTCAAGCATTACGCCCGTTTCCTCTTTAACCCGTTTTAAAAATGCATCACCATTTGTTGCTTGCCGCATGGCTTGAGTCGCAACACACCGCCACTTTGTAACATTTCGTTCTGCCATTTTACGTGCGGACACCCGTAAAGCTTCAATGGCATCATCCATAGATTGTTCTGAGAGCTGACCTGTGTGAGCAAGACCTTTACCCAGACGAACAACTTTCGAATAGGAGTCTATGACCCGAAAACGATCATTGTGCGGACGTGCTACCAATAAACGACAATTATTTGTTCCCAAATCCAAAGCTGCATACACAGGAGTCTTAGTACGTCGACGACGACGTTTTGGCCGCGCTTTCGTTGACGCGTTCGGGGCCGGGTCCTTAGACTGCTGCACAATTTGCGACACAGAATCGGGTCCGGATACAGTTTGATCCGGCATCTTGCTTCTCTTTGTTTAGTGAGGTCGCCTAAGAGGGGCGCCGCTGCACATTACTTATCTCATGGCTATCAAGCTTTAGCCCAAAAAGAAAGCTATTTTACAGTTGAAGTACAATTCGCCTATATTACGTGCCCTCAAAACCTAATGCATATCAATATGATCTGAAAATTGTGACCAATCAGGTTCTGGCTCAAGATCTATAATTGCTTGGTGGTGAGAGAGGTAAACGTTTCCTGTTAACCGCGACAAAAAGTTAGATCTATGAAGCCGTTCTTTAACAAAAGTATGAACTTCAGACAGATGCAATTGTATATTTAAGGCTTTCAAGCGCCCCATAATAACAAACAAACTATCAAGCGCACTCGCATCAATGCGGTTAACCGCAGGGCACATTAAAATAAGGTGCTTGATATTTGGATTTTCACTAATAATTTCTGCGACCCTATCTTCAAGGTAACGTGCGTTAGCATAATATAGGCTCTCATCAATGCGTAGCGTTACAATCGTGTCCACGACTTCCACATTATAACGATCAACGTCCCGGTAATGCTCTGTTCCAGGAATACGCCCGACTTCGACCATATGCGGCTTTAATGTTGCACGTATATGCAACCCCATTGCCAATGCGACGCCAATTAAAACACCCCATTGAACACCGAACAACACGACCCCTAAGAATGTTAGCAAGGCCGTAATGCCGTCTGCACGGCTATAGATCCACGTTCGCCAAATTTGACGAAAATCGAGTAACGATAAACAAGCTGCCACGATCAGTCCCGCCAAAATAGACAAAGGCAAGAAGCGTAAATAAGGCGTGAGGAACAAAGCTGCCAAGACCATAAAAATCGCCGTAAACACGCCAACCCACCGGGTGCGCCCCCCCGCAGACACATTGACGGCAGAGCGTGATAAGCTCCCATTAACGGGATAAGCGCCGCCGAGTGCCGCTGCAATATTCGCCGCACCAAGCCCCATCAACTCACTATTGGGAAGACTCTTTTGCCGCCCCTTCGCCGCTAAGGTTTGAGTAATCGACATGCTATCGACAAATGCGACGATGGCGACAACAAACGCAGGTACAATCAGCATTTCTAGTAAACCAACGGAAACATCCGGCAGTTTTGGGATCGGCAAGCCAGCGGGAATATTACCAACAATTGCCACATTATAACGATCTGAAAGACCCATAAATGCACTTACAACAATAGACATAATGACAAGTATGACAGGCATTAAACGTGTGATCATACGCGACCATGACCGTTTCAACCCGGTTCGTACTAATAATCTTGGTGTAAAGCGTTTATTCAAGACAAGGAGCAGGGTCATACCAACCCCTAACATCAGTGTTACACCTGACAGACCGCTCATAGTTTTAGCCAGAGACGCCAGCATTGACACGACCGTTCGTCCCTCACCGTCAACACCAAAAATATGTTTTAGCTGGCTCACAATAATTAAAAGCGCCGCCCCTGTGACGTAAGCACTCACCACAGGACGCGGGACAAAATTTATAATAATACCGCCGCGTATAAACCCAAGGCCGATCAATATAAGCCCTGTCATCCCCGCCAAAATAATAGCCACGTCAGGACGTTGAGCCTCAGGGAAACTCACCACCACAGCCGCCGTCATAATAGAAATCACAGCGGTTGGCCCAATAGATAATTGGCGGGAGCGTCCAAATATAGCGTAGGCTATGAGGGGCAGTATAGACGCGTAAATTCCCATTTGTGGTGGCAATCCCGCGAGTAAAGCATAAGCCAAGCTTTGCGGAACCAACAAAACGGACACAATAATCGCAGCGACAATGTCATCCCCAAACGGACCGACGAACCGTTTGTTCGCATCAACAGTGCGAATATCGACAATGTCTTGAGACGGCATAAACCGTCCTTTCTCAAACGATTAGGTACTAGAACGGCTTTCAAGGAATTGACTCAAGCCGCCTCTTAATTGCTCCAGACTATAGCCTGCTTCGGCCGCCGCGTCCAATACGCCGTCAACGCCGTATTTTTCCACATGGGCAAAGCACCATAAGGCTGTTGAGCGCATACCACTTAGACAGAATGTATAAATCGGGCGCGGCATGGTTTCATAGGCTTTCAGTGTCGCCTCGATCAACTCAGGCGTTAGCCCCCCTGCCATTGGAATATAGGCATAGCCCATCCCGTGAGCCTCTGCCTGCTCCGCTATATCGGCCGACGGCGGCTGCATCGGACCTTCCATATCAGGGCGGTTATTTATCAGGCTTAAAACACCTTGCTCTGCCAAAGTATAGACTTGCGAAGCCGATATCTGTGGCCCAACAAAAACCGCGTCTGGGAGCGCCTTCATGATTCGCTAACCTGCTTTACCAAGCAGCTCTTTTGATTTAGCCACAATAGCATCAGTCGTAATCCCGAAATGCTCAAACAAAACCGCTCCAGGAGCTGATGCGCCGAAACTATCCATACCAATAAATGCAGAGCTTTGACCGAGCAAACGGTCCCACCCTTGGCGAATACCCGCTTCAATTGCGATCTTTGGCAAGTCCTTGCCCAAGACAGAGCGAACATAATTATCACCCTGCGCCAAGAACAACTCCATACACGGAACTGAGACAACTCGCGCAGAAACGCCCTCTTTCGCCAGACGCTCATGCGCCTCAACCGCGAGGTGAACTTCTGACCCCGTCGCCATCAGAACAATGTCATCACTCCCAGCCCCGGGGCGAAGAACATAACCGCCGCGCGCGCACATATTCTTACTCGCATCATCTCTTATAGCTGGTAGGCCTTGACGTGTCAGCGCAAGCAAGCTTGGCCCGTCTTCGCGTTCCACCGCAAGCTCCCAACATTCGGCCGTTTCAAGCGCATCCGCAGGGCGGAAGACATTTAAGTTAGGAATAGCGCGAAGTGAGGCCACATGTTCAACAGGTTGATGGGTTGGGCCGTCTTCACCGACACCAATGGAATCGTGGGTCATGACATAGAGAACCCGTTGATTCATCAAAGCTGACAAGCGAATAGACGGACGACAATAATCCGCAAACACAAGGAAAGTCCCAGAGTAAGGAAGAATGCCCCCATGTAAGGCCATCCCGTTCATAGCCGCGGCCATCGCATGTTCACGAATGCCGTAATTAACATAGCGGCCACCATAATTGCTGGCCTGAATTTCCGAACTTGTCGCAGGTGTTTTCGTCTTGTTAGAGCCTTCCAAATCAGCAGAACCCGACACCATATCTGTAAGGCTATCAGTCAAGACTTTCAGCGCATTACCAGATGAAGCGCGTGTGGCCAGTTTTGGCTGATCTGCGGCGACCGCAGTTTTATAAGCGGCAAAAGCCTCTTTCCAACCGTCATTGAGTTGACCTGACATGGCACGTTCAAAATCCGTGCGGTTGCCGCTTGTGGACAGACGCTCTTTCCACGCCTTATGTTGCTTACGACCTGCCCGACCCGGACTGGCCCACGCTTTGTAAACATCCTCAGGAACGTCGAAAGGCGCATGCGGCCAACCAATAGCCTTACGAACGCCGCTGATTTCTTCATCACCAAGCGGTGCGCCGTGAACCTTTGACGTGCCCGCTTTACTCGGCGCGCCCTTTCCGATTACTGTCTTACAGGCAATCAATGTCGGCTTATCTGATTTTTGCGCGCGCCGTAAAGCCGACGCCACTTGATTGCGGTTATGCCCGTCAACAGCAATCGTCTTCCAACCTGATGCTTGGAAGCGCTTAAGCTGATCCGTGCTGTCAGAAATATCAACCCCGCCGTCAATGGTAATATTATTATCATCCCAGAGGACAATCATCTTGTTCAACTTCAAATGTCCTGCGAGGCCAATCGCTTCTTGACTGAGGCCTTCCATGAGGCAGCCGTCACCTGCGATGACATAAGTATAGTGATTAACAAGATCATCGCCGTAACGCGCATTCATTTGACGCTCGGCCAAAGCGAACCCAACCGCATTGGCTATACCCTGCCCTAAGGGTCCTGTTGTCGTCTCAACTCCGGGCGTGTGGCCATATTCGGGATGTCCCGCCGTGATAGAGCCGAGCTGACGGAAGTTCTTGATTTGCTCCATCGTCATGTCGGGATAGCCTGTCAAATGCAGAAAGCTATAGATCAACATAGAGCCATGACCTGCTGATAAAACAAAGCGGTCACGGTCGGGCCAGCTTGGATCTTTGGGATCAAATTTCATAAATTTCGAAAATAGAACCGTCGCTGCATCGGCCATGCCCATCGGCATACCGGGATGACCTGAATTGGCCTTTTGTACTGCGTCCATAGACAGAGCCGTAATCGCCCCTGACATTTTAATATGACGAAGATCGCTTTGTGATAGCTCTGCCATTGGAATTCCTTACCGATACACCGAAAATTTCGTCCGACCTTAAAGCGTCGGATGTTAACCTATTTATTGTCACATAGGCCAACAAATAGGGATTCGTAAAGGTAAACCCGACCATATTGACACTCCTGTAGGCATATTTTTTTCATATCACATGGCTGGAACTGGAAATTAGCAACCTTCCAGTCCAAAAGACTCGCCACATAATTAAAAACACTGAAAAATATCATATTTTTGCATAGACAGAGCAACACAGCTTGCCTATAACGCCGCTTCGATTCAAGCATCTTTAATGCTCATATATCGAGCCCGAATAGCTCAGTTGGTAGAGCAACGGATTGAAAATCCGTGTGTCCCTGGTTCAAATCCAGGTTCGGGCACCATTATTCCTTCATAGACGTCGTTGTATTGACTTTCGAGCAAATTTTTTCTCAGTTATACGAAATTTATCAAATGGTACGGATGGTCGGACTCGAACCGACACTCCAGAGGAACCGGATTTTGAATCCGGCGCGTCTACCAATTCCGCCACACCCGCGTACCAAGAGATGAGCCTTCTATAAGACAGAGCGATTTAAAAAACTACAGCTTATTTAACAGTTTTTAGTTTTTTTTGAGACCCTACGCGCGCCTCCAGACAACAGAATAACAAAGTCCTAATCCGCTTTTAACGCTATCTCAAAACTCATCACGTATAATAGCCAAATGGAAAAACGTACTTTAGAAGATGTGGCCAATTGGGCCGAGGAACGCGTCAATAGCGGACAGGAGCCGCCTTGGACCTTTCAAAGCCTAAAGACACTTATATCAATAGCACGTGAACTCGCGGCTGGAATGGAAATTAACCTAAAAACGGTGAGCGAACAGGGACTGGATCTGCCTCAGGACGATAATCTGAAACCAAAGGCCGACATAATTCAATTAGATAGTTTTCGACCCCGTCACGCTGAGACAGACTCTCTAAACCTGCCCACGTAACCATCAACGGGCCTTTCTTTTCGTAGCGACGGATAAGCATATTATTATAGTGATCGCGTAGCCGCGTTCCAATATCACCAGACCCCACGCGTACCACAGCCGGAGCTTCTCCACCGTGCCATAATATATATACACCTGTCGTTTGGATACGTTCAAAATCAAGCTCTGACAGGCTTAGCCACTTGTCATTTAATGATTTCACCCATGCTAATTTCAACATTGAATTCTCCTCAGTTATATTACTAACATGATTCTATCATTTGCATAGTTAACGCTACGCCTCACGCTCACCTCACGATTTTTAATTCAAACAGCTCAAAACTGTTATTTGCTGTTATTGGTAATGGTTGGGATGTTTTGTCATGGTTAATTCATGAAAGGAAATAAGAAAATGTCATATATACCCAACGCACACAATTCAAATAACGTCAGCGATGAGCTGTCTATTCGTTACCTTAAGAAACGTCTGAAGCGCCTTAACCGCCTTATTCGTACGTCAGATGCCGCACCAGCAGATTACATTAATCGCGATAGAGTAGCGTTTCAATTACAAGACGCGCTATCATCACGACGGTCACTTCTTATCCATTTGTCCAGCCCAGTTATGATGGCTTAAACTTACCCTTTTCATGATACGGGTTCTTATCAGCCTTAACAAAGAGGCGGATAGGCACACCGGGAAGACCAAAGTCTTCGCGAAGCCCGTTGATAAGGTAACGCTCATAGCTCGCAGGCAAATGATCTGCGCGTGAACACTTTAAAACAAATGTCGGCGGACGCGTCTTTGTTTGTGAAATATATTTCGGGCGAATACGACGGCCATTAACCGCAGGCGGTGGATGACGTTGGATTTTCTCTGACAACCAATCATTGAGTTCTGCTGTACGTAATTTCGCACTCCAGTCGATCTGAACTTGCTCAATGGCGGGTAAAAGACGGTCAACGCTCTTCCCTGTGAGGCCAGAGAACATTACAACGGGAACACCGCGCACTTGCGGAAGTAACCGCTCGGCCTTCTCACGAAGTATTTTCGACATTTCAGATTTATTTTTCTCTAAATCCCATTTCGTCACACCGATAACAAGCGCCCTGCCCTCGCGAACACAAAGGGAGGCAATTTGCAAATCTTGCTTATCATAAGGCTTGGTTGCGTCCATGAGCAGGACGACAACTTGCGCAAACCTGATCGCACGAAGCGTTTCCCCAACAGACAGTTTCTCAAGTGTCTCTTGCACCTTAGCTTTTTTACGCATGCCAGCCGTATCGTGGAACTGCACACGCCGACCATGCCACATATAGTCGATCGTGATCGCGTCACGCGTCACACCCGCTTCAGGGCCCGTCAGAAGCCTATCTTCGCCAATAAGCGTATTGATCAAGGTTGACTTACCTGCATTAGGCCGCCCAACGATAGCAATACGAACAGGGGCTTCCGTTCGATCTATTTGCTCATCCTCAACGCTTAAGGAAAGATCTAGCCCCCGCATGTTAATCTCGATCATATCTTCAAGATCAACTATGCCAATATTATGCTCTGCGGCGACTTCGATCGGGTCACCCAGACCTAGAGAATAACCTTCATTGACACCATCATTAGACGCGCGGCTTTCGCATTTATTCGCGACAAGCAATGTCGGCTTTCCAGAGCGGCGCACATGATTAGCAAAAATTTCGTCCAGAGACGTAACGCCAATACGTGCGTCGTATATGAATAGACAAATATCAGCTTCCTGCACAGCGAGTTCAGTTTGCGCGCGCATCCGTGCTTCAAGCTTATCGCCTTTTTCATTCTCAAAGCCAGCCGTATCAATATACATGACAGGCTCACCGCGTAATCGTGAACCCATTTCACGGCGGTCACGAGTGACGCCTGGTGTATCATTGACGATCGCAATATATTTTCCAGACAAACGGTTAAACAATGTTGATTTCCCAACATTAGGACGGCCTACAATCGCAATTTTAGCCGGTCGTACCTTATCCTCTTGTTCCTCAAATATATCAGGAACATCCAGATCGACGTCGCTATCTGGCGCGTTTTTATTAGTCATTTTATTACGCCTTGCCGCCTATCTACTGGTAAGCTGTAAGCTTAGCCCCGTCAGAAACAACGTATAAAGTCCCGTTTGCAAAAACAGGAGGAACAAAAATATCTTGTCCCGTTTTAAATTCACGAATAACAGACCCATCAAATGGGTTCATTTCTATAGCAACACCCTGAGATGAAAAGACAACAAGCTTGTCATCAACTAAAATCGGGCCGCTCCAAGCTATTTTCTTTTTGCGCTTCTTCTCGTTCTTAAAGCTATCCAGTTGGGTAAGCCAAACTAATTGCCCATCAAGTTTCGACATGCAAATAATTTCACCATTCGTCGTCGCTGCATATACAAAGTCTCCGGCTACCCATGGGAAACTCAGCGTTCCTGCTGGTTGCGACCAAATACGTTGTCCCGTACGAAGGTCAAAAGCATTCATCGCTCCACTTTGAGCGGATGCAATAACAAAGCCGTCCGCAACGACGGGCCCTGATGCAATATCGTTAAGTGAAGCAAGCGGGGTTAAACGTCCCCCTCCTGATAAAGCATCTTGCCACAAAACGCTCCCATTTTGCACACGTAACGCGACAAGTTCACCGGATGAGAACGGTGCAATCACAACTTCATCAACAACCGCAGGCGCAGGTAAAGTTAGCATTCGAGCACTTTCAATGATCCCTTGATAGGTCCACTGCGTCTCACCTGTGGTTGCATTCATAGCAAAAAGTTCATTGTCGTCCGAAATCGCAAATAAACGTCCGCCTTGTACAACGGGAGCCGAATGTAGTGGCACACGAATTTCACGTCGCCAGATGCTCTCACCTGTCGTTGCGTTCAAAGCTTCAACAATACCAAGTCCTGACGTCACGTAAACGGTATCGCCAACGACCGAAAGTCCACCGCCAACGCCGTGCCTATCGACACCGCCTTCATCGCGGAAAGACAGGGGATCTTTGACTCGTTCAAAAAGTGATTTACGACCTTTACGCGTCTTACCTGTTTCGTCGATTTTAACTTTATGCTGCCAAATACGGCTACCACCGTTAGCATTTAGCGCTTGAACCGTATTATTTGCGTCCATAACAAACAGACGGTCACCTTGGATAACAGGCGGCGCAACAATTCGTCCTTTATTTGAAGATCCTTTACCAAAATCCTTCGACCAAGCTTTATCAAGACTACCATCACTCGCAAGGCGTTGCATAGAGTGTGCAGCATTACCGCCCGATTGCGTCCAGTCATTTTCAACGCGCGGGTCTGGCAGCACGACATCACTCGGTTGCAACGCACCCGTTACAACTAAAGAATCGCTTAGTTCCAAAATTGAGATACGGTTAGGATCATCAACAGTTTCACCTTGATCATCATTACCATCAAAAGGGTTTAAACCAGACACAGCATCACCAACGGTCGATAAAGTGCTGCAAGCAGATATCAACACCCCAGCAAGAGCCAAAGTAGCATAAAATTTAATATTACTCATCACCAGTCTCCTCGACAGGCTCTTCATCAGACGGGATTGCTGTAGAAAGCTCATCAGTCTTTGTCGTGTCAATTTCTGTTGGTGCTGCAAGGTTTTCAGCCACACGAATGATGGTCATTGCCTGTTTGGCTCTTGCTTGTACAGTTGGAGGAACACCTGGAATATTCTCTAGGTAGGAATACTCAGCTTTAGCGCCACTCACATCGCCTGTTTCTTTAAGTGTCAGGGCTAATAACTCACGCGATAAATATTCATAAGGCGCATCTTTTTGTGACATAGGGATAAGCCTGGTTCTTGCATCATCATAGCGTCCCTGCCCCACCAGCACATACGAAGCCTTCAGCCGTGCTAAATCAGCATGACGCGGCTTTTCAAAAACATCCGCGGCCTGATCAAACAAGCGAACTGCATCAAGGGCCTCCCCCTTATCAAGCTGCAGCGCTGCTGCGCGCATGTAAGATAAACCAGCATACCCATTTGGGGATTTTTCAGCAATAGCTGTAAAACGACGCACAGCCTCGTCAACATCACCATCCGCAGCGAGTTCACTCGCCTCAACATATGCTGCAGAGACAGACCGAGCATTTCGGTCATTACGAGACTTTGTAAACTCAAAATAAGCCGCTATCAAAACAATCGCAATGATCAAACCCAGTAGGAACGGACCGTATTTGCGTAAAAACTTATTATAGTCATCCTTACGAAGTTCTTCTTCAACTTCATTAATAAAATCGACCACAATTGACCCTTTTCCATTTATAACTGCGAAACATAAGAGAGTCGCAGCGAATTATGACTGCATAACTATCTCTCATCGCACCGAGGCGCAACCACTTAGCCCATGAAGAGTTGGTTAGAAACAACTATTTTTTAAAGTGATATACGTTATTCTCGGTTGGGAAGCTCCGTGATTTGACGTCTTTCGCATATTGCTCGACCGCTTCGCTTATGTCTGACTTCATCGTCCCGTATTTTTTAACAAATTTTGGTACGCGGTCAAACAGGCCTAGCATGTCTGGGGTCACGAGGATTTGCCCATCACAATTAGCTGAAGCCCCAATACCAATGGTTGGAATTGAGACGGCTTTAGTAACTTTATTCGCCAATTCCTCGGAAACGCCCTCGACGACAACGGCAAAAGACCCTGCCTTATCTGCAGCTATGGCATTCTCAATGATCTCTTCCGCAATATGCTTGCGGCGACCCCGTGCGCGAAAACCGCCAAGTACATTCATGCTCTGCGGACGTAACCCGACGTGGCTCATAACGGGTATCCCGCGCTCAACCAGGTAAGAAATCGTTTCAGCCGCGTAAGAGCCGCTTTCGATTTTAACAGCCTGACAGCCCGTTTCCATCAAGACACGAGACGCATTACGAAAAGCTGTCTCTGGACTATCTTCATAAGCCCCAAATGGAAGGTCAACCACGACAAGGGCTTGATGCGCGCCCCGCATAACCGCTTGGCCGTGCATAATCATCATATCGAGGGTAACACCAACCGTTGTCGTTAAACCGTGGACCACCATACCTACGCTATCGCCAACAAGGATAAGGTCACAATGTTCATCCATAATCGCTGCCGTTGGCGCGTCATAGGCCGTCAGGCAAACGATAGGCTCTCCGCCCTTACGCGCCGTAATTTGCGGTGCCGTCATACGGGATTTAAAACTTTGTGCAGACATAACGTCCCTTCTTTGATTTCCTCACTTACAGATAGGAGTAAGCTATCCAGTATTAAAGCCCTAGAGGTCAGCTAATTGTAATACAGGGAAATCAAATACAGCTTTGGCCGCGCCGCGAATAAAGTCTAGCTGTGCACCGGCTTGCGGTAAGATGGCTAAAGCATGATAATCAGCGAGAGATTTCATCTCATACGCGCCGGCATCTCCTGCGACCGCACCATTAGCTGCAGCTTTGATAATATAAGCTCCTGAGACAACATCTCCAACAAGTTTCAAGAACGGCGTGGCCGCAGATAGGGCGTCCATCTCATCTGAGTTTAAAATAATATCGGTAGCTTTTGAAAGCGTCTCAAGCCCTGTCTTCAAGGCACCCCGCGCGACACTAAAATCAAGATCACCGCCCTCAGCTTTGACGCACAGACCGTCAATCTCTTTAAGTTCTGAAATCAGGTTTTGCATAGCTTCGCCGCCGTCACGCCGTAGCTTACGACCGATAAGGTCCATCGCTTGAATGCCGTTCGTCCCCTCATAGATCGGAGCAATACGACTATCACGGTAATGTTGCGCTGCGCCTGTTTCTTCAACAAAGCCCATGCCGCCGTGAATTTGCACGCCGATTGAGGACACATCCACGCCCATATCGGTACAATAGGCTTTCGAAACAGGAGTCAGTAAAGCTTCGCGCGCATGGAGCGCTTTCGAGGCCTCTGCATCATCCGTACAGGCTGCTAAATCACCCGCAACCGCAGTCGCCATGTTAATCGCTCGAGACGAGACAAGCCGTGCTTTCATATCTATTAACATACGCCTTACATCAGGGTGGCCAATGATCGGGTCGTTTGCTTCACCCTCTGGAACGTTGCCTTGAACACGCTCATTGGCGTAAGCTAAAGCCGCTTGGAACGCTCTATCACCAATAGCCACACCCTGAACGCCTACGAATAGACGCGCTTCATTCATCATGGTGAACATGCAGGCAAGGCCGCGGTTAGGTTCACCCACTAGCCAACCCGTTGCGCCGTTAAATTCCATCGTGCACGTCGGGCTGCCATGAATACCAAGTTTGTGCTCAAGCCCAATTGGTTTAAACGCATTACGTTGACCTATCGTTCCATCTTCATTGACCATCATTTTAGGACATAAAAACAATGAGATACCTCGCGAACCTTCAGGTGCATCTGGAAGGCGCGCCAAGACAAGATGGATAATATTATAGGCGCAATCATGATCGCCCCATGTGATGTAAATCTTTTGTCCTGTGATAGAATAAGTCCCGTCGCCATTGTCAACGGCCTTGGTACGAAGCGTACCAAGATCAGAGCCAGATTGCGGTTCCGTTAGGCACATAGCCCCCGACCATTCACCCGTGACCATTTTCTCTAAATATACCTCTTTCAAGTTTGTGCTTGCATGCGCTGCAATCGCCTTAGCCGCACTAGCCGTTAACATAGGGCATAACCCAAAGGCCATATTAGCTGCGTAAATCATTTCATTCGTTGCAACGCTGATCACCGCAGGTAAGCCCATCCCGCCCTGATCCGCAGGGACAGCAAGGCTTTGCCAACCGCTTTCAACAAAAGCATGGTAGGCCTCTTTGAAACCGGGGGACGCGGTGACATTATCATCCGCAAGCGTCGCAGGGTTTTGGTCTCCGTCCCAATTTATCGGCGCTAAAACATCTTCAGCAAAGCTCGCGGCCCCAGATAAAATATCGGCAATTAACTCGTGGTTCACGTCTTCATGCGCGTCATTGCCCAAAAGCGTGTCTATATCAACTGCGTGACGCAGAAGATAATGCATAGATTTAATAGGACCAGCGTAACTCATGAGAACACTCTTTTCAGGATAGGTTTCGTCTTTATATTAAAAGCACTTTGTATTCCACTTTGAAAGATCTATCCTGCAATTTCAATTGTAAAGTATCTATTCTGCATTGAATATTAAAACAAAGCTCGCAGATTAAACCGCATATATTATTCTTAATCAAACTCGGCTTACGTAACGCAATTTATCGCCTAATGAGCACCGTGACATCTTTACCTAACTAAAGAGACCGATTGCTTATCCTACTTAATTCATTAATAACTTCATGATGCTGCCTAACTTCACGGTCAACGCGCTAGCATAAGAGATGGTTTTACAATCTTATCACAAGGGTTTAAATATATGCAAAATCAGACCTACAGCTTAACTCGCACGGGTTTCACCGTTAAAACAGCCTTGGTTTCTCTTGCCATTTCTAGCCTTATAGCCTGTAGTGATGGAACTGCGGCCACGTCTCAGGCGAGTGCGGACACACCGCAGAAAGCTCAAGCAGCGCTGACCAGTCAAGATCCCTCAATTACATCAAAAGTTAAAAAATCAGAATCAAACCCTTTGCTTGCACAGGGACAAAAAAATTTCCGGAAGTGCAAAACATGCCACACGGTTAATGATGGCGCACGACACCGTGTTGGCCCTAATCTTTACGGAGTTTTAGGCTCCAAAATAGCCTCAAAAGACGGTTTTGCATATTCAAAAGCCTTCAAGGCAAGTGAAGTCGTATGGACAGATGAAAACCTTGATAAATTTCTAACAAAACCAAAAGACTATATACCAAAGAACCGCATGACATTTGTAGGTCTTAAAAAAGAAGAAGACCGTAAAGCCGTTATCGCTTACCTACATAGCGTTACGAAATAGCGTTACATATAGGTCTTATTTTCAATATTTTTGCCATAACCCGATTATAAGCGCCTCTTCGCCCACCACATTTTGCCCCCATAGAGTTTTAAAGGCCCCTATTTGGAGTCCATATTTAGGGTTCACCCAATAAACAGCCGAGACTTGGCCCTTTAGAGATTTTGTTGAAAAGACAGGATCCAAGGGGTCTTCAAGTGTTTCATCATTTTGCGTATAAAACCCCTGCCCTAAAAGCAAAAACCTATCTGATAAGTTGAGCCCACCCGTTAAGGCACTTCGCCATTTGATGGGGTCATTGTTGAAGCGGGACCGCCCTGCGACTTGAAAATCGATAAAGGATGGCACTTTGCCAAGCTTAATATTGCGCCCATAAAGACCTCTGAGTTCAATAGACACGCCTCCACGTCCAAGATCTCCATCGGGTATATCTTCCCCTCCGCCGCTTATCACACCGTGGGTCTCAAAAGAAACCACCTGCTTTACTGATTCGTAAACCGCGTAGCGTACGCCAAAAGAAGAATTTCCAAATCCGTTAAAATCAACTTGTTCGACCCCATTGTTAAAACTCACTGTTTGAAAAGACGATTGTCCAACTAATGTAACTTTCGGAGTCAGGCCTTGTTCAATATAAATTGCTGTTTCAAGCTTATTGAAATTTGGATCTATATCTTCATCAACAGCCGGTCCAAACGTGCTATCTGCGCGGTCAATGATTGTCGTTGAAATTAACAATCTTTCTTTTGGGTTAAGCGTCCATGCGCCCGCATAAGCTGGCACACCCATTAGACTAACCCAAGCAACAAAGAGTCCTAGTATAAAATATATCCGCATGTCCACAGTCCCCGTCTGTAGTTCATTTAATTTATTTCATAGCCCCCCTTCCTGTTCGCTTAAACCACGTATATACGTGGCGGTATGTCCAAGCGTGAAAAAAAATATGCCTTCATGGCCAGTCAAAAACCTGAAGCCAAAGAAGCTCTTTCAATATTGTCTGAAAAATACGGCAATCATGATGCGGGGAATGCCGATATTTTAGTTCCCTTAGGAGGCGATGGGTTTATGTTGCAGACGCTCCGCCGCCATATGCCTTTACTCAAGCGTGGCCTCCCTATTTACGGAATGAATAGGGGCACTGTTGGCTTTTTGATGAATGAGTTTCAGATCGAAAATCTACCAGAAAGAATAAAAGCTGCAGAGGCTACGGCTATTCACCCTCTACAAATGAAAGCCGAAGGACGGGGCGGCATATATAAGGAGCTCGCCTTCAACGAGGTCTCTTTGTACCGCCAAACACGCCAGGCAGCTCATATAAAAGTGGTCGTTGATGACAAAGTTCGACTAGAAAAACTCGTGGCAGACGGTATCCTTTTAGCAACTCCCGTGGGGTCAACAGCCTATAACCTATCGGCGCACGGCCCTGTACTGCCAATTGGGGCGGGCATCCTAGCCCTGACCCCGATTAGTGCGTTTCGCCCAAGACGGTGGAGAGGCGCGCTCCTAAAAGCACATGCGCGTGTTGAGCTTGAAGTCCTTGACCCCATACGTCGCCCTGTCAGTGCAACAGCCGACAGTCAAGAAATACGCAACATTCGCCGTGTGACAATCGAACAAGACTTAAATACGTCGCTTACCCTACTGTTTGATAAAGAACAGGGTCTTGATGAGAAGATTTTACAAGAGCAGTTTGCAACATAATATTTATAAGACAATATCTATAAAATCAGGCGGTCACAGGACTGTTAAAAAGTCACCATGACGACCATCTAACCGTTCCATAAACCAAGCTTCATCACCCTCGCTCCATGGTAACGACAAGGTCATAATCCGTTCAATCATGCGCGCTTGAAATTGTTCTCTGCTATACAGCTGGCTAGTTTCCTCGAGGTCATGATAAATCACACAGGCCGCTCGCAATATCCTCGCTTGCAAATCATTCATGCCTGCACGTGCAGCTAAAGCTTTTGCACCCAAAGGCCCTTTATCATGAAGCATCAACCGGGATTTACCAAATGGGACATTCCCCTTTACAGACAATGCATGTTCAACAAACGCCATAAGGCCACATCCTGCGGCCCGTATAATGAGTGACAATGTCAATCGCCCGTCTTGGTCCAAACGTTCAACTAAGCCCATTAAATCTCGGCTCACCCACACTTGGTCTAATAATTCCATCGACGCACGTTCGCGTGCGCGTGTTGCAAGGTCAATGGCGATATCAACAGGCAAAGCGTGGCGTTTATTAATCCGCCATGCGACTTCCTCACTCACGAGCGCTAAAAGCTTTTCGGCGACGTGTGGTGGTAAATCATGCCGGTCTATGAAAGCCGATTTAATCAAATCATCACTATGATAAAGGTTTAGTATTTTTGTCGCTGTTTGTGTGCTAAGCTCAGCCCCGTCATTCGCAGCGATATTTGCTATTGCTATATTATCCCCAAGCCGCACGACTTCTTCAACTACTGTACCTGAGACCTTTGGTCGGTTTGCGATAGCTCTAACTTTAGCCGCCGCTTTTGACTTTAACACGAGTAAGAGATCATCATCGGTCAAAACAGGTGATTCCGTCAAAACGGGCACAGCTATATTATCAACATCCGCAATCAACTTTCGCGCTATGGCGCGGGGAAGTTCGGGAGAATTTCTTAGGGTTACCGCTAAAGCACGCCTCACCATAGACGCTGCATCCGTCATAATATGATGTAAAACCTTATGAGCGAAGTCACGATCTGACGGTTCAAGACCTTTGCGAATATGACGACATACGCGCTGCGTAGCCAACACTCTCATATTCATATCTGGATGACGCACGGCCATGCGAACATCATCTTCATTAAAAGTCATTGATTGCGTTTGGGTCATAGTGTGCTCCAAGAACAGACTAAGCCGAACAGGGTAAACGGGAAGTTTACAGATACGTAAAAGTGGATTTTTAGGAGATAAAAATGGTACCGCCTCTCAGGTTTGAACTGAGGACCTCTGGTTCCACAAACCAGCGCTCTAACCAACTGAGCTAAGGCGGCTTAATAAAGAAGACGCTCTTTAGCCGAAGCCCCGTAGAGCTTCAAGCCTGTTTTTCATCGAAATTGAAATTAAGTTCGAATATCATTAAACCCTTGAGAGCCAAGGTCTTCTTGACGCTTGATATAATTATGCAAAGTTTTTGCACGATTTGCTGGATCTGGATGAGTCGATAAAAACTCAGGTGGGCGATTCGGGTTATTAGCCGCCATTTTCTCCCAAAGCTTGACGCTCTGATAAGGATCATAACCCGATTTATAAGCGTAATTAGCACCCAGTAAGTCAGATTCTGACTCATGGCGACGAGAATACGGAAGAACAAGGCCAATTTGCGCCCCAAGACCAATCGCTTGAACGAGGTATTGCGTATTACGATTCGCACTACTCAAGCATGACTGCTTTTGTGCAGCGGGTACAGAATTACACCTACGGTTTAAGGCCGTACCACCGATGACGGCTGTACCAACAACGGCGGCTTGCGACGCCACTTGAAGACTATAACGTTCACGAGCATGAGACCCAGCCACATGACCAACTTCATGTCCCATTACACCGGCAATTTGGTCGTCATTATCAGCGAAATCCATCATACCTTTATAAAAGCCAACACGGTTACCCGGCAAAACAAATGCATTTAAGGTATCCGTATCAAAAACCGCATAATCCCATTGTTGATTACCACGTCCTGCGCCGCGTGAAATACGGTCACCAATATTTTGGAGCCGGCGCGTATAGCGAGGGTCTTGCGACGTTGGCGTTTGCGTTTTCAATTGGCTCCAAGACGCAGCAGCCGCGTCCCCAAGAGCCGCTTCACCCGGTGCAAATGCCAAGAATTGCTTGCGCCCTGTCTCCGAATTAGTTGCGCAACCTGAAAGCCCTGCCGTAGATGTAACAGCTCCTCCAGCAGCAAGACCTGATAATACATTACGACGTGACAAAGATGGCTTTTTCAGCTCTATTTTCGGGACGACCCCATGACTAAAACACATATATTCCTCCAAATACTCTCACATTAAGATAACTATACGCCATTTCACGCTATGATAATAGGGCATGGCTGCAATTTTTACGTATGGGGCTCACTCACGATAAGCCCCAATCAAGCTGAAGGCTTTTATAATGAATGGTTTATGCGTCTTATGGTCGATATCTTCACGCATGTTCATATTAAGGGTAAGCACATATATTTCTATGAGTACATACTTCTCAGCCGTTTCATTCATAATGATTACGGCCGCTTCAAGATTACAAAGCCACCTTACTTAAGCCGTTGGAATGGGTAAAAATCAGAACCTAATTTCATAATCTGCGTCAACTCATCTAAGGCCGCGAAGCTCTCACGCATTAATGATGGGTCGCGTAGGTCATCTGGCGCGAGTGTTTCGCGGTAATGACGTGATATCCAAGCGGATAAACGCTCATGAATTTCGGCGCTCCATTTCATCTCTGGATTTGTCTGCTCCCATTCTGCCTCTGATAAGGTCACCCGTAAGCGAAGGCAGGCGGGGCCGCCGCCGTTTCGCATGGATTGGCGAACGTCCACATAAATCACCTCACCAATCGGGTTATTGCCCTCCACAAGCTGTTGGCAAAATTCGGACGTACTCTCTATCTCAGATGTCTCCATAGGCGCTATTAAGCTCAAACGATCATTACTAGGGAATTTTACCAGCATCGAATTGAATAGATAGGATTGTATCGCGTCTTTAAGAGGCACTTGATCACGAGGAACTTCAACAAATAACGGCTCAAACAGCCCCTCCGCAGCGCGGCGAATATCCGCTTGGAGCTTAGGCGTGTCAGCAAAGGCATCCTCATGATAAAACAGAGTATTAAGTGCGCCAACACAGACCACATCATTATGGAACGCCCCCGCTTCAATGGCCACATCGCTTTGCCGCGCTAGACAGCTCCGCTCACTCCGTAACCCGTGGGCCGAAATAATCGCTTCGCAAGATTCGCGCGTTTGACGCGCGGGAAATGCGCTTTTCGACGGAGCCGTTCCTTCACGACCAAAGACGAAAATTTCGACCCCCTGTTCGCCTCTATCCCCGCAGAGTCGGACATGATTAGCCGCGCCCTCATCAGCCATAATGGACTGTAAGGGTAAAGCGTCGTGAACGCGCGAAAACGGAAAGGCCGCTTTTAAACTCGCCTGCGTCTGCCCGCTCTCAATGGAACGGTGCAACATAGTCGATAGGTTGGCGGGTGTGAGATGCAACTGACCATCTTGCGTGTCTACAGATGGGCTAATGATCGCGGCGTTGGCGCACCACATGGGGGACGCCGACAACATATTCTTCATAATTTGGGGAGCCTTCGCCCAGCCTTGCTCCCATAGGTTTTCATCACTTCCGCTCATTCCCATAGACCGCAAGAACGGCAAGTAAGGACGTTGATGCGGCGGGAGCCATCCTTGCCATAAGCCGCGCGCATGCATAGACGCCATTTTAGACAGGCCTTGCAAAGCTCCTTCTTTAGGGTGAGATATCAACCCTGAATGACGCGCCGAGGCAAGGTTCCCATCAGATAGGCCCCCATAATTATGAGTTGGCCCCATAAGACCGTCAAAGTTAGCTTCGCGGTAGATCATGATTTTGATCCGTGTTGTGGTCCTTGAAGCGGTAAATATTGCGGGGCGTCCGCGATTTGCGACGACATTGGCCACGCACAAAAATCTGCAGCGTAATAAGCGCCTGGATTATGGTTGCCAGAAAAACCAGGGCCACCAAACGGAAGAAAACTCGCAGCGCCTGTTGTGGGTCGGTTAAAATTCACCACACCAGCACGAATGTCACGGCGAAACCCCTGCCATAAAGCATGATTGTCGGAGATCAATCCTGCGGCTAAACCAAAACGCGTATCATTCGCTGTCGTGATCGCGGCGTCCCAATCATCAACACGAATGATTTGCAAAACGGGGCCAAATATCTCCGCGTCAGGGACATCGCACCCTGTCACATCATAAATAGCGGGTTGGACAAACGCGTCCCCCTTGGACGAAAGTTGCGCCGCTAACAGTGGAGTCGCACCTAGAGCTAATAATCGTTCAGCCTGACTTATGACTTGCACCGCCGTAGTAGCGCTCACGAGCGGGCCAATATTGGCGCTGTCATCATCCCATGCACCGACTTTAAGCGCTTTGGTTTGTGTTAAAATCTCAGAAAAGACCCCGTCACCGGCCGCGCCCGTTGGGAGAATTATCCGCCGTGCACAGGTACATCGCTGCCCCGACGACGCAAAGGCCGATTGTACCGCAAGGCTGGCCGCCGCTTGGGTATCTTCCGTTTCCCAAATAATTAGTGGATTATTACCACCCATTTCAAGGGCAAGGATAATGTCAGGACGGCCGCCAAAATGCTTATGAATGAAGGTTCCTGTATTCGCAGATCCAGTAAACAACAGACCGTCTAAATTTTTACTGTCTAAAATAGACACCCCAACATTTCGTCCGCCTTGAACCAAATTAATGACACCATCTGGGAACCCTGCCGCTTGATAAAGTCGGATTAAAGCTTCACCGACAGCCGGCGTTAATTCGCTCGGTTTAAAAACGATTGTGTTACCTGCAAGGAGCGCAGGAATGATTTGACCATTCGGCAAGTGGGCTGGAAAATTATACGGTCCCAAAACCGCCATAACGCCATGGGCACGATGTTGAAGTTCCGCACGACCAAAGGCGACATCTCGCTTATCATCGCCCGTTCGGTTTGCGTAAGCCTCTGCAGAAATATCGACCTTTGACGCGAGCGCACCCGCCTCGCCGTTCGCGTCCCAAATCAGTTTCCCCGTTTCGCGCGCGATAAGTTCTGCCATAAAAACGCGATTCTCTAGAGCTAAATTTTTGAACCGTTGAACGCAAGCCAAGCGATCTTCAAGCGGCGTGCGAGACCACGCGGGAAACGCTGCTTTAGCTGAAACAAATGCCGCCTGAACCTGTTCAGATGATGACATATGCCCTAGCCATAAAGGGCTTTCATCAGATGGGTTCACACTCTCAAAGGACGGGCCTACCCCCTGATTCCACACGCCGCCTATAAGCGAATTTCCATTTAGCTGATCTAACGTCATAATTCACAAATCCTGACAATATGATTATCCGAAATCTTAAGCGCATCATAAGCCCCTCGTGAAATCATAATATCCGAATTAGACCACTTAAACGGTGCTACGATAGACCTAAAATCAGATAATCTATCATTTGAAATCAGAGCTTTACCGCAACTATCTGATATTTTATCTTGCGCAATAACTTTCACATGGCGTGAGGTTTTAATCGTTTCAAGGTCATGTCGTGGACAGCTGACTAAAGGGCCCGCATCGAAAATATCAATTACGCCGTCAAAACGAAATCCTTCTTTTTCTAACAGGCGGCGTGCACCGACACCTTCGGGATGTGTTTGCGCAATAACAGACTTAGCTTCCTCTGCTAGGAGTTCCACATAAATCGGATGTTTGGGCATCAGGTCGATAATAAATTGATTGTCTTTTGATGCTGAAATTTGGTCCGCTTCTTTAAAGTCCATTTGAAAGAACTTGCGGCCTATAGCTTCCCAAAAAGGCGCGGTCCCGTCTGGCTCCACATGCCCCCGTAACTCGGAAATAACCTGATCTCCAAACCGTTCTGGTTCGGTCGCCATCAACATATAGCGTGATTGCGAAATAAGCCGCCCGGCTCCTGTGCCCCGCGAATCTGCTGAAACAAAGAGCGACCCCACTTCGGTTGAGCCACCATAATCATTGACCATGATCAACACATCCATATCAAATCGGCGGGCAACCACATTTGAATTTTGAGCGATCTTCAAAATTCGAAAATTGAAGAACGGATCCTTAATGCCAATCATGGCTTTTACAGCGCTAAGGCCCACGACCTTTTCAGTTTCTAAATCCTCTAACATCAGCATATAAATATCGTCTGGGCGTCTTCCAGATGGGGACCCAAAGGTTGCAATAGAGCGTTTAAGGCGGCTTAACAATGCATCCTCAGAAACAGCCAAAGACGTAAATCCTGGCCCCGCTTGTTTCGCTAATTCAATTAAAGCAGGGCCATCTTTAAGTGTCGCAGGTCTTGCTATTAACATGCTTCAACCTCAGTAGATGTCGCCATAGTTTTAACCTTAATTGCATCAAAATCACCTGAAGCGATTTTCATTAAAATGAGAGCTGATAATTGCGCTCGCTCACTCAGACTATCAAGCAGTAAATATTCCTGATCTGAATGTATATGACCACCTCGCACGCCAAGCGTATCAACATTTGGACAGCCAGACGCCCATAGGTTATTCCCCTCACATACCCCGCCACTTGGCGACCATTTTATCTGTTGCCCAAGCGCCGCACCCGCCGCCCGTACCCATTCAAACACTTGCTCATTAGCAGGTGCCATCGGCTTTGGCGGGCGTGTGAACTTACCTTTCAATTCTGCGGTCAAACCATCTTGGGCATCCATGTCAGCGCGAATAATGTCCATTTGCTCCAACACCCACGGCATATCATCTTCCGCTTTTACGCGGACATTAAAACGACCAATGGCGAGATCTGGCACAATATTGACCGCGCCTCCGCCGTCAATTTTAGCCATATTAAATGTAACCCCATCCCGCTGCCCATTTAGGGCGTCGAGCGCCAAAGCGACTTTAGACATAGCCACAATGGCATTACGCCCCAAATGGTGTTCACGCCCCGCATGAGCCGCCTTTCCCTTTATTATATAGGTGAAATTCCCGCTTCCCTTACGCACCCCTGCGAGGGAACCATCCGCTAATGCAGGCTCATAGGTGAGACCCAAGTGCGCTGCCCGTCCGAGATCCGCGAGCGGTGCGGCTGAACCCGGAGAGCCAATTTCCTCATCTGGGCTAAGAAGTATATTATACCCAACATTCGCCGCCATTTCGTGAGTCTCAAACGCCTTTAAAGCTTCCAGCATGACAATAATTCCGCCTTTCATATCGGCGACACCCGGCCCGTTGAGTGCGTTATCATCTAAGAAAGTCGGCGTTTGAAAATGGCTATCCTTGGGAAAAACCGTGTCATAGTGACCCGTTAGAACAATTTGAATAGAGGCTTCAGGCCGAACCGTGATTTTTAAAGACGGTTCAAAACTTACCGTCTCAACATTACCACTCATTGCAACGCTTTCGCCTTTTGGGAGCTCACACTCACTTATGTCTCCGCGTAAACATTCGAAAGCTTTAATCAAAAGCGCACGCATAGCTTTAAGGCCGTCGCGATTATGACTGCCAGAATTTTGACGGGACCACGCTTGAACACGCTGGACCATATCGTCTTGCCGCATGGCAATTTCAGATAATATTTGTCGTTCACTTTGACTGAGTTCAACAGAGTCGAACCGCTTAACTTCGGAATTCATAATCAACATGAATTTTCTTATAACGTTTCACAAAAGCGAACAAATCAATAATCAAGCCGTCAATTCAAACTCAGCAACTTCACAATATTTTACCTAAAAACAGAGGTTTTTAGGCATAAAAAAACGCCCGGCAAGCCGAGCGTTAATTCTATATAATGTCACCAACTATTTAGTTGATGATTCCGCCTGTTTCACTCAGTGAAATAAGGACTTCAGTCCGACGGTTAAGCTGTTCTTTAACACCATCACCAGTGTCAACAAACGGCTCTGTTTCGCCTTTACCTTCAGATGAAATAACATCTGAACGGATACCTTGGCGAACCAACTCGTCACGCGCATCTTTAGCACGACGCTTAGAAAGGTTCAGGTTATAAGCCGCTGAACCTGATGTATCGGTATGACCAACAACACGAATGTTATCGACATTACAATATTGACCAACATCTAGAATACGATTGATCGTGTTCCGTGTTTCAGCTGACTGACCTTTATCGAATTCATAATAAATGATTTCTTGACGATACTGATTTCCGCAAAGAGCAGCAACCGTTGTCTGCGTACGGCCTACAAGCTGTTGAACTGGGCATGATGCCTGCTCATACGCTAATGAACCATCCCAACACGTAATAGTCGGACGTGATGGGCAAGACGCTGCACTATCGGCAGTTGAACCATCCCAACACTGTACTTGAGGTGCAGGCTGAGCTGGGCATGTTGCCAGATCAAGAACGCTTGAACCATCCCAACATGTGTATGTTGTTGGTGCAGGCGGCGGTGCGACTGGTGTAGGTAAAGCAGCTGCGACAGGAGCAGCGGATCCACCAAACCGGTAACGGAAACCGGTTAAAATACTGTGCGATACGACATCATCGAGCTCAGCAGAGATGTTAGATGTAGATTGCGCAACACCATTTGCAAAATTCGTTCCTAGCCCAGCAACATCAACAGAACCAGCATCAAGATAGCGATATTGCGTATCCCATGTTAGTTTATCAGTCACTGCGAAACCAACACCAGCAAGAAGTTGCCAAGCAAGGCTCCCCCCATCATCATTGATGTCACATGACCCAAATTCGCAAGCAGGTGTTGAAATAAGAGCCGGCTGACCACCAACTGTTTCAACAAAATCATGAGCAGAAATGGTTGCACTAGATTCTGCAAAGCCAAGACCCGCACCAACATATGGGCGCCACGCACCAAACTCTTCAAAATCGTAGAGCGCGTTAATCATGACTGAATTTGTACGAAGGCTTGAGGTCGTTCCAGAACCCTGGCTGATAGCGCCAAGATCAGTGAAGAGAGATCCAAAGTCACCTTCCAGACGCCAATTGTTACCGAAATCATAACCAGCACCGACAGACAAAGCACCATTACCTTCACTTTCGACATCACCGGTTACATCACCTGTAATATCAACATCACCATGAACGCCATATCCGACATTACCACGGACATACCAGCCTTCATCATCTGCCGCTGCAAACGACGGTGTTGCTATCAGAGCTGTGACAGCAACTGCAGAAAGAAGCTTATGCTTCATGTTATTTCCTCCGAATATGGTCATAAACCATTACTTATGTAGGCATTTTGCCTGTTAATCATCGTGCTTCTCGCCCCAATAGCGCGCACGTTGCAAAGCTGCTACAACAAAAGACTTGGAATTGAAAGTGCATTTTCTTTAAAAATCGCATCAAATTCATATATTTGATAAAAAGCGTTGCACATATGTCCCACCCTCAAAAACAAGCAAATACAGACAACAAATCTTAATTAGTAAATAATAATGACATAAAATGGTGAGCCCGCACGGACTTGAACCGTGGACATCCTCATTAAAAGTGAGGCGCTCTACCAACTGAGCTACGGGCTCCCCTAAAAGGAGCGCCGTAATTAGGGCGCACTTTGCTTATCGTCAAGCGTAAAATAAGCCCTTTTTATAAAAAAACGCATCACAGCCGTTTGCATGTGCTTTAAGGTAAACAAGCTCAATAAAAACGCTACTTATTTCAAGCCCTTGTACCACCCCTTGCGAAAGGTCGAAACAAAGGCTTCAAACTCTCCTGCCGAGATCGCCACACGCATCCGTTCCATTAGGTTTTGAAAGTAAGCAATATTATGCCAAGATAATATCATAGACGCTAAAAGTTCATTAGAACGAACCAAATGATGGACATAGGCTTTGGAATAATCTCGTGATGCGGGACAATCAATTGCCCCATCAAGCGGAGTCTCATCCTCAGCGTAAATCGCTTTTTTAATATTATACGGCCCCTTATCTGTCCAAACTTGGCCATGACGGCCCGAACGCGTGGGAATCACGCAGTCAAACATATCAACACCGCGGTAGACACTCTCAACCAAATCAATCGGCTTCCCGACACCCATAAGGTAACGCGGACGGTCTGTTGGTAAATGCGGCAGCGTATAATCAAGAACCTCGCACATCATCTCATGCCCCTCACCCACAGCTAACCCACCTATAGCGAAACCACCATATCCACCCGCCGTTGTTTCAGCCACACTCGCCTCACAACTGGCTTTGCGGAGTTCAGGAAAAGTCGAGCCTTGAACAATCGCGAAGAGTGTCTGCGACTCCCGCTCACCAAAAGCAGCCAAAGAGCGCTGCCCCCACCTTAAAGACAACTCCATCGAAGACTTCGCCTCTTCATAGGTGGCCGGAAAATTTGTACACTCATCAAGCTGCATAGAAATATCAGCCCCGATGCAATCTGCCTGTATTTCAATCGAGCGTTCTGGGGAGAGCATATGTTTCGAGCCATCCAGATGCGACTGAAAGGTTACACCTTCCTCTGTCATCTTGCGGAGTTTGGAGAGCGACCAGACTTGAAAACCACCAGAGTCCGTTAAGATTGGCCCTGACCAGCCGCCAAATTTATGCAAGCCGCCGAGGCGTTTCATCCGTTCAGGGCCGGGCCGCAACATAAGATGATAAGTATTGCCAAGAATTATATCAGCGCCAGCTTGTTTGACCTGATCCATATAGAGCGCCTTGACTGTTCCCGCCGTCCCGACAGGCATAAAGGCAGGTGTACGAATATCACCTCGCGGAGTTTTAAGCACACCCGTCCGCGCCAATCCGTCCGTTGCAGATATATCAAAAGGAAATGTCGTCATCGTGTATCTTTCCAGATTAAACTGCTATCACCATAGGAATAAAAGCGGTAATCATTCGCCACAGCATATTCATAAGCAGACACCATCGTCTCTCGTCCTACTAAAGCGCAAACTAGCATAAATAATGTCGACTTAGGCAGATGAAAGTTCGTCATGAGACCGTCAATGATTTGAAACTTATAACCGGGTTTTATAAAAATATCGGTCTCACCTGTTGTGGCTTTTAGCTGCCCGTTCTCCGCCGCACTTTCAATCGCTCTGAGTGACGTCGTGCCTACGGCAATGATACGGCGGCCCTCGGCTTTAGCTTTATTGATCCGTACTGCGAGATCTTCCGATATGATGCGCCACTCACTATGCATAATGTGATCATCCGTATTATCGGTTTTAACAGGCAAGAAAGTTCCTGCGCCTACATGCAATGTCAGTTTTTCAAATGATATATTTTTCGCGGCGAGTTGTGACAAAAGCTCTGGCGTGAAGTGAAGCCCCGCCGTCGGCGCGGCCACCGAGCCAGACTCGTCCGCGTAAACAGTTTGATAGTCCGACTTATCGGCCTCGTCAGCCGCGCGTTTACGGGCAATGTAGGGCGGCAAAGGTGCAGCGCCTGTTTTGGCAATTGCCACGTCAAGATCGTGTGCTGATTGTGAGAACTTAAGCATTACCAGACCTTCGTGAGGGTCCGCTATAGCCACCGCCGAAAGCCCTTCACCGAAGCTAATCTCATCACCTGCTCGCACTCGTTTAGCAGGACGTACAAAGGCCTGCCATTGATTTGGAGCCGTACGCTCAAGCAAATTGACATCGAGCTTAACATCACCGCCGCCGCCAACAGGCCTTGCGGGACGAATACCCGTCAATGCCGCATGAATAACACGCGTATCATTGACCACAAGCACATCACCCTCGCGCAAGTGAGACGGTAAATCAAACACCTGATGATCGGTAAATAGACCGTCCTTCACATGCAAAAGCTTTGCATGGTCACGCGGGGAGCATGGCCGCAGGGCAATAGACTCTTCAGGGAGGTTGAAATCAAAAAGGGAAATATCCAAAGTTTTTAACCAAGAAAAAGGGCCTGAAAATCAGGCCCGTTTACGATTAAGACATCACAGCCTTAACAATTTTACCAGGGTAGCGCGGCGGCTCACCTTTAGGGAGCGCGTCAACATGTTCCATGCCACTCTCGACAACACCCCATACAGAATATTGACCATCAAGGAATGTCGCATCATCAAAACAGATAAAGAACTGACTACTCGCAGAATTTGGGTTTTGAGAACGTGCCATAGAGCAAACGCCGCGTACATGTGGCTCATTAGAAAATTCAGCGGGAATGTTGGCATCGGCACCGCCCATACCTGTCCCGTCTGGACATCCACCTTGGGCCATAAAGCCGTTAATTACGCGGTGAAATGTCAAGCCGTCATAAAAACCTTCTCCAACAAGGCGGGAAATTTGGGCGCAATGCGCCGGTGCAATATCCGTCCGCATTTTGATGACAACATCGGCCGTATCGCCCGATTGACTATCAACAGTAAGTGTAAGCGTATCCGCCATTTTTTAATCCTATCTTTTAACTTAATTATGGAGTTTTTATTTGAATGGGAATCTCAATATCGCATATATCTTTATATGTCCCATCTAGTTTTTTTTGTGTTGCCAAAAAGCGCTTATAATCCGCCCCTTGGGTTTTAAGAACCTTTATTTGAGGGACCTCACTACCGTCAAGGTCAGCCGCTATCCTCGCTTTATTCATCTTATCAGGAGTAAATCCTGCTGTCTCACCGTTTACACCGACTCGTATTTTATCAACAATATCAATGCCCATAACAGCGCGCCCCCAAATCGAATATTGTCCATTCAACCCTTCAGACGACGAACCGCGCGGGCTACGCATTAAAAAGAATTGGCTATTGCCGCTATCTGGAGAGCCCGCCCGTGCCATTGAAGTGACGCCCTTACAGTGCAACCCAATGGAATCTACTGTGCCAGATTTCTTCCAAAAAGCCTGCGCGGCGGGTTCTGTCGCAATGGGTAGATTTTTATAAAACCCTGCGCCAAGTCTTCTACGTGGCGAAGAATGAGGATTTACAAGCCGCTCATGAATGACCTCAACAGGTATTTTTGTAGGGTCGCGCTGAAAACTAAACTCAGCAGGAATATTAGGCAAACCCGAATCCCCCGTACCTGTTCCCGTCGGATCACCAGTCTGATTCATAAACCCATTAATCACACGGTGAAAGACAATCCCATCATAAAACGCGGCGCGCGTTAGTGTTTTAATTTGCTCCACATGTTTCGGAGAAATTTCAGGATAAAGCTCAACACCAATGCGGCCATAGTCCGTATCTATCAACATTAAATTCTCTAGATCCACAACCCGCCAAGCCGAATCTGGAGCTTCAAATAAAGTCGCCTCGCTGCTGTCTTGAGCAACCGATTGAGATGTAAGCATGAGACTTGCAAGCGCAATCATTGAGATTTTTTTCATCATGTTGTGACCTTTAACCTAAAAGAGAGAACTTTAATTATTTAAGTCTGACTGGAAGCTGAATATCGCAAATATCAGGATACACTCCTGTCGCATCTTTTTGCGTATCAAGAAAGCGTTTAAAATCAGCGCCATTAGTCTTTAAAACCTTCACAACAGGTCGTGTCGCTTCTGGCCAATCAGATGCCAATGTTACGCGGTTCATTTTATCAGGAACGAACCCAGCCGTCTGACCATTCGTCCCAACTTTAAAGCTTTCAAGAAATTCAGTACCCATGACCGTATTCCCCCAAACAGAATAGGACGCATCAAGCCACTGCGCGGTCCCCCGCATTAAGAAAAACTGGCTATTGGCACTATTGGGATCAGATGTCCGCGCCATAGATGTCACGCCCTTACAATGTAAACCATTGGCAGCGACTTTACCGTCTTCAGTCTCGATGGCTTGCACCGCAGGCTGCGTTGCGACAGGTAAACCTTTGTAAAAGCCAACACCCATTTCCCCAGCCGACGGATCTCTTGGGTTGACCTGCCGTGCAGATAAAACCGTAACAGGCATAGTGCTTGTTGAACGGCGAAATGTAAATTCGCTCGAAATATTAGGCAAATCAGAATCTCCGCCGCCCGTTCCAGTTGGGTCTCCCGTTTGGTTCATGAACCCATCAATCACACGGTGAAATAAAATGCCATCATAGAACTTCCTGCGAACAAGTGTTTTAATTTGCGCAACATGTTTTGGGGCAATTTCAGGATAAAGCTCGATACCTATACGTCCATAATCCGTATCAATTAGCATTAAGTTTTCAGAATCGACAGTCCGCCAAGATTGATCTTGCGCGTAAAAACCATCACCAACTGTCACCGTTTTAGTGAGTGTTGACGCGTCAGAACTCGATTCAGGCGATGAACAAGATACAAGCCCTAAGACTGAAACAGTGAGAAAAAGGCGGTGCAAACTAACCATTACGTAAATTTATCCTTTAATCTTATATCGACTTCGGGCGTGACGAATTGAGCAACATCGCCGCCCAGTCGCGCGATTTCTTTAACCAGCCGAGAGGCAATCGTTTGATATTGTGGGTCAGACATCAAAAACACCGTTTCAATATCTGGGTTTAGCCGATCGTTCATTCCAGCCATCTGGAATTCATATTCGAAATCCGAAACAGCTCTCAAGCCACGGACAATAACGCTGGCCCCGACAGATTCGACAAAATGTATCAACAAGCCCTCAAAGGGTCGAACCTCTACTTCTATTCTCTCTCGCAAGGGAGCCACCGCCAACTCAACCATTTCAACACGTTCATCTAAACCGAAAAGCGGATTTTTAGAGCGATTAATCGCAACCCCAATAATCAATCTATCGCATAGTTTACTCGCGCGTTTTATAATATCCATATGCCCAAGGGTCATAGGATCGAATGTACCAGGATAAAGTGCTGTTCTAAATTCGCTCATAATTAGAGCTTATAACGCGCAATAAGGGTTTTTCCAGTAGAAACTCGTCTTTCCAAGATTTACGATAAAGACTGACTAAAACCCCGCTCAATAATCTAAGCAGAAAGGCCACAATTCGTAATATTCAGGCTAAATACTATTGCCGTGATTGGTTTTCGTCTCAACTTTTGATGCATCGAAACCCTTGTCCAAAGCTCGCATCGCTTGTGCCATACGCTGGCATTCGTTCGTAACAATTTCGCTGCTTATCCCACCATCGTGCATAGACGTGGCACGTAATTTGAAAAACATATCGTCGCGGGAATGAAGCGCACCGATCGTAACAATATTCTGACTTGTCATAATACCAACGCCAAAATTGTACCCATCAACATCACCCACAGGACTCTTGGAATCTATCGTAATGTCTGTATTTCCTTCAGCGGAGAGCGCGCCCATTATTAACCCTTGGAAAACACAACTCTTACTCGCATCCTCATCATAAGCGATGTCCCAGTCTTTTTTAGCAATAAGCACAGTGTTAACGACGCCTTGTAGCTCAGAGGTTAAATCGCGGCCTTTCTGATCATAGGCATAGAGCGTATAAAAAACGCTTTCACTCTCATAAAAACAACCAACATTGGTCGCATTCGGATCGAAGTTTATCACCTTATTAAATTTCGCAGGCCCAATCCTATTAGGGCAGCTAATCGGGCCTATTTGGTGCGTTTTACTGAAATCAATTTCACCGCCAACTAAAGCTGCAACGGCAGCTTTCTCCGTGTTTTCACTGTTGTTTTTTGTGACGCCCGATGTGGTCGCACACGCGGACAGAGCCAACGCGGCACTCAGGCTAATTAAAACAGACTTCATAACATCTTCCCCATTATATTTTAGGGAAGATTATCACAGTTTAGCTCTCGCCGCCAGTCTCGGCCACAACGTCATCGCCCGTAGCCGAGTCGTCCTCATCACCGCTATCCTCAATCCGTTCAATTGAGACAACCTTTTCAGTGTCTTTAACACGAATGACTGTCACGCCGCGTGATGAACGACCGACAATTCGAATGTTGCGCACAGGGCAACGAATAAGCTGCCCGCCGTCAGTCACGATCATCAATTGATCTTCGTCAGCAATCGTGAAAGAGCGAACGAGAGATGCATTATCTTCGCCTTTTTTACGCGACAGCTCTTGCGCTGAGACGCCCTGCCCGCCGCGGTTCATGCAGCGGTAATCATAGGACGAAGACCGCTTGCCGAAGCCGTCATTAGCTAATGTTAGAAGGAATTGCTCATTAGCTTGCAAGAAGCCAAGACGTTCCTCATCAATCGCTGTCTCAACAACTTCATCAGCCGTTTCATCGTCCGCATCATCACCCAAGGCACGACGCATAGCGTTAGCATGCTTCATATAGGCGCGCGCTTCATCTGTATCGATATCCACATGACGGAGAACAGCCATTGAGATTACCTCATCACCGCTTGCGAGTTTAATCCCGCGAACACCACTAGAGGTACGGCCAACAAAGCGGCGAATATCTGTGGCGCGGCAACGCAGGGCCTTACCCATCGCCGTGGTTAGCAATATATCATCATCTTCTGTACACAGGCGCACATCGACAATACCATCGCCCTCATCGGGCTTCATAGCAATCTTACCATTGCGGTTCACACGTGTGAAATCAGCCAGTGAATTACGCCGCACACCGCCAGAGCGCGCTGCAAACATAATATCCATATCTTTCCAGCTATCTTCATCCTCTGGCAGAGCCATGATGGAGTTAACCCGCTCTTCTTGGTCAAGCGGCAGGAGGTTCACCAAGGCTTTACCCCGTGTATTTGGGCCGCCCAGCGGCAATTTCCAAACCTTGAGCTTGTAACACATGCCCGTTGAAGAGAAGAAGAGAACCGGCGTATGGGTCGTCGCCACAAACACCGTTGTGACGTAATCCTCATCCTTCATGGACATGCCAGAGCGGCCCTTACCACCGCGGCGTTGCGCGCGGTATGTATCAAGGGCTGTCCGTTTCACATAACCACTGGCGGTTACGGTCACGACCATATCTTCTACGGCGATCAGGTCCTCATCGTCAAAGTCCATACCGCCTTCGACAAATTCACTTCGTCGCGGCACAGAAAACTTCTCTTTAATTTCAGATAGTTCACCGTTGATAAGCTCACTGACACGGTCACGGGATGACAATATATCAAGCAAATCGGTAATTTTAGCGGCTAATTGCTCCGCCTCTTTCGTGATCTCATCCATACCAAGCGCTGTGAGCTTAAGCAGACGAAGGTCAAGGATCGCTTTGGCTTGCTCTTCTGTCAACTGGATCGTCCCGTCGTCAAATAGTCTTGAGCGTGGATCAGCGATGAGTTTAATCAGCGAGCCCATTTCCTGCGCTGGCCATTTGCGTGCAATCAAACGCTCGCGAGCTTCTTTCGGATTGGCCGATGTGCGGATGATCTTGATGATCTCATCAATATTGGCTACCGCCACCGCAAGTCCGACTAAGATATGGGCGCGATCACGGGCCTTAGATAGATCAAATTTCGTCCGTCGCGCGATAACTTCCTCGCGGAAGGCTAAGAACGCCTCGATCATCTCCCGCACATTCATTTGCTCTGGCTTACCGCCGTTGAGCGCTAGCATGTTAGAGCTAAAATTCTGCTGTAATTGTGAGAAACGGAAAAGCTGATTAAGCACAACATCAGGGACGGCGTCTCGTTTCAGCTCAATCACGACACGCATGCCATTACGGTCAGACTCATCGCGTAGATCAGAAATACCTTCGACGCGCTTATCGCGTACAAGATCAGCGATCTTCTTGATCATATTCGCTTTGTTCACCTGATAAGGAATTTCGGTTACGATGATGGCCATCCGATCTTTGCGGATTTCCTCAATCGCGGTTCGCGCCCGCATGATGATAGAGCCTTTGCCCGTAAGAACAGAGGATTTAGACCCACCTCGTCCCATAAGAAGCGCACCCGTCGGGAAATCTGGCCCCGGTATAAGCTGTAAAAGCTCAGTATCATCCAGTGAACCGTTCTCTAATAATGCCATTGCCGCATCGCAAACTTCCCCAAGATTATGCGGTGGAATATTTGTCGCCATACCGACGGCAATACCACCAGCCCCGTTAACGAGGATGTTTGGATAGCGCGCAGGCAAAACAACCGGTTCACTCTCGGACGCATCATAATTATCTTGGTAATTGACTGTGTTTTTTTCGATGTCAGCGAGAAGACTCGCCGCAGGGCGGTCCATTCGCACCTCAGTGTAACGCATAGCCGCGGGCGGATCACCATCCACAGAACCAAAGTTACCTTGCCCATCAAGCAATGGCAGGCTCATAGAGAAGTCTTGCGCCATACGGACAAGCGCGTCGTAAACAGCACTATCACCATGCGGGTGATATTTACCAATCACGTCACCAACCACGCGGGCTGATTTCTTGTAGGGCTTTTCGCGGACAAAGCCGTTTTCATGCATAGAATAAAGGATACGACGATGCACAGGTTTAAGCCCGTCACGTACGTCAGGAATAGCTCGGCTCACGATTACACTCATAGCGTAATCTAGATAGGAACGCTTCATTTCCTCTTCGATGCTTATAGGCGAGACACCCTCTGGTAAAGGCTGTGGGCCGCTAGAGTCTTGCTCGTCTTCGGGTGTTTCTATGTCATCGCTCATCTGCGGATTTCTCTTCCCTTGGTGGCCCTATTCGATTCGAATAGAATCCTTTCACAAAACTAGCATTTCAACGCCCACACCGCAAACTATCTGACAAACAAAACTAACGGAGTTATGTTGGGGCCATATCCGTTTTTCAACGTCGTATTATTCGAAGTTAATTACCCCCCCTCAATCACGCCTCAGCTTTTGTGGCTTACAGTTTTTTTCTCTCCTTATGGCTTGCTCTAAGTCCCCCTAATGTTGAAACCTCGTCAGCGCCGTAGGCCCGGATGTTGCCGACTCCACTACCCACACAGAGCTTGCAATTATTTTAGCAGTGAATTGTTGCATTATAGCAACATAAGTTTTATAGTTAATACTTAATTACTGGGAGGACAACATGAAACTAACTCATATTCTAATGGGCGGCCTATGTGCATTTGCTCTAACTGCTTGTTCAGCTGCTGAAAAAACAGCTGAGAAAGCCAAAGATACAGCCGCTGCTGCAGCGGAAAAAACACAAGACGCAACTAATGCGGCTGTTGACGCCACAAAAGACGCAGCGGCTAAGACTGCTGATGCCACAAAAGACGCTGCTGGCGTAATGACCGACAAGGCAACAGACGTTGCAGGTGATGCAGCTGACAAAGCGAAAGCTTACGGGTCTGACGCTAAAGAAGCGGCAGCTAACGTAAAAGACGCCGCTACAGACGTCGCAGGCGATGCGGCTGACAAAGCGAAAGCTTACGGATCTGACGCTAAAGAAGCGGCTGAAAAAGCTGCGATGGAAGCAAAAGACGGAGCTGAAGAAAAAGCTAAGTCTCACGGGTCTGGCAACTAGGACTTAAGTTTATAAATTAATTTAAGGTCCAGATCATCTGGGCCTTTTTTGTGGGTAGATTAAAATTACTCGCCGCTCAATGTTTGAACGAGACGAACGAGGCGAATGAACTCCGCCCTATATCCATTATCATCCATCCCTTTACCGCTCACGGCAAGCTTGGCGACATCATCATAGCTATAGCCTGCGAGTTGTGTATCGCCGCGCAACTTTTGACCAAAGGCCGCCACCGCCGCCGCAAAGCGCATATCTTCATCAGCTCCACGCAAGTTAAGCTCTTGTTTTTCACTCACAGGAAAGCTCTGGAGCGTGCTTGTATCAGCCGTTGGTAATTTATGACGAATTTTGACAAAGGCATATTCGTCTGACCCTGACGATGTCGCCTCACTACGCTCACTCGCATACCGAAGATCATCAATCACCTGCGCGGGAGAGCCTTGAGGTGTCAGCTCATAAATTGCTGTCACGCTGTGGCCTGCTCCAATTTCACCCGCGTCAACTTTATCATTATTGAAATCTTGCCTTTTCAAGGCCCGCGTTTCATAGCCAATCAAACGATATTCAGAGATCGTGTCAGGATTAAACTCCACTTGAATTTTAACGTCCTTAGCAATCGTAATCAGCGCACTGCCCGCTTCATTGGCGAGAACCTTATTCGCCTCAGAGAGGTTATCAATATAGGCGGCAACACCGTTCCCATTTTGCGACAAAGACTGCATCAGCTGGTCATTATAATTACCCATACCGAAACCAAGCACGGATAAGAAAATGCCCGTCTCGCGCTTCTCGCTAATAAAGTTCTTCATATCTTCATGCGATGAGAAGCCGACATTGAAATCACCATCCGTCGCCAAGATGACACGGTTAACACCCTCATCATCAAAGCTCTCTTGGGCTTTTTGGTACGCCAGTTCTAGCCCCGCTGCCCCCGCTGTCGAGCCACCTGCACGTAGCCGCGTCAAAGCCTCATTGATTGCATGCTTATCACTGGCGGAGGTTGGCTCTAGCACCGTTCCCGCACTCCCTGCATAAGTCACAATCGAAACCGTATCATCGGCGTCCAATGTGTTGAGGAGTAATTTAAAGCTATTAATCAATAAAGGCAGTTTGTTCGGTCGGTTCATAGACCCAGACGTATCAATCAGAAAGACGATATTGCTGCGCGGTCTTTCATCTTGCGGCGGAACGTAGCCTTTAATACCAATGTGCATGAGCTTCGTATCTTTATTCCACGGCGTCGGTGTGACCGTGACATTCGCCTTGAACGGTTCATCCGCAGACGTTGGCGCCGCGTAATCATAAGGGAAATAATTGATCATCTCTTCCAGGCGTATAGCACTACGCGGTGGTAATTGACCGCGGTTAAGCGAAGCCCGAAGGAATGAGTAAGACGCCGTATCCACATCAATAGAAAATGTCGAAACAGGTTTCTCTTGTACGGATGTCACCTGATTGAGCTTATATTGTTCAAATTCATCACGGTTTTCAAATTCGCGAATGACATTACCCTCTTCATCTCGAAGATAGAATTTTTCGGGCGTCACGACCGTCCTAACCGCAACCTCTACAGTCGTGCCTGCCGGCACAATACGTTCAAATGAGGCGGCAGGTGTTTTTATCACGCGGCGCGAGACTTGTTTCGTCACGGCAGGAACCACTCGCTCTGTAACTTTTGCCGTAGTAACGGGAACGCGCGTTTTACCATCGCGTTTCTCATAAGGTACCACACGCTCAATGGTGCTCGCGGGTGTTTTGATTCTGCGGCGCGTTTCAGTTTTCGTGACAGACGGTATCGTGCGCTCCTGTACACTCGCAGGAACCGCTATCGTCCCGTCAGAATTGTAAATAGCAGGTATCGTAACAAGTTCCGTTGACGCTTCCTGAACAGCAACAGATTCTGAAACAGTCTCATATTCGGCAGGTTTGGTTTCATACTCAACGGAACTGCCGTCTATATCACCGTCCACCCATTCATATGTTGGGGGCACTACAACCAATTCAGTGCTTTGAGGGCTAACAATAACAGTTTCAGTCACCGTTTCAAAATTCGGAGGCGTTTCAACAAGCTCAGAAGATGCTTCTTTCGTAACAAGCGTTTTCGTCTCGACCTTATACTCAGCTGAAACTTCTTCGAGTATGAAGCCATTAACGGCGCGGTTACGCGTTGCTGGAGTTGCACTCTCAGCCTCCTGCCTTATGTCGGTCAACGATTCTCGAAGAGAAACTTGTGGAACCTCTCCGAGGCTTGAGGCTTTAATGGCGTCAATTGCACGGCGCGCCTCAAGAACGTCTTGAAGCTGCCTCCGTCCCGTCACAGCAATCTGTTCCCTTTTAACGTTAGGCTCAACAACAGGGGCTTTAATGGCAGGCACGTCCGCCGTAACCGTTAGTGCAGGTTCGGCAATAGCGCTTGGTTTATCCTCACCAACATTCGACGCTCCTACCGTTGACGGCGCGGTAATCGTTTTGAGTTGAGCAACGGCTTGAGTCTCAACATCTCTAGCCTGAGCCAGTGTGTCTGAACGACTTGGCTCAGATGCAACCGCTGGCGTGTCAGAAATAACGACATCAGCAGTTGTTGGCTGCGTTAAATCATCCATTTGCGGCATCACAATAATTGCTGCGATAAGGGCCGCCATGCAACTCCCTGCCATCATAGCCATTTTTGGATTGAAGGTGAAAATAGGTCTAAGTTTCGACATGATACGACTCCCAAAGGTTGGCACAGGCCCCTTACCTGCACTCTGACCTGTAGGACGCGCGGGATCCGCCAATCCTTGGGATGTGTCTAAAATATTTTCATCTTGCGCCTCTTGAAGGGCCGTCTCCGCAATATCATTCGCGACGAAGGCTTCATCAAAAGCCGACAGAGCCGCCGCCATGCCCTTTTTACGAGACGTGTCCGAGGGGCGCATACCGTGCAATTCAGCCGCTAACTTATCTAATTCATCACTCATGCCAGCACCTCCTGTCCTAGTCCGTTATCTTTTGAGGCTAATGTTTTTAGCCGCTTTCTGATTTCACTCATACGCCACGCCACTGTTCCCTCAGCCACCCCGAGGACATCTGCCGCTTGGGCAAAATTCATCTCTTCCCCCAATGTGAGCGCCGCCGTTTCCCGTAGGTCATCCGACAAGGTATCCAAGGCCGTTTGCAGCCATGACAGGCGGTTTTGCGTATCAGCCGTCTCGGCACGCGAGAGGCTTTCGGTCTCCACATAGCCCGCCGTCATACGCGCGCGGGAGGCTGATCGCCGCAGCGAATCTTTAGCCGCGTTCAGCGCAATTCTATGGAGCCAAGATGAAAGCTTCGCCTCACCACGCCATTTTCGCAGTTTAGCTGGCAGCGCCGCCCAAATTTCTTGGGTAATATCTTCGGCGTCGCTTTGGTTTTTAAGGACACTATAAACAGTTCTAAACACGCGGTCATAATAGCGCTCGAGCAAGGTCGCAAAGGCCGCGCGGTCGCCCGTCGCGGCTCGCGACACAAGCTGTTCATCTGTGTTTATATCGTCCATCTTATAGGTAAGACGTATCTGAAACCAAAATCCTTGGAAAGATTTTAAATTTTTTGATTCTTTTGCAGAACCGAAAGTCTAGAGCGGTCAATTATGTTAAGTCACCTGTCCTTCGCGACAAAACATCTTTAAAGGCTGCTATGGTTTCAAAGGTCGAGAGCGGCGCGGCGTGACCGATCAGTTCCATTTCCCACTCATCCAACATATGCGAAACTCGCGAGAGCCAGTGATTAAACGCCGCTTGTCGCCCCTCAGCGATTTGATCCGCAGGGTTAAAAGATTGTCGTTTATACGCCGTACGGTCATTGATAGGTAAGCCCGTCCTTTGAGATGGCGGCACCGCGTCAAGTGGCGCTACACGCCGACCAATTGTTTGAACCATATAAGGGCCTAAATCTTGTGACATTCTCTGTTTCTCCTGAACTCACATACTTTATATTGCGAATAATTCTTAACTGCAAGTAGAAATGTATGATTATTCAGAAGATAAACAAAATTAAAGACATGCTCGCTCCTATATAATGGTCTCACACATCAATTACTCCTCATCATCTGGCCAAATATTATTCCACCAATCGGTGCGCGGCTTCTCTTTAATATCAAACGGCTCACCTTTGCCGCTGGCCTCTATTTTAGTGTGAATATATTTCGTCTCCCACCCTGTTAGGTTAGCTAGCGTCTTAATTTCCTTCTCTTTGCGCTTATTCACTTCGCGCTTATAGTCATCCGCCGCGTCGCATTTCATTTCGCCGTCAAAAGCGTGACGCAAGATATAACGACCTTGGAAGTTCTGGCGGTCACCCGTTGTTTTAAATTTTAAATCCTCGGGAAAACTCTCCGCGTCATAACGCACATGCAGGCGCGTGACATAGACATCTTTCGCTTGAGATTTAAACCCGCGCCGCGGTTGCGGTTTATTATAAGACCGCCCATCGTTTAGCCAAAACACGCCGAGCTCTTTCAACTGATCATCAGAAAGCGGGTCAGCGGCGCACGGGTCGCACCAATTCATATCCCAAGCATATTCCATAAACACGCCGTGTCCGCCCTCGCGGTTAGCGGAAGTTTTATACATATCCTTATAGAAATCACCGAAGTTATCTTTGATAAAAATAGGAAGCTCTTGACCTGACGGGATTTTTTGCGTGCGGTAATTCGTTGTCTCCACCTTGCCGTCGCGCGTGAGGGCGTAAACAAATAAATCCTGCGTGCCGTTCGCATTGGCCGTGCCGAGGCGTATCGGCAGCATGAATTTCGGGCTTTCATACGCCACCGCAATCGGGTTGAGGTACGTCCCGCCCTGTTTGGCTTTGCGCTCAAGGTTCACTTTCGCGACAAAGAATTTCATATCTTGCTTGATATAACTGCCGAGGGTTTTAGTCGCCCCGTCAGGGATTTTATAACCGTTCTGCGTCAGCCATGTTTCAAGCCCGTCGCTTTCTTTGGCCGAGAGGATAAGAATATCATATTCCCCCGCCGAGAAGTTTTCTTCAATCGTCACGCCGAGAGATTTTTTACTAGAGGCCGTCACAACAATCTCATCAGCAACGCTTTCGCTTGTCGCAAAAGCTCGTTTTTCTAAATATAAATCTCGCGCGCAGGGATTACTATCAAAATACTCCACGAGGCGCGGGGCTGTGTAAGCATCCAAATGATCGAGCAAACTGGTTTGCGACACATGCACTTGGTCTTTGGTGATGACCGTCGGCACAGGAATAACCATGGCGAACTCTTGCGGGTCGCCAATATAATCATTGGCCATCGTAATCACCGTGCGGTCTTCATCGCGCACGAGAGCCACTTTAGAGCTTTGATTAAATAGCTCCGTATCGGCCTTGGCAACGTAGAAGCCGCAAAAGGCCGAGGCGCTCGGGGCCGCCGTAATAGCCGCAATTATAGCCGCACTACTGAGTAAGATTTTGGGCAGGCATTTGAACTTTGTCATACGACACTCCTCTTTTCATTTCGAATTTCGGCCACGCATAACGCGCAGCGGGTAGGTAATAATCAAACAGCGGCACAAGCGGCGCCGCCAAAATCAGCGCGAGGATAATCCCCGCAGCATTGTAAAGCTGGAACTGGATTATAAAGCCTATGGTCGCCACAAGCGCCGCATAAAGAACTCGCCCCAAACGGCTATCGGGTGTTGTCTTGGGATCAGAGATCATGAAAAAGGCGAACACTAAAAGTGCCCCGCTTTGCATTTGATGAAACGGAATAGAGAGCGGATCACCGAGCCACAGCGCACGCCCAAATATAAGGGCGGCGTAACTCGTCAGGAGCGCAATAGAGACATCCCAGCGCTTAGCCTTCCCCGTCACAATTCCCCCTGCAATAATCAGGGCAACCGCAAGGAGTGACGCCGCGCCCCACTGCCCTGGTGAAATCCACACGCCTGTTAACCCAAGAGATAAGACAACCAAGGCAAAATTGGCGGGGTTAAATATATGTTTGCTGCCTTTATCTTTGCTCGGCCAGCGGATGATATATTTCGAGGCAATCGCCAGACCCCCTGCAAGGACGGATAACCACACAGAGCCTGTCCGCAGCAGCAGCGTCAAAGACAGAGCCGTAATTAACGGACTACGCGCATCAAATTTTTGCCGTGTGATTTTACTGGCAATAAATTGCGTCGTGAGTGTCGAGATTATACACGCCGCCGCATGCCAAGCTCGCATATCAAAGGCAAAAACAAAAACGCCCAGCATCACAAGCGTCGAGAGGATCACAATCTGGTAATGGCGCGGGTCATCAAGCAAGGCCGAAAGCCCTGAGATTATCCTATCAAATCGCGATATGCGTAATCTTGCTTGCAAATATCAATCCCCTTTAAATCGGATGTTTATCCGTGTTTTGTTTGCTGCCTATGAGTAAGACGCATCTGAAACGGCAATCCTTGGACGGCGCTCAATATTTTTTCAGTTCCCCCATCACACTCTGCATGACCAAAACATTACGGCCTGCCATTATAGCTATAATGAGGCCAACATTACGCGAAACTGAACGGATTCATTACAATGTGGTTAAGGTTGGGAGACTCTTACGCGGAAAATAGAATCATATTCCGCAACGTAAATCTCACGTTTTTTATCGCTTAATTGGAAACCAAAGTTAGACGCCTCTGCGGTACCATACGCCTGTTTAATTTTTTTAAAACAATCCTCTTTCCCCTCAGACCTATTGGTCCTTCAGGCGGAACAACTATCAATCAAATGTTTTCGTTCATCACCTATGAATCTCAACCATTTATTCGCCGTGCCTTGTCGTTCGTAGCTTCGTTTATCCATTGGCGTAATTTTGGACAGTTTAGCGAATGATCGTGTTGCCCTATCTAAATAATCAATTTTAGCAGACGCTTCTACTTGCTGTTTTGATATTGCACCGCAATTTGATGGCATGTCTAGCTTCGCAGATTTTTCATAGTAGCAATAACCTAAGCGCAAATAATTATCTGAGTGAGTCGTGAGACTTTGGTTCCCTTGTTTTAAGGACGTCTGAATATCTTCGCACCTTCCCTCTCTGATCATCTGTAAACTATTAAACGGCCCAAGTAACTTTTGTCTTTTTAGAGCCACGCCACCGTTAAGGGCTGTAGATTTTTCAAGAGCCAAACCAGCGAGGTCACGCTCACGCGCTGCTCGGTACAAATCCGAAAGCTGCATATAACGCTTTGCTGTTTCTTTGATGCGTCCAGCCTTGATTTCCGTCTCAAGAATTTGCGCGGCTTGATAGGGCATGTCATAAAATGAATGATATTGTATGATCTTCAACAGATCATGTTCTTCGGTATAAGCTCCGCTAACATAGCCCAGTTTCAACGCAGCAAAGGCCTCAAATTCAGGGCTATCCACGTCAATTTGGGCCTGCGCATTTTGGAACACCAACAAGCACGCCCCCCATGCAGCAAGAAACCTCGCATGTCTTTGAAACTCAAACATAGACGTAATGTATCTTAAAACGCGTGTGAGTGGGATTAAAGTTTTGTCAGGACAATATACCAACTTCCCTCAGAATAAGCTGAGGACGTAAAATAATATCTACCTCAAAACGGGAACGTATCTATTCAGCTAAGGGGACATCAACCCTCTTAATATCGTTAGACTCAATCAGTTTTGTAATTCACGCCCAGAGACTGAAGAGCGGACACAATTTTTGCGGCCCTACCTTCATCCGTTAATTCAGTATATTTTGATGAGTCCTTGCTGTGAGACCTCGTAATACTACACTGTTTTCCTCGTGAGTAAGTCGAGCGAGTCTTCAGTATAATAATATCATCTCCCTTCAACGTATACTCGCGGCCAGTTACAGGGTTGTCAGAAACATATAATGTCATGCCGTTATAGGCATAGGTATTAATCCACTCCCACTTATCATTCCATCCTTCATTTATCGCGATTCTAATATCGCCATGATCGAATACACAATGCCCATATTTACTAATGCCAAAAAGCGTACCTTGTTTCTTAAGGTAACTTATCGCGGCTTCCTTTGGCAGACTTTCAGTCAAATTAGTGTTAACAACAACAGGTGTCGCTGACGCACACGCATTTAGAATGGCCAATAGTGCGCCACCAAAAATAAATTTATATATTTTCATTCGGAATATCCCCTAGGTTTATGACTCGATAGAGCATTGCTAAATTGCTTTTTTACTCAAAATCGAATTGATTATTTTGCAATCGGGTTGCCAGCTTGGACACCATTAAGACTGGCACCATCATTCGGTGTTAAAGAATAATTTCCATTGCTCGATTGTTTAGCGACTGTGAAATTTATGAGCTGTCCACTTGATGTTTGAGTTTGGACAATGTCTCCAATTTGCAACCCAGAGGCTTGCGCCGTGACAAATCCAAAATCTGTATCTACGAGCATAATACTCCCAACTTTATCACCTAAGGGGGTGACAGCTGGAGTCGTGGAAACATTAGCTTCGTAACGACTAGCCGAACCAGACAATGCAGCTTGTTGCTCTGAGGCTTGTGGAGCGGATGCATAGCTTGATGCCGAACCTTGATATGACGGAACGGACGGAGATACGGTTTGTGGCGAATTTCCATATGTACTTGCAGAGCCTTGGTAGCTCGAACTGGGAGCATAGGCTTGCGGTTGAGGTGCGGCAGCGCCGCTTGTATACGGAACATATGTCGAGGCTGAACTATATGCCGCGTCTTTAGCAGTTGCAGCAGCTATTGAGCTATGACCACGACTTTGCATACATTCATTTGCTTCTTTAAGCTCTCTCCCACTCAACCCTTCGGAAATATTTGTAATGTGTGAAGCCGTATTGATTGTGCTCGCAACTTCACCAAACCCCGCGATTCCAGCTACGTACCCTAAACCCGACCTGAAAGAACGGTCTTCTTGGACCGTACTTTTCGCATATTGGGCGCAATATTGTTGGTCAGCGAGATATTTAGCAGTATTTGCAATACCTCCGCCAGACGTTGATGCCCCCCCATTCTGCTGAGCCGCCGTGTAAATCGGAAGCTGCTTAAATTGAAAGGTGGCTCGCCCACCTTCAATAACTTGAAATGAGCCTGCGTAACGCGCCATGTCAGTGCGTTGTGCGCTTGTCAATGAATTGAAAGGTTGCGCCTGAATGTCACTTTTCGCTAACTTATTTTTTTTATAATATGCTGTCATGTCCGAGAAGACTGATTTTTTACCAGTTAGGACTTTTGCCGTTAAATAATTTGCCGAAAACTCATCAGAGACCACATCAAGGCGTAAGGCTTGGCCTACACCTTCGCGGCAAGCTCTGTAATCTCGACTTCCAACACCATCTACGCAACGAAAAGAGGATGTGAGATTATCGGTTTCTAGAATGAAACCGTCATAAAGTGTTCTACCATTCGATTTTACTGTGTAACGAAAGTGATAGTCCGCTATTAAGCCTTCATGATGGTAATTACTAGTATGCTCTCTCGCACTAAATATGCCTGTTGAGTAATAATCATACGTTTTCGCTGTGTCATTGCTGCGAAAATCGATACGAACAAGATCATATTGAATGGAAATTCCATTAATATTTGCAATATCTAGGTAGCGTCCTTGCGGCGGAGACAACCAAGCACCACTTGGGTAATTTTTAGGCAATTTCGTACGCATTGCCTCAAGCTTATATTTCGAAGCACCACCATCCACGGCAAGCTTATAATCGTGTAAGAGCAAATTATTATTGGCGCTGCCAAGTAACGTATAGCTCTGGCTTTCCAATTCTCTTACAATGTTTGAAACATTGAAGTTTTGGCATATTGAGGCCGAAGGTTTAACGTGAAGGTATCCAGTGGCTTGCCTACATGCCTTTGAAACCTCTTGATCCGAAACACTGGACTTAAATTTTATATCTAATGCTTGCGCTGAAGTTGATGTAAGAAATCCCAACGCTAAGATAAAGGTTGTATTCAAAATTTTCATGCCGACCCCAGTTCATTCAGATGTGTTTAAATCGGGGCAAAGTTCAATATATATAACTTCATTCGCCCTATCACTTTTAATAATGAATTAAACTTTTTTAATGTCATCCCTAAAATTAGGTACGCGATTACTAATTTTTAAGTCAGCCATAGCGACCCATAACTGTAGCTATAATGGGCCCAACCCAACGCGAAACTTAAAGGTTTTACAACAATATGATTAGGGTCGGGCTGCTCGAAAATTTTTAAAGTGATTGCGCAACTGTATGAAACTAACGACCAGATGACCCAAAAATGACACTGTTGTGACTTGCATGCTTCGCCCGTGGCATCTAGTGGGTTTGATATCAAAAATAGTTGATTTGATTAATATTGGAGACGAACTTTGATCATTACTACTCGGGCCATTCTAGGGTCTATATTTTGCTTTGCTTTCTCAGCAACAGGGCTCACGGCTTGTACAGCCAGTGATGTAAATAAGGTCGCCATTTCAGGCTCATCAACGGTCATGCCCATAATCGCAACAGCCGCCGAAGATTACCGCGCGCATCACACAGACACGCGCTTGATTGTCAATGCGGGCGGGTCAGGCGTCGGCATTAGTCAACTTGGCCGTGGGCAGATTGATATTGGTATGATGTCGCGAGATATACGTCCCAAAGAGTACGAGCAATTCAAAGGCCTTGATTTCACCGTTCATGCCATTGGTCGTGACGCCGTGATCCCTGTGATCTCCTCAGAGGTTTACGATGCAGGCGTCACTCACCTAGAACGCAAGCAAATCGCTGCCATCTACCGTGGTGAGATATCCAATTGGAAAGATCTTGGTGGCCCTGACAAAGAGATATTGGTGATCGACAAAGAGGCTTCACGCGGTACGCGCCAAGTTTTCATGGAATATATTCTCGGTGATAAGGACGGTCTGGCCAAAGGCGCAGACTTAGTCCTCGGCTCAAATAATGAAGAGCAAACCGCCCTCACACAAAGCGATAGTGCCATTGGTATGCTATCTCTTGCATGGCTTGATGATGACGTTAGAGGTCTCAGCCTAAAGCTTGAAGGCGGGCAAATTGCTCACCCGACATTAGATCATGTTATTGACGGAACTTTTCCTATTGTGCGTGACTTAATTGTGGTCACAACACAAAATTCAAGCTCGGAAGCTCTAGACTTTATTTCCTTCCTAAAAAGTGACGCGGGTCAAACAATCGTCTCGAAGACGGGTTATATACCTCTCTCCTCCTCTTCCTCTTCCTCTTCCTCTTCCTCCTCTTCATATTACTAGGTGAGTACGCAACCTGACATAGCGCCTCGCTGGCCCACATTTTTCTTTAAGCGCGTGGGCGTCACGAGACTGGCCATATACACAAGTGTCGCCGTCTCCGCCCTCTCCATTTTGGCGATTTGTTTAACGCTCATCCTCAACGGCTTACCCATTTTGGGCCAAGGAGGGATACATTTACTAACGTCGGACTGGAACCCAGCAAGCGGACATTACGGCATTTTGCCAATGCTCTACGGCACGGTTACAGTGGCACTTATTGCCATGTTAATCGCCGCCCCTTTAGGCATCTTAAGCGCGATCGCTATATCAGAATATTTACCGAGAGCATTCCGCATACCCGTCAAAGCGGCTTTGGAGCTTTTAGCCGGTATTCCATCGATCATTTACGGGCTTATCGGGATCGCCCTCCTCGCGCCGTTTTTATCGGATGTTTTTGATTTACAATCAGGACGTACGATTTTTGCTGGCGGTATATTACTGGCGGTCATGATCTTACCGACCATCGTAACACTCAGCGAAGATGCGCTGCACAATATTCCTCACGTCTACCGCGAAACGGGAGCGGGCCTCGGCTATTACCGTTATGAGATCATCAAAGACATTTTATGGCCGATTGCGAAGTCAGATATTATCGGGGCGATGCTCCTTGCATTAGGGCGCGCCCTTGGTGAGACAATGGCCGTTATGCTCGTCATTGGATCTATTGACCGCATCCCCTCGCCTCTAACAAATATCCTTTCTCCGGGGCAAACCATTACATCAAAATTGGGACGTGAAATTTCAGAGACCGCCTTTGGCTCCCCTCATTTCCAGGCCTTGATATTTATGGCCTTAATCTTGTTGGTAATTGCAGTTGTTTTAACGGCGAGCGCCCAATTCATGACAAAGACGGAGACGCGTCTTGTTGACTAGACAATTCAAAAGCAGGCTATTTAATAGTGCCGTTGTCGCAGCGCTACTGATAGCCACCTGCGTGATGATCGGTCTGATTATGACGATCTTCATTAAGGGCGCGCCAGCCATTAGCCTTGATTTCATCACGGCCCCTGCGCAAAATTTTGGCGCGGGCGGTGGCATTGCCTACCAAATCATTGGCAGCTTAATCATGGTCGCGGTTGCCGCCTGTCTTGTCATGCCCATGGCGTTTGGCGTTTCCCTATACCTAAGTGAATTTGTCACCTCAGCACATATGAAGAAAATCCTGCTGACCGCACTCTTAACCTTAAACGGCGTACCCTCAATTACCTTCGGAATCTTCGGACTGATCTTTTTCGTTTACGGGTTAGGTACAGGCATCAGCTGGTTTGTTGGATCAATTATTTTAGCCATGATGATGCTCCCGACGATCACACTATCCACCTACCAAACGATCAATTCAATACCCACCATATACCGCGAGAACGCCTATGCGTTAGGCATGTCGCAATCACAGACTATATGGCATGTGCTTTTGCCGCAAGGATTTCACGGCGCGGTTACAGGCCTTCTTATAGCTCTAGCCCGGGCTATTGGTGAGACGGCTCCGATCATGTTTATTGCAACCGCTTTTTCAGGCGTTAGTGCGCCGCGTGGCCTCAATGAACCTGTATCAACCTTACCGACACATATTTTAGCTTTGGCACAGCAGGCGACAAACCCGCAGGCCCTACAAAATGGGTGGGGCGCAGCTCTGACACTCATGTGTCTAGTGTTATTTTTCAGCCTCACGGCCCTCATATTTCGTTATAAATTACAAAAGGGACAGACCCTATGACCTACGGCGTAATGGAAGATATTAAATCGATTCAGCAAGCTGAAAAAGACGCCGTAGAAGCGGAGTGTCTGTGCATTTCTATTGGCGACACACCTATCTTAAAGGATGTTTCATGCTGTTTTCCCCGTCATAAAATCACGACTATCGTCGGCCCGTCAGGAAGTGGTAAATCAACCCTACTCCGTAGCTTTAACCGCATTGGATCATTAACCCATGGTTATAAAGAAAGCGGCGCGGTAAAGCTTTTCGGCTGTGATGTTACGGGAGCCTTTGAAACCGTCGAAGACCTAAGACAAAGCGTTGGAATGGTCTTCCAAAAAGCCTGCGTCTTCCCATGCTCCATTAAAGACAATGTTCTCTTCGGCATTAGCAAACAAAGAAAACTTTCAAAATCCGTAGCAGCCGAGGTCGCTGAAACAGCGCTACGGCGCGCGACCCTTTGGGAAGAAGTCAAAGATAGATTAGATGAGCCTGCTATCAGCCTCTCATTGGGGCAAAAACAAAGACTATGCATTGCCCGCGTCCTTGCGATGCAGCCAAAAGTTTTGTTACTCGATGAACCTACAGCGTCCGTTGATCCACTCTCAGTGCGGGCGATTGAGAACACGCTTTTAAGCCTGAAGTCGGATTACACGATCATCATGGTCACTCATGATCTTCATCAAATGCGACGTATTGCAGATCATATTGTGTTTTTGCAAGACGGAGACATCGTCACTCAAGGCACGCTAGAGACCATCAAAAACAACACAGATGATGATAGAATTAAAACTTATTTTGAAACTCTAACTTAGTCCCAGCCGAGATTATTATGACAAATAAACAGGATATAGATTGCGCGTCAAAACTCAGCCTTTTGTCAAATGATATCCGGCTTAAAGTTGTCCGTGTACTCATGGACGGCCCCGCCTCTGTGTCTGAACTCCTCAAGAAAATCCCTATTGAGCAAAACCTCATGTCCCACCACCTGCGCCTCCTGCGTGAAGGTAAACTTGTGACGTCGCAACGTGTCGGCAAAGGCGTTAGCTATAAGCTCGACGGAGATATGAGTACAGAGATCGAAAATGAAGTCAATTTAGGCTGCTGCCGTTTAAGTTTTTGATTGCAGTGAACAATCATTTACTAATGCTTTGAATTTTCCAAGGTAAAATTGTTTCATAAAAACTTATAAACGCTGAATGCAGCGTAAGGTTATTTAAAATTAATCAGTGTCATTTAGCCTGTAGTCTCAAGATAGCATACGCTGCTTGCAAAGGATTTAATTGTATGGTTTTAACATATTAATTTTACTTATGTTTCATATGGGCTTTGTCCAAACTTGAGAACGGTTTTTGGTGATAAAATGGATAACGTTAAAACTCTAAAATTGCGCCTTGCAAAGGGCGAAGTTTCAATTGATGAATACAATTTCATAATGAAGGAGCTGGGGGCAGCCCCAGATGAAACCGAAACCTCATCAGTTGAAACGAGTGAAACGTTGAAAGATAACAAAAGTTTACCTCCCGAAAGCCCTACTGAAGAATTCGCACAAGACATAGAGGAGGATCTTCCTGACGAGATTATAACGTCTAAAAGTTTTCAAGAATTCGCTAAATCTGTCGAAAGTTTTGCAAAAGAAAGTCTAAAGGTTCAGTCATTCTTGATTAAATGGGGATATATTTTAAGCATATTCGCTTTTATTGTAATATTTTTATTTACGTCAAATTTACTCACCGAAATACTCATTAATTTTAAAGAATTTCCAGAAGACGATAACGGGGATTCAGTATTAGGGGGTATTTTTGGATCGCTCCTTCTCACTTCATTTTTAATTGAGCTAGGGGCCCCTAAAGTGAAAAGATATTTATTTAATTCATTGGCGCTTTCTTGGTCGAAAGACGCCGATAATCTTACTAAGAAAAAAATTCTTAAATTGGGAACCGAGCTAAAACAAGCTGGCATACAAGTTTTTATTAAACCAAGAGGGGAACATTTGGCCCCTTCGCAAAGTTGGAATAATTTTCACGGGCTGCAGGGAACAGGCACATTTACGGAAATATTTGCTGGAAGTATTTCAATTGATTTTTGTAAAGACGGAACGAGTCTCGAAAAATGGACGATTGACGACGGAATTCTTAGAAAGGGCTGATGAATGAACGACCGAGAAGATGAAATTTCAATATTGAAAAGTCGGCTGGCGGCGGGTGAAATAACAATTGACCAATACAATGAGCTTAAGAGTATTCTAGGAAAAAATCGTGACAGTAAAGAGGCTAGCACGATATCTTCAATCGAAGAAAAAGAAGAAGAACTTCCGGATAACGTCCTAGATATAAAAGCAAAAATAGTTGATGTTATTTTTGAATATGCCCAATTAACAGGACAGCCTCAAAATATGCTGAGGGGCTTTAAAACTTTGTTGCAAATACTATCCTTTATTTTGCTACTGTGGTTTTTATATACGCCCATGAATCGGTTAATATCGAGTTTTGGTTTGAACGATTGGGCTACTGTGATTTTCGGTATAATTACTCTTATTATTATGCCGCTGGTTCTTTCAAAAGTTCTTATCGAATTTCTTAGTAAAACAATTCATTTGGCATGGTCTGCTGAACGGAATGAAAGTAAGGCTTTCCTTGATGAAATTAATATACTTGGGAAACGCTTACAAAGCAAAGGGGTTAGCCTATTAATGGTTCCAGAAGGAGATCATATTTTTTCGGGTAAAGTTTTTAATGGCTTTAGTTCTTCGAATGAGCTCAACGAAAACCTCATTGAAATGTTCGGTGGTAAATTTCGTTTGACCTTCAGGGATGAAGAAGGGGCAAGTGAGGATTGGGAAATATCTTCATACCAAAAAAGAAAAATGTAAGAACGATTGCGCCTTGGTGTGAGAACATAAAGTCTCTCTAATCAACAACCTCATGGAGTTTTCAACATGATACGTTGGGTAGACACTTTAAGACGATGCGCGAGCACTTATCATTCCGTAATGTGCTTACGCATTATGGAATGATGAAGATGGCCAAAGAAATGGCCAGCGTATTCCAATAAAAATCATATGTCCTTTTCGCAATGCTCACAAACCGTCTCGCGGCGTGAACCATAACAAACTAATCTATAAATGTTTCTCATGCGGTTCAAAACGAAACGCTTTAGACTTTTTGTTCATATGGAAGGGCTTGGCCCGACACCACAACATAAATAAAATTAGATAACCGAACTCACTATATTAGGCACAGCCTCATTAAGGACTGGTGCCGCGAGGGAGAATTGAACTCCCGACCTCATCATTACCAATGATGCGCTCTACCACTGAGCTACCGCGGCGGCGATGGTGCGGGTGAAAGGACTTGAACCTTCACATCTCTCGATACCAGAACCTAAATCTGGCGCGTCTACCAATTCCGCCACACCCGCAAGATATGATCGGTGGCGAGGCTTTGCCTTTTTCAAGCGCTCGGGTCAAGTCGTTAAAAGCACTGAATGCCGATTTTTTTATAATTTTAAAGACTAAGTCGAATAATTTATTCTGAATGACATATTGGGGGGAGCTAAGTCCGATATTATATAGTTTTATAGACAAGGTTTTCTTAGTTTTACGGCTAAGTCTGCTTTGCAGTCATTGGGGCTTTTTTTAGCGTCCAAATGATAGCGATGATACCTGAAATAAGATTTGCGCTTGCTACACCAAAAAAGGCGCCTTTTAACCCCGCGACCGAGACGCCGATGGCGACGAAACCAACGTATAAAATAAGCGATCTAATAACAGTGTAAGATAGGCCAAAACGCGGGTGTCCCAAGGCGTTTAATCCTGCGGCACTGACGAAGACAAATCCGTAGCCAAAAATCGTCATAGGAACGATATAAAAATAAGGTATCATTTTCTCAATTAAGATTGGATCACTGGTGAAAACAGCTGATATTTGCGGCGCAAACAAGACCATAGGTATGGCCATAAGCGTTCCCCATATGACGCAAATCCAGTAACAAACGCGAAACGTTTCTCGTACGCGGTCTGCTTTCCCTGCCCCGCCGTTACGCCCTGTAATCGCGCCTATGCAGGCAGACAGCGCATATAGAACGCCTAGCGAAACAAGTTCAGCCCGACTTGCGGCGGTAAAAGCGGCGACATCTGCCTCACCGAGTGTGAGGCCCAAGATTGTAACAGCACCTAAGACCCCTACAGGGACAATAATGTTAGTACAGGCTGCTAATATCCCGACCTCGCCAATGATAACCCACGCCCGTTTTAAGGACGCCCATGTCATACCGACAAAGGAGACCGCTTTTCGGTGAAACAGCACAAGATAAAGCGCGTAAATAGCCGCAACTGTATGGCCAATTGTTGTGGCTAAGGCCGCACCTTGAATTTCCATTCGCGGGAACGGCCCGATGCCGAAGATTAAAAAAGGATCGAGAGCTATATTGATGACAGCACTTAGTATCATGATTGAACTCGGGAGTATGGCCTCACCATGCGCCCGGAGAACATTGTTACTCATGGAAGCAATTGAAACGATAATCAGCCCAGGATAAGAAATAAGTAGATAATCATAGGCCATAACCCGGATTTCTTCACGCTCAATAATCAAGGGTAATAGAAAGGGTACAAGCGTGAGAACAAGAACCGCTAAAAAACTCATGACGGTTAAAGCGAGTAAAATTGAAGCCGCAGCATGCCGGCCTGCTTTTTCAGGATGCCCCTGACCTAACGCCCGTGATACGGCCGAATTTGCCCCTGCACCTAATCCAATATTGGCGCTATTTCCCATAAATGTGAGCGGATACACATACCCCACAGCCGCCAAAGCCATAATCGCGAGGCCTGGCCGATTAACATCTGTCAGTCGCCCAAGGTAAATCGTATCGACAATGCCCGTCGATATAAGGGCAAAAATGGCAATAGAGAACGGTGCCAACATGCGAAGCACGTGACCTGTAATAGACCCTTCAGTTAGGTCAATCTTCGCCTGTTGTGTCAAATCTTGAAACTGTCCTTAATCGTCGCGGTGAGATGGCGCATAAGCCGCCAATGATGCCATTTGAGTGATTTCAGAGGCTGTAGCCCCGAGAGAACAAATTTGCACGGGTTTGGCAAGGCCTGTTAGGAACGGCCCTAACACAGTCGCACCGCCCATAGCTTTCAACAGCTTTGTCGAGATAGATGCAGAGTGAATCGCAGGCATGACAAGGACATTCGCGGCATCCGTTAACCGAGAGAATGGATATGTCATCATATGTAGCGGATCGAGCGCAACATCGGCTGCTATGTCGCCTTCATAAGAAAAATCCACACCTCGATTATCGAGAATTTGAACAGCGTCTCGGACTTTCTTCATCCGTTCACCAACAGGGTTCCCGAAGGTTGAATAGGATAAGAACGCCACACGGGGTTCAAAGCCAAATTGTCTTGCAAATCCAGCTGTTGTAACCGCAATATCAGCCAAATCCTCTGCCGTTGGCAGTTCTGTAATATTTGTATCTGCGATGAACAGCGTTTTACCTTTATTGATAACAACTGAAACACCCATTGTTCGCTCGTCTTCTTTATGCGGCAAAACCATTAACACGTCCCGGAGTGCAATATCGTAGCTCCGCGTCACGCCTGTCACCATACCGTCCGCTAAGCCGTGGTGAAGCATAAGCGCTGAAAAGACATTACGGTCATTATTGACAAGACGCTGCACGTCACGGCGTAGGAAGCCTTTGCGTTGCAGGCGGCTATAGAGATATTCCGTAAACTCTGCGTTTCGGTCAAACAATCGCGCGTTTAGAATGGTGAGACTTTCAGGGTTGTCGACGCCTAAAAGCTTCATATTATCATGAATAGCCTTATCGCGACCAATCAATATAGCTTTCCCAAGGCCACGTTGTTGAAAAGCTTGAGCGGCTCGGATAACCGCTGGTTCCTCGCCCTCGGCAAAGACGATCGTCTTGGGGTTTTCTTGGACAGAGGCGGTTATGCCTTGCAGTAGCGCCGCTGTCGGGTCTTGGCGGCGGGCCAGTGACTTTTTATAAGCCTCCATATCCTCAATCGGTTTACGGGCTTCCCCCGTATCCATTGCAGCTTGAGCCACATATGGGGGGATCTCTGAGATGAGACGCGGGTCAAACGGCGCGGGAATAATATATTCACGGCCATATTTCGGACGGTTACCATGATAGGCCGCCGCGACTTCTTCTGGAACGTCTTGTCGCGCGAGGTCTGCTAAAGCATGGGCGCAGGCCAATTTCATCTCTTCATTGACGTTTCTCGCCCGTACATCGAGCGCACCGCGAAATATGTAAGGAAAGCCGAGGACATTATTGACTTGATTAGGATAATCAGAGCGACCCGTCGCTATAATCGCATCATCCCTAACGGCTTTAATTTCTTCGGGCGTAATCTCTGGGTCAGGATTGGCCATAGCAAAAATAATCGGATTTTTAGCCATCGATTTAATCATGTCTTGATTAACAATACCGCCAACAGACAGACCTAAAAGCACGTCCGCGCCGTCAAGCGCTTCTTCCAAGGATCGCACTTTAGTATCTGTTGCGTGCGGGGCTTTCCATTGGTCCATATAAGCTTCGCGGCCATTATAGACGACGCCTGCACGGTCAAGAACAATCGTATTTTCTTTTTTTACACCAAGGCTTTTAATAAGGCTAAGCACAGATAAACCCGCCGCCCCTGCGCCAGATAAAACCACTTTAATATTTTCGAATTTACGGTTCGTCAGGTGACAGGCATTAATCAAACCCGCCGTCGCAATAATCGCTGTGCCGTGTTGATCGTCATGAAAGACAGGAACATCGACGAGGTCACGTAGTTCTTGTTCGATGATGAAACATTCAGGTGAGCCAATGTCTTCGAGGTTTATACCCCCAAAGGTGTTGCCTATGCGTTTGACGCATTCAATAAAAGCTTGCGGGTCTTCTTCCTCAACCTCAATGTCAAATGAGTCGATATCCGCAAACCGTTTAAACAGGACGGACTTCCCTTCCATAACTGGCTTGGACGCCATAGCACCCAGATTACCTAGCCCTAAAATGGCCGTTCCATTTGAAATAACGGCGACCATATTACCTTTGGACGTGTAATCGTAAGCAAGGTCTTTATCTCGCGCTATTTCCTCGACAGGAACCGCAACACCCGGTGAATAGGCGAGCGATAAGTCGCGTTGCGTCGCCATTGGTTTCGTTGGTAGAAGGGCAAGTTTTCCTGGAGTCGGGTGCGAATGAAACTCTAATGCTTGCGCATCAGTAATAACAGAACGTTTGGACTTTTTACTATCTTGGCCGGGCATATTTCAACCTCCCATAGAATTATAAGTTTTACACAAAATTCGCATAGACTTATTCGACCAACGCGGAAAGAGAAAAGGATGGAAAGGTCTTTAATTTTCCGTGATTATGACTGCTAAACCGACCGCTTTGGTATAATTTTTAATCATTCCGCGCACTCTTACGACATTTGTTGTGCAAATTGATTATTTTTCTAGAGCTCTCATGTTATCCCTAAAGAGAATCTCGACTCTTTTGTATAGCTCCCTATTCATACATAACGAAACCATACTTGCGGAGACAGATCATGAAAAAAATCGAAGCTATTATCAAACCTTTCAAATTAGACGAGGTTAAAGAAGCCCTTCAAGAGATAGGCCTTCAAGGCATGACTGTTATCGAAGCCAAAGGTTTCGGTCGTCAGAAAGGACATACGGAGCTTTACCGTGGTGCTGAATATGTCGTTGACTTTCTGCCAAAATTAAAGCTCGAACTTGTTATTGCCGATGATCAAGTTGAGGCCGCTCTTGAAGTCATCCAAACAGCCGCTAAAACTGGCAAAATTGGTGACGGGAAAATATTTGTCTCCGACGTTAGCCAAGCTATTCGCATTCGGACTGGCGAATCAGGTGAAGCTGCGCTTTAAATAAGTTATAATTAACTAAGAAAACAAACGTGATTAAGGGTAGAGTTTTTCAAAAGGCTCATCCTTAATTTCATGACAGTGCATAGGGAAGGAAATTTTATGTCTGACGCTGAAAAAGTTCTAAAACGGATTAAAGATGAGGATATCGGCTATGTCGATCTTCGCTTCACAGATCCAAAAGGTAAAATGCAACATGTAACCTTTACCGCCGATATGGTTGATGAAGATTTATTTGAAGATGGCACTATGTTTGATGGCTCGTCCATCGAAGGCTGGAAAGACATTAACGAATCCGACATGGTTATGATGCCGGACGCGTCAACAGCCAAGATCGATCCGTTTTATCAGGCTGACACGCTGACTCTTTTCTGTGACATTCTAGAACCTGATACAGGCGAAGCTTACAATCGTGACCCACGGACGACCGCTAAGAAAGCTCAAGCTTATATGGAATCAGCTAAAGTTGGCGACCAAGTTTATTTCGGCCCAGAAGCTGAATTCTTCGTCTTTGACGATGTTCGCTGGAACACAGACCAACAAAATACAGGATATTCATTCGACTCGACTGAAGGCCCTTATAATACAGGCGCTGAATATGCCGGTGGCAACAAAGGTCACCGTCCAGGTCCAAAGGGCGGTTACTTCCCTGTCCCGCCAATCGATTCAGAGCAAGACATGCGGACAGAAATGCTCGCTGTGATGACAGAACAAGGCCTACGCCCTGAAAAACATCACCATGAAGTGGCCCCGTCTCAGCATGAGCTTGGGATGAAGTTCGCACCGCTCCTCGAAATGGGAGACAATATGCAGCTTTACAAATACATCGTTCACAACGTTGCGCATGCTTACGGCAAAACGGCAACGTTTATGCCAAAACCTGTCTGGAATGACAACGGCACAGGTATGCACGTTCATATGTCTATCTGGAAAGACGGCAAGCCGACTTTCGCAGGCGACGAATATGCAGGCCTATCTAAGAGCTGCCTCCACTATATCGGCGGTATCATCAAGCATGCTAAAGCACTAAACGCCTTCACAAACCCATCAACAAACTCTTACAAGCGTTTGGTTCCTGGGTTCGAAGCGCCTGTTATGCTTGCTTACTCTGCGCGTAACCGTTCTGCGTCAGTGCGTATTCCTTGGACAGCGTCGCCAAACGGTAAGCGCCTTGAAGTTCGCTTCCCTGACCCAATGGCAAACCCATACCTTGCTTATTCTGCTCTGCTTATGGCTGGCCTTGACGGTATCAAGAACAAAATTGATCCAGGCGAAGCAATGGATAAAGATCTATACGATCTTCCACCTGCTGAAGCCGCGGCCATCCCGCAAGTTTGCGGTAGTTTGAAAGAAGCGCTCGAATCTCTAGATTCAGGTCGTGAATTCCTAAAAGCTGGCGGCGTATTTGATGATGATCAGATCGACGCCTATATCGAAATGAAGATGGAAGATGTTCACCGCGTGAATATGCATCCGCATCCTGTTGAGTTTGACCTTTACTACAAAGCTTAATCGACACATCTCTTTTTGATACAGAATATAAAGCCGCTCTTTTTGGGCGGCTTTTTTGATTCCACCTCATACATCTTTAACAGAGAGGATTGACCATATTAAAACTGGCACCTTCCTTTTCAAAAGGGTTTAGGTTGTGTTTTTTTCAAATCAAGCTATCTATACTAACAAGGGAGCGGGCAAAATATCTAAAGATCATAAATATCAAGCGTTTATTTCCTACGCGCATGCGGATGAGGCGGTTGCCGCTCGGCTACAAAACGCCTTAGAAAAGTTCCCTGTTCCCAAAGCTCTCCGTCATAACGGAGCCTCCCGAATTTCACCCATATTTCGCGATGTTACAGAGCTCACGGCCCATCACTCACTCGGCCGCAAAATTGAGGACGCCGTTCAGACCTCGCGCTTCCTTATTGTGCTTTGCTCACCTGCGGCGAAAAACTCATATTGGGTCAATGAAGAGGTTAAATTATTTAGAAAGTTGCACGGCTCAGAGTCCATTCTATGCGCGCTGATTGACGGCACTCCGACAACAAGCTTCCCAGTGGCTCTCTTAGCGGAAGGTCATGAGCCTCTAGCTGCGAACTTAAATACGGAAAACTTCCAGCTCGGTACAATGCAACTCGCAGCGTCAATTTTAGATGTGGGCTTGGATGATTTAGTACAAAGAGACGCTAAAAGACGCCGCCGCCGCATGTATGCCGTGACAGCAGGCTCTCTTTTATTCTCTGGTATGATGGCCCTATCGACACTAACGGCGGTTAAAGCCAGAAACGACGCAGAACTCTCTCGTAACGAAGCAGAAAACCTCGTTGAATTTATGCTAACTGACTTAAAGGAAGATTTGCAGCCCATTGGTAAGCTCGATATAATTGACAGTGTAGGCGACCAAGTTAGCGCTTATTATAAAGCTCTGTCCGTCTCTGAGATGGATGGCGAGCACCTTGCGCGACGGGCGCGGTCTATGCATATATTAGGACAGGTGGCACTTATACAGGGCAATAGCGAAAAGTCTCTCTACATATTAAGTGAAGCGCACGATATCACATCCGAATTATTACGACGCAAACCTCAGAGTGAAACGGCTTTATATTCCCATGCACAAAGTAAATATACATTATTACGTTATTACGAAACTCGAGATTTAGATAAAGCGAAAGAGCACGGAATATCCTTTATAGCACTGAGCAAACAATTATATGATTTAGACAAAAATAATCTAGACTACGTAAGAGAATACGGGTGGGCACATAATAAATTAGGCCAAGTTTACCAAAATACAAAAGATCAAAATCAGGCAGAAAAGCAATTTTTACACGCTAAGTCTATATATGAATCTGGTGTGAATAAATTCCCAGATAATGAATTGATAAAATTTAGGCTGGGAACATTCAAGCGAAACCTTGGACTCATACAATTTGCACGCGGTGAATATAAGAAAACACTCACTACTTTGAACGACTCTGTAAAAGAATTAGAAGGCTTATTAAAGAACGCCCCCAATAATTTTGAATATTTAGGCTCATTAAACCTTAGTAGACTCTGGATACAACACATACAAATTGTAGAACTCGCTGTTTGCGAACCCAGTCAAATATATGATTTGATTGCAGGTTTAGAAAATTTAATCGAGCACGATTCAAGTAATGACGCTTCAAAAGCTTGGTTTATAAACTTCTCTTTTAAGTCTATAAATCACTGTGAAGCACATCTTAATATTGATTGGAAAACAAAAACGATAAAAAAAACAGTGTCCGTCTATCAAACTTTAAATCAGACTACTGACCTTTTAACCGAAAGAAAAAAATGGCTTGAGAAATCACAAGCCAACTAAAGTTTCACAAAAACCAATTGGTTTTACAACCAGCATCAATGTTTAGACCTATTTGGGGGGGGGATTATTTGTCCCGTGATCACCGATTGAACGTAGGCTCTTCGTTCCAACATCTCCACATTTCCCAATACGTCTGAGCTGAACAACGATAACCACCAGCAAAATAATTATAATAATATCTGCAATGCTAATATCTGCAAATAATGCTTCCATGATATATTCCTCCATTTTATTTTATTTGATACCCCCAACTACATATTACTCTTACAGTGAAGCGTGATGAAAGTCACGTTAGGTATATATTTCTCATCTCTGCACGATTTAACTGTCCCATTTTATTTTATCAAAATTCATACTTATATCATTTGTGATGCCCAATCACCGCGCAAGACCACTTCAGGACAATTTAATGGGGCGCCTTTAGACATTGAATTCGTTAAGGCGTAAACTGCGAAATCCCATTCATGCCGCTAAGTAGCTTAACAGCAATTAGGGGTGACGCCGACCTCGCACCCTGTTAAAGCATCTTATGAATATTATCACGACAACCGAGTCTCTCATCCAATTTTGCGATGCTGCGCGCGACAAAGACTTTCTTTGTGTTGATACGGAATTTATGCGGGAGAGCACATTTTACTCTGAGCTGTGCCTCATACAGGTTGCAACTGATACGGATGAAGCCATTATTGACCCCCTCGCCGACGGCCTCGACCTCGCACCCTTTAATGCGCTTTTAATGCACGAAAGTTTGACCAAGGTCATGCATGCAGCGCGGCAAGACATGGAAATATTTTATAGCCTTTGCAAGGCTGTCCCTGCCCCTATCTTTGATACACAAATCGGAGCTATGGCATTGGGATTAGGCGATTCCGTTGGTTATATGGCCCTCGTGAAAGACCGTCTTGGTTTAATCCTTGATAAAGGCGCACGTTTCACAGATTGGTCCCGACGGCCTTTATCTGAGAAACAACTGTCTTACGCCCTAGCCGATGTCACTCACCTTCGTGATTTATACCCCGCAATGATTGAAGAGCTTAAAGAACGCGGACGCCTAGGTTGGATTGAAGAAGAATTAAAGCCTCAGTTAAATGAAGAGCTATATAACTTCGACCCCGATATGGCGTGGCAACGCTTGAAAGTCAGAAACCCGCGAAAAGAAAATATGGCCGTCCTTAAAGCGGCCGCATCATGGCGCGAAAAACAAGCCATTCGGCGCAACATACCCCGTCGACGTGTTGTCAAAGATGACGCTCTGTATGACATAGCGCAAAATAAGCCTCTCGACACTAAAGCCCTCGCACGGTTACGCGGTGTCCCAAAAGGCTTTGCAAATAGCAGAAGCGTTGACGACCTCATTAAGATGATCAATTACGCACTAGATAATGTTGATGATTACGCGCCTATTGTGCCCAAAGCTAAACATATGCCGCCTCAACTCGGGCCAACGATAGAGATGTTAAGAACGCTGCTTAAACTCTGTACGGAATATGAAGAATTAGCTCCGCGTCTTGTCGCCAATGCGAGTGACATTGAGCAGATTGCAGCCTTTGGTGAAAAGGCTGATGTTGCAGCTCTTACAGGATGGCGCCGTGAAATTTTCGGGAACCAAGCGCTTGATCTTTTGGCGGGAAAAATCGCCCTACGTCTCGAAGGACGCAAAGTCGTCACACAAAAGCTGGACTAATGCGGCCTGAACTACCCGCGCGGCGTGAGTTCATTTATAATCCGCCCTCCACGGATATAGACATTCTATATGCGGATGAAGCCCTTATTTTCGTCAATAAACCTGCGGATTTATTATCCGTTCCGGGACGGGGTGAGGCTTTAGCGGATTGTTTAATATCGCGGTTGCAATCAATCCATCCCGAAGCCTTATTGATACACCGCCTAGATGTTGCCACATCGGGTGTTATGGTCTTCGCCCGAACCCCAGAGGCGCAGCGGCACCTTGGGTTACAATTTGAGAAGCGCTATACAGAGAAAACATACACAGCTCTCATCGCGGGGCATCCCCAAGATAGCGGGCATATAAATTTACCCTTGCGCGCAGATTGGCCCGAACGCCCACGACAAATGGTCTGCTTTGAGCATGGTAAGTCTGCACAAACTGATTGGGTGAAAACACAGGACAACCAAAACTCTAGCCGCGTTTCCTTACATCCTATTACGGGCCGTTCGCATCAACTCCGCGTCCATATGTGGACAATGGGCCATCCCATATTAGGCGACCGTATTTACGCGGGTGATGATGTCTTCGAGGCTGCACCGCGTCTTTGCCTCCATGCAGAAAACCTCACCGTGAGGCATCCTATTGGAGGTAAACCCGTGAGCGTCACCTCACCCTGCCCGTTTTAACAAGATAATCTACGACCTCCGCTTATCCCGGCGAGAGTCGGGATCTCTTACGTCCCCTAATAATTCAAAATCGGGGCAAGCCAGCGTTCCACATCATAGAGGTCCATATCTTTACGGGCGGCATAGTCTTCGACTTGGTCTTTTTCAATCTTACCCACACCGAAATAGACACTATCTGGGTGGCTGAAATAAAGGCCAGATACGGAACTCGCAGGGTGCATGGCAAAGCTTTGCGTCAGCGTTACCCCCGCCTCTTTTGTCGCATCGAGCAAGCGGAACAATGTCGCCTTTTCCGTATGGTCTGGCTGCGCAGGGTAGCCCGGTGCGGGGCGTATGCCGGCATATTTTTCGGCAATCAGATCATCCCCCATAGAGGTTTCATCAGGCGCATAGCCCCAGAACTCCATCCGCACGCGTTTGTGCATATGTTCCGCGAAAGCTTCTGCCAAGCGGTCTGTAAGGGCTTGGAACAGGATGGCATTATAATCATCGCCAGCGTCTTTAAACGCTTTCGCGCGGCCATCCTCACCACCGTCTTCACCTAGCCCTGCGGTCACGCAGAAGCCGCCGATATAATCGTCACTTGGGGCGACATAATCAGAGATACAATAGTTCGGTTTCTTATTCCCGCCCTTATCGATTTGCTGGCGCAGACCGTGGAAGTGAGCCAAAGTCTCGCTGCGGCTTTCATCAGTGAAAACACGCACATCATCCCCGTTCCGCTCGCATGGCCAAAAGCCGATAACGCCGCGCGCTTCGACCCATTTTTCCGAAATTATTTTATCAAGCATGGCGTTCGCATCTTTAAACAAGTCCCGTGCCGCTTCGCCGTAAGCCTCGCTCTCTAAGATTGCAGGGTAGCGACCTTTCAGCTCCCACGTCGCAAAGAACGGCGTCCAGTCGATGAAATCCCTTAAGGCTGCGAGGTCATAATTGACGAAATTCTTTGTGCCAGTGAAGGTCGGCTTAGGCGGGGTGTAATTATCCCAATCGGTTGTCCATCCATTAGCGCGGGCATCCTCAACAGAGAGCCGCGCCTTCTTGGTACGACCTGCCAAATGCGCCTCACGCGCTTTGGCATAATCGACTCGGGTCTTGGACACATAAGCGTCCTTATCATCCCCGAGCAATGTACTCACCACGCCGACGGCGCGCGACGCATCTGTAACATAGACGGTCGTATCGTTCTGATAAGCGGGTTCAATTTTGACCGCCGTATGTGTTTTAGAGGTCGTCGCCCCGCCAATTAAAAGCGGCACGTTAAAGTCCAAACGCTGCATCTCTTGACCAACAAAAACCATCTCATCAAGGCTTGGTGTGATCAGGCCCGACAGGCCGATCATATCAACATTATGGGCCTTGGCTTCTGCGAGGATTTTCTCCGCAGGAACCATAACCCCTAGGTCGACAATATCATAGCCGTTACATTGCAGCACAACGCCGACGATATTTTTACCTATATCATGCACGTCGCCTTTGACGGTCGCCATTAGGATTTTACCGTTACTTTGTCCTGCCGTACCAAGTTCTTCTTTCTCGGCTTCCATAAAAGGCATTAGGTGGGCGACGGCCGCTTTCATAACGCGCGCGGATTTAACAACTTGTGGGAGGAACATTTTACCAGCCCCGAACAGATCACCGACGACATTCATACCGTCCATGAGAGGCCCTTCGATGACATGTAAAGGCCGTTCTGCCGCTTGACGTGCTTCTTCGGTATCGTCAACAATGAACTCTGTGATGCCGCGCACAAGCGCATGTTCAAGCCGCTTACCGACAGGTTGCTCACGCCATGCTGTATCAACCACTTGCGCTTTAGCTTTGCCGTCACCGCGGTATTTCTCGGCCACATCCAAAAGGCGGTCCGTCGCGTCTGATCGGCGGTTGAGGATAACATCTTCAACCCGTTCCCGTAGTTCATCGGGAATATCATCATAGATCGTTAGCTGTCCTGCATTAACGATGGCCATATCGAGTCCCGCAGGAATAGCGTGATAGAGAAAGACCGAATGCATGGCTTCGCGCACAGGATTATTCCCGCGAAAGGCAAAGCTTACATTCGATAGGCCGCCCGAAATTCGCGCATGCGGGAGGTTAGCTTTAATGCGTTTACAGGCGTCAAAAAAGGCCACCGCATAATCATTATGTTCTTCGATACCTGTTGCAACGGCGAAAATATTGGGATCAAAAATAATATCTTCAGGCGGGAAGCTGACTTTTTCGACAAGGAGATTATAGGCGCGTTCGCAGATCTCAAATTTATGGTCGGCCGTTTCCGCTTGCCCATTTTCATCAAAGGCCATGATAACCGTCGCCGCACCGTAATCGCGGAGTTTCCGTGCTTGTTCTAAGAACGGCGCTTCACCTTCTTTGAGGGATATTGAGTTGACAACTGACTTGCCTTGGACACATTTCAGCCCGGCTTCAATGACAGACCATTTCGAACTATCAATCATGATGGGGACACGGGCAATATCGGGTTCAGCCGCGAGCAGTTGCAAGAAACGCGTCATCGCGGCCTCGCCGTCAATCAAGCCGTCATCCATATTAACATCAATGATTTGAGCGCCGCTTACGACCTGTTGCCGCGCAACGCTCAAAGCTTTATCGTAATCATCATTGACGATCATTTTTTTAAAACGGATGGACCCCGCAACATTGGTGCGTTCACCAATGTTGATAAATTGAGTGGTAGATCGTGACATAATTTATACCGCTATATCAAAAGGCTCTAACCCTGCGAGGCGCAAGGTGGGTTTGATGTCTGGCAGGACGCGAGGCGTCCCCTTTGCAGCTTGCCGAGCTATCGCTGCAATATGATCAGGCGTTGTTCCGCAACACCCACCCAAAATATTGACGAAGCGGTTATCAATCCAGTCAGATAAATGCGCACTCATATCTTGTGGGCTTTCATCATACTCACCGAAGGCATTGGGAAGCCCTGCATTTGGGAAAGCAACAATGTAGGTACTCGCCGCTTTTGACAGAGCAGCAATATGTGGGCGCATATCCTCAGCACCAAGTGCACAGTTAAGCCCTACTGCAAACGGTTTCGCATGTGCGATAGATAGCCAAAAAGATTCAGCCGTTTGCCCTGATAAGGTCCGCCCCGAGCGGTCTGTAATGGTGCCTGAAATTAGGATAGGTCGTTCATAGCCAACCTCTAAAAACACATTGCGCGCAGCCATAATCGCCGCCTTACAATTTAACGTATCAAAGACAGTTTCAATCAATAGTGCATCGACCAAATCGATAAAGGCTCGGATTTGCCCTTCATAAGACTCGCGCACCTCGTCAAAGGTCACGTCCCGGTAACCTGGGTCTTCAACCTTTGGCGAGATCGACAATGTTTTATTCATCGGCCCAATCGAGCCTAAAACCGCGCGCGGTTTCTCGGGCGTTTTCGCCGTCCATTCGTCGGCACAATCGCGTGCGACTTGCGCGGACGCACGCGCAATCTCGGGAGCGAACTCTTGCATGTCATAATCCGCTTGAGAAATTGAGGTCGCATTAAAACTATTGGTTTCAATCAAATCGGCGCCCGATTCGAAGAACGCATGATGAATCGCAGCTACGGCCTCAGGCTTGGTCAGCACCAACAGATCATTATTACCTTTCAACGGGCTTGGCCAATCAGCAAAACGCTCCCCACGGAAATCGGCCTCTTCAAGACCTTGCTGCTGCAACATCGTCCCCATCGCACCGTCGAGTATGATGATACGATCTTTGATAGAAGCCTCAATTTGAGACCAATTCTTTGTTCTATTCTGCGTCATATGAAACTCTATGCGTTTAAGCGGGAGTGAAGCCCAAGCACGCGGCTGACAGCATAAGCAAGATCAGCACGGTTCAGCGTGTAAAAATGAAAATGACGGACACCACGGTCAAATAATTCCGCCGTCAATTCAGACGAGAGAGACGCGGTCAAAAGCTGCCGTGTTTCAGGGTCTTTATCCAAACCCTTAAACAAGTCAGCGTACCAACTCGGCACGTTGACGCCGCACATATTAGACATGCGTTTTAGACCTTTGAAATTTGGTTGAAGCATTAGACCCGGTACAATTGGAATATCAATTCCAGCATCTAAAACACGGTCAAGATAGCGCATAAATGTGTCCGGCGAGAAAAAGAATTGCGTAATCGCACGGGTCGCCCCTGCATCAACTTTCCGCTTTAAATTGTCTATTTCCACATCCCAATTCGGGCTTTCTGGATGGCGCTCAGGGTAAGCCGACACAGAAACTTCGAAATCGTGAAACTCTTTAAGCCCCGCAACCAAATCGCAACTATAAGCAAAACCGCCCTGTGTCGGCTTATATTGTTCATTGATACCCTCTGGCGGATCACCACGAAGGGCCACAATATGGCGAACACCATTATTCCAATAGCCGTCTGCGATCTCTTTAATCTCTTCACGGCTTGAGCCAACGCAGGTTAAATGCGCAGCAGGGTTTAAGGATGTTTCCTTCGCCATACGTGTCACCGTGCGGTGAGTACGTTCACGCGTTGAACCACCTGCCCCATATGTCACAGAAACAAAATCAGGATTAAGGGCTTCGAGTTTTTTTATTGACGCCCATAACCGCTCTTCCATCGCCTCATTCTTAGGCGGGAAAAATTCATAGGAGACCTTGACGTCATCCGAAGGTGTTCCCGCAGTGCGCGCAACAGGCCCAAGGTTACGGTCAGAAAACCCAGATTTGAGTAAAGCTTGCATTAGCTTACATCTTTCATTGAGGCGGCTTTAATACCGCACCATAATTTTACATTAGGATAACTTTCACGCGTCTCCACTGTTCGGGTTTGCGATAGGGTTAAGCCACAAGATTTGAAATAAGTTGCGATAGTATTATCAGAGAATCCGAGGTGACGATGTGCGAAACGATCTCGGAAATCATCGAAATCATGAGAATCGAAATCAATGATAATAAGCTGCCCATGATCGGATAATAGTCGGGCAGATTCAGCGATCGCCTCTGCGGGCCGTTCAAGATAATGCAGCACTTGGTGTAATGTCACGACAGACGCATCGCTACCGACTAAGCCCGTATTATTAAGATCGCCTTGGCGAACCCGCATGTGAGTCAGCTCAGATTTATTTAAACTATGACGCGCAACACCCAGCATATCGCGACTATTATCGATCCCAATTCCACGTCCAAATAAGTCAGCTAAAACGGTGAGAACGCGTCCAGACCCTGTTCCTAAATCAACTAAAAGCTCATGTGGTCCATCACCTAAAAGCGAACGCAGTTCTGCGTCAATATCTTCACGCGGAAGATATTCAATCCCGAGCTGATCTTGGTCATTGGCTGCTTGAGCAAAAAAGGCATTTGCTGCTTCAGCACGCGCAGTCTTGATCTCACCTAGTCTACGAAAATCGGCCATCAACACAGCGTCATCATCAGGGAGTTGAGATAAAACAGCTGAGACTATGGCCCAATTTTTTGCATTTTGACGACGTAAGCGAGAGAAAACCCAGCTTCCCTCCTTTAGACGTTCAAGAATTCCAACAGCCTCTAGCGTATTAATATATTGTGTCACGCGCGGCTGGCTTAATCCCATGACCTTTGTAATTTCACTTACCGTGAAATCCCCATGCGATAAGATCGCGAGGATTCGCAGGCGGTCCGGGTGACCAAGTGTCTTTAATATGCTCGCAAGTGAGTCCATACACATGTCATAGCAGGGTTAGAACAAAAGTATATAAAAAAATTCTTATATCTTTATTTTAATCTACAAGCTTTGAAATAAGCCTTAAATAATGCGTCTGGTACCCAAGACTGTTTTCAGTCACTTCCCAGCTATTAAGCGGCCAGTCATCATTGAAATCAACATAGGATTTTGCATCCGGTTGACGTGACGGTGGAATCAACGGTGCCTGACGACACAAACCGTTTCCATCCCCCCCGCACCGATTAGGGCAACAGCTATCTGCACTATAGCTCGGGTTTGGACCTCCAACTAAGAAACCTGAAGGGGGGCGACCTTTAAACCATGCATGGAAGAATCGCTGCGCATCATTTTCAGCCCCCTGCACACGCATATTAGAAAGATATGTTTTACCAAGCGGATTAACACCGTGAATATAGTGAGCGTAATTCGCTGCTGCATTAACAAGCTCCCTATTACGGTTTGGCGCAATACCACTCCAAACGCCCATCATGAATAGGCTACCTTTAGCGGATTTTACAGAATTACTACCCCACGTATAAGCTTTCAGCGGAGACCCATAAGGATCAACCTCAGTTTGAACGGCTTTTAGGCCTGGTTCAGAATTAAAAAGATGGCCTTTAAAATCTTCAAGAATACGCGCCTTCAACGCACGAGGTGTTCGGGGCTGCTTGGCGTAAAATACAAGGCTTTGCGTAAGCTTTGCCTCAAAGGGATCAAACCAATAGGCATCGATTGGGTTTAGCTGCCCGTAATATTTAGCGGCTTGATCACTGAATTGACGATCTCCCGTGAGAACGTGGAGATAGAGCGCAGCTTGCAGCCATTTTTGCTGACGACCTTTATCGTCCACTTCTTGCTGACCCGCTGCAAGACCTTCGGACTGATAAGACGCCTCATTGTTTTTAAAAATTACATTTGGATTTTTGACAGCCCACGCCCACGCTTTGTTCGCCCGTGTCGCATAGTCCCTCGCGGCAGGCCCCTTGTAAACCTTAGCCGCATAGGCGAAAGCCGCCGCTCCTGACAATGTTGCAGACGTGCTTTGCGGCCCATAATAACTTGGCTCTGTCGCTGCAGACGGCGGCGAGGCTTTGGCAAGACCTTGAACGGATAAAACGGACCCATCAGGGTTTTGCATCCGCGCGAGCCAATCCAAGCCCCATTTCACTTCATCCAAAATATCAGGAATACCATTGCCACTTTCTGGAATATCAAAGTCATCGCCCCAAACCTTTGGGTTTTCCTGATAGCTATGCAGTAGCGAGATAATATAATCAGACGTCCAATTTGTATATTTATTATAATCCCCCGCATCATACCATCCTCCGCGAAGGTCACGGGCTGTTGCCGCGTTATCCTTATCAAAAAAGCTTCGAGCCTCACTATCTTGACCTCGGCCTAAATGACTGGCGTCGTCTTCAAATCCGCGCGCAGCGTAGGGTGAGCGCTTAGCGTAGCCTGCTCGCTGATAATAGAGTGATTTAAACGCCGCCTTTAAAACGGGCCTGTAAACATTAGATGAGATTTCAAACGTGTAACTCTCAATATGGTTTTGCGGATCACGCACGCTATAGCGGCCCGCCTGAGTTACACTTGAAAAATCAAAAATCCACGCTTGATCACCGCTCTTGTCGTGAACCGCTCCGTTACGCCATGCGCGCGGCGCGGATGTAAGTACAACTTTCCCCGTGCGTTTATTAATAAGTTCGATGTGTGCGCCCGGCTGATAAGTCTGCCCAGCATCATAACCGCGCTTGGGGTTACGCAAGACCGCTCGTTTCTGAAGATCTGGAAGGTAGCCAAATTGATCAACAACAATATGCGGGGTGGGCTCAGCAACGCTTACTATCTCGCTTGACACCTGTTCCCCGCAGGCTGTTAAGCCAATAACAACAGCCAAAATGATAAAAACATGACGCATAATAGCCTCTCCTCCCGACTCATTGGGTAGCACGATGAAATAAGGGAGGTAAGAGCCTTATCTCTTATTGAGATAAGGATGAATTGAACGGGCCCCAATTTCATTAATATTCAAAAGGGCAAGCTATACAAAGTATAACACGTTTTAGTGGGGCGAATATTAAAACACCCGCTCAATTCAATTAAATGGTTAATCAAACCTTACCCAAATGTTAAGCACGTGCGCGCACTGTGCGGTAACAAATATAAATAAATGTCTGAAAACTATGTTATTTTCCTGTATATATTTTGGCGTGCAGAAAAATAGCTCACGGGGATAGCTGGACAAAAAAAAACCGTTACTTAACAATTATGGGTAAACGGTTATTTTAACCAACCTAAACGCTTGTACCGCTTATTCGAATATTTACTGCCACATCGTCTTGCAGATACCTCAAAAGACCTTGATCAATACATTATCGCAACTAAAGTCTTAGGACGCAGTGATGACTTTAACTCTTACTCTAATAGTATTGTATATTTAGAAATCTAACGCTTACGAAAAGCTCTAGCCGTCTACAGTGCCAAACAGCTTGACTACGAATTTAACATCCCCGTCCGCAGCTACAGCCTGGAAATAATGCCTTTTGCAGAGACAACACTAATAGACCATAAGGCACGAAAACCGTACAACAAATTAGGCACATGGTTACGTATAGCTTTGGGCGCAATTATCGGCCTATTTTTAATATTAGGATTACAACACTTTCGCACGGATCAAAGCCAATCCGCATCAAATAGAAACTGCTATCAAACGCGACCTAATCTATCATTATCGTTTGACGCAGATAGTCTTGATGAAGATAGCTATGCAGATAGTGTGATACGCTCTATTTCCGCACAATATTCTAGCATTCATCTCGTCTCAAGCGCAAAGGCATGTGGTGATAGTTTATACAAAGTTATCACTATTTCTAACCAGCGCAGCCGTTTATATATTTAACAACACTGCTTTGGTTATTGAAACAGTAGAAAAGCTAGCCCAAATAAATTTAACCGATATTGAAAAGTAGGTAAGTTTAATTGAGCCGCGTGGTGTTCATGCTGATTTTCACAACGCCTTCATGAAAGCGTAGGGGGAAAAAAGAATAGCTAGAGGCAGGAAGGACGTGCCTAATAATAGCTTACAGGACATCGAGCTAAACAATTAGCGGTCAAATTTCACGAATTTAAGCTTCTTCGGCATATCGGCATCTGGGCCAAGGCGACGTTTTTTATCTTCGATATAATCTGCGAAATTACCTTCAAACCACTCCACATGACTGTCGCCTTCATAGGCGAGGATATGTGTTGCCATACGGTCAAGAAAGAACCGGTCATGCGAAATGACCACGGCGCAACCTGGAAACTTCTCAAGAGCAATTTCAAGCGACGCCAAAGTTTCACGGTCCAAATCATTGGTCGGTTCATCGAGAAGCAAAACGTTACATGGCTTGGACAGCATCTTCGCGAGATTAACGCGGTTACGCTCACCACCTGATAATTGCCCGACGTTTTTCTGCTGATCCGTCCCTTTAAAGTTAAATGCACCAACATAGGCACGGCTCGGAACTTGGCGCTTACCCATGGTAATAACGTCAAGACCATCGGAAATCGCTTCCCAGACATTTTTGCTATCGTCCAGATTATCACGGCTTTGATCAACATAACCAAGCTGCACAGTTTCTCCGACTTTAAACGTCCCTTGATCGGGTGTTTCCTCACCTGTGATCATTTTAAACAGCGTCGTTTTACCCGCTCCGTTCGGGCCAATAATCCCGACAATACCCCCACGTGGAAGACGGAAGGAGAGATCATCAATCAAAAGACGATCACCAAATCCTTTCGCAACGTTTTCAGCTTCAATCGCAATATTTCCAAGGCGATCACCCATAGGAATACGGATTTCAGCATGAGACACAACTTCGTTAGCCGCATCATCACGGAGCTTTTCATAAGCGCTAATCCGCGCCTTTGATTTGGTTTGACGCGCCTTCGGGTTAGAACGAATCCATTCCAACTCACGCTTCATGGCTTTAGTTTTACTATCAGACTCACGGCCCTCTTGATCCATACGGGAGGCTTTGGATTCGAGCCATGAGGAGTAATTTCCTTCGTGCGGGAAAGTCCGGCCTCGGTCGACTTCAAGCGTCCAATTCGTAATATTATCAAGGAAGTATCTATCATGGGTAATCAAAATGATCGCGCCTTTATAGTTGACCAGATAATTCTCAAGCCACGCGACAGTTTCCGCGTCCAAATGGTTGGTCGGTTCATCCATCAATAGCAGGTCAGGTTTTGACAGTAGCAACTGGCAGAGTGCAACACGGCGCGCCTCACCGCCTGAAAGATTATTCACAGCACTGTCTTTAGGTGGGCAACGCAGCGCCTGCATCGCCATTTCGATCTTACTATCAACGTCCCACGCATCGCGTGCATCTACTTGCTCTTGCAGAGCAGTCATTTTCTCCATGAGCTCGTCAGTATATTCTTCCGCCATATCCATAGCGACTTTGTTATAGGCGTCGAATATTTGCTTATCTTCACAGCCCTCAATCACATTACCCCAAACGTCTTTGGAATTATCAAGACGTGGTTCTTGCGGGAGATAGCCAATCTTCGTGCCTTCAGCCGCCCAATGTTCGCCAGTTACTTCTGTGTCGACACCTGCCATAATCTTCATCAAGGTCGACTTACCTGCGCCGTTGACCCCAACAAGGCCAATTTTTGCATCAGGGTAAAAAGATAGATGTACATTTTCCAGAATAGTCTTATTGCCAAATTTCTTAGACAGACCTTGCATATGATAACAGAATTGACGGGCCATAAGGCACTCCTGAGACTCTATAAAACTTCAAAGGCGCGATATGGCGCGGTCGTCCTTAAAAAGCAAGGGGGCTTAACAAAGCATATGCCAAAAACAGTAAAACGCCCCACCTTACTCAGATGGGACGCTTTTTAATTCAATGAGCAAAGGTGACTACTCAGCCGCGACACGCGTCGCTTTAATGCCTTTATCACCCAGTAGGTCAATCAGTCCGTTATCGCCGCCAATATGACCAGCACCAACTGCCATAAACACGATCCCCGGTGCATCAAGGCGGGTTTCAACCCACTCGGCCCAATTCGCATTACGGTTCGTCAACAGCACAGTATTTAGCTCGGGTTGATCAACCATAGCTTCATTCATTAGGTTGGAGAGGTCTTGAACATCACCATCTTTCCATTCAGCAATCATATTTTGAACGATTTCTACGCCCTCGTCCCAATCTTCAATACCGCTTTCAAGCATAAAGAGCTGTGCGTCTTTTGATAAATTATCGAAAAATCCAAGCTGTTGAGCCGCTGTTTCTAATCCAGAGATAGGTTTGCCAGATGCATTCGCCGCATTTGTTAGAACTTTTTCAACTCCACTCTCAGGGTTGAGGCCGATGGCCTGCAACTGCATAGCTGATAAGGTGACCGACGCCATCCAAGGTTCAAACGGGTCAAGAGCTTCTGGCGGAATGCCTAAGGAAGCCAGACGGGTTTCATAATTCTGCTTAAGTTCATCATCAAAATAAGACCGAAGCGTTTTGCCGCTTTGCTCAACCGCTAATGACATGACCAGCCCCTGCATGGTTTGCGGATCAGGTTCGACCATCTCAATAACCAATTCATCAGAGGCCTCAAAGGCCGTTTGAATATTATTTTGAAACCAAACGAGGTCTTCTGGCAGTAAGTGTACCGTTCCCATAACGTAAATCGTCGTATCATCATCACTGACTTGATAAAGCGCGGGCGCTTTAACCGCAGGCTCCACCACTTTCGTCGCTACGTCCGTTGCGTCCCCGCAGGCCGATAAAAGCAACAAGGGGAGGATCAATAAGCTCCCAAATCTCTTTTGAATTTTTGTCATTTCATTTCTCCCAATTAGTTGCATTTATAAGTTAAACTTATACGTGTAAGTCGTAAGAGCAAGTCATTATAACTTCACCCGTCGAAATAGCCAAAAAGAAAACCAGACATAAGGCCTGCCCCAATTAAAATGGCTGTAAACATAAGGATGTTTTTAAGCCTTACCTTGCTCGCAATTTTTTCACTGGAATCAATATTGTCAAATGTCCCTGAAGGCTTCACCGTCCATAAAAGAAAGATATGAGGGACATAGATCATAAAAACAACCACCCCAAACGCGGTCCCCGCTAAGATTTCTAAATTAATAGTGATCGTTTTCTTAATAAAGATACTCGCGATAAAAAATATCGCTCCTAACGCCATAAACATATAATCAGTCACTTGATGACCTATCGCCATAGCATGGTGTTTACGCGCCACTTCCCACTCATCAAGATATTTATCTCTCGCCCAAAATCGGTTTATAAAACGGCTCGTCATTGTCACCATAACAAACCCTAAAGATATGAGGCCAATGAGTCCGATTATAAATGTCAAACTAAGGCTAAAGTCTTTGAAATAGACAAGAGCTATCAATGGAAACGCTGGCAAGCCCAAAAGCGTATATAGTTTAAGGCGTCTTAGCTTTTCTTCCGATAGCTCCGCCTCTGATAATTTAAATGTATCAGCATAAAATTTTAACATGTCCCTACCATCCTTTTTAGTTTTATTTTTTAATTCACATTTGAAAGTCGAGCTGTTCCCGCCCTTTAAAATTTGAAGCTCATAATAACTCCGCCTAATCTTTAGCCGCGAGTTGCTGAGCCAATGATAAAAAGGGGCGTGGGGAAAACACTTGATCCACCCTCACCCCGAAATGGTCTGCGAGTTTAAACGCCAACTCTAACGATGCATTATAGTCACCGCGCTCAAGGTAACCAATTGTCTGGAAATTAACCCCGACAGCATCGGCTAATGCCTTACGGGACAATCCTGCTTCCGTTCGCAGTAATTTAACGCGGTTGTAAATCATATTATTGTATATATACAACAATTAACTACAGATCAACAGTTTTTTGATGAAAATAAAAACATGAAAATTTTACTGAATTGAGACAACAACCCCATCATCAGGCTGGCATTATATAAGGTAAAACAATGAAAAGGATGCCTCTGCACCTTTTAGATCAACACATGTTGACATGGGCTGGTCTTAGAACCTAGGGCACATAGACCGTATAAGTCACGTCGGCGGCAATAGACCCAGAACCCAATGAGAGATCATAATTGGTGGCCGTATTATCGTCTCCAAGCAAATTGTAACGCGCCTGAAATCCAACCGCCTGTTCAAGAAGTGAGCCTGGCTCTGCTGCCGTGCGTCGTCCGCCGTCAAAAACCTGCGTTGGACCCGATGAGATTGCATCAAGCCTAATGGCTGTTGTTTGCGGGAAAATAATACCCGCTCCGCCAATAGCAGGATCTTGCGCGCGCTCGCCCCAGCGATTGGTAGCCCCACCGCCTGTGACTTGATACCGTAGTCTAAAGCGTATGTTGGACAAATCAAGCGCGTCAAAAGTACCTGTCGTCTCAAGATTATTCGCGTGTGCATAAATATCAAAAGCAGAATTTGACGCCACAAAGAAACGCGATGCGCGGGTTCCTAAATTTTCTAGACCAACATCCGTATCTTCATCCAAGACGAAAGCATTGTAACTGTCGGTCGCATTTAAAATTTGGTTTGGCCCTGTCGAGTTAAACTCGCCGCCTGAAACCGCATCATTAATTTGGAACTCATTACCACCTGCGTCTTCACTAAATATTGGATTAAATAATCCACTATTTAAATTAACAGGTCTACCATCCAAGCCGATCAAATCTGTAGCAGCTGTTCCAGACACACCATTTTCGAGATGAAGAAAATCAAACACCACAGGGGCAACTCCACCATTATCATTGAAGTCACCGGCGCCAATCACAACGACTGTTGCATTCGCACGGAAAAATGGACGGTCAAGTACTGATGCTGCGGCCACACAAGATAGGCTCAAAGCACAAGCGGACACTACAAGGCTCTTAAGGCTTGCAACCACGCTCTTATTGGCCATTTCAACCATATTATCTTTCATGTGGAAAAGTTTAAAACAAACTATTTACAAATATGTTTAACAAAACCTAAAACCCCGCTTGCAGGAGTTGCAATTTCCCAACTAAAGTTTAAATCATCACTATGGCATCAACTCCAACCATATCCGTGCAAGAAGCGCCCATTATGTGGCAGCCTCACCGTCCTGAACGGCCTGAGAAAATCGAAAGCGGGCAGACCTTTCGCCTTGTCAGTGATTTTGAGCCTAAAGGCGACCAACCCCGCGCCATTGAAGAACTGTGCGAAGGCCTCAACTCCATTGAACGCGATCAAGTCCTGCTCGGCGTGACGGGCTCGGGTAAGACCTTCACCATGGCCAAGATCATCGAGCAGACCCAACGCCCTGCCCTGATTATGGCCCCCAACAAAACCCTCGCCGCGCAGCTTTATAGCGAGTTTAAAAGCTTCTTCCCTGATAATGCCGTCGAATATTTCGTCTCTTATTATGACTATTATCAGCCCGAAGCTTACGTTCCGCGCACAGATACGTTCATCGAGAAAGATAGCTCGGTCAATGAACAGATCGACCGTATGCGCCATGCGGCCACGCAGGCTATACTCGAGCGCGATGATTGTATCATCGTCGCCTCCGTCTCTTGCATCTACGGCATCGGCTCGGTGGAGACCTATACGGCGATGACCGTAAACCTTACGCGCGGTGAAGAGATTGACCCGCGCCACCTCATGACCCAATTGGTCGAGCTTCAATATACGCGCAACGACATCGCCTTTTCACGCGGAACCTTCCGTGTGCGCGGCGACACGATTGAAGTCTTCCCTGCCCAGTTTGACGACACAGCTTGGCGCTTTGACTTCTTCGGCGATGAGATTGATTCTATTACGGAATTTGACCCGCTCACAGGCAAAACAGGCAAAGCCCTCGATGCGGTGCGGGTCTATGCGAATTCCCATTACGTCACCCCGCGCCCGACGGTAAACTCGGCCATTAAAGGCATAAAGAAAGAGCTTATCGGACGCCTCGCAGAATATGATGCGGACAACCGCCTACTCGAAGCCCAGCGCCTTGATCAACGCACGCAATTCGATCTGGAGATGCTCGCAGCCCAAGGGTTTTGCACGGGTATCGAGAACTATTCACGCTACCTCACGGGCCGTAACCCCGGCGAGCCGCCACCGACCCTGTTCGAATATCTGCCAGAAAACGCCATTCTCTTTACCGATGAGAGCCACGTTACCGTGCCGCAAATTCGCGGGATGAGCCGCGGCGATGCGAACCGTAAAGGCACCCTCGCGGAACACGGCTTCCGCCTCCCGAGCTGTATTGATAACCGCCCGCTTAAGTTTGAAGAATGGGACGCCATGCGCCCACAAACGGTTCATGTCTCCGCCACCCCCGGCCCGTGGGAAATGGAGGCCACGAGCGGCATCTTCACGGAGCAAGTCATTCGCCCCACAGGCCTTATCGACCCGCCCGTGGAAGTCCGCCCTGTGGCCAAAGACGGTGCGTCGCAAGTGGACGACGTCATTGATGAAGTGCGCAAAACCACCGCGCGCGGCTACCGATCACTAGTCACAACTCTCACCAAGAAAATGTCTGAAGACCTAACGGAATATATGCACGACCAAGGCATCAAAGTCCGCTATATGCATTCAGACATCGACACTTTGGAACGCATCGAGATCATCCGCGACCTGCGCCTCGGTGTGTTTGACGTGCTGATCGGGATCAACCTCCTGCGCGAAGGCTTAGACATTCCTGAATGTGCCTTTGTCGGCATCCTCGATGCGGATAAAGAAGGCTTCCTGCGCTCAGAGACCGCCCTCGTGCAAACCATTGGCCGCGCCGCGCGAAACGCCGACGCCCATGTTGTGCTTTACGCCGATAAAATCACAGGCTCTATGGACCGCGCCATGAGCGAAACCGTTCGCCGCCGCAAACGCCAAATCGCCCATAATGAAAAACACGGCATCACACCGCAATCCGTCCTCCGCAGCGTCTCAGACCTCGTCGGCGATTCAGAGGCCGCCCAGAAAATCAAAGACGACGCCAATCAATGGACACCATCAGGCCAAAAACGTGGCGGAAAATCAGGCAAAGCCACCCGCAAACTCATGGAAGTCGCAGAGGGCGAACAAGCCGCCTACATGGGAGGCAACCTCACCGCCGTCCTAGCCGATCTCGAAAAACGCATGTTCGAAGCGGCGGAAAATCTGGAGTTTGAAGAAGCGGCGAGGTTGAGAGATGAGATGCAGAAGTTGAAGGTGGGGTGATTATGTCTATGTATCAAATAGCAATGCCACATGAAGTTTCCGTATTATGTCCGTCTTGCCAACATCATGCCATATTTCACTTTTCCAAATCACAACCTATTGACAAAAAACATCGCTCTTATTTTGAAAAATCAAAAAACTTTAAAACCACTTGGGAATACGACAATGGTTGGAAGTATCATGCTTGGCACGATCGTCATCTTAATGGTGATGTATACAACATAAGAGACTTGCCAGAAGGTTTTTCCCCCGAAAATTTCACCAACAAGCCTTTCTATTACTACTCCAGAAGAAACGCCTCTAGAGGCGTAATTGTCTGCAATTCATGTGACTTTAGGCGGTTGCATAAACTTAGCTGGCCAAACGATGCTTATTTTAAAATAAACTACAAAACTGAAACCCTATGGGCCTTCAATAGGGAAATGGTCATTGTTATCCTAAATTATTTGAAATCCAGCGATAGAAAAAAACGTGTCACCTCTACAACAGGGCATGTATCGCAACATACATGGCTCCGAAAAATTCCAACGGTTTTTCAAACCAAAAAATCTGCACCGCATGTGATAAAAAAACTTGAGAAAATTCTAAAGTAAATTCTTAAAATCATATGTCCATAACTTTAAGGGGCAAAATGCAGGGTCAATTTTTCAAAGACGCATGATAGACCCTTGGGTCAAGCCCAAGGGTGACGAGTTTAGATAGTTAGGTGTAATTTAAGCGAGCAAACGGGTCTTCAGATATAACTCTATCAAGCAAGAAACACAAAACCCTCTCTTTTCGTCATCCTTGGGCTTGACCCAAGGATCCATCCCGCCACAATGCGCTATGTTTCAACCCTGTGTATATATGTTAGCCTCAGGCGTTCACGGCACACTTTATATTGGTGTGACATCCAACCTCCCCGCACGGGAGTGGCAACACCATAAATCCATCTCAGGCTTTACGGCGCGTTATAACGTCAAGCGCCTCGTTTGGTTTGAGCATCACCAGACCATGCAAGCCGCCATTCAGCGTGAGAAAAACATGAAATGCTGGAAGCGGTCATGGAAAATTGAATTGATTGAAACACACAATCCCCATTGGCACAGGCTATGCCCAGAAACGGGGGCCGTGATCGTTGACTGATAGACCCTTGGCTAAAATCAATAATGAGCCCAATTATGAAACATCCCCAATCCCGTCATTGTAGCTTATCCTTCGAGACGACCTACGGTCTCCTCAGGATGAGGGAATTGATAAATACAAACACACCCTCACCCTGAGACGCAGCGTTAGCTGCGGGACTCGAAGGGGGAGCTACAAGAAAAACACCGAGAGACAATTTCTTTCAATTACTCATTTCACAAAATCACTGCATCATCGCTCTCGCTTTGCTTTTCTTTTTCAATCGTCATCCTAGGGCTTGACCCTAGGATCCATCATACGTCTTGGGATGGACCCTCGGGTCTGGGCCCGAGGGTGACGTGTGAAGGAAAATCACCGAGATAAATCCACGGGTGACGAACCTCATCTATATTACCCGCACCACCTTTTGAGGACAGGCAAGTGTACATTGACTGCTGTGAAGGTGCCGGCACATGCGGTAAACGTAGCGGAGTAATGTCTGTTAGCTGTACCGCCGTACTTCGGTTAGATGGCCTAGATCCACCGCTGTCCCGGACTGTGAAAAACTGTGTCGTCGCGAAGCGTTTACGTTGCGAAACATTTAGAAAATTTGGTATCCAGTAGCGTTAGCGCTTCGCGGTTGTCCACTTTATAAACTAACACCTCGGGTCTACGGGCGGCGAGAGGTTTTCGCGCGTCTCCCCCTCACCCGTTCATATAATTTTAGACTGGAATTTAGATTTAAATTACCCCATCACTCAGACATGAAAACTTTTTATACTCCCCGCACGGCGATGGCCGTTATTGTCGCGAATATGATCGGGATTGGCGTGTTTACCAGTCTTGGGTTTCAGCTCGAAACCGTCCAAGGGGGTGTGCCGATTTTAATGCTCTGGGTTATGGGCGGCATTATGGCGCTGTGCGGTGCGGCGAGTTACGCTGAGCTTGGCGCGTCTTTGCCCCGTTCAGGCGGAGAATATAATTTCCTTGGGCGTATCTATCACCCAATCGCGGGATTTGTCTCGGGATGGATTTCGGCCACCATTGGATTTGCGGCTCCGATTGCTGCCATTTCAATGGCATTTGGAGCGTTCACCATCAAAGCCGTGCCAGGCATTCCAGAAGGATGGGAAAAACCCCTCGCCATAGGGTTGGTTCTGTTTGTGACCTTTTTCCACGGGCGCAAACGCAAAGGAAGTAGCCGCCTGCAAACGAGTACGACGCTTCTGAAAATTATTTTGGTCTTTCTATTTTGTATAACGGCGCTGTTTTTTGTCCCTGATCCACAACCCGTTCGCCTCTTGCCCGTCGCGGGTGATCTATCGACCTTTATCAGCCCTGCCTTTGGCGTGGCTTTAATCTATGTCAGCTTTTCTTACACAGGGTGGAATGCCGCGACTTATATTAGCGGTGAGTTAGAACACCCACAGCGGGATTTACCGAAGGTCCTGATCTTCGGAACAGGCTTTGTGATGTGCATGTATGTCTTGCTCAATTTCGTCTTCCTTAAAGTCGCCCCCGTAGAGGCCCTCGTCGGGCAAAAAGAGATTGGCTATATTGCCGCCAATGCGGCGCTTGGTGATTTAGGGGGCCGCCTAACGGCCGTTATGTTGGCCCTCATGCTGATTTCAACTGTGAGTGCCATGACCCTCGCAGGGCCGCGCGCTTTGCAAGCGATTGGAGAAGATTTCTCGGCCTTAAAATTACTCTCGCGAACCAATGATGACGGCGTTCCCTTTGTCGCCATTTGGCTACAATCGGCCATCGCTATTATTTTTATCACGACCTCTTCGTTTAAGTTCATCATGGTCTTTGCAGGGTCTATGTTAGCCTTTAATAGCTTTGTCGCCGTATTGGGCGTCTTTGTCTTACGCTTCCGCGAACCTGATTTACCGCGCCCTTACAAGACATGGGCCTATCCGCTCACGCCGCTTATCTTTTTAATCATTACAGGGTTTGCTTTGATCTACACAATTAAGGAAAATCCAACACTCGCAATATTTGGCTTCAGCATAATCATCGCAGGAGTCATATTTTATTTCGTCTCGAAAGCTTTTGAACGTAAAAATATAAGTTAAACATAAGAGGGATTTATGAAACATTACCTTAAATTATTGGCGGCATCGCTTATTGTCGGCACAGCTTGTAGCACAACGCCAAATAATGAGGCACTTCGAGAGGCTCATTTTAAGTCTGCATCAAAACTGAACGCCAGATTAAACGCAGACTTATTAACACGAGAGCAAGCTGTATGTGAAGATGACCTTTTGAATAAAGCGTCCTCTTTAACCCCTATTGCTACGTCGAACGTAACAGACCGCGACGCAGTACCTCTCGTCAGAATACCACCGATTATGCCACCCGCGGCCAATAAGTCTGGCGCATGCAAACTCCTCTTTGACGTTAATGCGAAAGGACAAACGACAAACATTCAGATCATTAGCTGCACAGATGATCTCTATTCCTATGCGAGCCGAAAATCATTAAGCCGATGGCAATATAATCCTAAAATTAAAAACGGGGTTCCAGTCTCAAGATGTGACGTCGAGACAAAGATCACTTTTCGTCTTATTGATAAAGATGGGAATATCATTTAAACGACTATGTCAATTTTTGTCGCCAGCTAAGTCTTCTCTTTAAGCGCTTTGATATTGTCTTCCCAATTCTGCCCGTCAAAAGGAATGACCTCAGAGATCGTCAGGGTTCCCGGTGTTACGGCGCGGTAATTGACGCTATAGCTCTCGGGGTGGGAGCGCGGGCGGTAAAAGGCTTTAACGCCGCAATTACGGCAAAACAGATGTTTTGCCGTGCGCGTTCCGAATTGATATTGAGTTAAATCCTCGGTCCCACTTATGAGCGTAAAGTTCTCTTGCGGTACGAAAACATGCTGGAAGCCCGTTAAACCGCACGCCGAACAATTACAGTTGGTCATAGTAACAGATGACGGCCCCTCAAAGGAAAAACGCACCGCGCCGCAATGGCATTGTCCTGTATGTATTGGCATTGAAAACTCCGACTGACCCTATAGCTGTCTTTTCTCTATAGACGATTGTAATAATTCTGACCATATAGGCCAAATGACTGACACAACATGCCAAATTTACCTTATCACACCACCAACCATCGAGGATTTGGACGTTTTTTGTGAAATTTTAGCGAAAACTCTCGCCGCCGCGCCTGTGGCTTGCTTACAGCTCCGTTTGAAAACGGACGATGATTCAGCAATCATTCAGGCTGGCGAAGCTATAAAGCCCATATGTCATGCACATGGCACGTTACTACTGGTCAATGACCGCCCCGACCTCGCTCATAAAATTGGAGCAGACGGTGCGCATATAGGTCAGGACGACATGGACTATTTTTCATCAAGAGAATTGCTTGGTGGGGATGCAATTATCGGCGTAACATGTCATGACTCCAAACAGCTGGCTTTTGAAGCGGCTCAAGCAGGTGCAGATTATGTGGCCTTCGGAGCAGTTTTTGAGACCCAAACCAAAACGCCTAAATCGCGTGTAGAGTTGGAGATTTTTACATGGTGGTGCGAAACAGTCGAAATTCCATGTGTCGCCATTGGCGGGATAACAACGAACAATGCGGCGGAGGTGATAGCCGCCGGCGCGGACTTTATCGCCGTGTCATCAGGCGTTTGGCAACATCCGGACGGGCCAGCCTCTGCGCTCTCGCAGCTTTCGGCGCTCTGTCATACATCAGCTTAGCCAGTAGCCCTGCCGCCTTAGCAGATACACCGCGAACTTTAACATCAAACACGCGTGTCGTCAGTTATCAAGACGCGATAAAAGCTTATGAAAGCGGCGATAAAAACCTGGCTCTCGCTTATGGTAAAATTGCCGCAAACAATGGTGACACCGAAGCACAAGTTCTTGTGGGGCATATTCTTATGCGCGGCGAGACGGGTCTCATCGACTCAAACGGGGCTGCAGACGTCTTCAAAAAAGCCGCCCTTAAGGATCACCCCGATGCGCTTGTCGCTTTGTCGGAACTGGCTCTACGCTCACAGGCCGGGTTAAAGCCACCGGACGCCATAGCTTATCTTGAACGTGCCGCCACCTTAGGACGACATGACGCGATGCGCGTTCTCGCCGATGTCTATTACAAAGGCGAAAACATCCCCAAAGACACGGTGAAAGCGGCCAAATGGCGCGCTAAAGCTGCTGTGGACGGAGACGCGCTTGCGGCCCGAGCCATGGGCGATGAGCTCAGCGAAAAAGATCCCTTTGAAGCCCTCCAATGGTATGAACATGCTGCAACGCTTGGGGATCCACAAAGCGCTTATATTGCGGCACTTATGTATGCTGAGAACTTTGAAATTCGCCCCGATGGAAAAAAGGCCGCTGTTCTTATGCGCCAAGCCGCCAATGCTAACATCGCTCCCGCTATGGCCGATTATGGCCTCCTCGTCTATCAAGGCGCTGGTGTCGAACAAAGTGACACATCAGCCGCTAAATGGTTTGAACGCGCCGCCAAAGCTGGCGACAGTGAAGGCCAATTTCTCTACGCTTTTACCCTCGCCAAAGGTGACGGGATCGAGCAATCCTTCGAAGACGCCTATTATTGGCTCCTACGAAGTGGCGAGTCTGGCGTCGATGATTACAACAAAGATCGCGAAGCTCTGCGCGAACGGCTTGAGAAAAATGTTAACGCGGATATCTTAGCCCGCGCCCGCTCTCGCTTTGACCGCACCATAAGGAGATAGCGAGCGCGTTTAAACTTAACCATATTTGTGACACAATATTGTTCTAAGATGTCTCAAAGGTGGAGGCTTTCATAAACAGGTCTGATATCGCCGAATATGGATACAGCCTTTCATCATGGGGATACACTGAAGACATTTCCTTTGAAGATGCAGCTAAGTTTCAAACATTAGTCCTTCAAAATGAAGGTAAATAGCCCTCCCCCTACGGCTCTTCCAAGATCTGAATGACGAGCCAGTCAGCGACCAGGGCTGGTTTTTCGGCTCCCTCGATTTCGACGCTCACACCGTAGGTCAGCAATATTTGACCCGGCTTTTTCTCAAAAGCGCCTTTCAACGTAAAGACGCCGCGCACGTTTGAGCCCGACGCAACGGGATTAAGGAATCGCACAGACTCAAGGCCGTAATTAATCCCCATTACCGCGCCTTTAATCACTAGAGTTCCCGTCTCGGCAAATTTAGACATAAGCGACAATGTTAAAAACCCGTGAGCAATCGTTCCGCCAAAGGGCGAGTCCTTGGCTTTGACAGGATCAATATGGATGAATTGATGATCTTCCGTGACATCGGCAAAGACATTGATGCGGTCTTGGTCCACCACAATCCAATCACTTGTCCCAATGACCGTGCCAATCAGGCCTGATAATTCGCTCATCTCTACTATTTTCATATCGCTACCTTTTGCCTTTATGACCGAACGGATTAATAATCATGCCCAGGGTTCGTCCGCTTAAGCTTACGCATCAAACCGGGCCATACGAGATTATCTCCCATGCCGGGAACAAAGGCCGCCGCCCCCTGTTGATAGACACGGTGGCCCATATCTTCGGGCTCTTCGTGCAATTGGCTTTCGCTTCCGACAGATTGCGCGAGGATTTGCGTCTTGCAAGCGTTCTCAAGGAAGTACATCCGCAAAAAGGCCGTGCCGCAAGTCGGGCCGAGTGTCAGCGTGCCGTGATTACGCAGCATCAAAAGGCTCTTGTTCCCGAGGTCTTTAATGATGCGCTCACGCTCATCCAGATCAAGAGCAATTCCTTCGTAATCATGATAAGCAAGATCATCATAAACCTGCATGGAAAATTGCGTATAGCGTCGTAGTCCTGCTTTTTGAACAGACACCGCAATACCGTAGGGCGTATGCACATGGATAACGCAGCCCGCATCTTCGCGCGCCATATGAACGGCACTATGGATGGTGAAGCCTGCGGGATTAACGAAATAAGATGTATCTTGGCAAACCTTGCCTGTCAGGTCGACCTTCACCAAAGCCGAAGCCGTCATCTCGTCAAACATCACCCCGTATGGATTGATTAAAAACCGTTCCTCCATTTCCCCTTTTTCATTGGCCTCATCAGGCAAACGCACAGAGATATGGGTGAACACTAAATCAGACCAGCCATGCATGGCGCAGAGGCGATAAGTGGCAGCAAGATCACAACGCAACGCCCACTCAGCGTCTGAAACTTTGCCCTCAAGACGGTCAATTTCAGTTGGGTCAGCAATGTTAAACCCTGCGCTCACATTCACCACTTTACTGTCTGCCATGCTATTCGTCTCACTCTATTACTCATTCATAATGACCTAGAGCCAATTGACGCGCAAGGCGGAAGCAAGAATTTATCCGACTTCCTCATATTCACTTTTGTTGAGAGGAGACATGCGAATACGTCCCACACCTCTCGGTGCAAGTTAGGACAGTCTGCGAAGGTCTCCATTACGATGGCTACCAAGTTTCTAATGTGTTTTACGCAATGGATATCAGACGCACTTTGTGCCTGACCCTTCCGAATAAACGAAAAGTCCTTCGCAACGGTTGGCTTTTTCAAAGGCCCTAGACAACGGTCTGGTCTAGGTCATCACAGCTCTCACCTTACTTTGAG